>NZ_WHNP01000021.1 GCF_009362735.1 Paraburkholderia franconis | reverse complement strand
ACAACGCGCAGGGCGCGTTCGGTGCGTCGAATCTGTCGCCGAAGCCTGAAGCGATGGCCTTCGCAACGATGACCCGCGTGCTCGACGGCACGAACACGCTGGGCCGCGTCAAGGGCACGCCGGGGGGTACGTTCGCGTATGCCTTCCAGCAGCTCGGCGACGGCAAGGTCGTGACGGCCGCATGGGCGCACAGCAACAGCCAGTGGCCGACGAGCAATGGCACGTACAGCCAGACGTATTCGACCGGCTATTCGCTGCAGGTCGACAATCCGGGTACGTCGGGCAACGTGACGAAGATTGATGGCTACGGCAATACCACGACGGTTCCCTACTCGAACGGCCAGGTGTCGCTGACGCTGACGGAAGTGCCGCAGTACATCGTGTCGAACAACGCGACCGTTGCGAAGAACAATTCGACGGTTCCTGTTGGCTACACGGGCCAATAATATGAAGTGACATCGAGGATTCGCCGCCGAGGTCTGGCGGCGATGACTCGAATGCTTTGCTTGCCCGGCAATCGCCGGGCTTTTTTATTCTTAAGCAAAGTCGGCTCGACATGCTCAAGAAAAAAATACGGGTCTTTAAAAAAAACCGGAAACAAGTACCGGTTATCTTTAGGCTGGATCACAGCTTGTAATCCACCTTTAACATTTCACCGGGGATTCATCTATTCTTTGTTGCGTGCGTCGACGTCAGCCTGGAAGCTCACGACAAATTTAATAGCGGCGTGCCTCCCGATGCATGCGTATAGCTGGTAACGTCTATGCTTGCTGGGCATCCAGCTTGCCCGGTGCAGGCGTTCGCCTGCCCAGACGCGACTCCGGTGGAAATAGAGCAAAGACATAGACCCAAGAAGTTTGTGAAAGCACGCAATTCAAAACGAGAATAAAGCCGCTTATTTGTGACAGGTGAGGAACGCATGGACACGTTCGCAGTCGAGTCACCGCAGCAATCCAATGATCAGCTTGCCCATATCGCTGCTGCGCTAAATGCGCTGCGCCGGGGAGACACGTCATATCGTCTGCCGGATGACTGGGAAGGCGACGCCGGTAAAGTTGCGTCCGAATTCAATCTGTTGTCTTCGCAGACGGGGCGCGTCGCGCAGGACATCGGCAAGATGTCGAGGCGTCTGTCCGGTCCCGGCTTCCTGCCGAAGGAAGTCGCGGTCAGTAGCGATGCGCTGGCAGGCGTCTGGCTCGATAGCACGTCCCAGGTGAATCAGCTGTTCGACAGTGTGACGACCGCTCACGAATGCACAAGAACAGTGCTCGCCGCGCTGGCTGCCTTGCAAAAAGGAGAGGCCGTTTCGTTGCCGGCGGACTGGACGGGCATGCACGGCAAAGTCGCGCAAGTCTTCAACGATGTTGTCGAGCAGAGCATCTGCATGTCCGAAGAACTCGGCCGTTTGAGCCGGGTGGTCGGCAAGGAAGGACGGCTGAAGGAGCGCGCCGCGCTTCCGTATGCGCGCGGCTTCTGGGGCGATTCGATCGATGCGGTGAATTCGCTGATCGCCGACCTCGTTCATCCGACGAGCGAAGTCGCCCGGGTGATCGGCGCGGTCGCGCAGGGCGATCTTTCGAAGAGCATGGCGCTCGAAGCAGATGGCCGTGCGTTGCAGGGCGAGTTCCTGCACACGGCCAAGACGATCAACACGATGGTCGAGCAGCTCGGCACGTTTGCCGTCGAAGTGACGCGCGTCGCGCGCGAGGTCGGCACGGAAGGCAAGCTCGGCGGCCAGGCCGACGTGCAGGGCGTCGCCGGCACGTGGAAAGACCTGACCGATTCGGTCAACTCGATGGCGGGCAATCTCACGAGCCAGGTGCGCAACATCGCCGAAGTGACGAAGGCCGTCGCCGCCGGCGATCTGTCGAAGAAGATCACTGTCGACGTCAAAGGCGAAATACTCGAACTGAAGAACACGATCAACACGATGGTCGATCAGCTGCGCTCGTTCGCGTCGGAGGTGACACGCGTCGCGCGCGAAGTGGGCACGGAGGGCAAGCTCGGCGGCCAGGCGGACGTGCAGGGCGTCGCGGGCACGTGGAAGGATCTGACCGACAACGTGAACTTCATGGCGGGCAATCTCACGAGCCAGGTGCGCAACATCGCAGAGGTCACGGTCGCGGTTGCAACAGGCGACTTGTCCAAGAAGATCACTGTCGACGTCAAGGGCGAAATACTCGAACTGAAAAACACGATCAATACGATGGTCGATCAGCTGCGTTCGTTTGCGTCGGAAGTGACGCGCGTCGCGCGTGAAGTCGGCACGGAAGGCAAGCTCGGCGGCCAGGCAGAGGTGCAGGGCGTCGCCGGCACATGGAAGGACCTGACCGACTCGGTCAATTCGATGGGCAGCAATCTGACGGCACAGGTGCGCAACATCGCCGAGGTGACGACGGCCGTCGCGGCGGGCGACCTGTCGAAGAAGATCACCGTCGATGTGAAGGGCGAAATACTCGGGCTGAAGAACACGATCAACACAATGGTCGACCAGTTGCGCTCGTTCGCATCGGAAGTGACGCGTGTCGCGCGTGAAGTCGGCACGGAAGGCAAGCTCGGCGGCCAGGCGGAGGTGCAGGGCGTTGCCGGTACATGGAAAGATCTGACCGACTCGGTCAATTCGATGGGCAGCAATCTGACGGCACAGGTACGCAATATCGCCGAAGTGACGACGGCCGTTGCAGCGGGTGATCTGTCGAAGAAGATCACCGTCGATGTGAAGGGCGAGATTCTGGAGCTTAAGAACACGATCAATACGATGGTGGATCAGCTCAGTTCATTTGCATCGGAAGTGACGCGCGTCGCGCGCGAAGTCGGCACGGAAGGCAAGCTCGGCGGCCAGGCGGACGTGCAAGGCGTTGCGGGTACATGGAAAGATCTGACCGACTCGGTCAATTCGATGGGCAGCAATCTGACGGCACAGGTGCGCAATATCGCCGAGGTGACGACTGCCGTCGCGGCCGGCGATCTGTCGAAGAAGATCACCGTCGACGTCAAAGGCGAAATACTCGAACTGAAAAACACGATCAACACGATGGTCGATCAGTTGCGCTCGTTCGCATCGGAAGTGACGCGCGTCGCGCGCGAAGTCGGCACGGAAGGCAAGCTCGGCGGCCAGGCGGACGTGCAGGGCGTCGCGGGCACGTGGAAGGATTTGACCGACAACGTGAACTTCATGGCGGGCAATCTGACGGCGCAGGTGCGCAATATTGCGGACGTGACCAAGGCCGTTGCAGCGGGCGATCTGTCGAAGAAGATCACCGTCGACGTGAAGGGCGAGATTCTCGAACTGAAGAACACGATCAACACGATGGTCGATCAGCTCGGCTCGTTTGCATCGGAAGTGACGCGTGTTGCGCGCGAAGTGGGCACGGAAGGCAAGCTCGGCGGCCAGGCCGATGTGCAAGGCGTTGCGGGCACGTGGAAAGATCTGACCGACAACGTGAACTTCATGGCGGGCAATCTGACGGCGCAGGTGCGCAATATTGCGGACGTGACCAAGGCCGTTGCAGCGGGCGATCTGTCGAAGAAGATCACCGTCGACGTGAAGGGCGAGATTCTGGAGCTGAAGAACACGATCAACACAATGGTCGACCAGTTGCGCTCGTTCGCATCGGAAGTGACGCGCGTGGCGCGCGAAGTCGGCACGGAAGGCAAGCTCGGCGGCCAGGCCTACGTGCAGGGTGTCGCGGGCACGTGGAAGGATCTGACCGACAACGTGAACTTCATGGCGGGCAACCTGACGAGCCAGGTGCGCGGCATCGCGAAGGTCGTGACGGCCGTCGCGAACGGCGACCTCGCGCGCAAGCTGACGGTGGAAGCGAAAGGCGAGATCGCGGCGCTCGCGGACACGATCAACAGCATGACGGATACGCTCGCGACGTTCGCCGATCAGGTGACGACCGTGGCGCGCGAGGTCGGCGTCGAGGGCAAGCTCGGCGGCCAGGCCAAGGTGCCGGGCGCGTCGGGGACGTGGAAGGGGCTGACGGAAAACGTCAACCAGCTTGCGGCGAATCTGACGACGCAGGTGCGGGCCATCGCCGAAGTGGCGACGGCCGTCACGCAGGGCGACCTCACACGGTCGATCACCGTCGAGGCGCTCGGCGAAGTCGCGGCCCTGAAGGACACGATCAACGAGATGATCCGCAACCTGAAGGACACGACGCAGGTCAACACCGAACAGGACTGGCTCAAGACGAACCTCGCCAAGTTCAGCCGCATGCTGCAAGGGCAGAAGGATCTCGTCGCCGTCGGCCAGTTGATCCTTTCAGAACTCGCGCCCGTGGTCGGCGTTCAGCAGGCCGAGTTCTTCGTGCTCGATTCGTCCGACGATGCCGCGTCGTTGCGGCTCATGGCGAGCTATGCGTCGAGTGGTCATCTGTCGCATGGCAAGCGCGTGCAACTGGGCGAAGGACTCATCGGCCAATGCGCAGTCGAGCGTCGCAAGATTCTGCTGGAGCCGTCCGGCGCCGACAACATCCGCATCACGTCCGGGCTGATCAGCATCGTGCCGCACAATGTTCTCGTGCTCCCCATCGTGTTCGAAGGGCAGGTGAAGGGCGTGATCGAACTCGCTTCGTCCGAGTGCTTCAATCCCACTCACCTCGCGTTTCTCGATCAGCTGACGGAGAGCATCGGCATCGTCATCAATACGATCGAGGCCAACACGAGAACGGAAAATCTGCTCAAGCAATCGCAGTCGCTCGCGCATGAATTGCAGAGCCGTCAGGAAGAACTGCAGCAGACCAACGAAGAACTGCAGGAAAAGGCACGGCTTCTCGCGCATCAGAATCAGGAAGTCGAGCGCAAGAACACCGAAGTCGAGCAGGCGCGCCAGGCACTAGAAGAAAAAGCAAAGCAGCTCGCGCTGACGTCGAAGTACAAATCGGAATTCCTGGCCAACATGTCGCACGAGTTGCGCACGCCGCTCAACAGCCTGCTCATTCTTTCCGATCAGTTGTGCAAGAACCCCGAAGGCAATCTGTCGACGAAAGAGATCGAGTTCTCCAGAACGATACACTCGTCGGGCAACGAGCTGCTCATGCTGATCAACGACATTCTGGATCTGTCGAAGATCGAGTCGGGAACGGTGGTGATGGACTTCGCCGAACATCGCCTCGCCGATCTCATGTCGTATGTCGAGCGCACGTTCCGCCACGTCGCCGAAGCGCGCAACGTGGACTTCGTGATCCATCTCGGCACGCGTCTGCCTGCGTCGTTCCACACCGACATCAAGCGCTTGCAGCAGATTCTCAAGAACCTGTTGTCGAACGCATTCAAATTCACGCATCGCGGGCATGTCACGTTATCGATCGAAGAAGTATTCGGCGGATGGAACGCGGACAACGAAGGGCTCAATCGCGCGAAAGAGGTCATTGCGTTCTCGGTGTCCGACACGGGCATCGGCATTTCGGCGGACAAGCAGCAGATCATCTTCGAGGCATTCCAGCAGGCCGATGGCAGCACGAGCCGGAAATACGGCGGCACCGGGCTTGGCCTTGCGATCAGCCGCGAATTGTCGAAACTGCTGGGCGGAGAAATCCGGCTCGTCAGCTCGCCGAACAAGGGCAGCACTTTCACGCTCTATCTGCCGTTGTCGGGCGAGATGGGCCGCGTCGCGAGAAAGACCGTCTCTGTTTCCGGCGACGATGCTGCGGCCGCCCTAAGCGACGCCGCGAGCGAGGCCGGCGCGCTTGCGGCGCATGAGTTCATCGATACCGTCGTCAGCGAAACGCGCGAACTGGCGGGCACGCCCGAAGACGACCGCTTCAACATCATGCCTGGAGACCGCGTGCTGCTGATCGTCGAAAACGATCTGGCGTTCGCGCATTTCCTGCTGGATGCGGCGCGCGAGCGCGGCTTCAAGGGGCTCGTCACGCCGCTTGGCGCGCCCGCGTTGACGCTCGCCGATCAGTTCAAGCCCGATGTCATCACGCTCGATCTGTTCCTGCCGGATATGGACGGCTGGCGTGTGTTGGGCCGCCTCAAGCACGATATGGCCACGCGGCACATGCCCGTCTGCGTGATCTCGACGGACGAGTCGCGCGAGCGCGCATTGCAGGCGGGCGCGTTCGCCTTTCTCGCGAAGCCGATCCAGGCCCGCGAAATACTGGACGACGCGTTGACCGTGCTGGCCCGCTACGCCGATACGACGCCGCGCAAGCTGCTCGTCGCGCTTCCCGATTCGCCCGGGCGCGAGCACTTCGCCTCGTCGTTGTCGAGCGACAAGATTGCGCCTGTATTTGCGGCAACACGCGAGCAGTTGATGGCGGGGATTGCCGACAAGAATCTGGGCGCGGTTGCGATCGGCGCGGAACTGTTCGAGTCGAGCCTCGAGGACATCAAGGCGGCGCTCTCGAACAGAGGACTTTTCGCGCCGCTGCCGTTCGTCGTGCTGACGCACGGGAAAGAGCCGGGCGCATGGGCGCGCGACATCGAAACGTTCCGGCCGCTGGCCGTTTCGGACATGGGCCGCCTGCTCGATGCGACAGTCGCATCGCTGCACTTCGACCGCAAGTGGCTACACGATGAAGCACGCGACGTGATCGATAGTCTGCATGGCGCGAGTGCAGATCTCACCGGCCGAAAGGCGCTGATCGTCGACGACGACATGCGCAATATATTTGCGCTCGCAACCGTCCTCGAGGATCACGGAATGCAGCATGTCTGGGCCGACAACGGCAGGGACGCGATCCGGCTCGTCGAAGCGGACGACGAGATCGACATCATTCTGATGGACATCATGATGCCGGAGATGGACGGCCTCGCGACGACGAGAGAGATCCGCAAGCGCGAAGTCGGCCGCACGCTGCCGATCATCGCGGTGACGGCGAAAGCGATGAAGGGCGACCGCGAACGCTGCATCGAAGCGGGCGCGTGGGACTATCTGTCGAAGCCCGTCAACCGCGAGGATCTGCTCGCGGTGCTTCATGCGTGGCTGCATCGCTAGGAGAGCGCAATGGACAATGCCGTCGCCTCCTCGCGGCAACCCGTCAACATTCTCGTCGTGGATGACTTGCCGCAGCAGCACCTCGTGATGCGCACGATTCTCGAAGAGCTCGGTGAGAACGTGATTACGGTCGAGTCAGGGCGTGAAGCGCTGAAGGCCGTGCTGGAGCGTAACTTCGCGGTCATCCTGCTCGACGTCAACATGCCGGGCATGGACGGTCTCGAAACGGCGTCGCTGTTGCGCACTTACCGGCGCACGGCCAGCACGCCGATCATCTTCGTGACCGCATATATCGACGAGTCCGAGATGAAGCGCGCCTATTTGCTGGGCGCCGTCGACTATATTTCCGCGCCCGTCGTTCCGGAGATTCTGCGCTCGAAGGTCAAGGTCTTCGTGGAAATGCACCGGATGCACAAGGAGCTGCTGTTGCGCGCGGAAGAACGCGAAGCGTTCGTGCGTGCGGAAGCGGGCAGGGCGGCTGCCGAGCGCGCGCGGCAACGCGCCGATTTTCTGGCCGCCGCGAGCCACGTGCTGACCCGCTCGCTCGAAATCGATACGACGTTGCAGCGCATCGCGGAGCTTGCATCGGGCGAACTCGCCGAGACCGCGTTCGTCGCAGTGAAGGGCATCGGCGAATTCGCCGCGGACTATACGGCAAGGTCGGCGCGGCGCAACGATCAGCATCCGCCGGATTTCGCCGCATTCCGAGCCGGCCCGCTCGCGCGGGCCTTTCCCGGCGTGAGCCGCTTCGTCGATCGACTGCTGCATGAGAGCAGTTCTGAAAACGAGCCTGGTATCGACGAGTTCGTTACCGAAAGCATCGGCGATGCGTGCTCTTGCGAAGGCATCCGGTGTGTGAGCGCGTTTCCGCTGTTGACGGCCAGCCAGAAGGGCGTGCTCGTGCTCTGCGCAGCCGCAGGGCCGATGCCCGCCGAGCGGACCACGCTCGTCCAGGAGTTCGTCAGCCGTGCTGCCATCGCGCTCGAGAACGCGCTGCTGTTTTCGACGATCCGCGATGGCGACAGGCGCAAGAACGAATTCCTCGCGATGCTCGCGCATGAACTGCGCAATCCCCTCGCGCCGATCGCCAATGCAGCCGCCGTGATGCGCAGCGCGAAGAAGGGCGATGCGGAAGTGCTCCGCTGGGCGAGCGAGATCGTCGGCACGCAGGTCGAGCATATGGTTCGCATCGTCGAAGATCTGCTGGACGTGTCGCGTATCGCGAGGGGCACGGTGACGCTGCGCAAGGCGCCTGTGCCGCTTTCCGTCGTGATCGGCCGGGCGGTGGAGACGAGCCGTCCTCATCTCATACGTCACTCGCAAACGTTGACCTGTGACGAAGAGGCCGTCGATGCTGTCGTGGATGGCGACGTCGTCCGGCTCGCGCAGATCGTCGCGAACCTGCTGAACAACGCGTCGAAGTTCACGCCGCAAGGCGGGCATATCTCGCTGTCGACGCGCTTTGCCGACGGCATCGCGTCGATTACCGTCGCCGATGACGGACAAGGCATCGACGCGGCATTCCTGCCGCACGTGTTCGATCTTTTCGCGCAAGCCGATGCGTCGCTGCATCGCTCACTCGGGGGACTCGGCATCGGACTGACGCTCGTCCGTCATCTGACGGAACTGCACGGCGGGTCCGTTCAGTGCAGGAGCGAAGGGCTCGGCAAAGGCTCGGAGTTTACGATCCGCTTGCCCGGCACCATGACCGAGCGCATCACGCCCGTACGCGCCACTGTCGTCCATCTGAACCGCAAGGCGGTGACGCGCGTTCTCGTCGTGGACGATCTCGTGGCTTCCGCAGAAAGCCTCGAAGCGCTGCTCGCGATACACGGCTACATCGTCCGATGCGCGACGGACGGCGAGTCCGCATTGGGCGTCGCCGCGGACATGAAGCCCGACGTGGTCGTGCTCGACATCGGGCTGCCGGACATGACGGGCTACGAGCTCGCGCGATATCTGCGGCAGGGAAGCGCTTGCCCACGCGCGTTGATGATCGCGCTAAGCGGCTATGGCCAGGAAGAGAACGTGCGGCAGGCGATGGAAGCAGGCGTCGACCACTATCTCGTCAAGCCCGCCGATCCTGCGGCGCTGCTCGAACTGCTGGCCACGCGCGAAGAGGGCCGCGATTATGACGGCATGGCCGCGACGTGATTTTCGTTGGCGGTTTCGTCCGATCGCGCAAACGATGGTATGTGCGCACCCCGCGCACGAACTAGAATGAGATGAGCCGACGTCGCCCGAATGCGCATGATCGCGCAGCCACGGCACCCGCATCCCATTCATCCGTACGGGAGGATCAGCATGCCGACCTACCAGTATCGTTGCCAAAGTTGTGGTGAAACGTTCGAACATGCGGAGCACGTCGCAGAACATGCAACGGTGCAACTGAAATGTCCCAAATGCGGGAGCGACAAGGTGCAGCATGCACCCACGCCGTTCGTCGCGAAGACTTCCAGGAAGAGTTGAGCGCCCGATCGCATTCCGCCGTCATGACGCATGCCGTTGTGCGGTAAATGGATGCATGAAAACACGTCTTAACGTCACGAGGTCGTGATGGCATGGCTCGTCATTCTGCATGGCGCCTACTGGCGCGACGTCTCACCCGAGGTGTTCAAGGAGCACGGGAAACGGGACGACTGGTGCCAGTTGGTTTGCGAAACATTCGATGCAAGCGAGGGCATCTGCGAAGCGGAACATGACGGATTGAAAATCCTGATTCCGCGAAACACTGTCATTGCCGCAGTGAACCTGCAGGACCGGGAGCAGGCGAAGGGCTTTGCGTTGCCTGCTCCCGACGGCAACGTTCATCGCTGACGCCGCCGCACTTGCGCTTCACCGGACGCGTTCGCAGCAGTTGCGAAGCGGACGGTGCGTTATTTTTCCCCGACGCTCAGAAAGTCGACGGCTCTGCGATGCGGCGCGGCCCGTCGGCTTGCGCGCTATCGGCAAATGCGACGTCGGGCTTCATCGCGAAGCTCAACACGATTCCGCAGATCATGATCCCGATCGACAGCATGAAGGTCACGTTCCAGTTGCCGATGTGATCGACGACATAACCTGCCACCACCGGGCTCACGATCGCCGCGATGAAGCCATTGCCGCTCATGATTCCGCTCGCCGTGCCCGCGCGATCGTAGGCGATGTCCATCGGGATCGCCCACATCGGACCGATGTTCATTTCATTGAAGAACATCGCGGCGCCAAGAAACACGAGCGAGTACATTGGATCGTGCAGCCGCACGACGGGCACCAGCGACAGACCCGTGAGCGCCATGCAGAACGCGACGAAATAGCTGCGCGCCAGCTTGACGTTGCCCGTCTTGCGCAACAGCCGGTCACTGATGAGACCGCCCGCCAGATCGCCGACCACGCCGGCAATGAACACGCCCGATGTGAACACGACGGCCTTCTTGATGTTCAGATGGAAGCTGTGCATGAAGTAGAGCGGCATCCAGTCGAGCATCAGCCACAGAATCCAGTTGTAGCAGAAGTAGACAGCGGACACGGGCGCCATGCGCCGATAGAGCCGCATCCACGTGCCGCGCGCATCGGCGGGATGTGTCGTCTTCGGCGGCGGCAGTATCGCCAGTTCCTCACGCGTGATGCGCGGATGATCGGCGGGCCGCTCCGTGTACGTGAGAAGCCACAGCACGAGCCATCCCGCGCTGAGCGCGCCGAGCAGATAGAACGAGAAGCGCCAGTCGAACGCGGTCATCAGCGCGAGCACCAGCATCGGCGCGATTGCGTTGCCGAGTCGCGCGCACGAATGCGTGATGCCTTGCGCCATGCCGCGCTTGTCCTTCGTCACCCACGCGGCCATTGCGCTCGTCGATGCGGGAAAGGTCGCGCCTTCGCCGAGGCCGAGCAGCAGGCGCGCGGCGACCAGCGAGACGAATCCGCCCGCGAGGCCCGTGAGCGCCGTCGCGACGGCCCACACGGCCGCGCACGCGATTAGCGTGCGTCGCGCGCCGAAGCGATCGCTGACCCATCCGCCGATGAACTGGAAGATCACGTACGGATAGGCAAACGCGGAAAAGATCAGTCCCAGTTGCGTGTTCGTGAGCCCGAGCTCGCTCTTGAACTGACCCGCAGCCGTGCTGATGTTGACCCGGTCCACGTAGGTGATGAAGTACATCAGGCACAGCATCGCCAGAACCACGGTCGTGGCCTTCGGCAGCATTCGTTTCATGTCTCCTCCTCTTATGGGTTCTGCTATTAGCGTGCTGTTAGCGCTTCGACGAACCGGCCGTGAACGCGGCCACGGCATCGCGAAACGCGCTGCTGCCGTAGACCGTCTCTATCAGGTCTTCGTCGTCGAGGCGCTGTTCGACGACGATGCGCCGCAGGCTTTCCTTGACGGCATGCTGCGTGACTTGCGACAGCGCGCTCAGGCGCTGCGCGAGCGCGCGCGCCGCTGCGTCCAGCGCGTCCTTCGCGCAGACCTTATAGACGTAGCCGCACGCGAGCGCTTCGTCCGCGCTCAGATAGTCGGCGAGCATCAGCATCTTTTTGACGCGCGGCACGCCGAACGCCGCGTGGAGCCGCGCGATATTGCGTGACGACAGCGTGTTCGACAGCGTCTTCGCAATCGGCGCGCCGAATTTCGACGTGTCGCTGCACACGCGAAAATCGCACGCGGTCGCGAGGGCGAGCCCGCCGCCCACGGCCCAGCCGTCGATGACGGCAAGCGTCGGCACGCGTATGCGTTCGACGGCATCGATCACGCGTTCGACGAGGGCTTCGTAGGCGACGCCCTGACGTCCGTCGCGAAAGTCGCTGAAATAGCCGATGTCGGTGCCCGATGCGAACGACTTGCCGCCCGCGCCGCGGATCAGGATGCAACGCACGGCCGCATCGCGCTCGCATTGGTCGATCAGCGCGAGCAACGCTTCGTACATCGGGATCGTCATGGCGTTGTGCCGCTCGGGACGATCGATCAGAATCTCGGCCGTGCCCGCGTCGGGCATGCTCAATTTGACCTGGTCGCTCATGGCTGCGCCCCGTTGATTTCGGCGAAGAGTTCTTCGTTGTGCTCGCCGAGCAGCGGAGGGTGGCGCCGCACGCGCTGCGGCGTGCCCAGCAGCTTGACGGGGAAGCCGATGTTCTTCACCTTGCCTTCGATCGGATGATCGATCTCCATGCACATGCCGCGATGCTGCGCGTGCTCGCTGCCGAACGCCTCGGGATAGGAGAGGATCGGGCCCGCCGGGATGCCGGCCGCGAGCATCGTCTCGATCCAGTCCTCGCAGTCGCGTCGCGCGAACGACTGCTCGAGCGTTTCGATCAGCGCTTCGCGATTCTTGAGGCGCAGCGACACGGTTTCGTAGTCGGGATGCCTGACGAGCTCGGGGCGCTCGAGCAGTTCGCACAGCTTCGTCCACAGCTTCTGGTTGGTCGCGCCCATCACGAAGTAGCCGTCGCGCGCCTTCACTGCCTGATAGGGCGCGCTCATCTTGTTGCTCGTGCCGAGCGGCGTCGGCGGCACGCCCGTGCCCCAGAAGTCGGACATGTCCCAGATCGAGAACGCCATCGCCGAGTCGAACAGCGATGCGTCGATGTGCTGTCCCTCGCCCGTCGTTTGCGCGCCGATATAGGCGGACAACACGCCATAGACGGCAAAGAGCGCGCAGCCGATATCGGCGACGGGCACCCCCGCCTTCACGGGCTTGCCGCCCTTGTAGCCCGTCACGCTCATCACACCCGACATCGCTTGCGCCATCAGATCGAAGCCGGGCCGCGACGCCCACGGCCCGCTCTGACCGAACCCGGAGATGCTCGCGTACACGATCTTCGGATTGATCGCGCGAATCGACTCGTAGTCGATCCGCAGACGCTGCACGACGCCGGGCCGGTAGTTTTCGACGATGACGTCGGCCGTTTTCGCCAGCTTGTAGAAGAACTCGCGGCCTTCGTCGCTCTTCAGGTCCAGCGCGAGCGAACGCTTGTTGCGGTTCATGTTCAGAAAGCCCATGCTGTCGGGCCCTTTCATCTTGAACCCCATCGCGCCGCGCGTCTGATCGCCTTCGAGCGGTTCGACCTTGATCACGTCGGCGCCGAGATCGGCGAGCAGCATGCAGGCAAACGGTCCCGCCATCACCTGGCTGACATCCAGCACGCGGATGCCCTGCAGCGGCAACGCTCGCGCTTGTGCGGATTGTGCCGATCGCGCGGCCTGGTCGGTTTGCGCCATGTAAAGTCTCCTGAAAGGTTGTGCGAACGATCGCCGTGCATGAATGGCGGCAATCGATGGAATTGCATCGGCAGCGGCAAGAGAGGGCTGCTGAAATGTCGGGGCGTGTATGCGCGGCTCGGTGCGTGACGGCCGCCGGGGTGCTGCGGTGCATGAGCCGAAATGTGCCGCCCGTCGTGTTGTCTCCGGGTACTCGTTGTTTTTACAACTGTCACTCAGTCGGCAGACGGCGGCAAGCATCTAAGAATCATGGCTGGTTTCGCGAATCGCGAAAGGCGATGGGGGATTTCAGCCTGGTGCGGCCGGTTGGGCCCGGCGTGGCCGGGTATGGCGAAGGTACTGCCGGGGTATGGCTAGGGTATTGCCGAGGTATTGCCGAGGTATTGCCGGAGTACTGCCGGAGTACTGCCGGAGTACCGCCGGAATACTGCCGGGGTATGGCTGCGGTATGAGCCCGGCACGCGCCCTATCGCGGCCTTTCGATCAACGCGTTGACGACGTTCTCCAGCGTCTGCGCCTGCGCGTGCCCCTCGACGCTCGAAAGCACATAGCTGCGCTGATGCCAGTCGCCTTGCAGTTCGGCGCAGGCGAGCGTTTCTTCGGGGTGGAAGCTGTCCAGCACGTCGGGCGGCATCAGGCCGACACCGAGGCCATGCCGCACGAACGCGAGCATCGTGTCGAAGCCGTTGACCGAATAGTCGTTGGTGAAATGGCGGCCGCGGCTACGATACGCGCGCTGCACGGCGGAAAGAATCGCCGAGCCCTTGCCGAGGCTGACGAGGGGAATGTCGAACAGGTCGTCGATGGCGATGGGCGTATCCGGAAACTGGAAATGCGGCCGGCTGTAGACCAGCACCAGACGGTCTTCCCGATACGGCAATTGCGGCAGGTCCAGAAAGCCGCTCTTTTTCTCGTAGATGCCGATGTCGATCACCTTGTCGCGCAGCAACTGCTGAACGATCTTGCTGTTCTCCTCGACGATTTTCAGCGAGATGCCCGGGTACGTGCGCTGGATGCCCGCGATATCGCGCGCAAGAAATTCGATGACGACCGCCTTCGGCGCGCCGATGATGATGCGCCCCTCCAGCCCGTGAGCAAGCGTCTGTGCGTCGCCAGCGAGCCGGTCGACGAGCGTGTCGATCTGGCGGATGTAGCGCAGCAGCTTGCCGCCGGATTCGGTCACATCGACGCCGTGCGGCACACGGCGGAACAGCTTTGCGCCGAGCTGCTGCTCCAGATCGGATACGCGGCGCGATGCGGCCGCCACTGCGAGCCCCAGCTTGTCCGCTGCCCGGGATATGCTGCCTTCGTCCACGATGGCGAGGACCAGCCGAACGGTTGTCGTGTCGACTCTCACGATGATTGAAATCTCCGGGTTGATGAGGGCGGGTGAGCGAGATTGTCCGTCAGTGGGGCGCGGGTGACTAGCGGAGTTGGGGCTGACCGTTCCTCGGCTGGCGATCAGTTTTCGGCGCGGCGCGCTGTCGAAATGGCTTGCGAAAGCGGCACCGGTCCGCCGATCGTCGCGACGTAGCCGATGTCGGGTGCAGGCGTCGACGGGGCAGCATTCGACAACGCAAGCGCATTGGGCCCCGCTTGAAACGGCACGTAGACCGTGATGGCGCCCATGCTTCCATCGTTGCGAGTCGGAGGGAAGGCGAGCAACGTAGGCCGTTGGCCGTCCATCGTCAGCTGCGCAAAGACGGTCCGTGTGCTGTCATTGACGTAGCCGATTTCGATGAAGCCCCCGCGCGCGCTCGACGCCATTGCGCTGAAATTCACGGTGCCGAGGCCCGTCACCTTCTTGCCGCTCGTGCACGTCGGGCAGCGCGCATAGACGGCACCGCCGGCCAGCGAACCCGGTTGCCACGTCACGGGCGAAGGGTCCGCGCCGCTTATCGTGAGCATGATCACGCCTCCGGCGGGCACGCCGGGTGCCGTATAGGACGTCGCAAACCGGCCGAGGTCCTTCCGGGCCCACACGTCCCGCACCGTTGCCTGCGATGACGGAACGAGGCCGAGCGAGTCCCATGTGACCGTCATCGGCGCAGCCTTCGCCGAGTTGTTGAAGAGGACGACCGCTCGCTGCCCCGTTCCCGCCAGCAGCTTCGCCCACACCTGCAGGCGGCCGGACTGTGCGACCAGCAGACCTTGCAGGCCTGGCGCATCCTGATCGATTGCGAGCACTTCCGGATTCGTCAGCAGGCGTGCGGTGTCGGGCGAGAGCGGCTTCGCGAGATCGTTGCCGAGGATCATCGGCGCGCCGGAAATCGCCCACAGGCTGATGTGCGCCTGATCGTGAAGGGTGGACATCCGCATTCCGGCGACCATCATGTCGGGATCGTTGTAGTAGCCGGTATGCTGTCCCTCCGGATGATAGTTGCCGGCCAGGTTGTAGATGACGCTGTCGAAGTCCGGTGTGATGTCGCGCGTGGTTCGCCACATCGTGCCGACGCCGGCGCCCCACGCCCATGGACCTTCGTTGTAGTCGGGAAACGATTTGTCGGTGGGTATCGTGCCCCAGTCGCACAGGCTGAACGTCAGCCGATGGCCTGTCTGCGAATAAGCCCGGCTGATAGATTGCGCAATGGAACGATAGGTTTTCGCCGGATCGTAGCCTTTCACCGCGCCCCCGCAAAAATCGACCTTGACGAAGTCGAATCCCCATTGGGCGAATTGCAGAAAGTCGTGATCGTAGTGAGCCGGATCGCTTCCGACGAAATGCGTACCATCGGCCCGCTTGCCGCAGCCTCGCGGACCTGCATCGATATAGATGCCCGCCTTTAGCCCCTTGCCGTGGATATATCGCGCAATGGCCTGCATTCCGCCGGGCCATTGCGCCGTGTCGACGATGAAGTTGCCGCTTGCGTCTCGTTGTCCCGAGAGCCACCAGCCTTCGTCGATGTTCACATACTCGTATCGATGGCCCGAGGCAATGAGCGCGTTCAACGCCGCCAATCCATCGGCTTGTGCCTTGATGACGTCATGGTTCACGCCTTCGCCCAGGCTGTTCCATGATGACCAACCCATCGGCGGCGCAGGCACGGGTGTTTGCGTCGCACGTTGGATGTCGGCGGGCGTGTGCGCGGACCAGGCAGCTTCGCCATTTGCGGAGTCGGTGATGCGGCCGCACGCATACAGGCTCGCAATGAACGATAGAACAACGAACACGCGCCGATGACAACGCAATCGCATAGTCGTCTCCAGCTTGGTCCGCATGAAGCCAGTTCGAATAGTAGGCGCGCAAAAAGTTCTTCGCGGATTTGCTGGAGCACGCGGTGGTGGGCCGCGCTCGGCCAGTTCCCATCATTCCTCTACCTGAGCAAATGGACGCTCATATGGCCGATGCGCTTCGGCAGCTGACATTCGCCTCTCGGTGTCGCCCCGAACGGGGCGGCCGGCTGCATACAGCCATCGGAGCTTCCGCTAGAGAGATGGACATACGCAAGGGATCTCACGCTTCATGTTCCATACAATCGGGATTCCCCGTCCGGTAGCCGCCATGACCTTCGTCTCTTGCACGAAAGGGCAGCTGAAAACAAGGCGGCCGATTACCTTGACCCGCCTCCGCCTCCGCCTCCGCCTCCGCCTCCGCCTCCGCCTCCGCCGTTGCCGCCTCCGCCGTTGCCGCCTGCGCCGTTGCCGCCTGCGCCGTTGCCGCCTGCGCCGTGACCGCCTGCGCCGTGACCGCCCGCGCCGTGACCGCCTGCGCCTGCACCCGAACCGCCTGCGCCCGAACCGCCCGCGCCCGAACCGCCTGCACCCGAACCGCCTGCACCCGARCCGCCCGCGCCCGAACCGCCTGCGCCCGAACCKCCTGCGCCCGAACCGCCKGCGCCCGAACCGCCCGCGCCCGAACCGCCTGCGCCCGAACCGCCTGCGCCCGAACCGCCTGCGCCCGAACCGCCTGCACCGTGACCGCCTGCGCCCGAACCGCCCGCGCCTGCACCGCCTGCACCCGAACCGCCTGCACCGTGACCGCCTGCGCCCGAACCGCCTGCGCCCGAACCGCCTGCGCCCGAACCGCCTGCGCCCGAACCGCCTGCGCCCGAACCGCCTGCGCCYGAACCGCCTGCGCCCGAACCGCCCGCGCCCGAACCGCCTGCGCCCGAACCGCCCGCGCCTGCACCGCCTGCACCCGAACCGCCTGCACCGTGACCGCCTGCAGGCTGTCCCTCAGCCAGCTGAAGTGAAGCAGGATTCGGAGAAGGTACACCGCGCTGATCGAACGAAGTGGAAGACACGGGCGGGGCGAGTTCAGCATTGCCTATTTCAGCTCCCCGGGCAGGAGGTGACGATGATCTCGCGACACGACCGGACGAAGACGCTTGTTGCGTTGGCGACGTGGGTCGGGTGATCCCGGGCGCATGCCGCGCGATTGCACTAACGTGCGGCGCCGAATGGCGGCGATTCTGTGTGGCGGCATAGCTTGCCTGACCGGGCCCTCGTGTAACCGACGGCTGCGCAGCAGTATCCGGAGTAGGTCCAGCGCGGTGATCGGACGGAGCGGAAGACACAGGCGGGGCGAGCTCAGCACTGGCAACCGCGGTTCCGCGAGCGGGAGGCGACGATGGTAGCGCGACATCACCGGACCAAGACGTGTGTTGTGCTGGCGACGTGGGTTCGATGATCCCGAGCGCCTGATCATAGTCGACCCGATCGCCATACGCGACGATACCCATGACCCCGACAGCCAATGCGCTTGCCGACGCAACCCAAAGCGCAAGGCGTCTGCCCCGCGCAGGCGGTGCGGCCTTGATGTCTGCATCCGGGCTACCTGCATCCGGACTACCTGCACCCGGGCTACCTGCACCCGAATGCGCAAGCTTGACCTGTCTGAACATGGCAAGACGCTTCGGATCGTTTCGTCTGATCCTTCCATTCACTACGTTCATGTGCCGTCTCCTTGCGGAGTGCTCATCGAAATGAGCCGCGGGACCGTTCTGCTTGTTCGACCCCTGGTTCCGCCACGGCAATGGGAGCGGTGGACCAGGTTTTCTATCGTAAGCCTTTGAGCTATGAGTACGCTCGCCATCTTCGTGGCCGATCCGGACGGGTGGTCGGAGTCGCCGTCCGGCGTGCCCGTCCGCGATGACTCCGCGGTTGGCGACGACACGATGGTGAAGCATTCGCTGTGCCTGTAAGCCCGAACCCAATTGAATTGTGCGATCGTGGGACATAGCATGCGCACACACGATCCAACAGGGTCCGCGCCACGCGAGGCGCGGATCGAATTGGGAAAAGATGGAAGAAAATGATCTATTCGTGAACCTGCTCAACCTTGACGCGGAAATAAGGCAAATCCGGGGATGGCTTGCGAGTAACAGGACGATAGCGAATAACCTCCTTCTAACATCGGCTAAGGACCGACTGGTTGATTTAGAGGCACGTCGACAAAAGATCGCGGAAGCGCTAAACGACCGCCGTCGCAAGGCAATCGAAGCGCCGGGGAAAAAGTCTGCCTGCCAAATACCATTCATGTGAAGAAGCTGGGGTGATTTAGCACCAGGAATCTGCGCGCGGTTCAGTTGCTGTTAAGGCCATACCAAACTTGAAAGTGCTGTGCGATACCTCGGGATCGAGGTAGACGACGCGCTCGAAATGGCCGTGCAAACGGAGTCTGATTACCCCATGGCCGGCGAGCGGACGCTTGCCGGCCAATTATTGCTGCTCATCCATTTCAAAAGGTCGTTGTTCGAACGGCTGATCCCACGCCGAAACCTGCCGCATGCCGTATCGGAGAATCTCGTCCAATGCGGCCGCGAACCAACGACCGATAAATGAACATCACATGTTGTTAGGATGACGAAGTAGCGGCTAATTTTTGGTAGCAGATTCAGTACGCCATCTCCATTCGGGCAAGGTGGTCAAATCGTCCAAAACAAAATTCAGCGGCCGCAATTGACACAACCAGCTTTGCTGGCCACCTTGCGGGCCATCGTCCGATAAAGATCTCTTGATTGTTAGTGTTCCTATTTAATTGTTTTGAAGCGTCAACGGTGCCAGAACAGCCGGGGCGCGTTCACATTCCGCGCAGGTAGTCGGCTAGGGATCATTCCATGCGAGATATCCCGATCTTATCTGTTGCGTTGGGTACCGAACGGTCTATGCCTCGTGCCCCGGATAACTTGACTACACGCAAAAGGGGGGCGGCCAACGGTGAGGCATTACTGATGCCGCCAGAAAGTTGAAAACAGGTCGACGACGATCCAAACAAATTAATCAGGAATAGAAAATGAGAAAAAATAATCGGGGACGCGGAAAACGGGCACCGCTGAAAATTCTCGGGATGCTGGCAGTCAGTCTGCACACGGCAGCGGTGATGGCGAACGCGCCCGTCGCCGGACACCCGCCAGATGCCTTATCAAATGACGCAAATCTGGCGTTCTTGGATGGCATTGATTCGCCTACAAGCGTAACCGACACTCTCACTGGAGTTGCCCAGCCGCTCACAGGTGGGACGCGCGCCACGGGAGGCGGCTCCGGATTAGCGGGCGGCTCGGGACTGGGCGCGAGCAACGGCGCAGGTTCCGGCGGCGGTGGAAATACGGGTGTCGCGACGAGCGGTGCAACCAGCGCCGGCACGGGCGTCGGAAGTCCGGGTATCGGAGGCGCTGGCGGGGCCGGCGTTGGAGTCGGTAGCTCGGGAGCTGCACAGAGGGGATCGGGCGACGGCGGAACAGCCGATGCGGGCGTGGGAGGCACTGCTGCGGGGAGTACAGGAGGCGGGAGCGCTGGTACCGGAAGCACGGGAGCCACTGCAACCGGAAGCGCGGGGAGCGTCGGACAAAGCGCGGGTGGGCAAGGCAGTGGCGGTAGCGGCGCGGGTGGACAAGGTAGTGGCAGCAGTCAGGGTAGCAGTGGTCCCGGCGGCGGTGGCCACGGAAGTGGCGGCCAAGGTGGCAGCGGCGCGGGTAACGGCGGTTCGGGCAACGGTGGCCAAGGTGGCAGCGGCGCGGGTAACGGCGGTTCAGGCAGTGGCGGCCATGGAAGCGGCGGTTCGGGCAATGGCGGTTCGGGCAGCGGTGGCCAAGGTGGCAGCGGCGCGGGTAACGGCGGTTCAGGCAGTGGCGGCCATGGAAGCGGCGGTTCGGGTAACGGCGGYTCGGGCARYGGYGGCCACGGAAGCGGCGGYKCGGGCAACGGCGGTTCGGGCAGTGGTGGCCAAGGTGGCAGCGGCGCGGGTAACGGCGGCTCGGGCAGTGGCGGCCACGGAAGCGGCGGTTCGGGCAACGGCGGTTCGGGCAGYGGTGGCCAAGGTGGCAGCGGCGCGGGWAACGGCGGCTCGGGCAGTGGCGGCCAAGGTGGCAGCGGCGCGGGTAATGGCGGTTCGGGCAACGGCGGCCACGGAAGCAGCGGCCGAGGTGGCGGTGGTCAGGGTAACGGCGGACACGGCAACGGTGGGCCGGGTAGCGGAGGCCAGGGCGCCGGCGGTCACGGTGGTTATGGCAGTGGGGCGAATGGGGGGCATGGCGGCGGTAACGGTGGAAATGGTTCGCACTAGAAACCACCGCTCCAACCCAGCTAACCACCGCCGTCCGAAAGGCAATTGATAACGGATTGCAACCGCCTGCATTGTGCAATGGCACGGATATGCGGGTTGACTGCGCGAAGTTCGGACTAAAGAGATGGTTTCAAAATGAGCCTTTCAGGCTGCCACTTGTTCAGCAGCCTGTTAAGGCTCGCGATCAGGGGAAGCATCGTATTCACATCGCCAGATCGGTGTCGCATCGCTGTCAGTAGCGCCGTGGACGTCGGAAGCGCCCCGAAAGCCGTCATCGTCGTCGAGTCAACGTGACCGGCCGATGGGGAGCGGCAACCGCCATTTCCCCGAAAATTCGCGAAGAACCAAAAACCCGCCGTCAGGCGAGCTCAAACCATACATATCCGAGGAGACATGGAGGAAGCGTCCTTTATCCCACCAGCAGCGACTCACCCCCGTCGATCCATACGGGCGTCCCGGTGATGAACTTCGCGCGGTCCGATGCGAGAAAGCTCACCATCTCCGCGATATCCTCGCCCGTTCCCGCCTGGCCGTCCGTCAGCGGAATTTTTCCACCTGGATAATCGGCAGGTTCCGACGCCTCCTCGCTGGAACGCGCGCGCGTGTTCTCGCCGATCTCCGATTCGATCTTGCCCGGACATATCACGTTCACGCGTATCTTGTGCTTCGCGAGTTCGAGTGCCGTCATTTGCCCGAGTGCGAGCAGGCCGCCTTTCGTCGTCGAATACGCGGATGCGCCGCCATGACTGAAGACTCGTGTTCCGTTGATCGACGAAATGATGATGATCGAGCCGCGGCCTTTGCGCTTCAGATGCGGCACCGTGTAGTGCAGCGTCAGATAGGTGCCGCGCAGATTGGTGTCAAGCGTGTTGTCCCATTCGTCGGGCTGAAGCTCGTCGATGGGCGCCCACACACCGTTGATCCCCGCGTTCGCGACGACGACATCGAGCGCGCCGAAATGGCCGATACCCTTTTCGAGCGCTGCCTGATAGCCCTTGTCGTCGCGCAGATCGGCCGTGATGCCGAATGCGACGCCGCCGCCACGGCCGATTTCATCGACCGTCGCCTTCGTTTCCTGTTCCTTGTGCGCGTGCGCGATCACGCGCGCGCCTTCGGCCGCCATCTTGAGCGCGCACGCCTTGCCGATGCCTGAGCCAGCGCCCGTCACGAGCGCGACCCTGTCTTTCAGGTCCATCCGTTTCTCCCGTCCCAGAGGTCTCGTCTTGTCTAGCCGCCGCCGATTCCCTGGAGCACCTTTCCCGTGCCGTTGCAAACACTACAGCGCTGCCCTTCGACGGTGCCTGTTCCGCGGCATGCGATGCATATGTCTTCTCCAACACCGGGCGCGTCGGGCGGTCCTTCGTCTCCGGGGTTCAAGGGTGTATCGCCTGGTTGCATGTCGGCCTCCGTTTTCCGTGACCACAGCAGAGAGCGCAAGCGCTATGCCTGTCTCGCATCATTCGCGCATTGACGTACATTTCCGACGTGCATTCATGCTCGCTCTTGCGTCACGAACGGTTCCGTTTGCGAATGAGGCTGACCTCGCCGTTGCGTTCGAGAATGGCGGCCTGCACGTCGTCGAGATCGCGCGAGTGAAACGACTGGCGCGCGGCCTCGAAGATATCCGTCTTCGTGATGAGAGCCGCCGACATCTGGCGCGCGTCGAAGCGGCCTTCGCGATAGATCTCGCGTTCGCTTCCGACCGCGAGCGATTCGAGCCATCGCGACCGCACGCAAACCCATGCAAGCGCGCGATGGATCAGAACGATCACGAGCGACGCGGTCAGAGTCGGAACGACGGGCGACGCGCCGACGATCACGCGGCTCAACGTCGCGCCAAGCAGGATGGCCACGACATAGTCGAACGGAGAGCGCTGGCCGAACGAGCGTCGGCCGGAAATGCGGATAAAGAGCAGCGCTGCGAAGAATACGACTATCGCCCGCATCGCGGTCTGAAGCGCGTTCAGGTCTTTGCCCTCGCCGAATACTGCAATCAGCACATCCATTTTTCTTTCCCTTCCTGCATTGCGGCCGGACGATCGCCATCGCCAACGAGCGGCCACGTCGACGGCCAGCCAGCCTATGCGTGCCGTCCGATATATCCCGGCAGTCCCATAGCGGCTGTCGATCGCCAGATCGACGGCCTTTTCGACCAGCGCGTCGAATGCCTTATCGCTATCGGGATGAGGAAGCGCACCTCGAAACAGGTTGGCCCATCTGAATTCTTCGAGCGGTACGGATGTTTTTTCATAGCCGCCCGTATCGCGCACAGCAGCCGCGAGGCCGCGGAATTCGCCGTCCGTGGCTTCCCATACATGCACAGGCATTTCAGCGAAGGCGAACCGCCGGCCGTCCGGGTCATGGGGATAAGTCCACGCGTTGTTTTCCAGCGTCAGCCAGAACTCCGCTTGCGTCAGCGACGACAGATCACTGACGAGGACGAACGGAACCATGCGGATACCGGCGCGCCACAATGCAGCGGCGACATGATGGTGATCGATTGCGTACGGCGCGCTGCCTGGACCGTACACGACGGGTATGGGCTTTTCGGCGACCGCCATGTCCAGATCGTGACCGTTCAATGATTCATACATGGTGGATTTCTGGTTGATCTGCCGCTCGCCGTGCGTCATCTGCGTCGGACGCGGGCACTCGATTTCCAGTTTCTCCATGCTGTCCATCCCTCCCACCTTCGCGGCGCAGGATTTGTGCCCGTGCCGATGCTCTTTCGACGCGCGCGGCCCCGATGGGAACAACGAACCCTCGAAGAACAGCCGCGACGATTGACGGCTGACTGAAGGACCGATGGCCGACTGAGGGCCTGATTGAAGCGGGCTACCGCCGCAACCTGTCTGGAATCGTTTTTGCTGATTCAAACGCCAGGGTAGCAATCAGGGCGTGCGGAAACATACACCGCGATGAACAGCAGAATCGACGATCACCGTCACGCGAAAAAAGCTGCGCGTGCCGGGTCACACGGTCCGATGCATTGGATCAACGGACTTGCGGTCGCGCGCGGCCACGAGGCACGCTGGCTGCCGCACGACGTCGTGGCGGGCGTCACGCTGAGCGCGGTGCTCGTTCCCGCAGGAATGGCCTACGCCGAAGCCGCGGGATTGCCGGCCGCGAATGGACTGTATGCATCGTTTGCGGCGTCGCTCGCCTATGCGGTGTTCGGGCACAGACGCATCCTCGTGCTCGGTCCCGACTTGCGGGACTGCTCGGCATGCCGCGCCGCATCTATACGTACGCGCCGGATATGGGCTGGAGCACGGTGAACCTGATTACGTCGGTGGCCTCGCTCGTGCTCGCGCCCGGCATTCTGATCTTCCTGTGCAATCTGCTCTACAGCTTGCGGCGCGGCGCGGTTGCAGGCGACAACCCGTGGAACGCGGGCACGCTCGAATGGTCGACGACTTCGCCACCGCCGCCGTACAACTTCGCCGTCGCGCCGACGGTCGCGAGCCGGCATCCGCTATGGGAAGGACGCGTCGAAGAGGAGGAGCAGAACGGTTCGCGTTCGTCGCTTGAAGAGGGCTTCATTCTCGATCGCGGCCGCGAAGCGCGGCCGGACGTGATCCCCAAGTATCCACGGCTCGCGAGCAACCCTGCTGTATTGAGCGGGCACACGGATTCGCTCGTGCGCTCGCTGGTGGAAGGCGGCGAGGCGCCGCATACGCAATTGGGAGCCGACCCGAAGAAAATGCCGTCGTTCGCGGGCAAGCTGACCGATACCGAAATGGCGCGTGTGCTGCCCTTCGTACGCAATACATGGGGCAACGATGCCGCCCCTGTGACGACACGCGAGGTAGCGCCGCATCCGTCAAACATTAGGCAAGTAGCGCTGAAGCCCGAGGTCGAATGGTTGCATCGCGAGCTTCGAGCTGAAGCTGCGTAGGCTGTACGAAAGAGTCGATCTTCGGACATGACGACGGTCTTAATAAAGTAATCCGTAGCGACTAGTCTTTGGTAACGAGACGTGCGAGATGGCGAATGCCATACCGCGCGTCGATGCGGTCTGCTGGAGGCGACCATGCTTGACACCGCCGTTTTTCGCAACGGTTTTCGGTCCGCCTCCGCGCATACGACACAGCGTTCGTCGCGTGTGGCGCGCTCGCATTCCGGCGTCGTACCCTATGCGCTCGTGTACGTCGACACGGACAGTGTTGGCAGTCCCAACAGCACGAGCGTCGATCCGTTCGCCTATCTCCAACAGTCCATCACGCTCAACCGGAGCTTGCTCGCTGCCGGCTTGCCGCGATTGACCGTCGCGACCAACGTGGCGGACAGGGTCGAGCGCTATCTTGCGGATGTCGCCGGGGACTGGCGTCCCGATGTGTTGCAGCTAAAACCATCGACACTCGAGTTGCCGAAGGTCACGCGGTTCTATGGCACGCATTTCAAACTCGACTTGCTGGAGCAGGCAGCCGTTACGCTGCACGAAGGCCAGCTGCTGATGCTGCTCGATACCGACATGCTCGCGCTTCGGAGCGTGAGCGCGGAGCTGCTGCTGCGCTGCCGGGCGACGGGCGTCGGCGCGTACGACATCACCGATCAGGAGTTCTCCGCTTATGGCGAGAGCCGCGTCATCGCCGATCTGGAGATGGTCGCGGGCAAGCGGCTTGTCAATCCGCGATGGTTCGGCGGCGAGGCGCTGCTGGCATCGGCGGCGTTCATCGACAAGCTCGTGCCTCGCGCGCGCATATGTTTCGAACGGTACAGGTCCTCGATCGACCAGTTGAACCACCACGGCGACGAAGCGTTCGTCTCGGCGGCACTGAACTTGCTTGCTGAAGAAGGGCAACAGATCGTCGATATCGGCGCGCATCGACTGGTGGGACGACACTGGTCCGGCAATACGCATCGCGATCTGCGCTGGTTCAAGGGATGTGCGTTAGTGCATCTGCCCGGCAGCAAGCGGCTACTCGAACGTCAGGCACGCCGCGCGACGTTCAGCGCGGCGCGTATCTGGCGCAGGCTCGTGCTGGCGCACGCGTTCAACCGGATGCTATGGCCGCTCAGGCAGTGGCGTCGCGCACGCGCGCGTCTGCGCCGGATGCCAGCCAGTCGCGTTGCAAGGGTCGACGTGCTGATTCTCGATGCCGATGCGGGCCGGTTGTCGGCGCTGGCTTCCCGGCTGACCTCGCGTGGTGTCGTCGTCATGCCGACGCTCACGATGGAAGAAGCACGCGATGCCGTGCGGCGGCTCGATCCGCGCGTCATCGTCACGTCGAGTCCTTTTGTTGCCGTCAATGACGGCGATGTGTCGGACGCCGTCTTGCGCAGCACAGCCGGCGCGGGCCGTCCCGTGATGATCGCCTTTTCGGCCGACGATGCGCGCCTCGACTGGACACAGTGGGACGGGTGGTTTCCGCGCTCCGCCGATCCCGGCGAAGTGGTCGAAGCGGTGATGGAAGCACTCGGCCGACGGTAGCGTGCAGCGGCGCGCATCGTTGCCGGGCGTACGCAGAATTGCGAAAACGTCTGAAGAAGTTCGTCTTGTCTGTCGATACATGCCGACGCATGTCTCGGTGAATCATGCGGAGGAATCATGTTTGTGGCAGAGAACGGGCGTCAACGCGCCGATGGATACAGAGGCAGTGTTTCGAGCCTGCAACGGATCGCGTTCGTGCTGACGGATGCGTGCGACCTGTTAGGCGTAGCCGTCGTCGCCGAAGCGCTCGATTGCGCGAGCGAACTGGCGGGCGTTCAGCATGCGTGCAAGTACGGGATGCAGTTTCTGTCGGCGAATGGTGGCCCCGTGAAGTGCCATCGCTCGTTCGTCGTGTCGACGGGCAAACTCGCCGATACGATCGGGGCGCGATTCGCGTGCGTGTTCGTCGCCGCAGGGCCGAACGCAGACGAGGTGTGCAACGGGCTGTCGCATGCAGCGTGGCTGCAACGGATCAGAGCAGCCGGCACGCCCGTGCGGTTTCTTGCGGCCGATACTGTGAACGGATTCGCGCACGATGCCGCGCACCCATCGGAGCGCGATCGCATCGTGCAAGGGGCGCAGGCCAACGCGCGATTATCCGGCGCGATCAGAGCGGCCTTCGAAATCATCCGCGACGATATGGGCGAGCCGATTGCGCGCGAGGCCTTGCATCGCACGGTCAGCGGACACGTCGATACGATCCTGTCATCGATCGACACGGGCATGAGCACGGCCGACAAGGTGCACGCAGCGGGGCGGTGGCTCAAGAACAATTGCCACCGTCCCGTCAGCGTCGCCGATGCCGCGCATGCGTGCGCAATGAGCCAGCGTACGTTGCTGCGCTACTTTCAGGCATGCCTGGGGACTTCGCCATCGGAATACCTGCAACGCGCGAGGCTCGATCTGGCGTGCGCGCTGCTGGCCGAAACCTCGCTGCCCGCCGACAAGATCGCGCGACGCGTTGGTCTGACCGACGGCGGCCGGCTCGGCAAGCTGTTTCGCCGCTGCATCGGGAAGTCGCCGACCGAATATCGCGCGTGGCAGCGTGCCAGGACGGACGGTCTGCAGACTATCCATGCGAACGAGCAGCCGTGCGACGTTCAGGCGGACATGGAGGCAACGCAGTGCGCCGCCGCGTGATCTTCTTTCGTTCATCGACATACGATACGTAGCGTTGCGCACCCGATAATCGTCAGCGGAAAGCCTGTGCGGCTCGTCGAGCTTGCAATCCTTGCGCCGTAACATATGCTGGCGTTGAGGTTCGTTCGGCCAGGGCGCGGATCGCGCCCTGTATCGACGAACGGGCGCGACACCGTCATGCCTTTGACGCGGCGAATCGGGAGGAAGCATCGTGACCACCAATCCGGCATCAGGCGTAACCCCGAGCGCCGGATCGGCGCGCACCGGACTCGACGTCGATGCGCTGCGGCGCGGCGTGCTCGACAATCTGATCTGCCTGCAGGCCCGTCCTCCCAGCATCGCTACGCCGTACGACTGGTACATGGCGCTGTCGTACAGCGTGCGCGACCGCATGCTGGCACGCTGGGCCGCGACGATCCAGACCTACGTCGCGCGCGAGCTGCGGGTCGCGTGCTATCTCTCCGCTGAATTCCTGATCGGCCCGCAGCTCGGCAACAATCTCCTGAACCTCGGCATCGAGGACAACGCCCGCGCCGTCATGGAGTCGCTCGGCCAGGACCTCGATACGCTGCTCGCGCTGGAGGAAGAGCCGGGACTCGGCAACGGTGGGCTCGGCAGGCTCGCTGCCTGTTATCTGGACTCGCTGGCGACACTCGAAATACCGTCCGTGGGCTACGGCATCCGCTACGAGTTCGGCATCTTCGATCAGGAGATACGCGACGGCTGCCAGGTGGAAGTCACCGACAAGTGGCTGCAAAAGGGCAACCCGTGGGAGATCGTGCGCCCGAGCGTGTGTTACTACGCTGCCTTTGGCGGGCATACGGAACAGTGGACCGATGAGCAAGGCCACTTTCGCGTGCGCTGGATGCCGGCACGCATGGTCAAGGGCGTGGCCTGCGACACGCCGGTGCTCGGCTTTCGCGCGAACATGTGCAACACGCTGCGCCTGTGGAAAAGCGAGGCCATCGAGTCATTCGACCTGGAGGACTTCAACGCAGGCGATTACTACCAGGCCGTGCAGGAAAAGGTGATTTCGGAGACGCTGTCGAAGGTGCTCTATCCGAATGACGAGCCCGAAGCCGGCAAGCGGCTGCGTCTTGCGCAGCAGTACTTCTTCGTCTCCTGTTCGCTGCAGGATATGTTGCGCATTCTCGATCTGAAGGGCGTGCACGTCTCGCGTTTCGCCGACATGTTCGCGGTTCAGCTGAACGATACGCATCCGTCCATCGCCGTCGCCGAGCTGATGCGCCTGCTCGTCGACGTGCGGCTCCTTCACTGGGACGAAGCGTGGGACATCACATGCCGCACGCTTGCCTATACCAACCACACGCTGTTGCCCGAAGCACTCGAAACGTGGGGCTTGCGGCTCTTCGGCGGGTTGCTGCCGCGTCCGCTCGAAATCATCTACGAGATCAACCGCCGCTTCCTCGACGACCTGCGGCGTAAGTATCCGGGCGACGAGGCGCGCGTCGCGCGCATGTCGCTGATCGACGAGAGCGGCGAGAAGAAGATCCGCATGGCGTACCTGTCGACGATCGGCAGCCATGCAGTCAACGGCGTCGCGGCGCTGCATTCGACGCTGCTCAGGCAGACCGTGCTGCACGACTTCGCGGAGTTGTGGCCCGAGCGTTTTGACAACGTCACCAATGGCGTCACGCCGCGCCGCTTTCTGCTGCTGAGCAACCCGGGTCTTGCGCGGCTGCTCGACGCGACAGTCGGCGATGGCTGGGTCACTGATCTCACACGTCTTCGCAAGCTCGAAGCGTATGCCGACGATCACGCATTCCAGGAAAAATGGCGTGCCGTCAAGCATGCGAACAAGCAGATTCTCGCGGGACAGATTCGCCATGTGACGAATATCGACGTGGACCCCGATGCGTTGTTCGACATTCAGGTCAAGCGCATTCACGAGTACAAGCGACAGCATCTGAACGCGCTTTACATCGTCACGCTTTACCAGCGTCTGCGGCGCAACGTGGAGCAGGGCGCCGTGCCGCGCTGCTTCGTGTTCGGCGGAAAAGCGGCACCGGGTTATGCGATGGCGAAGCTGATGATCCGGCTGATTACGGGCATCGCCGAAGTCGTGAACAACGATCCCGCGATGCACGGCAAGTTGAAGGTCGTGTTCTTTCCGGATTTCAACGTGAAGAATGCGCAGTTCATCTATCCAGCCGCCGACCTGTCCGAGCAGATTTCGACGGCGGGCAAGGAAGCGTCGGGCACCGGCAACATGAAGTTCATGATGAACGGCGCGATCACGATAGGCACGCTGGACGGCGCGAATGTCGAGATCCGCGAAGAAGCTGGCGACGAGAACTTCTTCCTCTTCGGGCTGACTGCCACGCAAGTGGAGCGCGTCAGGCGCGAAGGCTATCGTCCTTCCGCGCATGTCGAAAGCAATGCGGAGTTGCGCGAGGTGCTGGACCTGATCGCGGGCGGACACTTCTCGCGCGGCGACCCGCAGGTATTCCGCCCGCTCGTCGACAACCTGCTTCACGCGGACCCGTTCCTCGTGCTCGCCGATTACACCGATTACGTCGCGTGCCAGGAGCGCGTGAGCGCCGCGTGGCTGGACCCGGCACGCTGGACTCGCATGTCGATACTCAACACGGCGCGCTCGGGGAAGTTCTCATCGGATCGCGCGATCGCCGAGTATTGCGAGCGGATCTGGAAGATTGCTCCCGTGAAGATTTCGCTGGATTGACTGTTGAACGCGGGTCATCGCGATTGCGAAGTTGCAATCGCAACACCTACCACTGCAATACCCATTGCCCACCACGCGGACGGCGGCAGCGTTTCGCCGAGGAACGCGTAGCTCATCAGCGCCGCAGCGGGCGGGACGAAGAAGAACAGCGCAGCCACCTTCGACACCTTGCCCGCGCGTGTCATCGCGAGCAGCAGACTGATGGCGATCAGTGAATTACAGAGCACGAGATACGCCATGACAGCCGTGAAGGTTCCCGTCCATTGCACGTGGCCATGCTCGAACAGCATGGCCATCGGCGCGCAACACACGAGGCCGACCGCGTACTGAACGAGATTCGCCATCAACGGATCGTTCGATGCGGCCGTGCGCTTTTCATAGAGCATCGCGCCCGTGATGCCGAGCAGCGCGCCGATTGCCAGCAGCACGGGGCCCAGCGAATCCACCTGGACGCGGCTGCGCGCAACGATGACGCCCGCCGCGCCCGCGAGACCGAGTATCAGCCCCGTCCAGCGGCGTGCGCCGACGCGCTCGCCGACCAGCTTCGGCGCCAGCACGCCGACGAGGATCGGCTGCAGTGAGACGATCAGCGCGAGCACCGACGTCTCGATGCCCGCCGTCATCGACAGATAGCTCAGCCCGAAGTACAGCACCTGCACGAGAAAGCCGACGACGATCAGATGCTTCCACGCATGCAGCCCACGAGGCCATGCAGGCCGGCGGACCGCGCATAGTACAACCAGCACGCTGACGCTCAACGCGAAGCGGATCGCAAGAAAGGTGAGGGGTGACGCGTAGCGCAGGCCGATCTTCGCAATCGGAAAACCGGCCGACCACAGCAGCAGAAAAATCACGGGACCCGCGACCGTCAACCAGCGTTGTCCGTCGGCTGATACCGCGTTCGACGCCTGTTCCATTTCCGTCCTTATTGGTTGCGATGTCACGGTGGGTGATTGCAACGCACAATCGCCGCGTTGACAAGCGCTGTTTCAGGCGACGACCCGAGCCGCACCAGGTATTACCCGTAAGCCATGTGAACGTTCGCATAAAGAGGTTTACTTCCGGAGATCGTCGCCTATAGTCAGGTCGTGTGAACGATCACATGGCAGTCGAAAATGAAATCGGACGAAAACGATCGCGCGCCGACGCTCAAGGATGTCGGCAAGCAGGCAGGCGTGTCGTATCAGACCGTGTCCCGCGTGATGAACGGCTCGGAACGAGTGAGCCCCGAAACGCGCGAACTGGTGATGGCGGCAGCGCAGCAACTCGGGTTTCGCGTGAATCGCGTGGCGGGTAGTTTGCGCACGAACCGTTCGCGCACCATCGGTCTCGTGATGTCGGACGTCGCGAATCTGTTCTTTGCCGAAGTGGTCGGCGGCGTCGAGGCGGAGGCCGCGCTCAACAACTATTCCGTGATTCTCGCGAACAGCAACGAAGATCTGGCGCGCGAACGCGAGGCCGTGATCGGGCTGATGGAACGGCGCGTGGATGGACTGATCGTCGCGCCCACTGAAGGCTACCACGGCTATCTGAGCCGCGATCTGCCCGAGCATTTTCCGCTCGTCGCGATCAACCGGAAGATCGATGAAATGCCTTGCGGCGCGGTGCTGAGCGACAACGAAGGCGGTGCGCGGATTGCCGTTCAATATCTGCTCGAGCGTGGACATACGCGCATTGGCGCGCTATCCGGCTCGGGCGGACTGATGACTTCGCGCGAGCGCATTGCCGGGTTCAAGGCGGCGCTCAAGGAAGCACGCGTGCCACTGAGGCGCGACTGGATACGCTATGCAGGCCTCAAATCGGACACCGCATGCGAATGCGCGCTCGAACTGCTCGCGAGCAAGGACCGGCCAACGGCACTGTTCGCGACGAGCAACACGATTGCCGAGGGCGTCCTGCTGGCGATGCGCGAACTTCGTTTGCGGCGCAACGAAGATGTCGAAGTCATCTGCTTCGACGACGTGCCCTGGGCGCGGCTCGTCGATCCGCCGATGCCCGTCGTTGCGCAGGATACCCATCAGATTGGACGGCTCGCGGTGCGCATGATGCTCGGCCTGATCGACAGAAGCGGCGCGGCATCCGATGTGGTGCGCCTGCCGACGCGCCTGCTGACGAACCAGATCGTCGTGCCGAGACGCCCCGCGCAACATCGCGCGCCGGCGAAGCGCGCGCGTGCGACGGCAAAAGAATCAGGGGCGGTGTGATGAGTACGCAATCCCATCAGCGTCGCTTCGCGTTGAGTCCCGTGACGATCGCGCAATGTTCGTTTGATGAAGCCTTCGAGCAGACCGCGCGTGCCGGATTTACGGGCATCGGCTTGCGCTACGACCAGTTCGAGCGCTATCTGGAGCAAGGCGGTTCGGTGGACGACGTGAAGCGCCTGCTCGCCGCAAACGGACTGCGCTTTGCCGAGGCGGCCTTTCTTGCCGAGTGGCAGTACCATGGCGGCTTGCCGCTCGTGAGCCGTCGTCGACGCAGCGGCGCCGATGACGAAACGTCTGCGCGTCTGACGAAGCGGCTGCACGCGTTTCTCGCGCATTGCGAGCAGTTCGAATGCGCGAACGTCACGGCGGTTCCCGCGCTCAGGGAAACGGGCGATCTCGACGTGGCGGCGGAAGAGTTCGCCACGCTGTGCGATATCGCGCAACCGTATGGCGTGCGCCTGTGCGTCGAATTCATGGGCACCGCGCCGCAGATCTGCGACCTGCAAAGCGGTGCCGATCTCGTGACGCGTGCCGGCCGCAAGAACGGTGGCTTGCTGATCGACACGTTTCTGTTTCATCAGGGCCATTCGCGCATCGAACACATCGCGCGGGTTCCCGTCGAGAAGATTTTCAACGTGCAACTGGCCGACGCGAAGTCCAGGCCGCGCGATCAGCTGGACATGCTCGCTGATCGCGTGTTTCCGGGCGAAGGCGCGGCCAATGTTCGGGCTGTCGTCGATGCGCTGGTTCAGCATGGCTATGACGGCTGGTGGACGGTCGAGCTGTTCAATCCCGAGTATGCAAAGACAGACGCGAAGTCGATTGCGTCGCATGCGTTCGCATCTGCCGTGGCGCTGTTCGATCGATCGTCGTTGCGTGTCGACACGGCAGGAGCAGCCGCATGAAGTTCACTCTGCAACAGGTGATGGTGACGGGCGCGGCGGGCGGCCTGGGACGCGCAGTCGCGCTAGGGCTGGCGTCGCACGGCGTGCCGACCGTATGCGTCGATGCGAAGCGCGACGGCCTCGCCGAGACGCAAGCCGAAGCGCGACGTCTGGGCGCATCGTGCATGTCGATCGTGGCCGATCTTGCGTCGGAAACGTCGATGAGCGAAACGTTCGCGCGGCTCGACAGCGATGCGATACGGCTCGATGGCGTCGTCACGTGCGGCGGAATCACCAGCAAGACGCGCGTGCTCGATATGACCATCGACGAATGGGACCGCGTGATGAACGTGAATCTGCGCGGCACGTTCCTGTGCGTGCAGCACGCATTGCGTTCGATGGTGCCGCGACGCAGCGGGCGCATCGTGACCATCGCGTCTGATACGGCGAAGCGTGGCGCGGGGCGTTTGTCGACATCGGCGTACGGCGCGTCGAAGGGCGGCGTCGTATCGCTCACGCGTTCGCTTGCGCGCGAGCTGGCGAGCTTTCGCGGCGCGATTCGCGTGAACTGCCTGTGTCCCGGTCCGATCTGGACGGAGATGCACAACGGCATGACGCCCGAAGAGCGCGCGACCGTCGAAAACTCGGTGCTCATGGGGCGCTTCGCGAAACCCGAAGAAATTGCAGCAGGCGTGCTCTTCCTGCTGTCGGACGAGGCCTCGTTCGTCTATGGCGAAACGTTGATGGTGGACGGCGGCGTCGTGCTCGACTAATGGCAGTGGTACACAGTGCACTCATCAAGTCAGGTTCAACAGGAGACACAGCAGATGGACACGTTTAGCGGAAAGGTCGCGGTGATCACAGGGGCGGGCCGCGGAATCGGCTCCGTCATTGCAAGCTATCTGATCGCTGAGGGCGCAATCGTCTATCTGCCGGACCTGGACGGAGAAAGATCGGCGCACACGGCCGAGCGCCTGGGCGCCGCGGCGAGGCACGCGACGCTCGACGTGACGTCGTCGAAGGAGGTGTCGGCGTTCTTCGCGCGCGTCGACGAAGAAGCGGGCGGCACCGATGTTCTCGTCAACTGTGCGGGCGGCTATGCGCCGCTCGTGCCGACGCTGAAGATCACCGAAGACGAATACGACATGGTGATGGACTCGAATCTGAAGGGCACGTTTCTGTGTTGTCAGGCCGCGATTCCGTCGATGCTGCGCAAGCAGTCCGGCGCGATTCTCAACTTCAGTTCGCTGGCTGGCCGGCAGACGAGTCCCGCGCTCGGTTCGCCCTATACGGCCGCGAAGGCGGGCGTGCTCGGATTGACGCGGCATCTCGCGAAGGAGTTCGGCTCGGGCGGCGTGCGCGTCAATGCGGTCGCGCCCGGGACGACGGAAGGCGAACGCGTCGCGGGGCTGCTCACGCCCGAAGACCGCGAGCGCCAGCTCGCGGGCATTCCGCTCGGCCGCTTCACGACAGCCGAAGATCTTGCCGACGTCGCGCTGTTTCTGCTGTCGGACCGCGCGCGTTACATCACGGGCGCGACCATCGACGTCAACGGTGGCGTGCTGACGATCTAGCATCCGCCCGTTCCGTTGTTCGACTGCGAGGACATCATGCAAACCGTGTATGTCGTCGGAACATGTGACACGAAAGGCGCCGAACTCGGCTTCGTGCGCCAGTGCCTGCGCGATCTCGGCATGCCCGCCTGTCTGGTCGACGTGGGCACAACGAGCGCGCCGCGCGATGGCGTGCAGCCCGACGTCAGCGCGGATACCGTCGCGGCCTGTCATCCCGATGGCGGCGCTGCGATCGGCGAACGGAGCGAACAAGGCGAGCGAGGCGCGGCCATAGCCGCGATGGAAGAAGCGCTCGCCGCGTTCATCGCGACGCGCGACGACGTCGGCGGCATGATCGGGCTCGGCGGTTCCGGCAACACGGCGCTCGTCACACATGCGATGCGCGCATTGCCCGTCGGCGTGCCGAAGCTGATGGTGTCCACCGTCGCGTCGGGCAATGTCGCGCCGTATGTCGGCGCGAGCGATATCGCGCTGATGTACTCCGTCGTCGATATTGCCGGGCTCAATCGCATCAGCCGCGTGGTGCTCTCAAATGCCGCGCATGCGATGGCGGGCATGGTCAAGGACGTGGACGCGTCACTGATCGGCGCACGTACGGAAGCGGAGAAGCCGACCGTCGGCATCACGATGTTCGGCGTGACGACGAAATGCGTCGACATGCTGCGTCAACGGCTCGATGCGCAATACGAGTGCCTCGTGTTTCATGCGACGGGTACGGGCGGGCAGTCGATGGAGAAGCTCGTCGACAGCAAGATGATCGACGCCGTGATCGACCTCACGACCACGGAAGTCGCGGATTTCATCGCGGGCGGCGTGTTTCCCTGCACGGAAGACCGCTTCGGCGCGATTGCGCGCACGAAGGTTCCGTATGTCGGATCGTGTGGCGCGCTCGACATGGTGAATTTCGGCGCGCGCGAAACCGTGCCGCCGAAATACGCGAACCGGCTGCTCTATTGCCACAATCCGCAAGTCACTCTGATGCGCACGACCGCGGACGAATGCCGTGCAATCGGCGCATGGATCGCTGGGCGCCTCAACCGTTGCGACGGGCCGGTGCGCTTTCTGATCCCCGAGCGCGGCGTGTCGGCGATCGACGCCGAAGGCTTGCCGTTCGACGATCCCGAAGCGGACCGCGTGCTCTTCGACACGATCGAAGCGACCCTTGTGCACACGCGCAATCGCCGGCTGCTGCGCGTGCCGCTTCATATCAACGATGCCGCGTTTGCCGATGCAGTCGTCGATGCGTACCGCGACGCGCTCGGCACGCACGCGAACGGGAGGTGACTGCGCGATGCCGCGATTCGATAGAACCGAACTGCTGGCCCGCTACCGGGACATGATCGCGCGGCGCGAACCGATCGTCGGCGGGGGCGCGGGGACGGGGCTGTCCGCGAAATGCGAAGAGGCGGGCGGCATCGATCTGATCGTCATCTACAACTCCGGGCGTTACCGGATGGCGGGGCGCGGCTCGCTCGCGGGATTGCTCGCGTATGGCAACGCCAATGAGATCGTCAAGGACATGGCGCGCGAAGTGTTGCCCGTCGTGCGGCATACGCCCGTGCTGGCGGGCGTGAACGGCACCGATCCGTTCGCCGATATGGACGTGCTGCTCGACGACCTGTCGCGCATCGGCTTTTCCGGCGTGCAGAACTTCCCGACGGTCGGGCTGATCGACGGCGTGTTCCGGCAGAACCTCGAAGAAACGGGGATGAGCTACGCGCTCGAAGTCGACATGATCCGGCTCGCGCATCGCAAGAACCTGCTGACCACGCCGTACGTGTTCAACGCGGACGAAGCGGTCGCTATGACGGAAGCGGGCGCGGACATCATCGTCGCGCACATGGGATTGACGACGGGCGGCGCAATCGGCGCGCAAACAGCGCTGACGCTCGCCGACTGTCCGGCGCGGATCGAAGCATTTGCGCAAGCGGCGATGCGCGTGCGCGGCGACGTGATCGTGCTGTGCCACGGCGGCCCGATTGCGACGCCCGAAGATGCTGCGTACGTGCTGCGAAATGCGCCGTCGTGCCACGGCTTTTACGGCGCAAGCTCGATGGAGCGGCTGCCGACGGAAATCGCATTGACGAATCAGACGCGCGCGTTCAAGGCGATCACGCGCTAGGCCCATTGCATTCCACATCGACCAGGGAGACTCGCATGGCGCACTCACACGACGGACACGGGCGGTCAGGCATCGCGATCATCGGCTGTGGGCGCATTTCGCGCTCGCATCTGGCGGCCGTCGCGGCGCAGCCGGATCTGGCGACGCTGGTGGCGACCGTCGACAGCGACCTGACGCTCGCGACGCAAGCCGCGCAGCGCTACGGCGCGCGTCATGCATTCGACGATATCGACGAAGCGCTGTCGCGTGATGATATCGACGCCGTCGTGCTGTGCCTGCCGAATCATCTGCATGCGAGCGTCGCGATCAAGGCGGCACAGGCTGGCAAGCATGTGCTGGTCGAAAAGCCGATGGCCGACACGGCGGCCGACGCGATCGCAATGGCCGAAGCCGCCGAAGCGAATCGTATCGTGCTGGCGATTGCGCAATGCCGCCGGCATTTTCGCGCGATCCGTTATCTCGCGGATCATCAGGCGGATTTCGGCAAGCTGATTTCCGTGCAAGTGAGCCTGGGTGTCTATTGGCCCGATGCACAGGCGCCGTGGTGGCGCGAAGCGGACAAGGCGAGCGGACTGGTCGTCGCGCTCAACGGTCCGCATGTGCTCGATTTCGTGCAGATGGTGATGCAGGCCGATCCCGTGCGCGTGCATGCTGAAGCCGTGCGTCGCAATCACTTCTGGGCCGGCGAGGACGAAGCGATGATGCTGCTCGCTTACCCCGGGCGGCGGCTCGCGTCGGTGCATCTGTCGTTCAACCAGCAGCCCGTCGAGAACCGCAAGGTGCTCGTCTACGAACGCGGCACGGCCGTCGTCGAGCACGACACGCATCTGACGTTCAATGGCGAGACGCTGGTCGCGCGAAGCGACGACGAGCATCGCCATTATCTCGACGAAGCGGTCGAGTTCCAGCGCCAGTTCCGCGAGTTCGCGCTCGCGATCGACGGGCAGCCGAACCGCTCTGTCAGCGCGCAAGAAGGCATTCGTTTGATGCGCACGCTCGATGCCGTCCACCGGTCGTTCCGAAGCGGCGATACGGTCGTGCTCGACGATGTGACGCATCGAACGGACACAGTCGACGCGACGCCGTAACGTCGAACTCGTACACCAACGGCGAATCGACAGCAGCACACAGCGATACAACGACAAGATAGTGGAGACAGGCAGTAACACCGGCGATGCCGGTATCGAGGAGGAGACGGATCATGGAAAAGCCAGCTCGTCGTCTGGTACTGAAAAGCGGTGCGGCGCTGCTCGCGGCGCCGTTCGTCGCGCGCTTTGCGCATGCAGCGGAGTATCGGATCAAGATCGGCAGCGATACACCGCCTGCCTATGCAATGAACGTCCGCATCAAGGAGGCCACCGAGCGGATCAAGACGCGCACGAACGGGCGCGTCGAGATCAGCGTGTTTCCGAACAGCCAGTTGGGCAGCGACATGCTGAACCAGGTGCACAGCGGCTCGCTCGATTTCTTTCTGTCGTCGTCGCAACTGGCCGTGCCGCTCGTGCCCGCCTGCGCGCTTCCGGGGCTCGCCTACGGGCTGAAGGACACGCCTGCTGCATTCAAGGCGATGGACGGGGACGTGGGCGCGTATCTGCGCGGGCAGATGGAGAAAGTGGGGCTGTTCGCGATTCCGACGATGATGCAGGGCGGCTGGCGGCAGATCATCAGCAACAAGCCGATCAGGTCGCCGGACGATCTCGTCGGCTTCAAGATCCGCGTGCCGATCAGCCCGATGTGGGTCTCGCAGTTCAATGCGCTCGGCGCGAGCCCGACACCGATCAGCATCAACGAGCTCTATACCGCGTTGCAGACCAAAGTGGTGGACGGCGCCGAGAACTATCCGTCGCTGCTCTACGCGATGCGGCTCTATGAGATCGAGAAGTACATGAGCACGACCAACCACATGTGGGACGGCTACTGGATTCTCGGCAACACGCGCATGTGGGGCGCGATTCCGAAGGACCTGCAACAGGTGATCGCTGAAGAGTTCACGAAGTCGGCCCTTCAGCAACGCGACGACATGGTGAAAGTGGATGCCCAGGTCCCCGATCAGATGACGAAGGCGGGCATCACGTTCATCAACCCTGACCGCGAGCAGTTTCGCAACAAGCTGAAGCAGGCCGGCTACTACAACGAATGGCGCGGGAAGTTCGGACCGCAGGCGTGGGCGCTGCTCGAAAAGTACACGGGTTCGCTGGGGTAAATCATGCGCATCGCTCTTGTCGAAAATCATCCGCGAATCCAGTCTGTATTTGCCGGACTCGAACGGGCGCTGGTGCTGCTGACAGAAGCGGTCGCGGGCCTGCTGGTCGCCGCGGAAATCGTGCTGCTGCTGATCGGCGTGATTTCGCGCTACGTGTTCCGGCATTCGCTAGTGTGGTCGGATTCGCTCGCGTCGCTGCTGTTCCTGTGGCTCGCGATGATGGGCGCCGTGATCGCGTTCCAGCGCAACGAGCACATGCGCATGGGCACGTTCGTGCGCGCCGCGTCCGCGCGCTGGCAGCCGTACTGGCAGGCGCTGTCGATCGTGGCTCCGCTCGCTTTCCTGCTGCTCGTGTGCGGCGCGACGATCGACTATATCGTCGACGAGTCGAATCTCACCGATCCCGCACTCAACATTTCGAACGCGTGGCGTGCCGCGGCGATGCCGGCGGGCGTGTGCCTGATGATCGCGAGTTCGCTGTTTCAGCTCGCGCGTCTCGAACATTGGCGGCCGCTGCTGGCCGCGCTGGTGCTGACGTTCGCGGTCGGGGTCGGCCTGTATGCGCTGCAGCCGGTGCTCGGCGAGATCGGGCACTGGAACCTCGTGGTGTTCTTCGTCGGCGTGGTTGCGCTATGCGTGTTCTCCGGCGTGCCGATCGCGTTTTCGTTCGCGCTCGCGTCGTTCGGCTATCTGTCCATCGCGACGAAGTTGCCGTTGCTCGTGATGGCGAGCCGGATGGACCAGGGCATGTCGCAGATCGTGCTGCTGGCCGTGCCCCTCTTCGTGATTCTCGGCATGCTGATGGAGATGACGGGCATGGCGAAGGCGCTCGTCGCGTTTCTTGCAAATGTGCTCGGCCACGTGCCGGGCGGACTCTCGTATGTGCTGGTGGGCGCGATGTACCTCGTGTCGGGTATCTCCGGCTCCAAGTCCGCCGATATGGCGGCGCTCGCTCCCGTGCTGTATCCCGAGATGAGGGCGCGTGGCACGAAGCCCGGCGAGTTCGTCGCGCTGCTGTCGGCGACGGCCGCGCAGACGGAGACGATACCGCCGAGTCTCGTGCTGATCATTCTCGGCTCCGTGACGAGCGTATCGATTGGCGCGCTGTTTACGGGCGGGTTGCTGCCGGGGCTCGTCGTCGGGCTGATGCTGTGCGTGCTGGTGTGGTGGCGGCATCGGCATATTGACGACAGCGCAGCCGAAGCGCGCCCTCGCGCGCGCGAAGTGCTGCGCAGTTTCTGGATCGCGTTGCCCGCGCTCGCGTTGCCGTTCGTCATCCGGCTTGCCGTTGTCGAAGGCGTCGCGACGGCGACCGAGGTATCGACGATCGGCATCGTCTACGCGATCCTTGCGGGGCTGGTGATTTATCGCCGCTTCGACGTGCGGCGTATCTGGCCGATTCTGGTCGGGACGGCGGCGTTGTCGGGCGCGATCCTGCTGATCATCGGCGCGGCGACCAGCATGGCGTGGTGCCTCACGCAGTCCGGTTTCTCGGATGCGCTGGCCGACATCTTCGCGCAACTGCCGGGCGGCAAGATCACGTTCGTCGTCGCGTCGATCGTGCTGTTCGTCGTGCTCGGCAGTCTGCTCGAAGGCATTCCCGCCATCGTCCTGTTTGGGCCGTTGCTGTTTCCGATCGCGGAGACGGTGGGCGTGCATCCCGTGCATTACGCGATGATCGCGATCCTCGCGATGGGCATGGGGCTGTTCGCGCCGCCATTCGGCGTCGGGTACTACACAGCTTGCGCAATCAACCGCATCAACCCCGAAGAGGGGATGCGGCCGATCGTGGCGTATATGGTCGCGCTCGGCGTTGGGCTGGTGCTCGTTGCCGCGATCCCCTGGATCTCGATCGGCTTTCTGTAGGCGCTGCGTCTTCATCTGGCGCGAGTTCGGCACCGCTTCGACTATCGGCGCAAAGGCCTCGGGCCATTGCGTCGTAAGGTCCCCCAGGCGACGCTTGCCGATGAATCAAGCCCGGTTCGTTCACGAGCCGCCTCATCAAAGCATCCCTCCACAAGCACCTTTTAGGTGCGTAGCGCGACGGCGCCCGTGCGTTCATCTGCAACGGGGCGACCGTCCGTGTACTTCCCGTGACACAGGGACGTGCAGCACATCCCGCCTCTCATCGATCTGACCGCCAGTGTCGGACAGTCACGCCGCCTGCTTGAAAAGGCGGCTTTTTTGTGTTCGAGCGGGTGCTGTCTGATGAAAAGTGCCACCATCGCATCAGAGTCGGCTTCGATTCTGACAGCACGCGCTACACCCACTATCCAGGTGGATGCCAGTCCCCGTCGTACTGCGAAGTGAATTTGAAGGACCGCCTCTTGGCTGCCGCTGTCGTTCTGGACCCGCTCCGGACATATGGAACGCCAGCGGATGTCTGTTCTACGACCAATAAAAGGGATGAAAAATGGAAATTCTCGAGCTCAACCACGAAGTGATTCGTACGGCACGCGACAGCGAAGCAAACCAGAAAGTTGCGAACATCGGCCTTCAGGAGCCGGAACGTCTGCCGTTTACTGTACGTATAGCCGTCACCCGCGAGGACATCGCGAAAGCCGTGGCCGTCAGGCGCAGCGCCTATGGGCGTCATCTGCCCGAGTTTGCGCGAACGATGACCATCGAGGACATCGATCTTGCGCCGGGCACGACGATCCTGCTCGCGGAATCGAGGCTCGATCGCGCGCCAATTGGCACAATGCGGATTCAGACCAACGAATTCGCGGAGTTGCCCGTCGAGCATTCGGTCGAGCTGCCGTCCTGGTGCGCGTCGGGCCGGCTGGCGGAAGCGACGCGCCTGGCGGTGACAGGTCCGTCGAGCGGCCGGATGGTCAAGATGATGCTGTTCAAGGCGCTGTTCCTGCTGTGCGAGCAGCGGGGCATCGACTGGCTGCTCATTACGGCGCGCTCGCCGATCGACCGTGAGTACGAGGCGATGCTGTTTCGCGACATCTTTGCCGATCACCGGTATGTTCCAATGACGCATGTCGGCGGGCTGCCGCACCGGGTGATGGCGGGCGAGGTATCGGCGGCGCGCCGGCGCTGGTCGGAGGCGAAGCACCCGCTGTACAGGTTCGTGTTCGAAACGCCTCATCCGGACCTGGACCTGACGCAGCCTGCGCAAGGGGCGGTCTGCCTCGAAGCGGCGGCGTAAAAATTGCCGGGCAGCCACCGGCGCCGCGTTATTTGCAGGGATAATGCGGTAGCAGGTGGCTGATCGAATGACGGAAAGAGCACGGCTGTGCGCAAGTGAATTGCGCAGCCGTCATAAAACAGGCTTTGCTGGATTGGGGGTGCCGCAGACATGATGCGGTCGCGATGGTTGTCACGAATAGTACGTAGCGCTGGCTCGTCGATTGACGCGTGGCTGGACGCGTTCTCCATTTACGGTGTGCCGGCCGCGGTTGCGATCGGCACGGTCGTCGTGCTGGTGTGCCTGCCGCATGCCTTCCAGCCGAAAGCCGCGCAGCCATTGCAGTTCAAGGTACTCGACGACAAGACCGCGTCGATGGGGCCCGTGGAGGCACGCGCAGCGCTGTCCGGCGCGCGCGAAACGACTCGCTACGGCACGAAGCTTTCGGAAACCCCAATCTGGATCGAATTCCTTGCACTCGCATCCGGTTCGGCGGACCGCATTCTCGACTTTCCGTCGCGCCACGCCACGTCGATGCAATGCTGGCTCGCTTCGACTCTGGCGCCGCTCGGCCAGGCGGACCGCGAGCGTCAAATGGCGCCGATGCGCGCAGCCAAGGCCGGATTTGCCATTCCGCTCGACGCAAACGATAGCGCAAACGTGATCCTGTGCCGCGCGACGTATTCCGGGCCGGCCCAGGTATCGGTGCTGTCGTGGGGCATCGACGAATTTCACGCCTCAGAACTCGACTTCCAGGAAGGTGCCGCGCTGATCGCCGGCGGCCTGCTGACCCTCGCGTGCTTCGTGTTCGTCACCGCGCTGATCAATCGCGAATGGACCTACGTGTTGTTCTCGATGTGGCTGGTCGGCAATCTGCGCATGTGCGCGAACGCAATGGGCTGGGACACGCAGTGGGTCGACCGGACGATTCCTTCGACGTCGATCGCGTTCTTGCGCGAACTGAGTTTTGCCGCGTACTACATCGTGACGGGCGCGCTGTTCAGCCGGCTGTTCCGCCGGGAACTGCGCCGCACCGGGTTCATCCGGCTCTATCGAACGGCGCAATGGACGGGCGTGCTGCTGCTCGTCGCCGCGCTGGTGCTGCCGTATTCGCGCTTCATTCTGGCGCTGTGGTCGCTGGGCGGCTTCGGCATCTGTGTGCTGATCCTTCATCTCGCGCAGTTCGTCAGGAAAGCGCGCTCGCGGACGGTGATGTGGTACGTCGGCTCGCTCGCGGTCGTGCTCGGCTCGACGTTTTCGGAGCTGATCGGCGCGGTGTTCGGCTTTCCCGCGCTCGCGGCCGGGGTGAGCCCCGTGCTGGCCGCGCTGACTTCGAGCATGATGGCCGCGTTCGCGATCGCCGAGCAGATGCGCGCCGAACGGCAGCACCGCCAGCAGGCCGAAATCGACTTGCGCAACACGTATGACGTGGCGCCTGTCGGGCTTTTCACGCTCGATGCAATGGGCCGCTTCGTTCGCGCGAACCCGGCGTTGCTGCAGATGCTCGGCCTCGACAGGGCGTCGTACCGGATGCATCACTGGAACGATTTCTTCGAAGCGGGCGCGTGGGGCAAGCTGGAGTCGTTCCTGACGGGCGGCTCGGTCGGCTCGGGCGGCTTGGGCAGCGAACCCGGTATCAACGGCATGACGCTGCTCGGCAACGCCGACCGGCGCTTTCACATTTCGGCGATCCGCTCCGGCCAGTTCATCGAGGGATCGCTGCAGGACGTGACAGAGCGCTCGAAGGCTGTCGAGCGTCTGCGTTTCCTCGCCGAGCACGATTCGCTGACGGGCCTGCTGAACCGGCGCGGCGTGGAGAGCGCGATCGCCGCGCAGTCCGAGACGCTTTCCCGCTGGGTGCTGGTCTATATCGATCTGGACCGCTTCAAGCTGATCAACGATCTGTTCGGCCATCAGGCCGGCGACGAGGTGTTGAGGCTGGTCGCGAAACGCATCGTCGGCATGCTCGACGAGCGCTGCGCGCTTGGGCGTATCGGCGGAGACGAGTTTGTTTGCATTATGAAGGACGTGTCGATCGACGAAGCGCTGGAGCATTGGACCAACGTCGTGAACGCGATCAACGATGTGCCCTATCAGGTCGGCAACCGGGCGTTCATGGTCAAGGCGTCGATCGGCCTCACCGAATGCGAGCACGGCATGCGCGTGCAGGATGCGCTCGCGCATACGGACCGTGCGTGCCGCGAGGCGAAGCACAAATCGGGCAACAGCATCGTTGCGTACCGGCGCGGCGCCGCGGCGTTCGAACATCGCGCGGCCGAATTGCGGCTCGTCGAATCGTTCCGCGGCACCAGTTTGCCGCCGGGGCTGTTCCTGCTGATGCAGCCCATCATGTCGCTGTCCGCGCCGTACGAATCGCTGAATTTCGAAGTGCTGCTGCGCATGCGCTCGCCGGAAGGGCAGCTCATCACGCCGGACCGCATCCTGAGCGCGGCCGAAGAATCGGGCGCGATTGCCGCCATCGATATGTGGGTCGTCAAGACCACGCTCGAATGGATTTCCGGGCATCAGGCGCATCTTGCGAATACGCAGTTCATCTGCGTGAATCTGAACGGCGCGTCGCTCAACGACGAGCGCTTCACGCGCGAGATTTTCGATCTGCTGGTGGAGCATCGCCCCGTCTTGCAGTACCTGTGCCTCGAAATCACCGAAAGCGTCGCGCTGCACGATCTGGAGAACACGCAGCGCTTTATCGCGCGCATTCATGATCTCGGCGCGAAAATCGCGCTCGACGATTTCGGCGCGGGCTATACGTCGTTCCGTTATCTCAAGCGTTTGTCTGCCGATGCGTTGAAGATCGACGGCGAATTCGTGCGTTCGATGCGCGAGCATCCAAAGGACGTGGCGATCGTCGAGGCGCTGGTCTCGCTGGCGGGTGCGCTGGGCATGCGCAGCGTCGCCGAGTGGGTGGAGGACGCCGATACGCTCACGATGCTCAGGGAACTCGGCGTCGACTACGTGCAGGGCTACGCGATCGCGCGGCCCTTGGAGCCTGAGCTGATTCTCGCAGCGAAGTCGTCGGCGGACTTCGTGACGGATTCCGCCGTGGCGAGCGCGATCAGCGCGAAAGCGCGTTCGAATGATCCGTTCGAGATTTACTAGGCCCGTGTACTGATCTGGCGCGCGGTCTCTGAATCGGGGACTTGCGCGCGGACGCGCTTCGTCCTTTCGCCGCTTCATCCCTTCATCCAATAGCGCGCCGCTGATGGAAGGCATTGGTGCTAACGCACCAATGCCCATTCACGTCCTCTCGCCGCGGCTATAACTCCTCGCTCCGCTCAATTCATCGACGCTGCCGCTTCTCCCTGCAAGCGTCGCGCCTGCTTTCCTCCTTCTCTGACATTTTCCCGAAAAGCGTTATCGCCATTGCTTGCCAGGGAATGTACTTATTAGAGTACGTTTGTATACCGAAGTACTCTGAGCTGAAGCGAAACGAAGTGCCACGAAAGTGCCGCTCAGGCAGCATCGCGCCAGAACACGTCTGATAACGGTTGAACAACGGGAGCTTCAGAATGGCTGACTATGATGTGATCGTCGTAGGCGCGGGCAATGCCGCGCTGGCAGCAGCAGTATCCGCGCGCGAGAACGGCGCCGAACGCGTCGTCGTACTGGAGAAGGCGCCTCGCGCGATGCGCGGCGGCAATACGCACTGGAGCGGTGGCGTGCTGCGATTTGCATTCGACGATCCACACGAAATCGGGCCGTTGCTGCCCGGCGTCGAGAAAGAGTTCGAAGACTTCTATGCGGGCATCCAGCCTTATACGCGCGCCGATTTCCACGGCGACCTGATGCGTGTCACGAGCGGGCAGACCGATCCCGTGCTGTCGCGCGTGCTGGTCGACAACTCGAAAGACACCGTGTTCTGGATGCACGAAACCGGCCAGATCAAGATGGAGCCCGCCGTCAGCCTGACGGGTGTGCGCAAGGGTAATCAGATCATCTGGGCGCGCGGGCTCGTCGTGCGTGCGGAGCATGAAGGCGTGGGCCTGTCGCGCAGCTGGTTCGCGGCCGTGGAGCGGCTTGGCATCGCAGTGCGCTACGGCGCGGCCGTCACGGCGCTGTTGCAGGACGAAAGCGGTCGCGTGAGCGGCGTTCGTGTCCGCGACGACGAAGGCATCCACGAACTGCGGAGCCGTTCGGTGATTCTCGGTTGCGGCGGTTTCGAAGCGAACGTGCAGATGCGCACGCAGCATATCGGCCCGCTAGTCGGCGGCGCGAAGGTGCGCGGCACGCCGCACAATCAGGGCGACGGCCTGCGCATGGCGATGGCCATCGGCGCGATGCCGTGGGGGCAATGGAGCGGCTGTCACGCGACGCCTATCAGCGCCGACTGGGGCAACTTCGCGCCGCGCGAAATGACGGATCGCAGCAATCGACTGAGCTACCCGTATGGCGTGATGATCAACCGCAAGGGCAACCGCTTTGTCGACGAAGGCGAAGACGGCGCAATGTTCACTTACGCCAAATACGGGCGCGCGATTCTCGCCGAACCCGGCGCGAAGGTCTACCAGCTGTTCGATTCGAAAACGGTGCACCTGCTCGAACCGCGCTACTCGACAAGCGATCCGCTGCAAGCCGATACGCTCGAGGCTTTGATCGAGCAACTCGATATCGACGACAAGCCGCGCGCGCTCAGGACGCTGCAGGAGTACAACGCCGCTGCGCACGATAGCCAAGACGGCTTCGATCCGACGGGCAAAGACGGTCTCTCGACACACGGCCTCACGCCGGGGAAATCCAATTGGGCGCTCAAGCTGGACAAGCCGCCGTTCTACGCGTATTCGGCGACGGGCGGCATCACGTTTACGTTCGGCGGCGTGAAGGTCGACGAAGAGGCGCGCGTGATCGGCACGGACTGGCGTCCGATTCCAGGCCTTACGGCGTGTGGCGAAATGGTCGGCGGCCTGTTCTACGACAACTATCCGGCGGGCACGGGACTGGTTTCGGGCGCAACGTTCGGGCGCATTGCGGGCCGGACGTCAGCGCGCGGATGAAGAGGAGGGGATATGAGCCAGCCTCAACTGGATGACGAACGCGAATGGCCGATCACGAAGCGGCTTGCGCAGCGCATTGCCGCATTCGACGCGAACGATCTGACGCCGCGTGCGCTCGCCGCGGCACGCATGGCGATCATCGACACGATCGGCGTGACGCTCGCAGGCTCCGCCGAGCCCTGTGTGCAGATTCTGCTCGATACGCCGGGTATCGCCGATGCGCCCGGCAAGTGCACGGTCCTGGGTACGAATGTGAGAACGTCCGCGCTCGATGCCGCGCTGCTCAACGGCACGGCCTCGCATGCGCTCGACTACGACGACTTCAGTCAGCCCATGGGCGGACATCAATCAGTGCCGCTCGTTGCGCCGCTGCTTGCGCTCGCCGAAGAACGCAAGCTGTCCGGCAACGCGTTGATCGCCGCGTATGTGATCGGTATCGAAACGGAGATACGGCTTGCGCGCGCGGTGAATTTTCATCACTACGACAAGGGCTGGCATCCGACCGCGACGCTCGGCATCTTCGGCACCGTCGCGGCCGCGAGCCATCTGCTGAAACTCGATAGCGAACGCATCGCAATGGCGCTTGCGATTGCGGCATCGCTCGCGGCAGGGCTGAAGGCGAACTTCGGAACGATGGTCAAGCCATTGCATGTCGGGCACATCGGCCGCAGCGGCCTCTTTGCGGTACTGATCGCGGAACGCGGCTTTACTGCAAATACAGCAGCTATCGAACACAGGCAGGGTTTTTTCAACGCGTTCAATGGCCCCGGCCATTACGACGCGCAACGCATCTTCGAGAACTGGGGCGTGCCGCCGGAGATCGAAAGCGAGACGCTGGGCCTCAAGCAGTTCCCCTGTTGCGGAAGCACGCATCCCGCGATCGCGATGGCGCTCGCGCTCGTGCATGAAGAGCACGTGAACCCGGAGCAGATCGAGTCGATTCATATTCAGGCACACCGGCGGCGGCTTCCGCATACCGACAACCCCGATCCGCGCACGCCGCTCGGCGCGAAGTTCAGCGTGCAATATGCGGTCGCGCGCGCGCTCGTCGATGGTGTCGTGCGGCTCGAGCATTTCGAGGGCGACGCGCATCTCGATCCGCGCGTTCGTCGGCTGCTCGCGATCACGCGCACCGATCCGCATCCGGACATGCCGGAAGACGCGGAGCACCAGTTCGGCGCTGAAGTGACGCTGACGCTGCGTGACGGACGCGTGCGGTCGCGCCGCATCGATAACCTGATTGGGCGCGGTCTCGCGAATCCGATGTCGACGGATGAGCTGTGGGAGAAGTTCTACGATTGCAGCAAGCGGGCGATCGGTTCATCGGAGGCACTCGCGCTTTACGAGCGGCTCGAAGCGCTCGAAGAAGTGAGCGACATCAGCACGCTTGCGCGTCTCTTTGCAAAGCGTGTGCTGCCCGGCGGTAACGTTGCGCAGCAGAAGCTCGAAGTGTCGGCGGCGCCTGAACGCAAATCCGAGGAAACCGCCTGGGTGCCGTGAGCACGCAGGCGAACAGGCGGCCGGTAGCGAGACAAGAAACTACGGATGGAGACAGACATGCTGAATGTTTTCGGATCATCTGGAAGTCGGAGCGTAGTTCGTCATGATCGCGCTGCGTTCGCGGGACGGGAGGCATCCCATGAATGACGAGCTGATTGCCGCGCGAGTCGACCGGTTGCCTGTCTCGCGCTTTCACAAGCGATTGCTGCTGCTGGTGAGCCTGCCGTTCTTCTTCGATATCAGCGACATCTTCACGTTTTCGTATGCGGCGCCCGCGCTCGTCAAGGAGTGGGGGCTGCCGATCTCGAGCATCGCGTTGCTCACGTCGGCGGGCTTCTTCGGCATGTTCGTCGGCGCGACGCTCGGCGGCATGCTCTCCGACAAGATCGGACGAAAGCGCGCGCTCGTGGTGTACGTCATCGCGTATTCGACGTTCTCGCTCGCCAATGCGCTCGCCCCCGATATTCCGATGCTGATCATCACGCGCGTCTTGACGGGCGTGGGCATCTCGTCGGCGACGGCCGTCGTGATGGCGTACATCGCCGAGATGTTCCCGGCGAAGACACGCGGCACATGGCAAGGCTGGGCGATGGTCATCGCGTTGTGCGGCATCCCCATCACGAGCTGGGTCCCGCGGCTCGTCGTGCCTTCGGGGCCCGACGGCTGGCGATGGATTTTCGTGTGGGGCTCGCTGGGCATTCTCTTTTTGCTGTTTCTGCGCCACTTTCCGGAGTCACCGCGTTGGCTCGCACGTCAAGGGCGCACGGAAGAGGCCGACCGCGTGCTACGCGGGATCGAAACCGAAGTCGAGAAGACAACGGGTCCGCTGCCGGAAGCCGTCGCCGTCAACAGACCGGTCGAAGCGCGCGCACATTGGACGTCGATGTTCAAAGGCCAGTACATCGGACGCACGATGACGCTATGGGCGATCTGGATCTTCCAGACGCTCGGCTTCTACGGCTTCCAGGCGTGGGTGCCGACACTGCTCGTCAAGCACGGCATCACGATCGTGCATAGCCTGACGTACATCACGCTGATCAACATCGGTGCCGTGCCGGGCGCGCTCATCGCCGTGTTTCTCGCCGACCGTATGGAGCGCAAGTTCAGCATTGCCGCGGCGGCCGCGTTGATCGCCGTGTTCGGCCTGCTGTATGGTCTGAGCTTCGAGCCGGTGCTGATCGTGTCGTTCGGTTTTCTCGTCGGCATGTTGATCCAGACTTTCGCCGCGCTGTGCTACGCGTACACGCCCGAGCAATATCCGACCGACATCCGCAATACAGGCGCAGGCTTCGCGTACGGCATGGGTCGGCTGGCGAACGTCGGCAACTCGTTCATTGTCGCGGCGATCTTCACGAACTTCGGCTATGTGTGGGTGTTCGTGTACATCGCGGGCGCGTGGCTCGCGACTTCGGCTGTCACGCTGATCTTCGGTGCAAGAACGACGGGACGCCGGCTCGAGACGATCAACCCTGTTCATGAAGAAAGCGTCGACCAGCGCCTCGATGCGCACGTGCTTCGTCCCGGCGACCATTGAGAGGACATTCGATGATCGATATCGATCAGCCCAGCCAGGCCAACCAGCCCGTCATCGCGCGCAGGTTTGCAGAGTTTGCATGCGCGCTTCAACCATCTGCGCTTCCCGCTGAGTTGCGCCGCAAGGCGACGCATCACATCATCGATGCGATCGGACTCGCGTTCGCGTCGCAGCGCTTTGCGTTCGCAGCACCCGCGTTGCGCGGCTTTGCAGCGGCGGGATCGGCGGGCGATGCGACGGTGATCGGCAGCACGTCGCCGCTTGCGCCTCGCGATGCCGCGTTGTCGAATGGCTTTCTGATGCACGGCCTCGATTTCGACGACACGCATCCGCTTGCGATCGTGCATCCGACCGTCGCCTGTCTGCCAGCGGCGCTCGCGGTGGGCGAAGCAATCGACGCCGACTGGGACGACATGCTCGCGGCTTACGTTGCGGGCATGGAGGTGGCGATACGTCTTGGCGTTGCCGTAAAGGGCGGCTTCCATCACGTGGGCTTTCACGCAACGGGGATCGTTGCGCACTTCAGCTCGGCGATCGTCGCGGGCAAGCTGATGAAGCTCGATACCTCTCAACTCGTCGCGGCGCAGGGCATTGCGGCGAGCACGGCGGCGGGCGTTCAGGTGTTCCTCGAAGAGGGCGCATGGACCAAGCGAATGCATCCGGGCTGGGGCGCGCTGGCCGGGATCACGGCAGCGCAACTTGCTGTGAACGGTTTTGCAGGGCCGTCGCGTCCGTGCGAAGGCCGCTTCGGACTGTTCGAATCGCATCTGCAAGAGCATGCGGGCGCGATCGACCTGGAGTCGATCGGCAAGGGACTCGGCGATGAGTGGACGATGTTCGGCACCGCGATCAAGCCGTATCCTGTGTGTCATTTCATTCACGGATGCGCGGAAGCGGCACTGCGTCTGCACGATGCGCAGATGAAGATGGACGACATCGAGGAGATCATCTGCCTGTTGCCCGCGCCGACGATGCCAATCGTCGCCGAACCGGCCGTCGCGAAGATGACGCCGAAGACGGACTATGACGCGAAGTTCAGCACGCATTTCGTCGTGGCGGTGTGCCTGTTGCGCGGACGCTTCGGCCTTGCCGAACTCGAAGATGACGTGTTGCGCGACCCGGGCGTCCTGAAACTCGCGGCCAAAGTGTGATGTGCGGTCGATCCCGACGCGGATTTCCCGCGTTATTTCTCGGGCCGCGTCGCAATCAAAATGCGAGATGACTCGCAACGAAGCGAACATGTGCCGATCAATCTGGGAAGCGGAGCGCGCGCACTGGGCGAGCGTGAGATCGCGCAGAAGTTTCGCGGCACGGCGGGCCTGATGTTGTCGCCCGACCGCGTGGACGCGTTGCTGGATGCGTTGCTTTCGCCCGGAAAACACAAGGTGCGCGCGATGTTGCAGTTGCTTCGTGCAGCGTAGCCGCAAAAGAACGGTGTCACGCGGACTCTCTCGACGACGCATTATCGAGCGATTCTGCTACGCACCGCCTTTCGTGTTCTCATTACCGAACAGCATTTTCAGGCGCAATTCGGTTGCAGCCGCAACGTGCGCCTGAGCGGCTTTCTCCGCGCCGTCCGCATCATGGCGTGCGATGCAGGCGACGATCTCCTTGTTCTCTTTCAGTCCGCTCTTGATGCGGCCCGGCATCGAATAAGTGGTCGTGCCGAGCAGGCCGAGCGCATCGATGAGTACATTCGACGTCTTGTACAAGTACTCGTTATGCGCAGCGGCGACAATGATTTCGTGCAGGCGTCGATTGAGTGCGGCGACCTCGTCGGGCGCTTTCGCGCGCTCGAGTTGCGCAAGGACCTGCTGCATCGAGAGGATCTCGATGGCGGAGGCCTGCTCGGCGGCGAACCGTGCGGCCGCGCCGACCAGCACCTTGCGCATCGCGTAGAGCTCCATCACCTGTTTCGGCGACAGCTGTACGACCACAAAACCGCGTGGCGGCGCAAAGCGGACCATGCCTTCCGCTTCGAGACGCTTCAGCGCTTCGCGGACAGGCGTGCGGCTCACGGCGAGGCGCTGCGCAATGTCGGCCTCGCGCAGGCGCTCGTTCGATTCGAGCTGCCGGCTGCGAATCTCTTGCCGCAACTGGGCGTAGACATATTGGGCGAGCGACCCTTGCCCGAAATCGGCCGTCGTGTCGGCTTCATCGATCGTCGCGTTGAGCTTTGCAGTCACCGGCTAGTCCCTCGTCTTTGTAATCTGTGATGCAAGTATAGAACGGCGCATGTACGGCAAGCAGGCCATCAGGTCGCGCACCGCAAGCGGTATGTCTTTCCGTTCCGCAAGATAGATGACCTGATCCGCGCGGCTCTCGCCGACGGCATCCACCAGCAGTCCGCGTGCCTTTGCTCTGACGATGTCATTGCCGACGGGACGATTCCAGCTGCCCAATGGCGCGTCGCAGCGTGCGTATAACCGCGTTCCGTTCTTCATGTGCACGCTCAGATCGACGTACATGCTGTCGAGCGCGCCGCTGATGGATGGATCGGTGTTCAGCTTGAAACGCGCGAGCATCGCCTCGACATCGGGCGCGAAGCGGCGCGTATCGCTGAACGAGTCGGGATCGACGTGACCGTCCAGCAGCGCGACGCACGTCGTGTATTGCCACGAAAACTTGCCGTCCAGACCTGTCTGCGGCTGCGGACGGTCGATGTATGACATCGATGGAGCGTGCAGTTCGATGCTTTCGACGTCGTCAGCGCGGAATGCATCCGTTTGTGCGCGCGCATCGAGCGCGGCCGTGATCGCGTAGTGTGTCGCGAACTGCGAAGGAAACAGCTTCCACGACAGACCTGGTTCGAGCGCGCGTCCGACGGCAATCGGGGCAAGCAGACAGTCGCTGTCGAAGCGCGCGCCGAAATAGGCGTTGCCCCAGCCGCGTGGTCCGGCGAGTGCGTCGGTACTCGCCGTGAAGCCGCGCGCGGCCAGCAGAGCCGCTTCGAGCCCATGTGCAGCAGCATCGCCGCAATGGAGCGCCTTCGTTTGCGAGCCGATGTTGGCGAGCACGCCGCCGCTGCGCGAGGCCGCGATGCCCAGCGCCGCTGTGGCATGCGCCGTGTCGAGGCCGAGCAGATCCGAGCATGCGAGCGCTGCAGCAAGCGGCCCCACGACGCCAGGCGGATGCAGCGTGAGCTGCGCCGGCTCGATTTGCCCCGACGACATGCGCAGCCGGCCTTGAGCTTCGATGCCTTTGGCGAGCGCACGGAGCAGCGCGTTCCCGTGTGGCGCGCCGCTCTCTCGCTCGCGCAGTTCGGCCAGCGCGAGCAGCGCGGGCAGCAGCGTCGATACCGCGTGATTCGGCGGATTCCACATGGGTTCGAAATCGAGCACATGCATCGACATGCCATTGATCCGCGCCGCGACGGCGGCAGGCGCGCAGTATCCATGCCCGATGACAGTCGAAGGTCCGTGAGCTTGCTGATGCTCTTTCGAGAATTCCGCCATGTGCATCGGCCCCGGTTGCGCAGCACCCGCTGCGGCAACCGCCAGACCATCGAGCAGGATCAGCCGGCAACGGTCGACAAGTTTCGCGTCGTCGGCTTGCCAGCCGAGAATCCGCTCGGTGAACTCGTATGAGAGAGTGGTCATGTCTGCGGTGTCGGAGAAGTGGTACGAAGTTCTGGCCTTGCACAGTTCGGGGTATGGGCGCTGCTGCGTCGTGATACACGTCCGCACATCAGTTTTCTGCTTTTCGAACACTCGAGTACCATTGTATACTAACGTACGCGCATTTCTATAGTGGCGATTACCGGTGAAACGCGGAGGCGACATGAAGGCAATTCGTATCGAACGTTATGGCGGTCCTGAAGTACTGCTGCGTCAGGACGTGCCGGCGCCAAAGCCACAGGCCGAGGAAGTACTGATCGAGGTCGCGTTTGCCGGCATCAATTTCATGGATGTGCATACGCGGCAGGGCAAGTATGCGTCGTCGAGGAGTTATCCCGTGCGCTTGCCCGTGACGCTGGGCATGGAAGGTGCTGGCACGGTCGTGGAAACGGGTGCGCGAGTCGATCGCTTCAAGCAGGGTGATCGCGTGGCGTGGTGCATCGCATGGGGCAGCTACGCGGAATACGCAGCCGTGCCCGCGTCGCGCGTTGCGCACATCCCCGACGGCATCGCTTTCGATCTGGCTGCGGCCGCGCTATTTCAGGGCTTGACGGCGCATTACCTTTGCTACAGCGTGGGGCAACTTGCGCCGGGCGTCACGTGTGTCATTCATGCGGCGTCGGGGAGCATCGGCCAATTGCTGGTGCAGATGGCGAAGCGCGCTGGCGCCACCGTGTTTGCAACGGCGAGCACGCACGAGAAGACAGCCATCGCGGCGCGCCTCGGCGCGGACCATGTGATGCTGTATGAAGGCGGACGATTCGCAGACCATATTCGCGAAGCGACGAACGGTGCTGGCGTCGACGTCGTGTTCGATGCGGTGGGAAGGGTGACACTGCGAGACAGTTTTCGCGCGGCGCGCACGCGCGGTTTAATCGTGAACTATGGATCGGTATCCGGATCGTTGAGTGATCTCGATCCGATCGACTTGGGTGAAGCGGGTTCGTTGTATCTGACACGTCCTCGGCTTACGGATTATCTACAAGATGCAGAGACGGTGCAGCGACACGCGGACGAGATGTTTGCGGGCCTGCTCGATGAGACGCTGCATGTGAAGCTCGACAGGCGATATACGTTTGACGATGTTGAAGAGGCGCATGCGGCGTTGGAAGAACGTCGGCAAATCGGAAAGGCTGTGCTAGAGATCAGTCGTTAGCGCTAGTGCATTCGCGTAACGAACTTACATTGAACATTCCTTGACGATGTTCTCGATCTGCAACTAATACAGTGCAAAGGGAAGTTCTAGATTCCCATTATCCATTTTTCATGAGGGTGTCACATGAAATTGAAAGCGATTGCGTCACTCGTTATGGTTTCGATGCTCGGCATGTCATCGGCGGTTTTCGCTCAACCCCACGGACAAGGACAGGATCATCATGGTCATGGCTCACACCGGCCGCCGCCCCCTCACGATGCATATGCAGGCCGGCCCGGCGGCCCGATTCCGCATAATGACTGGTACAAGGGCGACCGCTTGCCGGCCGAGTAGCGCGATCGCAACTATGAGGTCGATGACTGGCACTCGCACGGCCTGTCTGCTCCGCCGCGTGGCTATCATTGGATTGGCGTGAACGGCGACTATGTGCTCGCAGCAGTCGCAACGGGTGTGATTGCCAGTGTGCTGATCTCTGGTCACGAGCGCTTTTTCCATTGCGTGTGGAAATGCCGGACGGGCCGACGCGACGACACGTGAACATAAAAAAAGTCCCGCGCATGGGGGCGCGGGACAAACGTCGATTACTACGAGCTCCATGTCAGGATATAAAAACCCGTGTCCTGACAATTGAACTATCGATGCCGGGGATATTTAAAAGCAACAGTAAAGTTCATGAGCTCTCGCGAGGATGCGTAGACGTTCGAGACGCTTACTGAAAGCCCATCACATCATGCGGTACATTCGGCGCTTCCAGCGATGCGAGTTTGTCCGCCGTGAGCTTCACATCGATTGCCGCAATGGCATCGTCCAGATAATGCGGCTTCGATGCGCCAACGATCGGCGCGCTCACGCCTGCCTTGCCGGTAACGTAACCCACGCGAGTGTGACCTGTGCACGCGGAATGCCGCGCGCCGCCGCAACTTTTGCGACCGCTTCGATTACGCGAACATCGACGACGCGCCGATAAAGCGTGCCTTGCCCGCTTTCACCACATCGTGCAGCGCCTCCAGCGTCTCTTCGATCGACGTCGCATAGTCCCAGCGGTGGATCTGGTACAGGTCGAGGTAGTCTGTGCCGAGGTGCGAGAGGCTCGCATCGATCGACGGGAAAATTGCCTTGCGCGACAGGCCGGAACCGTTGGGTTTCTTCGGGTCTACGCGATTGCTCATTGGAAAGTACACTTTCGTCGCGAGCACAATTTCATCGCGCTTGGCGAACTCCTTCAACGCGCGGCCGACGGTTTCTTCGGGTGTGCCGTCTGAATAAGCGTTCGCGGTGCCAAGCAATCTGTTGCTGCATCGTGTCGGCGCGCGCCGCTGGATTGCGCGCATTCTGCTTACATGGGGTGCCCTCGCAGCCGCAACGGCATTCGTCTTCAACGACACCAGCTTCTATGTGCTTCGCTTCCTGCTGGGCGTGATGGAAGCGGGCTTCCTGCCTGGGGTCGCCGTCTATCTGACCAAGTGGTTTCCCGAACGCTACCGCGCGCGTGCCGTGGGCGGCTACATCATTGCCGGTTCCTTTTCGGCGGTGCTCGGCGGCCCGATCTCGACGACGCTGATGACTCACGCGAACGGCGTGCCCGGACTGCACGGATGGCAATCGATGTTCATCCTCGAAGGCGTGCCGGCGATGTTGCTGGGCCTCTTGACGCTGCGCATCATGACCGAGCGGCCCGCCGATGCCGCATGGCTCTCCGACGACGAAAAGCACTGGCTCGAATCGACGCTCGCCGCGGAACGCGAGGCGCTCGGCGGCCACACGCATGTTTCTCTGCTGCGCGTCGCAGGCGATATCCGCGTGTGGAGCCTTGCATGCCTGTTCGGTTGCGCGCTGGTCGGCATCTATGGGCTCTTTCTGTGGCTGCCGCAGATCGTCAAGAGCCTCGGTCATTTGAACAATATCGAAGTCGGTTTTCTGTCCGCCGCGCCGCCGCTGCTCGGTGTGCTCGGCACGTTCCTGATCAGCCGCAGCTCGGACCGTTCGGGCGATCGCAAGAAGCACCTCGCGTTCGTCTATGGAGCAAGCGCGATCGCTATCGCGGGCAGTGCGTATGCGCCGAATCCGCTGCTGGCTTACGCGCTGCTCTGCATCACCGGGCTCTTCATCTACGCAGGCAATCCGCTCTTCTGGAGCCTCGCGTCCTCATTTCGCAACGGCGCGGCGGGCACGGCGACCATCGCGCTGATCAACACCATCGCGCAGTTCGGCGGATTGGTCGGACCGTGGAGCATCGGACTGGTGCGCCGCGCGACAGGCAACTTCTCGCTGGCGTTGCTGACGATCGCGGCGTTTCTCGTGATCGCGACGATCATCGCGCTCGTCATGCGCGTCGCGCCGCCGGACGAAGACTCATCGTCGGCGCTGGCGCGTGGAGACGCCGCCACGGGCAGTTAAATCACGATTCGATTCATCGCACAGACTCAAAGGGTTCGCTTCATGATCATCGATTGCCACGGCCATTACACGACGTCGCCGCCGCAACACGAAGCCTGGCGCGCAAAGCAGGTCGCCGCGCTCCAAGACGGCACGACCGTGCCGCCGCGTCCCGTCATCGCCGACGACGAAATCCGCGAAAGCATCGAAACGGGCCAGCGGCGCATCCAGCTTGAGCGCGGCACAGACCTCACGATCTTCTCACCGCGCGCGGCAGGCATGGGCCATCATCTCGCCGGTGCCGAAGCGAATGCCGTCTGGTCCAGCGAATGCAACGATCTCGTGCATCGCGTTTGCACGTTATTTCCGCGCCATTTCATCGGCGTATGCCAGTTGCCGCAAGCACCCGGCGTAACGCCCGCGAACAGCATTGCGGAACTGCGTCGCTGCGTGCAGGAGCTGGGGTTTGTCGGCTGCAATCTGAATCCGGACTCGTCGGGCGGTCGCTGGTCGGGCCCGCCGCTGACCGACCGCTCGTGGTATCCGCTGTACGAAGCGATGGTGGAACTCGATGTGCCAGCGATGATTCACGTATCATCATCGTGTAACCCGAACTTCCATGCGACGGGCGCGCACTACATCAACGGCGATACGTCGGTGTTCATGCAGCTGTTCACGGCCGATCTGTTCGCTGACTTCCCGACCTTGCGCTTCATCATTCCTCATGGCGGCGGCGCCGTGCCTTACCACTGGGGACGTTATCGCGGACTCGCGCAGGACATGAAGCGGCCACTGCTGCGTGACTATCTGCTAAAGAACGTGTTCTTCGACACCTGTGTCTATCATCAGCCAGGCGCCGAGCTGCTCGCGAAAGTGATTCCCGTCGAGAACATTCTTTTCGCGTCGCAAACCATAGGCGCAGTTCAGGGTATGGATCCCGAGACCGGGCACTACTACGACGACACGCGGCGCTATATCGATGCAATCGAATGGCTGAGCGACGCGGACCGGCAACACATCTACGAAGACAACGCGCGGGCGGTGTACGGACGCCTGACCGCGCAACTGGTCAAACAATTGGCTACGGAAGGGGAGACGATATGAATCCGATCGGCTGGCGTGAATATGAATCGGCTCCGCAGGTGAGCACGGCGACGCTCGACGCGTTGCGCGAGCTTGTCGTGTCGCTGCTCAGCGACAACATGGCCCGCGCGAGCGGAATAATGGGCCTTCAGCCGTATCACGGCCCGAAGGCGATGGCAGGCACAGCCGTCACCGTGCGCACGCGTGCGGGCGACAACCTCGCGATCCATCGGCACAGACGCAGACCTATGGCGGCGTCGTCACATCCAGCGCCTATGTTCCGGGCAGCGCGACGGGCAACCCGACCATCAAGGCGGGCTACTACACCGGCGCTACCGTGTTCGTCGACACGAACGGCAATGGCAAGCTCGACTCGGGCGAGCCGTCGGCCAAGACGGATAGCAACGGTCATTTCACGCTGCGAGGCAGCGGCAGTGGACAGTTCGTCGCCGACATTCCGACGTCGGCGAAGAACACGGCAAGCGGCGCGGCTGTTACGAGCCATATGATTCTTCGCGCGTCGGTTGCGCAGATCGCCGATCAGGGTGCATCCAACGTCGTGATCAGCCCGATGTCGAGCGAAGTGCAGCGCCTTGTCGAGGCGAACGGCAGCACCTACGCAACCGAGAAGACGAATATCGCGAACCGCCTGACGGGGCCGGCGTTCGGCACGTCGGCGTCGGCCATGACGGTGAGCGGTGCGGATGCCCTCGGCGATGTGAACAAGCTCTCGGGCGCCGGGCAGCAAGTCGTGCTGTTCGAAGAGAACCAGCTCGCGAACCGCTACACGTATGCGACGACCAAGCTCGATCGCGCCGATCTGTATCCGGACAATCTCGCGGTGGTCGGGGGTGATCCGGCACTGCCGCCGCTCGTCGCGTCGGGGCACGTGACGGCCGGTACCGCGATGACGCCGGCCCAGACGCAGGCACCCATCACGTTTGCACAGGCGCAGCAGGCTGCGTTCAACGTCGAAGGCATTCCGCGCTACGACAAAATCTTCATCATCATGATGGAGAACAAGAGCACGAACTCGATCCTTGGCTCGCAATACGCGCCGAACATCAACAACCTGTTGACGTCGGGCAGCCAGTTCACGACGTACTACGCGACGGGCAACCCGAGCGAGCCGAACTACACGGCGCTTGGCGGCGCGGACGACTGGGGCATCACCGACGACAACTGGTGGGGTTGCGGTGCCGGCGCGCCTGGCTCGGGCGCGAACAATGCGCCGACGGACGCAGCATTTGCTGGCGGCAAGGCATCGGACGGCCAGCCGCTGGTGGCGACCCAGACGACGCCGCCGCTCGACAGCGCGCATCTGTCGAGCTACGGCAGCGCGTCGTGCAACGTCGGTTCCGTGGCGAACCACAACGTCTCGGCTCCGAGCCTCTTCACGTTGATCTCGCAAGCGGGCATGACGTGGCGTACCTATAGCGAGTCGATGAACCCGGGCCAGGACCCGCGTGCCGACAGCATTGCGGATACCGCCGTGACGGGCAGGTTCGCGGGCGCGGGCGGCCCGGGTACGGCCAACTACGCGGTACCGGGTGGTCTGTACAAGACCAAGCACCATCCGGGCATGGCTTACCAGAGCACGCGCAATCTGCCGGAGTTCTTCGCCGACAATCGCACGGTTGCCGGCACGCAGTGGGATGCGACCGCGTGGTCGAAGTCGACGGCCTATCCGATTCCGGCGGGCTACGACTATGACCAGCTGGGAACCGACCTCACGACGGGCGACGTGGGCAATCTGAACTTCATCATGCCGGACCAGTGCGATGACATGCACAGCGTCGGCTCGGACACGTCGTGTAAGGGCAACCCGATCATCCAGCGCGGCGACGCATACATACAGCAGCTTGTCACCAGGATCGAGAGCTCGCCGCTGTGGGCGAACCGTCAGCGCAAGGTCGCGATCGTCGTGATGTTCGACGAAGGCGGCGGTACCAGCACGTCGTGCTGCGGCTGGAACACGTCGAAGACGAGTGGCGATCAACCGCTGCAGCAGGATTCGACGGGCAAGTGGATCAAGAACGCCACGCCGCTGCTCAACTACAGCAACGGCAATTTAGGCCACGGCAACTCGATCTTCGGCGTGCTGACGAACCAGCAGAACGGTACGGGCGTCGTCGACAGCGATGCATACAGCCACTTCTCGTTCGTGCGTACGCTGCAGGACATGTTCCAGATTGGCGATCCGGGCAACGATGCGTCGTACCTGAGCCGTGCGAAGTACACGGAGCGGTTCATTGCGCAGAACATCGCGAATCTGCCGGAGTTTCAGGGCAGTGCCGATACGCACTTCGACTCGGTGCGTCCGATGAACCACGCGTACGTGATTCCGTCGTCGTATACGCAGAAGCTCAATCCGGGCGACGTGTCGGGTACGTCCCTCGCGACGGCGCAAGTCGGTCCGGACAAGACGCAGGCCAACGTCTGGGCAGTCAGCAAGTAAGCGGCCCGGGAGGCGGCTTGCCGCCTCCCGCCATTTCCTCTCGCATCGTCAGAGGGTGGTCCGCTCTCGAGCGGGCCACCTGTTTCGGCTAGCGGTTTCATTTGACCGCCTCATTCTTTTATCGCGCACGGGGCTGAAGGCCACACGCAACCAGACAAAACAAAGAACAGGAAACGACATGCGCAAACTCTATGCTGGCGCCCTATGCGCGTTCTCGCTGATCCTGGCCGCCTGCGGAGGCGGTGGAAGCAACGACGCGTCGTCGGCTTCATCGGGTGGCGGTTCGTCCACATCGACATCCACGCCCGCATCCACGCCCGCGGTCACGCTCAGTGTTGCCGCGCAGGTCGGCCGGCAACTGTTCTTCGATCAGAACCTGTCCGGCAACAAGAACATGTCGTGTGCGAGCTGTCACAACCCGGCGTATGCATATGGTCCGCCGAACAGTCTCGCCGTGCAGCTCGGGTCCGATCCGTTGCAGGCCGGCGCGCGCCGTGCCGTCGCTGCGCTACAAGGACATGACGCCTGCTTATGCCGACAACGCGGAGAATCCGGATGGCGTGTCGCAGAATGCGCCCGGTGGCGGCTTCATGTGGGACGGCCGTACCGATTCGCTCGCCGATCAGCCGGCTCTTCCGCTGCTCAATCCGATCGAGATGAACAACACGTCGAAGGCGAGCGTGGTTCAGGCCGTGCAGAATGCGTCGTACGCGGGGTTGTTCCAGCAGGCGTTCGGCGCAGGCGTATTCGCCAGTACGGATACGGCGTTCGCGAGTATCGGCAAGGCACTGCAGGCATTCCAGAGCGAAGAGCCGACCTTTCATCCTTATTCGAGCAAGTTCGACCTGTACCTGAGCAACAAGATCGGCGGCACGCTGACAGCGGCCGAATTGCGTGGCCTCATCGTCTTCAACGACACCGCGAACTGCTCGGCGTGTCACTACGCTGGCGCAAACTTCAACGGCAGCGTGGGCCTGATGACCGACTTCACGTATCAGTCGCTCGGTCTGCCGCGCAACGATACGCAGATCCCGAACAATCCCAGCCCGATTCCGGCGAACGCCGATGCGTCGTACTACGACATGGGCCTGTGCGGTCCGTATCGTACGGATCATGCGCCGAGCGCGCCGGGTGCGGCCGATCCGTATTGTGGATTGTTCAAGGTGCCGACGCTGCGTAACGTCGCGACGCGCACTGCGTTCTTCCACAACGGCGTGTTCCACTCGCTCACGCAGGTCGTCCACTTCTACAACACGCGCGATACGAATCCGGAGTACTGGTATCCGAGCAAGGGCGGCGATACGGCCAACCTGGCGCAGAACCCGACCTACGCGCTCTTCCCGACGTATGCATCGGGCGCGGCCGTGTCGACCTTCAACGACCTGCCCGCGGCATACCAGGGCAACATCGACGAGGAAGTGCCGATGGGTACGGGCGACGGCGGCAGCAACGCGCTCGGCAGCGGCACGCAGCCGCGTGCGTTCCATTCCGCGCCGGTGATGAGCGAGCAGAACATTCAGGATGTGATCTGCTTCCTGAACACGCTGACGGATGGCTACCAGCCGCCTGCTACGCCGCCGACGAGCGGGACCTGTGTCAACTGATCACGATGCGCGGACCGCTGCCGTGGCGGTCCGCGCTGCAGGTACTTTCGCAACACCTAACCAGAGCAACAACACCATGAAGCGACGTTCCACTGCCGCGCGCCATGCATGCGTCTCGGCTTCCCTGATTGCCGTTGCGCTGTCCAGCGGCTGCCATGATAAGACGCAGGACGCGAGCATCGACAATTTCACCACGACCATCAACGACTTCCTCGCGAAACGCGGCCATCTGTGCGTTGCGAAATACGACTGGCCGATCTACGTGACGACCGACGATCAGGCCGCTAACAGCCGCGACGCAGTGCAGATGCCGGTGCTCGAGAAGGTCGGGCTCGTCACGGGCAAGAACGTCGTCGTCGAACGCAAGGATGAGAACGGCAAGAAGATCACCGCGAACGCGCGCGCATACGATCTCACGGCGGAAGGTCAGAGGTACTACCTGCACGTTCCTGTCGTCATCGCAACGGGGACGTCGCGTGTCACGCATCCGGCCGACCTCTGTGTGGCGACGCTCAAGCTCGACAAGGTCGTCGGATGGGAGCCGCCCGTCACGCAAAATGGGCAGACGGCCACGTCGGTGGTGTACACGTACAAGATCGAGCCGGCGCCGTGGACGCAGAACGACGACGTGCGCCGTGTTTTCCCGATGCTCGCGCGCGTGATCGAAGGCGAGGGCAAGATGCAGTTGCGCGAAGGCGTGCATCTCACGTCGAATGGCTGGGTCGCCGACGAGATATTCCAGCGTTGAACATGCACGAGCCGGGCGTGTGCATCGCACAGGTCCGGCTAGCCAGAGCTACGTTATTGCGAAGCGGGCAGGATGCATACGCCCGCTAGCTTCGGCGCAGGCTTTGCCGCTCGGCGAAGCACTGAACTGACTAGCCTCGCGGCACGAACTGCCGCGAGCGTATCCACTTTGTCGCCACCCATTTTTCACCCGCGCGTAACGGCGCGCTCGCGTGTAGCGATGCCGGATCGCACCGGCCAGAACGGTTGCCGTACTCGAAATAGAATCCTTGGCCACGTTGCGGCACGACCGACCAGCCGACCTGCGGAAAGACCGTTTCGCCGCCGGACTCGACGTCATTCAGATACATGAGCAGCGTGCCCACGCGCTGACCGCTGCGCTCGATCGACTCCTGATTCGCGTCGTTGCCCGGCACCAGGTAGTCGACATGGGGCGTCGATTCCGCGCCGGCCTCGTAGCGAAGCATCTGAAGGCCCTCGCCGTTTTCGACAGGGAATCCGGTCAGTCCGGCGATGCGCTCCTCGATGTGGGCAATCAACGGTGTCTCGCGGAGACGAAAGAACATGCCGTCGCTGCTGCGATGTCCGGCCACGATGTTGCGGCCCGTGACGGGGTCGATGACGGTCGAGCGGACGAGGCGAGGGCGGGCAAGCGCGATGAGTTCCTCGCATTCGTCTGCGCCGAGCAAGTCGCCAAACAGGACGGCAGCGGGCCGTTGCGTGCGCAATAGCACGCGCACTTCCCGTTCGCCGAGGCGGATCAGCGGGCCTTCGGGCACACGCAGCGGCTCGGGTTCATAGCTGACGGGGGCGCTGCCTATCTCCAGCCGCTCGCCTGGCAGCGATGTGCCGTACAGCAGGGCTGCGGCGACGGCATCGACCATTGCGGCCGCCACTTCGACAGCCGTCTTGTGGCTGACGAGTTCATTGACCACGGACCGCGCTTCGACGCCGCGCGTGAGATTGTGCAAGATCCAGTCGCGCACCGGCGCGGGAAAATCAACGGTAGTCGACATCGTGGAGGAAGCGCCGTGGCAACGAGGGGAAACCTATTATTCTTAGGCGCGTTCTTGTCGTAGGTATGACAAGAGCCGAGCAGTAGTCGAACAATAGCCCCGACGCATCTTCACGTTCGCGGCTAATGATCCGAATCCTTGTACCCGTCGACGTTTGCTTTGGCGTGGGCGACCGATTTCTCGACGCCGCCGCCGCGATGCCGTCTGCCCGCGTGCTCGGCGAGCTGGAGACAGGCATCGGCGATACGAAGTAAGTCATCTTCTGAGGCGCCCTCGATGCCGATCAGCTTGTTGTTCGCGCCACTATGCGAGGCAAGCAGTTCATTCAGCTTCAAATGGACTGCCACACTGTCCTTCTTCTGGCTTTGCTGGATCTTGAAAGATGGGCCCCGAGATGAGCCAGACCGCGATGACGATGACGGCAACGCCGAACGCGACGGGAGAACCTGCCCATCGCGTGACCGTCGACGCAAACCGGTCGAACGCGCGGGTTACGGGATGTCGCGTCGCATAGGCTGGGCTGGAGGTATCGGGCACGCACTGCAGACGGTCGATGGGGTGTCGGTCAATCGATTGAGTCGAGCGCGTGAAGCCTCCGTGAGCGACGTTGCGTCATTCGGCCGTGCGGGGCATGGTTGGTCGGTTCGCTATCGTTCGGGCAATGCGCGTTCCGCGCGGCACGAGTACACCGCCTTGGGCCCTTGGGATACGGAAAATGATGTGGCGGTGGCTAGTAGGAAGCGCGAGGTTCGGCATCGACTGACTTGACGAACCATGAGAGAAAAGTCCGCGTCGTTCCATCGCTACGAGATCGTCGCAGCGATGACGCCTCATAGCGAACATCAGTCTATTTGTGCTGTTTCCTCATCATGTCGAGTGCGATCGTCGAATGAGCAAAGGCAGCGCCCGCGCGCATCTCGGCCGCGACCCAGATCGCCTCCATGATCTCGTTGTCGGTCGCTCCCGCTTTCATAGCCGCTCTTGTGTGTCCGCGTATGCAATAGGGACACTGTGTGACATGCGCGACCGCAATCGCGATCAGCTCCTTTGTCTTTGCCGGTAACGCTCCGTCTGCAAAGACGCTTTCAGTGAACGCCTTGAATGCGGCGAGCGGCGCGGGTGCAAGTTCGCGACGCCGGGCAGCAATCTCGGCGTCCGGCAGCGGATACATCGAATCGTCCATCATTGGTCTCCCAGGAAAGGCGCTACATGAGAAGTGCACTGTTAGCAGTTCAATTCGATCACATATCGCGCGTTGTAGACGACTTTCTGTTGCGCTAGTCGTTACAAGGGAGATAGAGGGTGACGAGCACCGACGCGTTTTCCAATGCTTCGAGCCAATGCGGCTCGCCGGCGAGGAGAAACAGCATGTCTCCGGCGCGCATCGACTGCGTTCCGGCGCTCGTGCCGAACTTGACGGCTCCCTCGATGCACTGCACGGTAATTTCGCCGGGCGCGCGATGCTCGGGGATGTGCTTGCCCATCGGGAGCACCAGTCGCACAACCTCCAGGTGATCCGAGCGCATGAGGGTTCTGGATTTGGAGTCCGGCAACGCATCGCCGAGAGGGCGAACGTCGATCAGTTCTCCCGCCGCCGCACGAGGTGAGGCCATCGCAGTTCTCGCTGTCAATCGGTGATCGTCACGCGGATCGCCCGCTGCTCGACGGCGCGACGTCTACGGCTTTCCCGAAGCGGATTCGCGTGATGGCGCGCCCGCGAACGCGCATCGGCGAAAGCGGGGCGAAATGGTTTGACGTCGATGCTGTTCGATGACGTTGCATCGACAGCGTCATTGTTTTCACCGAGGTACGCATATCGGCCGTGATCCTGTCCGCCAATAAGCAGTTGTTCGGGAACACGCGTCGCCAGCAATACGGTCGCCCAAGCCCCTAAACCCAATGCCATTCCTCCGGCAATGATCAGTTCCATCATGAGTTCACCTCTTATGCAATGCGGTCCCGCGTCATGCGGGTACGGACAGTTCAGCTTCAGCTTTGATCGACTTCATGACCATTCTCCGGTTGCTCTTGTCAGTAGGCAAATGCATTATTATTGCAATTGAGTGCAAAAACTTTGCTGTCAAACGATGGACATCACCTTGGCGCGTACCTTCCTGGAAGTGTCGGCGAGCGGCAGCTTCATTTCGGCCGCCGAGCGCCTGCACCTCACGCAGACGGCGGTAAGCGCGCGAATCCGCACGCTGGAGGAACAGCTTGGGCGTCGGCTTTTCGTGCGCAACAAGGCGGGCGCGCGCCTGACGACGGCAGGCGAGCGCTTCGTCCAGCACGCAACGACCCTGGTTCAGGTGTGGGAGCAGGCCCGCCAGCATGTGGCGCTGCCGCCCGGACGGGAGGAGGGCGTGAGTCTCGGCGGTGAACTCAGCTTGTGGCATCCGCTGCTCACCGACTGGCTCATCTGGATGCATCGCGAGTGCCCGGAGATCGCGTTGCGGGCGGAGGTCGACAGTCCGATGCGATTGCTCGATCGCGTGCACGAGGGCTCGCTCGACATTGCCGTTCTCTACAACCCGCCGCAACGTCCGGATCTGATTTCGGAGTTGCTGGTCGAGGAAAGGCTGGTCATGGTGACGACCGCACCGGACGGCGCGATGGATCCCGCGGAGTATGTGTTCGTCGATTGGGGGCCCAGCTTCGCGGCGAATCACCACGCAGCCTTTCCCGAATTGAGCAATCCGCCCGTGTCCATTTCGCTCGGCCCATTGGCGCTTACTTATTTGTTGTCAGTGGGAGGGGCGGGCTATTTTCGTATCGGCACCGCTCAACCATTTCTGGCGGACGGCCGCCTGCGCCTCGTCAAGGGCGCGCCGGAGTTTTCATGGTCGGCGTATGCCGTCTACGCGAGACGACAGGAGGGGCACGTCATCGATCGGGTCCGCCACGGCCTGCGCGCGGTCGCTACCTCATATGACGAACCGCCGCATCGCCACGATATCGGTTCGCGGCCCACTGTGCGGGGCGGCAAGCAACGAAAAGGCACGACCAGGCGTGGCTGACTGGTTCGGCACGGCTCGCGTTAAAAGCCACACGTTGCTGCACGCTAGCCTCGCAGTTCCGCTGTCAACGAGAACCCGGATACGGCGCATTTCGCTGAGCGCCGAAGGAATGCGAGAGCGCACTGCCATTTTCCACGGCGAGTGACAGGAGCGGCAGCGTCGATGCGCGACGGAGTCCAATGTAGCCTTCGAACACAAAAAGCTGTATCGTCGCATATGACAACTTTATGGTCATTTACGCCATGCGTATCGCCGTACTCGCTCTCGATGGAGTTTTCGATACGGGGCTCGCTGTAACGCTCGACGCGCTCGGAGCCGCGAACAAACTCGCTTCACGCGCGATGGGCGGGACACCGCGCTTCGACGTGACAGTCGTGGGCGTGCGCAAGAGAGTGCGCTCGGGGCACGGCTTCTCGATCCCCGTGCAAGCGATCACGCCGGCGCTGAAGCCGGATTGGGTCGTTGTTCCCGCACTCGGCGCACCGACTCCGGACTTGCTGATTCCCGCGCTGGAACGCGCGGATGTGAAGCAGGCCACCGCGCAATTGCAGAAGTGGCGGGACCAGGGCGCGTTCATCGCCGCGTCGTGTATCGGAACGTTTCTGCTCGCCGAAGCAGGCCTGCTCGATCATCGGGAAGCGACGACGACCTGGTCGCTCGCGCCTCTCTTCAGGCAACGCTATCCGAATGTCTCGCTCGACGAATCGCGCATGCTCGTGGCGACCGACATCGGCGTGACGGCGGGCGCAGCGATGGGGCACCTCGATCTCGCGCTCTGGCTGATCCGCAAGGCGAGCCCGGAACTGGCCTCGCTCGTCTCGCGTTACCTGCTCGCCGATATCCGCTCGCTACAGGCGCCGTACATCATCCCCAATCATCTGGCGCTGGCGGACCCTTTGATCGAGCGTTTCGAGCGATGGTCACGCGATCATCTGAGGGAAGGCTTCTCGCTGCAGGAAGCCGCCGCCGCGCTCGCGACCAGCCCGCGCACGTTGCAGCGCCGTTGTCAGGAGGTGCTCGGGAAATCGCCGCTCGCCTACTTTCAGGACTTGCGTGTCGAGCGCGCGCAATCGCTTCTGCACGGCAGCGGCCTCGACCTCGAAGCGATCGCCACCGAAGTCGGTTACGTCGACGGCGCGACGCTGCGAACGCTGCTGCGTCAGCGCCTGGGGCGGGGCGTGCGCGAGTTGCGCGCTGATCTGCGCTAGCAGTGAGTGCCACTGAACTCGTTTGCTTCGTTCCGCAGCGTCGCACATCGCGCTTCAATCACGGCATCGTGAATCGGGATTACGTCATGGCTTGCTCAGACGATCGAAGTCAATGCGTAGTCCCCATGGCGCAATCTGCTGGATGTTGCCTTCCAGCACGGCGTCCTCCGTACGATGTTGTCCGTCACTTTCCTCGATCGTCGCTCCGACGGGTTCCCATTTGATCAAAAGCGCCGCGACGAGCCCGAGCGCGGGAGCGAGCATCAGAAAATGCGGCTCCATGTTGTAGAAGCCTCCCGACGCAACGGCTTGCGCATCCAGGAACCGAAACACCGAATCGCATTCTTATCACCGGAAGCTTTGAGCAATGAACTGAAAACCGGCGAGAAACGAATGACACATATGTTCCGACGATGGCTAGGCGTTCTGGTGATTGCATCTGCTGTGAACTGCCCCGATGTGGCGCACGCGACAACCGCAATGGGCGTTCCGTCATGCGGCCAGTGGATAGCCCGAAAGAACTCTACCGCTGACAAGGCCACGAGCGAGTCCTGGTTACTCGGATATTTGAGCGGGCTCGCGACGGGAAGCCGGGTCGATATTTTGCGCGACACCGACTACGACTCGCTGATGGCGTGGATGGACAACTACTGCAACGCTCATCCGCTCGAGCGTGTGAGCGGTGGAGCGGCGCAGCTTTATCTCGACTTGCAGGGTCGCATGCCGAAATAGCCTGGTTCGTGGCGCGCAAGTGCGCTTAACGCCAGGGTCGATTCCGAAAAAAATTTCTCCGCGCGATTAATTTTTCAGCGGTATTTGACCGCAGTGTTACCGGTAATTATGTCTTGCCGGATAAAGGCGCGACACCCATTATCGCTGATTGTGCCGATCGTCGATCGAAGGCACCGCGTACTTGCGGGCGAATAACGTCCAATAATTACCTCATCGGACGAATTAGTCATCAGAGCCGCGCGCAGAATCTTTGCTCGCGCGGATCAGAAAGGCGGAATTTCCTTTCCGAAAATGAACATAGAAAGAATCGAGCTAATTAGACGAATGTACCTGCTTACATATGCAAATTGAGCCGCGATGCGCGTATTATTTACCCCGGTCGAACGGGCACGCGCGAATAACTTGCAGAATCGGTTATCCGCGAATGCCAATGTCTGCGTAATGCATCGGCGCAACGCATCGACGCAATGCGTCGGGATAGGCGGCAGTAGTGGCAGGATAAAAACGGAGAATCGTCGAAACCCGCTGCGCAACGGTCGGCCGGGTTCGAAAGGGTGCGCCTGCCAGTGTGGTGACACCCGCGCTTTAGCATCACCGCCTCCATAGTCGTAGAGGCGGTTCACGCAGTTCTCCATTTCCCCGCATCGAGCAGGCGAAGAATTGTTGTTACCAGTAAGGACTACTGCGTAATGCGGATTCGCTCGCGCCGTCTCTCCAGTTCAAGCGATCCACTGGTTGTGTTTGTTCTGAAAACTTTCTCGATAGGGACGAATTAAAAAATGATTAAACGACGTCAATTTCTCGGCGGCCTCACGGCTCTCGGCGGTGCGTATCTACTGAACGCGTATGGTCAAACTTCGGGGCTCGCAGCAGGAGCGTCGCCTGACGGGACGGCGATCCCTTCGGCTTCGTCCATCATCGACAAGGTGGGCTCGAAATGGACGGTGAGCAACGGTGTCATTTATCGCAATGGCAGTACCGTGGGCAACACGTACAACGTGTCGTTGCTGCTCTGGTACGGCGGAAAGATGTGGCACATCGGCACGGATGGACAGTTCTATGTGCATACCGACCTCGACAAATGGCTGCCGTGTAGTGATCCTCGCGTCGCTGTCGGCGCTCCTCCGGGATCGTTTTACGGCATCAACGGGCATTTCGACTATACGTACACGCCGGCGCAGCTTGTCTCGATCCTGAAGGGCATGGGCTGCACAAATTATCGTGTCGGATGTTCCGACGACCCGAAACAGGTGAATGCAGTCGTCAAACTGGCACAAGCGTTCCAGCCGGCCGGCATTTCACTGCTCGTGCTGATCAACCAGGGCATCTTCGATTCGAATGGCATTCTGTTTACCAGCGAATCGGCCGCATATAACCGCGGATTGCAGGCTGCGATGACCGTTGCCAATGCACTCAAGCCGTACGGTGTCACGGTCTATGAATGCGGGAACGAACTGACGCGGCAGGTTCCGACCGTCCTCGATTTCACCAGCGCAGGCACCAAAGCGATCGACTTCAACAACCTGAACTGGCCCGTCATGCGCGGTGTGATGCGCGGGATGATCGACGGCGTAAAGGCTGTTCAATCCGATGCGAAATGCGGCATCAACTTCTGTGTCGCGGATATTGGCGCAGCGGACGCGCTGTGGGACGGCATGCAACCGGATGGCTCCGGCGGCTATCCGAAGGTGCGCTGGGACGTCACGACGTGGCACAACTACGAGGTGTACGGCGACATCTTCAATATCGGCATTGACGGTGCAGGCCCCGGATTCGACTTGCCTACGTATTGCAAGGCCCGATATGGTGTGCCGTTCGTCATCACCGAATGGAACACGGGCCCAGAGAAATCCCAGGACTATCGCGCGAGTTACATCACGAGCACGCTCGGCAACTTCTATCCGGCGCGCAAGACGCACAACATTCAGTCCGTGATGTACTACATCCTCGACAGCGGAGACAACACCTTTGGCGTTATGACCAACGGAGTCGCACTCAATCCGCCGTACAGCGCATTCACGAGTTTCGTGTCGGCCAACCCGGACAGCTGACCTCAACGCAGGCATCGCGTCTGTGTCACCCGTTTCCACTCGCGTCGCGCGTGGAAACGGACGGGATCAGCCCGAGTCAATGCCGTACAGGCGCTTGACACGTTTCGCAAATCGTCCGACTATGTGTCCACAATACGAAGTTAATGTCCGTAATATGGACAATACATAGGAGGCGAGATGACAACCCTACCAGGTGGCGTCGATGCGATGACGCCCTATCAGCTTCCCAATCCGCCCGAAGCGTTGCGCGAAATCGTCGTCGAGTCCGCGATTCCGCAAGACGAACGCCTATGGGTTCCGCAGGCCGAAAACGTATGGTTCCGGCCACTGTGCCTGAACGTATCGAGTGGCTACTGGATGAACCTGCTGCGTGTGCGCAAGTCAGGCGTGCTGAGCCGGCATCGTCATCCGCAGGCCGTGCATGGGATGGTGCTCAAGGGGCGATGGCGCTATCTCGAACACGACTGGATGGCCACCGAAGGCAGCTATGTGTTCGAGCCGCCGGGCGAAACGCACACGCTGTACGTGCCTGAAGACGTCGAGGAGATGATCACGTACTTCCAGGTCAACGGCGTGATGTACTACTGCGATCCGTACGGCAAGCACACCGGTTATGAAGACGTGTTCACGAAGCTCGACATGTGCCGCGCGCACTACGAGCAAGTCGGGCTCGGCGCGAACTACGTCGATCAGTTCGTGAGGTGAGCGGTGAGCGCACCTTTCGAATTGCGCCGCGCATCGTATGACTTTTCCGGTGCCGTGGCCGTCGTCACGGGCGGCGCGCGCGGCATCGGCGCCGCGATTGCGCGGCGGCTCGCGGATCGCGGCGCGTCGGTGGCCGTATGGGATCGCGATGCCGAGTCGGCCGACGTCAGTTCCCACGATTCGCGCATCGCGCGCTTCGCCGTCGACATCACGGATCTCGCGTCCGTCGAGCGCGCCGCAAACGCGACGCTCGAACGCTTCGGCGGCATCGCGCTGCTCGTCAACAACGCCGGCTATGCGGGGCCGACGATGCCGCTCGAACAATACGATCCTGCCGAATGGTCGCGCATCGTCGACGTCAATCTGACCGGCACCTTCAATGTTTGTCGTCAGCTGGTGCCCGCACTGCGCGGTCGGGGACACGCACGCATCGTCAACATCGCATCGCTTGCGGGCAAGGAAGGCACGCCGAATGCGTCGGCGTACAGCGCCGCCAAGGCTGGCGTGCTCGCGTTGACGAAGTCGCTCGGCAAGGAGCTCGCGCAAACGGGCGTGCTCGTCAATGCGATTGCGCCTGCGGCCGTGCGCACGTCGCTGCTCGAACAGATGTCGCCGTCGCACGTGCAGACGATGATCGACAAGAGCCCGATGAAGCGTTTCGGCGAGCCCGATGAAGTCGTCGAACTCGCGCTGTGGCTCTGTTCGTCGTCGTGTTCGTTCAACACGGGCGCGGTGTTCGATTTGTCCGGGGGCCGCGCCACTTACTGATTCGTCGTCGTCAAACACCCTTCCACATAGACTCAAAAGAGCATTCGGAGGAGACAACACATGCAACCGAAGACCCCGCGCCTGCGGCGCATTCAATGGATCGCGCTGACGTTCCTGACGCTGGCGGGCATCGTCAATTATCTGGATCGCAGCACGCTGTCCATCGCCAATCATTCGGTGAGCACCGAACTGGGCCTCTCCGCTTCGCAGATGGGCCTGCTGTTGTCGGCATTCTCGTTCGCGTACGCGTTTTCGCAGCTTCCCGTGGGCGCGATGCTCGACCGCTTCGGCGCGCGCGTGATGCTCGGCCTCGGCATGTTCGTGTGGTCGTGCGCGCAGTTGTGCGGCGGCCTCGTTCATACGTTGCCGCAGTTTCTGGCAGCGCGCATCGCACTTGGCATCGGCGAGGCGCCGCAATTCCCTGCGGGCGCGAAGGTCGTCAGCGAATGGTACGCGCTGCGCGAACGCGGCAGGCCAACGGGCATCTTCACGACCTCGTCGACGATCGGACCCGCGCTTGCGCCGCCGATTCTCACGGTGCTGCTGCTCGCGTTCGGCTGGCGCTGGATGTTCGTCGTGATGGGCGTGCTCGGCATCGCAGTGGCGATCGGCTGGTACCTGATCTATCGCAATCGCGGCGACGTGACGCTCGAGCCGAACGAGGTCCGGCATCTGACGGAAGAAGAACCGCTCGCGCGCGCCGAACGCAAGATGACGTTCGCGGAATGGCGCGGCCTGTTCACGTCCGCAACGACGTGGGGCATGATCTTCGGCTTCATGGGCGTCATCTACATGGTGTGGCTGTATCTGACGTGGCTGCCCGCGTATCTCGAACACGAGCGCCATCTGACGATCGCGAAGACGGGTTGGGTCGTGTCGATTCCGTACATTTTCGGCACGCTCGGCATGCTGTCGAGCGGCTTTATCGCCGACGGCCTGATGGCGCGCGGCATGGCGCCGATGCGCAGCCGCAAGTGGCCGATCTGTTGCGGGCTGATCGGCGCGGCCGTGTTCACGGTGCCCGCCGCTTACACGCCGACGCTGACGCTCGCGATCGTCTATCTGTCGCTTGCGATGTACTTCGTCAATCTCGCGAGCGGCGCGGCGTGGGCGCTCGTCAGTGTCGCGACGCCGCGTCATCTGGTGGCGTCGCTTGGCAGCATCCAGAACTTCGGCGGCTATTTCGGCGGATCGTTTGCACCGTTCATCACGGGCATGGTCGTCGATCAGACTCACTCGTTCGTCAACGCGTTTCTGATCAGCGCGGGTGTGTCGTTCGCAGCGGCGCTCGTGTACATGTTCGTCGTGCGCGTGCCGATCGTGGACAAGGGCGAGCACGGCACCGCCGCGCAAGCACGCGTGACACAATCTTGAACTCGCACATCGACATGACGTTTCAACACGATCTGTTTGCTGGCAAGACAGCCGTCGTCACAGGCGGCACGCAGGGCATCGGCGCGGGCGTCGCGCGCTATCTTGCCGCGCTCGGCGCGCGCGTGATCGCGGCGGCGCTTGCGCCGACTGACGCGCAACGCAGCGCGCTTGCCGCCGAAGGCATCGAGACCGCGTCGCTCGATGTCGCGTCGAAAGACGATGTCGATGCGCTGTTCGCGTCGCTGACGTCGCTCGACATGCTGGTGAATTGCGCGGGCGTGATACGTCGCGGCGACGAACTCGATCCCGATGTATTCGCTCAAGTGCTCGACGTGAACCTGACGGGCACGATGCGCGCGTGCGCAGCGGCGCGGCCGCTGTTGCGCGAGCGCGGCGGGGCGATCGTCAATACCGCTTCGATGCTGAGCTTTTTCGGCGGCGGGCTCGTGCCCGGCTATAGCGCGAGCAAGGGCGGCGTCGCGCAGTTGACGAAGTCGCTCGCGATTGCCTACGCGACCGATCGCATCCGCGTGAATGCCGTGGCGCCCGGCTGGATCGCGACGCCTCTTACGCAGGCGCTGCATGACAACGATGAACGCTCGCGCGCGATTCTCGAACGCACGCCGCTCGGACGCTGGGGATCGCCCGACGATATCGGTCCCGCAGTCGCGTTTCTCTGTTCGCCGGGCGCGTCGTTCATCACGGGCACGGTGCTGCCTGTCGATGGCGGATACCTGGTCGCGTGACGCCGCAGCCGTCCGTCGATGCGGAAACGGCGCGGCGTGGCGGCTCGTTATAATCGCATCGCCTTGTTCCGTTTCTGAAGCGATCATGTCCAATCCCGCCACCGACGCCATCGAAGCCGCACGCGCCACGGGCACTGCTGCCTTCTCGAAGTTCATGTCGGTCCTGCAATTGATCGCCGATGCAAAGGATGCGCCGAGCGTGCCGCAACTGGCTGCGTCGAGCGGCTATCCGCGTCCGACCGTTTATCGGATCGTCGGTGCGCTGATCGCGGAAGGGCTCGTCGTCGAGAGTCTGCGCGGTGGAACATTCGAACTGGGGCCGCGACTGATGATGCTCGCGAGCCGCAGTTGGGAGCGCTCCGACGTGCGAGTCGCCGCAGCGGACGCGTTGCAGGCATTGCGCGACGCCACACAGGAAACCGTGCATCTCGCCGTGCGCAGCGGCAGCGAGATGGTCTACATCGAGAAGCTGGAGAGCCCGCACGCGGTGCGCATGGCATCGCGGATCGGCACGCGCGTGACGCTCTATTCGAGTTCGGTCGGCAAGGCGTATCTCGCTGCACTGGATCGCGCGTCGCGCGACGCATTGCTCGAAGGCCTGACGCTCACGCGCTTCACGCCCAACACGATCATCGAGCCCGCAGCGCTGCGCGCCGAACTGGATGCCACGCGCGAGCGCGGCTATGCGGAAGACCGCGAAGAAAACGAAGCGCAGATCTTCTGCTACGGATGCGCGATTCGCAGCGCGGACAGACTGCCGATTGCGTGTATCAGCGTCAGCATTCCGCTATTCAGGCGCAGCGAGACGCCGCTCGAAACCTACGTTGCGCCCTTGCGTGCCGCGTGCGCGGCCGTTGCAGAAAGGCTGGGGCCGGCGCCGCGTTCGGCAGGCTGACGCGGTGGTCCGGATTCACGCCGGTCATAAGATTGCCCCGGCACGACGCGACACTTAGCCAGGCTCAGCGCCAAACGTCCGCGTCACTCCGTTTTCGTCTTCTCTGGTTCGGGCTGCTGCTTCGGCTCGGCTCCGCGTTGCGTCGGCGCTCTCGTGCACGCATCCGGAGGTGTGACATACGGTACGTCATTGCAGCAGCATGCATAGACCGGAAATCCGTACTGGTTGGTGCGGATGATAGTCGTTGGCCCGTGCAGCGGGCACACCGCTTTCATGGCGCCTCCTGAAACTCGTTGGTCAACTGTTTCTATCGTACTCGTGGCTCGTCAGTCCGGCACGTTCCGTTGCCATCAGATGTCGTGTCGTAGTGGAGAATTGCTCGAAACGTCGTTACCATCGGACAGCCGCAGATCTGCTTACGGCGTTATCAAATGATCTACGCCACCACAACGGTAGGCGGATACAGTCTCTATCGCCATGTCCCTGCTGCCATCGTCTCCGTTGATCGACCAGGTGTTGCGGACCGTCGCTCGTCGCTATCGTTTGCCGGCGTTCGCCGACACGCCTGATCAGACACAAAACGCCAGTCCGTCGACGGCGCTCGCGATTGCGATCGAGCAGGCCCGCAGGGCAGTGGCGCGCGACGAAGTGCCGGCCGCACCCGTGAAGCGCCTCTTCGTCGAAGCACTCGCGCGTCTGATCCATGACGCGATGCGCACGCAATCCGGGGACCCTGTTTTTCAGGCGATGGTACTTCGGCACCGGGCGGCGCAGGTGCGTGAGTATGCATCGCTGTCCGCTCGCGCGGATCAGGACCGCCGTCTGATTCATGCGACCGTCAATGCGATCGCGCATCCGGCGAAACAGCAACGACTCCTGCCAGGTCCGCAGCGTGAGGCGCTGGCTCAATTGCACGCGTGCGCGTCCTCAGCATCCTGGTCAGAACTCCATGATGCCGCGCGACGCCTGCTCCGCATGCCGGAGATTGCGAACGAATCGTCAGTCGAGCGCGGCTTGACTCGACTACTCGACAGTCCCGAGCTGGAACGCTTGCATCGTCTCGATGCATTGGCGTCGGATGATCTCGTGCGTCAGTACCGATCGCTGTGGGATCGGCACGGTCTCCGCTCGGGAAGCTCTGACGCCGCTGCGCAAGGCGTCGCGTCGCAGCAGCGTGGCGCTGCCGTCGAAGCATCGGCCGCACAGGCGCTCGAAGCGCTGGCTCAACGACTCAACGCGGTGCAGAGCGATCGCGCGTCATATCGCGTCGTGACTTCGATGCGCGTGCCGCCTTCATTGCCCGCCAGCCCCGAGCGCGCCAAAACCGAATGGGACGTGGTCCTGTTGAGACGTGCGAACGCGGATGATGGAACAATCGTCTGGGACGTTTGCCTGCTCGTCGAGGTCAAGGCCTCGGTCGATGCCGCAACGACCGATCTCTCGCGGCTGCTGCGTGGATTGCGCCTGCTCGCACATGCCGAAGAAAACGCCGTTTATTCATTCGAGACGCGGCAAGGGACGGTGCGTCTGCGCGGCGCGTCGCTACGCGCGCTGACAACCGACGAAGCTGCTCTGACCAAAGCGGTTCTCTATTGCTGCGATGCGCCCGCGGAAACGACGCCGCGCCTGCTTGGCGCCGCCAGCCGGATGCAACTTTTGTCCGCGCAGGCGAGCCTCGAATTTGCCAGCGCCACGGCGGAAGGGCGACATGCAGATTCGCAAGACCTTGAGCCTGTGTGGCATCAGTTGCTGGAATCGCCTCGATGGCGTGCTGTGCTTCACCAATATCCGATGCTGCGCCAGGTGCGTGATCTGATGGTTCATACTGAAGATCTGCTGGCCGCGATCGACGGCACGGCTGATAACAGCTGATCAATCGTTGGGGGCGCCCATGACATCCACCTTCAATGTTCAGGCGGCGGCCGGCTATGAACAGCTGATGGGCCGCTGGAGCAAACGGCTCGCTCCGCTGTTCGTCGACTTCGCCGGACTTCGTGACGGCGCTAGCGTTCTCGATGTCGGCTGCGGCACCGGCAGCCTGGCCTTCGAGCTGGCGAAGATCGCCAGCCTCGAGGAAATCGCCGCAATCGATTACTCGAATGTCTTCGTCGAGGAGGCGATTCGGCGCAACGCCGACCCGCGCATCAAGATCCAGCAGGCCGACGCCTGCGCATTGCCCTTCGATGACGCAAGCTTCGACGGGGCGCTGGCCCTGCTCGTGCTGCATTTCGTGCCGGACAGCGGCAAGGCGGTGGCGGAGATGCGCCGCGTCGTGCGGCCGGGCGGCGTGGTTGCTGCCGTCGTGTGGGACCATCTCGGCGGCATGCCCGGCATGCGCATGATGGTGGACACGGTGGCCGCCATCAGCGAATCCGGTCGCCAGTTGCGCAGCCGCTATTGCTTCCAGCCGATGATGCAGCCGGGCGAGATGACGCGGACATTCATCGAGCAAGGACTCGCCGACGTCGAGCAAACGGATCTGATGATCCGCATGGACTATCGGAACTTCGACGATTACTGGGCGCCCATTGCCGCGGGCGAGGGGCCGCTCGGCCAGTACATGACGACGCTCGACGCCGCCGAACGCGCGCGCACGGATGCCGCCGTGCGGGACGCCTACGAAGCCGGGCGGCCCGATGGCCCGCGCTCGTTTGCCAATGTCGCCTGGGCGGTCCGCGGTATCGTGCCTTGAACCTGCGGTCCGTGGCGATCCCATCGAGAAACTGCGCGACCCGATTGACCGTCAGCAAACCGACGACCGTTTCGATTCGCAACGTCAAGAATCTTTCCGGTTCGGTTTCACGTTGGGTACAGCGCGAGCGTGTGTTTCTTTTTTCCTCATGAGCGGCCACTGCTCACTCACGGGTATTGGACCAAAGACCAATATCAAAACCGGTACTCGGTTATTAAGCTGATACCGTGGAAAAATATCGCCGGACGCGAACTCCAACAGCGCTTGACTGGAGGCCTTCACTGGAGGTTTCGCATGACAGCATTCGTCGATCATCCGGCCGTCCTGTTCATCGTGCTTTTAGTGCTACTGGTCGCGGCAATCGCCTTTGGCGCATTCGTCCTCAGACGCATACCGATGCTTTCAGGCGAGCACCCGGAAGATTTCAACATAGTGCAGACGTCAACGCTGACATTGCTCGCGCTGCTCATCGGATTCAGTCTCTCGATGGCAGTCAACCGCTATGATCAGCGCAAGAATCTGGAGGAAAGCGAGGCAAATGCGATAGGCACCGAATACGCGCGTGCCGATCTGGCGGGTCCCGCCGTCACCGCGCAGATGAAGGCTGCGCTGGTTCGCTATACGCGGCTTAGACGGGCCCACTATCTGACGAGAGACGCACAGGAGATCGCGCGCAACGAGCGCGAGACGGCCGACCTTCAGTCCGAGCTATGGCGTCTCGCGGCGCAGGTGGCCAATGAAAACCCGACACCTGTTGCGGCCGTGATCGTCACGGGCATGAACGACGTGCTCAACTCGCAGGATTACTCCGAGGCGGCATTGATCAATCGCATTCCGATCGGCGCATGGATATTGATGTTCGTGGTGGCGCTATTCGGGTGCGTGGTTCAGGGATACGGCGCAAAGGGTGATCTTCGAAGAGGCTTGCTCATCGCAATCTTGCCGATAACGGTCGCGATGTCGCTTGCGCTCATCGCGGATATCGACAGTCCACGAGGCGGGATCATTCACGTTCAGCCACAGAACCTCACAAGGCTTTTGCAATCGCTCGGGAAATGACAGCTCTTCGACGTCCCGCAGGACGCTTGCCATGATGTCCTTCACCGCGCCCGTGCGGCAAGGCGCGTAATCATACGTTCAGCCATCGCGCGGTCGATGACTTCGAATGAGCGGGTCGTGCGCTCATAGGCATACATGTCGCCAGTCGCGATGTCGAACCACCAGCCGCTCAATACCAGTGCCTTGGCCGTGACCTGCTGGTGGACGATCGGGTATGTCATCAGATGCTCGAGCTGCACAAGTACGTTGAGTTGCGACAGTTGATCGTGCGGTTTCAGCCTGCCATCGAGCGGACCTTCGTGTTCGAGGCGAAACGCTGCGTTGTTGGCGTGGTACAGCCATTTGTCGAGGTTCGGCGCTTTCAGCCTGGCGTTGCGTGTATAGACGGCTTTCATCGCACCGCACTCGGAATGCCCGCACACGACGATATTCGCGACTTTCAACACCAGCACTGCGTACTCGATCGCGCTTGCCTCGGATAGGTCCCCCGTAGAGGCTCCCTCCGCAGTCGCCGGTGGTATCAGGTTCCCGACGTTGCGCATCGTGAACAGATCGCCCGGATGGGTCGAGGCCAGCAGGTCCGGCACAACGCGGCTGTCCGAGCACGTGATGAAGAGCGCATCAGGTGTCTGCGCAAGCGCCAGTTTGCTGAACTGCTTCGCGTATTGCGGCAGCATGTTCTCGCGGAATTCAACAATGCCCATGATGAGTTTGCGCATGGCTCGCCTCCGAAAGGGCTAGTTGTTTGCAGGGGAGGCTGCCGAACCTCCAAGCCCTTGCGAGTCGGGGATACGGGCCAACGCCAGGTCCTCTGGGAATGGATGCTTCGAGGCAATTGCGCGATCGAGCAGTGTCAACTCGACGCGCAATGCGTCATGACGATGCTCCGGCAGGCTCTGGATGAGGTTCTCAATCGCCGCGCGCAGACGTCTCGCGATTTGAATGCTGCCCGCGCCGCACTGGCGTATCTCGCGGAAACTGATGTGCACGAAGTCTTCCCAATTGGGCGTCCGCAAGATCACGCGCACCTGTCCCGACTTATCCATGATCTCTTCGACGTGCAGCGATCGTTTGCCCACCATGCGCAAGAGTCGGTGCAACTGGTCGATTGCAAGCACGGCCGTGGTCGGATCGTTGATCGCCGCCGACAGCGCTTTTAGCGCAATATCGACCAGGATGCGAAACGCGAACATCGGGTCTTGTTCCATCGTGCGCTCCGTCCCGAAAGCGACGAGCGTGCGCAGCCTGTCGTCATTGATTGCGTCGGCGTTCCCGTATAGATAAAACAGGGGATCGTCCACCGCGACGAAATCGCCGACTTGCGGCACGAATTCGATGACTACGTCAGCGCGCCGCGCCTTGGCCACCAGCAATTGCAGATTGACGGCCAGAACGATGCCGGACGTCCCGCGCTGACGAACAATGCGATCGGGTATGCCCCGCTCTTTGTCACGTTCCGGCTGGAGAATCGCACCCCTGGTCGGGGCGGGATAAACGCTCTCGATGACCGCGATCCCTTGCTCCCCGACGCGAGCCACGAGGCTTACGGGACGCAGTGATTTCGCGGCGTAATCGATCAGGAAAAGGAAAGCGACGACGGAAGCGAATCCGCATAGCGCTGCTATGAACACTTGAAGCTGGTGTACTTCATTCTCGCCCATCCAGCCCAGCGTCCTGTTGGCGAACAGCAGCGAGAAAACGAATAGTCCCGAGATGCCGCGGATGATGTTATCGCGCAGCAGCGTCGTCGCGATGATCCGCGGGGTGTACTGCCCGCCCGCGACCTGGATCGCGACCAGCAGCGAACCGAACGTGAACACCAGAAAGGCCAGGTCTGCGGAAACGATGTCACCGACCAACGACCGCGCCCCCGTCATCGACAGCCCGAGAAAACCGGTTTTCGGATCAAGGATTCCTTGTCTGATCATCCACCTTCCCACCATTTCAGTGAGAGGCTTCAGCACGGCATAGATTGCGACTGCGATGAGCGGCACAGTCCACAGCGAAGTTCTCAGGTAGCTCTTCAAGCTGTACCAGCGATTCCAGTCCATGTTTGCTCTCCCGACGATTCACATTGCGGCGGAGACCAAGGTGTTCGCGGGTCGCAAGGTGGCATGCGAAGGAAGCTTCCCGAGCGCGCGCGGGTGCGCTTGCACGCCGTCACTTCCTCCGGTGTCGTCTTGAGATCGCGGTCGACGCCATTGCGGTGCTGTCTGATCGAGCGGTGAGGCGGATTGCCGCCGCCCTCAACATGCTCGATAAACCGAATCCGCCGGTCATGGGGAGTTCCGCTGGCGCGGACCAGGTCACGGACGCGTGAACCTTTCCACCAATCAGACACGCGAACTTCGGGACGGTCAATGAGACTTTGGTCCAATAGGGCAGGGACCTCGATCTTCCAGGAAGGCGCCTCGACAGGGACGGGTGTTTGTGTCGACTGAGCCGCGTTAGTGCGCGGCTTGCAACCTCGTCGCGTGGCAAACGCAAGACGCTGTTCTAGCCGCTCGACGATGACAGCGCCGTGCGCTTGCGCTGCAGGAAGCGGCGCACGGCCGGATCGCGCTCCAGGCCGATCGCGAGATCGTATGCACCGAGCGCTTCGGCCGTCGCGCCGGCACGCGCGAGCAGATCGGCGCGCGCGGCCCAGTACGGCTGGTAGTCGGCCAGCCGTGGATCGTTCGCATACGGTTCGAGCGCGTCGAGCGCTGCCTGCGGGCCGTCACGTTCCGCCAGCGCGAGCGCGCGGTTCACCGCGACCACGGGCGACGCTGCAATCGCGAGCAGCGCATCATAGAGTTGCACGACTTCGTTCCAGTTCGGACGATGCGTCCGGCAGCGGTGCACGTGTGCCGACTGCAGCGCGGCCTCGAGCTGAAAGCGTCCGATTGCGTTGAGAGCGTTCGCGCGCCGCAGCAATGCGTCGGCCGCGTCGATCATCGGCGCGTTCCATGTCGCCGGGTCCTGAGCGGACAGCGGCACATAGTCGCCGGCCGCATCGCGTCGCGCGTCGCAGCGCGCCTGCGCGTACAGCATCAGCGCGAGCAGACCAAGCGTCTCCGGTTCTTCGGGCAGCAGTTCGACGAGCAGTTGTGCAAGAAACAGCGCCTCGCCGGTGAGATCGCGCCGCCCGGTATCGCCGCCGACCGGGTCGGTCCACCCTTCCGCATACGCCGCATAAACGGCCTCCAGCACGGCAGCGAGCCGGCCTCGCAACTCCTCGCGCTCGGGCACGCTGAACGGAATGCCCGCTTCGCGGATCTTGTTCTTCGCCCGCACGAGGCGCTTGCTCATCGCGGCCGGCGACATCAGGAACGCGGATGCAATCGTCTTCGCTTCGAGCCCCAGCACCACCTGCAGCATCAGCGGCGTGCGAATCGCGGCCTCGAGCGCAGGGTGTGTGCACGCGAACAGCAGCGCGAGCCGCCGGTCGGGCAACGCGCCCGCTTCGTGCTCGTCGATCTCGTCGGCGAGGATCGCGAGCTGGTTCACCACTTCGCCGCCGACACGGTGATGGCGCGCGCCGTCGATCGCCCGGCGGCGCGCGACCGTCATCAACCATGCTTCGGGATTCGCGGGGCAGCCGCGCTCCGGCCAGTCCGCGAGCGCGGCCGCAAAGGCGTCGGCCAGCGCGTCCTCGGCTGCGGCGACGTCGCGCGTGCGCATCGCCAGCAGCGCGACGAGCTTGCCGTAACTGCGGCGAGCGACCGCCTCGGCAATCGAACGCGCGGCGCCGTCAGCGTCACGGCCGCAGCCGGGCCGACTCATGCAGATGGCGCGTCGTATGGAGCGGTCCAGACGGGGCGCACTTCCATCATGCCGTGCGCCGCGCCGGGACAACGCGACGCCCACGTGATCGCCGCGTCCAGATTGGGCACGTCGATCAGGTAGTAGCCGGCGAGCTGCTCCTTCGAATCGGAATACGGTCCGTCGAGCACCTGCGGCTTGCCGTCGACGAGCCGCACCGTGGTGGCCGTATTCGTATGCTGCAGCCGGTTGGCGCCCACCAGCGCCTCCGCTTTTTTCAACGATTCGGTGTACGCCTGATATGCGGCGACGCCTTGCTGCCGCTCGCTGTCGGTCATCTGGCTCCAGCGGTTTTCTTCCGAATAGATCATCAACAGGTATTGCATATGAGCCTCCGTCATGGGGTTGAGGCGGTCGACTACATCGGGCCGCCATCACAATGACGCGCGGGCCGCACGCTGACGGACAGGCGGCGTCGAAAAAATCGCGTACCGGCCGGCCTTGTTCGTTCGCCCCGGTCGAAGACTGCGCGCGCGGGCGCTTTGAGCGAGCCGTGCGTAGCCGAGCGCGCACGCCGGGACGGCACGCTGCGCCGGGCAGCCGCAGAAGTTGGTTGACCGGTTCGTGAACGGAACCACCAAGCCATAAAGGTAACTGAATGGAAGCCCCTTTGCGCATGCGAATGCTCATGTAATGAAGCCAACTTAAGTTTCTGCTGCAAAGGGAGGACGCCGAGCGGGTCAGCTGATTCCTGCTTCCGTAAATTGCATGCCTGATTCGCAATCCACGTCCTATAGTTGTTCAGCACGCACGGAAAGAAGAACGAAAGCGATAGCACGAAGAGCCGACGTGCAGCGCGGTCTCCTGAGGTTGCCCATTTTCGGATTGAGCGCGCTCGTGAAGCAGCCTGTATCCAGTGATGCTGTACCCGTCATCACGACATGGCGTCAGGATCATGAAGGGAAAGACCATGGCAACTTCCCGCTTTGTTGCGTACTCAGCGCGTGTGGCTTCGCGTGGCTTGTATGCGGTTGTACTGGCAACTGCAATTGGCGTGACGGTTCCGGGTTGCGGTGGTGGCGGCACGTCAGCATCGAGCGAGCCGGCATTCGCTACCGCAGCGCGCCCGCAGATCAACGCCTTGCTCGCAGACACGATGACGTCGGGTGCCGTCGTGTACGTGCAGTCGCCAAACGGCGACTGGCTCGAATCATTCGGAACGGCAGTGCGAGGCACGAACACACCGATACCGACGACCGCCCACTTTCGCGTCGGCAGCGTGACGAAAACCTGGACTGGCACGGTGATTCTGCAACTCGTGCAGGAAGGGAAGCTAAGTCTGAGCGACCCCATCAGCAAATACATCTCGAACGTGCCCAACGGCGACCAGATCACGATCGAGCAGTTGCTGACGATGCGCAGCGGCCTCTACAACTATTCGACCAGTCTCGCGTTCAATCAGACGCTCGATTCGCAGCCAAACAAAGTGTGGACCACCACGGAACTGCTGAACATCGCGTTTGGTCAGCCGGTGTATTTCGCGCCAGGGGCGGATTATCGCTATTCCAACACGAACACGGTGTTGCTCGGACTCGTCATCGAGCGGCTAACCGGGATGAGCGCGGCAGACGCAATGAAGGCGCGTCTTTTCACGCCGCTCGGCTTGACGGATACGTTTCTTCCGCCGCAGGACAATACATCGCTGCCCGCGCCGGCGCCGCATGGCTACCAGTGGGGCACCAATGTCGAGACGGCCAACAGCGAGGAGCTATCCCCTGAACGTCAGGCGGCCGCGAAGAACGGGACGCTGCAACCCACCGATGTGACGGGCGTGAGCACATCCTGGGCCTGGACCGCCGGCTCGGGCATCTCGACCGTGAACGAGCTGGCGGCATACGTGCAACGGATGGTCGGCGGCGGCTATCTGAACGCCGATTTGCAGGCACAAAGGCTCGCCAGTTGCCGGTCGGTCCAGCCGTCAGACCCGATGGCCGCCAGTTACTGCCTCGGCCTTGCCAAATTCGGCACGTTTTACGGGCACACGGGCGAAATTCCCGGATTCAATACGTTCATGGGCTACGATCCGGCATCGAAAACGACGATCGTCGTATGGGCGACGACGGCTGCGGCGCCCGACGGCCGCGCGCCCGCAAACTCCATCGCGCAGATCCTCATTGGAGAACTCAGCAAGGCAACAGAAGTACAGAGCGAGGGGCGGCCTTAGCTGAAGCGAAGCGGCCGGCTGGCGCAAGGGCTTGATGAGTGCAAGGACTTGTTCCCAAGGGCTTTCGGTATTTTATGGACCAGCATGTGGCGCGCCCTGACCACGCTGACCAGCCATCGCAATGCAATGGCCAATGGCCGTTGCACTCAAGAAGGAGTCTCGCAGAGTGATTGACGTCGAGGGACCACGCCGGGTCGGTACCAGCTATGTTTGCCCCCGGCTACGATCGTTTCTCAACCTCGCCGCATGCCGCCGTTACGCAGCATCACCGCCACGCGACTGGTGCTCGACGGCATCGAGCGCCGCCACCATCTCGGCGGCTGCCTTCTGCAACTCAGGCACATAACGCCGCGTGGCGTCCGCGAGGCTCAACGCGCGCGACAGAAACACGACATTCAGGCTCGCGAGCACGCGCTCGTGCGACACGATCGCCACCGCGACGGCGCTGATCTTCGCCTGCGCTGCCCAGTCTCCATGATTCGAACCGAAGCCGTCATCGCGTACGCGCTTGACGAGACTCCGCACGAGCGCATCGTTTTTCGCGAGCGCCTGCTGTTCCTCTCCGCCCGCGCCCGAGCGCAGCAAGTCGAGAATATCCTCGCGCTCCTCATCGGGGCACATCGCGAAGTACACGCGTCCCGCTGCCGTCAGAAGAATCGGCAGACGCCGCCCGACCATCGCGCGATGAAACGACAGTTGGCTAAAGCGATGCGTCGTCTCGCGGATGATCATCGCGTCGCCATCGGGTGTCGTGAGGTCCGAAGGCCACGCGACGCGTTGCAGCAACTGACCCATGATCGGCGGCGCGACGGTCGCGATCCGTTCGGTATCCGTGAAGCCTTCGCTCAACGCGCGCACGGCGAGTGTCAGCCTAAAGCTGTCGTCGGAATTGCTTCGGCGCACGAAGCCTTCTTCCATCAGCGTTTCGAGCAGGCGGCGCACTGTGGTGCGGTGCAGGCCCGTGATGTCCGCAATCTGCTGGCTCGTCGCGCGGCCGTTTTCCATCGCGTTCAGCGCCCTCAGCACCTGTAGCCCGCGTGCCAGTCCCCTCACGTTCGTGTACGTCGTCACGACAAAAATCACCTTTTAATTCAGCAATGTGCATTCTATGCACATTTTCGAGATTTTGTTGAGGGCATCGCGGGGCGGCCCATAGACTGCCATCAAAACCTGAACGGGCAACGCGGCACACCCGCCGATGCCGTTCCTCGCAGTCCCGCAGTCCGTCATGCACGACGGTGCGCAAGAACATTCAACACCATCCATGGATGGAGACAGTCATGAGTTCCGCCTTCGATACGGCGGCCGGTAACGGTCGCGCTCACCTCATTGAAACCGACGTCGCGATCATCGGCGCAGGCCCCGTCGGTCTGATGATCGGCAACCTGCTTGGCTTGCAGGGCGTGCGCGTCGTCATCATCGAAAAGCTCGAGCAGATCATCGATTATCCGCGCGCGATCGGCCTCGACGATGAAGCGCTGCGCGTGTTCCAGTCGGTCGGTCTCGCCGACGAACTGCTGCCGCATACGACGCCCAATCACTGGATGCGCTTCACGCTGAAGGGCGAATGCTTCGCGTCGATCGAGCCGCGCACCGACGAATTCGGCTGGCCGCGCCGCAACGCCTTCATTCAACCGCTCGCGGACCAGATCCTGTACGGCGGGTTGAAACGCTTCGAGCATGTACAGACGCTGCTCGGCCATGCCGTCGACAGCTTCGCGCAGGACGACGAAGGCGTGACGATCGAAGCCACCGCGTCGAACGGCGAGAAAAGGACGATCCGTGCCGCGTGGACGGTCGGCGCGGACGGCGGCAACAGCTTCGTGCGGCGCATGCTGAACGTGCCGTTCGAAGGACGCACGAAGCCGAATCAGTGGATCGTGATCGACGTGCGCAACGATCCTATCGGCTCGCCGCACATCTATCTGCATTGCGATGAGAAGCGGCCTTATGTGTCGGCGGCGCTGCCGCATGGCATCCGTCGTTTCGAGTTCATGGTGATGCCGGGTGAAACGGAAGAAGATCTGTCGAAGCCGGAGAACATGGCGGCGCTGATGCGCAACGTGGTCGCCGAGCCCGACAAGGTCGACTACATCCGCAAGCGCGTCTACACACACAATGCGCGCCTCGCGAGCACGTTCCGCATGAACCGCGTCCTTCTCGCGGGCGACGCCGCGCACATCATGCCTGTGTGGCAAGGGCAGGGCTACAACAGCGGCATCCGTGACGCGAGCAACCTCGGCTGGAAGCTCGCGATGGTGGTGAAAGGGCAAGCGCGCGACACGCTGCTCGATACGTACACGATGGAGCGCCGCGCGCATGCGCGCTCGATGATCCATCTTTCGGAAGTGGCCGGCGATATCTTCGCGCCGACGAGCCGCTTCGGCATGAAAGCGCGCGACGCTTTCGTGAGCACGTTCAACGTGCTGCCTTCCGTCAAGCGCTATTTCGTCGAAATGCGCTTCAAGCCGATGCCGCGCTACGAAGAAGGCGTCGTGCTGACGAACAGCCGCAAACGCCGCGATGGATGGCTCGCACGCGTGCTCGCCAAAGCCGGACATTCCGCGCCGGGGCGTCTGCTCGGCCTGATGAGCGAGAAGCGCGAGTCGTTCATTGGACGCGTCGTGCATGGGCGCGATCCTTCCGCGGCGACGCCCATCGGCCGCATGTTCATCCAGCCGCTCGTGCGGCTCGAAGACGGCAGCATCGTGCGTTTCGACGATGCGATCGGCAACCGTTTCGCGATGGTCGGCTGGGGCGCGGACCCGACTTTCGGCCTGACGCCCGAAGCGCGCCGCATCTGGATATCGATTGGCGGCTGCTTCGTGATCGCGAAGCCCGATCCGCAACTGAAGTTTCATGACGACGTGCCCGACGGCGTGATCGCGATCGGCGATATCGACGGACGCATGAAGGACTGGTTTGCGCGCGTGCCGGAATCCGTCGTGCTGTTGCGGCCCGATCGCTTCGTCGCGGGGATGTGCTCGCCGCAGCGCGTGTCCGAACACGTCGTGCGGCTCGCCGACAAGCTGTCGTGGTCCGGTGTCGCTGCGAAATGCGAAAGCGATGAGCACGCGCTGCCGGAAGACGCGCTGCCGGCGCGCGAATCCATCGCAGCGGGAGCGTGACATGACGAAGATTCAACTCGAATGCATGTCGCACACGCCGCTGCACGGCTACTTCGATCCCGCGCCTGAAGTCGTCGCCGAAGTGGAGCGCGTGCAGCGCGCGGCGCGCGAGCGGGTCGCCGCGTTCGATCCCGAACTCGTGATCGTGTTCGCGCCGGACCATTACAACGGCTTCTTCTATGACGTGATGCCGCAGTTCTGCATCGGCGTGAACGCGACTGCGATCGGCGATTTCAACAGTCCCGCCGGCCCGCTGCCCGTTGCGCGCAAAGCAGCGCTCGCGCTCGCGGACGCCGCGTTGATGAGCGATATCGACATCGCCGTGTCGTACCGGATGCAGGTCGATCACGGCTGCGCGCAGGCGCTCGACGTGCTGACGGGCGGCATCGATCGTTATCCCGTCGTGCCCGTGTTCATCAACTCGGTCGCGCCGCCGATGGCTTCATGCCGGCGCGCGCGGCTCTTAGGCGAGGCGATCGGCCGCTTCGTCGCGCACATGGACAGGCGCGTGCTGCTGATCGGTTCGGGCGGCATTTCGCATGAGCCGCCCGTGCCGGAGATCGCAGGCGCGGACGCCGTAGTCGCTGAACGCCTGATCGCCGGACGCAATCCGTCACGTGAATCGCGCGATGCGCGCCAGGCTCGCACGGTCGCCGCCGCGAAGGCCTTCACAGCGGGCGACAGCCATCTGCATGCCCTCAATCCCGCGTGGGACCGCGTGTTCCTCGATCTGCTCAAGAGCGGCGAAGTCGCGGCAGCAGACGGCTTCACCAACGATGCGATCACACGCGAAGGCGGCAAGTCCGCACATGAGATCCGCACGTGGGTCGCGGCATTCGGCGCGCTCGCGGCGTGCGGACCGTATGAAGCATCGATCGATTATTACCGCGCGATTCCCGAGTGGATCGCGGGCTTCGGCGCGATGCACGCACACTCGCTCGACGATCAGCACGCGGCGCGGCATGTGTCGATCGCCACGACGCCCGCGACTGCATGACAACAGATAACAGGAGACTCCCCATGGTGAACCAAAAAGCCGCTCAGTCGATCGCCGCGCGTCTGCGCGAAGCGGAAGCGTCGCGTCAACCCGTTGCGCCCGTGCGCACGGAAATCGCGGCCGACGATGCCGCTTTCGCTTACGCGGTCCAGCAAGCGAATGTCGATCTGCGCTGCGCGAGCGGCGAGCGCATCGTCGGCAGAAAGATCGGGCTGACGTCGCTCGCCGTGCAGCAACAGTTGGGCGTCGATCAGCCGGACTTCGGCACGCTGTTCGCGTCGATGGCGTATGGCGACAACCAGCCGATGCCGCTCTCGACGCTCATTCAGCCAAAAGTGGAAGCGGAAATCGCGCTCGTGCTGGAGCGCGATCTGACGGCGGACAGGCACACGTTCGCGGACCTGATCGGCGCGACGGCCTATGCGCTCGCCGCGATCGAAGTGGTCGACAGCCGCGTGCAGAATTGGGACATCCGCTTCGTCGATACCGTCGCGGACAACGCATCGAGTGCGCTCTTCGTGCTTGGCAGCCGGCCCGTGCCGTTGCGCGACGTCGACCTGACGGCCTGCGCGATGACGCTCGCGCAAGACGGCGAAGTGCTGTCGCGCGGCAACGGCTCGGCGTGCCTCGGCAATCCGCTCAACGCGGCGGCATGGCTCGCGGACCGCATGGTTCAGCTCGGCACGCCGCTGCGCGCGGGCGACGTCGTGCTCACGGGCGCGCTCGGCCCGATGGCGGCCGTCAAGCAGCCTGGCACGTACACAGTGCAGATAGAAGGACTCGGCAGCGTGCGCGCCGCGTTCGCCTGATTCATACGGAGACACAGATGGCAATCGACAAATCCAGACGCAAGGCCGCGATCATCGGCTCGGGCAACATCGGCACGGACCTGATGATCAAGATCATGCGCCACGCGCAGCATCTTGAGATGGCGGCGATGGTCGGCATCGATCCCGCATCCGATGGCCTCGCGCGCGCCGCGCGCCTGGGCGTTGCGACCACGCATGAAGGCGTCGAAGGGCTGGCGCGGCTGCCCGTTTTCGATGAGATCGACTTCGTGTTTGACGCGACGTCGGCGGGCGCGCACGTGAAGAACGATGCGTTCCTGCGCAAGCTCAAGCCCGGCATCCGCATGATCGACCTGACACCCGCCGCGATCGGTCCGTACTGCGTGCCCGTCGTCAATCTCGACGCGCATCTCGATGCGCCGAACGTGAACATGGTCACGTGCGGCGGCCAGGCGACGATTCCGATGGTCGCGGCCGTGTCGCGCGTCGCGAAGGTGCATTACGCGGAAATCGTCGCATCGATCAGCAGCAAGTCGGCGGGCCCGGGCACGCGCGCGAATATCGACGAGTTCACCGAAACCACATCGAAGGCCATCGAGGCTGTCGGCGGCGCAGGCAAGGGCAAGGCGATCATCGTGCTGAATCCCGCCGAGCCGCCGCTGATGATGCGCGACACTGTCTACGTGCTGTCGGAAGCGGCGGACCGCGCGCAGATCGAAGCGTCCGTCGAACAGATGGCGGCCTCCGTGAACGCGTACGTGCCCGGCTATCGCCTGAAGCAGAAAGTGCAGTTCGACGACATTCCCGCCGATGCGCCGCTCAACCTTCCGGGCCTTGGCCGTTTCAGCGGCTTGAAGACGTCGATCTTCATCGAAGTGGAGGGCGCCGCGCATTACCTTCCCGCCTATGCGGGCAATCTCGACATCATGACTTCCGCCGCGCTCGCGACGGCCGAGCGCATGGCCATGAGTTCCGCCGCGCTCGTGAATGCAGAGGCCTGAGGAGCACACACATATGAGCAAGAAACTCTATATCTCCGACGTCACGCTGCGCGACGGCATGCACGCGATCCGTCATCAGTATTCGATCGACGACGTGCAGCGGATCGCTCGCGCGCTGGATGATGCGAAGGTCGACAGCATCGAGGTCGCACACGGCGACGGTCTGCAAGGATCGAGCTTCAACTATGGCTTTGGCGCGCACAGCGATCTCGAATGGATCGAAGCCGTCGCCGACGTCGTGAAGCACGCGCAGATCGCGACGCTGCTGCTGCCCGGCATCGGCACGATTCACGATCTGAAGGCCGCGTATGACGCCGGCGCGCGCGTCGTGCGCATCGCGACGCATTGCACGGAAGCAGACATCTCGAAGCAGCATATCGAATACGCGCGCGAGCTCGGCATGGACACGGTCGGCTTTCTGATGATGAGCCATATGACGACGCCGGAGAACCTCGCGATCGAAGCGAAGAAGATGGAAAGCTACGGCGCGAACTGTGTGTACGTGGTCGATTCGGGCGGCGCGCTGAACATGAGCGACGTGCGCGATCGTTTCCGTGCGATCAAAGGTGCTCTGAAACCGGAGACGCAAACGGGCATGCACGCGCATCACAACCTGAGCCTGGGCGTCGCGAATTCGATCGTTGCCGTCGAAGAGGGATGCGAGCGCATCGACGCGAGTCTTGCGGGCATGGGCGCGGGTGCGGGCAATGCGCCGCTCGAAGTGTTCATCGCGGCGGCCGAGCGTCTCGGCTGGAACCACGGCACCGACCTCTACACGCTGATGGATGCCGCCGACGATATCGTGCGTCCGTTGCAGGACCGCCCTGTGCGCGTGGATCGCGAAACGCTCGCGCTCGGTTATGCGGGCGTCTATTCGAGCTTCTTGCGCCATTCGGAAATCGCCGCGAAAAAGTATGGGTTGAAGACCGTCGACATTCTTGTCGAACTGGGCAAGCGCCGCATGGTCGGCGGCCAGGAGGACATGATCGTCGACGTCGCGCTCGATCTGAAGAAGCGCGAACCCGAAGCGCAATCCTAAGCGCTGTTTTCGCGCGAAACGAAGCGGAGCAAGGCGTCACCAGAAACGCCGCTCGATTCACAATTGGAGACATGGATGAAAGCGTCAACGAATCTGCCCACGCGCACGAGCGGCGCGCTCACGATCGGCCTCTGCCTCGCGGTCGCGCTGCTGGAAGGGCTCGACCTGCAATCGACGGGCATTGCCGCGCCGCGCATGGCGCGCGAATTCCATCTCGCCGTCGCGCAGCTTGGCTGGGCGTTCAGCATCGGCGCGCTCGGACTGCTGCCGGGCGCGGCCATCGGCGGAAGGCTCGCGGACCGTATCGGGCGCAAGCGCGTGTTGATGCTGTCCGTCGCGTTGTTCGGCATCTTTTCGATTGTGACGACGCAGGTCTGGGACCTGAACAGCCTGCTTGCCGCGCGCTTTCTCACTGGCCTCGGGCTCGGCGCGGCAATGCCGAACCTGATCGCGCTGTGCGCCGAAGCGGCGCATCCCGATCATCGCAGCACGGCCGTTGGCGCGATGTACTGCGGCATGCCGTTCGGCGCGGCGCTCGCGGCCGTGATCGGCATCGTCAGTCCCGGCGACGATGGCTGGCGGCATATCTTCTATGTCGGCGGCGTCGGGCCGTTGCTGACCTTGCCGCTGCTAGCTTGCTTCATGAAGGAGTCGACGCACTTCGTCGCGCTCGGCCAGAACGCGCATCGCGCAGCGTCGTCGAGCGTCGCGCAGGCGCTGTGGAAAGAGGGCCGCGCGAGCACGACGTTCGCGCTGTGGATCAGCTATCTCGGCACGCTGATCGTGCTGTACTTCCTGATCAACTGGCTGCCGTCGATGGTGATCGCTCGTGGCCTCACGCGAGTCCAGGCGGGCGTCGTGCAGATGATGTTCAACATCGGCGGGGGCATTGGCGCAATCGTGATCGCGGGGCTGATGGACCGCATCGGCAAGAAGCCGACCGTGATGGGCATGTACGTCGGCATCGCGGCCGCGTTGGCGGCGCTCGCGGGGGCGACGGGCAGCGTGTCGATGGCATGCGGCGGGCTGCTCGCGGGGCTTTTCCTGGTCGGCGGACAGTCGGTGCTGTATGCGCTCGCCGGCAACGCGTATCCGACACAGGTGCGCGGCACCGGCGTGGGTGCCGCCGTCGCCGTGGGACGCCTGGGCTCGATCGTCGGTCCGCTGATCGCAGGGCAACTGTTCGCGATCGGACAAAGCCCGTCGATGCTCGTCGCCGCGAGCATTCCGTTGATCGCGATCGCGGCGCTCGGCGCGCTCGTGGTGGTCGCGAAGTTTCCGCGCGAGACGCTCATCGCGTCCGGCGCTGTGAGTACCGAATCAATCTGAATCGAAGGAATCCGATATGACTACGACGCAAGTACAAAGCGAAGCCGCGACCAGCAAGTTCGTGAGCGTGATGGAAGATGGCTCGGAGCTGCGTCTGCACTACAACGACATCGGCGAGGGCAAGGAAACCGTCGTGATGCTGCACGGCTCGGGTCCTGGCGCGAGCGGCTGGGCGAACTTCAACCGTAACATCGAGCCGCTCGTGGCGGCCGGCTATCGCGTGATCCTGCTGGACTGCCCTGGTTTCGGCAAGAGCGATGCAGTGCTCAATACGGGCTCGCGTTCGGATCTGAACGGGCGTGTCCTGAAGCGCGTGCTCGACGTGCTCGGGATCGAGCGCGTGCATATCGTCGGCAACTCGATGGGCGGACATAGCGCAGTCGCGTTTGCGCTGTCGTACCCGGAGCGCGTCGGCAAGCTGATCCTGATGGGCGGCGGCACAGGCGGCCCGAGCCAGTTCGTGCCGATGCCGACGGAAGGCATCAAGCTGCTGAACCTGGTCTATCGCGAACCGACGCTGGAGAACCTCAAACGCATGCTCGACGTCTTCGTGTACGACCCGAGCTCGCTGACCGAAGACCTGATGAAGACCCGCCTGGCCAATATCCTGGCACGGCGCGATCACCTCGATAACTGGGTCAAGAGCCTCGCCGCCAATCCGAAGCAGTTCACGGATTACGGTCCGCGCCTCGGCGAAATCGCCGCGCCGACGCTCATCATCTGGGGCCGCGATGATCGCTTCGTGCCGTTCGATGTAGGCCTGCGTCTGGTCTGGGGCCTGCAGAATGCGGAGTTTCATATCTTCAACCGCTGCGGCCACTGGGTGCAGTGGGAACATGCGGAGAAGTTCAATCGCATGGTGCTGGACTTCTTTCAGCACTGATGCACGAGACGTAACGCCAGGCGCAGAGCAATCGTTGCATTGACTTCTGCGGCTGCGGCAACAAGCGGCAAAACACGGTACCAACGCGACCAGCAACTTGCCGGAGGCCGTTCTGCCTCCGGCTCCACATCGCCCGTTCTGCACGTACAGGACGGCGCTCACGCTCACGCAACGCAGCCGCAATGGAGCGCATGCACGCCTGTGCAAAAGACGTGCTGCGAGGCCTATCCGCTGCTGCCGTTCCAGCTTCCAGCCTTCCACTCGCAAACGCTATTCACGCGACCTTTCGCGCGCGACCCGCATCGCCGCGGCTTTGTTTCGTTCACCGAATTCCGCCTGATTTCGCATGCCAGCTCGCTTAGGTGAAAACGATGATGCATTTGCCGTGAGTTGTCCTTGCACACCCCCAAATTATGCTAGAGAATCCTTAAAAAATTCCACAACACGCTTCGTGGCATACAAATGGCGAATCGTTCGCGACTCGAAGCTCATCCCGGAGACACCACGAATGAAGGAACTGACAGCCCAGAACGTGGAAGCCAGCCCGGCAACCGGCTGGTATCGCCGCTGGTTTTTGCTGGTACTGGTCCTGATCTACGCATCGAGCTTCATCGACCGGATCATCGTCGCGGTCGTCGGGCAGGCGATGAAGGTCGAGATGAACCTCAGCGATTTGCAGCTCGGCCTGCTGAACGGGCTGGCGTTCTCGATTTTCTATTCGCTGCTCGGGCTGCCGATTGCGCGTCTCGCGGAGCGCTTCAATCGCGTCGTGCTGATCGCGCTGTCGATCGGCGCGTGGTCGGTGATGACGACGCTGTGCGGCACGGCGGGCGCGTACTGGCAGCTGCTGATCTACCGGCTTGGCGTCGGTATCGGCGAGGCGGGCAGCACGCCCACCGCGCATTCGCTGATCTCCGACCAGTTCGGGCCGCGCCGCCGCGCGAGCGCGCTGTCGATCTACGCGCTGGGGCCGCCGCTCGGCGTGCTGGTTGGCGCGCTCGGCGGCGGCTGGATGGTGCAGCACATGGGCTGGCGTCCGGTGTTTTACGTGGTCGGCCTGCCGGGGCTCGTATTCGGCCTGCTCGCCTGGGTCACGCTGCGCGAGCCGCGGCGGGGCGGCGCAGAAGAGGGCGGCGCGCAATTCGCCGCGAGCGTGCCACCGCTGCGCGAAGTGCTCGCCGTCCTGTTCGGGAGCCGCGCGTTCGTGCAGATGCTGCTCGGCACCGTGATCGGAGCGTTCGCGCAGTACGGGGTCAACCTGTTCATCCCCGTCTATCTGACGCGCGTCTTTGGACTCGGCTATGCGCAGGCTGGCCTGATCTTCGGCCTCGTGATCGGCGTGGGCGGCATTCTCGGCAACACGCTAGGCGGCGTGGCCGCCGACTGGGCGGGTGCGAAGAACCGCCGCTGGTATGCATGGATACCCGCGCTCGGCACGGCGATCGGTTTCCCGCTCGTCGCGACCGCCTTCATGCTGGGGCAGTGGCCCGTCGCAGTGGCGCTGATCTTCGTCGCTACGGTGATGCTGAGCATGTGGAACGGTCCGACCTTCGCGGTCGTGCACAGCATCGTCGAGCCGCGCATGCGCGCCACGGCATCGGCCTGCGTATTCCTGGTCATGAATCTGGTCGGCCAGGGACTCGGCCCGGCAACCGTCGGCCTGCTCAGCGACCGTTTCGCCGCGCGTCTTTTCACGCAGGGCCAGTTCAGCCAGGTGTGCGCGGCGGGCGGCGCACATGGCGGGCATGGGCCGGCTGCGCAGGTTCACGGGCCTTTCGCGGCCGCCTGCCACGACGCATCGGCGTACGGCGTGCGCTACGCAATGCTCGCCGTCAGCGTCGCGCTCATGTGGTCGTCCGTGCATTACTTCCTTGCCTCGCGTCACCTGTCTCGCAACAGCAGTTCCAAGCCGGCAGCAGCCGATGGCACCAACGCGTCAATAAAGCGGGCCGTGTAGCCCGCAATACATGGAGGAGATCGTCAAGTGAAGAAGAAGTTAGTGGTGAGCGCGCTGGCAGCCGCATTGGCGGGGTCGGCGCACGCGCAGAGCAGCGTGACGCTGTACGGAATCATCGACGATGGCATCACCTATGTGAGCAACGCAGGCGGCCATTCGCTGTGGAGACTCGATGACGGCATCAACCAGGCGTCGCGCTGGGGCCTGAAAGGCGTCGAAGATCTCGGCGGCGGCCTGAAAGCGATCTTTACGCTGGAGAACGGCTTCTCGTTGAACACGGGCACGGCGAGCCACGGCGGCGCACTGTTCGGACGCCGAGCCTATGTCGGCATTTCGAGCGACAGGTTCGGCACCTTGCTCGCCGGCTACGACTACGATTTCATCTACGACTACGTGTCCTACTACACGAACGTCGCGCAGTTCGCGCCTTCGTACGCGTTTCACGGCGCGTACGACATCGACCGCCTCGCGGGCGAACCGGTCAGCAACATGGTGCGCTATGAAACGCCGAACTGGCACGGCTTCGGCGCGGGCGTGATGTACGGCTTCACGAACATCCCGAACGGCTTCGCGGGCACGCCGACGGGCAACCCGCGCGTGATCAGCGCGGGCATCAAGTTCAGTCCGACGGGCTCGTTCAACGCGCCTTATTCGATGGCCGCCACCTTCACGAAGACGGATGGCGGCAACGCGGCACGCGGCGTCGGGACGATGGCGCAGGTCGCGCTCAACGCGAAATCGATCTATACGGTCGCCATCGGCGGCATGGTGAACGTGACCGACGCGTGGTCGGTCAACGGCGTGTACACCTACACGAATGCTTCGCAGAGCCCGCGAGGCGTGGTCACGGTCGGCGCGTACGAGGTGGGCACGAGCTACAAGTTCTCGCCTTTTCTCACGGTCGGCGGCGGATTCACGTACGTCGATCAACATAAGCTCGGCAAGTACGATCTCTACACCGCCGGGATCGACTACCGCCTCTCGAAGCGCACCGACGTATATATGTTCGGCGTCTGGCAGCACGCGTTCGCAGGCCAGAAGTTCGCCGACAACTTCCTCGTCTCGACGCCGTACTCGGTGCCGGGCGCGGGCGGCTCGCTGTTCGGCAATCTCGCTTCCACCACGTCCAACCAGGTGGCCGCTCAGATCGGCATCCGCCATCTTTTCTAGTTCTGCTGCGCCGGCGTGACGCCCCTGCGCCCGGCCGCAAGAGCCGGGACAGGGGCGTTTCCTGTTGTTCGAGAGTTCGAGACAAAGGATGTGACACGAAGTCGGGCTTTTGGTATACCTGCAAGGTATTATATGAATTTCAAGCGCCTTCGCTGGCCTTTCGCCGCGATCGTTGGCCATCCAGAACCCACTGTCTGTCATTCAATGAGTCAGCCTCCCAAACTGAGCCGTTCGGTCGAAATCAAGGCGCTCCTCGAATCGGAAATCGAGCGAGGTGAGCTTGTCCCCGGTGCGGCGCTCGACGAGCGCGCGCTGGCTGCGCGCTTCAACGTGTCCCGCACGCCGATTCGCGAGGCGTTGCAGCAGCTTGCCGCGCAGCAGTACGTGCAGATCGTGCCGCGCCAGGGCGTGTTCGTCACGAAGATGACCATCCCGCAGCTGCGCGACATGCTCGAGCTGCTGCACGAACTCGAATCCGTGTCGGCGCGACTGGCCGCGCGGCGCATGAACGACGCGCAACGCGTCGAGCTGGAGCGCACGATCGACGACGGCGTCGACGCGCTGAATCAGAGCGATGCGCGCCGTTTCGCGCGCGCCAACGCGGAATTCCACGAAGTGATCTGCCAGGCTTGCCATAACGACTACCTGGCCGATCAGATCCGTTCGATCCGCCGCCTGGTCTCGCGCTACCGGCCCAAGCTGTTTCTCGCGCCCAGCCGGCGCGAGAAGGTCATCGCCGATCACAAGCGGCTTGCGCAGGCGTTGCTCTCAGGTGACGAGGTGACGGCCGAAGAAGTCATGGCGCAGCATTCGCCGGGCGGCGACGCGGGCTTTTCCGAATTTCTCGCGACGTTGCCGGCCGAGTTCTTCAACGACGCGCCGCCGGGCATGGCGCGCGAAGCAGCGGCAGCCGGGGCGGACGCCGAGGACGACGCGCACGGCGACGAGTAACCGCCGCGCTGACTCTGCGCCGAACGCGCGATCCGCGCGCGTGACCCTATGAAAAGCGGGGCGCACGGCCCCGCATCCTGCTTTATTCAGACACGCGGCGAGTAGCGATCACAGATCGGCGAACCGGCCGAACTGGCCATTCGTCGCCGCGAGTTTTTCGAGCAGCGGCGCCGGCTTCCACCAGTAGCCGTACTCGTCGTAGAACCGCTTCACGTCGCGATAGACGTTGGCGACGCCGATCTGATCCGCGTAGTACATCGGGCCGCCGCGATGGGCGGGGAAGCCGTAGCCCGTCACATAGACCACGTCGATGTCGCTCGCGCGCAAGGCGATGCCCTGTTCCAGCAGCTTCGCGCCTTCGTTGATCATGCCGTACACGCAGCGCTTGACGATCTCGTCGGCGGAGATGGGGCGCCGCGCGATGCCGAGGCGTCCCGATTCCTCGACGATGAAGCGTTCGAGTTCGGCATCGCGCAGCGGCTCGCGGCTGCCCGGTTCGTAGCGATACCAGCCTTTGCCGCTCTTCTGACCGAGGCGCCCCATCTCCACGAGCTTCATGATCAGGTCGTTCCAGCGGCGGTCGGTGGGGCGCGTCGCCATTTGCGCCTTGCGCGTCTGATAGCCCACGTCATTGCCCGCCATGTCATGCACGGCGAAGATGCCCATCGCGTAGCCGAAGTCCTTGAGCGCCGCATCGACCTCGTGCGGCAGCGCGCCGTCCTCGACGAGAAAGTGCGCTTCGCGGTTGTAGTTGCGAAAGAGCGCATTGCCGATGAAGCCCGGATAGATGCGCGCCAGCACCGATACCTTGCCCATCCGGCGCCCGAGATCCATCAGCGTGGCGACGACGTCGTCCGCGGTCCGTGCTGCGCGCACCACTTCGAGCAGGCGCATCACGTGCGCGGGGCTGAAGAAGTGTGCGCCGACCACGTCGGCGGGGCGTTGCGTGACGGCGGCGATCTCGTCGATGTCGAGACCCGACGTGTTGGTGGCGAGCACGGCGCCCGGTTTCGCATGCCCGTCGAGCTCGCGGAAGATGTCCTGCTTGAGCGCGAGATCCTCGAATACCGCTTCGATCACGATATCGGCGCGCTTCACGTCGGCGATCGCGAGCGAGCCCGTGATGCGCGCGATGCGCTCGTCGCGCACGGCGGCGTCGAGCTTGCCGCGCTTCACGCTGCTGTCGTAGTTGTCGCGGATGCGGGCGAGGCCGCGCGCGAGGCCTTCGCCGCTCGCGTCGATCAACGTAACGGGGATGCCCGCTGCGGCGAGCGCCATCGCGATGCCGCCGCCCATCGTGCCCGCGCCGATCACGGCGGCCTGCGCGATCGGACGCGGCGCGGCATCGCCGACGGGAATCTGCGCGGCGGCTTGCTCCGCTGCCTTCACGTGCGCGAGCGCCGCTTCGCGCGCGGCTTCTTCCTGCGGATTCAATTCGTTTGCCTTGTTCATGATTCGTTGCGCCTCATGCCCGGCTCATGCCGGGGTCTTGCGAGTGTCGGGACGCTCGAGCGGCTTCGCCTTGCCGTCGACGAATTCCTGCAGGCGCTTCGCGGTCTCGGGCGAGCGCGCCATATTCGAGCTCATGTATTCGAGGAAAAGGCCGTCCTCGTGCGAAAGATCGTTCACGCGCGGCAGCAGGTTCGTGATGCGCCAGTTGGTATCGGGCGCGTTCCGCGCGATCTTCGCGGCCAGTTCTTTCGCCTTGCCGAGCGCTGCGCCGGCGGGCGTCAGATACGTGATGACGTGCTCGCGCAGGCCCTCTTCGGCGGACAGCAGGCGGCCCGTGAGCATCAGGTCCGCCATCAGGCTGTAGCCGATCACGCGCTGGATGCGCACCGTGCCGCCGCCGCCCACGAAGATGCCGCGCTGGCCTTCGGGCAGGCCGAAGAACGCCGAATCGTCCCCGACGCGCACATGCGCGGCCGTCGCGAGTTCGAGCCCGCCACCGACCACCGCGCCATGCAGCGCCGCGACGAACGGGATCGGGCCGCGCGCGATGATGTCGAACACTTCATGCCACGAGTGACGGCGGCGCTTGCGCGGCGGCGCGCTTTGGCCGCTCGCGCGCGCGAGCGCCTCGCGCAGGTCGAGGCCCGCGCTGAAGTTGCCGCCGTGCCCGAACAGCACGCCGACGTCCGCCTCTTCGCCGGCGCGCACGACGGCATCACGCAGTTGCGCGATCAGGTCTTCGTTGATCGCGTTGCGCTTGTCGGGACGGTTCAGGCCGATCAGGGCGACCGGGCCATCGAGTTCGTAGGTAACGAGAGTTTCGCTCATGAGAATTCCGTTTGAATGGATCAGATGTCGAGCACGAGGCGGCCGCCCTTGCAGCGCGATACGCAGACCTGCATGACCTTGCCGCCCGCCTTGTCCGCGTCGGACAGATACGTGTCGCGGTGCTCGATGTCGCCGCTGCAGACGCGGGTCGAGCACAGGCCGCAGTAGCCCGAGCGGCAGTCGTACATGACGTCGGCGCCGTGTTCGATGAGGGTGTCGAGCAGCGACTTGTCGGCGGGTACGATGAGCCGCTCGCCCGACGAGCGCAGCTCGACTTCGAAGGCGGCGTCGCCTTCTTGCGGCGCGGCTTCCGTGAACAGCTCGTAGTGCAGATCGCAGTCGTGCCAGCCTCGCTTGCGCGCGGCGGCGAGCACCGCGTCGATCATGCCGGCCGGGCCGCACACGTAGATCGGCTGGTTCACCTGCGCATCGTCGAGCAGCGAGTCGACGGACAGGCGCGTGGCGGGATCGTCGTCGGCGTGCAGCGCGAGCCGTTCGCCCGCGAGCGCGCGCAGCTCGTCGACGAACGGCAACGCGTCGCGCGTGCGCCCGCTGAAATGCAGCTCGAAATCGCGTTGCTGCGCGACAAGCGCGGCCGCCATCGAGACGATCGGCGTGATGCCGATGCCGCCTGCGATCAGCAGCACGCGCGGCGGCGCGGCGAGCGGGAAGTGATTGACGGGCGCGCGAACGTTGAGCATCGCGCCCGCTTCGAGCGCGTGCATGTGGCGCGAGCCGCCGCAGCCTTCGTCCTCGCGGCGGACGCCGAGCCGGTACGTGGGTACGCCGTCGCGCGGATGGGCGCCCGTGTCCGTGTGGATCAGCGAATACGAGCGCCACTGCGGCGCGCCACCCGTGGCGGACGGTATTTCGACCTGCAGGTGCGCGCCCGGCTCGAAGCCGGGCAGCAGCGTGCCGTCCGCGGCTTCGAGCGTGAACGTCTTGATCAGCGGAGTCAGTGCGTCGATCGCGGCGACGCGCAGCGTAAGCAGCATGGGGGCAAGCATCGGAGTCATTCCAGCGTCGAAGTCATTCCGGGTTAAGCGGTTTCCGCGAGCACGCGCCAGTCCGTGCCCGCCGGCAGCACGCCGCCGATCGAGATCGCGCGCGAGTAGTCGAGCTCGGGGTTGTCAGCGAGCGTCGGCGTCTTGCCTGCGATGAACTCGCGCGCCGACTTCAGCAGCAGCGCGCGCACGCGCAGCACGGCGCCGTCGGCGGAGCAGAGCTGCTCGTTCGTGCGGTCCGCAATCGGGCCCTGGCCGAGGAACATCGCGAAGTCTTCGGTGCCGAGATGCTGATGAAAGCCCGTCGCGTGGCCGCGCTTCATGAGGTCGCGGTTCTGGCCGAAGGCCGTCGCGCGCGTGCCGGGCGGCAGCGGCGGAAAATTCCAGACGTCCGGCGTAGCCGACATCACCGTCATGCCGAGCTTGCGCGTGGGATTGAAGTGCACGAACCACGCGCGATGTGTAACGTCGTCGATGGGCGTCGAGAAGAACACCGTGCTCGGCCCGTTCGCATCCGGCGCGCAGATGATGCCGTACCACGGCATCACGAAGTTGTTCACGCGCGCGTACACCTTGTCGTCGGGCAGATCGCGCAGCGCCGCGTAGCGATAGCCGTACGGCCGCTCCTCGAATTCCAGACGCGGTGCGAGCGCCTTCGTCATGTGCATGCGCTCGTTGCCGCCGCCCGCCGTGATCTGCGTGGTGGATTCATGCAGCACGCCCACGTGCGACGAATCCATCGACGCCTCCACGCCCTGCACCCAGTTGGTCGGCACCTCGACGCTCGTCACCGAGCGCTGGTCGGCGGGCAGATGCGTAAAGGGCAGGTCGGGAAAGCGCGGCGGCGTATCGCCCTTGCCGAGCCACACCCAGACGATGCCGCCGCGTTCCTCGACGCCGTACTGGCTCGTCTTCACGCGCTTGCAGAACTGCGCCTGGTCGCCGACCTGGTTCGGCGCCTCGACGACCTTGCCTTCGACGTCCACTTTCCAGCCGTGGAAGATGCAGCGCAGGCCGTTGTGCTCGTTGCGCGCCATCATCATCGACGTCTTGCGATGCGGGCAGCGCTCGTCGATCAACCCCGAGCGGCCGTCGGTGGTGCGAAACGCCACGTAGTCTGAGCCGAGCAGGCGCACGAGCACGGGCGCGCCGTCCGCTTCGAGCCGGGCCGACGGCACGGCGGGAATCCAGTAATGCTGGCGGATCATTTCGCCCATCGGCGCGCCGCGTTCGACGCGCGTGAGCAGGTCGTTCTCTTCGACGGTCATCGCCATGATCAGGCCTCCTGGTAGTGGCGGAATGCACGCGGATAGACGCGCGCGCAGTTGCACTCGAACACGTTCCTGCGCTGCTCGTCCGTGAGCCATTCGATGCTGTCGATCACCGGCTTCATGTCGTCGAAATCGCGGCCCGACAGCGGATCGCGCGCGCTGCCCGTGCCCGGCTTTTCGGTGCCGAACAGCACGTTGTCGGTGCCCGCCACCTTGAGCAGCAGCTCGATCGATTCCTTCGAGTAGTTGCAGGTATCGAAGTAGAGCTTGCGCAGCTGCTCGTCGAAGCTCTGCGGATGGTTGCGGCGCACGGCCCACGCGCGAAAGCGGCCCATCTGATAAGGAATCGCGCCGCCGCCGTGACCCACCACGATCTTCAGGCCCGGGTACTTCTGGAACACATCCGATTCCAGCAGCGAAATGACCGCGATGTTTTCCTCGTTGATGAACTTGAGGGTGTACGACTCGCGCGGGCTGCAACTGCCCGCCGAGTGGATCAGCGCGGGGACGTCGAGCGCCGTCATCGCGTCGTAGAGCGGATACCAGAACGGATCGCCGAGACCCGGCGGCGTCGGGCCTTCGGATTCGGTCGGGTCCGGATTCAGCAGGCAGCCGACGAAGCCCAGTTCCTTCACGCAGCGCTGCAATTCCGCGACGGCGCGCACGGCGGGCGACTCGTTCATGAACTGCGGCAGGCCCGCTACGCCGCGAAAGCGGTCCGGGAACATCTCGACGAAGCGCGCGACCAGATCGTTGCAGTGACGCGACCAGAGTTCGGTGACGCGCGCGGGCTTGACGGAGTGCATCTGCAGATAGGGACGCGGCGAGATGAACTGCACGTCGGTGCCGACGGCATCCATGCTGCGCACGAGCTCTTCGGCCACCTTGCGCACGGAGGCGTCCGGCACGTTGGGCTTCGTCGACGGATTGGCGCGCCCGCCGATCAGCTCGGCCATGTAGCGGAAGCTCTCGGGCGGCATCACGACGTGGGCGTGGGAATCGATGATCACGTTGGGACCTCTGTGGTAAGCGGATGCGTTGCGTTGGAAGGAACCGCCGGGCGCTCAGGACGCGACGGCGAGGATTTCGAGTTGCAGCGCCATGCCGTGCTGCAGGTCGTGAACGACGACATGGCGCGCGGGCCGCTGCGCCGGGTCGGGCCAGAGCGCGAGCCAGTGCGCGTTGATGTGCTCGCGCACGGAGTCGTCTTTCACGTAGACGGTGAGCTTCACGACGTCGGCGGGCGTCGCGCCGCCCGCGTCGAGAAAGCGCCGGAGGTTGTCGAACGCGAGCCGCGCCTGGTCAGCGGGATCGGCGGCCAGCCGGCCCGTCGCCGGGTCCTTGCCGGCGATCGCCGACGAGCACAGCACGTTGGCAACGCGCGCGCCGACGGGAATCGGGGCGTTGTGCGCGAGACCGGGGACATCGATCGAGTGGGGCATGTTGTCTCCGTCAATGTGTTGGTGGCGGCTTGGCTTGCTACTCCGCGCCGAAGTCGAAAAAGTGGCGCGGCACGGCGGCGAGGAATTCGGAGAAGCCGGTCGTGCCGGCAGGCACGTGGCGCCGCATCACGTCGGCGGCTTTCGCCTCGTCGCCGGCCTGGATCGCGCGGGCGATCTCGAAGTGCTCCTGCAGCGAGCGGCTGATCTGGCGGCGGTTGCTCAGATCCGCCACGCGATAGCGCTCCGACTGACGCCGCGCCGCGCGGATCTGCCCCGCGAGGCACTCGTTGCGGCTGCCGTCGTAGATCGCGTCGTGGAACGCCGCGTTGGCGCGCGCGTACTCGCTCGCATCGCCCTCGACGGCGGCCTGCTGGCAGGCCATCAGCGCGCGGTCGAGTGCTTCGCGCTGCGCATCGCTGGCGCGCCTTGCACAGAAGCGCGCGCACAGCGCCTCCAGTTCGCCGATGTATTCGAGCATCGAGCGCACCTTCGCAATCGACAGCCGCGCGACGGTAATGCCCTGGCGCGGCGAGATCACGACGAGCTCGCGCGCCGCGAGATGCTGGAGCGCTTCACGCACGGGCGTGCGGGATACGTTGAAGCGTGCCGCAAGCGCACGTTCGTCAATTGGCATGCCCGGCGCAAGCTGGCCCGTCTCGATCTCGGCCTGCAGCGCCTCGCGAATGTCGTTCGCAAGGCTGGCCCGGGTACGCGGCGCGGCCGGTTGCGGGTCGAGCGTTGCGCTTTCATGCTCGCTGTGAGGGTCGACTACAGATTTCATGAGGGTCATGCGCGGTGTTGGGTGCCTTAAATATACCAATACGCTATTGTGGTATTCAAGAAGATATTTGCCTTATGCCTGTCTTGGGCAGATCAAATTTTCTTCGATGGATTAACAAATCCTAGGAAAATCAAGCGGTTGCCGTGTCACGCACGGCGCTTCGATGCAGAAGTAGGGGAAAACACCATCATAAGAAAAGTACCTCTGGTGTATTGATAACCCACATTCGGTATGCCAGAATGGTCATCATCCGAACTGATCCTGGTTTGCGAAGTCCGGGGTCTCCATCAAGAAGAGGCATGACCTGATGAACAAGTCACTCTCCGATGCGGCTGGCGTATTGCCCGTCGAACGCGTGCTCAAGCCGCGTTCGATAGCGATCGTCGGCGCGTCCGCCGACCCGCGCGCGTTCGGCAATTTCGTGCTGCAGAACCTCGAGCGTTTCGGCTATGCGGGCGAGATCCATCTGGTGTCGCGCAGCAGCAAGGAAATCAACGGCCGCGCGTGCGTGGAAAGCGTCGATGCGCTGCCCGAAGGCATCGATCTCGCCGTGCTCGCCATTCCTGAAGCGGGCGTGCTCGACGCCGTGCGCACGCTGGGCGCGCGCGGCACGGGCGCGGCGGTCATCTTCGCGTCGGGCTATGCGGAAGCGGGCGACGAAGGCCGCGCCAAACAGCAGGTGCTCACGCAAGCCGCCAACGCTTCGGGCATGTTGCTGGTCGGCCCGAACTGCATGGGCTTCACCAACTTCGAGGCCGGCGTGCCCGTCACCTTCGAGGCGATCGCGCCGTATCCGTGCGCGGGGCGCAAGGGTGTCGGCGTGGTCGCGCAAAGCGGCGCGATGGCCGCGAACCTGCGCGACGCGTTTATGGGCCGCGGGCAGCCGATCACGGCAGCGGTTTCGACGGGCAACGAAGCGGTGCTCGGCATCGAGGACTACCTCGCGTGGTTCATCGCCGATCCGCAGACGAGCGCGATCGCCGTCTACGCCGAGCAGGTGCGCCGCCCGCAGACGTTCGTCGCGCTGGCCCGTCAAGCCCGCGCGGCCGGCAAGCCGATCGTGATGCTGATGCCCGGCAAGAGCGCGCGGGCGCGCGAAGCGGCGCAGTCGCATACGGGCGCGCTGGCGGGCGATCACGCGACGGCGAGCGTGCTGCTCGCGCGTGAAGGCGTTGTGGTGGTCGATTCGCTCGACGAACTGTTCGATACGACGACGATCCTCGCGCACTTTCCGGTGCCGCCTGCGGCGGGCACGGCCGTGATGACGGCATCGGGCGCAGTGAAGAACATCACGCTCGACTTCGCGGACGACATCGGCCTGACTCTGCCGCCGTTGACGGCACCCACGCTCCAGAAACTGACGGAACTGCTGCCGGACTTCGCGGTGGCCGACAATCCGCTCGACTACACGACGATCGGCGTGCGCAACCCTGGACTGATCGGCGAACTCATCGACACGATGCTCGCCGATCCCAACGTCGGCAGCCTCGTGCTGTCGATCATGGGCGGCCCGCCGATCGCGCAGCGCGACAAGGCCGATTACCTCGTGCCCGCGCTCGCGCGCGCGACCAAGCCGGCCGTGCTCGCCGTGATGGGCGACAACAATCCGCTCGAGCCGTTCTTCGTCGACGCAATCGCCGCGAGCGGCGTGCCGTTCTTCCGCTCGCCGGATCGCGCGCTGCGGGCCTGCGCGCGCGTCGCCGCTTACGGCGAATCGTTGCAGCGCGCGGGCCGCGCATCGGCCGCGCAGCCCGAAGCGATTGCGTTGCCCGGTCCGGTGCCCGCCAACGGCATCTTCGCCGAATATCAGGGCAAGCAGTGGCTCGCCGCCGCCGGCCTTCCTGTCCCGCCGGGGCGTCTCGCAACGACGCTCGACGAAGCGCTCAGGATCGCTGACGAAATCGGCTATCCCGTCGTGCTCAAGGCTCAGGCTAGCGAGTTGCCGCACAAGAGTGACGTGGGCGGCGTGATCGTCGGCCTCGCCGATGCGAACGCGCTGCGCACGGGATGGGACGCGCTGCATACGAGCGTGGCGTCGCATCGGCCTGGTCTGCAACTCGACGGTGCGCTCGTCGAGGCGATGGGGCCGTGCGGCCTCGAACTCGTCGTTGGCGCGAAGCGCGATCCGGAGTGGGGCCCCGTCGTGCTGGTCGGCCTCGGCGGCATCTGGATCGAAGCGCTCAAGGACGTGCGTCTGATTCCCGCCGACATGGCCGAAGCCGACATCGTCGCCGAGTTGCGTCGCCTGAAGGCCTCGGCGCTGCTCGACGGCGTGCGCGGCGCGGCGGGCGTCGACGTGGCGGCCATCGCAAAGGCCGTGGCAGCGATCGGCGCGCAGATGCGCGCGAATCCGCAGATCACCGAAATCGACGTGAACCCGCTCGTCGCGTATCCCGATCGCGTGCTTGCGCTCGATGCGCTCGTCGTGTGCGGCGCGCGCGATGGTGCGCACTCGTAATAAGGACAATGAACCCATGAGACTGGAATTTTCCGCAGAGGACGAAGCGTTCCGCGCCGAAGTGCGCGAGTTCGTCAGGCAGAACCTGTCGCCCGAACTCAAGCGCAAGGTCGAGCTGGGCTTGCGGCTGGAGCGCGCCGACTATGTCGAGTGGTACACGCGGCTTCATGAGCGCGGCTGGATCACGCCGTCGTGGCCGAAAGAGGCGGGCGGCCCGGGCTGGACGCCGCTGCAACGCTACATCTTCGACGAGGAAACGCTGGTGGGAGGCGCGCCGCGCATCATCGCAAGCGGCATCAACATGCTCGGTCCCGTGCTGCATGCGTTCGGCACGCCCGAGCAGAAGGAGCGTTACCTGCCCGCGATCCGCCGCAGCGAAACCTGGTGGGCGCAGGGCTTCTCGGAACCGGGCGCGGGCTCGGACCTCGCGAGCGTGCGGACCACGGCCGTGCTGACCACGGATAAAGACGGCGATCACTTCGTCGTCAACGGTCACAAGGTGTGGACTTCGTACGCGCACTGGTGCGAGATGATGTTCGCGCTCGTGCGCACCGATCCGCATGCGAAGCCGCAGGAGGGCATTTCGTTCCTGCTCATCGACATGAAGTCGCCGGGCGTCGAGTTGCGCCCGATCCGCATGCTCGAAGGCGGCACCGACCTCAACGAGGTCTATCTGGACAACGTGCGCGTGCCTGTCGAGAACCTCGTCGGCGAGATCAACAAGGGCTGGTCGTATGGCAAGTATCTGCTCGGTCATGAGCGCACGGGCATCGCGGGCGTCGGCTCGTGCAAGCAGCAACTCGCGCGCGTCAAGACGCTCGCGAAGCAGCAGGAACTCGTGGGAGACGCGCTTTTCGAAGCGCGCGTGAGCCGCCTCGAAATCGAGTTGATGGCGCTCGAATTCACCGGCCTGCGCATGTTGAGCGCGAATCAGCAGAGCCGCGTGCCCGCCGTCGAGGCATCGATGCTGAAGGTGCGCGGCACGGAATTGCGTCAGGCGATCTACGCACTGCTCGCCGAGATCGCCGGGCCCGACGGCATTCCATTCGACGAAGCCGCGCTGCTCGATCAGGCGGGATACGCGCCGCCGAGCCCGGAGGAACTGATCGCCGTCGCGACCAATTACTTCGACGCACGCAAGCTGTCGATCTACGGCGGCACGAACGAAGTGCAGCGCAATCTCATCAGCCGCGCGTTCTTCAACGCCTGAAGCGGGACACGACCCACTATGGATTTTTCTATCACTGAAGATCACGTCGCGCTGCAGGACGCGGTACGCCGCTTCTGCGACGGCGAATATCCCGCGCATCAGCGCGGCAATGCAGAAGACCCGGCTCTCGCCGCGCGGCGCCGCCAGGCGCTCGCCGAACTCGGCGTGACGGGGCTCGTCATCGATACGGAGCAGGGCGGCAGCGGTTGCGGCGCGGTCGAGACGATGCTCGTCGCGCAGCAACTGGGCCGCGCGCTCGGCGGCGCGGGATGGCTCGCGAGCGGGCTGCCCGCCGCCGCGCTGATCGGCGCGGCTGGCAGCGAGCAGCAGCGCGCGCAATGGCTGGAAGCGGCCGCAACGGGCAAGAAGGTGCTCGCGCTTGCGATCGGCGAAGCGGATGCGCGCTATGACATCACGCGCCTTGCGGTGCGCGCGAAAGAAACAGGCGACGGCTGGCGCATCGACGGCACGAAGACGCTCGTGTTCGATGGTGCGATCGCGGACGCGTTCGTGGTCGCCGTGCGCACGTCGGGCGAGCGCGGCGACGCGCATGGCCTGTCGCTCTTTCTCGTCGACGCGAAAGCGGAAGGCATCGCGTTGCGCAGCTTCGCGACTATCGACGCGCGTAAAGCCGCGCACGTGAGCTTCACCAACGTCGCCGTGAGCAAGGCCGATCTGATCGGCGACGTGGGCGCGGCGCACGCGTTGATCGAAGCGGCGCTCGACCGCGCGAACGCCGCGCTGTGCGCGGAATCGGTCGGCGCGCTGGAGGCGCTGCTGGAACTGACGACCGAGCATCTGAAAACGCGCACGCAATTCGGCGCGCCGCTCGCGAAGTTCCAGGCGCTGCAACATCGCATCGCCGACATGCTGATCGCGCTCGAACAGGCCCGATCGATGGCATGCGCCGCAGCGATGGCCGTCGACGCAAACGACGCGGCGCGTCGCAGCCGTTTCGTGTCGGCCGTGAAGGCCTTCATTGGCGATACCTGCAAGAGCGCGGGCGAATGCGCAATCCAGCTGCACGGCGCAATGGGCATGACGGAAGAGTGCCGCGCGGGCCACTACGCGAAGCGCATGTTCGCGATCAACATGACCTACGGCGATGCGAGCTGGCATCTGAACCGTTTCACGGCGCAGCGTCTCGCGCGGGAGGCCGCATGAGTCTGAACGGACAAGCGTATATCGTCGGCGCGTTCGAGCATCCGACGCGCAAGGCCGACGATCTCTCCGTCGCGCGCCTGCACGCCGATGTCGCAAGAGGCGCGCTGGACGACGCGGGCCTGACGAAGGACGACATCGACGGCTATTTCTGCGCGGGCGACGCGCCCGGCCTCGGCACGACGACGATCGCAGAATATCTCGGCCTGAAACTGCGCCACGTCGATTCGACGGAGTGCGGCGGGTCCGCGCCGATCTTGCATGTCGCGCACGCGGCCGAGGCGATCGCGGCGGGCCGCTGCAACGTCGCACTGATCACATTGGCGGGCCGTCCGCGTGCGGCGGGCGCCGCGCTCGCGCTCAGGGCGCCGGACCCCGACGCGCCCGACGTGCAGTTCGAACTTCCGTTCGGCCCGTCCACGCAGAACCTGTACGGCATGGTCGCGAAGCGGCATATGCACGAATACGGAACCACGAGCGAACAGCTCGCGTGGATCAAGGTCGCGGCTTCGCATCACGCGCAGCACAATCCGCACGCGATGCTGCGCAACGTCGTGACCGTCGAGGATGTGGTGAATTCACCCATGGTCGCCGATCCGCTGCATCGTCTCGATTGCTGCGTGATGAGCGACGGCGGCGGCGCGCTGATCGTCGCGCGTCCCGAGATCGCGAAACAGCTCAAGCGGCCGCTCGTCAAGGTACGCGGCAGCGGCGAAGCGCCGAAGCACGCGGCGGGCGGCAAGATCGACCTGACCTGGTCGGCCGCGAAGTGGTCGGGCGCGGCGGCTTTCGCGGAGGCGGGCGTCACGCCGGGCGATATCAAGTACGCGTCGCTGTATGACAGCTTCACGATCACCGTGCTCATGCAGCTCGAGGATCTCGGCTTCTGCAAGAAGGGCGAGGGCGGCCGGTTCGTGCAGGACGGCGGCCTCATTTCGGGCGTCGGCAAACTGCCGTTCAACACCGACGGCGGCGGACTGTGCAACAACCATCCCGCTAACCGGGGCGGCGTCACGAAAGTCATCGAAGCAGTGCGCCAGTTGCGTGGCGAAGCGCATCCCGCCGTGCAGGTGCCGAACTGTGACCTCGCGCTCGCGAGCGGCATCGGCGGCGCGCTCGCGTCGCGTCATACGGCCGCAACGCTCATTTTGGAACGGGTTTGACGATGAGTATGACTAATCAGAATCCAGCAGCGGATAAAGCCGCGAACACTGCGCCGAATCAGGCTGCCAATAACGCTGCAAATAATGCTGTAACTCAGCCTCCAGACAAGCCCGTGAAGCCTGCCGGCCCGCGCCGCATTTCTGCGCCGCGCGCGCTGCCCGAGGCGTTGCCGTTCTGGGAAGCGGCAAAGGAAGGGCGTCTGCTCGTGAAGCGCTGCACGGATTGCGGCGAGACGCACTACTACCCGCGCGACATCTGTCTGCACTGCCTGAGCGCGAACACCGCGTGGGTCGAATCGGCGGGCAAGGGCGAGATCTACTCGTACAGCACGATGGGCAAGGACGAAGCGCGTTACACGCTCGCCTACGTGACGCTCGACGAGGGCGTGACGATGCTGACCAATCTCGTCGATTGCGATCCGGCCACACTCGCGATCGGCCATCGCGTGCGGGTCGTGTTCAAGCCGAGCGACGGTGGCTATCCCGTTCCCATGTTCACCGCAGCCTGAGGGAGGGCGCTCATGAACGCCGAATGCAACGATACCCAGCACGATTCCCAACACGATACCCAGCGTGCGGCCACTGCGCGCAAAGGCGCGCTGTCGCGCTTCACGATCATCGATGCGTCGCGTGTGCGCGCGGGTCCGACCGCGATGCGCCTTTTCGCCGACATGGGCGCGCGCGTCATCAAGCTCGAGATCCCGCGCGGCGCTCCGGGCGGCGACGACATGATCGGCGGGCGCGACCACAATCGCGCCGACTATGAAAACCTGCATCGCAACAAGGAAAGCCTCACGCTCAACATGAAAGATCCCGCGGGCCGCGAGATTCTTTTCGATCTGGTCCGCCGCGCCGACGTGTTCATCGAAAACTTCCGGCCCGATGTCAAGGATCGTCTCGGCATCGGTCCCGACACGCTGCGCGCGATCAATCCGCGTTTGGTCTACGCGAGCATTTCGGGCTTCGGCCAGGACGGTCCGTATGCGAACTGGCCCGGCTTCGATTCGATCGCGCAAGGCATGGGCGGCCTCATGAGCGTGACGGGGAAACCGGGCGAAGGCCCGATGCGCGTGGGCATTCCAATTGCGGACCTGTGCGCGGGGCACTTCTGCGCAATGTCGATCCTGACTGCATTGCTCGAACGCGAAGCATCGGGCGAAGGGCAGTGGGTGCAGACCTCGCTGCTCGAAGCACAGATCGCGATGCTCGATTTTCAGGCCGCGCAATGGCTCGTGGACAAGCAGGTGCCGCAGCAGGTGGGCAACGAGCATCCCCTCACCGTGCCGACAGGCGTATTCGCGACCCAGGACGGCTACCTCAATCTCGCCGCCATCGGCCAGACGATGTGGACGCGCTTGTGCGAGGCGCTCGGTCTCGATCATCTTGCGCGCGCGCCGGGCTTCGACTCCGATCCCGCCCGCGTGGCGAACCGCGACGCTGTGAATCGGGCGGTCAGCGAAGTCTTCAAGACCCGCACGACGAACGAATGGACGGCCATCCTGCTCAAGGCCGGCGTGCCTTGCGGCCCGATCCACCGCATCGACGAGGTGTTCGAGGACCCGCAGGTCAAGCATCTCGGCATGGCCTGGCCCGTCGATTTGCCGGGCCGTGGAGAGGGCGCATTCGTCGGCCAGCCGTTCCGGCTGTCGCGCTATCCGCGCGAGGTGTCGCCGCGCCTTGCACCCGAGCAGGGCGAGCACACGCAGGCCATTCTGCGGGAACTCGGCTACGCGGACGAGCAGATCGAACAATGGCGCGCGGCGTTCGTCGTCTGAACGCGGCGCGAGAGAACACGCGACGCACAACACCAAAACGCAGCACACAACGAAAGGAGACGAAATGGCACGCCTCGTAGCCGCATTCGGCTCGTCGCACAGCATCATGCTGGTGTCGCAGCGCGAAGACTGGCAGCACGGTTTTCGCGCGGTGGACCCGAAGAACCCGCATTACTTCGACAAGGCGGGCAATCACGTCACTTACGGCGACCTGCTCGAACGCGCGCCCGCCGACGCCGACGCGCTCGTCACGCCGGAGCGCATGGGCGAACGTTTCGATCAGGCCGAAGCGGCAATGGACGAGTTGCGCGAGCGCATTCGGGCCGCGAAGCTCGACGTGCTGATGGTTGTCGGCGACGATCAGACAGAGTTGTTCCGCACCACGAACAACCCGGCCTTCGCGATCTACTACGGCGAGACGATTCGCAACGCGAAGCGCGAGACGAGCCCGAACGACAGCTGGTACGCACGCGCGCGCACGATGCGTCAGGAGCCCGATGCGGACGTCCACTATCCCGTCCAGTCCGCGATGGCGCGCTGGATGATACGCGAGCTGTGCGAGCGCGACTTCGACATCGCGGCAATGGACGGCCTCGAGCGCGACCAGTACGAAGGCCATGCGTTCTCGTTCATTCATCGACGCTATCTGCAAGGCCTCGATTTGCCCGTCATCCCTGTGATCGTGAATACCTTCGATCCGCCCAATCAGCCTACGCCGCGCCGCTGCATGCAGCTCGGCGCCGCGCTGCGCGAACTGATCGAAGCCTATCCGGAAGACATGCGCGTGGGCGTGCTCGCGTCGGGTGGGCTCTCGCACTTCGTGGTGGACGAGGAACTCGACCACGGCATCATCGACGCGATCCGCCGCAAGGACAGCGCATGGCTCGCCGCGCTCGATCCGAAGCAGCTTCAGGCGGGCAGCTCGGAGATACGCAACTGGATCATCGCCGTCGAGGCGGTGAAGTCGCTCGACCTCGAATGGGTGTCGTATACGCCGGGCTATCGCAGCCCCGCGCTGACGGGCACCGGGCTGTGCTTTGCCGCGTGGCGCACGCTGACCTGACCTGGCCCGCTGCGAAATAAAAGGAGGAGAACACTATGGCTGACCAAAACGTACAGCGCCTGCGCCGGCTCGATTGCTGCGCCGTGTCGGACGCGCTCGACAAACTCAAGCTGTCCGGCGTCGTAAGCGGACTGCCGCAGCGCTCGGGCACGGGCCGCATCGCCGGCCGCGTCATTACCGTGAGGCTCGATACGGGCGAGCCGCCGTCCGGACCGCCCGTGCATCTCGGCTGCACGGCAATCGAACAGGCGGGCGCCGACGACGTGATCGTCGTCGAGCAGCGCAGCGGCGTCGAAGCCGGCTGCTGGGGCGGCCTGCTGTCGCTCGCCGCGAAAGTGCGCGACGTTGCGGGCGTGGTGGCCGACGGGCCCGTGCGCGATATCGACGAAGCCATCGCCTATGAGCTGCCCGTGTTCAGCCGCGCGACCACGGCGCGCACGGCGCGTGGCCGCGTCGTCGAGCAGGGTACGAATGTGGCCGTGCAGATCGGCGACGTGCACGTGGAAGCAGGCGACTACGTCGTGGCCGACAACAGCGCCGTGATCTTCATTCGCGCCGACGACATCGAGCGCGTGCTCGAAGCCGCCGAGGTCATCGTCGCGAAGGAAGCCGCGATGGCCAAGGCGATTCTTTCCGGCACGCCCGTGGGCCAGGTCATGGGCGGCAACTACGAACACATGCTCGCATGAGCGCAATCGCAACTCACGGAACAACCGACACCATGACTGCAAACGACAACCGCGACGACAACCGCAATGTCGAGCGCGCGGGCAAGCTCGATACGGCGACGCTCTCCGACGCGCTCGACAAGCTCGGCATCAATGGCCAGTGCTACAGGATCAAGGCGCGCAGCACGGACTTCCGGCTCGCGGGCAGGGCCTGGACGCTCAAGTACGGTCCGGCCGCAAATCCGCCCGGCACCGTGGGCGACTACATCGACGACGTGCCGCCCGGCGCGGTCATCGTGCTCGACAACGGCGGGCGCGAGGACGCGACCGTCTGGGGCGACATTCTGACCGAGATCGCGCACCGGCGCGGACTCGCGGGCACGGTGATCAACGGCATCTGCCGCGATGTCGCGTTATGCCTGAAGCTCGGCTACCCCATCTTCAGCCGCGATCACTGGATGCGCACCGGCAAGGACCGGGTGCAGGTCGAGGCGACGAACATTCCCGTCAATATCGGCGACGCGCGCGTGCGGCCCGGCGACATTCTGCGCGGCGACGCCGACGGCGTGATCGTGATTCCGCAGGAACACGAAGAAGCCGTGCTCGACGCGGCGGAAGCCATTCATCATGCGGAGGAAGCAATACGCGAAGCCTGCCGCGACGGCATGCGTCTGGACGAGGCGCGCAAGCAGTTCAAGTATCACCAGCTGCAGACGCGGGGGAAATGACCATGAGAGAACACGATTCGGCGGCGACGATCCGCACATCGATAAAGCGCGTCGAGGCGAGCGTGGTCGAGACGGCGCGCGCGCTCCCTGCGGCGACATTGCATGAAGCGGGCGGCAAGATCGGCGCGCTGCCCTCGGCGATCAAGCCGGTTGCGCCGGGCTTCAGGATCTGCGGCACGGCCGTGACCGTGCATTCGCCGGGCGGCGACAACCTCTGGCTGCATCGCGCGATCGCGCTCGCGCAGCCGGGCGACGTGCTGGTGGTCTACGCGAGCGGCGTTTACGAGCATGGCTACTGGGGCGAAGTGATGACGACGGCCGCGAAGGTGCGCGGGCTCGCGGGCCTCGTGATCGATGGCGCCGTGCGCGATGCGGACCTGCTCGAAGCGATCGGCTTCCCGGTGTTCTCGCGCGGGCTGTCGATTCGCGGCACGAGCAAGGATTACGGTGCGATCGGCTGGATCAACGAGCCGGTGATGATCGGCAATGTCACCGTGAACGCCGGCGATCTGATCGTCGGGGACCGTGATGGCGTCGTCGCCGTTCCGCGCGATCGTGCAGCCGACGTCGTCGAGAGGGCGGCGAAGCGCGAGGCCGACGAGGCCGCGATCTGCAAGCGCATCGAGTCCGGCGAGACGACCATGCAGATCTACAACTTCCACTGAGCCGACAATGTCCGAGAAGTCCGACCAACCCTCCGCTCGTTCATCCGGCCTCGCGCCGGACCTCGCCGTCGCCGGGCCGATCGCGACGATCACGCTGCGCCGCCCGGCGATGGCGAACCGGCTCGACCCCGAAGACCTCGCGACGTTGCGCGGCTTCATCCGCGAGGTCAACGCGCGTTCCGACGTGCTCGTGCTGCGGCTATGCGCCGAGGGTCCGAACTTCTGCGCCGGCTTCAACATCGGCCGGCTCGCGGACGGCAACGCAGGCGCGAACTTCGAGGCACTCGCGAACGAACTGGAGTACGCGCGCCCGGTGACGATCGCTGCGATCAACGGCGGCGTGTACGGCGGCGCAACCGATCTCGCGCTCGCCTGCGATTTTCGCATCGGCACCGAAACGAACCAGATGTTCGTGCCTGCCGCGCGCCTTGGCCTGTTGTTCTATCGCGGCGGCTTGCAGCGCTATGTATCCCGGCTGGGTCTGAACATGGCGAAAAAGCTGCTGCTCACGGCCGCGACGCTCGATGCCACGCAGATGCTGGCGTGCGGTTTCCTCGATACGGTCGTGGCGCCCGCAGCGTTGCGCGACGAAGTGGAGCGTTTGAGCGGCGAGCTGGCGGGAATGGCGCCGCTTGCGCTGCTCGGCATGAAGAAACATCTGAACCGGATTGCGCAAGGGACGCTCGACGAAGACGAGTTTGCGCGCGACGTCGCACGGGCAGATGCTTCGCATGATCTGCGCGAAGCCGTGCTCGCGCGAAAGGAAAAGCGCAAGCCGGTGTTTCGGGGCGAATAGACCGATGGGCCGATGGGCCGATGAGACACAACGGCTCTGACGGCTCGGCCTCGAGCCCGACAAGAGGACGACCGACTCATGAAAATCGACGATACCGAAATCGGCAGGCGGATTTACGGCAGCAACGGAGAGACGCCGCCCATCACGACGACGCTGGGCGGCGAGTTCGTGTCGCTCGCGGATAACGCGATCGAAATCGCTTACGCTGGCACGGCGGCGTTCCTGAATCCGGCCGGGCACGTGCAGGGCGGCATGCTGTCCGCGATGCTCGACGACGTCACGGCTACGCTCGTCACGTCGACGCTGGCGCAGGGCGAACGCTGTGCAACGCTCAGCCTGAACACGACGTTCCTTCGACCGGCGAGCGCCGGCCGGCTACTGGGCCGCGCGACGCTCGTGCGCCGCGGACGCGGCGTGTGCAACGCAAATGGCGAACTGTGGCAGGACGACAGGCTCGTGGCGACGGCATCGGCGGTCTGCATGATAGTCGCCCGGTGATGAGTGACGAGGCGCTTTCATCGAGGGGGGAAACGGTTGGACTGCGCAACAAAACAGATCCGGCAAAGCGCGTCGAATTCGGTCAGCGCCGAAGATGCGGATATCCAGATGTCCGGGTGCTGGCTAGATAGAAATGTCCGGTTTTCACGGGTTTCAGATCATTGGATTTGCCCCTGCATCTCCGGGACATAAAGACCGTCGAAGGAATCCGTGGTGTTCCATGCGGCTTTCTGACGATTCACGGCATGCGCCTGGCGACGGATAAAAGATAAGAGTTACCAACATTGCAAAAGGTCTTCTCGCTGACAGCCGTGACGTTATGTTGCTTAACGACGTGCTGAAGCGGTTGGAGTGTCGGTAGCGTCCCCATGTGGCACAGAACGATATCGGGTTGTGTTCAAACACCTTAACGAATGAGCAATCCCTCATGCATCAGATTGCTGCACAACGTGTCGAACTCGGCGCTGCCGGAGCGTGTGGGAACACCGATCTGGATCGGCCCGCCCATTTCGCCGCTCACATAGGCGATCAACGTATGGGCGATTCCGTTTCTTCTATACCCAGGCACGACATAGGCATCAAGCAACGTGACTGGCGCCTTGGCGGACGAGTTCGAGCAATGTTCGAACTCGATCCAGCCGACCGGCTCCGCGCGGTGCGAAGCCACCGCGCGATTCTCATCGTCGTCAATCTCGATGATGATCACATGAGCCGCGCGATCTTTGAAGATGAATGTGCTCATACGCGATTAGTCGGGGGCGATCGAAATTTACGGTGGATAACGGTGCCGTTTAGTATCGTCGCGCAAAAGCGGCGGGCGAACAACAAGTCATCTCATATACGAGGGAACGCACGCTGTAGAGCGTCTTTTCACTTTGGATGCCTCTGGATTTCTGGCGCATCGCGGCATGCACTAACGGACTGTCCTGGCCTGGCGTGCGCGCCAGCAGGTTGTATTGCGAGGTCAGAGGCATTGCAGCGGCAATGCAGTACGTCAACTGAATTCAACGACGACTGGGTGAAGGAAAGCAGAAAAACACGCGGGGTACGAAGGCGTTCGTTCCATGGCATGTCTCCAGAAGGTTGCGCGCGTGGCACGCAAATCCTGTTCTTATCGACGGGGGCTTGTCCCAATCGCCCGAAACGGGTTGATTCGAGTATCGTCATTAAAAAGGTAGCAGTTGGAGCCAGGCGATGCCGATCGTCGAGTTCACGTTGACATGGTCTGTCGGGTTTTCCCGCAGTCCGGCGATCGGTTCTCAACCCGGGAGCCGCTGTCGTCCGGTGCCAATCTGGCGGAAGTGCGCAGTCGGGGCGTTCCTCGCACCGCGCGTGCACCACGCGCCGCTCATCAGGAGAAAACATGCCCAGCCGGACCTCGCCGACGCTTTGGACCCAAAGGTTCCAGCGGTCGACCGAGTCGAGCATGAGCCTGCAAGGCCAGATTCGCCAGATGCTCGTCGCCGCGATTCTCGATGGCCAGTTGATGCCCGACAGCGCGTTGCCGTCGAGCCGTGAACTGGCCGATCAGCTCGGTGTTGCGCGCAATACGGTCGTACTCGCATATCAGCAACTGGTCGAAGAGGGCTATCTGATTTCGCGTGAACGCAGCGGTCATTTCGTGAATCCGGCGATGCTGGAAGGGCAGCACGACTTCGTGTCGATACAGGCCGCGAACGCGCCGAGCGTCTCCGATATCGTGCGTCCCGACTGGCGTCAGCGTGTGTCGCGCCCGCCGTCGAAGCAGCGCAACATCGTGAAGCCCGGCAACTGGCAGAGCTATCAGTTCCCGTTCATCTACGGACAGTTCGATCAGACACTCTTTCCGACCAACGATTGGCGCGAGTGCTGCATCAAGGCGCTGTCCGTGATGGAGATTCGCAACTGGGCGCCCGATCTGATCGAACGCGACGACGAGACGCTGATCCAGCAGATCTGCACGCGCGTGCTTCCCAGGCGCGGCGTGTTCGCGAAGCCCGATGAGATCGTCGTGACGATTGGCGCCCAACAGGCGCTGTATCTCGTCGCGGATCTGCTCGCGAATGAGGGGACCACGGTTGGTTTCGAGAACCCCGGCTATCCCGATGCGCGCAATATCCTGCTGAACCGCAATGCACGGCTGTTGCCGCTGCCTATCGATGCTGGCGGCGTTCGCACCGACGAAGACCGCGACGTGCTCGCGCAATGCGACTACGTGTACGTGACGCCAAGCCACCAATGTCCGACGACTGCGACGATGCCGCTCGAACGGCGCCAGGCGCTGCTCGATCTCGCGCAGTTGCACGATTTCGTCGTGATCGAAGACGACTACGAGAGCGAAAACAATTTCTCGGGCGCGCCCCATCCGGCATTGAAGAGCCTGGATACGGCGGATCGCGTGATCTACATCGGCAGCCTGACGAAGACCTTTGCACCCGGCTTGCGCCTGGGCTATGTGGTCGGGCCGCGCGATCTGATTCGCGAACTGCGCGCGTTGCGGCGTCTGATGGTCCGCCATCCTGCCGCGTATATCCAGCGGGCGTTTGCGAATTTCCTCGCGCTCGGGCATCACGACACGCTGCTGCGCAAGCTCGCGCACGCGTACCGCGAGCGCGCGCAACTGCTGATGGCCTCAATCGATGCGCACATGCCCGAAGCGCGCTATGTGCCCGTCACGGGCGGCGCATCGTGCTGGGTCGAAGGTGAACCCTGGCTCGACGCGACGCGTCTTGCCGATGACGCGCAGGCACATGGCGTTCTGATCGAGCCCGGCAATGTGTTCTTCATGACAGGGCTCGAGCGGCAGCAGTGCTTTCGCATGGGCTTTTCGGCGATCAAGCCGGAGAAGATCGACGCCGGCGTGCAGGCGCTGGCGCGCGTCATTCGCGAGTGCAAGCCGCGGGCGCGCGCCTGAACGCACGCATCCGCTGATGCCTGCATTACGCCGGCATCGACATGGCCGCTTCCACTTCTGCTGGCCCAGGCGAAAGCCGCCAACTGGAACTACCGCGCAAGGCGGGCGTTATCTACCGTGTCGACTGAGGATGCCACATACGCGATAAGGCGTCGCGTGGCCCGAGAAGTCATCTAACAGGAGACACGGTATGTCAGACACGCTCAAGACAGCGTCCATCAGCGCGGATACGCTTGCCGCCTTTTCCGATGCATTCAACCGCCACGACGCCGACGCGCTGATGGGGTTCATGACGGGCGACTGCATCTTCGATGCCGCTGGCGGGAACGAAGTCTACGGCACGCGCTTCGTCGGAAAAGACGCCGTGCGCGCGGCCTTCGAAGCAGTCTTCAAAACTTTCCCCGATGCGCATTGGGGCCATGGCAGGCATTACGTCGTGGGCGAGCGCGGGGTATCCGAATGGGTGTTCAGCGGCACGCATGCCGAGGGCTGGCGCATCGAGGCCGAAGGCTGCGATCTTTTCGAGTTCCGCGACGGGCTAATCGCGGTCAAGCGCGCGTTCCGCAAGGAACGTCCGAAGCAAGTCGCGTGATGCCGATGAGGAGAGTCGCATGAAACACGGTGTGATTCATCTTGAGGGCGCAGATTCCTCGTTCGAGCGCAGGGACGGCAACGATACCCGCTACGACCCGACCTACGATCCGCTCGTTTCGCCAGGCCCCGGCCAGGGCAAGCAGTACGCGCCGACGTACTGGGCCGCGACGGCGGGCACGGCGCCGCCCGACGACGGTCCCGTTACGCAGGACATGGACGTCGACGTGGCGATCATCGGCGGCGGCTACACGGGCCTGTGCACGGCGCTATTTCTGGCCCGCGAGCACGGCATCAAGGCCGTCGTGCTCGAAGCGAACCGCGTCAGTTGGGGATGCAGCAGCCGCAATGGAGGCCAGGGGCAGAACGCGTCGGGGCGTCTGTCGCGCTCGCAATGGGTCGAGCGCTGGGGTAAGGACGTCGCACTCAAGATGCACGACGAAATCGCGCAGGGCTTCGAGACGTTCAGGTCGCTGGTCGCGATGATCGATTGCGATCCGCAGCCGGGTGGCCATTTTCTGATCGCGCATCGGCCGCGCATCATGGAAAAGCTCGCTGCGGAAGCGAAGGTGTGGAAGGACGTGTTCGGCTATCCATCCGAGCTGATGAGCGCGGAAGCGTTTCGCCGCGAGTACGTGAACGATGCGGAAGCGGCGGGCGCACTGCATGAGCCCGAAGGCATCGGCATTCATCCGCTGAAGCTCGCTTATGGGTATCTGCGGCTCGCGCGCGAAGCGGGCGCGAAGGTGCATCCCGCGAGCCCCGTGACGGGCTGGGAAACGATCAAGGGCGTGCATCACCTGCGCACACCAGGCGGCACCGTGCGGGCGCGCGCGGTCGGCATCGCGACGGGCGCATATACGGCGCCGGGGCTGCATCCGTCGCTGCACAGCAAGGTGATGCCGATCCTGTCGAACTCGATGGTGACGCGTCCGCTCACGAAAACCGAACTGGACGCGTGCAATTTCCGCACGCACCAGGTGCTCACCGATACGCGTACGCTGCGCTTCTATTACCGTCTGCTGCCCGACAACCGCGTGCAGATCGGCAGCCGCAGCGCGATCACGGGCCGCGACGCGCCAAACCCCCAACACTACGATCTGCTCGTGCACGGCTTGCAGCGCAAGTTTCCGGCGTTGCAGGGCATCGATATCGATTACTCGTGGTGGGGTTGGGTCGACGTGAGCCATGACATGATGCCGCGCGTGTTCCAGCCTGATCCGAAGGAATCGGTGTTCTACGCGCTCGGTTATGGCGGCAATGGTGTGTCGTATTCGTCGCAGGCGGGTCGGCGGCTTGCCGAGCGCATTGCGGGCAAGGGCGCGCAGCAGACACTGCCCATCTTCACGTCGCCGCTGCCCGCGCACATGTTCGCGCCGTTCAGGCGCGTCGGTCAGCGCATGCTGTACCACTGGTATTTCCTGCGCGACGAGCAGCGTTAGGCGCGGATCGAGCGGGACACGAAACGCGCATTCTTTCTTCACACAAGAACGTCTTCAGCGGGATGCGGCGGGCGGCCGGAGTCATCCGGCGTCCGCGCGCGCCGACGCGGCGCAGCAGCACACGCAGGCCCATGCGGCCCGCAAGCGCCGTCCTGAACGTATATGGAGGTGACATGCAGCAGGCGGAAAATGGCAGTCAACTGAAGTGCAGTCTGAAGCAAAGGCACATGACGATGATCGCGCTAGGCGGCGTGATCGGAGCAGGGCTTTTTGTGGGAAGCGGCGTGGTGATCCAGCAGGCAGGACCCGCCGCGATCTTGTCGTTCCTGCTGACGGGCGGCCTCGTCGTGCTCGTGATGCGGATGCTCGGCGAAATGGCGTCCGCAATGCCCGCGGTCGGTTCGTTCTACGAGTATGCGCGGCTCGCGTTCGGCGAGCGCAAGCCATCTGGCGAACTGGCCGGCTTTCTGACGGGCTGGATGTACTGGTACTTCTGGGTCATCGTCGTCGCCGTCGAGACAGTGGCGGGTGCGCACCTCGTGCAGTTCTGGCTGCCGCAGGTGCCGGCATGGGCCATCGGGCTTGCGCTGCTGCTCGTGCTGACGCTCACCAATCTGATCTCCGTCGGCAGTTATGGCGAGTTCGAGTTCTGGTTCGCGTCGGTGAAAGTGGCGGCCATCATCGTGTTCCTGTTCGTCGGCACGCTGTTCGTGCTCGGCATGTGGCCGCACGCGAATCATGCGGCGTTGCCCATTGCGCAGATCGCGGCGCACGGCGGCTTCATGCCGAAGGGTATCGGCCCGGTACTGAGCGGCGCCGTCGCGGCAACGGGCTTCTACTTCGGCGCGGAGATCGTCACGATCGCGGCCGCCGAAGCACGCGAGCCGGAACGCGCCGTGGCCAAAGCGACCAACTCGGTGATCACGCGCGTGCTGGTGTTCTACGCGGGCTCGATCCTGCTCGTCGTCGCGATCGTGCCGTGGAATTCACCGGCGATGTCGACGCCGTATGTGAGCGCGCTGGAAGCAATGCACATTCCCGCTGCCGCGCATCTGATGAACGCGATCATCCTGACGGCAGTGCTGTCCGCGCTGAACTCGGGCCTTTACGCCGCGTCGCGGATGATGTTCGCGCTGACACGCCGTGGCGACGCACCGCGCGCGCTCGCGAAGGTCAACAGTCGCGGCGTCCCTGTGCGCGCGATTCTGATCGGCACGTTGTTTGGCTACGCGTCGGTGGTGATGTCGTATGTCTCGCCGGATACGGTGTTCGCGTTTCTCGTCAATTCGTACGGCACCGTTGCGATCTTCGTGTATGTGCTGATCGCACTGTCGCAACTGAAGTTGCGCGCCCGGCTCGAACGCGAAGCGCCTGGCAAGCTGCGCGTGAAGATGTGGTGCTACCCGTATCTGACGTGGTTCGCGATCATCGGCATGGGCGCGATCATCGTGGCAATGGCGTTCATTCCTGATCAGCGCAAGCCGCTGTGGTTCGGTGTGGTCAGCCTCGCGGTGCTGATCGCGGTCTACTGGCAGCGCGGCCGCTGGCGCAAGGATGTCGGCCATACGCAGCATTCGATCGATACTGAACGGATGCGCGTTTCCGGCCGGCGGTATTGAAGCAGAAGCTCAAGCAGAAACTCGGACAGAAGCGGGCCCCGGGCACTTTCGAGCGCCCGGGGCCACGTCGCATCCCCTGATTCTCAAAGCGACGTCGCGTGCCGATCCGAAGGTTCTCCAACGCCTTTGTACGATAGCGTCTCGGCAAACTGCAGCAACGGCGCGATCGCCAATGCCGTCTCCTTCATCTTCGGTACGGCCTCCAGCAAGTCGTTGAGATTCGCGCGCGCGGTCGGCGCATGAACGGCCAGCGCTGCCAGCACATTGCCATTCGCGGCATCTCTCACGGGCACTGCGATGGCAACCATCCCACGGACGAATTCCTCGTTGTCGATACCGATCCCGCGCGCGCCAAGCCGGTCGAGTTCGGCTTCCAGCAGGCTGCGGTCCGTCAGCGTGCGATACGTCATGCGCTTGAGCGTCAGACGCGACACGGCGGGCCGCCGCTCCGCCAGCGGCATCTGCGAGAGAAACAGTTTGCCGCTCGCGGTGCAGTGCAGCGGCACGCGCGTGCCGGGCTGCATGTGCAGCCGCAACGGCTCGGCCGTTTCCACGCGCTCGATATACAGCACCGTGTCGCCGTCGAGTGCCGTCAGGTTGCACGTTTCGCCGAGCGCATCGACAAGCGAGCGCAACAGCGAACGGCATGCGCGCGTGAACGTGTTGTTCGCAAGCGTGGCGAGCGCAAGATGCGCGGCACGCGGACCGAGTGCGATCGCGCGCTCCGCGCCGCGCGAGTCCGGCATGTGCGTGACATATCCCTGTGTCTCGAGCGATTCGATGAGCCGCATCAGCGTGGCCTTCGGAATATGCAGCCGCGCCGACAATTGCGACAGCGAGAACGGCTGTCCCGCCGAAGCCAGTTGTTCGAGCACGGCGAGCGGACGCAGCACGCGAGTGTTGTCATGCGGCGGATCATTCGGCGGCAGCGCGGTGTCGTTTCGCATTCGGATCCCCGGTTCGGATGTGCAAAGTGAAACAAAAAGTTCGGTTCCTGTATCAGATTCGACGATGCTATCGCCGTTTTCTTGAAGTCGCTGCGTTCTGTCAATAAATTTACACGAAACATTCCGTTTTTTGGTTTCACCAGAACACGCGAGAAATCCGGGCTGGAGACTGCAGGAGACATTTGCTATGCCACGTCGTTTCGACTTTGTGGTCGTCGGCGCCGGTTCGGCCGGCTGCGTTCTCGCCAACCGTCTGTCGGAGGACGGACGCTATTCCGTCTGTCTGCTCGAAGCGGGTCCCACCGATCGCTATGCGTGGATTCACATCCCGATCGGCTACGGCAAGACGATGTTTCATCCCGTCTACAACTGGGGCTTCTATACTGACCCCGATCCGAACATGAACAACCGCAAGCTGTATTGGCCGCGCGGCCGCACGCTTGGCGGATGCAGTTCGATCAACGGTCTCATCTACGTGCGTGGGCAGATGGAGGACTACGATCGCTGGGCTGCCCTCGGCAATCGCGGCTGGAGCTGGGACGAATGCCTGCCGTACTTCCGTCGGCTCGAACACAACGAGCTGGGCGAGGGGCCGACGCGCGGAGTCGCTGGGCCGCTGTGGGCGTCGACGATCCGGCAGCGTCATGAACTCGTCGATGCGTTCATCGCTGCGTCGAACCGGCTCGGCATGCGCACCGTCGACGACTTCAACACCGGCGACCAGGAAGGCGTCGGCTACTACCAGTTGACGACACGCCGCGGCTTGCGCTGCTCGACAGCCGTCGCATATCTGAAACCCGCGCGGCAGCGCGCGAATCTGCACGTCGAAACGGACGCGCAGGCGTCAAGGATTCTGTTCGACGGCACGCGCGCAATGGGCATTCAATACGTGCAGCGCGGCGCGGCGCGTGAAGTGCATGCGGATCGCGAGGTGATACTGGCGGCGGGCGCATTGCAGTCGCCACAGTTGCTGCAACTGTCGGGCGTCGGCCCGGCGGCGCTGCTGCAAGAGCACGGCATTCCCGTCGTGGCCGCTCGCGCGGGCGTTGGAGAAAACCTGCAGGACCATCTGCAGATCCGCCTGATCTACGAAGTCACGAAGCCGATCACCACCAACGACCAGCTTCGTTCATGGACGGGCCGCGCAAAGATGGGCCTGCAATGGGCATTGTTTCGCGGTGGTCCGCTCGCCGTCGGCATCAACCAGGGCGGCATGTTCTGTCGCGCGCTGCCCGACGAAGCGAAGACGCCCGACATCCAGTTCCACTTCTCGACGCTCTCCGCCGATTCCGCCGGCGGAGACGTGCACGCGTTTTCCGGCTGCACGTATTCGGTCTGCCAGTTGCGGCCGGAATCGCGTGGCGTCGTGCGTATCCGCTCGACGAATCCGCTCGAAGCGCCGTCGATCCAGCCGAACTATCTCGCCACCGATCTCGACCGGCGCACGGCCGTCGCGGGCGTGCGCTTTGCGCGGCGCGTCGCCGCCACGCAGCCGATGGCCTCGTTGATGAAGCGCGAAGTGCGCCCGGGCGCGGACGCGAAGACGGACGACGAACTGCTGCAGTTTTGCCGTGAGTATGGGCAGACGATTTTTCATCCATCGGGCACGGCGAAGATGGGCACGACCGACGATCCGCTCGCGGTGGTCGACGATCGTCTGCGCGTGTACGGCACACGCGGGCTGCGTGTCGTCGATTGCTCGATCATGCCGACGCTCGTCTCCGGCAATACAAACGTGCCGATAGTGATGGTCGCGGAAAAAGCGTCCGACATGATTCTCGACGACGCGCGCACGTCCCGTCTTCACGATCGTGCGAACGTGCCGGCGGAAGTCGCCGCCTGATTCACAGCGTTGCAGCGTCCGGGCCCCGGAGGAGACCAGGAGGGCCTTTGCTAATGCCGCCGTGCAATGGCAGCACGGCCGTCCTATGGAGGAGCAGCTATGGCAATCGATCACCGCGTCGTCCGACGTGTCGCATTCGCCAGTGTGATAGGCGCGACCGTCGAGTGGTATGACTTCTTTCTGTATGGCGTCGTCGCCGGCATTGTCTTCAACAAGCTCTACTTTCCAACAGGCGATCCCCTCGTGTCCACGATGCTCGCCTATACGACCTTCGCAGTCGGCTTCGTCACGCGGCCGCTCGGCGGCGTGCTGTTCGGCCACTTCGGCGACCGCGTCGGGCGCAAGTCCGCGCTGATTCTCACGCTGGTGATCATGGGCGTATCGACGGCAGGCGTCGCGTTTGTACCGACCTACGCGCAGATCGGCATCTGGGCGCCGATCCTGCTGCTGACGCTGCGCGTGCTGCAAGGCATCGGCCTTGGCGGCGAGTGGGGCGGTGCGGTGCTGATGGCCTACGAATACGCGCCGCCGCGCAAGCGTGGGCTGTATGCGAGCTTGCCGCAGATCGGCCTGTCGATCGGGCTGTGTCTCGCGTCCGGCATGGTGGCGGGCGTCTCGCGGCTCTTGCCCGAAGCATCGTTCTTCGCGTGGGGCTGGCGCATCGCGTTCGGCGCGTCGCTGCTGCTCGTGCTGATCGGCCTGTACATTCGTCTGAAGGTGATGGAAACGCCCGAGTTTCTCGCGCTCAAACGCAGCCGCCGCGAAGCGAAGATTCCGTTTGTCGACATGATGAGCCGCTATCGCGGCGCGGTTCTGCTCGGCATGGGCGCACGCTATATCGATGGCGTGTTCTTCAACATCTTCGCCGTCTTCTCGATCGGCTATCTGACGCAGCACGTGTCGATGAGCCGTACCGACGCGCTGCTCGGCGTGATGATCGCGGCCATCGTGATGTGCTTCTTCATACCGCTTTTCGGCGCGCTCTCTGACCAGATCGGGCGAACGCGCGTGTATCGCTGGGGCTCGCTGATTTGCGGACTTTCGGTGCTGCCCGCGTTCTGGCTGATCGAGAGCCAGCCGACCAGTACGCTGATGATCTGGCTTTCGATCGTCATACCGTTCGGCATCTTTTACGCGATGGTGTATGGCCCCGAAGCGGCGCTTTTTGCCGAGCTCTTCGATGCGAAGGTGCGCTATACAGGCATTTCGTTCGTCTACCAGTTCTCCGGCATCTTCGCGAGCGGGCTGACGCCGATCGTCGCCACCGCATTGCTGCGCATCAACGACGGCAAGCCGTGGATGGTCTGCGCGTATGTGATGCTGTCGGCGCTGGTGTCGGCATGGTCCGCGCGCGCGATCGAGCGCCGCGCCGTGGCGTACGGCGTGACGGCAAGCGCGCACTGAAGCTTCGGGTACGTGGAGCAGGGCGGACGCCGCGTACCGCGCGACCCTCCGCTCACTCGCGAAACGTCTTCGCTGTTTCGTCGGCCGCATGGCGCAGGTCCGGCACGAACAACAACAGGTCGTCGAGCGTCACGCGGCCGACGGGCGCCTGAACCGCAATCGCCGCGCACGCGCGATTGCGGTCGAGCATGACGGGGACGGCAATCGCGATCAGCCCTTGCAGATGCTCCTGGTCGTTGATCGCGAGCAAACGCTTGCGCGTGGTCATCAACTCCTTGCGCAGCGCGTCACGGTCGGTGATCGTGCGCTCCGAGTACGCACGCAGCGGCAGCGTATCGATCATCCGCTCGCGCCGTTCCTTCGGAAGAAAGCTGAGCAGAAGCTTGCCGCTCGCCGAGCAGTGCAGCGGCACGTGCGAGCCCGGTTGCAAGTGCATGCGTAGCGGCCACTCGGTTTCGACGCGATCCACGTACACGACATCGTTGCCGGCAAGCATCGTCAGATTGCAGGTCTCACCGACCTTCGCGACCAGCTGTTCGAGCAGCACATGGCGCGCGGCGGCGGGTCCCGCATGCATCAGCACGTTGACGGCGAGCATCCGCACGCGCGGCGAACATTCGTACAGACGATTGCCCGCGCCGCGCGTGACGAGCCATGCGTCCATCAGTTGCACGAGAATCCGATGCACGGTCTGCTTCGGCAGTCCGAGCGCGTTCACCAGATCCATCATTGAAAGTGGCTGTCCTGCTTCCGCCAGCGTCTCCAGCACGCGAAACGCGCGCACGGCTGCCGCATTCGACTGGTTCGAAGTCGACATCCCATCTCCTGTGCTTCTTGTGGTCAGAATAGATTTTGCATCGATTCATACGGTTTTCGGGACTGAGGAAAGTCCCGAATTTCGCGTTATCCGATTCTCAGGACCACGCAGCAAAGGATCGTTCGGAAAACGGGACTACGCGATCCACAAGGCTGGCTAGATTCACTTCACAGCCAATCCTTTCCAGTCGGAGCAAACCGTATGAATGTCAGAGCCACATCCGCCGAAGTGATGGGCGAACAACAGGACGCCGACGTCCGGCACGCAGTCGCGACGCTGGTCAAACGGGCGCGCGCCGCACAGCGCGAGTTCGAAAACGCCGGGCAGGAAGCACTCGATATGGCTGCCGCCGCTGCCGCGTGGGCCATCATGGAGCCCGCGCGCAACCGGCAACTGGCCGAACTGTCGGTAGGGGACACGGGCCTTGGCAACGTGGACGATAAGTTTCGCAAGAACTTTCGCAAGACGCTCGGCCTGCTGCGCGATTTGCACGACCAGAAGACGACGGGCGTGATCGCGCGCGATGCGTCGAAGGGCATCGTCGAAATCGCGCGAGCGGTGGGTGTGGTGGCAGCCATCACGCCGTCGACCAATCCCGCTGCGACGCCCGCGAACAAGATCGTCAATGCGCTCAAATGCGGCAATGCAGTTATCGTCGCGCCGTCACCGAAGGGGTATTCGTCGTGCGCGTTGCTGATCGGCTTCATCCATACGCAGCTCGCAAAAGCGGGGCTCTCCACTGATCTCGTGCAGATGCTGCCCGCCCCCATCAGCAAGGCGGCGACAGCGGAACTGATGCGGCAATGCGATCTCGTGGTCGCGACGGGCTCACAGGCGAACGTGCGGATGGCGTATGCGAGCGGCACGCCTGCCTTCGGCGTCGGTGCTGGCAACGTCGCGTCGCTCGTCACGGCGTCGGCTGATCTGCGCGATGCAGCGCGCAAGATCGCGCGTTCGAAAACCTTCGATAACGCGACCAGCTGCTCATCGGAAAACAGCGTCGTGATCGAAGAAGCCGTCTACCAGCCGATGCTCGACGAACTGATCGCGTGCGGCGGCGTGCTGCTCGACGAAGCGCAAAAAGCGAAGCTGCAGGCCGCGATGTGGCAAGACGGCAAGTTGTCCGCGCAATGCACCGCGCGCTCGGCGCAGACGATAGCACGCGTGGCCGGTCTCGATGACATCGCGATGAGCGAGCCTGCCTTCCTGATGGTCGAAGAAACGGGCTTCGGCGCGCAGCATCCTTTTTCAGGCGAGAAACTGGCCCCCGTGCTGACGGTTTATCGCGCGCGCGACTTCAACGCCGCTGCGGAGACCGTCCGCAACATCTACGCATATATGGGCGCGGGCCATTCGGTCGGCCTCCATTCCGCCGACACCGCGCAAGCCGTCCAACTCGGCGCGACGCTCCCCGTTGCGCGCGTGATCGTCAATCAGGCGCACTGCCTCGCGACGGGCGGCAACTTCGACAACGGCCTGCCGTTCTCGCTGTCGATGGGCTGCGGCACCTGGGGACGCAATAACTTCTCCAGCAATCTCGGCTTTCACCAGTACCTGAACATCACGCGCGTCGCGTATCCGATCGAGGAGCACGTGCCCAACGCAGACGAGTTGCTCGGTGACTTCTTCCGGAGATACGGCCGATGAATACGCCTTCGACGCTCCGTGCGCTGATCGACGAACGCGCCGCGCAGTATCCCGACAAGCCGTTCCTGCTCGCCTGCCCCGATGAAGACGACGCGGGCAGCGCAACCACCCGTGGCCGCGCGCTGACCTTCGGTGAACTGCGCGACGACTGCCGTACGCTCGAAGCGCGTTTTCGCGACGCCGGCCTGCGTGCAGGCGACACGGTGTCGGTGTATATGAGCAATGGCATCCAGACCGCGCGGCTCTTGCTTGCCGCGATGTACAGCGGGCTCGTTGCGCATCCGCTCAATCTGCTGTGCCAGCCGTCACAGTTGCGCTACATCGTCGAGCATTCGGACACGCGTGCCGTGTTCGTCGAACGCGATACGCGCGAGGCGATCGAGTCGTCGATTGCAGAGTTGCGGGCGCAGGGTCTTGCGCGCGAAATCCATGTGGTGCAGACCGCGCCGGACGCATCCGCAATCCCGACGCTGCCGCGCGCGGAAACGGCACTCGCGGAAACGCTTACCGATGGCGATGCGCGGCTCACGACGGTAACGGCCGAACGCGCCGCCGAATCCGGCGACGCGGGTATGGCATCGAACGACATGCGCACATCCGATGTCGCGCTGCTGATGTACACATCTGGCACGACGGGCGCCCCGAAAGGCGTATTGCTCACGCATCGCAATCTGCTGTCCAACGCGGCGAATATCACAGCCGAGCACCGTCTCGGCGCCGACGATCGCGTGCTCGCATCGCTGCCGCTTTATCACATCAACGGTCTTGTCGTGACGTTGCTCGCGCCGCTCTTTCACGCGGGCTCTGTCGTAATGATGCCGCGCTTTTCCGCGCGCACGTTCTGGCGCGATGCGGCCCGTCACGGCTGCACATGGATCAATGTCGTGCCGACCATCGTTGCGTATCTGCTGAACAGCGACGAACCGTGCGCATACGACATGTCGGCGCTGAAGTTCTGCCGCAGCGCGTCGGCGGCATTGCCCGCCGATCATCACCGCGCGTTCGAGTCGCGCTTTCACATCGGCATCATCGAGACGATGGGCATGACCGAGACGGCTGCGCCCATTTTCAGCAATCCGTACGAGGCCCAGGCGCGCAGGGTCGGCAGCATCGGCTTGCCTTCGGGCGGAGAAGCAAAGGTGATCGACCGGCAAGGCCGCGAATGCGCGCCGAACGAATGCGGGGAGCTTGTGCTGCGCGGCGAGCAGGTGATGAGCGGCTACTACAAGCGCCCCGAAGACACGCTCGCCGCTTTTACTTCGGACGGCTGGCTGCGCACAGGCGACCTCGGCTATCGCGACGATGAAGGCTACTTCTACATCAACGGTCGTGCGAAGGAACTGATCATCAAAGGCGGCGAAAACATCGCGCCGCGCGAAATCGACGAAGCGCTGCTCAGACATCCGGGCGTGCTCGACGCGGCCGCCGTCGGTGTGCCCGATAGCGCATACGGGCAGGACATCGTCGCGTTCATCGTCGCGCGCGTGCGTGAAGAAGAGGCGCTCGAAGAAGGACAAGCATGCGTATCGCTCGATGTCGCCGATCTGCGTGCGCATTGTTTGCGCGAACTCGGCCGGTACAAGACGCCGAAGGAATTCCGGTTCGTCACGGAACTGCCGCGCGGGCCGTCGGGCAAGGTGCAGCGGCTCAAGCTGCTGAACACCTGAGCGCGACGCGGGCACAGCGCAACGAGGAGATACACAGAACCGGACTCGATCCGCCTTGGATATCGACACACCATCGAAGTTATAGGCGTTCCATAACGAGAGACACAGGAGACAGCATGGAAAAGCATACGCGGCGCGTGAAGACGCGTCACATCATTCTGGCGGTCATGTGCGTGATGTACTTCATCTCATACATCGACCGCGTGAACATCGCGGTGGCGGGGCCGTTGATCCGTCATGAGATGGGGCTGACATCGGCGGAACTCGGTCTGGTGTTCTCCGCGTTCGCCTATCCGTACGCGATGATGCAGATCATCGGGGGATGGCTGTCCGACAAGTACGGGCCCAAGGCCGTGCTGACCGTGCTGTCGATCATATGGGGCGTGGCGACGCTTGCGACGGGCTTCGCCGGCAGTGTCGCAATGCTCGTCGCGCTGCGCTTCGTGCTCGGCATCGGCGAAGGCGGCGCGTTTCCGACGGCCACGCGCGCGTTCACGTACTGGATGCCCGTGTCCGAACGCGGCTTCGCGCAAGGCATTACGCACAGCTTCGCGCGCCTGGGCGGCGCCGTGACGCCGCCGCTCGTGCTCGCCGTGGTCGCGGCGGGCGGCTGGCGAGACGCGTTCATTCTGCTCGGCGTCGCGAGTCTTGCGTGGACCGTGCTCTATCTGTGCATCTTCACCAATTCGCCGGAGCAGAACAAGCGCATCACGCCGGAAGAAACCGCAGAAATCGGCTATCGCGTCGGCGACTGCGACCGTGCAAAGCGCATGGCGACACCGTGGCGCAAGCTGATTCACCGCATGTGGCTCGTCACGTTCGTCGACTTCTGCTATGGCTGGCTGCTATGGGTCTATCTGACGTGGCTGCCGTCGTATCTGAAGGAATCGCGCGGCTTCGATCTGAAGCATCTCGCGCTCTTCACGGCGTTGCCGCTGCTCGCGGGCGTGATCGGCGATACGCTCGGCGGCGTCGTATCGGACAAGCTCTACAAGGCGACGGGACGTCTGCGTCTCGCGCGTTGCGCGGTGCTGGTGGTCGGCATGGGCGGGTCGCTTGCGTTTCTGCTGCCTATGGTCTCCGCCAACAATCCGCTGACGGCTGTGTGGTTCCTGTCGGCGTCGTTTTTCTTCCTGGAGATCACGAACCCGGTGCTGTGGACGCTGCCGCTCGATATCGCAGGCAAATACGCGGGCACGGCGGGCGGCATGATGAACACGGGCTTCGGCGTGGCGGGGATGGTGTCGCCTGTGGTGTTCGGCTATCTGATCCAGACGACGGGTAGCTACAACGTGCCGTTCACGATCTCGGCGGGACTGCTCGCTGTGGGCGTGGTGGCAGCGTGTTTCATCGATACGGGCAAGACGGTCGAGGCCGACGAGGAACGCGAGCGTCTGGAAGGCGTCGAGATTGGCGGAATGCCTGCTTTCGCGCATGCGGCGCCGGGGCTGCGGTTCGAACGGCATCACTTGCGTCGCCCGTTGCGCTGGCGCAAGTGATGCATTGATGTGCGTGACGAATCCCGGCCGCGACGAATTTCAGCCCACGGGATTCACTTTGCGCAACCGCCAGATCAGGCTGGACGTATCGAAGCGGTTGCCACCCAGCGCCTGCACGTCGCCGTAGAACTGGTCGACGAGCGCCGTGACGGGTAGTGACGCGCCGTTGCGCTTCGCTTCGTCGAGGCAGATGCCGAGGTCCTTGCGCATCCAGTCGACGGCAAAGCCGAAGTCGAATTTGCCTTCGAGCATGGTCGGGCCGCGGTTGGCCATCTGCCAGCTGGCCGCCGCGCCCTTGCCGATCACCTCCAGCACGCGCGCCATGTCGAGCCCTGCGCGCTGGCCGAAATGGAGCGCTTCCGACAGGCCCTGGACCAGGCCCGCGATGCAGATCTGATTGACCATCTTCGCGAGCTGGCCGGCACCTGCGGGGCCAAGCAGCGTGACGGCCGCGCCGTAGTGCTCCAGCGTGCCGCGAGCGCGTTCGAATGCGTCGGTGTCGCCGCCGCACATGATGGTCAGCGTGCCATTCTGCGCACCCGCTTCGCCGCCCGATACGGGCGCATCGATGAAATGCAGGCCGCGTTGCGTTGCAAGCGCGAAGAGTTCGCGCGCCACATCGGCCGAGGCCGTCGTGTGATCGACGAACACGGCGCCCGATGCCATCCCGGCGAAAGCACCGTCATCACCGAGCGCGACGCTGCGCAGGTCGTCGTCGTTGCCGACGCACGCGAGCACGAGGTCGGCGCCGTTCGCTGCGTCGCGTGGCGTCGGGGCCGCGCGTCCGCCATATTCCGACGCCCATTGCGCAGCCTTCGACGCAGTGCGGTTATAGACCGTCACGTCGAGGCCGGACTTCGACAGATGCCCTGCCATGGGATAACCCATGACACCGAGGCCGAGAAACGCAACGCGTGCGACACGCGGTGCCGCGCCGCCCGGAATCGGGGCTGATGTATCGCTCACTGTGACTCCTTGGAAGAAGACGGGGAAGGGAACAACGATTATCGCAGCACGGCGCGTGACTGAATTGACAGCGTACATGCGGCTGACTGCCAATCATCGAATCGGCTATCGGCTGCTGCGTTCGTCGTGCCGTTCTACCTGATCGTGTCGGGAGGAAGCGTGCGCTCGATCGGGCTGTCGTTCGTGCTGCTTTGCGCGGCGTCGGTGATGTAGTAGACGGGGCTCGTGGCTGCGCGCGGTGGTTCTTCTTCGCCGAGGCGCGGCACCCGCAGAATCTTCACTATCGGCAGGCGCAGGGCGGGTGCCGCGGAGGGCATCCGCGTTAGTAACCTTCGTGGCGGCAAGCGTATCGCGAATGCTGGTGGTAACGGGAGCGAGCCGAAAAAAGAAGCGTTGCAGACGCAAACACATTCCCGCGACCAGCTATCTCCAGCAGCCGGCTACAAGGAATCAAAATGTCTTGGCGAGTTCACTCGCCGCCTCCTGTAGCCGGGGAATAAATTCCAGAGCCCGTGAAAGCGGCGTCCGCGACACGGGAGCATGCACCGCGATAGCGGCAATACATTCCCCTTGTTCGTTTCTGACTGGCGCAGCCACGCAAGCAATTCCAACGACAAATTCTTCATTGTCCACAGCGATACCCTTATGCGCGATGCGGTCCAGCTCGCTTTCGAGCAACGCGGGGTCGGTGAGCGTATTAGGGGTGAAACGCTGCAATTGCAGCGCCCGCACGAGTGCCGCGCGCTCTTCGCGAGGTAGCATCGCGAGCAGCAACTTGCCGCTCGCGCTGCAATAGGCGGGCACATGCGAACCGGGCTTCAGGTCGAGGCGTAACGGCCACGGCGCCTCCATACGGTCGAGATAGAGTACTTCCGTTTCGTGAAGCATCGTCAGGTTGCACGTCTCGCCGAGATCCGAGACGAGGCGTCCGAGAATCGCGTGCCTCAGGCGCCGGGCGCTCGACTGCATCATCACGCCGAGCCCCAGTTGCGCGAGGCGCGGGCCGATCACGTAGGCGTTTTTCTGCCCCGGTTCGCGGATCACGAGGCCGCCGGCTTCGAGCGAAGTCAGCATGCGATGCAACGACGCCTTCGGAAGATCGATGTCGTGCGTGATGTCGGCAAGCGACACGGGGCCGTCTGCGGCGACGAGATGTTCGAGCAGAGCGAACGCGCGCAGCGTCGGAGTATCAGCCTTTTTCATGTCCGCCGTTCCGGAAAATGGATCGGCCGTATTGTACTGAATGCGCTTGCCGCGTGGGCTGATCGGATAGTCCGGATCATACGCAGTGGACGCGTCAGAGGCCATTCGATTTCGAATTTCGGAACGAACCGATGTGGTGGTTTCGCGCCTGTTTTCTGGTGCTCGTGGCTCCATTGCTGCGTCGCCGAACGACCCTGTCGTATCCATGATGCTTGCTCCCGGACTCCCTGACGAAGATGTGATCGTTATTGCAGCGTGACAAGCGGCGTTCCCGGCACGGTCTGAAGTTGCCGGGGAACGCCGCGCTGCGGGAGCGCTCGTTCAGACGTAGTCCTTGTACTTGTCGAGCAGGCGCTCGGGTCTGGACAGCGCGTCACGCCGGAACGGATCACCGAGTTCGCGCGTGCACATGATCTCGACGATCGTGGTCTTGCCGTGATTCATCTGCAGGTCGATCGCCTTCTTCAGTGCCGGGCCGACGTCCTCGAGCCGGTCGACGACGATGCCCTCGGCGCCCATCGCCTTCGCGATGCCCGCGAAGCTCGGATTGTCGAGCTCGCCGGCGACGAAGCGGCGGTTGTAGAAGTCCACCTGGTTCTTCTTTTCCGCGCCCCACTGCCGGTTGTGGAACACCACAGCCGTCACGGGGATGTTGTGCCGCACGCAGGTGAGCGTCT
>NZ_WHNP01000209.1 GCF_009362735.1 Paraburkholderia franconis | reverse complement strand
GCGGCGTTTCTGAACCGTTTGAAGCCGAGCATCACATTCGTTCTGGATTTGATATGGCGATGGTCCTGCTCGATCAGGTTGTTCAGGTATTTCGAGGACCGGACCTTCGTGTCTTCAGGCAGCGAACCATCGACCATCATCTCGCGCACCGCGCGGTGCGAGGCAGCATAGCCATCGAGCGTGATGATCTCCGGCGACTGGCCCTGATGCCTGATCGCCTTGCTGAAAAAGGCTTTGGCCGCGCCCACTTCGCGCCTCGCCCTGAGCATGAAGTCCACCGTCTGGCCAGCCCGATCGATCGACCGCCCGGTATAGGTAGACCCACCTGCCACGAATCGTCAGGTAGGTCTCATCGACACGCCACGAGCGACCCGCAGGGGTAGCGAAGCGGTTCCAGCGTTTGACGAACTCGGGCGTATAACGCCTCACCCAGCGCAGGATCGTCGTGTGAGCCAGCGACAAACCCCGTTCGGCCATCATCTCGGCCAGATCGCGTAGGCTGAGCTTGTACCGCAGGTACCAGCGAACACACAGAACGATGATCTCCCGATCAAAATGGCGTCCACCGAACAACTCATCCAGACTCTTCAGCTTGCTCATCGCGGGTTATCAGTTCGTTTTGCTACGACAACTCTAACCGATCGCCAACCCTATTTGCACCAGAGCCGGACTGGGCATATACGATGACTAAGCTCCCCGTTTACTGGAGGAATCAGGAGACGTGTGCAAGAAATCAGGAACAGGCGATCGAGGAGGCTCGTTTCGACGCGGAGCGCCGGATCGATGCGATGTAGTCGTTTCATCAGTTCGAGCAGGTCGCGTCTCCATGCTGGATCAACCACGATGTCGAATACATCGGCGAGCGACGCGCAGAACACCGCTGACGTCGGTCGGGCTCTGTCACGTTGGCGAGGCGGTCACGTAAGATGGCGCGATGAAGAAGACAAAATCGCTTTATCACGGCCACCGGTTCCCGGCGACGGTCATCAGCCACGCGGTGCGGTGGTACTTCCGGTTCCAACTCAGCCTGCGTGATATTGAAGAACTGCTGTTCGAGCGCGGTGTCATCGTCAGTTACGAAAACGATCGGCCGCTGGTTCGACAAATTCGGCGCGGACTTCGCGCATCCCGTCAAGGCTGSTCGCCGCAAACCTGGCAGCACATGGCATCTTGATGAAGTTTTCGTTACGTTGCGCGGTGAGCCTTACCTGCTCTGGCGGGCGGTCGACCAGCATGGTGCCGAACTCGACATCCTGCTGCAGAAACGTCGCGATAAGGCTGCAGCAAAGCGCTTCTTCAAACGCGTGCTGGCCGCCTGTCCCGAGGCGCCACGAAGGATTGTCACCGATCAGTTGCGCAGTTATCCGGCCGCGAAGGCCGGAATTCCAGAATTGGCAAACGTCAAACACGTCTTCGTCAAGGCCAGTGCACGGGTGAACAACCGTGCCGAAAATAGCCATCAACCTACGCGTGAACGCGAGCGCCGAATGCGTGGCTTCCGCGATTCTGATCGCACGCAAGCATTTCTGTCGCGCTTCGGACCGATTCGCCAGC
>NZ_WHNP01000208.1 GCF_009362735.1 Paraburkholderia franconis | reverse complement strand
GACGGCGTCGCGCATCTATGGGGCGTGATTGAGTCCGAGGAGGAAAAGCGCGCGATCCGCATTGCGGCCGAGGCCGTGCCCGGCGTCAAGCGCGTGGAGAGCCACCTGGAGTTCCCGAGCGTGATTCCAACGCTGTAGTCCGCACGCCGTCGCAAGCTGCGCGCAGGTCGATTCGCACGCGGAGAACGACGTCGGGGATAGTGACGGCGACATTCAAACCGGCGGGCCGCTCCCGACGGACTGCGCCCGCCATGTTCCGCAAAGACCGGCATGTTTCAACCCGCTCGGTTTGCGGCTCATTTGCGGCATGCGTTAGACCAGTGTGGACGATGAAGGGAATGTCCGTTGTACTCCGGGAGCAGTCGTAATTCTGTTCCTGTTTGGGACGGCGGCTCCGGGTCGACACAGGTCTATCGGCGTTTGGATGCGTCCGTTGCCGTGATAATGAGCCAGTTATCATGGCTTGACCACATCCATCTTAATTTGAATCGCCCAATAGATTAGATATGCATATTAAGAAAAGTATGCATTAATACAACAAAAGTTATCTGATATGACTTCCGTGAAGTCAACTTTGAAGATTACGCTGCACGGGTGTGATATGGGTCAGTTTCCTGAGGGCGACGTAGCAGTAATGTCGACGGTGGATCACTCTGATATGCGCGGGTTGGATACCGCATTACAGTGGTCCGTCTCATGAGCCTGCCACTCTCTAAAGCCGCAAATTGGTGATGCTTGAGCCGTTGCGAAGATAACTCGCGGTTTACTCGAGTACCGGGCTACGTCGCCTTCAGGAAACTTCGGTATCAGTGGACAGTCGGCGATGCGGGTTGGTAGCGGTCCGAAGCGAGCGACATTGCCAGATGCCCGATATTCCAGACGAAGCCTGCGGGTTCGCGAGCGACCGCGATCACGGTGACGTTCATGCTCTTCCCCCGGGCCGAAAGCTTTCGGTATCGACGGCAAAGTCTGAGTTGCGCGTCCCAGGCGCGATCAATCAGCGGTTTGGGCAAGCCCTGCTGTCGTACCTGTATGTCCCTGCTGACACGAGCGTGATGGCGATAGCTCCACGCCGCTTCGACCGGTAGTTTCCTTGCATAGCTGTTCCCGGTCTTGGTGATGCCGCCTCGGGACCGCCTCGAGGCGGAGGAGTATTCCGATGGCGTGATACCGAGCCATGCCATTAACTCATTAGGTAAGCCACCGGCTCTGCCGGTGGACTCACCAAGGTTTGACCTTTACGACGGTCGGCGTGAATTTCCTATCTCTGCCAAGAGAAGGAGATTCAGGATGAAAGAGTATCAGAGCCTGAGCCACACGAGATGGGACTGCAAGTATCACGTGGTGTTCATCCCGAAGCGGCGCAAGAAACAGATATTCGGCGTGTTGCGTCGGCAGCTCGGGGAGATATTTCATGAACTGGCGTCCCACAAGGAGTCGAAAATCGTCGAGGGACACCTGATGGGGGATCACGTTCACATGTGCCTGAGCATTCCGCCGAAATAAGCGGTATCGAACGTGGTGGGGTACATCAAGGGCAAGAGCGCAATTCAGATAGCCCGGAAGTACGGCGGTCGGCAACGCAATT
>NZ_WHNP01000207.1 GCF_009362735.1 Paraburkholderia franconis | reverse complement strand
GGCAGCTCGACGCTTTCGTGCGGCACGGCAACGCAACAGGCGGGCGGCACGCCGAACGGCCTGATCACGGCCGACACGCCGACGAGCGACGGCCTGCGCGTATTTCAGAACAACACGCCGTTCAAGCTCGCGATCACGACGAACGCGCCGAACGCGGATACCGTGGTGTGGTCGATTGCCGATTCGAATGGCGCGATCAAGACGCAGGGTAGCTTCCCCGTGAACGCCGGCGTGCAGACCAACACGATCTCCTGTACGTCGACGTGGTCGGGCTACGGCGCGCTCACGGCCACGCTGCGCGCGAACGGCGGCACGCTGCCGCACAGCGGCACGCGTCCGACGGGCATTGCGACGTTCGGCGTGCTGCCGAACCTCGCGCCTGTGCTCGGCACCGTGAACTACGCGCATCAGGATCAGCATCGCTTCGGCATGCAGGGCTTCAACGGCAATATCGCCGCGCTGCACGCGCTCGGCATCTCGTGGACGATCGACGACCGTCAGCAGTCGGCGATGGAGCCCAACGGTCCGAACTCGTACACGCCGAACGTGAGCGACCTCGATCCGTTCTACAAGAACAACCCCGACCAGATGCGCATCGTGCGTCTTGACGGTATCCCCGCATGGAATTCGAAGACGGGGCAGTTCACCGACAGCTACTACGCGCCGAAAGACCTCGGTGAATTCCAGAGCTTCATGGCGAAGGTCGGTACCGACACGAGCCTGATCCGCGCGGCGAACTATCCGAAGCAGCAGAACAACTACTATCAGGTGACGTGGGAGCCGAGCCTCGGCTGGGCCGATAGCGACGCGAACTTTGTCGCAATGTACAAGGCCGCCTATCAGGGCATCCACTCGACCGATCCGAACGCGATCGTGATGGGCACGGGCAATCCGTTCGCCTCCAATTGCGATACGTGTACGACGGGCTATCTGAAGAAGTTCGGCGCGCTCGGACTGTGGAATTACATCGACGCGGTTTCGACGCACGGCTACTGGAACGCGGGTACGTTCCCGGCGCATCCGCCTGAACTGCAGGACTCGGATCCCGATCCGGCGAACCAGGCCAACGCGCTCGACAACCAGATGATCCAGTTGCGCTCGGTGATGCAGGCCGGCAAGCCGAACATGAAGCTGTTCTTCACGGAAGCGGGCACGAGCTACGACCCGGGCATCAACTACGGCCCGACGACYCCTTCGCAGAATCAGCTGTTCGCACATGCYGCCGTTGGTGTTCGCTCGCACATCATCGTGCTGGGCGGCGGCGCGCAGGTGACGACGCTGTTCTTCGGCCCCGACTATCCGGGCGAAGTGGGCTACGGTTCGTTCTTCGACCTGAACAACGCGCAGGGCGCGTTCGGTGCGTCGAATCTGTCGCCGAAGCCTGAAGCGATGGCCTTCGCAACGATGACCCGCGTGCTCGACGGCACGAACACGCTGGGCCGCGTCAAGGGCACGCCGGGGGGTACGTTCGCGTATGCCTTCCAGCAGCTCGGCGACGGCAAGGTCGTGACGGCCGCATGGGCGCACAGCAACAGCCAGTGGCCGACGAGCAATGGCACGTACAGCCAGACGTATTCGACCGGCTATTCGCTGCAGGTCGACAATCCGGGTACGTCGGGCAACGTGACGAAGAT
>NZ_WHNP01000206.1 GCF_009362735.1 Paraburkholderia franconis | reverse complement strand
TTGAGATGCTATGGGAGGGCCGTGGAAGTAAGCCAGCCGGAGTAAAACGGGATACGAACTCGTTTTCTCCGAAGGAGCATGCAAAATGGATGCGCCTGACACAGCCCTCCGCGGGCAGAATACGACGGCAGGTGGCCGCCTGTACATGGCTTTTGAACTGGGCGACAAGAGCTGGAAGCTCTCACTGGGCGATGGCCAGCGCGCGCCCAGCCGCTGCACGGTCGCCGCTGGTGATACCACCGCAGTCCTCATCGCGATCGCCAACGCCAGGGCGCGTTGCCATCTCGGCGCCGACGCACCGGTGTACAGCTGTTATGAAGCCGGTCGCGACGGCTTCTGGCTGCACCGCTGGCTGACTGAACAGGACATCGTCAATCTCGTGGTGGATTCGGCCAGTATCGAAGTGAACCGGCGCAGGCGCCGCGCCAAGACCGACCGGCTTGACAGCGACAAGCTGCTGTCGATGCTCATCCGCTATTACGCGGGCGAGCGGCGCGTGTGGGCGGTGGCACGCATTCCCACGCCCGAGCAGGAGGACGACCGGCGCCTGCACCGCGAGCTCGAACGCCTGCGGCAGGAACGTACCGCGCACATCAACCGGATCCGCTCCCTGCTCGTGCTGCACAACCTTCGGGTCAGGTATGTCGGTGGCCGCATCTGGACTCGCTGGTGGGTCCGGCAGCGCGAGCAGTTGCTCCCCGGCCTGCGCGCCGAGATTGAACGCGAATGTGAGCGGCTCACGCTGGTGCGCAACCAGATCCGCCTGCTCGAAAGGCAGCAGGACCAGCAGGTGTGCAGCGGCGCACACCCCGGCATGGCATTGCTCGCACAGCTTGCCGGCATAGGTACAGGCAGCGCGTGGACGCTCGTCCGGGAGCTGTTCGGCTGGCGCCAGTTTCGCAACCGCCGGGAAGTGGCCGGCAGCCTGGGCCTGACGCCAACGCCGTATGCCAGCGGCACCAGTGAGTTCGAACTCGGCATCAGCAAGGCGGGCAACCGGCGATGCCGATGGCTGATGGTCGAGCTCGCCTGGACATGGCTACGCTGGCAGCCCGGCAGCCAGCTCAGCCACTGGTTCAACCAGCGCTTTGCGGGCACCGGCAAGCGGTTGCGGCGCATCGGAATCGTCGCGCTCGCACGGCGTCTTGCAATCGCGCTGTGGCGCTATCTCGAACATGGTGAGATTCCTGCTGGTGCGACACTTAAACCGCGAGGTATCAACATGGCAAGCATCTGACGACAGCTGAAGCACGACGGCATCTGAAGCACGACGGCATCTGAAGGTCAACGCGCCCGCAAAAAACCTGGGCTACCCATGCAGGTAGCCGTGACTTGAGATGGGGCGCGTCCGGTAACAGGGTGGCTCCCGCGCGCTTTGCGCATGCGGCATAAGGTGACCGGCCTGCCCGGCCGGCACGGATAGAAGGTCGACCAGGCCATGGCCGGTCCCATCACCCACCCTGACCTGAACGACATTGGCATGCCGATCTGCACCACCCGTTACCGGTCGTCTACGGCCAGCCCGCGTCTGGTCGTAAGAGGCGACCGCGCGGACTGGCCGTAGACGACGGATCGGTCAAGGGACGGTTTGCTTCGTATGACAGAGAGTTTTTATATTGCAACGTGCTTGACTTCCGAGGCCCCATAGAAGG
>NZ_WHNP01000205.1 GCF_009362735.1 Paraburkholderia franconis | reverse complement strand
GCCTCACGCCATTCCTGCGGCTCGCACGCAATGCTGGTGTGCGCGGCATCGCAGATGGTGTGGGCATGCTGGTCGAGCAGGCAGCGGAAGCGTTCGCATGGTGGCGCGGCGTGCGTCCCCGGACGCGCGCCGTGATCGACAGGCTCACCGTGCCGCTGGATTGAACTTGCTACGGAGACGCATGTGAAGAAGGTCCTGATGCTTCATGGCATCAATCACAACATGTTCAGCAAGCGCGACCCCGTGCTATACGGGACGATCACGTAGGACGATATCGATGGGCAATTGCAGTCGCCATGCTAAGAACTCGGCGTGCTGGTGGAATCGTTCCAGACGAATAGCGAAGCGACGATGTGCGAGCGCATCCATCACGCGTTCGAGGAGCATCAGGACGCGGTGCTGATCAACGCCGGTGCGTGGACGCACTATAGCTACGGAATCCGCGATGCGCTGGCCATCCTCACATGCCCTGTCGTCGAAGTGCACATGTCGAACATTCATGCGCGGGAGCCGTTCCGGCATCGTTCGGTGTTCGCCGGGCATTGTCACGTTGGCAAGGGCGGTCGAGTTAAGATGACCAGATGACAAAGACCAACGGTCACCGGTTCCCTGCGGCGGTCATTAGCTGCGCGGTGCGTTGGTACTTCCGGTTTCAGTTGAGCCTGCGCGACATCGAAGCGTTGCTGTTCGGGCGTGGCGTCGTGGTCCCTTATGAAACGATCCGGCGTTGGTGCGATAAATTCGGCACGGGCTTTGCGCATCGCGTTAAGGCTTCCCGGCGCAAACCTGGCGCGACATGGCACCTCGACGAGGTGTTCGTGACGCTGCGCGGCGAACCCTGGCCGCTGTGGCGTGCGGTCGACCAACACGGCGTCGAACTCGATATTCTTCTCCAGAAGCGCCGCGACAGGACCGCGGCGAAACGGTTCTTCAAGCGCGCGTTCTTGCCTCCTGTGCCGAAGCACCGCGCAAGATTGTGACCGACCAACTACGCAGCTATCGGGCCGCGAAAGCCGAAATCGCCGAGCTGGCGAACGTCAGGCATGTATTCGTCAAAGCCGGCGCCCGGGTGAACAACCGCGCCGAAAACAGTGATCAGCCCACGCGGGAACGCGAGCGTCGGATGCGTGGTTTCCGAGTCCCTCAACGCACCCAGGCGCTCCTGTCGAGCTTCGCCCCGATCCGGCAGCACTTCGCGCTCAAGCGACATTTACTGCGCGCATCACGCTATCGCAACCAGCTCGCCGCGCGCTTTGTCGCATGGCGTCACTTCAATGAGCTCACCCAAGGTTCGTCCGCTTTCTGAGAGAACGGGCTCCCTCTCCGTCATTGCGTCGCGAACAACTCATCGTGACAGCGCCGCCGCAACGTCTTTCAGTGCGCGGTTCAGTTGCTGGAACGCGTGCCTTACTGGCTGCTGGCCATTCCGCTGCGCCTCGCGGTTGCAACGATTTTCTGGAATTCGGCGATGACCAAGCTCGCAAACTGGGATGCGGCGCTCGAACTGTTTCGCGACGAATACAGGCTGCCGGTATTGCCGCCGGATGTGGCAGCGCACATCACCGTATCGATAGAACTGAGCATGCCGGTGTTGCTGGTGCTCGGCCTGGGCGTCAGGCCCGCCGCATTGGTCCTGCTCGGGATGACCTCCGTGATCGATCGA
>NZ_WHNP01000204.1 GCF_009362735.1 Paraburkholderia franconis | reverse complement strand
CGGAACGGATCACCGAGTTCGCGCGTGCACATGATCTCGACGATCGTGGTCTTGCCGTGATTCATCTGCAGGTCGATCGCCTTCTTCAGTGCCGGGCCGACGTCCTCGAGCCGGTCGACGACGATGCCCTCGGCGCCCATCGCCTTCGCGATGCCCGCGAAGCTCGGATTGTCGAGCTCGCCGGCGACGAAGCGGCGGTTGTAGAAGTCCACCTGGTTCTTCTTTTCCGCGCCCCACTGCCGGTTGTGGAACACCACAGCCGTCACGGGGATGTTGTGCCGCACGCAGGTGAGCGTCTCCATCATGCTCATGCCCCAGGCGCCATCGCCCGCATACGAGATCGCGGGACGATGCGGGGCGGCCACCTTCGCGCCGATGATGGTCGGGAATGCATAGCCGCAGTTGCCCCAGCTCATCGCCGCGAAGAAGCTGCGCGGCTGGTTGAAACGCAGATAGCTGTTGGCCACCGAGTTGATGTTGCCGATGTCGGTGGACACCATCACATCGTCGGGCATCGCCTTTTCCAGCTCGCGCAGCACCTGYCKTGGATGCAGATACTGGCCGCCACTGAACGTGCGCTCGTGCTTCTGCTCCTCGATCATGTCGAGGCTGTACGGGTCGCGCTCATGTGTCCAGCTGTCGAGTTCCTTCTCCCATGCCGCTTTCTCGCCGGCGATCTGGCTGGCGCGCGCCTCGCGCGTGGCATCGCATGCGAGCGTGCGGCCCGCGAGGCGTTCGGTGAGCGCAATGGCCGCCGCCTTTGCATCGCCGCAGATGCCGACGGAGATCTTCTTCACCAGCCCGAGCATCCTGTGATCGGCATCGATCTGGATGATCTTCGCGGTCTTCGGCCAGTAGTCGAGGCCGTGCTGCGGCAGCGTGCCGAACGGCCCCAGGCGCGAGCCCAGCGCGAGCACGACGTCGGCCTGCGCGAGCAGCTTCATCGCGGCCTTCGAGCCCTGATAGCCGAGCGGGCCGCACCACAGCGGGTGCCTTGCCGGGAACGAGTCGTTGTGCAGATAGCTGTTGACGACGGGGGCGCCGAGCCGCTCGGCGAGCGCCTGGCATTCGTCGAGGGCGTCGGCCATCACCACGCCGCCGCCGGAGATGATCACCGGGAACTTCGCCTGCGCGAGCAGTGCGGCCGCTTCGTTCAGGCTCTGCTCGCCGCCCGCGCCGCGATCGAGCCGCTGCGGCTGCGGAATCTCGGCCCTGATCTGGCCGTAGAAGTAGTCGCGCGGAATGTTGAGCTGCGTGGGCCCCATCTCGGCGATCGCGCGATCGAAGCAGCGTGCCGTGAACTCGGCCATGCGCGCCGGATGCGTGACGTGGCCCTGGTATTTGGTGAACTCCTGGAACATCGGCARCTGCTTCGCTTCCTGGAAGCCGCCGAGTCCAATGCCCATGGTGCCCGCCTCAGGCGTGACGATGACCACGGGGCTGTGCGCCCAGTAGGCGGCGGCAATCGCGGTGACGGCATTGCTGATGCCGGGGCCGTTCTGGCCGATGACCACGCCATGGCGGCCCGAGACGCGCGCATAGCCGTCGGCCATGTGACCGGCGCCCTGTTCGTGGACGACGGGAATCAGGCGGATGCCGGCGGGCGCGAAGATGTCCATCGCGTCCATGAAGGCGGAGCCCATGATGCCGAACATCTCGGTGACGCCGTTGGCGGCCAGCGTTTCGACAAAGGCTTCGGACGGGGTCATCGCCTGCGGACCG
>NZ_WHNP01000203.1 GCF_009362735.1 Paraburkholderia franconis | reverse complement strand
CGTAAGCGCCCGGCAATGACACCCCGGGGAGTGCGCGCCGGCGATCAGGCGGTGATCGGCGCCCAGCGATGAGGCAGTAGCTGAGCGATATCGTCGGCGCGATGCGTGGGCAAGCGGTTCAGTACGTCTTTGAGGTAGACGTATGGATCATGGCCGTTGAGCTGCGCTGATCGAATCAGGCTCATGATTGCGGCTGCGCGTTGCCCCGCACGCAAAGAGCCCGCGAAGAGCCAGTTCGTCCTTCCCAGGGCCCATGGACGAATCTGATTTTCCAGCCAATTGTTGTCGATCGGCACATGCCCATCGACAAGGTAGCGTGTAAGCGCGTCCCATCGCTTGAGGCTGTAGTCGAGTGCCCTGGCGATCGCTGATCCCTCGGAGACCAGTTTGCGCTGACCGGTCATCCAGGCATGCAGTGCGTCGGCAATGGGTCGGGCCCGCTCCAGGCGGACCTCACATCTTCGATCGGGCTTGAGTTCCGCGACGTCGCGCTCGACGTCGTAAAGTGCACCGAAGTACTTCAGCGCCTGTTCAGCGACCTGGCTCTTATGGTTGGCGTGCAGTTCGAAGAACTTCCTCCTTGCATGAGCAACGCATCCGAATTCAGTGATGCCCAGCTCGAATCCAGCTTTGTAGGCGCTGTAGTCGTCACATACCAGCTTGCCTCGCCATTTGCCGAGGAACGTGCGGGCATGTTCGCCAGCACGGCTATCCGCGAATTCATAGACCACTGCGCGCACGTCGGCGAACTGCGTGGTGGCATACGCCCATACATAGGCGCGCTGCGTCTTTCCTTTGCCGGGAACCAGCATTTGCACCGGCGTCTCATCGGCGTGCAGCACACCCTGTTGCAGAAGCACGTCGTGCAGCGCGTCGACCAGCGGCTGCAATCGCACGCCGCAAACACCAACCCACTCGCCAAGCGTTGATTGGGGAATTGCAAGACCCGCGCGTTCGAAGATGCGTTCCTGACGGTACAGCGGTAAGTGATCGCCATACTTGGCGACGAGCACTTGCGCAAGCAGCCCGGCGGTGGGAATGCCCTTGTCGATCACATGAGGCGGAACAGGCGCCTGAATCAGCGTTTCGCACGCCTTGCAGGCCCACTTGCCGCGAATGTGCCGCTCGACCGTGAATACGCCCGGCGCATAGTCCAGCTTCTCGCTGACGTCCTCGCCGATACGCACTCGCTGGCAACCGCAGGAGCACGTCTTGTCGTCGGGTTCATGGCGGATGTCGGTGCGCGGCAACTCCGGCGGCAAGGGCGTGCGCTTGGGCTTCTGACGTTGCTTGTCCGGCGCCGTGTTCGACCGTAGCTGCTCAAGCTCGATTTCGAGTGCAGCCAGATCGGCGTCGATGGCCTCATTGAGCAGGCTCATCTGCTCGACGTTGAGCTGCTCGCTGCGCTTGCCGAAATGCAGGCGCCTGAGCACGGCAATCTCGTGCGTGAGCTGGTCGATGCGCGTCTGCCGGTAGCGCAGGTCCCGCTCGTTCTCGCCGACCTGAGCGATCAATTGCGCAGCCAGTGTGCGCAGTTCGTCGGGGCTCAGGGCGTCGAGGTTGGCGGGCAGGTTCATGCAGCCAGTCTGCCAGAACCCCACCCGCGGCGGAAGCAAGCCAGTTTACGGCTTTGGGGGTATTACACGAGCGTGATCGCGTGATCGTGCGTGAGCGTCCGCCAGGGCAGCCCCGTCACCAGCGCTCGCAGCTGCTCGGGATTCAGCGCGGTGGCGACCGCCTGGTC
>NZ_WHNP01000202.1 GCF_009362735.1 Paraburkholderia franconis | reverse complement strand
ATGCGTCACCGGTTGCGCGTCATCCAGCTTAAGCAATGGCGCCGCGGGCCGACCATCTACCGGGAGCTACGGGCGCTGGGGGCACCGTCCGCTGTGGCGCACCAGGTGGCGGCGAACAGCCGTCGCTGGTGGCGTAACAGCGGCCAGCTCCTGAATCGCGTGCTGACCCTCGCATACTTCGATCGGCTGGGTGTGCCAAGACTCTCGTAACCTCAACTTCCCGAACCGCCCGGTGCGGACCCGCATGCCGGGTGGTGTGGCAGGGGTACGGCCTCATGGCCGTCCCCTATGCCGATCCTGTGGCCAGGCGTTATGACGCGGCTTTTGCGTAGTGCCTGTCCGGAATCACGACGATGTTGCCCACGAAGCGCTTCGACATGAACTGCGTTTGTGCTTCATGAAACTGCGACAGCGGCCAGGTTGCGGCCAGAATCGGCTTGATCGTGCCGGCCTCGATATAGTCGAGCACGCGTTTGAACGCGCCGCGCGTGCCTTGCGAAGAGCCGTTCAATTGAAGCTGCTTCAGATACATCGTGCGCAAATCGAGTTGCACGACTGGCCCTGCGATCGCGCCCGCCGTGGTGTAGCGTCCTTCCGGACGCAGCACGTTAAGCAGCTTTCCGAACAGCGCACCGCCGACGAGATCGGCCACTACATCGATGGGCCGGCCGCCTGTCATTCGCGCGACGTCCGCGGCGAAGTCCTCGGTGTCGCGAAGCATCGCGCCCTCTGCGCCGAGCTTTAGCACCGCCTCTTCTTTGCCCTTGCTGACGACGGCATAGGGAATCGCTCCGCGCGCGCGGCACAGTTGAATGATGCCGGAGCCGACGCCGCCCGAAGCGCCCGTAATCAGCACCGTTTCGCCGCTCTTGACCGCGGCCCGCTCGATCATCTGTTCGCCCGTGTGGTACGCGCACCAGAACGTCGCGAGTTCGGCATCGGTGTAGTGCGAGTCGACGCGATGCGCGTTCTCTGCGGGCACTGCTGTGTATTCGGCGTAGCCGCCGTCGCGGCCGTGGCCGATGTAGTCGATATCGGCGAGGCTGTCGTCGTCGCGGTTGTAGATCGACGCGTCGACGATCACACGCTCTCGGATGCGGGCATCGCTGACTCCGCGTCCAACTGCAACCACCCGGCCCACGATATCAGCGCCCTGAATGCGCGGGAACGTCAGCGTCGAGCGGCCGCGTCGCCAGGTGGAGACGGCCTGCGGATCGTCGTCCGTGCCATACGCGCCCTGGCGAACCCATACGTCGGTATTGTTGAGTCCGCAAGCAGTGACTTCGAGCAGCACTTCGCCCGCGTTGCAGGCCGGAACGGGCACGTCGTCGCGATAGACAAGCTTGTCGAGTCCGCCGTGAGCGGTCAGCACGATCGCCTTCATTGTCTTTGGAAGCATGGTTCTCCTCTTGCCGTTGACGGATGCGCGGCGCGATTGCGCCGGCATCCGGGCGGCTTTATGGCTTGATGAACAGCTTGCGCGGCGTATTGCAGAACGGCTCGACACCCGACTCCGTAATCAGGATGCTTTCCGTGATTTCGAGTCCCCAGTCGTCGAGCCACAGCCCCGGCATGAAGTGGAACGTCATGCCGGGTTCGAGGACCGTCTTGTCCCCGGGACGCAGGCTCATCGTGCGCTCGCCCCAGTCCGGCGGATAGCTCGCGCCGATCGGATAGCCACAGCGGCTGTTCTTCTCGATGCCCGATTTGCGCAGCACCGCAAAGAACGCATTCGCGATGTCCTCGCAGGTATTGCCCGGC
>NZ_WHNP01000201.1 GCF_009362735.1 Paraburkholderia franconis | reverse complement strand
CGTACCACCGCGCGTTGTCCATGCAAGGTCTTGACGTTCTCGAATCGCTCCAGCAGCGCCGACAGCTCCGCTTCGATTGCCTGCTGAATCACTTGCCGCGCTCCGTGTCGCACCAATTCGTCCAGGCCCAGACCGACTTCCGATAGACCGACAACTGCTTTTTCCGTAAACTTGCTCATGGTGGATGGTTTGTTGTTTGCTGGTTTCCGACTTCGACAATCAGATTCTCAGCTGAAACCTCCACCGCCTTCAATCTCCCGCCTCAACTCCCCCGTACACCAGTTCCGACTTTAGCTCTGCCGTTCCCGCTGTACGTAATTGTGGTGGCAGTTCACCGCGTGCCCGTCGATGGTGAAGGGCTTCCCGATAGTCGAGCGCACCGCGTCGATCACGGCATTCATCATGACCTCACGGTTGGTGCGCGCGTATCTCTGCGCCCAGCCGACCGCCTCCACGTAGTCATCGAAGTGCCGGCTGCCTTCCTTGAGGTACGCGAGATCCTTGTCCGGCAGATTCGCAAGGTGCTGGCGCATGTCGGCCTGGGCGAGTTCGATGAAGAGGGTCCCGATCGCGTTGCCCACGCCGCGCGATCCGCTGTGCAGCATGAACCAGACGCCGTCATCTTCGTCGAGACATACCTCGATGAAGTGATTGCCGGTGCCGAGCGTGCCCACGTGCGCGTGGTTGTTCGTGCGCGCGAGGGAAGGGTACTTGTCGACGATGCGCTGGAAACCGGGCGCCAACAGCCTCCAGGCGTCGTCGACGGCGGGTGGCGGACGCGACCATGCGCCCGGGTCGCGTCGCCCCGGCGCACCGCCGTGCGGCACGGCACGCTCGATCGCGCCGCGCACGCCGGAAAGCGAATCGGGCAGGTCGGTGGCCGTCAGCGTCGTGCGAACTGCCATCATTCCGCAGCCGATGTCGACGCCCACCGCCGCCGGGATGATCGCGCCTTGTGTCGGAATCACGCTGCCGATCGTCGACCCTTTGCCCACATGCACGTCCGGCATTGCGGCAACGTGCCTGAACACGAACGGCATGCGGGCCGTGTTGCTCAGTTGCCGGCGAGCCGCCTCCTCAATCACGACGCCCCGTGTCCACATCTTCACTGCCTTGTCGCTTGCCACTTCCATGAGTTGATAGTCGACCAGGCTCATATCTCTGTCCCTTCATCCGCTTCGCTCGGCACGCGTCAGTTTGCTGCGTACGACATTAGCGTGAGCCGGTTTTTCTGTTTCGACAACCTGCACGTCATGAGCGCCTTCATCAAGCCCCGGCCTCCGATTCATCGCAAGCGATCGTGCCATCGGATCAACCATTGGTTGACCGCCGCGCTGAATCACTCCTTCGAGAGTCGTCAGTCGGTGCGTGGTGAGAGTCGCGACGCGAACGCTGCAAATTCGATCTGTATGACCGAGCTTGCGATGCCGCGAACGGGCGCGAGCCTGGCAGTTGAAACGGTAGATTCCGTTGTGCCGGCGAGCGGCCAGGTCGACAGCCGCCTGGGGCGCATTCGACAGGTCTCGGCGATGTCCCGAAGACAGTTGAAGGTTGGGACGGCGGGTGCGGCATAGGTTAGGCAACCTTCCGATCGTGGTCAATCGATTTTGAGGTCGATCGTTTCAAGGCGGCAGCGAGAATCCAGAGCTCGTTCACGCCGAGGATTTTCCGGAAGTGCTTCTCAGCTTCCAGGAAGCCTGCGGCCGTCCAGCGCAAGGCCATATCGGCGTCACGATAGCGCTTCACGCGCCCCGCGACACGGCGCACCGCGCCGTTCGGATTCTCGATGATGTTGGTCGTCGACAGGCCACGCATGAGCGCC
>NZ_WHNP01000200.1 GCF_009362735.1 Paraburkholderia franconis | reverse complement strand
TTCCGGCCTTGTCGACGGCGCGATACAGGTATTTCCATTGGCCTCCGACCTTAATGTAGGTCTCGTCGACACGCCAGCTCTTGCCCACGGGGCGCTTGTGGCGGCGAAACGCTTTCTCCAGTACCGGCAGCAGCTTGATGGCCCAGCGGTGCACGGTCGAATGATCGACCGAAACGCCGCGCTCGGCCATCATTTCTTCGAGGTGCCGCAGGCTCAGCGGATAGGCCACATACCAGCGCACGCAGGTCAGGATCACCTCGAGCGGATAGTGCAGGCGTTTCAGTACTCGGGCCACCGGGGATTCAACGTCTTCATCGAGGCTTCAGTCGTTCATGTCATTCCGCGCGTCATAGCGAACCACCTTACTGCAACAGAACCTCCCGTGGAACCATAGCTGTGCGTGTGTACTTCAATCCCAATTGCGTTGAACACATTCGGGCAATAATGTCTAACTGGTAGGCCTTCGGATCTGCAGCGGGAGTTTGTACGCGATGGGTCAGCTACTGATGAGCATGTCTATATTAAAAGGATTCGTATGCCTAACTGCTGCAATGGAGCACCGGATGCGCCGGACGCTGGTGCTCCTGGAGATACCGCACGATCGGGCGCCCTTTCATATAGCAGTTGACGTCGCTACCGGCATGCGCCGACGGTGCCACCGCCGGCGAGGTCGGAGAACTGCCATCGCCAGTCGTTTGCTTGCTCAATTTGATTAATCCATTTTTGGAGAAATATCTCGCTCGATATGAATGATCTGGCGATGTTTGTCCAGGTCGTGTGCGCCTGGTGCTTTCCCGGCCATGTCGCGCGCGTGTGCGTGCTTCCTGGGAAGATCTACATGACGGGCACGACGAACAACGTCGAGCTTAAACCTACCTACCAAACGGCAGGGGCCGGCCGCGACGCTCGGATTTTGTCGAACGTCCAATCACCGCCCGTGCAGTCTTCCACACACGTGGCACGTGCGTCCGCAGAGGGTCGGTTAGGGCTGTTCATCGATGACCACGTGCGGTTTCATCCGCGATCAATACCCGTAGCCGCCCTGACAAGGCACATAGGTGCGTTGATAGCTGTCGTAGCAAGCGGCTGACGGTGCTTGCGTATAAACCGGTTGCGCGTAGGCGGGTTGCTGATAGACCGGCTGTCCGTAGGTGGGCTGAGCATTCGCAACCGACGTCACGAGCGCGCCGAGCACCGCGCCCCCGATGAGCGCCCCCACAATCGCGCCACCATCGCCGTGACCATGGCCCCAGCCACCGCGTCCGTGCGCCGATGCCTGCTGGGCCACCGACAAACTACTGATTACCAACAACACGAGTGTTGCGCGTTTCATAAGACTCTCCGTTTTCCGTTTGACGGGTTCATGGAGATCATCCTATGCAGGCGTCGATGAAATAACTCATGCAGTTGGTAACCGCGCATTTCAAATATTACAAAGTCGCGTTTCGGCCCAGACCGTGTCAAAACGCCTGGCTGCTGGAAATTGACGAGACGTTCTCCCGGAACAGGTTTCGACGGCGAACTGCGGGAACACAAACGTCAAGTTACATGAAACAGCTACGTCAAACTGCTGACACGGTTCGACCACCCCGCCAGGCTTACGCCCGCATTGCCTTTACCACCATTTCTGCGCCGAGCAGCCTGATCACCCGCTTCATGTTGTACGCGAGCACGTGCAAGCTCATTTCGGTACTTACCCGCTCAATCGTTCTTGTCAGAAAGTGGGTTGCACCCATCCACGCCTTGAGCGTGCCGAAGGGATGTTCGACAGTCTGTCTTCGGATCCGCATCATGTCGGGGTTATGGTCAAGTCGCGTCTGCATCTCTTCGAGCACCCCTTCGTGCTCCCAGCGTGCCACCCGGCGTTGAGGGCCCGGCGTGCAGCGCGCCTTTAGCGAACATTGCTGGCAATTCGAAC
>NZ_WHNP01000020.1 GCF_009362735.1 Paraburkholderia franconis | reverse complement strand
GTACCACCGCGCGTTGTCCATGCAAGGTCTTGACGTTCTCGAATCGCTCCAGCAGCGCCGACAGTTCCGCTTCGATTGCCTGCTGAATCACTTGCCGCGCTCCGTGTCGCACCAATTCGTCCAGGCCCAGACCGACTTCCGATAGACCGACAACTGCTTTTTCCGTAAACTTGCTCATGGTGGATGGTTTGTTGTTTGCTGGTTTCCGACTTCGACAATCAGATTCTCAGCTGAAACCTCCACCGCCTTCAATCTCCCGCCTCAACTCCCCCGTACACCAGTTCCGACTTTAGCTCCTTTTCGTTCCTTGTGTTAACGAAACGACGCGACGCCTCGCCCTTATGCTCCGGGCTATCTGTGATGGTGTCGCCGTTATCCAGTTCGCTACCGACGAACGCGAGCGGAAGCTTGCGCGGGTGACATAGCTGCACTCGCTCAGTGCGCGCGCCGAGGGTAGCGAAGCTATAGAGCGTGCCTTTCTTGTTTTCCGACATTTCCCGACCTCCCTGGTAGATAGCTGAAAAGTGCGGGCCGGTGACGCAACCGGCAATGCAGTGACGGAACAGTGCCGCCTGTCGTCAGATTGAAATGGACCAGGCTGTAGTGCGGTATCAGACGAACTCGGATTTATGTAGGTCCTTTCGCGATCGCATGCGGATTGATACAACCCCCCAAAAAAAACCGCTCATGCCGGGGAGCATGAGCGGAAAGTCGGAGAGTTACAACATCGCTAGCGCTACTCAATCAATCGGGGTCACGCAGCCGTTGCAGTGTAGAGAGCGCGGTATCCGTTCTGATATCAGATAACTCCCAAAGCTCTTATCCGGGAAAGCGGCGCGCATGGGAAGCCCGCGGCGTTCCGCGCGAGCCGTCATTTCCAGATTGCTCAAAAAAGAGGCGCCCGCGACGGGCCATCAGGCGCGCCATCCGAAGACGGCAATGCGATGTTTTCGCTTCGATACAACACCGGGCGACGCCGTTGCGCCCGCGCATTTTGCTTGGCTTGTCAGCGCCAGGCGCTCTCCGTACACTCGCGCGTAGTTCAAGAATCCCATCCTGGACCGCGCCGCACTCGCGGCGGCGCACCCCACACAAGATCTACGCCAATAGAGGAGAGCCCCCGCGATGGCCGATTCCTATTTTCCGCGCTGGCGCGTCCAGCCGAAGAGCGTCGAAGGACGCGTCGTCAACACCGACGAGCGTTTGCCCGGCCCGCAGATGCTCGCGATGGGCATCCAGCACGTCGTCGCGATGTTCGGCTCGACGGTGCTCGCGCCGCTGCTGATGGGCTTCGATCCCAATCTGTGCATCTTCATGTCGGGTATCGGCACGCTGCTGTTCTTCGTGCTGGTCGGCGGCCGCGTGCCGAGCTATCTCGGTTCGAGCTTCGCGTTCATCGGTCTCGTAATCGCGATTACAGGCTATACGGGACAAGGGCCGAACCCGAACATCCCCGTTGCGTTGGGCGGGATCATCGCGTGCGGCGTCGCTTACATCATCATCGGGCTGATCGTGTCGGCCGTCGGCACGGCGTGGATCGAAACGTTGATGCCGCCCGTCGTGACGGGCTCGATCGTCGCGGTGATCGGCCTGAATCTCGCGCCGATCGCCGTCAAGGGCGTGAGCGGCAGCGCGTTCGATTCGTACATGGCGCTCGTGACGGTGCTGTGCGTCGGCGCGGTGGCCGTGTTCGCACACGGCATGCTGCAGCGTCTCCTGATTCTCGTCGGCCTGCTGATCGCCTACGCGATCTACGCCGTCGTCACGAACGGCATGGGGATGGGCAAGCCGATCGACTTTTCGATCGTCGCGAACGCGTCGTGGTTCGGCATGCCGCATTTCATGGCGCCCGTCTTCAACGGCCAGGCGATGACACTGCTCGCGCCCGTCGCGGTGATTCTCGTCGCGGAGAACCTCGGGCACATCAAGGCCGTCAGCGCGATGACGGGGCAGAACCTCGACGGCTACATCGGCCGCGCGTTCATCGGCGACGGTCTTGCGACCGTGGTGTCGGGCTTCGCGGGCGGCACGGGCGTGACGACGTACGCGGAAAACATCGGCGTGATGGCCGTCACGAAGATCTACTCGACGCTCGTGTTCGTGATCGCCGCCGTGATCGCGCTGGTGCTCGGCTTCTCGCCGAAGTTCGGCGCGGTGATCCAGACGATTCCGGGCCCGGTGCTGGGCGGCGTGTCGATCGTCGTGTTCGGGCTGATCGCGGTGACGGGCGCGCGCATCTGGGTCGTCAACAAGGTCAACTTCTCCGACAACCGCAACCTGATCGTCGCGGCCGTGACGCTCGTGCTCGGCGCGGGCGATTTCTCGCTGAAGCTCGGCGGCTTCGCGCTGGGCGGCATCGGCACGGCGACGTTCGGCGCGATCATTCTGTATGCGCTGCTGCGTCGCAAAGGTCCGCAAGAGCCGGCCGTCTGACGCTTCGTCACTCACCAAAGAACGGGCGCCTCGAGTCTCCTGGCTCGCAGGGCGCCCGTTTCTTTCGCACCTTTTCAGTCCTTCGTCATTCCTTCTCTTTGCCCCGCGTAAGCAGTGCCGTCTCCGACAGATCCACTTCGCGCATCAGCTTGTTCATCGTGTCGTCGTTGATTCGCAGCCTGCTGCGCATGTCGAGCAGCGTCGCGCGCTCGGCGCGCATTGCCGCGAGCTTCATCTGGAACTCCAGTGCCTCGCTGCGCCGCGCTTTGTCGGCGGGACCGATGTCGTCGTCCAGCGTCGCGAGACGCCTGCGGTAAATGCCCATCACGCGCGCCGTCACATCGGCGGCATGGGCCGATGCGGCTTCGTCGAGGTCGGCCGTCAACGTTTCGTGCAACTCGTCGATTGCGCGAATCGCCGCCTGCGCGGCCTGAATGCGCGCCGTGCGTTCCTCGGCCGCATGAGGATCGGCGCGGCGCCGCGCGCCGTTCATCAGCAACGGCAAGCCGGCCACGGCCACGACGAGCGACACGAGAATCACGCCCGACGCGATGAAGATCGCGAGATCGCGTCCCGGCAACGGCTGTCCATTCGACAACGCGACAGGCAATGACAGCACGCCCGCGAGCGTCACCGCGCCGCGCACGCCCGCGATCGTCGTCATCGACACCGTGCGCAGTCCGGGCACCGCGTTCGCGACGCCGTGTTTCGCCGCGCCACGGCTCGCGAACCAGCGCAGCGTCCACACCCACACGAAACGCAGCGCGTAGAGCGCGATTGAAACGGCCGCGACGTAGAGAATCAGCCGCAGCTCGGAGCCGCTCTGTTCCTCATGCGCATCCAGCAGCGCGCGGCCGATGATATGCGGTAGCTGCAGCCCGAGCAGAATGAAGACCATGCCGTTGAAGATGAACTCGATCATCGTCCACGTGACGCTTGCCCGCACGCGCGCCGATGCCGGGCTCGTGGTGGCGAACGCCGAGTAGTTCATCGTCATGCCCGCTGCGACGGCGGCGAGAATGCCCGAGAAGCCGAAGTGCTCGGCGAACAGGTACGCGGCGAACGGAATCAGCAGCGTCATCACGACGCCGGGTGCGGGGTCGCCTTCTTCCGTGAGATTGAGAATGCGCGTCGATGCGTAGCTGAAGAGCCAGCTGACGGCCGCGCCCATCACCAGTCCGCCGAGCGCGATGATCACGAAGCTCACCGACGCATCGCGCAGCGAGAACACGCCCGTCAGCGCGGCGGCCACTGCGAACTTCAACGCGACGAGGCCCGACGCGTCGTTCATCAGCGCTTCGCCTTCGAGGATGTGCATCAGGTGCTCGGGCAACCGGTTGCGGCCCGCGATGCCGGACAGCGCGACGGCGTCCGTCGGCGAGAGCACGGCGGCGAGCGCGAACGCGACGGGCAGCGGCATCGACGGCACCATCGCGTGAACGAAATAGCCGACGGCGACGACCGTCATGAACACGAGGCCGAGAGCGAGCATCAGGATCGCGCGGCGCTGCATGAAGAATTCGCGCTTGGGTATGCGCCAGCCGTCCGCGAACAGCAGCGGCGGAATGAACAGCATCATGAAGAGCTCGGGATCGAACGTCACGTGCAAGCCGAGGCGCGGCCACGCGAGTAGCGCGCCGAATGCGATCTGCACGAGCGGCAGCGGCAGCCTGAACGGCACGAGCCGCACGACGACGCCGGAAGCGGCAACGGAGAGCAGCAAGATCAGAACGGTAAAGACGATTTCCATCGGAAGCGGGATGTGGACGACAGGCGGAAGCGCGCGAAGCAGGCGCGAGGCTTCGGGGCGACGGTTCGGAACGGCAGAACGGCACTTGGCGGCGACACCAGCCAGCGACACTTCGCGTACGGCATGAAGCCGCTAGGCTCGGGCGCTGCCGTCCGGCATTCCGGTCAGCCCGAAGTTTAGCCCGACCATGTGAATTCCCGCCGCGAACATCGCAAGACGACCGAAAGCCTCGCGCACCGCGACGGTGCATCGCACGCCCTCGCGCGACGCATGCGTATTGCGCGCGGTGCAGCGCCCGATGCGGCTTTCGGTGATGCGTGCGCCACCGTGCGCATGGAGCTTGCTTATCAGGAGCCGATGACGCACATTTTGAGGACGGACGCCGCGCTTTCGCATTCGCGACGCGCGTACCGGACTCTTGCGTGAGAGGACTGCATGACCATTGCGCAACAGGAAAGAACAGCGGTGCCGCACGGATTCGAGCTCAGCGTGACCTCGGGCCTGCAGCGCTATTCGATACAGCACGGCGACCTGACGCTCACGAGCGTCTTTCAGCCGATATTCAGCCTCTCGCACATGCGTGCCGTGGGCTACGAAGGCCTGCTCCGCGCGCACGATCCATTCGATCGCGTGGTGTCGCCCGTCGATGTATTCGGCGAGGCCGCGCGCGTCGGCGAGGTGCTGCACGTCGACAGGCTCGCGCAGTCGCTGCATCTCGAGAACTTCAACGTGCTCGGCGCCGAGCGAGAGTGGCTCTTTCTCAACGTCCATCCGGGCGTGCTGATCGACTCGTATCATTCGGCGGCGCTGCTCGCGAATCTGCGGCGGCTGAACCTGTCGCCGCGACGCATCGTGCTCGAAGTGCTCGAGCAGAGCGCGCAGGACATCGACCGGCTCGCCGACGCCGTGCGCCAGTTTCGCGAGCGCGGCTTCCTGATCGCGCTCGACGACTTCGGCGCGGGCCATTCGAACATCGAGCGCATCTGGCAACTGAATCCCGATATCGTGAAGCTCGACCGCATCATGCTGTCGCATGCCGCGCATCGCGCGGACATGGCGTCGATCCTGCCGGGCCTCGTCGCGCTGCTGCACGAAGCGGGCAAGCTGGTGCTGATCGAAGGCGTCGAGACGGAGCACGAAGCGCATATGGCGCTCGCCTGCAACGTCGATTTCGTGCAGGGCTTTTACTTCGCACGTCCGCATCCGGGGCTCGCGGACGCAGTGCATGCGACGGCGTGCATCGGCGAGCTGACCGAGCGTTACCAGTCGCTAGCGGAGGAGCGCGAGCGGCGCAACGCGTCGCGGCTCGCGCCGTACATTCGCGCATTCGAGCGCGCGGCGGAACGGCTCGCCGCAGGCGAACCGCTCGACGAAGTGTGCTGGAATTTTCTCGCGCTCGATCATGCTGCGCGCTGCTATCTGCTCGACGACAAAGGCCGGCAAGCCGGGCGGAACGTGGTGCTGCGCGCCGATCGCGCGACGCACGAAACGCGCTTTCTGCCGCTATCCGATGCGCAGGGCGCGAACTGGCTGCGCCGTCCGTATTTCCGCACGGCAATCGACGCGCCCGAACGCGTGCACGTGACGCGGCCTTATCTGTCGATCAACGAGGCGGTGCCGTGCGTGACGCTGTCGGTGGCGACGCAGATCGGCAACCGTACTTGCGTGCTGTGCGGCGACATCGACTGGTTCGAGGAACCGCGCTTCTGAGATCATGTCGCTTTCATCACGACATGACTCTTTGATATGGCCAGCGAACGTGTGCTGCTCGAAGTGATCGCGACGACGCTCGCCGATGCGAAAGCCGCTGCGCGCGGCGGCGCGGATCGGCTCGAACTCGTCACCGCGATGGGCGAGGGCGGGCTGACACCGAGCATCGGTTTGATCGAGGCGGTGGTGGCGGCCGTGCCGATTCCTGTGAACGTGATCGTGCGGCCGCATAGCCGTTCGTTCGTCTACGATGCCGGCGATTTCGCCGTGATGCTGCGCGACGTGCGCGCGGCGAAGTCGGCGGGCGCGAGTGCCGTCGTGATCGGGATGCTGACGGTGTCGCGCGAAGTGGACCGCGACGGCCTGGCGCGCGTCGTGGAAGCCGCCGACGGCATGCCCATCACGTTTCATCGCGCATTCGACGAAGCGCGCGATCTGCATGAAGCACTCGATGTGTTGCTCGGCTTCGATGCCGTCACGAACGTGCTGACGTCGGGCGGCAAGCCTTCCGTGCTGGATGCGACCGCTGAAATAAGCTCGCTTGCGCGGCACGCCGATCGGACGCATTGCACTGTACTGGCAGGTGCGGGATTGACCGTCGATCGCGTCGCGGACTTTGTGCGCGTGACGCAAGTGACAGCCGTTCACTTCGGCTCGGGCGTGCGTGTCGACGGCAAGGGCCTTGCGCCCGTCGACGAAGAAAAGGTGCGGCGCGTGACGACTTTGCTGGACAGCCTGTGATCCGTGCCGTCAGCGTGTGCCGTGCTTAAACACTTATGCACGGCACACGCGTTCGATCATCACATTACTTCGCAACGACCACCGGAATGCCACGCAACGTTCCCGCGCCCTTCGCTTCTTCGAGCGCTGCGTTGACGGCCGCGCCTGTTGCCGCCTCGATATGCAGACGCGCGGCCAGTTCGCGCTCGCTGCGTTTCACCGCCGCGAGATTCGCCAGCTTCACGTGACCATAGCCGCGCACGCGGGCATGCAGATCTGCGAGTTTGACGATCTCGTCGGCGGTGACGTTGTTGAGCATCACGAACGCACGTTGCATCGTCGTTTCGTAGTCGGTGGAAAGCTCGCGTTCCATCCGTCGTTCGACGGTGCGGCCAAACGGGTCGAGCATCGTGCCGCGCAGCCCGCGCCACTTCGACATTACGCCGAACACGGGCCACATCCATTGGCCGAATGTCTTCTTCTGCGGCTTCGCGCCGTGTTTCGCGCGTGAGATCGTCGGCGGCGCGAGATTGAACTTCACGCCAAAGTCCTTGCCTGCAACGCCTTCGAACTGCGCTTCCAATGCTGCGCGGAAAGCGGGATCGCTATGCAGGCGCGCGACTTCATATTCGTCCTTCACGGCGAGCAGCCGATAGAACGTTGTCGCAACGGCGCGGCTCAAGCGCTCTGCCTGCGTGCCGTCGAGCCTGCGTTCCGCCTGACGCGCCGCATCGACCAGCGCGCGATAACGCTTCACATAAGCCGTGCCGCCATAAGCGAGCAGCCGCGCTTCGCGGTCCGCGATCAATGCATCGAGCGTTTCGTGCGTTTCGTGCGATGCGGCAGGCTGTACCGCATGACGCTGCGCCCACAGCGCTTCCAGACCTGCGGGATCGGCGGCGGCCATGCGGCCAATCGAGAACGCGAGCTGATTCATCTGCACGGCGACGTTGTTCAATTCGATCGCGCGCATCATCGCGGCGAACGAAACAGGCACGAGGCCCAACTGCCACGCGAAGCCGAGCATCAGAATGTTGGCGCCGATCGTGTCGCCGAGGAAGCGCGTCGCGAGCGACTGCGCATCGCACGACGACATGCGCTCGTCGCCCGCTGCGTGACGCATCTTGTCGAGCAGCGCATCCGCATGCAGATTCGCATCCGGGTTCTGCACGAACGACGCGTTCGGAATCGCATGCGTATTCACGACGATGCGCGTGCGGCCATGACGCACGGTCTGCAACGCATCGGCACTCGCGCCGACCACCATGTCGCAGGCGAGCAGTACGTCGGCCTGCTGCGTGTCGATGCGCACCTGGTTCAGCCACTCGTCGCGCGCGGCGAAGCGCACGAACGACAGCACCGAGCCGCCTTTCTGCGCGAAGCCCATGAAGTCGAGCACCGACGCGCTCTTGCCTTCCAGATGCGCGGCCATGCTGATCAGCGCGCCGACCGTCACGACACCCGTGCCGCCGACGCCCGTCACCAGAATGTCGTAAGGCGCGGCGTCGAGATGCGTCGCGGGCAACGGCAATGCATCGACGCGCGTGGCCAGCGCAGCCGCATCGAACGCGACACCCGCGGCCTTTTTCAGCTTGCCGCCTTCGATCGTCACGAAGCTCGGGCAGAAGCCGTTCACGCACGAATAGTCCTTGTTGCACGACGACTGATCGATACGGCGCTTGCGGCCAAGCGGCGTTTCGACGGGCTCGACGGACAGGCAGTTCGACTGCACGCCGCAATCTCCGCAGCCTTCGCACACTTCTTCGTTGATGAAGAGGCGCTTGTCCGGATCGGGAAACTCGCCTTTCTTGCGGCGGCGGCGCTTTTCAGCCGCGCACGTCTGGTCGTAGATCAGCACCGTCACGCCGTCGATGTCGCGCAGCTCGCGCTGCACCTTGTCGAGTTCGCTGCGGTGATGGAACGTCGTGCCCTTCGGGAAGAGGCCATGATGGCCGTCGTATTTCTCCGGCTCGTCGCTGACCACGACGAAATGCGACACGCCTTCCGCTTCCACCTGACGCGCGATCTGCGGCACGGAGATGCTGCCGTCGACGGGCTGGCCGCCCGTCATCGCGACGGCGTCGTTGTAGAGGATCTTGTAGGTGATCGTCGCATTGGCCGCGACGGCCTGGCGGATCGCGAGAATGCCCGAGTGGAAGTACGTGCCGTCGCCGAGATTCTGGAACACGTGGCGCGTCTTCGTGAACATCGAGTGCGCGGCCCAGTCGACGCCTTCGCCGCCCATCTGGATCAGCCCCGTCGTGTCGCGCTCCATCCACGAAGCCATGAAGTGACAGCCGATGCCTGCCTGCGCGATCGACCCTTCGGGGACCTTCGTCGACGTGTTGTGCGGGCAGCCTGAGCAGAAATACGGCGTGCGCTTGACGGCATCGGCGGCATTCGACAGGATTTGCGGCGCGACGAGATCGACGACACGCTCGCGGCGATCGAGCGCGGGCTTGTGCTTCGCGAGCCAGTTCGCGAACACGGGCAAAATGCGCGACGGACGCAATTCGCCGAGCGACGACAGCAGCATCGAGCCGTCTTCCGCGTGCTTGCCGACGATCACAGGCCGCGCGCCTTCCTTGCGGTTGTACAGATAGTCCTTGATCTGCTGTTCGATAACAGGGCCTTTCTCCTCGATCACCAGCACTTCGGAAAGACCGGAAACGAACGCGTCGATGCGCGTCATTTCGAGCGGGAACGACAGGCCGACCTTGTAGATGCGCACGCCCGCCTTCTCCAGATCGGCGACGGTGAGATCGAGCCGGCGCAGCGCTTCCATCAGGTCGAGATGCGCCTTGCCGCACGTCACGATGCCGATGTTCGCGTGCGGGCTCGGCGCAATCCATTTGTCGATGCTGTTGACGCGCGCGAAGTGGCGCACGGCGTCGAGCTTCGCGTGCAGACGCTGTTCGATCGTGAGGCTCGGCAGATCGGGCCAGCGGTTGTGCAGGCCGCCTGCGGGCGCGCGAAAGCCTTCGGGCGTCGCCCAGTGCGTTTGCAGCGCGTCGAGATCGACCGTCGAGCCCGATTCGACCGTCTCCGAAATCGCCTTGAAGCCGACCCATGCGCCCGAGTAGCGCGACAGCGCCCAGCCGTACAGACCGAATTCGAGCATGTCCGCGACGTTCGACGGATTCACGATCGGCATATGCCACGCGATCATCGCGAAGTCGCTCTGATGCGGCATCGACGACGACACGCAGCCGTGATCGTCGCCCGCGACCACCAGTACGCCGCCATGCTGCGACGAGCCGTACGCGTTGCCGTGCTTGAGCGCATCGCCGGCGCGGTCGACGCCGGGGCCCTTGCCGTACCACATCGCGTACACGCCATCGACGGTGCGCTCCGGGTCCGCCTCGACGCGCTGCGTGCCGAGCACGGCCGTGCCGCCGAGTTCTTCGTTGATCGCGGGCAGAAAGCGCACGTCGTTCGCGTCGAGCAGTTTGTTTGCCTTCCACAACTGCTGGTCGACCATGCCGAGCGGCGAGCCCCGATAGCCGCTGATAAAGCCGGCCGTGTTCAGGCCGCGCGTCTTGTCGAGCTGACGCTGCATCAGCGCGAGGCGCACGAGCGCCTGCGTGCCCGTCAGGAAGATGCGGCCGCGCGTGGCCGTGAGGTTGTCCGAGAGGCGGTAGTCGGCGAGTGCCGGGGTGCCGTCGATGGGCAGACGAGCGGTCATCGTGGAGTCTCCGTTTCTGTTATGCGTTTCGCCGCCGACAAATCGTGCTCGTTGTGTGCTCGTTGCCGCCGCAGCGAAAGAGACTCCATTCTTTCGCGTCAATTAGAGAGAATTCTTGCTACTTTTTGCGGTTGATCAATTGCGGACGAGAGGATTCCTGGCATTCCGCCTTGTTTTGAGATAGATCCACCGCTTCGGAAAAAGCGGCTTTTTTCGATGATTCGCGCCGCGCTGGCGTGGACGCTTTTTGTTGGGATGGCTGGCCATTCGGACGAGGTTCACACAGCCCGCCGTTGGGTTACGCTATGCCGACCGATGTGCAACGAAGGCATAGGGAGGGGCGATGAAACTGTATTACTGGCCGAAGACGCGGGCTTTCCGCGCGCTGTGGATGCTCGAGGAGATCGGCGCGCCGTATGAACTGGCGCGCGTGAACCTTCGCGCGGGCGAGCAGGACACGACCGATTTCCATCACGTCAACCCGATGTGCAAGCTGCCGGCGCTCGACGACGACGGCGTGCAGGTCGCCGAATCGGGCGCGGTGCTGCTGTATCTCGCCGATCGCTTTCCGCAGTCGAAGCTCGGCGCGCCCATCGGCGATCCGTTGCGCGGGCGTCTTTTGCAATGGCTTTTCTTCACGCCGGGCTGCCTCGAACCGGCGATGGCCGAAAAGCTGACGGGCGCGTCGGGCAATTCGTTCAGCTTCGGCTGGGGCAATCTGGAGCGCGTGAAACTCGCGATCGACACGGCGCTCGACGAAGGCGAATGGCTGCTCGGCGAGCGTTTTACGGCCGCCGATCTGCTGCTCGCCAGCACGTTGCAGATCGCGTTCGTCGCGAAGCTGCTCGAAGCGTCGGGACGCATCGGCGAATACGTCGAGCAGGCGATGGCGCGCGACGCGCACGCGCGGGCGATGGCCGTCGAGCAGCGTGAAATCGACGCGCTGAAACTGCATCATTGAAACCCGTGTGCTGACGGGGCCGAGCGTGTTGTGCCGAACCGTCAGCCCGTCGGCTGCTGCTGGATCTCGTGTGCCGCGAGCGGAACGACGTCGTCGAAATACGTGTAGTCGATATGGCTCACGCCGTTCTCTTCGCGGATCAGATCGACGAAACGGTGCTGCCAGCGGATGTCGTCGCTGGGCCACGAGAAGCGCGCCTGCATCGTCTGCGAGGTGTTTTCGTCGGAGCCTTCTATCGTGATCAGCAACGACGCGTCCTGTTCGGCGAGGCTTTCCGGCGTTTCGCCATAGAGCGGGCTCGCTTCGTCGATCACGTGCATCAGGTTCCAGCCGAGGTAGAACATCGGTTGCTGGTCGCGCACGAGACCGAGGTCGTAAATCCTGCGCAGCACGTAGCCTTCCGACGACCGCTCGACGCGCATCAGTCGCAGCCGCGCGCGAGCCTCGACGATGACGTTTTGCCTCGCGTTCGCCGTGCGCACCATCAGCGTGGTGCGTCCGTCGATGGGGCGCACGATCGCGTAGCGCGAGAACATGATCTTCGCGCGCGGGCGCGAGAAGCGCGCAAAGATCAGACCGGTGGCGAGTGCGATGCCCGACATGCCGACGAAAATTTCGAGCGTCGCAATGAGGTGTGCGTATAGCGTCTGCGGATGCATGTCGCCGTAGCCGACCGTCGCGAGCGTTTCGACGCTGAAGAAGAATGCGCCCGCGAAGCCTTTGGGGTTCTGATTCGCAATCGACGCGCTGCCGAGTTCGTACAGCGATCCGAAGAACGAGTTCAGCAGCAGGAACAGGACGGCGAGCGACACGAAGAAGACGGGCCAGCTGATCGTCAGTGCGCGGTGGTAGAGGTCCTGCCACACGCGCAGCGGCAGACCGTGCGCGACGACGACGTGCGAGCGCATGCGAATCTTCCGGTCGAGGACTCGGCCTTTGCGTGGCGGGTGATCGTTGGAATCGGGCGGGGTCGCGCTCATTCTTGTTGTGTTCGGCTGGTTCTGCTGACGTGGGTGTCCTGCAGCTTCATGGCGCACGCGTGCGGCACACTCGCTGCCGCGCGTAGTGTAGCGCTTGAACCCGTTCGATACACGCAGCGTCGCCGTCACGCGGGCGCAGCCGCGCGGCGCGTACGGCCGTGCTGCCAGGCTCAGTGCGTTGTCGCGTCGGAGAAGACCCGCATGCGCCGGGACGGGCGAATCCAGTCGACCGCCAGTTCGATCGCCTGATGCGCGGTCTGTTCAGCCCGCGCCGGCCGGCGATGCACGCGCGCGTCAGGGAAATGTCCGCGGCTTCGGCACGCCCGCGCCGTGTTCGATATCGGCGACGGCTTGCTGATGCGCCGTTTCGATTGCTTCTGCCTCGGTTGCAAAACCCCCATCGCCACCTACCGTGGTCCAGCGCTGCACGGGATGGTCGCGATGCCGGATTTCATACTCCGCGTCCCAGCGCGCGCCTTGAAGCTCAAGAGGACGTACGTGTATCGCATACACGCCGTAAAGGAAGAGCGGTTCTGCCATGATCGCCTCCGCCTGTTCAAGTCGAAAAGGCCATCGGCGCGGCGCGCGGCGGACGCGCCACGTCTGCCTCGATGCATACACCCCGGCGCACGAGCCCAATGCTTATAGTTCGATCTCGCCGAGGATTCTGTGGGCCAGTGCCTTCGCTTCTTCGAGCGCTTCGTCGGCCGTTGCCGAGGTGGCTTCGACTTCGTAGACCGTGTCCTCTGTCTCGTCGCCTTCGTCGCGCGAGAGCGAAACCACGCCCTGATACTTTCCGCCATCCAGCGGGCGGGTCGTCGCCGTCGCCGTGTAGAGACCTTTGGTGTAGGTGACGTCCTCCATGATGCATCTCCTGCAAGGGGGAGATTCCATCGTAGCACGCGATTTCGACGCTCACATGTCGGTGCTTCGGAGCGCGCTCCCGGCTCTCGCGCGCCGTCGAGCGCTTCTGCACAGACGGGTGAAGTAGCAGCTTCGGCGCGCGTTCCAGCGACTTCTTACGGCAACTTCTTACGGCAACTTCTTACGGCAACTTCTTACGGATCAATCCTGCAACAGCGATACCACTTCATCGAGCGTCGGCGAATGCGCGCCCGAATGGCGGCAGGCCGCCGCGCCCGCCGCGAGCGAGAACGCCAGATGCTCTTCCCACTTGCGCTGCGGCGCCGTCATCAGGCTGAACAGCAGGCCGCCGATCGACGCGTCGCCCGCGCCGACGGTATCGGCGACGGCCACGCGCGGCGGCTGCGCTTCGACGATGCGCTCGCCGTCGATCAGCGTCGCCTTCTCCGAGCCGCGCGTGACGAGCACGACCGCCTTCGGGTTCATCGCGCGCAGTCGCGCGAGGGCGGACGCTTCGTCGTCGGTCTTGAACAGCAGCCGCAGGTCTTCGTCCGACACTTTGATCAGATCGGCGAGCGACGCCATGTGGCGCAGCGTCGGCTCGTAGCCGTGCTCCATCAGGTTGCGGTAGTTCGGATCGAAGCTGATCTTCACGCCGCGCGCGCGCAGCTCGGCCGCGAGCTTTGCGAGCGTCGCGCCGATCGGCTGGCGCACGAGGCTGATGCAGCCGAAGTGTGCCCACTTCACATGCGACATCCAGCCTTCCGGCAGCTTCGACGGATCGAATGCCAGGTCCGCGCTGTTGTCGCCCATGAAGAAGTACGCGGGCGGATGCGTCTGATGCACGACCGCGAGCAGCGGCGCGCGCTCGACGCGCTGCATGAAACGCATGTCGAGGCCGGCGGCGACGCTGGCGTTCCACAGATCGTCGGAGAAGTTATCGACGCCGAGCGAGCCGGCGCACGCGGTCGGCAGGCCGAGCCGCGCGACGGCGCGCGCGACGTTCCAGCCCGCGCCGCCCGGCACCGACAGCCAAGTTGAAGGACCCGTGCGCACGAGATCGGTGAGGATGTCGCCGGCGGATACGAAGTCGGGAAATTCGGGGCTTGCGCTCATGATGCTCACCGTACAGGGTTATTCGGACTTGCCGGAGGGCTGCAACGCGGAGGGCAACGCGTGATGCAGCACTTCGTAGCATGCGCCCATCGTGTGATAGTCGGTCTTGCCGGCCGGGCTCTTTTCGTCGCTGTACTTGCGGTTGTCGCACGTGAGGATGCGATACCACGCACCGTACCGATGATCGACGAAATGCGTCCAGCTATAACGCCAGATCTCGTCGTACCAGTCCCAGAAGCGCTCGTTGCCCGTGCGCTTGCCGAGCAGCGCAGCCGTCGCGAACGTTTCGGCCTGCACCCAGAAGTACTTGTCGTGATCGCAGACCGTGCGGTCCGGGCCGAAGCCGTAGTAGAGGCCGCCGTGATCGTGGTCCCACGCGTGCGTCATCGCGGCGTCGAACAGTTCGATTGCGCGCGGCAGCAGCCACGGCAGCGGACGATGCCGTTCGAGAATCAGCAGCAGCTTCGCCCACTCTGTCTGGTGGCCGGGCTGGAAACCCCACGGACGGAAGATGTTCGAGCTGTCTTCCTCGTTGTAGTGCCAGTCCACCGACCAGTCCGCTTGAAAGTGCTCCCACACGAGCCCTTGCGAGAGCTTCGCCTGGCGCAGCGTGATATTGGTCGCGACGCGCTCGGCACGGTCGAGGTACACGAGATGGCCGGTCGCTTCGTAAGCGGCGAGCAGCGCTTCCGTCGTGTGCATGTTCGCGTTCTGGCCGCGATAGGAACTCACGCGCCAGTCGGCCGTGGCTTCGTCGGCGTAGAGACCCGTCGCCGCGTCCCAGAAGCGGTGCTCCATCAGCTCGAACGTCGCGGCGATCATCGGCTTCGCTTCTTCGATGCCCGCCATCGCCGCGTGCGCATACGCGAGCAGCACGAATGCGAGGCCGTAGCAGTGGCGCGTCGCGTCGAGCATGCGCTTGTGGCCGTCGCGCCAGTCGATCTCCCAGTCGTAGCCCTGATGATGCGGGTCCCAGTGGCCGTCGCGCAGGAACTTCAGGCCATGCTGCGCGTATTCCAGATGTTGCGGATCGCCGAACTGCCGGTACGCCATCGCATAGTTGAAGACAAAGCGGCAGCTGCTGACGAGATGGCGCGTCGCGCGGTTGTAGATCGTGCCGTCGTCGCGGAAGAAGTGGAAGAAGCCGCCGCTCGGGTCGAGCACGTTCGGCGCGTAAAAGCGCAGCGAGTCCTCGATGTGCGACAGCAGGAAAGCGCTGTCGCGGAAGCTCGCGACGGGCGGCGCCTTGTGGTCGGCGTTGTCGTTCGAAAGAGTCGTGTCGGGTTGTTTCATAGCGTATTCACCGAAGTGCTGGCACGGACAACGAGTTGGACGGGTACGCGAATATCGAGTGCGGACGGCGCATCTTCGAGCAGCAGTTCGACGCCGCGGCGGCCGAGCGCTTCCTTGTCGACGGCGATCGTCGTAAGGGGCGGACGCGCGTGCGCGGCGGCGGGAATGTCGTCGAAGCCGACGATCGCGATGTCTTCGGGCACGCGCAGGCCGCGCGCGAGGCACACGCGCAGCGCGGCGAGCGCGGCAAGGTCGTTGTACGCGAAGACGGCGTCGGGGCGCGGGCCGGGGCGGTCGAGCAACTGCTCCATCGCGAGCGCGGCGCCTGCGTCGGGGTCGAGGCCCGCGTCGATCGTCACTTCGAGCGACGGATCGAACAGCAGTCCCGCTTCGAAGAACGCGCGCCGGTAGCCGAGCGCGCGCTGCGCGATGCTGTAGTGCGCGAGCGAGCCGCCGATGAACGCGACGCGCGTGCGCTTCTGCGCGAACAGATGCTGCATCGCGAGCGCGGCGCCCGCCTGGTTGTCGAGATTCACCGAGCGCAGGTTTGGCGCCCACAGATCGATCAGCACGAGCGGGCGCTGCATCGCGGCGAGCGTCGCGAGCGTTTCCGGCTCGACAAAGCCCGCGATGGCGATCGCATCCGGCGCGTGCAGGCGCATCTGCTGGACGACGTCCTCGGTCGGACCGGCCGTCAGCACGGACGGGACGATGCCGCGTTCGCGGCAAGCGTCTTCGACGCCGTGCAGCACATGCGAGAAGAACGGGCTGACCGCGAAGTTGTTGTGATGCCGATGCAGCAGGAACGTGAGCCGGCGAATGCGCGGGCGCAGTTGCGCGGAGTCGTAGCCGAGTCGGCGCGCCGTTTCGACGATGCGCTCGCGCGTCGATTCCGACAGGCCCGGCTGATTTTTCAGCGCTCGCGAGACCGTGCCGATCGACACGCTGGCTGCGCGGGCGACGTCGCGGATCGTTGTAGCCATCGAGAGAAGCTGCCGTGCGCAGACGCGCCGCAGCGAAGTTCAGGTTCGGGTGATTGTATAGTAAAACGCTGTCCACAAACCCCTGTCACCTGGCTTTAGATACGCGTAGATACCCGTAGATAGGCTTGCGGGAGGTTAATCTGTTGTTTAGTAAAATTCACTAAACGATCCTTCGAATCGCCGATTGGCGCGGCCTGCCGGATATTCCGACGGCAGCAGGCGTGCGCGGTGGACCGGGCTTGCCGGTGGCTCGATGCGAGATGAATCAGGGAATGGAGCGCGCGCAGTCGGCACCTTGCTTGAAGGTGACTGCTCGGGATGACAGAAGAATGTCGGCCCAATGGATGTCGACCCGGATATCGATCCGATAGGGCCGTCGCGTCGGGCGCGGGCTGCGGCGGCGACGCTTTGACGCGAAAAGTCAGCTTGCTTCGAAGCTCAGTCGACGGCGGTCGCCGTCCGTCCTCGCAACAGCGCCTGGCTTTCCTCGAATCCGATCAGCACCAGGCCGGACGCCTCGCTCTTCGCGCGGCGTTTGGCGAGCGCTGCGACCGAGGCGATGTCCTCGCTGCTATGAAGCTGTTGGCCTGTCTGCGGCCCGACGTGCACGCAGCCGATCGCCATCGTCACGAAGCCGAAGAACGTCGGATTGCCGCGGCGGTCCTCGCCGTGGATGCCGCACGCGAGCCGGTCGGCGGGCGCGTAGAAGCGCTGCGCGCCCTCGTTGAACATGTGGATCGCGCGTTGCGCGCGCTCGCGCCAGTCGTCGCTCTGGAACAGGATCAGGAAGTCGTCGCCGCCGACATGCCCGAGAAAGTCGCGCGTCGGATCACAAACCTCCGCCAGCACGTGCGCGGCGAACTTCAGCACTTCGTCGCCTTGCCAGTAGCCGTACTGGTCGTTGAAAGGCTTGAAGTGATTCAGGTCCACGTAGCACGCGTAAAAGCCCGAGTCGTTGCCGAGCAGGCGTCTGATGTGCGAGCTGATGGGGATGTTGCCCGGCAAGAAGGTGAGTGGATTCGCGTAGCGGGCCGCCTCGATGCGCACTTCCGTCACTGCGCGCACGAGGCTTTCGCCCGTGCCGAGCCCGACGTAGCGGCCTTGATCGGTGATCACGAAGCCGTCAGCGAGGTAGCGCTGGTCGTCGCTGGCGAGCAGCTTCGCCATGTCCTCGACCGTCATCGACTTTTCGATCACAACGGGCGACGCGTTCGCGAACAGCATGCACGGCCGCTTGCCGAATAGCTCGCGGTGATAGGGCAGCGCGTAGCGGTCCATGAACGCGCGGCGGTTGATCAGCGCGACGGGCTCGTTTTGCTCGACGACGGCGACGGCGTGCAGGTTCGGCATCCGGTTGAAGAGTTCGAGGACGTCATTGTTCGTCGCGTGGCGCGGCAGCGCGGGCGCATGCACGATCATTTTCGCGGACGCCATGCCGCCCGAAGGCGATGCGCTGACCGCGCGCGTCGCTTCGGGGAACACGGCGATGTGGCCCGCGCGCAGTGCTTCGCGGGCGTCGTCGGCGACGGCGCGCGGCGGGCGCGCATGCGGCTTGCCGAAGAAATAGCCTTGTCCGCAGCCGATGCCCATGTCGCGCACGACGATCAGATCCGCTTCCTTTTCGATGCCCTCGGCCACGAGCCGCGCGCCGCTCGCCGCGGCGAAATGCTGCATCGCCTTGACGGCCTCGAATTTGAGCGGATCGCTGGCGATGTCGTGGATGAAAAAGCGGTCGATCTTCACGACATCAGGCTGCAGACGCACCCACAGATTCATGCTGGCGTTCGCCGTGCCGTAGTCGTCCAGCGCGAACTGCGCGCCCGCCATGCGCAAGACGGAGATCGCGGGCAGAAAGCTCGCGACATCGGGGATCGCGCTCTGTTCGGTCAGCTCGATCACGATGCGCTCGGCGTCGACGCCCATGTTTCGCAACATCACGAACGTGCTGTCGCGGTTGTCGGCCAACTGGCGGATCGCGCCCGCGCTGAAATTCACGAACAGTTTGCCCTCGTACCCGAGTTGCGCGAACGCCTCGATGCAGGTGCGCGCGGCCGCGCGTTCCAGCGCGATCACGCTGCCTTCGGCTTCAGCTTGAGCGAACAGCGCGTACGGTGTTTCGAGCGGCGTGCCGACCGGTCCACGAATCAGGCCCTCATAGCCGAGAATGGCGCCGTCGTCGAAATCGACGATGGGCTGGAAGACGGCAGACAGGTCGCGCTGCACGATCAGGTCTTCGATGCGCGGCGCTACGGTGGGGGAAGACGAGCGTTGGGACATGACAAACGACCGGAGCATTCGACCGTCGGCATATCGGCATTATTCATGCGGAATTAAGTGAATTTTTAGTGACAGTCGACGCCGCGCGCGGTGCGCGACGGAAACGCTTTCACCACTCGAAAAAAGGTCGCGATTTCGTGCGTTTGTCCTATGACATTTGCACGAGGCGACAGCATGCCGGCGGCGCGCTGAAATAACGAAACGCCAACGAAAAAGCCGCCCGGAGGCGGCCTATGACATGCACTCAGGGAGAGCGCTTATGAATCACATCTCGTATGGATCGCATGCGGGCCTAGCGGCGCGCAACAGCGGCTGTCGCGCCTTTCTTCGCAGCGCGCTTCTCGGCGCTGGTGTCGCGCGCGCCCCAACGTTGCGCGAGCGCGGCGCAGACCATCAGCTGGATCTGATGGAACAGCATCAGCGGCAGCACGACGGCGCCGACCGCGTGCGTCGCGAAAATGACCTTGGCCATCGGCACGCCGGACGCGAGACTTTTCTTCGAGCCGCAGAAGATGATCGTGATCTGGTCGGCGCGGCTGAATCCCAAACGCTTGCTGACGATCATCGTCACGAGGAGCGCGAGCGCCAGCAGCACTGCGCACACGACCAGCAGCCCGCCCAGCGCGGCGAGCGGAATCTGATGCCACAGCCCTTCGTTGACGGCCTCGCTGAACGCCGCATACACCACCAGCAGAATCGAGCCCTGGTCGACGAATTTCAGCACGGCGCGGTTGCGCTCGATCCATCCGCCATTCATCGGCCGCAGCAACTGCCCGGCGACGAACGGTACGAGCAGTTGCAGCACGATATTCCATACCGTATGCCAAGGCGAACCGCCGCTCGCCGCCTGGTTCGTCACGATCATGCTGACGAGGGCGGGTGTGATGAAGATGCCGAGCAGACTGGAGGCCGACGCGCTGCATACGGCCGCGGGCACGTTGCCTTTCGCAATCGACGTGAACGCGATCGAAGACTGAACCGTCGACGGCAGCGTGCAGAGGAAGAGGATGCCGGCGTAGAGCGCGGGCGTGACGAGCGGAGAAAGAAGCGGTTTGAGTACGAGCCCGAGTATCGGAAACAGCGCGAACGTGCTTAGCAGCACGACGATGTGCAGCCGCCAGTGCGTCGCGCCGGCGACGATCGCCTCGCGCGACAGCTTCGCGCCGTGCAGGAAGAACAGCAGCCCGACCGCGATGTCCGTGACCCAGTTGAACGCCTTCGACGCCTGACCGTGAACGGGCAACAGGCTGGCGAGAATCACGGTGCCGATCAGGCAGAGCGTGAAATTGTCGGGAAGGAGTTTCGGACGGGCCATCTTTCAAATCTCGATGCTGATCAGGCGGTTGCCTTGCCGTTGCCGGCAGGCGAACGCCAAAGGACTATTGTCAACGCAAAGCGATTAAAAAAGCAAATTCATTTGCCGAATTGATTAATTACAGAAACGCATTAAACGGGCGACTTATGGGAATGAGTGCGCGAGCATTGGGATGCCGGGAAGTAGCCGATTTCGGTATCGGCAAGATTGTCCGGACGCCCGTTTTTGGATGCATTTGGTGCGTCACTGTTCAGACGAATTCAGGTGTTCGAACAACTTCTTTTCAGCGCCTTTTCGGAGGGTTCCGCAAGTGATTTGTGGCGAAAAAGCGTCGCAGTAACAATGCGTTACAAGAGTGCCGCAGACCTAACATTTTTTGGCTCGACACCCCTTGGGGGCGCCAATAAATTACTGTTCGAAGGCCGTTGGGACATCGCGCGTGGCAAGTTATGCCGCGCCGCCGCGCCAGTCCCGGAACAAGCCCAGCCGTAGCTCGAACGGCGGGCTTTCAGGTGGATCGTCGGGCAGGTGAAACATGGTGCATGTAGGGCTGTCGAGGATCAAATGGTGGGGGACGAGCGCGCTGGTCATTGCGCTGACTTCGCTCGCTTACGCGAAGCCACCGTTCGCGTCCCACGAAGGGCATGGCTTCTTCGGCGGCGGCGCGGCTTATCGCGTCTCATCGTTTGGCGGCCCAGTCCACGGAAACCAGGTGCCGCGCGCAAACGTTTCGCCTGACGTGGCTCACGGCAGCCGGTATGCAAGAAACGACGCGCAGCACGTGCGCGTCAACGCGACCAGCCGAGCTGGCACGAGCGACGCGTATGCCGGCCACATCGGCGGCAGCGCGAGCCGCGACACCATGCAACGCATGACGCTTCCGTACGACGTCTACCGCAACCGTCCGTCGGCGCAATACGTCGGTACGCAATACGCCGGCGCAATCACGCCCATCAGCACCGATTCGCGTCCCGCGCCGCGGCCACCGGCCAATGCGCAATCGGCGCACGTCGGCTCCATCCGCGACGACGTTGCGCGGTACAACGAAGAACGCGGCGTCTCGCGTCAGATTCCCCGTCCTCCCGCCGACTCGCGTATTCCGGCGCCATCGCCGTATCGCAACTGAGCTTTTCTTCCCCCGTCAGTCGTGTCGTGCGTTTCAGCCTTGCTCATAAGGCTGGATCGAATCCCTCGCTCTCGCTCGCAGCCGTCTCAGGCCTCCCCTCGTCCCGAGCGAATCATTCACGCTGATGTGACGTAAGCACGCCACACATTTTTGAAAACGCTCGTCAGCGTTCACCGTTTCGTCATCAAATCTCGTCTTCGTTGCGGCAGTGCGTCATCCAACGGCGGATGCGCTTCGCATCGTTCCCGCTGCTGTAGAATCCGCGCGCCTCAAGGCGGGTACGCAGGTTTGCGGCATCGCGGAAACAGGATGCATTGGCAACGAGTATCAGGCCGAAAGTCGACCAAACTATTCAGTCCGATATACCGGCAATAAGTACAGCTATTTTTGTCCGCAAAAATGGTCCGCAAAGATTTGTCCAGCCCAGATTGGCTCGACGATTCAGACGGATAACAGACACGGACCGGCGAGCGCCCCGCCGCACAGCCACACCCTTTTGACAAAGACAGGAGAACCCATGAAAACATCCGTCAGCCGTGCGCTGAGAACAACCTTGAAGGCGGGCGCCGTCGGCGCATTGCTCGCCGCCGCGTCGGCTTCGTCGTTCGCGCAGTCGAGTGTGCAGCTTTATGGCCAGGTCGACGAATGGGTCGGCGCGACGAAGTTCCCGGGCAGCCAGACGGCGTGGAACGTGTCGGGCGGCGGTATGTCGACGTCGTACTGGGGCCTCAAGGGTTCGGAAGATCTGGGCAACGGCTACAAGGCGATCTTTACGCTGGAGGACTTCTTCCGCGCGCAGAACGGCAAGTTCGGCCGCTTCGATGGCGACACCTTCTTCGGCCGTAACGCGTACGTCGGCGTCGAATCGCCGTTCGGCACGGTGACGGCGGGCCGGCTGACCACGCACCTGTTCGTGTCGACGATTCTGTTCAACCCGTTCATCGACTCGTACGTCTTCTCGCCGATGGTCTACCACGTGTTCCTCGGCTTGGGCACGTTCCCGACCTACACGACGGACATGGGCGTGGTCGGCGATTCCGGCTGGAACAACGCGGTCCAGTATTCGACGCCGAACTTCAACGGCTTGTCGGGCAGCGCGATGTACGCGTTCGGCAATACGGCCGGCCAGAACAGCTCGAAGAAGTACAGCGCGCAGTTCCTGTACTTCCACGGTCCGTTCGCGGCGACGGGCGTCTATCAGTACGTCAACTTCAACAACACGCCGGCCGACCTCGGCTCGCTGGTCGCGGGCCTGAAGAGCCAGTCGGTTGCGCAGCTCGGCCTGTCGTACGACCTGAAGTTCGTGAAGTTCTACGGCCAGTACATGTACACGAAGAACGACCAGGACGTCGGCAGCTGGCACGTGAACACGGCGCAAGGTGGCGTGTCGGTGCCGCTCGGCACGGGCACCGTGATGGCGTCGTACGCGTATTCGCGCGATGCGGGGGGCCTCGACCAGATGCACCAGTCGGCGGCCATCGGCTACGACTACCCTCTGTCCAAGCGCACCGACGTGTACGCAGCCTATCTCTACGACAAGTACACGAGCCAGTCGTCGGGCTATACGGCCGGCGTCGGCATCCGCGCGAAATTCTGATCGGCGCAATAACCATCGAAATCGGCGGCGACGTCTCTCGAGGCGTCTGCCCGCAGGCCCTGTCTTCTTCACGGAAGGCGGGGCTTTTTTCTGAGCGATACCGCGCGGCCGCGCATTGTCGACGGCTCCTTGATAAAGTCCCGGGAATCAGCCCGATTCATTCCTGTCCCGAGCGACCGCCATGGATACCCTCGTCAGCATGAAAGTATTTCGCCACGTCGTCGAGGTCGGCAGCTTTGTCGGCGCGGCGGAGAAGATGGACATGTCCGCGGCGATGGCGAGCAAGCACGTGATGCATCTCGAACAGCAGCTCGGCGCGCGGCTCCTGAACCGGACCACGCGCCGCGTCGCGCCGACGGAAGCCGGGCGCGAGTACTACGAGCGGCTGAGTCAGGTGCTGACCGAACTGGACGAAGCCGAGCAGGCGGTGGGCGCGGCCAGCGTCGTGCCGCAAGGGAGGCTGCGCGTGTCGTCGCTGTCGGCGTTCGGCCTGCGCCATGTGATGAGCGCCGTCGCCGACTATGCGACGCAGCATCCCCAAGTGACCGTCGATATCACGCTGTCGGATCGCGTGGTGGAACTGATCGACGAAGGCTTCGACGTGGCGATCCGCGCATCGCCGACGGGGCTCAAGTCGTCGTCGCTGATCGCGAGGCAGGTGGCGACCGCGCACCTCGTGCTGTGCGCATCGCCGGAATACATCAAGCGGCACGGCGCGCCGAAGCGTGTCGCCGATCTCGCCGCGCACAACTTCATCGAGTACGCGGGCGTGTCCGCGCTGGAACTGGTGGCGGGCGCGAACGCGGGCAATGCGCGCGTGAAGGTGTCCGGCAATCTGATCGTCAATCATCTGGAAGCGCAGCGCGTCGTCGTATTGCAGGGTGCGGCGCTCGCGCTGCTCGGCACGGAAGTGATCGGCGACGATCTTGCCGAGGGCCGTCTCGTTCCGCTACTCGTCGACGAACTGCCGCCGCGCGAGCTGCCGATTCATGTCGTGTACGCGAGCCGCCGGCATCTGTCGGCGAAGGTGCGTTCGTTTGTCGATTTCATCGCCGAGCGCTTCGCCAGCGAGACGCTCTGGCCGACGCTCGATCAGATTCGCGCGCTGGCGGTGCGGTGAGTCTCCGAGTGCAGGCGGAGCGGCGACGCATCAGGCTCTGCTGAACGCCGCCCGGGCGATCGGGTCGTATCGTTATACTGGTTGCAGGCAGTACCCGCGAAGTAGGGACGAACGAACCTGACGATTCGATCCGGGGGAGACATGACCGATCTTTCCACGCCGCAGCGCATCGGCGACGACGCGCCTTCGGAGCAGGCTTCACAATCTTCCGCGCCACGCTCATCAGACGCGCAATCGTCAAGACGCCTGCGCTTCGTCACGGCGGCCGCGCTGTTCGACGGCCACGATGCGTCGATCAACATCATGCGGCGCATCCTCCAGGCGAGCGGCGTCGAAGTGATCCATCTCGGTCACAACCGCTCGGTCGAAGAAGTTGCGACGGCCGCCTTGCAGGAAGACGCCGACGGCGTCGCGGTATCGAGCTACCAGGGCGGCCATGTCGAATACTTCCGCTACCTGGTCGATCTGCTGCGCGAGCGGGGCGGCGAGCGGATCAAGGTGTTCGGCGGCGGCGGCGGCGTGATCGTGCCCGATGAGATCGCGGAACTCGAACGTTATGGCGTCGAGCGCATCTACTCGCCGCACGACGGGCAGCGACTCGGGCTGCAGGGCATGATCGACGACATGATCGCGCGCAGCCGTAGCGTGGCGCGATCCAATGCCTCGCCAGCGCAACTGGCCCGTGACCTTGAGGGCGCGCTTCATCGCGACGCAAGCCACGTCGCCGCATTCCGCAAGCTCGCGCAACTAATCACGGCGCTCGAAACGGGCGATGTCGACGACTCGACCCACGCGCAGCTCAACCAGCAAACCGAACAGGCGAACGTCCCCGTGCTCGGCATTACGGGGACGGGCGGCGCGGGCAAGTCGTCGCTGACGGACGAGCTGATCCGTCGCTTTCGCCTCGACTATGGCGACTCGCTGACCATCGCTGTGATCGCGATCGATCCGTCGCGGCGCAAGTCCGGCGGCGCGCTGCTGGGCGACCGGATTCGCATGAATGCGACGGGCGACTGGGGCAGCGGGGCGCGCGTCTTCATGCGATCGCTGGCGACGCGCGAGGCATCGAGCGAGATTTCCGACGCGCTGCCCGACGCGATTGCCGCCTGCAAGCTGGCGGGCTTCGATCTGATCGTGGTCGAGACATCGGGTATCGGCCAAGGCGATGCCGCGATCGTGCCGCACGCCGACAAGTCGCTGTACGTGATGACGCCCGAGTTCGGCGCGGCGAGCCAGCTCGAAAAGATCGACATGCTCGATTTCGCGGATTTCGTCGCGATCAACAAGTTCGACCGCAAGGGCGCCGCCGATGCGCTGCGCGACGTCGCGAAACAGGTGCAGCGTAACCATCAGAAATTTGCGTCGAATGTAGACGCGATGCCGGTGTTTGGTACGATAGCGTCGCGTTTCAACGACGATGGCGTGACGGCTGTGTACCAACATATCGCCAAGGCGCTGCGTGAACACGGGCTGCGCGAGAGCGACGGACGGCTGCCCATGATGGAAGGCGTGCGTCACTCGACGGGCCGCAACGCGATCGTGCCGCCGGCGCGCGGGCGGTACTTGTCGGATGTCGCGCTGACAGTGCGCGGTTATCGCGAGCGGGTCGAAGCGCAGTCGCAGCTCGCGCGTGAGCGTTGGCATCTCGAAGAAGCGCGGCGCATGTTGGATGAAGCGGACGGCAGCGTGCAAAACGCCGGCGCGTTCGATGCACTGATCGACGCGCGCACGTCGGAGATGGGCCAGCGCGAAAAGGTGCTGCTCGATTCGTGGCCGCGGACGGTCGCCGCCTATTCCGGCGACGAACATATCGTGAAGATTCGCGACAAGGAAATTCGCACCGCGCTCACCATCGAAACCTTGTCGGGCTCGAAAGTCCGCAAGGTCGCTCTGCCGGCGTTCAAGGACCCCGGCGAAATTCTGCGCTGGCTGATGCTCGACAATCTGCCCGGCTATTTCCCGTTCACTGCCGGCGTGTTTCCTTTCCGCCGCGAAAACGAAGACCCGACGCGCATGTTCGCCGGAGAAGGCGATCCGTTCCGCACCAATCGACGCTTCAAGCTGTTATCGGAAGGCATGCCCGCGAAGCGTCTGTCGACGGCGTTCGATTCCGTCACGCTCTACGGCGAAGAGCCGGACGAGCGGCCTGACATCTACGGCAAGGTCGGCAATTCGGGCGTATCGGTGGCCACGTTCGACGACATGCAAGCGCTTTACGACGGCTTCGATCTATGCGCGCCCGAAACGTCGGTATCGATGACGATCAACGGTCCCGCGCCGACGATACTCGCGATGTTCTTCAACGTCGCGATCGATCAGCAGATCGCGCTTGTGCGCGCGAAGGCGCAACAGGAAGGGCGCGAGCCGTCGCAACAGGAACTCGACGATGCGCGCCGTTTTGCACTGGAGAACGTGCGCGGCACAGTCCAGGCCGACATCCTCAAGGAGGATCAAGGCCAGAACACCTGCATCTTCTCGACAGAATTCAGTCTGAAAGTGATGGGCGACATTCAGGCTTACTTTGTCGAGCACGGCGTACGCAATTTCTATTCGGTGTCGATCTCCGGCTATCACATCGCCGAGGCGGGTGCGAATCCGATCTCGCAGCTCGCGTACACGCTCGCGAACGGCTTCACATATGTCGAGGCATATCTCGCGCGCGGCATGGCCATCGATGACTTTGCACCTAACCTGTCGTTCTTCTTCTCGAACGGCATGGACCCGGAATACACGGTGCTCGGCCGTGTCGCGCGGCGCATCTGGGCGGTGGCGATGCGCGACCGCTATGGCGCAAACGAGCGCAGCCAGAAGCTGAAGTACCACGTGCAGACGTCGGGCCGCAGCCTGCACGCGCAGGAAATCGACTTCAACGATATCCGCACGACGTTGCAGGCGCTGATCGCGATCTACGACAACTGCAACTCGCTGCACACGAACGCATTCGACGAAGCGATCACGACGCCGACGGAAGACTCGGTGCGCCGCGCGGTCGCGATTCAGCTGATCATCAATCGCGAGTGGGGACTCGCGAAGAACCAGAATCCGAACCAGGGCAGCTTCGTCATCGACGAACTGACGGATCTCGTGGAAGCCGCCGTGCTCGCGGAGTTCGACCGGTTGACGGAGCGCGGTGGCGTGCTGGGCGCAATGGAAACGGGATATCAGCGCGGACGCATCCAGGACGAGTCGATGCTGTACGAGCATCGCAAGCATGATGGTTCGTATCCGATCGTCGGCGTGAATACGTTCGTCGGCGCGCACGCGCACGATGCGCCGCCGCCGATTGCGCTCGCACGCTCGACGGAAGAGGAAAAGCAGGGACAACTGAAGCGGCTGCGCGCGTTCCAGTCACGGCATCAGGACGAAGCGCCTGCGATGCTCGAACGCCTGAAGCAGGCCGTCATCGACGATGAAAACGTGTTCGCCGTGCTGATGGATGCGGCGCGCGTCTGCTCGCTCGGGCAGATCACGCACGCGCTGTTCGAAGTGGGCGGACAGTATCGGCGGAATATGTGATGCCTTGATACGAAGGCCGCGCGCCGGAACGCGCGGCCGCCCGACGAGCGGGATCAACAGCCTTAGCGGCCGATGGCGAGGCGCGCCTTGGCCGCGTCGTACTCCTGCTTCAAACGCCCGACGAGTTCAGCGACGCTCGGCACGTCGTGCATCAGCCCCACGCCCTGGCCCGCGCCCCAGATGTCCTTCCATGCCTTCGCCTTGTCGCCGCCGAAATTCATCTTCGACTTGTCGGACTCGGGCAACGCATCGGGATCGAGACCCGCACTCACGATGCTCTCGCGAATGTAGTTGCCGTGCACGCCGGTAAAGAGATTGGTGTAGACGATGTCGGCGGAATTCGCGTTGATGATCGCCTGCTTGTAGCCTTCGACGGCATGCGCTTCTTTCGTCGCGATGAAGCGCGTGCCCATGTACGCGAGATCGGCGCCCATCGCCTGCGCGGCGAGAATCGATCCGCCGTTGGCGATCGAGCCCGACAGCACGATCGGCCCGTCGAAAACACGCCGCACTTCTCCGACGAGCGCAAACGGCGACGTCGTGCCCGCATGGCCGCCCGCGCCTGCAGCGACGAGAATCAGCCCGTCGACGCCCGCGTCGAGTGCCTTTTGCGCGTGGCGCAGATTGATCACGTCATGCAGCACGATGCCGCCGTAGCTGTGCACGGCATCGACGATCTCCTTCGCGGGCGCGCGCAGGCTCGTGATGAAGATCGGCACCTTGTGCTCGACGCACACGCGAATGTCGTGCTCGAGCCGCGCGTTCGACTGATGGACGATCTGATTGACGGCGATCGGCCCGATGATGGCATCCGGATTGGCCGCCTTGTGCTCGGCGAGCGACGCCTGGATCTGCGTCAGCCATTCGTCGAGCAGTTCGGCCGGGCGCGCATTGAGCGCGGGAAACGATCCGACGATCCCCGCCTTGCACTGCGCGAGCACGAGCTCCGGATAGCTGACGATGAACATCGGCGAAGCGACGACGGGCAGCGCAAGGTGCTGCAGGACGGCGGGCAATGCCATGGTGCGACTCTCCTGATCGACGTGCCGGCGCCATTGGCGTCCGGCGATATGAGTGTAGCGGCTGCGGCCTGCGCTTTGCGCGCGATGTTTGCGGCGCCGCGCCGTTCACAATGTACGTTTAAGAACGGTCGTTCGATTATAGGCGAGTCTCGCGCGCACTGCTCGCACGGTGGCGTTCGAAGGAGTGTTCAGGTTCTACGAAAGCGTGGGCTATGCCACTCGCGCGCTCGCGCCAGCCTTCTACAATGCCCAGACCCACAACGACAACGAGAGCCGACATGCCCTTCAAGGACTTCACATCTTTTCGCGTCAAGGCCGGTGACGTCGATATTCATGGAGTCAAGGGCGGAGCGGGGCCGCCCTTGCTGCTGCTGCACGGTCATCCGCAGAACCATCTGATCTGGCATCGCTGCGCGTCCGAGCTTGCCGCGCATTTCACCGTGATCGCCACCGATCTGCGCGGCTACGGCGCATCGGCGAAACCGCCGAGCGATGCGACGCACGCGCCGTATTCGAAACGCGCGATGGCCGCCGACCAGGTCGCCGTGATGCGTCACTTCGGCTATGAGCGGTTTCTCGTGTGCGCGCATGATCGCGGCGCGCGCGTCGCGCACCGGATGGCGCTCGATTTTCCCGGCGCCGTCGAACGTCTGATGCTGCTCGACATCGCGCCGACGCTCGCGATGTACGAAGCCACCGACCGCACCTTCGCGACCCTTTATTTCCACTGGTTCTTTCTGATTCAGCCGGAGCCGCTGCCCGAAACACTGATCGAAGGAAATCCGGACGTCTACGTCGACCGCGTGATGGGCAGCCGTCACGCGGGCCTCGCGCCGTTCGCGCCCGAAGTGCTCGCCGAATATCGCAACGCGCTGCGTCAACCGGGAGCCGTCCACGCGATGTGCGAGGACTACCGCGCATCGGCGACGATCGATCTCGATCACGACCGCGCCGATATCGAGCGCGGTCACAAGATCGGCTGTCCGTTGCGCGTGCTGTGGGGCGAAGAGGGCGTGATCGAGAAATGCTTCGAGCCGATCGCCGAATGGCGCAAGGTCGCGCGCGATGTCAGCGGCCGCGCGCTGCCGTGCGGCCATTACATTCCCGAAGAGGCGCCCGCCGAACTCGTCGCCGAAATGCTGGCGTTTTTCGAAGCCATCGAGCTTTGATTCCTAAAGAGGCACGCGTCGCTCGCCGGTTCAGGCGAGCGGCGGCAAGCGACGCGGCACGGGCGTCGATTTGACGATGGCCGTGCTCGTTTCGGCACGCTCGGTCACTTTCGACAGAATCTCGTCGAGCTGATCGATCGTGCGTAAATACAGCCGACAGATAAAGCAATCGTCGCCCGTCACCTTGTCGCATTCGACAAACTCGGGAATGCGGCGAATCACGTCTTCCACCAGATGCAGCTGGCCGGGCAACGGCTTCACGCGCACGATTGCCTGAAGCGTGTAGCCCAGCGCGCGCGGATCGATCTGCACCGTGAAGCGCTCGATCACGCCTTGCGCGTCGAGACGGCGCAAGCGGTCGGCCGTCGCCGGCGCCGACAGGCCGACGTTGCGCGCGAGTTCGCTGACGGGCTGACGCGCATCGTCGGCGAGCGCGGCGAGCAGCAGGCGATCGGTATCGTCGAGCGTTGCGGGCGCTGGCATCTGCTTCGAAACAGGAGTAAGGCGCTTCGTCATTTTGGCCTTCACTTTTTAAGTCGATTCCCTTGATCGCCTCATTTTAGAGATGTATCCGCCGCTTCGGATTAATTACACTGCTCGCAAGATGTGATTCTTCTGGAGAGTTTCAGATGCCTTCCACCCACGAAGTCCGGCGCGGCGCGCTCGAGATGACGCTTGCGATGCTGATGTCGGGAACGATCGGCTGGCTGGTCGTTTCGTCGCAGCAATCGGCGTTGAACGTCGCGTTCTTCCGGTGTCTGTTCGGCGGCGTGACGCTGCTTCTGATCTGCGCTGTGCTCGGACTGCTCAAGCGCAGGCTGTTCTCATGGAAGATGATCCTGCTGGCGACGCTCAGCAGTGCCGCCATCGTCGTGAACTGGGTGCTGCTGTTCGCCGCTTACTCGCGCGCGTCGATCTCGATGGCGACGACTGTCTACAGCACGCAGCCGTTCATGCTCGTCGCGCTCGGTGCGCTGGTGTTCCGCGAACGCGTGACGGCGTCGACGATCATGTGGCTGCTGATCGCGTTCGTCGGGCTCGTGTTCGTCGTCAAAGTCGAGCCGGCCGTGCTCGCGGTGCCGGGGCAGTATCTGCAAGGCGTCGCGTATGCCGTGGGCGCGGCGTTTCTGTACGCGGTCTCGTCGATCATCACAAAGCACTTGAAGAACACGCCGCCGCACCTTATCGCGCTGATCACCGTGACGACGGGTGTGGTCGTGCTCGCGCCGTTCGTGCAGTACGACGCGCTGCCTTCGACGGGCACGCATTGGCTGCAACTCGTCACGCTCGGCGTCGTCAACACGGGGATCATGTACGTGCTTCTATACGGCGCGATCCAAAAGCTGCCGACGGCGACGACGGGCGCGCTGTCGTTCATCTACCCTGTCGTGGCGATCGTCGTCGACCGTGTGGCGTTTGGGCAGAAGCTCGCGTGGATTCAGGTGCTTGGCGCAGTGCTGATTCTTCTCGCGGCGGCGGGCGTCAATCTTGGCTGGCGCATTGTGCCGACGCGCCGCTACTCGATATAACGGCAGTTCATACCGATAGTACGGATTCCGAATAAGCACACGATCTGATTCGTCGGACGTCATGATTCTGTAGGGAAATCACCGATGCGTCCGAAAGCTTCGCGCAGGTATCATTTTGTCGACGCTGATCACGTCAACAATAATTGTGCCGCTCGAACTGAAAGCCGAGCGGCTTTCTTTTTGTACGCTCGTTCGCGCCGATCGGCATCATCTTGCGATCGCGCTCTCATGCTTCAGCCAATCATGCTGCGCGCGCACTGATTTGCGCGCCGTCGAAGCGCAGCGGCCCGTTCTCATCCGCCATACCCTCGATCAGTTCGTGCAGCAGCGCTGGCCACCCGCTGCGCGGCTTTAGCATCGACGCGGCGGCGCGCATCGCGCTCGCGTCGTCGAGCATGCGCAACAAGGCGTCGAACGACAGCGTGCGCGCGTCGAGCAGCTTGAACACGATCAGGACTTTCAGCGCATTCTTCGCGTTGCGCGCGGGATCGGCGCGCAGCCACGCGACCCGCGACAACGCGCGATCGAGCGCAGCCCGCACATCGGAGAACGGCGCGCCGTGGCCCGGTATCACCGTCTTCACGTCGAGCGTGCCGATCAATTCGAGCACGGCTTGCTGTTCCGCGAAGCCGCTTTCGCCTTCGAGCTCCGGAAAGATCACGCCGAAGCCGTTTTCCCACAGAGCGTCCGCGCTGATCAGCAACTGCTGCCCGGCGCAGTAGAGCATCAGCGAATGCGGATCGTGTCCCGGCGCGCCGAGCACTTCCCAATCGAGCGCGCCCAGCGTGAGTCGCGCACCCGGCGTCAGCGTGCCGGAAAATGCGAAACGTTCACAGTGCTGGCCCGTCGCACGAAATGTCAGGCGCGTCTCGTCCCATTCGCGCACTGGGTCGGCTTCCGTCGATGGAATCAGCGTGCGGCACGGCCACGTTGCTTGCAGCCGCGCATTGCCGCCGCAGTGGTCCGAATGCAGATGCGTGTTGACGATCAGATCGAGCGGCCTTCCGTCGAGCGCATGCCGAACGAGCGCCACCGTCTGATCGGCATGCGACGCGTAGCCGGTGTCGACGAGCGCCGCGCATGCATCGTCGATCAACAGCACGTTGTTCGACGACAGCCAGCCGCGTTCGAACACGCGTACCGAGCGTGGCAGCGCGATCATGCCCTGTCTTTCCGTTCGATGTTGGATGGCGTCTGCGGCTTCGGCATCACGAGTATGGTCGACTTGCCGATCAGGACCGTTTCGCCACGCTGATTGACGACGTTGCCTTCGAGTTGCGTCAAATCGCCGTTGAGACTCGCCTTCCAGAACGCGCCGACGATGCGCCATGTCATCGTCAGCGTGTCGTCGCTATGGACGGCCTTCTTCAGCTTCATGTCGAATTCGAGTCCAAGCGGCTGCGCGTACGTCGAGAAATGCGTGGCGAGCAGCGCCATGAAGTGCGCGGTAGGCTGTGTGCCCGACGCGATCAGGCCGCCGAAGCGGCTCTGCGCGGCATACGCGTCATCGTGATGCAGCGGGTTCAGATCATTGACGATCGTCGCGAACGACTTGATCGAATCAGCCGATACGCTCAGCGTCGCGCTGAACGTATCGCCGATCCTGACGACGCGCGGCGGTGTGTTCATTCGCTTGCCTCGCGCCGCTGTCGTTGCTTTGTCATCAGATCGGCGTGACGCCGTTCGATCTCGTCCCATACTGCGCGTTTGGCGGCATCGTCGAACGAAGACCAGTTCGCGATCTCGTCGATCGTGCGCAGGCAGCCTTCGCACAGGCCATTGGCCGGGTCCATCCGACACACGTTGATACAGGGCGAAGGAACTGGCGCGATGCTTTGCGCCGCGCTGCGGGTGTGAACCGAATCGGCGGTCATGCCGTCTCGCGCAGCGCCACATCGACGACGGGCGCGCCCGTCAGCGCAGCGAGTTCCTGCGGCGTGAGATTGAACACTGCGTGCGGATGACCGGCGGCGGCCCACAGGCTGTCGAGCGTGAACAGATCGGCGTCGATCAGTGTGACGGGCGGCGTCGCATGGCCGATGGGGCACACGCCGCCGATCGCATAGCCCGTTTTCTCGCGCACGAACTTCGCGTCGGCGCGCGCGATGTCGCCGACCTGCGCGGCGACCTTCTTCTCATCGACGCGATTTGCACCGCTCGCGACGATCAGCACGGGCGCGTCGTCTTCGCGGCGACGGAAGAGGATCGACTTGGCGATCTGCGCGATCGAGCAGCCGAGCCCCGCCGCAGCTTCCGCCGACGTCTTGCCCGTTTCCGGCAGCATCACGATTTGCCCGGCGTGGCCGCGATCGCGCAAGAGCAGCGAGACGCGGCGCGCCGAATCAGGCAGCGAATCGAAAGCAGTCGCTTGAGGCGTTTGAACTGTTGCGTTGTCCGTCATTTCTTTTGTTCCTTTGATGCGTCACACGCAGGTGGCCTTTTCGCTGCGCGCTTTCGCCAGCAGCGCTTTGCCCGCGCGCGATACGTTCGGCTTGCCGATCGAAGTCGAAATGAAATCGCCGATCTCGACGACTTGCGCGAGATCGATGCCCGTCTCGATGCCGAGTCCGTTCATCAGATACAGCACGTCTTCCGTTGCGACGTTGCCCGTCGCGCCCTTCGCATACGGACAGCCGCCGAGCCCCGCCACCGATGCGTGAAAAATCTCGATGCCTTCCTGCAATGCGGCGTAGATGTTGGCAAGCGCCTGGCCGTAGGTATCGTGGAAGTGGCCCGAAAGACGTTCACGCGGAAACACCTGCGTGACGGCCGCGAACACTTCTTGCGTGCGCTTCGGCGTGCCGACGCCGATCGTATCGGCGATATCGATCTCGTCGCAGCCCAGCGCGGCGAAGCGCTCGACGACGTCGACCACGGACGCGACGGGCACGTCGCCCTGATACGGACAGCCGAGCGAGCACGACACGCTGCCACGCACGCGCAAGCCTTTTTCTTTTGCGGCTTGCGCGACGGGCACGAAGCGTTCGATGCTTTCCGCGATGCTGCAATTGATGTTCTTCTGCGAGAACGCTTCGCTGGCGGCGCCGAAGATCACAATCTCGTCGGCGCGCGCGGCGACGGCGCCTTCGAGGCCGCGCATGTTCGGCGTCAGCACCGAGTAGATCGTACCTGGCCTGCGTTCGATGCCCGCCATCACTTCGGCGCCGTCGGCCATTTGCGGCACCCATTTCGGCGATACGAACGAAGCCGCCTCGACATTTCTGAACCCGGCCGCCGACAGCCGGTTGATCAACTCGATCTTGACCTCGGTCGGCACGAATTCCTTCTCGTTTTGCAGTCCATCGCGCGGACCGACTTCGACGATTTTTACTGCTTGTGGCACAGCCATGTCTGTCTCCTGTGTCGACCGGAGTTGGCGCTTTAGCGCCGTACTCCGGTCCCATGCAAGGCGGTCGACCGGAGTTGGCGCTTTAGCACTTACTCCAGCCCCATGCAGAGCACCTGCTCCGGTCCCATGCAACGCGGTCGACCAAAGTTGGCGCTTTAGCGCCTACCCCAGTCTTACGCTTAGCCCGCCCATGCGCTCGAATGAAGCGGCTCTTCTGCTTTCTAACGTTGGCGAAATCAATACCCGCGCGCGATGTCGATGATTCCGCCGATCGCCTCGCCGCGTTTCAACGCGCCGATTTTCTGCGCAATCTGCACGACGCTTTCTTCGCGCAGCGTCAATGCCGAGATATGCGGCGTGATCGCGATGCGCGGATGTGTCCAGAACGGATGATGCGACGGCAGCGGCTCCTCGACGAACACATCGAGCGTCGCGGCCGCGATCTGGCCTTCGTCGAGCGCGTCCAGCAGATCCTGTTCGACGAGATGCGCGCCGCGCGCGATGTTGACGAGGTACGCACCGCGCGCGAGCTTCGACAGGCGGGCCTTGTTCAGCACGCCGTGCGTTTCAGGCGTGTGCGGCAACAGGTTGACGAGCACCTTGACCCCATCGAGGAACGTATCGAACTCTCCGTCGCCCGCGAATGTCTCCACGCCGTCGATCTGCCGCGCGCCGCGGCTGAAGCCGCGCACCGGAAACCCGAGCAACACCAGCGTTTGCGCGACATGCGAGCCGAGCACGCCCAGACCGAGCACGCCGATCGTGAACGTCTCGCGTGGATGCGGATCGAGCACATGCCAGCGCTGCTGCTTCTGAAGCAGATCGTACTCGTCGAAACGGCGCAGGTAGCGCAGTACCGCGTGCGTCACGTATTCCGCCATCTGCTGCGCCATGCCCGTGTCTTCGAGACGCACGAGTTGCGCGCCGCGCGGCAACGTACCGGGATACTCACGTTCGAGCGCCAGAATCGCGTCGACGCCCGCACCCAGGTTGAAGATCGCGCGCAGATCGTTGCGACCCGCGAGCATTTCACGCGGCGGCCGCCAGACGACGGCCACATCGGCAGGGGCATCGTCGCCCGGTTGCCACTCGCGCAGGTCGACGTCGGGCAACGCGCGCGACAGGTCGTGCAGCCAGGCGGCGGTGTCGGACTGCGGCGTATAGAACAGGACTTTCATGCGTGAGCGGGTGAGCGTTGCCGTCACTTGGCGAACAGCCGGCTGATGTCGGCGAAAGCCTTGAACTCGAGCGCGTTGCCGCACGGATCGAGAAAGAACATCGTCGCCTGTTCGCCGACTTCGCCCTTGAAGCGGATGTGCGGCTCGATGATGAACTTCGTGCCCGCCGCGCGAAGCTTTTCCGCGAGCGCGTGCCAGTCGTCCATGGTCAGCACGACGCCGAAGTGACGCACGGGAACATTGTCGCCGTCCACTTGATTGACGCTCTTGTGGCCCGCTTCCTCCGGCGAAAGATGCGCGACCAGCTGATGGCCGAAGAAATCGAAGTCGACCCATTCCGGCGAACTGCGGCCTTCCGGGCAGCCGAGCAGATCGCCATAGAACGCGCGCGCGTTCTCGAGGCTGGTGACGGGAAATGCCAGATGAAAGGGCTGCAGCGCACGTGGCGTTGCGGACGAAGTCTGCGACATGGGGCCACTCCTCTTATGGATAGGCTTCATTCTACTTTTTCGCCGCCGTTCGCGCGCGTTCCGGCAGGCGTGAAGCGCCGCCAGCATCCGGGCGCGGGCCGGTGCAGCGGCGTCGGGATATGTAAAGCACGAAAAATTGGTTCAAGCTGTCCGTTGCACACGCGACAATGATTTCCAGGATTCCGGCGACGAGGAAAGAATCATGTTTTCGTGCACCCGATCGATCTGGCCGCCACGACTCGTGACCGTGCCGGGCCTGCACGGCAGCGAGGGCGCGCATTGGCAGAGCTGGCTTGAACGCCAGTTTTCGCGCTCACTGCGCGTCGAGCAGGCGGATTGGGACGCGCCGAACCTCGCCCAGTGGGCCAAGGCCGTGCGCGATCTGCTCGCGAGCGAGCGCGGACCGTTCGTGCTCGCCGCGCACAGCTTCGGGTGTCTTGCGACCGCGCATGCGTTGCTGCAAGGCGTGCACGTGGCCGATATCGCGGGTGTGCTGTTTGTCGCGCCGGCGAGCCCGAAGAAATTCGAGTTCGCGGGGGCGTTCGACGCGCGGCGCCTCGGCGTGCCGTCGATTCTGATCGGCAGCGAGACGGACCCATGGATGCCCGTTGCCGATGCGCGCGAACTGGCGCGGCATGTGGGCAGTGCGTTCGTCAATCTGGGCGACGCCGGCCACATCAACACAGCGGCGGGCTTTGGACCGTGGCCGCGTGCGAAGTACTTCGTGGATACGCTTGCTCATTGCGCCGCGCCGCTGCGGTTCCGTGACGAAGCGCCGGAGCTGGACTTGCAGGCATCGAACTGAGCGCACGCGGGACACGCATGAGCGCGCCCATACCGCGGCGCAATGTCGCTCAGATCCAGTGGAAGCCCTTCGCGAGGATTCCGGCGAGCGCGAAGTTCGCGGCCCACAACAGGCGGAACTCGGTGCGCATGGAGGATTCCAGCGCGCTGAAACGCGCATCCATCTTCGCCTCGAAGAGGCGGATGCGTTCATCCACATAGACCTTCAACTCGCGCACTTCACGCTTGAGGTCTTCGAGGTCTTGGAGAATATGTTCGATCGTCGTTTCAGCCCGAGTCATTCGTGCCTCCATGTTGATACCGCCGTGAATCAGGCGAAGCGCGTGGAAGCGGCGCTTCGCGACAGGTTTTTCCATCGTTTTCATTTGCATCATCGTAAGCAAATTCCCTCCTACGCAGGGTTCTGTTTGATCAGATACTCGACGGACCGACGAGTGTAAATTGCGCCGCAGCGTGGCGATCTACGATTCACGAGCCACTCTGTGAACCGATCGTACGTGCAATCGACATGTCGGAAAACCTGGCCAGAAGGCGTAGGAATCGCTCTCGGTATGTCTTGGAATCGTGTGCAAGGTCGCGGCTTTTTTTGAACGCGAGAACAACGAAAAAAGGCCGCTTCGATTGTTCGAAGCGGCCTTTCCTGAGTGATGCAATTCAATCGCGCCAACTAACGGGCACAGACACGACGTTCAATGCCCGTCGCAACCATGCTCGCATCCGCTGCGTTCGAGCGGCATCTGCTGTGCGGCCTCCGCGCGAATGCCGAGCCGCTCCAGCAGCTTGCGGTCGGCTTCCGCCTGCGGGTTGCTGGTCGTCAGCAACTGATCGCCGTAGAAGATCGAGTTTGCGCCAGCGAGAAAGCACATTGCCTGCAGCGCTTCGTCCATCTGCTCGCGGCCTGCGGACAGGCGCACCATCGCGCGCGGCATCGTGATGCGTGCGACGGCGATCGTGCGCACGAATTCGAACGGATCGAGCGCTTCCGTGCCGGTGAGCGGCGTGCCTTCGACCTGTACGAGATTGTTGATCGGCACCGATTCCGGATACGGCTCCATGTTCGCGAGCTGCGCGATCAGGCCCGCGCGTTCGCGGCGCGATTCGCCCATGCCGACGATCCCGCCGCAGCACACGTTGATGCCCGCGTCGCGCACGCGTTCGAGCGTCTCGAGGCGATCCTGATACGTGCGCGTCGAGATGATCTGGCCGTAGAACTCCGGCGACGTATCGAGATTATGGTTGTAGTAGTCGAGCCCCGCCTCGCGTAGACCTTGCGCCTGATGCGTTTCGAGCATGCCGAGCGTCACACAGGTTTCGAGACCCATCGACTTTACGCCACGAATCATGTCCTTGATCGGTTCGAGGTGGCGGTCCTTCGGATTGCGCCATGCCGCGCCCATGCAGAAGCGCGTCGCGCCGTTTTCCTTCGCGATGCGCGCAGCCGCCAGCACGTCTTCGACGTCCATCAGCTTTTCGGCCGTCAGCCCCGTATCGTGATGCACGGATTGCGGGCAGTACGCACAGTCTTCCTCGCAGCCGCCCGTCTTGATCGACAGCAGCGTGGACAGCTGCACGGTGTTCGCATCGAAGTGCTCGCGATGCACCTGTTGCGCGCGGAACAGCAGATCGTTGAACGGCAGTTCATACAGCGCCACGACATCGGCGACGCGCCAGCGCGGCGCGGCTGCGTCGGCGGCGGCTGCCGCCTGGGACGGCGTGACGGGCAGAGGGGCGGTGTTGATATGGCTCATGGGTCCATCCTTGATGATTCGTTTTTTTCGAAGATTCAGCGCTGCGCGGCACGCAGCGTCTGCAACAGTCGGGCGGTGTCGAGATGCGTCGCGGCGCTGTCCGGCGACGCAGGGCTCAGCTGTGGCACGCTGCCAAGCAGCGGCGCGCGGTATTGGCGGTCGAGCCGCTCGCGGATCGCGGCAATGTTCTCGTCGGCGAATTGCATTGCGGGATCGACGCGGTTCGCTACCCAGCCCGCGATGGGAAGCCCGCGCGCGACGATCGCTTCCGCCGTCAGCAGCGCATGGCTGATGCAGCCAAGCCGCATGCCGACGACGAGCACCACGGGCAGATTCAATGCGACGGCGAGATCGGCGGTATCGTGCGCATCGGTGAGCGGCACGCGAAAGCCGCCGACGCCTTCCACGACGACGACATCGGCCATCCGTAGCGCCGCCTGGTGCGCGTCGACGATGCGCGTCATGTCGAGCGTGACGCTTTCGTGCGCGGCGGCGATGTGCGGCGCGGCCGGTTCCTTCAGCATGAACGGCGTGCGGATGTCGGGCGGCAGCAGCACGTTGGCGGCGGCGTCGAGCTGATCGGCGTCTTCGTTGTGCAGCGCGCCGTCCAGCATCGACGCGCCCGCTGCAACCGGCTTCATTGCGGCTGCGCGCAAGCCGTCGCGCGCGAAGCCGCGCAGCAGCGCCGCCGATACCAGCGTCTTGCCGATTTCCGTATCCGTGCCCGTCACGAAGAGAGACAGCGCGCGGCTCATGCGAGCGTCTCCGCCGTCTTCGTCAATGCGTGTTCGAGCTGATCGAGGTCGCTGTGCGAATGCGCCGCCGACAGCGAAATGCGCAGACGCGACGTGCCTTCGGGCACCGTCGGCGGGCGGATTGCGGGCACCCAGAGATTCGCGCGATCGAGCGACGCGGCCACCTCGAGCGTCGCCTCGTTCGCGCCGATGACGAGCGGCTGCACGGCCGTCTGAGAATCGACGGGAAGCCACGGCGTGCGCTTGAGCATTTCGCGCGTGCGTTCGATCAGCGAGCGTAGATGAGCGCGTCGCTGGTCGCCCTCGATGCCTTCGATGATGCGCAGGCTCGCGGACACGGCATGCGCGGCAGCGGGCACCGACGCCGTCGTGAAGATATACGGCCGCGCACGCTGCACGAGCCATTCGATCACCGTTTCGTGCGCGACGACGAACGCGCCCGACACGCCCGCCGCCTTGCCGAGCGTGCCGATCGAGATCAGATGCGGCGAGAGCAGCGCGGCCTCGGCGACGGCGCCGCGTCCTTGCGGACCGAGCACGCCGAAGCCGTGCGCATCGTCGACGACGAGCCACGCGCCATGCTGTTCCGCGAGTTCGAGCAGACGGGCGAGCGGTGCAACGTCGCCGTCCATGCTGAACACGGTGTCGGTGACGATCAGCTTGACGGCGGCGTCCGACGCATCGAGCATCGCGCTCAATGCTTCGGCGTCCGCGTGCGGATAGATCTGGATCTCGGCGCGCGAGAGCCGTGCGCCGTCGATCAGCGATGCGTGATTGAGCGCATCGGAGAACAGCGCCGTGCCGCGTCCCGCGAGCGCCGTGAGCGTGGCGAGATTCGCCATATAGCCGGTGCTGAAGTACAGCGCGCGCGGATTGTCGACGAAGCCGCCCGCGAAGGCCGCGAGATCGTCTTCGACTTGCGCGTGCGCGCGCGAGTGGCCGCCCAGCAGATGCGAGCCGCCGCTGCCTGCGCCATAGCGGCGCGCGCCTTCCGTCATCGCGGCGACGAGCAGCGGATGCGCGGCGAGCCCGAGATAGTCGTTGCTCGCGAAGCCGATCATGTCGCGGCTGTCGACGGTCATGTGCGCCGAGCACGGCGAGTCGATGGTACGGCGGCGACGGCGCAGGCCAAGCGCGTCGATATCCTTCAGCCCTTGTTCGAGCGTTTCGAGCAACTGCATCAGCGCACCTCCGCCAAGGTCGCTTCGAAGGCCGCGCGCGTGCGTTCGGCGAGCAGCGCGATTTCTTCGTCGTCGAGGATGTACGGCGGCATCAGATACACCGTCGTGCCGATCGGGCGCAGCAGCAGTTCACGCTTGAGCGCGTTTTCGAAGAAGCGGCGCGAGAAGGTCTTCGCGGCGTGGGCGTCTTCGATTTCGGCATCGAACGCGATGATCGTGCCGCGCTGACGCAGATTGCGCACATGCGCATGCTGCGCGAGCGGTTCGAGCGCGGCACGCAGCGCAGCCGATTTCGTCGCGTTCGCGGCGAGCACGTTGTCGGTGACGAACAGATCGAGCGTCGCGAGCGCGGCGCGGCACGCGAGCGGATTGCCCGTGTACGAATGCGAATGCAGGAAGCCGCGCGTCGTGTCGTCGTCGTAGAAGGCCGCGAAGATCTCGTCGCGCGACAGCACGATCGACAATGGCAGATAGCCGCCGCTGATTCCTTTCGACAGGCACAGGAAATCTGGCCACACGTGCGCCTGTTCGCACGCGAAGAAGGTGCCCGTGCGTCCGCAGCCGACGGCGATTTCATCGGCGATCAGATGTACGCCATAGTGATCGCATAGCGCGCGCAAGCCCGCGATGTACGACGGGTCGTGCATCGCCATGCCGGCCGCGCATTGCACGAGCGGTTCGACGATCAGTGCGGCGATGTTGTTCGCGCGCGCTTCGAACAGCGAGCGCACGTCGTCGAGCGCGCGTTGCGCGACGTCGGCGGCCGTTTCGCCTTCGCGCGCGAAACGCGCATCCGGCGACGCGACGACATGCGCGTTGCGGATCAGCGGATCATAGGCATCCTTGAAGAGCGCGACATCGGTGACGCCGAGCGCGCCGATCGTCTCGCCGTGATAGCTGTTCGCAACGCACACGAACTCGCGCTTGTAGTCGTAGCCGCGATTGCGCCACGAGTGGAAGCTCATCTTCAGCGCGATCTCGACGGCCGACGCGCCATCCGACGCGAAGAACGCGTGACCGAGCGTGTTTTGCGTCAGCGCGCCGAGACGCTCCGCGAGCTCGATGGCGGGCTCGTGCGTGCAGCCGGCGAGCATCGCGTGCTCGAGCGTGTCTAGCTGATCCTTCAGCGCGGCGTTGATGCGCGGGTTCGCGTGGCCGAACAGGTTGACCCACCACGAACTGATCGCGTCGAGATAGCGATGTCCCGCGCGATCGTAAAGCCATGCGCCCGCGCCACGCGAAACGGGCACGAGCGGATAACGCTCGTGATGTTTCATCTGCGTGCAGGGATGCCACACGGCGCGCAGGCTGCGGGCGACCCAGTCTTCCGTTACTTGTGTGTTCAAAACAACTCCGACCATGAACCGGGCAAGGCGCGGGCGTCGGGCGCGGCGCGTCTCGCGTGTCGGTCATGCAAATGCTGCTGGCGAATCGGGACGGTGAACGTCCGCCTTGAATCCGGCGACGGGAAAGTGCCGCGGCATCGTCGGCGCTCGACGATCGCGGGCGTTCTGGGTACGCCGGATGTGCTGTTGCCGCGATGCGTGGCAGCCTGCTTGCGGTGCCTCGGCAGTGCGCTTCCTTGCGACAGCGGGAGTGAGATTAGCGCGATATCCGCTGCGATGCACTATCGGAAAACACCGTGTTTTCAGGGGGGCGCACGCAATTTTCCGCGGTTGGCGACAGCTTGCAACGGTTCCGTTAGGAAGCGCGCAGAAGACCGTAGATGGCCACGGCAAAGTCATGAGGCTCCTGCGAAAAAAATCCGGGCTGCGTCCATGCATTTTTTGCCGGTGTCGCGGAATACGGGGGAAGATGCGCACGTTAACGGCTCTGTGGTCGGCGTGAGATAAAGCTCAGTGAACGGGTCGATGTGCGGCTTCCGCGTCGGACGTTCAGCGACGATTGCAATGGACGCCGAGCGACATCTGAAATCCTGATCATCGGCTTCTTTTGTCCCGTTGACGGTTTTATGGATCGAGTCGCCGAAGCGTTCTTTCGCGTGTCGACGAATATCGTGTGAAGTTAATCCGCACCTAAATTCTTGCGAGGGATAGCGTACATAAGCGGCTGGAAGCGATACCTATCATTTTGCTTACGCCGTCGTAAGCAGGCTAACGGTTCGCGATGCTGCGATCGGAGCTTCATGCGCGCATGAGAACCGCTGCGCGACCGGTACGCAGTGGTCATCCAGCCGCCGACGACCCGGGGGAGCAGTTCCGCTCGAAATACTCGCCGATGCCTCGACGCATCGCGCGTGCAGACGATGTTGCAATATTGGGAGCACCGATGAAGACAACTTTGCGCCGCATTCTTGCGCGAACGGGATGCCTCGACGTGTCCGTCGAAACGCTCGGCGATGGTGACGACCTCTACGAAGCGGGGCTGTCGTCGATGGGGGCCGTGCGGTTGATGCTGGAAGTCGAAGAGGCATTCGGCGTTCAGATACCAGCGCAAGCGATATCGCGCGAGCTGTTCCAGAGCATCGGCTCGCTGGCCGATGAACTCGGCCGCCTGTTGCCGAAAACCTCGCGCGAGCAGGCGGCCGTACATGGCCGCTGACGCAGACGTTCCCCTTTCGCACTCGCGCCGGACGGCATGCCCGCGATGATGCGCCCGCATACCATGCAGCCCGTGGTGTTCGACGGGTGCTTCGGCTGGCTTCACGAACCGGCCGATGCGAGCGCACGTCAGTCGGCGCGCGTCGGCGTCGTGCTGTGCAGTCCGTTCGGCTATGACGCGCTGTGCGCGCATCGCGGCTGGCGTGAGCTCGCCGAAGCGCTCGCGCTATGCGGGATGCCGGCCTTGCGTTTCGATTATCCCGGGACGGGCGATTCAATCGGCGTCGAGCAGGACCCCGACCGCCTTGGCGCGTGGCTCGCGAGCATCGAAGCGGCTGCGGCGCGGCTGCGCGCGGCGACGGGCGTGCAGCGGCTCGTGCTGTGCGGACTGCGGCTGGGCGCGGCGCTGGCCGCGCTGGCGGCGCAGCGCATCGGCGGCGTCGAGCAGATCGTGCTGATCGCGCCCGTCATATCGGGACGCGCGTACATCCGTGAACTCGAATTGCAGCATCAGACCTGGCTGACGACACCCGACGGTATGGACAGCGTGCGCGAGTCCGACGACGGCTCGATCGGCGCATATGGCTTTCGCCTTTACGGCGACACGCTCGAACGGCTGCGCGCGCTGGACCTCGCGCTGGGCGGCGAACGCGCGCCCGCGCCGCGCATTCTGTTGCAGGACGTGTACGACAATCCGCGCGTCGAGCGGCTCGCCGCGCGCTATCGCCAGTTGGGCGCGCACGCCGAAGTGCAGACGTTCGCGTCGTATAACCGGCTGCTCGTCGATCCGCGCTTCAGCACGACACCGCGCGACGCGTTCGACAGCGTGCTGACGTGGCTCGGCGTTCGTGCCACGCGGCCTCCTCCAGTTCCGGGCGACGTGCTGCCGGCGCGCGCGCCGTTGCAACTTCCATTCGCCGACGGGCACGGCGTGCCCGTGGTTTTCGGCGACGGATTGTTCGGCATGTCGTGCCGTCCGCGCCGCGCGCTCGACGATGCGCCCGCCGTGCTGCTGCTCAATACGGGCGGCGTGCATCACGTCGGCGATGGGCGGCTTTCGGTGCGGCTTGCGCTGCGTCTCGCGAGCCTTGGCGTGCCCACGTTGCGCATCGATATCGGCGGGCTGGGCGACAGCCGTGTGCGCGACCCTTCGCTGACGTTCGACGAGATCTACGCGCGCCACGCTGCCGACGACACGCTCGTGGCCGTCGACTGGCTCGTCGCGCAAGGTCATTCGCGTGTCGTGGTGTTCGGCGTGTGCACGGGAGCCTATGTTTCGCTGCAGACGGCGCTCGCGCATCCGAATGTCGTCGGCTGCATGGGCGTGAATCTGCCGTATTTTCTGTGGCCGCAGACGCCCTCGGATTCGCGCGTACGCCACACGCCGATGCGCGCGTATTCGCGCTCGATGCGCAGCCTCGCGAAATGGCGGCGGCTGCTGACGGGCAAGAGCGACGCGGGGACGATCGCGAGCCACGTCGCGAGCCGCATCGGTCAGCGGCTTGCCGTGGCGCTCGCGGCACCGTTCGAGCGCATCTTCGGGTTGCGGACGCAGGCGGGGGCAGTGCGCCGGCTGGCCGCCGGGCTCGCGCGCAAGAACGTGCAGACGGCGCTCGTGTACGGCGCGATGGATGCGGGGCTCGACGAGCTCGGGCTGCATTTTGGCCCGCACGGCAGCGAGCTGACGAAGCTCGCGCGAACCAGCGTGACGATCATCGACAGGCTCGATCACGCGCTCTTTTCCACTGCGGCGCGCGACGCGACGATGAACCTCTTCGAGCAATTCCTGCGCGAGCGGATTCAGGCGCCGATGCCTATGCCGCTGCAAGAGGAGACGCGCACGTTGGACGCAATGACGGCGCGCATCGGGAAAACGGAGCAGGTCGGATGATTTACGCTGGCGCGCGATGCGCAGAGCGTGTCACTGACGCGCGCAGCGGAACGGAATCAACGGCTCGCGAGAGCCGGCTTGCCGTTGTCTTTAGGCGTGGACTCGCTGTCCGCGTCGGCCGTTTGAGTCGACGGGTCTTTCCAGACGACGTTGTCGTTCACCGCGTAGAGATGGCACGGGTCAGAGCTCTGCTTCTGGCAGTTCGCGACCGCGACCGACATCGGATCGTCGCCGCCTTCCGCCCACGACCACGCGCCCGAATTCGACACTGCAAATGCGCGGCTCGGATACTGGTGCAGGAAGTTGCGATATCCGGCGCGGCCGGCTTCGTCGACGTACGGCACGGCGTCGATGGAATCGATCGACGCGAAATGCGTGGCCTTTGGCTGCTGCGGCTCGGCGACGCGATACTGGACGCCCGTCGGCATGCCGACGCGCGCGAGGAACGCCTCCACGGACGGCCACCAGATGTGCACGCCGTCGCGATCGCCGACGAGACGATGCGCGTCGTTCTTGTACGAGCCGAAATCGACCATCTTCGCGCTGACGCCCAACGCCTGCGTATGTTCGGTGTAAGCGGTGTACATCCGCGAAACCAGCGACGACGGCCAGATCGAATCGTTGTCGCCGTACAGCCACAGCGACGGCACACGCGTCTTCTCGCCGTACGTGCCGAATGCGCGCGCCAGGTTGCCTTGCCAGTCGGAGCAGGCGTCCTGGCGCAGGCCGCCTGAGAAATTGATCAGCGCACGCACACCGGGCGCGGCGTCCATGCCGTAGGCAATCGTCGCGAGACCGCCGTGCGACGTGCCCGCCACGATGATGTGCTGCGCGTCGACGTAGTTTTGCTTCGACATGTAGTCGACAGTCGCGGCGACGTCGGCGGCCTGGCTCAGACCGTTGCGCGTCACGTCGCAACCGTCCTGTACGTACGTGCCGCCCGAATCGGCGAAACCCTGGCGGTTCGGCGCGACGACGACGTAGCCGCGACGCACGAACTCGCGCGCAAGCGACATCGGATCGCTACGCGTCTGCATGCGCGGATCGCCGTGAATCTTGCCGTGGTTGAAGACGACCATCGGGAACGGGCCGGGGCCGTCCGGTTTGTAGACTGTCGTTTCGAGGGTGATGTTGCCGTCGGCGCCGACGGGAATGCGGATGATCTGCTCGTTCAGCTTGACGACGGGCAGATAGCCGTCGTCGAGGAGCGCAAGGCGCTGCACGTTTGCGCGGCTCAGCGGACCATCGGTTTCCGCGAGCGGATCGGCGTGCGCGAACGAAACAGCGCAGGCCATGAAGGCCGCCGACATCGCACAAACTGTCAGAACTTTGCTGAACGCCATCCGCAACACCTACTTTCAAAAACGCCTGAAACTTCCCTTACGGGCTGATTGCACTACGATTACACGCCAAATAAAGGCCAAAAAAGCCACGCAAGCTGCGTTCCTCGCGCAGACAGACTGACCAGACAGCATTTGGATGAACCGAAGCCGGTAGACGCGACCCCACGCGTCGTGTGAGCGCCTCGCGATGTCCCTGATCGCTTGCCATACCGAAGGATCGGCCGGCGGTGCATCTGGACATCCTGCGGGAGCGGTGGTCCGCCACCTCGCTACGGAGCGCTGCAACATCTATGAGACTCATACTGGCACGACAATTTATATTTGTGCAATTCAGTACAAACCCCTTGCGGAACTAATTGGGAGTGTTTCCGATGTGCGCGCAACGGCTCTGCGCGGGCCGCCGGCCGATTCGGAGAGAAAGCGTTTTTGAGGGACGTGGTGTCGATCCAACACCTTGATTTTGTTGTGGAATCCGCCCCTTTTTGAGTGATGTGAACACTTGCTGCGGACGCTATCGCGCGGCTATCGAAGCCTGGGTGTCAGCGATCGCTCACATCGCCGTCGACATAACGCCAGCGCCCATCTTCACCTCTGATGAAACGGCTCGATTCATGTAGCCGATGCGCCCGTCCGCTTACCTTGTAGCGCGCAACGAACTCTACTTCGGCGTGCGTATCGTCGAGTGATGTGTAGCGCCTGATCTGCAGACCGAGCCAGCGCGGTGCATCGGGCGCATCGGCGTCGACGTCGAGATCGGCGGGGCAGGTTTGTGCCGCCCACGTGTCCCGCAAGTATTGGGACTCGCCGAGCACGTAGGCGCTATAGCGCGAACGCATCAGTTCGAGCGCGGTCGGAGCAGCGGCGCCGCCGTCGATGTAGCGGCCGCAGCAGTCGGCGAAACGCGGCGGCTTGCCGGTGTCGCGTCGATCCGGCGCGGCGCCGCCGCAAGGGCAATCGACAGGGCGTTGCTTCGCTGATGCAGTCATAAAAGAGCGGTGTTCAGTTCAGTCCGCGCGCGATCAGGATTTTTTGGATGTCGCTCGTGCCTTCATAGATCTGGCACACGCGCACGTCGCGATAAATGCGCTCGACGGGAAAATCGCTCAGATAGCCGTAGCCGCCGTGAATCTGCAACGCAGCCGAACAAATCCGCTCCGCCGCTTCCGACGCGAACAGCTTCGCCATTGCCGCTTCCGTGAGACAGGGCTGGCCAGCATCTTTCAGCGATGCCGCGTGCCAGATCAACTGGCGCGCCGCTTCGAGCTGCGTCGCCATGTCGGCGAGACGGAACTGCACGGCCTGATGCGCGAACAGCGGCTGGCCGAAGCTCTCGCGCTCCTTTGCGTACGCGAGTGCTGCTTCGAGCGCCGCGCGTGCCATGCCGACGCTCTGCGCGGCGATGCCGATGCGCCCGCCCTCCAGGCCCGACAGCGCGATCCGATACCCTTCGCCCTCCGCGCCGATCAGATTCGCGGCGGGCACGCGGCAGTTGTCGAAGACGATCTGCGCGGTGTCCGACGAATGCTGGCCGAGCTTGTCTTCGAGGCGCGCGACGACATAGCCCGGCGTATCCGTCGGCACGATGAACGCGCTGATGCCGCGCTTGCCGGCGCTCTTGTCGGTGACGGCCATCACGATCGCGACGTTGCCGTTCTTGCCGCTCGTGATGAACTGCTTGACGCCGTTGAGCACGTAGAAGTCGCCATCGCGCGTGGCCGTGGTGCGCAACGCGGACGCATCCGAGCCCGCTTGCGGCTCGGTGAGGCAGAACGCGCCGAGCATCTCGCCGCGCGCAAGCGGCGTGAGCCAGTCGCGCTTCTGCGCCTCGTTGCCATATGTCAGCAGAATGCTGCACACGGGGCAGTTGTTGACGGAGATCGCCGTCGACGTGCCGCCGTCGCCTGCCCCGATTTCTTCCAGTATCACAGCGAGCGCGAGCGCGTCGAGCCCGGCGCCGCCGTATTCTTCGGGCACGAGCACGCCATACGCGCCGAGTTCTGCAAGCTGACGATGCACGTCGGCGGGAAACGTGCGGTCGCGATCCCATTGCGCGGCGTTTGGCGTCACGGCTTCGCGCACGAAGGTGCGAACCGCGTCGCGGATCATCAGATGGTCCTGATCGAGCAGCATGCGGATGTCTCCCCGGTTAGTGTGACGCTCACCATTCGAGCGCGGTGCCGTCGTACTGGAAGAAGCGGCCATGAAAGAGATGCGGCGTGCTTGCCGCCTGCGCGAGCACTTCGCGCATGCCTTTCACGCTGTGCGCCGGATCGACGGCGGCACTGGCGCCGCCCATGTCCGTGCGCACCCAGCCAGGGTGCAGCGAGACGCACGTGGCCGTGCGCGTCTGCACGGACGTCACCTTCAGCACGTCGTTCAGCGCCGCCTTGCTCGCGCGATACAGCCAGCCCGTCGTGCCCGTCGTCTCGTTGATGCTGCCCATGCGGCTCGACAGCACGGCGAGCACGCCGCGCGCGTCCTCGACGAGCGGGAGCAGAACGGGGATCAGCTGCATCGGCCCGCGCACGTTGGTCGCCATTACGAAGTTGAAGTCTTCCGCGCTGACCGTCTCGACGCCTTCCGTATGCGGCCCATACACGCCCGACACGATCACGGCGGTATCGAGCCGTTCGCCATCAAGCTTCCAGCCGAGCGCGGCGATTTCCTCGGGATCGGCGACGTCGAGCGAAAACGCTTCGGCGCCGAGCGCGACGAGTTCGCCGAGCGATACGTCGTCGCGCGCGGTGGCGAGCACGCGCCAGCCGTCGTGCCGGTATTGCTTCACGAACTCGCGGCCGATGCCGCGCGACGCGCCTACGATCAACACGGTCTTCATGACGTGTCCTCTTGCGCGCGGATTGCCGCGCGCTGTCGTTGGAACAAGGGTTAGACGAGCTCGATGCCCATCGCCGTCGCTTCGCCGCCACCGATGCACAGGCTCGCGACGCCGCGCTTCAGCCCGCGCTTCTTCAGCGCGCCGATCAGCGTGACGAGAATGCGCGCGCCCGATGCGCCGATCGGGTGGCCGAGCGCACAGGCGCCGCCGTTCACGTTCACCTTGTCGTGCGGCAGGCCGTGCTCTTTCATCGCGGCCATCGTGACGACGGCGAACGCCTCGTTGATCTCGTACAGATCGACGTCCGCCGCCTTCCAGCCGTTCTTGTCGAACAGTTTGCGGATCGCGCCGACGGGCGCCGTCGTGAACTTCGCCGGCTCCTGTGCGAACGTCGAGTGGCCGACGACGCGCGCGAGCGGCGTCACGCCAAGCTTTTTCGCCGTCGATTCGCGCATCATCACGAGCGCCGCTGCGCCGTCGCTGATCGACGACGAGTTCGCGGCCGTCACCGTGCCCGTCTTGCTGAACGCGGGCTTGAGCGTCGAAATCTTGTCGAGGTTCGCCTTGAACGGCTGCTCGTCGCGCTCGACGGTCACGCTGCCTTTCTTGCCTTCGACGGTGACGGGCGCGATTTCCCACGCGAACGAACCGTCTTCGTTCGCGCGTTTCGCGCGCTTCAGCGATTCGATGGCGAACTTGTCCTGCGCTTCGCGCGTGAAGTCGAACGACGCTGCGCATTCCTCCGCGAACGTGCCCATCAGACGGCCTTTGTCATAGGCGTCTTCGAGGCCGTCGAGACACATGTGATCGAGCACCTGGCCATGCCCCATGCGCATTCCGCTGCGCGCCTTCGGCAGCAGATACGGCGCGTTCGTCATGCTCTCCATGCCGCCCGCGACGATCACGTCGACGGAACCGGCCGTCAGCATGTCGTGCGCGAACATCGCGGCGCGCATGCCGGAGCCGCACATCTTGTTGACAGTCGTCGAGCACGTCGACAGCGGCAGGCCCGCGCCGAGCGCAGCCTGACGCGCGGGCGCCTGGCCCTGGCCCGCGGGCAGCACGCAGCCCATCACGGCTTCGTCGATCTGCTCGGGCTTGAGGCCCGCGCGTTCGACGGCCGCCTTGATCGCGACTGCGCCGAGCTGCGGCGCCGTCAGCGATGCGAAATCGCCCTGGAACGCCGCCATCGGCGTGCGCGCGACGGAAACGATGACGATCGGATCGTGGTTTGTCTCACTCATGTTTCAGCTCCTTGATGACTCCATGGACGACAGCGGCCACACCGCCGAGCTTTGCGGCATCGGCGGCGACCATGTCGTTGTCTGCTGTGTGCGCGCGGCTCGCCGATACGGCCGCGACGCAATTCGTATAGATTCCTTCGAGCGCTGCCGGATCTTTCACCGTCATGCCGAGATCGCGCACGCGCCCGTCATGCACGCCGTACACCAAGCCATGAACGGTGAGGTCCTGGCCGCGCGCCCAGGCGTCGTTGACGATCGTCGTGCGGCACACGTTGACCACTTGCTCGATCGTGTTCAGTTCGACGAGACGCCGATGCCGCGCTTCGCCCATCGGCCATTCCTCGAGCAGCGCTGCGTGCTTCGTGCGCACGTCCTGCACGTGATGCAGCCAGTTGTCGGCGAGACCGACGCGCCGTCCGAGCAGCGCCGCGCCGACGCCCGAGCAGCCGTAGTGGCCGACGACCATGATGTGCTTGACCTTCAGCAGATCGACGGCGAACTGGATCACCGACAGACAGTTCAGGTCCGTATGCACGACGACGTTCGCGATGTTGCGGTGGACGAACACTTCGCCCGGCGGCAAGCCGATGATTTCGTTGGCGGGCACGCGCGAATCCGCGCAGCCGATCCACAGATATTCGGGCGCCTGCTGATGCGCGAGCCGCGAGAAGAATTCAGGGTCTTCTTCGAGCTTGTGCGCGACCCACGCATCGTTATTCCTGAACAGATGCGCGAGAGGATGAGGGGCGGAAGAGGCGTTCGGGTTCATGATCGTTTCGACGTAAATAGCGTGTGTCTGTTTATCCAATGGTGGACGCTGCGCGCGTTCACGCGACGCGCACGGCGGGCGCCAGATCCGTATCGGCTGCGCGATCCGCAGCGAACCGTTCCGGATAGCGGACGGAAAAGCGCAGGCTGCGGTCATAGGGATAGAAGTCGGGCAATTCGCCCTTGAGAATCGAGTCCTTGTTCTTTTGCCACAGCGACGGATCGAAGAAATCCGCGTGATGCTTCATGAACGATTCGCGCACGCGCGGATCGCCGAGCAGAAACGTGCCGTACGTTTCCGGGAAAATGTCGTGCTGTCCGACCGTGTACCACGGCTCGCCCGACATCTCGTCTTCCTCATTGCGCGGCGGCGGCACGGCGCGCACGTTGCAGTCGGTCAGGTACTCGATTTCGTCGTAGTCGTAGAACACGACGCGTCCATGACGCGTCACGCCGAAGTTCTTGTACAGCATGTCGCCGGGGAAGATGTTTGCCTGCATCAGTTCCTTTACCGCGTCGCCGTATTCCTTGATGCCGTGATCGATGTCGGCGTCGGTGCCGTGTTGCAGGAAGATATTAAGCGGCACCATGCGGCGCTCGATATACAGATGCTTGATCACGAGATTATCGCCTTCGTATTCGAGCATCGATGGCGCTTCCTTTTCCAGCTCGCGAATGAGCGCGTCATCGAGGCGCGACAGCGGCAACGCGACGCTCGAATATTCGAGCGTATCGGCCATGCGTCCCAACCGATCGTGACGCTTCACCAACTGATACTTGTTCTGCACCTTTTCGCGCGTCGTGTCCTTGGGCGGCGGAAACGAGTCCTTGATCAGCTTGAACACATACGGGAACGACGGCAGCGTGAACACGAGCATCACCATGCCCTTGATGCCGGGCGCGACGATGAACAGATCGCTCGAGTGCTTCAGATGCCGCAGCAGATCGCGATAGAAGAGATTCTTGCCCTGCTTCTGCAAACCCACCGACGTATAGATTTCCGCCCTCGGCTTGCCTTGCAGAATGCTGCCGAGAAACTCGATATACGCGGACGGCACTTCCATATCGACGAGGAAGTACGAATGCGAAAAGCTGAAGATGATCAGCAACTGGTCGCGCCGGCAGAGCAGCGCATCGACTGCGAGCAGGCCCGGCTTCACGTGATGGATCGGCAGCGCGAACGGCACCATCGCGTCACCGTTTATCACACGGCCGATGATGTACGCCGCCTTGTTCCGGAAGAACAGCGACGACAGCACATGAATCTGGAAATTCGGTGCTTCATTGTTGAAGGTGCCGAAGTTGTCGCGGAACGACTGGATCACGCACTCGACATCGCGAGTGAGATTCTCGAACGGCAGGTTCAGCTGGAAGTTCGTGACGATGCGCTCCAGCGTGACGGCGAGCCCGTCCTTGCCGGGGTAATACGCGCGATACGTCGGCTTCGCGGCGGGCTCGTCGTTCTCGATGTACTCCGTCGAGATCGCGGGCCGCACGAAGATGAAATCGTTGTTGAAGTACGAGCGGTGCAGGATGTGGCAGCACACCGAGTTGAAGAACGTCTCCGCGCATTCGGGCTGGCGGTGCGTCGTCAAGAGACCGATGTAGTGCAGCTTGATCTGCTGCCACACGTCGTCGTCGATGTTCTCCGCGTCGTATTCGTCTTCGAGCTTTTCGATACATTCGCGCACGCGATCGTCATACGACGTGATGCGGTCCCGCGCGAGCTTTTGCAGGCCATGCCAGTCGCCGGCTTCGAACAGGTCTTTCGCGCGAATCGCGGCTTTACGGAAGATGTGGTAATGCCGGTCGAAGCCTTCGAGCAGCGTCTCCGCGACGTCGAAGCCGATCTGTGACGACAGCAGTTTGGGAAAGTGATTCATGTCGACCGTGCATTCGTTCAATGTCGTGAAGACACCCGCGATTGTATCGCCCGGGTGAGCTTGCGAGACGCCTTCAGGCCGCTTCAGGCCTTCGGGCGCAGCGCCGACGCATCGTCTTTTGAAGCGTGTTGCAGGGCGTTCGGCACATCTTCACGCAAAGCCGCGCCAACTATCGTGTATGTCGTCCGATCTCCTGCTCAGGTTTTTTCTTTCGATGCGTCTGCGTGCGCGAGTTTTTCCGCTTCGTCATAGCCGCTGCCGCGCATGCCGCTTTCGAGCAGCACGCGCGCCTGCGCTTCATACTGCGCGAGGTCTTCGAGCGTCGCGTTCAGGTCTTCGCGCTGGCGTTCGAGCACTTCGCGATGCCTGATCACCGTCGCGAGAAACGCCTCCAACTGGGGAACAGTGTCTGTCGGCGAATCGTACAGATCCAGCAGCGCGCGGATTTCCGACAGCGTGAAGCCCAGCCGCTTGCCGCGCAGCGTGAGCCTGAGCCGCGTGCGGTCGCGGCCCGAGTACACGCGACGCAGTCCGCTCGATCCTTCGCGGCTCGGCGAGAGTAAACCCTGGTCCTCGTAGAAACGGATCGCGCGCGGCGTCACGTCGAATTCGCGGGCCAGTTCGGTGATCGTGTATTGCGTCGTGTATTGCGTGTTCATCGTCGGGTGTTCATCGAATCGTCCGGCCTGTCCGGCCTATCTGGCTTTCGCGCGGCCGGGCACAAAACCGGATTGAACGTTAGAATCGACGTTTACGTTATCGTCAACCTGAACAAAGCGCAACCCGCGCTGCACGTCGCACACGGTTCGCGATTCACCGATGCGTCGCGCCGCCGACGGAGACACCCCCACGATGAATGCTCTCGAACACCAACTCGAATACCCGTTCGCCGACCGGATGCCCGCCGCCGGCGCGACGCAGGAAGTCGCGCCCGGTGTCTACTGGCTGCGCATGCCACTGCCGTTCGCACTCGATCACATCAATCTCTGGCTGCTGCGCGACGAGATCGACGGACAGAAGGGCTGGACGATCGTCGATTGCGGCATCGCGTCGGACGAAATCCGCGCGAACTGGGAGACGCTGTTCGATTCGATGCTCGAAGGTCTTCCCGTGCTGCGCGTGATCGTCACGCACTGTCATCCGGATCACCTCGGTCTCGCGGACTGGCTGTGCGAAGGCGGCGACAAGAAGCGCTGGAACGTGCGTCTGTGGATCACGCTCGGCGAATACATGCTGGGCCGCGTGATGGCGGCAGGCGACGGCTCGAACGCGGGCGGCGAGGGCGCGGCGCGGCATTTCGCGCGGCATGGCCTGACGGACGAAGCATCGCTGGACAAGCTGCGCAATCGCAAGAGCTACTACTCGAACCTGGTGCCGTCGGTGCCGCGCCAATACCGACGTATGCGCGAGGGCGATGCGCTGACGATCGGCGGGCGTACATGGCGCGTCGTGACGGGCTTCGGTCATTCGCCGGAGCATTGCGCATTGCACGCAGAAGCGGACGGCGTGCTGATTTCCGGCGATATGGTGTTGCCGCGCATTTCGACGAACGTGTCGGTGTTCGACATCGAGCCGGAAGGCAATCCGCTTGCGCTGTATCTCGGATCACTCGGCCGCTACGAAACGATGGCCGCCGACACGCTGGTGCTGCCGTCGCATGGCAAGCCGTTTCGCGGGCTGCATACGCGCATCCTTCAACTGCGCGACCATCACGCGGCACGCCTCGCGGAAGTGCGCACCGCTTGCGCGCAGAAGCCGTGCAGCGCGGCGGACATCGTGCCCATCATGTTCAAACGCGAGCTCGATATCCATCAGATGACGTTTGCGATGGGCGAAGCGCTCGCGCACTTGCACCTGTTGTGGCTCGCGGGGGAAATGAAGCGCGTGCAGGGCGCGGATGGGGTCATCCGGTTCGAGATGCGATAAGAGCGCTGGCTTATCGCGGGCGCCATTAGCGCTCGCACGCTTGCGTGAACGCACATCGAGCAGGCACTGCCGAATGCAAAACGGCCCGAACGCGATTGCGCTCGGGCCGCCAAATGCAGACCGTTTCGTAACGACGTTGACTACTGCACCACCACCGCCCCAAAGTTCTGCCGACCAAACGGACTGACGTGATACCCACGTACGTTAGTCCGCGTGATGGCGGTCGCGGTCGGATACCCGAGCGGAATCCACAGCGCCTCATCGTGGATGATCTGCTGCGCGGCCTGATACGCTTTCGTGCGCTTGCTCTGATCCGCGGTTTGCTTGCCCTGCTCGATCAGCTTGTCGAGTTCCGGGTCGCAGTAGCGTGCGAAGTTGATCCCCGACTTCACCGCATTGCAGCTGAAGAGCGGCGACAGATAGTTGTCCGGGTCGCCGTTGTCGCCGGCCCAGCCCATGAACAGCGTGTCGTGCTGGCCCTGCTTGGCCTGCTTGATCAGCTCACCCCATTCGATCACCTTCACCTCGGCTTTCACGCCGATCTTCGCGAAGTCGGCCTGTAGCATTTCGGCGCCCGCCTTCGGATTCGGATTCAGCACGCTGCCGGTCGGACGCACCCAGATCGTCGTCGAAAAACCATCCGGATAGCCTGCCTCGGCGAGCAGTTTCTTCGCCTTGTCGGTGTCGTACGGCCACGGCTTCACCGCCTTGTCGTAGCTCCATGTGTTCGGCGGATACGGATTGTTCGCGGGCGTCGCCGTGTTGTCGAACACGGCTTTCAGGTACGACGTGCGATCGAACGCCATGTTGAGCGCGGCGCGCACCTTCTGGTTATCGAGCGGCTTCTTCTGCGTGTTGAGCGCGACAAACGCTGTCATGAACGCGGGTGTCTCGACGATGGCGAGCGACTTGTCCTTCTTCGCATCCGCGACATCCTGCGGCTTCGGCGACAGCGCGATCTGGCATTCGCCCGCCTTCACCTTTTGCGCGCGCACGGCGGCATCGGGCGTGATCGCGTAGATCAGCCGGTCGATCTTCGGTTTCGGGCCCCAGTACGACGGGTTCACGTCATAGCGGATGATCGAATCCTTCGTATAGCTCTTCAGCACGAACGGACCGGTGCCGATCGGCTTTGCGTTCAGATCGGCCTGCTTGCCGGCCTTCAATAACTGGTCCGCGTATTCGGCCGAATAGATTGACGCGAAACCCATCGTCAGGATCGACACGAAGGTCGCGTTCGGCTCGTTCAGTTCGAACTTCACTGTGTTGTCGTCGATCTTCGATACCGACTTGATCAGCTTCACGAGACCCATCGACTGCGCATGCGGAAAGCCGCTCGCGCCCGCCACCTTGTGCCACGGGTTGTTGTCGTCGAGCATGCGGTCGAACGTGAAGACGACGTCGTCGGCATTCAGCGGACGCGTCGGCTTGAAGTAGTCGGTGGTCTGGAACTGCACGTTCGGATGCAGATGGAACGTGTACGTGAGGCCGTCGGCGCTCACGTCCCACTTGTCGGCGAGCGACGGCGCGACTTTCTTCGCAGCTTCGTCATACGACACGAGCGAGTTGAAAATCACATCCGCCGATGCGTTGGTCGTGACGAGCGAGTTGTACTGAACGACGTCGAAGCCGTCAGGGCTCGATTCGGTGCAAACGGTAAGCGGTTTTGCGATGGTCAGCGCAGGTGCGATGGCGAGGGCCGTCAGCGTCGTGGCGGCGAGCAGCTTGAAACGCATAAGATCTCCCGGAATTTCGAATTCTTCGTGGCGGGGCGGCGTCGTGCATTCTGTCGTGCACTGCGCGCGCTCCGGGCAGGTGCTTCACGTATTTTCATTCTGATACGGATTCGGCGCCGGTGCAGTGCGTCACATTCCGCCGGCTCTGGCGCAAGCTTATCGAACGCTTACGGCAGCGACAACAATTGAATCCGCATATCGATATGGTTGCGCATTCACGCTAGCGGCTGGCGTAGCGAGAAAGATACGCGATGCCGTCGATTGCGCGCGAGCCGTACCACGACACCATCTCGCCATCGATCAGCTCGATCCGTTTGCCCTTGAGGCGCGCATTCTGTTTGAGCGCGTCGCAATGCTGCTGCGTGAAGCGATACGGCTCGCTCGACAGCAGCACGCGATCGACGTCATCGAGCCACGCGGCGTCGAAATCGAACGACGGATAACGGGCGGCGCCTTTGTCACCGCCTTGTACGTCCGGCAGCGTCTGCCAGTTGACGACGCGCAGCATCGCCGAAATATAGGTGTCGCGCGCGACCGTCATCCACGGCTCGCGCCAGATCGCGTAAAGCACGTTTTGCTGCGGCCATACGCGCGAAGAGGCCGCGTCGAGTTGCGTCTGCAACGCGAAGGCCAACTGTTGCGCCTCGTTCTCGCGGTCGAAAATCGCGCCGAGCAGCGCGTACAGCGCGAGATTATCGGTCGGCGCAAGCGGATGCGTGACGACGATATGCGGCACGAACTCGCGCAATTTCTCGACGGTTTCGCGCTCGTTCTCGTCGATATTGACGATTGCATGAGTGGGTTGCAGCGCGCGCACGGCATCGATTTTCACCGCCTTCGTGCCGCCGACTTTCGGCACCTTGCGCACCTTGTCACGCGGATGCACGCAAAAGCCCGTTCGCCCGACGATCTGCGCGTCGAGCTTCAATGCAAAGAGAAGTTCGGTGATGCTCGGCACCAGCGACACGATGCGCGCGCCGCTACCTGCTTTCGCGTGCTCGATACCGGCTGCATCGACGGCACGCGCGGGCATGATTCAGCGGGCGGCGCGCGGCTTGCGCGGGGCCTTTTCGAAGACGGCGTCGTAGAGCCAGCGCGGCAGCACATGCAGCAGCATCGCCGCGAAGCGCATCTGCCACGGGAAGATCGCGAAGCGCTTCTTGCGCGCGATCGCATCGGCGACCTTTTCGGCGAAGCGGTCAGCGTCCATCAGGAAGGGCATCGGGTACGGATTGCGCTCGGTCATCGGCGTGCGGATATAGCCGGGCGCGATCGTGACCACCGACACGCCGAGCGGCCGCATCTCGACGCGCAGCGCTTCGAGATACTTCGTCGCCGCCGACTTCGACGCGCTGTACGCGCCCGAGCCCGGCAGCCCGCGCACGCCCGCGATGCTGGCGATGCCGACGAGCGTGCCCTTGCGCGTGGCGATCATCGCCGACGCGAACGGCTCGAACGTCGCGACCATGCCGAAGTAGTTCACGTCCATCACGTCGCGAAACGCTTGCAAATCGCCGTGGCCCGTCACGGCGCCGTGGCTGATGCCCGCGTTCGCGATCACCATGTCAGGACAGCCGTGTTCCGCGATGAACTGCTGCGCGGCACGAGCGAGCGCGTCCGCGTCCCGCACATCGACGGAATACACGGAAATCGCGTTCTGGGGATGGGACTGCCGGAAGTGGGCGAGAGCGTCGCCACGACGGGCAACGAGGCCGAGAATCGCGCCGCGCCGCGCGTATTCGGCGGCGAGCGCTTCGCCTATGCCACTCGACGCGCCGGTGATGAAAACCTTCAACGGTGAACTCATACCGGCCGTCGTGCGTGAATGGAATTACATCTTCTTCGCGCGAACCTGGCCGACCAGGTAATCGAGCACCTGAAGCGTGCCGGGCAGGCTGTTCGTCTGCGCGGGGCCCGTTTCGTACTTGCCCTGCACGGCCAGCGTCGGCACGCCGTCGATCCGGAAATCTTCGATCAGCTTCTTGTCACGCTGAATCGCGCTCTGCGTCGAGAACGAGTTGTACGCGTCCATGAACTTCTTCGAATCGACGCCGTTCTTCGCGAGGAATTTGGCCTGATCTTCCGGCGTCAGCAGATAGTTCTTGTTGACGTGGATCTCGTGAAAGATGGTCGGCGTGAGCTGGTTCGCGAGGCCGAGCGCGTCGACGGCGTGATAGAGCTTCGAGTGCGGAATGAAATCGTCGCGGAAGGCGACGGGCACGCGCTTGAACACGACGTCCGGACCCTGCTTCTTGACCCACGATTCCAGGTACGGATCGAATTCGTTGCAGTGCGGGCAGCCGTACCACATGAACTCGATGACTTCGATCTTGCCGGCGGGCTCCTCGACGGGCTGCGGCGTGGACAGCACCGTGTAGTCCTTGCCGGCGACGGGCGCGGCGGGCGTTGCTTGCGCCGCGCTCGCGACGAGGCCGAAAGAGAGGAAAAGAATGCTCAGCAGTTTTTTCATGTCTTGTGAACCCAATCAGGGGAAGTAACGGTGGCGGGCTTTGGCGCGCCGCGACCGCAACTGTTCGACGGCAGGCGTCTGCCGCACATGAGACTCGCGCCGCGCGCTGAAGGTTCAGCGGCGGCGCGTGACAACCCGTTACTGCGTGTGAATCACTGCTTGGTGAAGCGGATGACGGCGGTGTCGACGCCCGCATCGGACAGGCGCTGACGCGTGGTGTTCATGTCCTCGAACTTCGAGAACGGGCCGATTCGAACGCGATAGTACGTCACACCGCCCGCATCGCGCTGCGTGACCTTCGATTCGAAGCCCTGGAACGCGAGCCGCGCGCGCTGCTGTTCGGCATCGGCGGACGTCTTGTATGCGCCGACCTGCAGCAGATAGCCCGTGTTCGCGTCGGCGGCGGAGGGCGGCGTGCCATTCGGCGTCGAACCGGCCTTCGGCTGATTCGGTGCGTTGTTTGCGATGCTCGGCGCGCTGGTCGCTTGCGGCGGCTTGCGCGGCTGGTTCATCGCCGTCGTGGTGTTGTTGCTGGCGCCGTTGTTCGCGTTCGCACCGTTGTCCTGAGCGGGCTTCGGCGGGACGGCGACGCCGTTGTTGGTCGGCGGCACTTCGACGATCTGCGGTTCTTCGAGCATGCCCGAAGTCTGCGACTGGTTCGTGGTCTGGCCGGGCGCCGTGTTGGGCGGCGCGGGCTGCGCGGCTTGCGGCACCGGCTGGCCGGGGCTCTTGCCTTGCAGCGGACGGTTCGGGTCGTACTGAGGCTGGCTTGCACCGGCATCCGATGCGGCGGGCGGCGCGACCTTCGCGACGAACGGCGTGGGCGCGCGCGTGATGTAGAGCGCCACCACCACCGCGATGGCCAGGCCGACGATCAGGCCTAGCACGATACCGAGAAAAGTGCCCCCGGTCTGTTTCGATTGCTTCGTTGTGCGGCGTGGTTTTGCCATCGTCTGTTTCACCTGCAAAAGGAAATCTGGAATGACCGTCGATTATAGCGACGGCCATCCACCTGACGTTTTAATTAAAGCGCGTGGAGATTACATTTTGGCGGGTGCCGACACACCGATCACGGCGAGGCCGTTCGCCAGCACCTGGCGCGTGGCCGCGAGCAGCGCGATGCGCGCATTGCGCTGCGCTTCTTCGTCGACGAGAACGCGTTCGGCATTGTAGAACGAGTGAAATTCGCCGGCGAGATCGCGCAGATAGAACGCGACCGCGTGCGGCGTGAGTTCGTCGGCGGCGTGCGTCAGCATGTCGGGAAATTCGGCGAGCTTCTGCAGCAGGGCCATCGCGCGCTCGCTGTCGAGCGGCGACAGATCGGCGAACGGCAGCATGGCTTCATCCGCGGCGTAGCGCGACTTCCATTCGCTGATCACCGAGCAGATGCGCGCGTGCGCGTACTGCACGTAGTACACCGGGTTCTCGTCGTTCTGCTTGAGCGCGAGATCGACGTCGAACACGAACTCCGTGTCGGCCTTGCGCGAGATCAGGAAGAAGCGCACCGCGTCGCGACCCCGGCGGATGGTCTCTTCGTCGAGCAGATCGGGCGCCGCTTCCTGGCCCGGCAGCGCGCCGCCCGACCATTCGATCAGGTCGCGCACCGTCACGTAGCTGCCCGCGCGCTTCGAGATCTTCACTTCCTGGCCGTCGCGCATCACCGTGACCATCTTGTGTAGCACGTAGTCGGGATAGCCCTTCGGAATGCCGATGCCGAGCCCCTGCAGACCGGCGCGCACACGCGCGATCGTGCCGTGGTGATCCGAGCCCTGGATGTTGATGACCTTCGTGAAGCCGCGCTGCCACTTCGTCTCGTGATAGGCGACGTCGGGCACGAAGTACGTGTACGTGCCATCGGACTTGCGCATCACGCGGTCCTTGTCGTCGCCGTCGTCGGTGGTGCGCAGCCACAGCGCGCCGTCCTGCTCGTAGGTCTTGCCGGCGTCGATCAGCTCCTTCACCGTATTCTCGACGCGGCCTTCCTTGTACAGCGACGATTCGAGGTAGTACTGGTCGAACTTCACGCCGAACGCCTGCAGGTCCATGTCCTGCTCATGACGCAGATAGGCGACGGCAAAACGGCGGATTGCGTCGAGATCCTCGACGTCGCCCGCGCCCTTGACGGGTTCGCCATCGCTTGCCGATACGGTTTCGCCGTTCAGGTAGTCGCGCGCGATGTCGGCGATGTATTCGCCGTTGTACGCTGCTTCGGGCCAGCCCGTGTCGCCGGGCTTGAGGCCTCGGGCGCGCGCCTGCGTCGAGATCGCGAGGTTGCCGATCTGCACGCCGGCGTCGTTGTAGTAGAACTCGCGACGCACGGCATAGCCCTGCGACGCGAGCACGTTCGACATTGCGTCGCCGAGCGCGGCCTGGCGACCGTGTCCGACGTGCAGCGGGCCCGTCGGGTTCGCCGACACGAACTCGACCAGCACGCGCTTGCCCGCGTCGCGCGTCGAGCGGCCGAAGGCGTCGCGCTGCTCGAAGATCGCGGCGATCACGGCCTGTTTCGAAGCAGCCGACAGACGCAAGTTGATGAAGCCCGGACCGGCCACTTCTGCGCTGTCGACGAGGCCCTTGGCCTGCGGATGCACGAGCAGCGCATCGACGATCTGTTGCGCGAGCTGGCGCGGGTTGCTGCGCAGCGGCTTGGCGATCTGCATTGCGACGTTGCACGCGACGTCGCCGTGCGCGGCAACTTTCGGTCGTTCGAGCGTGATGGCCGGCGCGACGAACGCGGCTTCGGATTCACCTTGAGTGGCCTGGGCGACCTGCTTGACGACGTCGGTCAGCAGGGTTTCGAGAGTTTGTTTGTGTGCAGGCAGCATGCTTGTTGCGAGTCCAGTGAGGCAGTCCGATGAAGCGGGCAGCGCCGGGAACGGCGCGGAACCAGGCCGTCGACGGCGTGCAAGGCGCTTGAGCGCCGGATGCGCGTCGCGAGCGTGACGCTGCGGCGCGCCAGGGCGGCGACCGCTTCGCGGCGCGCGCCGTGCCGATAGCCGGACACGCGCGGCGGCGAAGCGGCACAGCGTATGCAGCGTGCCCGGACGCACGGCGGCGAGCTTTTTCCGTCAAGCCAGATTTTAGCAGGTGCTAATATGTCCAATGAGATGCCCAGCAGGGGCCGTGGCCACCGGCAACACCCGAGCAAGCAGCCGGCGCGGCAACGGAACCCGTGCGGCTGACCGTCATGAGCATCATGCGGCCGCCCGTGGGAGAAGCCAACATAACGAAAAGGGAACAGTCATGCTGATTACTTTCAAGTGCCGCTCCGCCCCCGATGTGGTGATGTTGGAGAATCTCGCCCAATATCTGCTGGGGATCATCGGCAAGCGGCTCGGCCCACGCGGTGTAATCAACCACGACGAACTCGGCGTTGCGATCTCGAAGCTCGAAGCAGCGATCGTGACCGACAAGCAGGAGCGCGCCGAGCACGAAGGGCACTTCCACGAAGGGGAGGATGGCCACGACACTCACGAGATTCCGATTGGTCTCGCGCAACGCGCGTTTCCGTTCCTCGACATGCTGCGCGCTGCGCAGAAGGAAAATACGGACATCGTCTGGGGGATCTGAGCGGCTTTGCTTTGGATCGCGCCGGTGAGGCCGCGCAGAGGCGGCTTTGTCGTGTGTGCCCGGCTCGGTGCAGTGCGCGCAGTCGCGGACCTGGCGGCACATACATGGAATCGATTCCGGCCGAGTGCGCATCTGCCGCTTCCGGCCATGAAAAAGCCCATCTCACGATGGGCTTTTTTGTTGCTTTTTTCGTTGTGACGCGGCGCTCGCGCGTTACTGGCTCGCGCCTTCCGGCGCGGTCGCGGGAGCGGACGCGCCCTTCTTCATCTTGTTCTTTTTCGGTTTTTTCACGTGAGTGACGGTGGGCGGCGAATACGAACTCACCGCACTCGATCCGCCCGGAGCCTGAGGCTGGGCCCCGGCGAGCGGCGCGACGGCGGCGAGCGATAACGCGATCAACATCAGCGTCAGCTTCTTCATACGGTTTCTCTCCGTTGACGGTTGCAAGTCGTTGAGCCGACGCGTTTTTACGGTCGCGTCTGGCGGGTGGGCAGGATGAAGCGTTTTCAGTCTACAAAGCCGAAAATATTCGCTGGGCCTTTCAACTGAAAATATTCAGCCTCTGGACAGCGATATAGTCCTGCCGTCCGCCGCTTTCGCTCAGAGCAGCGGCGCGAGCGCGCGCTCCGCGTCCGCCTTCGACAGCGACATGCGTCGCGCGTAGTCCTCGAGCTGATCCTGGCCGATCTTGCCGACCGAGAAATACGTGCTGTCGGGATGCGCGAGATAGAAGCCGGAGACGCTCGCGGCAGGCAGCATCGCGAGCGATTCGGTGACGCTCATGCCGATCTCGTCTGCTTGCAGCGCGGCAAACATGTCGCGTTTGACCAGGTGATCCGGGCATGCCGGATAGCCGGGCGCGGGACGGATGCCGCGATACTTCTCGCCGATCAGATCGTCGTTCGACAGACTCTCGCCTTGCGCATAGCCCCACAGGTCGCGGCGCACGCGCGCATGCATTGCTTCGGCGAACGCTTCAGCGAAGCGATCGGCGAGCGCCTTGAGCATGATCGCGCTGTAGTCGTCGTGATCCTGCTCGAACTGCTTTTCCTTCGCGTCGACGCCCAGGCCCGCCGTGACCGCGAACATGCCGATATAGTCGGCGACGCCCGAATCCTTCGGCGCGATGAAGTCGGCGAGCGACCGGTTCGGCCGCATCACGCCGTCCACCATGGGTCGCACGCTTTGCTGGCGCAGGTTACGCCACGTCAGCGCGACTTCGCTGCGCGATTCGTCCGTGTAAATTTCGATGTCGTCGTCGTTGACCGTATTCGCGGGCAACAGCGCGATCACGCCGTTCGCCGTCAGCCAGCGGCCCTGGATCAGGCGCGCGAGCATCGACTTCGCATCCGAGAACACACGCCGCGCCGATTCGCCGACGATCTCGTCATTGAGAATCGCGGGATACGGACCGGCGAGATCCCACGTCTGGAAGAACGGACCCCAGTCGATGTAGTTCGCGAGTTCGTTCAGATCGAAGTTCTTGAACACGCGACGGCCGATGAACTTCGGCTTCACGGGTTGATACGCGCTCCAGTCGACCTTCGTTTTGTTCGCGCGCGCTTGCGCGAGCGTGACGAGCGGCTGGGCCTTCTTGTTCGCATGCTGATGGCGGATGCGGTCGTAGTCGGCCTTCAGTTCGTCGAGATACTTCGTGGCGCCTTCGTCCGACAGCAGGTTCGACGCCACCGACACCGATCGCGATGCATCCGGCACGTACACGACGGGGCCTTCGTAGTTCGGCGCGATCTTCACGGCGGTGTGCACGCGCGAAGTCGTTGCGCCGCCGATCAGCAGCGGAATTTTCTTCACGCGGAAGTAGTCGTCGCGCTGCATTTCCGAGGCGACGTAGGCCATCTCTTCGAGCGACGGCGTGATCAGGCCCGACAGCCCGATGATGTCCGCGCCTTCGACTTTCGCCTTCGCGAGAATCTCGTTGCACGGGACCATCACGCCCATGTTGACCACCTCGAAGTTGTTGCACTGAAGCACGACGGAGACGATGTTCTTGCCGATATCGTGCACGTCGCCCTTCACGGTCGCGACGACGATCTTGCCTTTCGCGCGCACGTCGCCGCCCGCTTCGGCGAGCAGACGCTTTTCTTCTTCGATGAACGGAATCAGATGCGCGACGGCCTGCTTCATCACGCGCGCCGACTTCACCACTTGCGGCAGGAACATCTTGCCCTGGCCGAACAGGTCGCCGACGATATTCATGCCGTCCATCAGCGGGCCTTCGATCACGTTGATCGGGCGGCCGCCGCCTTGCATGATCTTGACGCGCGCTTCTTCCGTGTCTTCGACGATGAAGTTCGTGATGCCGTGCACGAGCGCATGCGCGAGACGCTGCTCGACGCCCTGATTGCGCCACTCGAGGTTCTCTTCTTTCTTCGCGGCGCCCGTCTTGAACTTGTCGGCGATTTCGAGCATGCGGTCCGTTGCGTCTTCGCGACGATTCAGCACCACGTCTTCGACGCGCTCGCGCAATTCGGCGTCGAGGTCCGCGTACACGCCCAACTGGCCAGCGTTGACGATGCCCATGTCCATGCCCGCCTGAATCGCGTGGTAGAGGAACACAGTGTGGATCGCCTCGCGCACCGGATCGTTGCCGCGGAACGAAAACGACACATTCGACACGCCGCCGCTCACCTTCGCATACGGCAGATTCTGCTTGATCCAGCGCGTCGCTTCGATGAAGTCGACTGCGTAGTTGTTGTGCTCTTCGATGCCCGTCGCGATCGCGAAGATGTTCGGATCGAAGATGATGTCTTCGGGCGCAAAGCCCACTTCGTTGACGAGAATGTCGTACGAGCGCTTGCAGATTTCCGTTTTGCGCTTGAACGTGTCGGCCTGGCCCTGTTCGTCGAATGCCATCACGACGGTCGCCGCGCCGTAACGGCGGATCAGCTTCGCCTGGTGGCGGAAGCTCTCTTCGCCTTCCTTCAGCGAGATCGAGTTGACGATCGCCTTGCCTTGCACGCATTTGAGGCCCGCTTCGATCACCTCCCACTTCGACGAGTCGATCATGATCGGCACGCGCGCGATGTCCGGCTCCGACGCGATCAGATTCATGAAGCGCACCATCGCCGCTTTCGAATCGAGCATCGCTTCGTCCATGTTCACGTCGATGACCTGTGCGCCGTTTTCGACCTGCTGGCGCGCGACGGCCAGCGCTTCGTCGAACTGGCCGTTCAGGATCATCCGCGCGAATGCCTTCGAGCCCGTCACGTTGGTGCGTTCGCCGACGTTGATGAAGAGCGTCCCCGAAGTGACGTTGAACGGCTCGAGGCCGGAGAGGCGCATCGTGTGATCGGTCATGGTCTGTGCGTGTTTCGTCGTTGCTTCAATGGGTTCTGCGGGCGGCCGTCCGCGCAGTGTCGATGTGCTTCAGGCGGCGTCACGATACTGGCTCGGCCACTTGCGCGGCTTCACTTCGTTCAGCGCCTTCGCGATCGCGGCGATATGTTCCGGCGTCGTGCCGCAGCAGCCGCCCGCGATGTTCACGAGCCCCGCCTGCGCGAATTCCTTCAGGAGGCCCGACGTATCGGCGGGCAGTTCGTCGAAGCCCGTGTCGCTCATCGGATTCGGCAGGCCGGCATTCGGATAGCACGACACGTACGTGTCGCACAGCTTCGCCAGCTCCGCGATGTACGGGCGCATCAGCGCGGCGCCCAGCGCGCAGTTCAGGCCGAACGTGAGCGGCTTCGCGTGACGCAGCGAATTCCAGAACGCTTCGACTGTCTGTCCCGACAGAATGCGGCCCGATGCGTCCGTCACCGTACCCGAGATCATGATGGGCAGGCGCTCGTCCGTGTCGTCGAACAGCTCGTCGAGCGCGAAGAGCGCGGCTTTTGCGTTCAGCGTGTCGAAGATCGTTTCGACGAGGAACAGGTCCGCGCCGCCTTCCATCAGCGCTTTCGCCTGCTCGTAGTACGCGGCGCGCAATTCGTCGAAACTGACGTTGCGCGCGCCCGGATCGTTGACGTCGGGCGAGATGCTCGCCGTCTTCGGCGTCGGCCCGATTGCGCCGGCAACGAAGCGCGGCTTGTCGGGCGTCGAATATTTGTCGCATGCGGCGCGTGCGAGCTTCGCCGATTCGCGGTTCATCTCGACGGCGAGCGCTTCCATTCCGTAGTCGGCCTGCGCGATGGTCGTTGCGCCGAACGTGTTCGTCTCGATGATGTCGGCGCCCGCAGCCAGGTACTGCTCGTGAATCTCGCTGATGATCTGCGGCTGCGTGATCGATAGCAACTCGTTGTTGCCCTTGATGTCGCGCGCATAGTCCTTGAAGCGCTCGCCGCGATAGGCGGCTTCGTCGAGCTTGTAGCGCTGGATCATCGTGCCCATCGCGCCGTCCAGGATCAGGATGCGCGATTCGAGCAACGCGGGCAGGGCCGCGCCGCGCGTGTAGGCGGCGCCGGCGTTGGCGACTGTTGGGGCTGACTTGGCGGGCTGGTTCATGGTCTGATCGCGCTCGTGCCGGCTGGCTCTGCCGACTTTTTCAGGAAACTCAATATTGTAGCCGGATGGCCGCGAACTCGCCGCGCGACGCGGCTTTGCAGTCCGTGCTTGCGCGCAAGGCCCGCCCGTTGCTGGCAATGGAGCGCGGGCAGTATATCTTTCGCTGCTTGCGCGGCGCGTTTGCCGTGCCCGGCGTGGCGCGTCGCAAGAGAGGCTGGCGCAGCGACAAAAACGAAAAACCCCGCCGGGCAAGCCGGGCGGGGTCGATTGGGGACGTGTCGCCTGGAGTTGGCGTCAGCGGCGCCGATGGGTCAGTGAAGAATGACCGGCTGATTCATCAGGCTGTCGAATTGACCGAGAAATTCGTCCACTTCGTCTAGCGTCGGTTCGTCTTCGATGAGCTTTTGCACGTGCTCGCGAAAACTGGCTGCCATCACGCCGTCGATGTAAATCTCGCGCTGCGTGTTCTTGTCGACGATCTCATACCCACCGGACCTCATCGCGATATGCCCGTCCTGCGGCGGGAATTCGACGACACAATAGTTGGGGCTGTTGTAGATCATTTGCATGGCGACACTCCTTCTTTCCGATGGCTCCGGGCCAGTGTTGCACCGTAGATGGAGCCCATGGTTTGGAATTCAAGGGGTGGGTCCGGCCTGACGCGTTAAGATCCCGGACCTGTCTGTTAGACCAGTTTCTGCAGAAACGATTCAAGCAAAGCAGTAAAACGTTGCGATTGCTCGATCGGTGCGAGGTGAGCCGCGTCCAGCAGTTCGAATCTCGCTCCCCCGATGGCATCCGCGATCGCCTGTGTAGCAGCAGGTGGCGTGCCTGCATCGTGGCGTCCAGCCACTGCGAGAGTAGGAAGGGTGATCCCCCTCAGTCTACTGCTCACGTCGAAATCGCGCAGTGCAAGGCACGCATGCGCATAACCCTCAGACGAAGTGTTCTCGAATACCTCGCGAATCTGCTCGACGACTTCGGGGTGCGCATCGCGGAAGCCGGCAGTCAGCCAGCGTTCCATCGTCGCTTGCGCGAGCGCGCCGACGCCTTCGTTGCGCACCGTCGCCGCGCGCTGCTCCCACAGGGCGCGGCCGTCGGATGGCGTGGCGGCGTGCGTATCGGTGAGCGTCAGCGTATCCACGCGATCCGGGTTATCGAGCGCGAACTGCTGCGCGATCATGCCACCCATCGACATGCCGACGAGATGTGTCTTCTTTACGCCAAGCGCATCCAGCAGCGCGCGCAGATCCTGCGACAGATCCGCCACGCTGAACTGCCTGTCCGATACAGCTGTTTGACCGTGACCGCGCACGTCGTAGCGCAAGACCGTGTACTCGTCGCGGAAAAAACCGGCGAGCTGATCCCATACCGACAGATCGCCGCCTAGCTGATGAATAAACGTAAGCCAGGGGCCTCCACCTTCATTGCTCAGGATGTAACGCGTATCGATGCCATTCACATTGATTTGCATGCGGACTCCATAGGTGATGTCGCAATGAAAGAACGAGTGAATCAACCGTTCATGCGATCCGGGTCGTTCGATTCGCATCATGGGATGCACATGAACCGTTCGTGTGAGCGCTGCTCGTCGTGCGATTCATGCACGCGACAGAAGTTTCTGAAGACGAGTACGGCCTCGATTGTCAAGTATCCCGCAGCGCCAAGAGCCTGCTTGCATCAGGGCTTTTCGGGCCCCGCGCCGGGATCGGTGACGGAGGGTTGGGGGCTGCCCGACGAGGTGTCGTCCGAAGAAGACGTGTCGTTGACATCAGGCGGCGCGAGCTTGCCGCGCCATACGAGTTCGATCTGCGTGCCGTTCGGTTCCGTCTGCACGAGGCGCGCCGGCAGCCAGCCGAGCGACGGCGCAAGCCACACGTCGATGCGCCGGCGATCGTTTGCGCGGCGCGGCAGCCGCATGAAATGCCGCGCATCGATCGATCCTTGCTCGGTGCGCACCGTTTCGTCGCCTATCGTCTCGATAGGCCAGATCTCGCCGCTATCGTTGTCCGTCACGTAGAACTGGCGCGTGACGCCTGGCTGATAGGCGTCCGGGTCGCCGCGCACCAGACTCGCCAGTTGCATCACCATGCTGAAGCGGTCCTGCGCGCCGTCGGGCAGCGCCAATGTAGCCGGCGTGCGCGTGAAGCCGATCTGCTTCGTGTCGCGATTGAACATGGTTACGTCTTCGCCGCGACGGCCGCGCTTTTCGACGTACTGATCAGGGGCGAGGCCGAATGCGTCGACGTGTCCGTGGCTCGAATAGCTGAATGTGCCGACAAACGGTAGAGGCACCGAAACGACCATATCGTACGAGTGGCCATCGCTCGTCCAGTGAATCGTGCCAGGCTGATTGCGAACGCCGTTGTAGAACGTGTCGTATTGCAGATCGCCCGATGGCGGCACGGAAAACTTCACGCCCGGCGTCGCTTGTGGCGCGTTGCCCTGGCCGATGCCGGGGCCAGCGTTTGCTGCGGGCTGGGCTGCCGCAGCGGACGCAGCCGCTGAATCCGAAGCGGCCGAAGCACCGACAGGCGCGCTGGCGGCTGCGTTCGTCGCGGGTACTTTTGACGGTTGCGGACGCGTCGCCGTCAGCACATGCTCACGCAGCGGCCGCGCACCATGTTTGGGCGGCGCGGGCTTCGCGACGGCGGGCGGCGGAGAGCCGGCCGCCTGCGTTTCGATGCGCTCGGGCTTGAGCAGCGCGACCTGCACGGGAACATGCTCCGGCGCAACCGGCTTGAACGTGTCGTGATGCCGTTCGAACCACAGCGCGGCGATCAGGTGCGCGCCGGCGACAGCCGCCAGCACGCCCGTCCACCGCAGCCGCGACGAACGGCGCTGCGCTGCGGCGAGTTGCGCATGCGACGAAACGGTGCGGACAGCGAACGGAGACGACATCGGAGACAGTGTGTTGAACGCGGAACGCGGTTAAAGACGTTTCGACCGGGCGCCGCCGTTACGCGTTCATCGTGCGGTTCGTCGTGCGGCTTGGCGCGCGAGTTGTCGTGTGAATGAAGGCCTATCGGGGCGTCGGACTATACCCGAGTTCATATGACAGCTTCTGCGCGCACTCGCGCAAAGCGGTATCGACTGCGCCGCCCCACGCGATATCGAACGCGCCTTCGTGACCGAGCGCGATCAGTCCGAGCGCGAGATCGCCGTTCGAATCGAACACGGGCGTGCAGAACGCGTGTATGGTCGGCAGCAACATGCCTTCGACGCGCGCCGCGCCATGCGCGCGCACGTCTTCGAGCACGCGCTCGACGTCCTCCGGCGTGGTCGGTGTGTTGGCCGTCGCCCAACGCTGCGTGTGTGCGAGCTCGCGTTCGATCATCGCGGCCGTCTTTCCGCGCGGCAGATATGCGGCGAACAGCAGCCCCGTCGCGGAACTGAGCATCGGCATCACGTCGCCGAGTTTCAGCGATGCCTTCGCGGGATAGCTCGACTCCATCCAGTGCACGACGGTCGGCCCCTGGTTGCCCCACACCGCGATGCCCACCGTCATGTCCAGCCGGTCGCGCAGTTCGGCGAGCGCAACGCGCGCGAGCTTCACGCCGTCGACGCGCGCGAGCCGCGCGAGCCCCAGTTGCAATGCGAAGCCGCCGAGTTCGTAACGGCCCGTCAGCGGGTCCTGCGCGACGACGCCCAGGCGCTGGAAACTCACCAGATAGCGGTGCGCTTTCGCCGGGCTCATGCCTGCGCGCTGCGCGAGGTCGCGCAGCATCATCGCGCGCGGTTCGTGCGTGAGCACCTCGAGCAGACGAAAGCCCACTTCGATCGACTGGATGCCCGAGCGCAGCTTTTCCTCGCCGGCTTCGTGCTGATCGACGGCATCGTCGTCGACGGAATCGAGCGGTTCGGCGGATTCGGCATCCTGGCGGATCGAAGTTGAGCGGGCGGTCGGTGACATAGGCAACGGGGCGGGGAGTGAACGTGAAAACGGCAGCGGACAAACGACGCAAACCGGGCGCGTCGCCATGTGCAAGAGCCCGCATGAGGCATCCGCTTGGGCCGCGCCGATTCACCATCGTAGAATACATTCCTCTTATCGTCATCCACACGCTTTCCCGCCATGAAACTTGCCACGCTGAAGGACGGCACGCGCGACGGTCAACTGATCGTCGTTTCCCGCGACCTGCATACGGCCGCCGTCGCCGACACCATCGCGCCAACGATGCAGCGCGTCCTCGACGACTGGACCTTCTACGCGCCGCAGTTGCGCGATCTGTACGACGAGTTAAACCAGGGCCGCGCGCGCAACACGTTTTCGTTCGGCGCGAAGGAATGCATGGCGCCGTTGCCGCGCGCGTTCCAGTGGGCCGACGGCTCCGCGTATGTGAACCACGTCGAGCTCGTGCGCCGCGCGCGCGGCGCCGAGATGCCGCCCGAGTTCTGGACCGATCCGTTGATGTACCAGGGCGGCAGCGACGACTTCATCGGCCCGAAGGACGACATCGTGTGCGCGTCGGAATCGTTCGGCATCGACTTCGAGGCGGAAGTTGCCGTCATCACGGGCGATGTGCCGATGGGCACGAAGCCCGAGCAGGCGTTGAAGAGCATTCGGCTCGTGACGCTCGTCAACGACGTGTCGCTGCGCAACCTGATTCCCGCCGAACTGGCGAAGGGTTTCGGCTTCTTCCAGAGCAAGCCGGCGACGTCGTTCGCACCCGTCGCCGTGACGCTCGACGAACTCGGCGATGCGTGGCGCGAAGGCCGCGTGCATCGTCCGATGATCGTTCACTGGAACGGCAGGAAGGTCGGACAGCCGGATGCGGGCACCGACATGGTGTTCAACTTCGGCCAGCTGATCGCGCATGCGGCGAAGACGCGTAACTTGCGCGCGGGCTCGATCGTCGGCTCGGGCACGGTCTCGAACAAGGACTCGAAGCGCGGCTACTGCTGCATCGCCGAGAAGCGCTGCCTCGAAACGATCGAGCACGGCGCGGCGCAAACCGAGTTCATGAAGTTCGGTGACACGGTGAAGATCGAGATGTTCGACGAAGCAGGCAAGTCGATTTTCGGCTCGATCGATCAGGCCGTTGCGCCGCTCGAAGACGCGTAGTGAGAGGGGCATCGTGCATGACGTTTCATCGACGCGTCATGCACGCGCGGCGTTGGCGGCGCATCGCGTCGAGCGGTCCGAAAGGGTTTCGCCCGATGCCGGTAGCGTCGCGCGCGCCGCTACACTGACGCTCGCGCGAGAGGGCATCGAGCCTCGCAGCCGCTGATATTCCGATAGCGGAACAGCGCAAGCCACGCAGCATCGCAGAACGTACAAGAACCACGAGCTATTGCATCGGAGCGGAGTGAGGCACTAAAGCGCCAACTGTGGTCGACAGCTTTGCATGGGACGGGAGTAGGTGCTCTGCACGGGGCTGGAGTAGGTGCTAAAGCACTAACTCCAGCCGACAGCTAAAGCGCCAATTCTGGTCGACAGCTTTGCATGGGACCAGAGTAAGGCACTAAAGCGCCGACTCTGGTCGACAGGAGACAACGCATGCCGCGATACGGGACGTTTGCATTTTCAACTTTGCGCGAGCGCTTTACCAACTCTCGCGCCACAGGCCGGCGCACAGTACTCGGCGCCACGCTTTCTCTTTTGCCGGGACTCGCGCTCGCGCAGGTGAAGATCGGACTCGTGCTGTCGCTGACGGGGCCGGCCGCATCGCTCGGCATTCCCGCGCGCGATACCTCGACGCTCTTTCCGAAAGAGGTCGCCGGCCAGAAGGTCGAATACATCGTGCTCGACGATGCATCCGATACCACGCAAGCCGTGCAGGACACGAAAAAGCTGATCTCCGAAAATCATGTCGATGCCATCATCGGCTCGTCGATCACGCCGAACTCGCTCGCGATGATTGACGTGATCGCCGAAGGTGAAACGCCTGCGATTTCATTGGCGTCGTCGGCGAAGATCATCGAGCCCGTCGATGCGAAGCGGCACTGGATGTTCAAGACGCCGCAAACAGACGCGATGATGGCGTCCGCGATCACCGAGCACGCGAGCCAGCACGGCGTGAAGACGCTTGCGTACATCGGCCAGGCGGATGCGCTCGGCGAGACGTTCTACGCGGAAGTCGCGAAGTTCGCGCAAATCCATCACATCAGCGTGGTCGCCAACGAGCGCTTCAACCGCACGGACCCTAGCGTCACGGGACAGATCCTCAAGATCATGGCGGCGAATCCGGATGCCGTCGTCGTCGGCGCGGCGGGCACGCCGGCCGCGCTGCCGCCGAAGACGCTGATCTCGCGCGGCTACAAGGGCAAGATCTATCACAACCACGGCGTCGGCAATAACGACTTCCTGCGCGTGTGCGGCGCCGATTGCAATGGCACGTTCCTGCCCGCGAGTCCCGTGCTGGTCGCATCGCAGCTTCCCGCGGACTATGCTTCGAAGCGTCTCGCGCTCGATTACATCGAGCGCTTCGAGAAGCTGCGCGGGCCGGGCAGCGTGTCGGCGTTCGGCTCGTATGCGTGGGACGCGAGCATGTTGCTGAACAGCGCGATTCCCGTCGCGCTGAAATCGGCCGCGCCCGGCACGGTCGAATTTCGCCGCGCGTTGCGCGATGCACTCGAAGCGACACGCGGTCTCGCCGACACGAATGGCGTCGTGAACATGAGCACGACGGATCATTTGGGCCTCGATCAGCGCGCGCGCGTGATGGTCGAGATTCGCAGCGCGAAGTGGATGTATCAGCCGCGCTAGAACGCGGTGTGTTCGTGTGGCGCAGCGTCGGCTGCGCCGCGTGCGTGAAGTGTGTTCCGACGCCGACGCGTCGCTCTTACGGATGTCAGCCATGTCTCACGAATCGGAATCGCAAACGATCGAACCCGCGTTTTACGCGCACTACAAGTCGTTGCGCGTGCGGCGGCATGCGCACGGCATCCTCGAAATCGTGATGAGCGGCGAGGGTACGAACAAGAGCAATCTCGCGACGGCTGACGCGAACATGCATCGCGAACTCGCCGACATCTGGCGCGATATCGATCGCGATCCGGAGACGCGCGTCGCGGTGATTCGCGGCGAGGGCAAGGGCTTTTCGGCGGGCGGCGACCTGGGCCTTGTCGAAGACATGGCCAACGACTTCGATGTGCGCACGCGCGTATGGCGCGAAGCGCGCGACCTCGTCTACAACGTGATCAACTGCAGCAAGCCGATCGTATCGGCGATGCATGGACCGGCAGTCGGCGCGGGACTCGTCGCGGGACTGCTCGCCGATATTTCGATCGCGACGAAATCGGCGCGCATCATCGACGGACACACGCGTCTGGGCGTCGCGGCGGGCGACCACGCGGCAATCGTGTGGCCGCTCCTGTGCGGGATGGCGAAGGCGAAGTACTACCTGATGCTGTGCGAGCCGGTGAGCGGCGAGGAAGCCGAGCGGATCGGACTCGTATCGCTCGCCGTCGACGACAACGATCTGCTGCCGAAGACGTTCGAAGTCGCGCGCAAGCTCGCGCATGGTTCGCAGACGGCGATCCGCTGGACCAAGTACGCGTTGAACAACTGGCTGCGCTCGGCGGGGCCCGCGTTCGACACATCGCTGGCGTTGGAATTCATGGGCTTCGCGGGACCGGACGTGCAGGAGGGCGTGGCATCGCTGCGCGAACGGCGCGCGCCGGATTTTTCGGGCAAGGAGCCGTTCTGACGATGGCGCGGCGGCAACCGGGTTGATCGTTGGTGATGCTGGTGCGGGAGCATTCGTTGCGGCCGCGAATCAGCGAATCCGGCTTTAGGCGAACGCGATACCGTCACCGGTAAATGCGCACGATAGGTGCGCCCAACCAGGCATCCAGTCGGCAGCAATTCGCGAGGCCAGCCGCAAACGGCGCGCGGTATGATCGAACAGCATGCCTATGCCGCACGCTGGAACCGAACTCAGGAAATCAAGGAGAACCGCAATGACCGACACACCCGGCTCGACACCACCGTTTCCCGGCTTCCCCGGTTTCCCGCCCGCCGAAATGCTCGACCGCATGTGGGGCATGATGCGTCTCACGCCGTTCGGTGCCGCGTTTCCGGGCACGCATCCGGGCGCGGCGCAGGGCATCGTGCCGTCGCTGTCGATGATGTCCGACATGATGGCGCCGCTCACCAACGTCGAGGAGCTCGACAAGCGCATCACCGACATGCGCGCCGTCGAGCAATGGCTCAAGCTCAACCTGAACATGCTGCAATCGGCGATTCAGGCGCTCGAAGTGCAGCGCGCGACGCTCTCGACGCTGCGCGCGTTCGGCGCGTTCGCACAGCAGGCGATGACGCAGCCCGCAGCCGACGCGCCGCCGAAGCAACCGGAGCCGCAGCCTGCCGCAAGCGCGCAGGAAGCCAGCGAGTCGACGCCGCCGCCCGCATTCGACGCGTCGGGCTGGTGGAATCTGCTGCAGGCGCAGTTCAACCAGATCGCGCAGTTCGCGATGGCGCAGCCGGCTGCGACGACGTCGACGGGCGCATCGGAAGCGGGCGCGGGAGTCGAGCCGAGCGATCTCGAACCGGACGATGCGCCCGAGCCCGAAGCCGACGCTGCAGCACAAGCGAAATCCGCCGACGCCGCGCCGCGTCCCGCCGCGAAACGCCCGGCTGCGAAGCGCGCGACGGGCGGATCGGCTGCGAAGAAAACTTCGTCGGCGTCCGAATGACGTCCCGGCGGTCGTATTGCGGCGAAGCGATACGACCGCTTTAAAACGCGTGCTTCGCGCTAGCACATTCAGTTGAATTCGTGTGGATAGCGTGCGCTCGCGTTGCTTTACGTCAATTCAACACCTGTCCCGACGGCCCGGAAACAGGGCCGTGCGGCCTCGCGTGCTATCATCGTGTAAGCTTTTTCTGGCCTGCGGGAGCGCGCGAACAACGTCGCATCAACGACAGATTCGCCGCCCATGCCGGTGCCGATACGGTGCCGGAGCGTCCATCGCGGACCCCATGCCGCCATCCAGGCCGCAAGCTGGCACGACCTCAGGCACAGGTTTTCCCTCACCCACGGTTGGCCGCGCATTCGAGGCATGAAATTCGCGTGCGCATCACGAGCCGCAGTAGTTCTTTTGCCAAAGCATGCATCTTGGCAGCCGATTACCGCGTAAAATTGAATGCTGTGCTGATGACGGCGAAAGTTCCCGACGCTTCGGAATTTTCCGTTCATCCGCAGCAAAAGCAGCAACAGATAACAGACGTCGCCTTGCGCAGAACAGGGGTGGGATCATGAACACCATGCTTTATCCGGAACTTTACAAATCGCTCGAGTCCGTTCGATGGGACATGGAGAAGGACATTCCCTGGGACAAATTCGACGCGTCGCTGCTCACCGACGAGCAGGCGGCGACCATCAAGATGAACGCGATCACCGAATGGTCGGCGCTGCCCGCCACGGAAATGTTCCTGCGCGACAACCACCACGACAGCGACTTCTCCGCATTCATGAGCGTGTGGTTCTTCGAAGAGCAGAAGCACTCGCTTGTGTTGATGGAATATCTGCGCCGCTTCAAGCCCGAACTCGTGCCGACGGAAGAGGAACTGCACGCAGTCCGCTTCGAATTCGATCCGGCGCCGCCGCTCGAAACGCTGATGCTGCACTTCTGCGGCGAAATCCGCCTGAACCATTGGTATCGCCGCGCGGCTGAATGGCATACCGAGCCTGTCATCAAGCACATCTACGAAACCATTTCGCGCGACGAAGCCCGTCATGGCGGCGCGTATCTGCGCTACATGAAGAAGGCGCTGACGAATTTCGGCGATGTCGCGCGCGCGGCGTTCGCGAAGATCGGCGTGCTGATGGCGTCTGCGCGTCGCACGGAAAAGCCGCTGCACCCCACGAACCTGCACGTGAACCAGGCGCTGTTCCCGCGCGACACCGTGCAATCGCGTCTGCCAGATCCGGAGTGGCTCGAGCGCTGGCTCGACGAGCAGATCCGTTTCGACGACGGCTGGGAAAAGAAGGTGGTCGAACGCATTCTGCACAACCTGTCGATCCTGTTCGAGCGCTCGTTCGGCACGGCTCAGGAACTGAACCGCTATCGCAAGGAAGTGGTGACGCGCCTGCAGGCTGAACAACCGGCGGCTGCGCATCAGCAACTGGCCTGACAGAGGCGGCGCGCCTGCGTCGCTGAACGCACGGCGCGCGGCACAGGAACGCCACGGCCCGGCAGGTGAAAACCCGCCGGGCCGTTTTCTTTTCGGCTTTGAATCCATGCGTCGCCACCGTGCAGTCCTTCTGCGGCTATACCAAGGCGATTCAAATACACTCGACGCAATTCCGCTAAACGACTTCTCACATGGCCGCTACTTTCGAACGCAAGCTCACGACGCGTGATGCCCTCGCGCAACTTCGCCCTTCGCTGCCTGGCCCCGTGGTCTTCACGAACGGCGTCTTCGATATCCTCCATCGCGGGCACGTCTCGTATCTTGCGGACGCGAAGGCGCTGGGCGCGACGCTGATCGTCGGCGTGAACAGCGATGCGTCGGTGCGTATGCTCGGCAAAGGCGACGACCGCCCGATCAACAACGAAGCCGACCGGATGGCGCTGCTGGCCGCGCTGGAAAGCGTCGACTGGGTGGTGCGTTTCGAGGAGCAGACGCCCGTCGCGCTGATCGAAGCGTTGCGCCCCGACGTGCTGGTCAAGGGCGGCGACTACGACATGGACAAGCTGCCGGAATCCGCGCTGGTGCGCGGCTGGGGCGGCAAGGCGCTGGCGATTCCGTTTGAACACGACCGTTCGACGACGGCGCTGCTCAAGAAAGTGCGCGCGCAGGGCTAAGGACGACCCGGTGACGGTCGGGCCGCGTACTTTCGACCAAGCCGCTCTTACTGGTTCAGCGCCGAAGCGGCGACGGGCGTAATGGGCGCGGGTCCACCGACGATGGCGAGATCCGTCGCGTCGGCGGCCGACATCGGATACACGCGCAACTGGTCGGGGCGCACCTGCCGGCCCAGATGATTCGGTTCGCGTGGTCCTGCCGAGGGCGATGGGCCGAACAGCCCGCGCATCGTGACGAACGCGAGGATGTTGGCGAGCAGGAGCAGGGCGATTAGCCAGCGCAGCATCGTTGATGTCTCCACCATTGTCTGTCCAGGGTTCGGTGTTCAGGACGGGCGGGCGTCCGGTGGCGAACTGGCCGAAGCCTCCGCCGCGATCAGCGCGAGTCCCGCCAGCACGAGTGAATCGTGACGCGTATGCGGCACGCACAGCGCCTGCGCGAGTTCACCCGAGGCGCCGCCGCTGATGACGAGCCGCACAGGTGCTTTCCATTCATCCTGCAGATCACTCCACATCCGCTCGACGAAGCCGATCTGCGCCAACGCGCATCCCGACGACAACGAGCGCGGCGTATCGACCGCGAACCATGCGGCGCGATTCGCATGTTCATCTTTGCTTGCAGCGTCGCCATCGTCGGCGAGCAGGCCTTGCGCGGCGATTGCGTCGAGTGTCGGCAGTTGCGCCGTATGCTCGCCGAGCGAGCGCATCATCAGCGACCAGCCCGGCGCGATCAATCCGCCGACGAACACGCCATCGGCGTTCAATGCTTCCAGTGTCGTCGCGGTGCCGAACGTTGCAATCAGCAGCGGCTCGCCCGGAAATGCCGCACGTGCGCCGATCATGCCCGCCCAGCGATCGCTGCCGAGTTGCGACGGCGTCGTATAACGGTTCGTGACGCCGCACTGCCGCGCAGACGAACGGATCGTCGTGCGCGGCAGTGCGGGCCAGCATCGGTCGATGAATGCGTCGATGCGGCGCGCGACGGCGTCGCCAGCGACGTTCGATAACCATGCAGAACCCGGCGCGGGCAGCGTCGACCAGTCCGGCTCATGCCTCGACTGCAAGGGATCGCCGGTGCCCTTGATCAGCTGGCCACCATGCGCGAACGCGCCCGAGTGTGTCTGTGTACCATCGGCCTTAACGAGCGCCCACTTGACCCGGCTATTGCCGGCGTCGATCAGCAGATACGGTGCGCCACTCATGCCGCGCCGCTGCCTTCGTCCGCGAGGCGCAGCGACACGTCGCCCGTCGCGATCGCCTGCCTGCCGGATGGCGTGTCGAGCAGCAGTTGCCCGAGATCATCGACGCCTGCCGCGACGCCGCGCCCGGTCTCGACGCCCTGCTCGAACAGCACGACATCGCGTCCCGCGTAGGCGTGGCAGCCGTTCCAGCGTTGCCGGAACGGCGCGAAACCTTCTGCGCCGAAGCGCTGCAATGCCGGCTCGAGCGCGTTGAGCTCGGCTGCGAGGGTATCGGTGAGATTCGCGTTCGGCAGCGCGCGCGAGAGTGCCGTGGGCGCCGCGCCGCGCGCCTGCGCGGGCACGTCCGCGTTGAGCGCGCCGACTTTCGCGGCCAGTTCGTCGGCGCCCTTCACGTTCGTGCCGATACCGATCACGACAGCGCTCGCGTCCGGCGTGCTCCACGCCGTTTCGATCAGGATGCCGGCGAGCTTGTCGCCTTCGAGCAGCACGTCGTTCGGCCACTTCAGCGCGATCTGGCCGGGGCCCGCGACGGGCAGCGAGCGCAAGCCGTCGACGAGCGCCACGCCCACGGCGAGGCTCAGCCCCGCGAGTCCTTCGAGCGGCCGCGGCAGCACGCACGCGACCGAGAACAGCAGCGCGTTGCCGGGTTCCGCATACCAGGTGCGGCCGCGGCGGCCGCGTCCCGCCGTCTGCAGATAGGCGACCCGCACGACAGGCCGCGCGAGCGCGCCCGGTTCGCGTGGCAGCGCCTTCATGCGCGCCATCAGGTCGGCGTTGGTCGAGCCTGTCTCTTCGACGATCTCGATGGGCCAGTCGTGCGCGGCCGGTCCGAACAAGGCAACGGCGCGCTGCCGGTCGATTCGCCAGTCGCCCGAGGCGCCGGATGAGTTAGGGGTATTCATGAGCCGTATTTTAGCCACTCAGTCTGTCATCGTGATCGGGTCGTGACCCATTCAGCTTTCCCGGGCCAACACGCCGGAACACGCGCCGTAACGAGGCATACCACCAGGGCCCAATATCGGTGGCTTCGCTACAATGCCCGTTAATCCGATAATCCTATTCCAGCGATCCTTGAACTACGACACTCCTCCCGGACTCGAAGTCGCGGCAGGCAGCCAGGGCAAGATCGTCCGCCTGTCCGGCCAGTGGACGGCGCTCGCGCTGGCGCGTGACCGCGTGCACGAAAGGGCATTGCCGCGTCTGCGCGAATTGATCGCCAGCCGCGCGCATGTCGCGCAGTGGGATCTGTCGCAAGTCGAACGGATGGATCATGTCGGTGGCCAGGCGCTGTGGCGCGTGTGGGGCTACAGGCTGCCCACCGATCTCGTCGCGCTCAACGATACGCAGCGCGACATTTTCGAGCGCATCGCGCTGCTCGACACGGTGCGCGAGAACCCCGAGCCCGTGCGTCGCTTCGATCCGTTCACGCAGCTCGGCCTCGGCATCTTCGCGTTCTTCGAGCATCTGTATGGCGGTATCGCGATGTTCGGGCGCGTGATTCTCGATCTGCTGTCGATCGCGCGCAATCCGAAGCTCGCGCCGTGGAAGGAGTTTTCGGCGAACGTCTATAGCGCGGGCACGCAGGCGCTGCCCATCACCGCGCTCGTCGCGTTCCTGATCGGCATCGTGCTCAGCTATCTGTCCGCGCAGCAGCTGCGGCTCTTCGGCGCGAACCAGTACATCGTGAACATTCTGGGGATGTCGGTGCTGCGCGAGCTTGGGCCTGTGCTGTCGGCGATCCTGGTGGCGGGCCGCTCCGGTTCGGCGATCACCGCGCAGATCGGCGTGATGCGCGTGACGGAAGAACTCGACGCAATGCGCGTGATGGGCATTCCGCACGGCTTGCGTCTGATCCTGCCGCGCGTGCTCGCGCTGTCGCTCGCGATGCCGTTGCTCGTGATGTGGACGAATATCATCTCGTTGACGGGCGGCGCGCTGGCCGCGAAGCTCGTGCTGCAGATCGACATGTCGTACTTTGCGCGCGCGCTGCCGGGCGTCGTGCCCGTCGCGAACCTGTGGATCGGGCTCGGCAAGGGCGTGGTGTTCGGCATGCTGATTGCGATTGTCGGCTGTCACTTCGGCTTTCGCATCAAGGCCAATTCGCAGAGTCTCGGCGAGGGCACGACGACATCCGTTGTCACGTCGATCACGGTCGTCATCCTCGCCGACGCCGTGTTCGCGATTCTCTTTCAGAACGTGGGGCTGTCATGATCGCGCCGCTCACCTCCACCGTACAGGACCAGCCGCTGCCGCAGATCGCGGAAACCGTGATCGAGGTGCGCAATCTGACCAAACGCTATGGCCGCAACATCGTCCATCAGCATCTGGACTTCGACGCGCGGCGCGGCGAGATCGTGTCGATCGTCGGCGGCTCGGGCTCGGGCAAGACGACGCTGATGCGCCAGATTCTCGGCCTCGAAAAGCCGACCTCGGGCACGATCAAGGTGTTCGGCGAGGACATCGCTCAGCTCGACGACGAAGAAGCCGCGCTGATGCGCGTGCGCTCGGGCATGCTGTTCCAGCACGGCGCGCTGTTCTCGTCGCTGTCGGTGTTCGACAACATCGCGCAGCCGTTGCGCGAGCTCGGCAAGGTGCCCGAAGACCTGTTGCGCGACATCGTGATGCTCAAGCTCGAAATGGTCGGGCTGCCGTGCAAGCACGCGTCGAAGATGCCGGCGGCGCTGTCGGGCGGGATGGTGAAGCGCGTGGGCATCGCGCGCGCCATCGCGCTCGAACCGGAGTTGCTGTTCCTCGACGAGCCGACGGCGGGTCTCGATCCGCAGGCATCCGACGAATTCGTCGAGCTGATCAGCGCGTTGCATCGCGCGCTCGGCCTGACTGTGGTGATGGTGACGCACGATCTCGATACGATGGTCGCGCTGTCGACGCGCGTCGCAGTGATCGCGGACCGCAAGGTCGTCGTGGCGGCGCCCGTCGAGGAAGTGGCGGGCTTCGATCATCCGTTCATCCGTGAATATTTTCTCGGGCTGCGCGGGCGGCTCGCGTTGCAGGGATTGTCGCCGGAGCGGCGCGCGAAGCTGCCGCACGAAGCGCTGGAGCCCGCGGCGGAAGCGCTTCCGCTGCGCACCGCGCTGTGAGTCCGGCAACCACACGCGGCAGTGAAAGCGCCCGCGTCGCCGGCCGCCAACCCGCTGCGAACCAGGGAACCTGACCATGGAAAATAAATCACACGCCTTCTGGGCCGGGCTCTTCACAGTCGTGATGGCGATTGCGATCGGCGTGGCGGTGTTTTTCTTCAACGTCGACCGATCGGTGCGCATCCCTTTCGATCTGATCGCGCGGACCAATGTCACAGGTTTGTACCCAGATGCTGCGGTACGATATCGCGGCCTCGACGTCGGCAAGGTGCAGTCGATCAAATTCGATCGCGCGCATCCGGGACAGATCCTGATCCGCATCCTCGTCGACAAGAACGCGCCGATCACGCATTCGACGTTCGGCAGTCTCGGCCTGCAGGGTGTCACGGGCCTCGCGTTCATCCAGCTCGACGATACGGGACACGACACGACGCCGCTCGCGTCGTCGCCGAAGAACGTCGCGCAGATGCCGATGCGTCCGGGCCTGCTCGACCAGTTGCAGTCGCGCGGCGACGTGCTGCTGCGTGAGCTCGAAAAGACCGTGCGCGACGTCGACGACCTGCTGTCGCCGGAAATGCGCGCCCAGCTGATGGCGACGGCGGCGAGCCTGCAACACGCAGCCGATGGCGTCGCGACGCTCACGGCGCAAATGGGACCGGCGGCGGGCAAGCTGCCGGGCACGTTGAACCAGCTGGATCAGACGCTCGTGTCGACGAACCGGATGATCACGAGCCTCAATCGCGCGGACGGTCCGCTCAATGTCACGCTGAACAAGGTCGGCACAGCCGCGCAGCAGGCGGGTGATGCGCTGACGGCGATGAATGCGACGCTGCAGGACGTATCGGCGCGCGTCGGTTACGACACGCTGCCGCGCGTCAACTCGCTGGCGGAAGACGTGCGCACGGCCGTGCGCTCGGTCGACCGCGCTGCCGATACGTTCAGCAGCACGCCGAACAGCGTGCTGTTCGGCGTGCCGCCTGCCGCGCCCGGCCCGGGCGAAGCGGGCTTCGTATGGCCCGCGGCGCGCGCGGCAAAATGAATTTCAAAGGAATAAGCAATGTCACGTTCGAATCACCGACTCTTCATCACGCGCGCTGCGCTCGCCGCCGTGCTGCTCGCGCTTGGCGTGCTGGCAGGTTGCGCGGGCAATCCGGCCGCGCTCGCCGATATCCGCTACGACCTCGGCCCGGCGCCGCTGCCGGGGAGCACGGGCACGATGCCGGCGATCAAGGTGCTCGATGTCACGGCGCCTGCGACGCTCGACTCCGACAAGCTCATCTATCGCCTCTCGTATGCGGACTCACAGCAGACGGCCTCGTACGCGACCAGCCACTGGACGATGCCGCCCGCGCAACTGCTGACGCAGCGGCTGCGCAATGCGCTGTCGTCGCGCGGCACGGTGCTGACGGGCGGCGACGGCGGGCACGCTCCCGTACTGAAGGTGGACCTCGACGAGTTCGAACAGGACTTCGACGGCCAGTCGGAAAGCCACGGCTCTGTCACGGCGCGCACGACGCTGTTCGTCGACGGCAAGGTGGTCGGGCAGCGCACGTTCCTCGCGCGCGCGCCGTCGAGTTCGGCCGACGCGGCGGGCGGCGCGCGCGCGCTCGCAGCCGCCACCGACGATCTCGTCGCGCAGATTTCCGCGTGGCTCGGCGTGCAGGCGCTCGTCGCGCAGCAATGACGAGCGGGCGCGCGGTCATGGGAGCGCTGGATGGCTGACAAGCCGTGGCAGCGCCGGCCGTCGGCGTTTGCGAGGCAGGCGCTCGCGCTCTATACGGCACTCATCGTCTACGGATCGTGGTATCCGTTCATGGGCTGGCGCTCGCTCGGCATCGGTCCGCTCGACTATCTCTTCGATCCTTTTCCGCAGTACCTGACGGCCTTCGATGTCGTGACGAACGTGCTCGGCTACATGCCGTTCGGCGCGCTCGTCGTGCTCGCTGTCTATCCGCGCTGGCGCGGCGCGCTCGCCGTGGCGATCGCGTTCGGGCTCGGCACGCTGCTGTCGGGCGTGATGGAGGCGGTGCAGACCTGGCTGCCGACACGCGTCGCGTCGAACCTCGATCTCGCCGCGAATGCGCTTGGCGCGCTGCTCGGCGCGACGCTGATGTCGCCGCTGACGGGCGCGCTGCTCGATCGCGGGATGCTGCGCCGCATCCGTTTTCTGTGGTTCGAGCGCGATCGCACGGCCGTGCTCGGACTCGCGGCCTTGTGGCCATTTGCGACGATGTATCCGTCGCCGCTGCTGTTCGGCCTCGGCGCGTGGCCGCGCGATCTGTGGCTGCGCTTCGATTCGACGATGCAGGACGCGCTGCTTGCATGGACGCCCGCAGCCTGGCACGTGCTGGCGTGGCCCGCGTTCGTCGCGTCGTGGCTGCCCGACGAAGCGTGGGAAGCCATCATCACCGCGCTCAATCTGCTGGCGGCGGGCGCGCTTGCGTCGCTGCCGATGCGCGAGCGGGCGCCGCGCGCGCGGCTCCTGATTTCGTTCGTCGTGGCGACGCTCGTCGTCAAGGCGGGCGCGACGTTCCTGCAATCGCAGTCGGGTCTCGCGTTCAACTGGGCGACGCCGGGTGCGCTGATCGGTCTCGCAAGCGGTTTCGTTGCGATGCTGCTGGCGCTGAAACTGCCGCGCGGTTCGCGTGCCGCGCTCGCGGTGATGGTGCTCGCCGTATCGCTGGTGTTCGTCAATCTGCTGCCCGTCAATCCGTATTTCGATGTCGTGCTCGCCGACTGGCGGCAAGGGCGCTATCTGCACTTCAACGGACTCGCGCGTTGGCTCGCGTGGATGTGGCCGTATGCGGTGCTCGTGTGGGTCGGGCTGTCGGCGGAACACGCATTGCTGTCGAGAAGACGCGGGTCGCGGGCGTGACCCGCGCGCATTGCGAATCGCCGTGCTCGCGCGGATAGACATCGACATGAACATCGGCATGGGCATCGCCGTGCGATCTGCGGCGTTCGAGCCCCGTCGTTATAATCGACAGAACCTCGTCTCCTGCTGCCCGGCGCGCTGTACGATCCGCGCGCGGCGCGCCGTCAACGGATTTCACTCACCAGTCATCATGGATTCTTTCTTCAAGTATCACGTCTTTTTCTGTCTGAACCAGCGCGAGCCGGGCGCGTCGCGTCCGTGCTGCGCGAACTGCAACGCGCAGGAAATGCAGGAGTACGCGAAGAAACGCGTGAAGCAGCTCGGCCTCGCCGGTCCCGGCCAGGTGCGCATCAACAAGTCGGGCTGCCTCGATCGCTGCGAGGAAGGGCCGACCATCGTCGTGTATCCGGAAGGTGTCTGGTACACATACGTCGATCAAGCCGATATCGACGAGATCGTCGATTCGCACCTCGTCAACGGCAAGATCGTCGAGCGTCTGCTGATCGACCGTTGATGCTCACCGCGCCCCGACAGCGACAACAGCGACACTAAAAGATGAATGCACAAACGAAGAAGTATCTGATCGACGGCCCGGTGGGCAAGATCGAAGTCGCGCTCGATGCACCCGACGCAAATCGCGATGCGAACGCCGCGCCGCGCGGCATCGCGCTCGTCGCGCATCCGCATCCGCTCTTCGGCGGCTCGATGGACAACAAGGTCGCGCAGACGCTCGCGCGCACGCTGGTTCAGCTGAACTACGTCACGTACCGCTCGAATTTTCGCGGCGTAGGTGAAACGCAAGGCACGCATGACGCCGGCATCGGCGAACGCGACGACCTGCTCGCCGTGCTCGACCATATGCGCGCGCAGCCAGGTCAGGCCGATCTGCCGCTCGTGCTCGCGGGCTTTTCGTTCGGCACGTTCGTGCTGTCGCACGTCGCCGCGCGGCTGCGCGAAGAGGGCAAGGACATCGAGCGGATGGTGTTCGTCGGCACGGCGGCGAGCCGCTGGGACGTCGCGCCCGTGCCGGAAAACACGCTCGTCATCCACGGCGAAACCGACGACACCGTGCCCATCCAGTCCGTTTTCGACTGGGCGCGTCCGCAAGAACTGCCCGTCATCGTGATTCCGGGCGCCGAGCACTTCCTGCATCGCAAGCTGCATATTCTCAAGCGCATCATCGTCGACGCGTGGCGCTGATTCGCGCGCGTTCACGCATGGCGAAACAAGGGCGGCCGTGTGCCGCCCTTTGTCGTCATAAAACCCGCGCAATTGCGGGAAAAACTCGTTGAGGCACCACAAACTCAAGGCAAATTGTCAGGCAGCCGCTTGTATAATGAGCGCTCTTTTTTTGGGCGCAGCGTTGCCCGTCTGGTGGATCGAATCGCCTGTCCATGAGCCTGGATGGCGGATTCGGCGCGAGATGCGAGGCGCGCTGCGCAAACCGACCGCGAACCGATAGTCTGACGAGCAGTCAAATCGACGCCGCACCGTTTGCGCGCGGCGGCGCCTGCGAATCCGGCATCACGCGAACCTTCGAACTGCGCGTCCTTGCGCACCCAGAACATACTTCTGTCCGAACCGATCCTATGCGCTTTTCGAACCCCGGCCATTCCAGCCTCGCTTCTTTTATTCCGCAAACCGTCGCCAGCAAGCTGGCCCTGGGGCTCGTTCTGCCCGCGGCGCTTGTCGCCAGCAGCGCGTTCGCGCAGGTGCCGCCGCCGGGCGTGAACGCGCGCTCGTGGGTGCTCGTCGATGCAACCAGCAACCAGGTGCTCGCATCGGGCAATCCGGACGAGCGCGTCGAGCCGGCGTCGCTGACCAAGCTGATGACCGCGTATCTGGTGTTCGAGGCGCTGGGCACGAAGAAGATCACGATGGATCAGACGATCAATCCGAGCGAAGCGGTGCGCCGCGTGAAGACGGACGAATCGCGCATGTTCATCGAGGCGAACAAGCCTGTCACGGTGCACGACCTCGTCTACGGGATGATCGTGCAGTCGGGTAACGATGCGGCGATCGCGCTGGCGGAGCTGGTCGGCGGCAGCGAATCGCAGTTCGTCAACATGATGAACGCGGAAGCGCAAAAGCTCGGCATGACGCACACGCACTTCTCCGATGTGAACGGCATGCCCGACGCGCAGCACTACACGACGGCGGGCGACCTGGCGATCCTGTCCGCGCGCCTGATCCGCGACTACCCGGACTACTACAACATCTTCTCGGTCAAGGAATTCACGTATAACAAGATCAAGCAGCCGAACCGCAACCGTCTGCTGTGGATCGACCCGACCGTCGACGGCCTGAAGACGGGCCACACGCAGGCGGCCGGCTACTGCCTGATCGCGACCGCGAAGCGTCCGCTGGCGGGCGTGCCCGATGCGTCGCGCCGTCTCGTCACGGTGATGATGGGCGAGCAGAAGGAGCACGACCGCGTGCAGGACAGCCTGAAGATGCTGAACTACGGCTACTCCGCGTACGACGCGGTGCGGCTGTACAAGGCCAGCCAGGTCATCGAGACGCCGCGCGTCTACAAGGGCTCGCAGGATACGGTGAAGCTCGGCGTGAAGTCCGATCAGTACATCACGCTGCCGAAGGGCATGGGCGACAAGGTCAAGCCGCAGGTCGAGCACGCCGATCCGCTGATCGCGCCGATCACGGAGGGCCAACAGGTCGGCAGCGTGAAGTTCGTCGCCGACGGCAAGACGCTCGCGCAGGTTCCGCTTGTTGCGCTACAGGCTGTGCCGCAGGCGGGCATCGTCGGCCGCGTGTGGGATTCGATGATGCTGATGTTCAACAAGAAGAAGTAAGCCGGCAGCAAGGAGAAAGTCTGCGGCTTGCTTTTTCTCCGCGCGCAATCATATGTGGGTGATTGCGTGCGGTGAGTGAAGGAGTCGAGGATGAGTCCCGTGAACGAATCATTGATAGATTTTCCCTGCGATTTCCCCATCAAGGTGATGGGCAAGTCGCACCCGGAGTTCCAGACGACGATCGTCGAGGTGATCCGCAAGTTCGACGGCGGTTTCGACGCGACGCGCATCGAAGTGCGGCCGTCGAGCGGCGGCAACTATACCGGCCTGACGGTGACGGTGCGCGCGCTGAACCGCGAGCATCTCGACGACATCTATCGGGCGCTGACCGGGCACCCGATGGTGAAGGTCGTGCTGTAAAGCCGATCGCGGCGGGCAGGCGGCGGCGCGCTAGTGAAATAATGAGCAAATCCGCCGCCACCCGAAGACGCTGACAGGCGTGACGACGACTGCAGAAAACAGATGCGCCGCGATGAAGAGGACGAGCGCGGCGGCGTCTCCCATGTCGAGCGCATCGGGGTTGTAATCCGGCATCGAATCGATGCCAGACCCAGGTAACGGCCACGCGAAACCAAATCGGTATTTCGAAATACGTGTGGACGTAAGAGAACCGGGTTATCCCAAAAGCAACAACGAACCATAGGGCGACCGACGCGGTGCACCAGCCAATGAACGCGGCGCGTTTCATCGAACCTCGACCCTGCCGTATGCCTTCATGTCACTGCTTGGCACCGGCATGTCGGGCTTGTATGTCCTGATGTAGCGTTGCAGCCGGTCGAAGTCATATGATGCAGCACGGTTATGCATCCGTCGCTCTCGTGCATCGGCCCGTCGGGATGCAAGCGGAAATTGCCGCGCTGTATGCTGTTGATGTTCGTTATGTCGCCCCCGTGTGCGTTCCACAACATGAACCACGTGTGCCGGTCGGTTGTGCCGAACCACGGCCCGAACGTGTCGCGAAACCATCCAAGCCGCCCGCCCGATTGCCGGTCAATGATGTAATAGGTTCGCGGCGGGATCGCTCCGACACCAACGTCGGCAACATCGTTCGGATTGTCGCGGCCCCTGCCGTGGCCTGAATATGCTGCGACTGCCCCAAAGCCGGAGCAGGTGAAAGTTGACGTTTCGCGATTATTCAGCGTGAAAGTGCGGTAGACGGGCATCGTTTTTTTGTCTCCCTTTAAACCCATAGGTCGCGCGTCGCGTGAATGGCGTGGCGTAGCTCCGCGAGCGTGAAGACGCCGTGGGCAATGCTATCGGCGAAACGCACAAACCGTTGTCAAATTGCGTCAAGCGATCACGCCGTCGCCCCTGTACGCGCTAGCGCTCCGTCTGCGCGGCCGCTGGAAGCTGGACGTGCAATGCGTCTCGCGCGGTCTGCGTCTCGTTGTCTCCCGGCGTCCCCTGTATTGCCGAGCGCATCGCGTTTTCGGTGCACACCTTTTCGAAGAGCTTCCTGAAGCGCGCCACTTCGTCGAACACCCAGTCGCGGAACGCCTTGACGCGCGCCGTCTGCAGCATCTGCGGCGGACAGATGAAGAAGTACTGCCACGGGCTCGGAGCGTCGATATCGAAAAGCCGCACGAGCCGCCCCGCCGCGACTTCGTGCATCGCCAGCGATCGGCGCGTCAGCGCGACGCCCTGGCCGTCGATGGCCGCCTGCAACAGATTCGACGAATCCTGATACAGCACACCGCGCTTCGGCTCGGGCCAGTCGGTGAGCCCGGCCGCGTCGAACCACGGGCGCCAGAGCTCGTCATCGGAGCGCAGCAACGTCACGTTGGCGAGATCGGCAGGCGTTTTCGGCAGATTGCCGCCGTTGAAGGCCGGCGAGCAGGCCGGGAAAAACACCTCTTCGAGCAGCAGCTCCGTGTGCAGCCCCGGATAGTTGCCGTAGCCGAAGCGGATCGCGGCATCGACGTCGTCGCGGGCGAAATCGGTCAGCGCGTTGGTCGACAGCAGTTCGAGATCCCATTGCGGATTCGCCTCAATGAAGCTGCCGATGCGCGGCGTCACCCAGCGCGCCGCGAACGACGACAGCATCGACACGACGAGCCGGCGGTCGCGGTCTCCGGCGCGAATCTCGCGCGTGGCTTCCGCGAGCGACACCAGCGCCGTGCGCACCTGCGCGGCATAGCGGCGGCCGACATCGGTGAGCCGCACGCGCTTGCCGTCGCGAACGAAGAGCTTCACGCCCAGTTCTTCCTCGAGCGCGCGGATCTGATGGCTCACGGCGCCGTGCGTGACGAACAGCTCGTCGGCGGCGCGCGAAAAGCTCTCGTGACGGGCGGCGGCCTCGAAGGCCTTGACCGCGTTCAGTGCCGGCAGTTGACGAAGATCCATGGCAATTTTTCTCACAAAGCCGTGAAAAATGATCGTTTGGCGTAAACCCTTGTCCCGCCTACGATTGTAGCCATGAAACGATTTTTGGCGAGGCCATCATGCGAGAAATTTCCTCTAGCATCACGTTTGAAATCGTAGCCGGCGAAACCGTTCCGATGAAGGTCACGCGCAGCACGCGACTGGCCGTCTCGGGCGGCGCGGTGTGGGTGACGCGCAGCGACGACGTCGAAGATTACTGGCTCGAACCGGGCAAGACGCTGCGTCTGCGGCGCGGCGAACGGCTGTGGCTGTCGGTCGAGCGGGGCACGCAGGCGCGCGTGGCCTTCCTCGTGCCGACGCGTGCCGACGAGAAGGCGCTCAACTGGTTTGCTCGCGTCAGCGAACGTTTCGGCGCGTGGCTTCGCTCGGGATGGCGTACCGTCTGATCGCGCCGCTCTTCGATCCCACTTATTGTCCTCCGGGCCGGCGAGGCGCGCAGGTTTTCGGTAAACTTCCGGAATCATGTGTGCCACGCCGGTTTCATCGTCCCCCGTATCTTCGAGTTCCAGTCAGCCTGACACCGCTGCGCACGCCTATACCGCGCAGCCGGTGACGGTGCGCTGGCGCGGCTCGGAGGACTATCAGGCCAGCTTCGACGCGATGCGCGCCTTCACCGACGCCCGCACGCCCGAAACCTCAGACGAAATCTGGCTCGTCGAGCATCCTCCCGTTTTCACGCTCGGCCAGGCCGGCGATCCCGCGCATCTGCTCGCCGCCGACAGCGGCATTCCGCTCGTCAAGGTCGATCGCGGCGGGCAGATCACGTATCACGGTCCCGGCCAGGTGGTCGCGTATCTGCTGCTGGATTTGCGTCGCCGCAAGCTGATGGTGCGCGAACTGGTGACACGGATCGAGCAGGCCGTGATCGACACCCTCGCGGCGTATAATCTCGCCGGGGAACGCAAGGCCGGCGCGCCCGGTATCTACGTCGCGCCAGAGCAGCCGGAAGCAGGGCTGCACGTTGGCGCGAAGATCGCCGCGCTGGGCCTGAAGATCCGCAACGGTTGCAGCTATCACGGTGTGAGTCTCAACGTGAAAATGGACCTGCAGCCGTTTCTCGCCATTAATCCGTGCGGTTACGCGGGGCTGGAAACAGTCGACATGGCGACGCTCGGCGTCGCAGCCGGCTGGGACGACGTAGCCCGGACCCTGGCAGCAAGCCTCATCGCCAACATCGACGGCCGTCCCGCAGCCGTCGCCCAACCGCAGGCGGGCGCCATCGCCGCCTGACTGGAACGAACGAATGACTGACGTTACCGCGAATCCCGCCGCTTCCAACGCCGCTCCGGCGCCTTATGACGCTACCGCGAAGCAGAAGGCACAAGCCAAGACTGCGCGCATTCCGATCAAGATCGTTCCGATCGAAAAACTCAAGAAGCCCGACTGGATCCGCGTGAAGGCGGCGACGGGCAATTCGCGTTTCTACGAGATCAAGCAGATTCTGCGCGAGCATAATCTGCACACGGTGTGCGAGGAAGCAAGCTGTCCGAACATCGGTGAATGCTTCGGCAAGGGCACCGCGACGTTCATGATCATGGGCGACAAGTGCACGCGCCGCTGCCCGTTCTGCGACGTCGGCCACGGCCGTCCCGATCCGCTCGATCCCGAAGAACCGGGCAACCTCGCGCGCACGATCGCCGCGCTGAAGCTGAAGTACGTGGTGATCACGAGCGTGGATCGCGACGATCTGCGTGACGGCGGTGCGGCGCACTTCGTCGAATGCATCCAGAAGACGCGCGAGCTGTCGCCGGAAACGCGCATTGAAATCCTGACGCCGGATTTCCGCGGTCGTCTCGATCGCGCGATCGGTATTCTGAACGCCGCGCCGCCCGATGTGATGAACCACAACCTCGAAACGGTGCCACGTCTGTACAAGGAAGCGCGTCCGGGTTCGGACTACGCGCATTCGCTGAAGCTGCTGAAGGACTTCAAGGCGCTGCATCCGGACGTCGCAACGAAGTCGGGCCTGATGGTCGGTCTCGGCGAAACGGAAGAAGAAATCCTGCAGGTGATGCGCGATCTGCGCGAGCACAACGTCGACATGCTGACGATCGGCCAGTATCTGCAGCCGTCGGAACACCACCTGCCCGTGCGCGCGTATGTGCATCCCGACACGTTCAAGATGTACGAAGAGGAAGCGTACAAGATGGGCTTCACGCACGCGGCTGTCGGCGCGATGGTGCGTTCGAGCTATCACGCCGATGTGCAGGCGCACGATGCCGGCGTGGTTTGAGCGCGTGTTGCAATAGCAATTGGTAGAAGCAGAAAAGCCCGCAAATGCGGGCTTTTTTGTTTAGCGCGGTTCATGGCGCAGTGCACGCGGCTCACTTGCTGATGCGCTATGGACAAAACGCACAAAAATACAACAACGCAAAGATAAGCAACACGAGACCAGACCGGACCAACTGCAAGGTCACGCGAGAACCACCTTGCCCACTTTGCGCTTCAATTGCGCGAATGCCGCGACGTCAGCAGCTTTCCGGTTGGTGATCAGCAGATCGATTTTTTCCGGCGCGCAATACGCGATGCGGCTCCGCTGCCCGATCTTGCTGTAGTCGGCGAGTATCACGACGCTGTCCGCGTTGCCGACCATCGCGCGCGCGACTTCCGTTTCCGCGCGATCATAGTTGGTTGCGCCATGCTTCGGGTCGACGCCGACGGGTGACAGCAGCGCAATGTCCGCGCGATAACGCTGGATATCGAGAATGGTCGTATCGCCTGTCGTCGATAACGCGCGGTCGCTGATCGAACCGCCCAGCAGAATGACCTCGTTCGCCCACGATTCGCGCTGCTCGGGCGCGCCGCGCATCTTCATCGCCACGTCGATCGAATTGGTGATGATGGTGAGGTTCGCGAGCTTTGCAAGTTCATCGGCGAGCGCTGCCGTCGTCGTGCCCGCATCGATGAAGAGCGTCTGTCCGCTTGCAACGACAATCGTCGCGGCCTTTGCAATGGCCTTCTTCGATTTCACGTGTGTCTGCGCACGTTGGGCGATGGGTGCTTCGTCGGCGGGCTTGATCGCGCCACCATGCACGCGCCGCAGTTCACCGAGCGCTTCGAGATCGAGCAGGTCGCGCCGCACCGTTTCTCGCGATACGCCGAGGTCCGCCATGATGCGCTCCGTCGATACGCGATTGAGCGTGGACAGCAGCGCGCGTATTCTCTGATGACGATCTTCCTGCCACATGCGTGATATTCCTCGCCTGTTCTTTGACGTTGTGCGACCGTCGCCTCTCTATGCACGGGATGACTATCAATTCATTGTGTCGGACCGATGTCAAAGCGCATAACGACGTGATACGTGTGTACTTTTGGGTTGTAGTTTTTTGGGAGCTTGCAAGTTTGGGTATTTATATTTAGCCTTCGCATTCTGAGGTATTTGCGCCTGACTTGAAACAAACCAAACATTCGCGATCCTCAGAATAAGATACACCGTCGCAATCGACGGGCGCACCACGAAGGCCGCAGTTCCATCAGATCATTGTGAAGGCACGCACGATGAGCAACGGGATCGATCAGGCACTATCCGCAGACTGGCCTTATCCACGGCTCGTCGCACATCGAATCGGCGGCAAGCTGGCGCCGGAGAACACGCTTGCAGGCTTCGACGCATGCATCCGTTTCGGCTACAGGATGATCGAGTTCGACGCGAAGCTGTCCTCCGACAATCAGGTCTTTCTGCTGCACGACGACAATCTCAACCGCACGACCAATGGCCGCGGCCCCGCCGCGCAACACACGTGGCAACAGCTCGCATCGCTGGATGCGGGCGCGTGGTTCGATGCGCGTTTCAAGGACGAACGTCTGCCCACGCTCGCGCAAGTGGCGGCGCGCTGCGAACGCGAAGCGATCGCTGCCAACATCGAAATCAAACCCTGTCCGGGCCGTGACGAGATCACGGGGCGTCTCGTCGCGCTCGCCGCAAAGGACTTGTGGCGCGCGCGAAAGCCGCTGCTTTCTTCATTCTCGTTCGACGCGCTCAAAGCCGCACGCGATGCGGCGCCATCGCTGCCGCGCGGCATGCTGTTCGATGCACTGCCCGGCGACTGGCTGCGCATCGTGCGCGAACTCGCGTGCGTATCGCTGCATGCGAACCACAGGCATCTGACCCAGCAGAACGTCCGCGCGATGCGCGACGCCGGGCTGCGCGTGCTCGCGTACACAGTGAACGATCCGGCGCGCGCACGCGAACTCGCGAAGTGGGGCGTCGACATGATTTGTACCGATCGCCTCGATATGATCGGCGAGGACGTCGCCAACTGAATGTGCAGAGACACAGACGTCGATAACCCGTTTTCCTAACGTAGCAATTTTCGGCAGAGGATGAGAAGACGATGAAACCGACCACGTTACGTTGTTTGCTTTCGATGTCGTCGCTGGCCGGCGTGGCCGCCGCGAGCAATGCGGCAGCGGCGCCTCCCGATGCGCTCGTTGCGGCCGCGAAGCAGGAGGGGCAACTCACCGTGATCGCGCTGCCGCACGACTGGTGCGGCTACGGCCCGATGATCGCGGCATTCCAGAAGAAGTACGGGATCAAGATCAACGAACTGAATCCGGATGCGGGCTCCGGCGACGAGATCGAAGCGATCAAGGCGAACAAGGGCAACAAGGGTCCGCAGGCGCCCGACGTGATCGACGTCGGTCTTTCGTTCGGTCCCGCTGCGAAGGCGCAAGGTCTGCTGCAACCGTACAAGGTGTCGACGTGGAAGTCGATTCCGGACGATTCGAAAGACGCTGAAGGCTACTGGTACGGCGACTACTACGGCGTGCTCGCATTCGAAGTGAACGCGGACATGATCGACAAGGTCCCGGCCGACTGGAGCGATCTGCAAAAGGCCGACTACAAGAACGCCGTGTCGCTCGCGGGCGATCCGCGCTCGGCGAACCAGGCGATCCAGGGCGTGTACGCAGCGGGCCTCTCCGTCGCGAAGGGCGACGCGAGCAAGGCGGGGCAGGCCGGCCTCAAGTACTTCGCCGATCTCAACAAGAGCGGCAACTTCGTGCCCGTGATCGGCAAGGCGGCTTCGCTCGCGCAAGGCACGACGCCCATCATCGTGCGCTGGGACTACAACGCGCTCGCCGACCGCGACACGCTGAAGGGCAACCCGAAGGTGCAGGTGGTCGTGCCGAAGACGGGTGTCGTCGCGGGCGTCTACGTGCAGGCGATCAGCGCATACGCGCCGCATCCGAACGCGGCGAAGCTGTGGATGGAATACCTGTACTCGGACGAAGGCCAGATCGGCTGGCTGACGGGCTACTGCCATCCCATCCGCTACAACGAGCTGGTCTCGCAGAAGAAGGTGCCGCAGGCGCTGCTCGACAAGCTGCCTCCCGCGTCCGCGTACAAGAGCGCCGTGTTTCCGACTCTGCAGCAACAGGACGCGACGAAGGACGTCGTGACGAAGCAGTGGGACCAGGTCGTCGGCGCGAACGTCAAGTAAGCACGGCATGACGTTGCGATGCGGGCCGCGCTGCGTTGCCCGCATCGCCTGCCGCGACGTCGATGACGCCACGCGACGCAGGGCACGCGTGTCTGTTCGAGGGTGAGCGAGGGTGAGTTGATGAGCGCTTCATCGGAAGCCGGGCCGGGCGGCCAGGCGGACCTGATGGTTCCGTCCGTGCCGGCGCCCGCGCCGAAGGTCGACGGCCCGGGCCGGTCGTCGCCGCTATGGACGTGGATCGGCGTGATGCCGTTCTTCGTCTTTGCATTGCTGTTCCTGATTCTGCCGACGGGCTTTCTGATGGTCGGCGCGTTTCAGGACGCGCAAGGCCACTTCACGCTCGCCAACCTGCGCGACCTGTTCCAGGAAGGCACGCTCGACGCGTACTGGATCAGCTTCAAGGTGAGCGCGGCATCGGCGTTCGGCGGCGCGGTGCTCGGCTCGCTGCTCGCATGGGCGGCCGTGCATGGCAAGCTGCCGGGCTGGATTCGTCCGACGCTGCTGACGTTCTCGGGCGTCGCATCGAATTTCGCGGGCGTGCCGCTCGCGTTCGCGTTCATCTGCACGTTGGGACGCGTCGGGCTCGTCACGGTGCTGCTGAAGAAGTACACGGGCATCAATCTCTATTCGACGGGCTTCAGCATTTTGAGCTTCTGGGGCCTGACGATCACCTACCTGTATTTCCAGATTCCATTGATGGTGCTGATCATCACGCCTGCGCTCGACGGCCTCAAGCGCGAGTGGCGCGAAGCGTGCGATTGCCTCGGCGGCACCGCGTATCAGTACTGGCGCTATGTGGCCCTGCCCGTGCTGTGGCCGAGCGTGCTGGGCGCGACGCTGCTGCTGTTCGCAAACTCGTTCGGCGCGGTCGCGACGGCGTATGCGTTGACGGGCAGTTCGCTGAACATCGTGACGATTCTGCTCTACGCGCAGATTCGCGGCGACGTGCTGCACAACCAGAACCTCGGCTATGCGCTCGCGCTCGGCATGATTCTCGTGACGGGGCTGTCGAACGGCGGCTATATCTGGCTGCGCTCGCGTGTCGAAAGGGGACGCAGATGAGCAAGCAATCTGGCAGCCAGTCGCACATGCAATCGCACGCGCAAACGAACGCGCAATCGCGCGTGGGCGCATGGACCGCAATGATCGTCGGGTCCCTGTACTTTCTGATTCCGCTGCTCGCGACTTTCGAATTCAGTCTGCGCATGCGGCGCGGCACGTATAGTTTCGATGCCTACCAGGTCGTGCTCTCCGATTCGCATTTTCAGGCGTCGTTCGGCTATTCGATTCTGATGGCGTTGCTGACGATCGTCGTCGGCGTGCTGCTCGTCGTGCCGACTGCGTACTGGGTGCAGTTGCGTCTGCCGAAGCTGCGCGGCATCGTCGAGTTCATCACGCTGCTGCCGCTCGTCGTGCCCGCGATCGTGATCGTGTTCGGCTATCTGCGCATCTACAACAGCAGCTCGATTCTGCCGCTGACGTCGAACGAACGCGCGACCGATCTGCTGCTCGTGTTCGGCTACGTGACGCTGTCGCTGCCGTACATGTATCGCGCCGTCGATGCCGGCCTGCGCGCCGTCGACATCCGGTCGCTGACGGAAGCAGCCGAATGCCTCGGCGCGAACTGGCCGACCATTCTCTTCAAGGTGATCTTTCCGAACATCCGCTCGGGCATTCTGTCCGGCGCGTTTCTCACCTTTGCTGTGGTGATCGGCGAGTTCACGATCGCGAGCCTGCTCGACCGCCCGGCGTTCGGTCCGTATCTGCAACTGATCGGCGCAAACCGCGCCTACGAGCCGTCCGCGCTCGCGATCATCGCGTTTGCGGTCACGTGGGCGTCGATGGGACTGATCCAGGTGTTCGGCTCCGCGCGCACGCTCGCTTCGCAAAAGCCCTAAATCGAGGCATCGTCATGGCGTTTCTTGAAATCGACAGCCTGCACAAGACATTCGGCGCGAACACGGCGCTGCATCACTTCGACATGCAGATTGAGCGCGGCGAATTCATCACGTTTCTTGGGCCGTCGGGCTGCGGCAAGACGACGGTGCTGCGCATGATCGCCGGCTTCGAGACGCCGACGCGCGGCACGATCCGCCTCGACGGCCGCGACGTCACGCATCTGCGCACGCGTCAGCGCAAGGTCGGCATGGTGTTTCAGGCGTATGCGCTCTTTCCGAACATGACGGTTGCCGAGAACATCGGCTTTGGGCTCAAGGTCGCGCATCGTCCGCAGAGCGAAATCACACAGCGCGTCGACGAGATGCTGCAACTGATCAAGCTGCCGCATCTCGGCGAGCGTTATCCGTGGCAACTGTCGGGCGGGCAGCAGCAGCGCGTTGCGCTGGCGCGCGCGCTCGCGGGCAAGCCGCAAGTGCTGTTGCTCGACGAGCCGCTATCGGCGCTCGACGCGAAGATCCGCATTTCGCTGCGGCAGGACATTCGCGCGCTGCAACGCGAACTCGGCATCACGTCGATCTTCGTCACGCATGATCAAGAAGAGGCGCTGTCGATTTCCGACCGCATCGTCGTGATGAACGAAGGGCGCGTCGAGCAGGTCGGCACGCCGCTCGAGATCTACAACTATCCGCGCACGCGTTTTGTCGCGTCGTTCGTCGGCACGCTGAACATCCTGTCGGGGCATGTGATCGATCCGTCGACGGGGCGCATGGCCGTCGACGGCCAGGAGCTGCGCACGACGCAAACGCTGCCCGTCGGCGATGCCGGCAAGAAGCGCATGCTCGCGCTGCGTCCCGAGGCGATCGTGCTCGAAGCGCCTGCCGTGGGCCGCAATACGCTGACGGCGACCGTCGAAGAGGTGAGCTTTCTCGGCGCGATCGTGCGCATCCGGACGCGCGTTAAAGACGAAGTGATCTCGCTCGACATCTTCAACGATCCGAACCGCCATTTGCCCGAACGCGGCCAACCCGTTGCGCTCGGTTTCTCGCATGAGAACCTGCTCGTGCTCGAAGAAGGGGCTCAGGGTTAGCCCTGGGTTTGCGGAACTAAGGCGTTCGGGATTCCGGACGTCCTGATTCCGGATTTCCGGAAACCCGGAAGCATCGTTTCGTCACTAAGTGAAATGGCCTTGTAAATCAACGCGCTATGCTCGTTATGCGCGCTGGCATCGACCTTGCGAAAGAGACCTGCGGCCGCAATGGCCCATCCACTACAAAGCAGAGTAACGCGCTGAAGCGCCAACTCTGGTCGATAGGAGACAACGATGCCCGAGTTCCTGTTCTGGTCCCTCTGATTTCGTCGTCTTGTCGCGGGCTTGCTCACCGCGCATGACGCACGTCTGACCGTACCTCATGCGCGACGTGGCCGGCCTTCGGTCCACCCCGGCTTTACTCCATTGCAGGAACATCATCGTGAAGAAACCTTTTTATAAAGTCCTCTACGTGCAGGTGATCGTCGCGATCATCATCGGCATTGCGCTGGGGCACTTCTATCCGTCGCTCGCCACCGACATGAAGCCGCTCGGCGACGGCTTCATCAAGCTCATCAAAATGGTGATCGGACCGATCATCTTCTGTACCGTCGTGACGGGTATCGCCGGCATGGAAGACATGAAGAAGGTCGGGCGCGTGGGCGGCAAGGCGCTGCTGTACTTCGAAATCGTTTCGACGTTCGCGCTGCTTCTCGGCCTGGCCGCGACGCACCTGTTGCGGCCGGGTGTCGGCTTCAACGTCGATCCCGCCACGCTCAACGGCAAGGAAGTCGCGTCGTATGCCGCGAAGGCGCATGGCCAGACGACGGTCGACTTCCTGATGCACATCATTCCGGACACGCTCGCGTCGGCGTTCTCGCAAGGTGAAATCCTGCAGATCCTGCTGGTCGCGCTGCTGTTCGGCGCAGTGCTCGCGCATATCGGCGAGCGCGGCAAACCGGTGACGAGCTTCATCGAAAGCCTGTCGAGCATCCTGTTCGGCATGGTCGGCATCATCACGAAGCTCGCGCCGATTGGTGCGTTCGGCGCGATGGCGTTCACCATCGGCAAGTACGGCATCGGCTCGCTGCTGCCGATGCTGAAGCTGATCGGCACGTTCTATCTGACGTCGATCGTGTTCGTGGTCGTCGTGCTCGGCGTCATCGCGCGCGCGGTCGGCTTCAACATCCTGCGCTTCGTCGCGTACATCAAGGAAGAAATGCTGATCGTGCTGGGCACGAGCTCGTCGGAAGCGGCGCTGCCGCAGCTGATGCTGAAGCTCGAAAAGCTCGGCTGCTCGCGCTCGGTGGTGGGTCTTGTCGTGCCGACGGGCTACTCGTTCAACCTCGACGGCACCAACATCTACATGACGATGGCCGTGCTCTTCATCGCGCAGGCGACCAACACCGACCTCACGTGGGGCCAGCAGCTGACGCTGCTCGCGGTGACGATGCTGACGTCGAAGGGCGCAAGCGGCGTGACAGGCGCAGGCTTCATCACGCTCGCTGCGACGCTCGCCGTCGTGCCGACGATTCCGCTGTCGGGCATGGTGCTGATTCTCGGCATCGACCGCTTCATGAGCGAATGCCGCGCGCTGACGAACATCGTTGGCAACGGCGTGGCGACGGTTGTGGTGTCGGCATGGGAAAAGGAACTGGACCGCTCGAAGCTGCGCGCCGCATTGCGCCGCGATGTGTCGGTCAACGAAACGGCTGAGGTCTGAGCCATGAAGGCGGCGCCGCGGCAACATGGCGCGGCGCCGCTCGCAACGAATGCGGCGGCGTCCGATGGATCGCCGCCTGATGCATCCGACGGTCTTGCGGGCGCCGAGGCACCCGACGGATTCGACGCGTGCGATGGACTCGATGGGCTCGACCAGCCAGACGTGCGCGACGATGCGGCGCGATATGCCACAATAGGCGATCCCCATCGAACGACTTCTGCCATCGTGACGCGCCGCCTGCTGATCCTGTTCGCGCTCGTCGCCGGGCTCGTGGCAGCCTGCGGGCTCACGTGGAGCATCACGTGGCAGCACGGCATCGATACGCTGCGGCGCAACGCCGCCGTGCGCGCCGATCGCACGATGAACGCGCTCAGAAGCACGCTCGAGCGCTACGAATCACTTCCTTATCTGCTCGGCGAGCATCCCCTCGTGCAGGACGTGCTCGTGACGCCCGACGCCGACAACGTCGCGCGCGCCAATCAATATCTCGAAGACCTCAATCGCCGCGCCCGCGCGAACGTCGCGTACATCATCACGGCGGCGGGCCGCTGCGTGGCGGCGAGCAACTGGAACGAGCGCGACAGCTTTATCGGCCAGGAGTATCTGTTCAGGCCGTATTTCGTCGAGGCCGAGAAGGGCAAGGTTGGGCGCTTCTTCGGCATCGGCACGACGTCGCTCGATCCCGGCTACTACATTTCGCAGCCGGTGCGACGCGATAACAAGATTGTCGGCGTGGCCGTCATCAAGCTGAATCTCGAATGGTTCCAGGGCGCGGACGCGTCCGAACCGTTGATCGTCACCGACGATCACGGCGTGATCTTTCTGTCGTCGGTGCCCGCGTGGAAATATCACACCGTAAAGCCGCTGTCGAGCGACGTGATCGCGTCGATCTACGACACGCGCCAGTACGCGCGCCAGCCGATCGCGCCGCTGCCGATGACGGTCGTGCGCACGCTCGAAGGCGGCGCGCAGATCGTGCGCATCGGCGGCGGACGCTACGCGCCGCGTTTTCTCGCGTCGACGCGCGCGCTCGGCGAGCCGGACTGGCGGCTCATCACGATGGCGCCTATCGATCCCGTCAATGCGGACGCGCGTTACGCGACGATCGTGACGGGCTTCGGTTATGTGTCGCTGTGCCTGTTGCTGTTCTACTGGCGCATGCGCCGCGCGCGTGTGCGCGAAGTGATGCGCAGCCGCGCGCTGTTGCAGAAGGCCTACGCGGAGCTGAACCAGCGCGTGGCCGAGCGCACCGCCGATCTGTCGCAGGCAAACGAGCAATTGAAGAAGGAAGTGAGCGAACGCACGCGCGCAGAACAGGAATTGCGCGCCGCGCACGACGAGCTGATCCAGGCGAGCAAGCTCGCGGCGCTCGGTCAGATGGCGGCGGGCATCACGCATGAGCTGAATCAGCCGCTCGCCGCGTTGCGCGGCTTCTCCGACAACACGCGCGTGTTTCTCGAACGCGGCGACCATGCATCGGCGAAAGACAACCTCGAAGCGATCGCCGCGCTCACCGAGCGCATGGGCAAGATCACGAATCAGCTGAAGCTCTTCGTCGGCCGTGCGCGGCCACGCAATGCGCGCGCGGGCGTCGCGCGGGCGTTGCGCAACGTGCTGACGCTGTTGCAGAAACGCTTGCAAGGCGTGACGGTCGATATATCGTTGATCGACGAGGGCCAGGCGCCCGTGCGGCTCGATGTCGAGAGTGACGATCCGAAACTGGTCGCGCATTGCGACGACTTGCGGCTCGAACAGGTGCTGATCAATCTGCTCGGCAATGCGCTCGACGCCGTGGCGGGCACGCCTGCGCCGCGCATCGTGATCGACGTGGAGACGGCCCAGGCGTTGCTCACGATCACCGTGAGCGACAATGGTCCCGGCATTCCCGACGACGTGCTGCCACAGCTCTTCGAGCCGTTCTTCACGACGAAGGAAATGGGCCAGGGGCTGGGACTGGGGCTTGCGATCTGCTCGTCGATTGCGCGCGATTGCGGCGGCTCGCTCGTCGCGCGCAACAACGCGCAGGGCGGCGCCGCGTTCGTGCTGACGCTGCGCCGCGCGGGCGCGCAGGCAACGGATATCGCGGACTCCGTTACGACGGGCTCGTGATTCGGCGCAGATTCAACGCATGGTTAGATTGGAAGGGAGCATGGTGAACAAGGGCGTGCAGGTCCTCTATATCGAAGACGACGAACTCGTGCGGCGTGCGAGCGTGCAAAGCCTGCAGCTCGCGGGGTTCGAAGTGGTGGGGCATGCGTCGGTGGAATCGGCGGCGCGGCTGATCAACGCGGAGTTTTCGGGCGTGATCGTTAGCGATATCCGCTTGCCCGGTGCGAGCGGTCTCGACCTGCTCGCGCAATGCCGCGAGCGCGCGCCCGATGTGCCCGTGATTCTCGTCACAGGGCACGGCGATATTTCGATGGCCGTCCAGGCGATGCGCGACGGCGCGTATGACTTCATCGAAAAGCCGTTCGCGTCGGAACGGCTGATCGAAACCGTGCGCCGCGCGCTGGAGCGCCGCACGCTGGTGCTCGAAAATCTCGCGCTGCGCCGCGAACTGGCGGAGCAGGGCACGCTTGCGCCGCGCATCATCGGACGCAGTCCCGCCATCGAACAGGTGCGCAAGCTGATCGCGAACGTCGCGCCGACGGACGCCTCCGTGCTGATCAACGGCGATACGGGCGCGGGTAAGGAGCTGATCGCGCGCAGCCTGCACGAGCTGTCGCCGCGCCGCGACAAGCCGTTTCTTGCGGTGAACTGCGGCGCGCTGCCCGAGCCGATGTTCGAATCCGAGATGTTCGGCTACGAGCCGGGCGCGTTCACGGGCGCGGCGAAGCGGCGTATCGGCAAGCTCGAGCACGCATCGGGCGGCACGCTCTTTCTCGACGAAATCGAAAGCATGCCGCTCGCGTTGCAGGTCAAGCTGCTGCGCGTGCTGCAGGACGGCGTGCTGGAACGGCTCGGGTCGAACCAGCCGATACGTGTCGATTGCCGCATCGTCGCGGCGGCGAAGGGCGACATGACCGGGCACGTGGCGGCGGGCACGTTCCGGCGCGATCTGCTGTATCGGCTCAACGTCGTGACGATCGCACTGCCGCCGCTGTCGGAGCGGCGCGAGGACATCGTGCCGCTCTTCGAGCATTTTCTGCTCGACGCGGCCGTGCGTTATCAACGGCCCGCGCCGATTCTCACCGACCGGCAGCGTACGAACCTGATGCAGCGCGAATGGCCCGGAAACGTGCGCGAGTTGCGCAACGCGGCGGATCGCTTCGTGCTGGGCGTCGGCGACGATACGGCGACGACGGCCGACGACGCCCTTACGTCGGTTACGCAGCCGTTGAAGGAGCGCGTCGAGCAGTTCGAGCGCGCCGTCATCGCCGAGGCGCTGGAGCAGACGGCCGGCGTGGTCGCGGTGGCGGCGGACAGGCTGCAGGTCGGCAAGGCGACGCTCTACGAGAAGATCAAGCGTTATGGCCTGACTGTGCGTGGCGAAGGGGAGCGGTGAAGCGGGAGGTGCTGCTGACGGCGGATGCGTTGCGACGATTCAACGCGAGGCCCGCCGTCGAGGGAGATAGATTCGGGCGATCAGGTCGTGCCCAGCGCCTTTTGCAGCAGCTGATCGAGTTCCGCGAACTGCGGCTCGCCGACATAGCGCTTCAGCACCTTGCCATTGCGGTCGATCACGAACGTGGTCGGTGTCAGCTGCACGTTGCCGAACTGCTTCGCGGCCGAGCCGTCGTCCATCGCGACCTTGAACGGCAGGCGGCGCGTTTCCGTGTAGTTCGCCACGTACATCGGCGCGTCGTAGCTCATCGCGACGGCCACGAATTCGAGGCCCTTGTCCTTGAAGCGGTTGTACGTCTGCACCATCTGCGGCATTTCCTTCATGCAGGTGTCGCAGCTCGTCGCCCAGAAGTTGACGAGATAGACCTTGCCTTTCAGATCGGCGGTCGACACTTTCTGGCCGGACAGCAGCGTGAACGTCGCATCGGGCACGTGCTGCTGGCTGCCGAACGCGAAGTAGCCCGCGACGGCGATCGCGCCTGCAACGACAGCCGCCGCGATATAGCGAATCGGGCTCGAGCGCCGGGAGACGTTGCTTTGGATGGTTTGGCTCATGAAGGGACCTCGGGAAACGCGCGGAAGGCACGCCGGAACAACACCTTGCGGCGCCCCGTACGTTGCGAGAACGACTGCGGGTACGAGCGGCCGGGATTTTGTCTCATATTGTAGCGGCAATCCCGTGACATGGCTGGCGGCGCAGTCAAGCGGCGGATAACGGGGTTCTCTGGGGGCGGGAAGGCGCGGAAGCAGTAACTTTGGTCGACCGCTTTGCATGGGACGAGAGTAAGGCGCTAAAGCGCCAACTCCGGTTGACCGCCTTGCGTGGGACGTGAGTAAGGCGCTAAAGCGCTAACTCTGGTCGACCGCCTTGCATGGGACGAGAGTAAGGCGCTAAAGCGCCAACTCCGGTTGACCGCCTTGCGTGGGACGTGAGTAAGGCGCTAAAGCGCTAACTCTGGTCGACCGCCTTGCATGGGACCAGAGTAAGCGCTGAAGCGCTAACTCTGGTCGACCGCCTTGCATGGGACCAGAGTAAGCGCTGAAGCGCTAACTCTGGTCGACAGCGGATAATGATGCTTTCCGTCAGTAATTGCCGTTTGCCGCGTCATGCTCAGCTCCGTTCTTCTCGCATCCGTCCGCCGCTCCGTTCGTTCCGTTCATCCGTCCACTTCCGCGTCCGCATTGGGTTCGCTGCTGGCGGCGGTCGTCATCATGCTGTCGGCCGGCTGGCTGCTTGCCGCGTGCTCTCCGACCTACGACTGGCGCACGATCATGAACAACGACAACGGCTACACGGTCGATTTGCCCGCGAAACCGACGTCGGACGAGCGGCAAATCGACATCGACGGCACGCCGATGAAAATGGCGATGCAAATCGCCGAGGCCGGCGACGCCGTGTTCGCCGTCGGCACGGTGATGCTGCCCAGCGACGATCCGCAGGTGCAACGCATGGCACTCGACTATCTGCGCGCGGGGCTCGCGCGCAATCTCGGCACCGCGCCCAACGCTCACGCGACGGCGATTCCGCTCGCAGCGGGCGGCCAGGCGCAAGGGCTCGAGATGACATTCAGCGGCAAGGCGGGCCCCAAACAGGAAGCGCGGACAATGCACGCGCGACTCGTCGCCAAGGGGCGACACGTGTATCAGGCAGCCGTGATCGCGAGCAAGGAACCGCCGCCGGAACAGGTCGAGCAATTCTTCGAATCATTCAAACTTTACTGATCTGGGGCCTGATAGACGGCTGCGAACGCCCAAGCAAGTGAAAGTTTCTTCGTAGAAAAGACCGCTAATCTCGCGTTTACATGGGACTTTTTTGGTTACTCACAGGATCTGTGGATAACTTTGTTGGTAACTCTGTGCGGTAGGCCGCAAATGCCCATCGGACGGGCAGGTCGTCAGTTTGACCTGAATCTTGGCATTTTGAAAAGTCCAATAAAATCAATGACATCTTCGATGTGCCTCACAACGGTCTTTCAGATGTATCAAAATTTATCAAGGGGCGGAAAATGTGCATAAGTCAAGTCCTGACATGCGTTTTTTGTCTTCCGCAGCTTTTACTGAGTGCTGAACGCCCGGCGGTATTGCACCGCTTCGGAGATCTGCGCGGCGTTCGGGATGTCGTTGCCCGCGAGATCCGCGATTGTTCTCGCGACCTTGAGCACGCGGTAGTAAGCGCGCGCTGACCAGCCGAAGCGCTCGCCCGCTTCACGCAAGAGCCGTTCGCCGTCGCCGTCGGGCCGGCAGACTTCGTCCACTTCGCGACCGTTCAGCTCGCGGTTCATCTTGCCTTGCCGCCGAAGCTGGCGTTCGCGCGCTGCCTCCACCCGTTGCGCAATCGATGCGCTCACCTCGCCTTGCGTCGTCGAGCGCGCGGACAGTTCGGCGGGCGAGAGCGCTGGAATCTCGATCTGGATATCGATGCGATCCAGCAGCGGCCCCGACAGCTTGCGCAAATAGCGCGCGGCGACCTCGTGCGTGCATCGGCAGCGGCCGCCCGGGTCGCCGCGCCAGCCACACGGACAGGGATTCATCGCCGCGATTAGCTGACACGCTGCGGGAAAGTCGGCTTGGAGCGCCGCGCGGGAGATGGTGATGCGGCCGTTTTCCAGCGGCTCGCGCAGAGTTTCGAGCACATGCCGGTCGAATTCGCACTCATCGAGGAAGAGCACCCCCAGATGCGCGAGCGTGATTTCGCCCGGTTGCGGCGGATTGCGTCCACCGACCAGCGCCGCCGCGCTCGACGAATGGTGTGGCGCGCGAAACGGCCGCTGACGCCACTGCGCGGGCGTGAACCCAGCGGCGCTGGCGGACAGCAGGGCGGCGGACGTGAGCGCTTCGTCGTCGGTCATCGGCGGCAAGAGGCTCGGCAGGCGCGCGGCGAGCATCGACTTGCCCGCGCCGGGCGGACCGATCATCAGCATGTGATGACCGCCCGCTGCCGCCACTTCGAGCGCGCGCCGGGCGCCACGTTGGCCGATGACGTCGGCCATGTCGGCTGGCGTTGCGGCTGCGTCGCTGGGTAGCGTGGGTGCCGCGACGGGCGACAGGCGCGCATCGGCCTCACCAGCGAGGTGCGCGCAAAGCGACGGCAAATCCGCCGCGCCATACACGGCCACGCCGGGCACGAGCGCCGCTTCTTTTGCGCTGGCAAGCGGCAGATACAGCTCGGGTGTGCGATCTTCATGCCGCTCAGATTGCACGTCGGAAGAAGCATCGGCGGACGACAGATGACCGCGTGCCGTGCCGCATGCCATCGCGAACGCGCCGCGCATCGGCCGCAGTGCGCCCGTCAGCGACAGCTCGCCCGCAAACTCCCGATGCGCAAGCGATTCGGCGGGAATCTGCCCGCTCGCCGCGAGGATGCCGAGCGCAATCGGCAGATCGAAACGTCCCGATTCCTTGGGAAGGTCGGCGGGCGCGAGATTGACGGTGATGCGCCGGACGGGAAAATCCAGTCCGCAATTGAGCAGCGCCGCCCGTACGCGTTCGCGGCTTTCGCGCACTTCGAGATCGGGCAGGCCGACGATGGAAAAAGAAGGAAGTCCGTTGGCGAGATGAACCTCGACGATAACTTCAGGCGCGCGGCCAGCGGCCGGCGCGCGACTGCGCACCACGGCAAGCGACATGTTGTCTCCCGTCCAGACGCGCCACCGGGGCGCGTTCACCTTAAAGCGCTGACGACGTCACGGGCCGCTTGCCTGTGATGTGCAGATCAGATGCGCGTGCTCAGGAAGATTGCGTCACGGGCAGCTTCTGTTCGAGCTCGGCGACGCGCCGCTCGAGCTCCTCGAGACGCGCGCGGGTGCGCACGAGCACCTGCGTCTGCGTATCGAATTCTTCGCGCGTCACGAGATCGAGCTTCGAGAAGCCCTGCGACAGCATCGCGCGCACGTTGCGTTCGACATCTTTGGCCGGCGAGTTCTTGAACAGCTCGCTCACGCGCGCCTGAAAGTCGTTGAAGACGTCGTTTGGTTGTTTCATTTCATTCCCCTTGTTGCACAAAAAATGTGCATGTGTCGTTACGTGCGTGCCTCGTAACACTGAATGATCGTTTCTGGTGCAGACACGCAGCCGCCACGCTCCGGCGTGGGCGGCTTTGGTGCGCACGCCCGTGGCCCAAGCCTGCAAACACTCTAGCAACGATCCCGAGGGCGCGCTACCGCTCGCGAACGGAACTGGCCATCCGGACAAGTAAACGCGCAAACCCTTGTGCCATAAGGCCCGGCGGGAGTGTGCCACAAAGATGGCATGGACGTTGCTGTTACTGCCGCGCGCACCGGCGGGACGCCGTCTGGAGATGCGCCTTTGCTTCGGTTGCAGGGGCTGAGACCGAAAGCAGGGCGCAAGGCAAATGCAAGTCACGCAACGGGTTGAGTCACTACAGCGAGGATTCCATGAAACTCATTACCGCAATCATCAAGCCGTTCAAGCTCGATGAGGCGCGCGAAGCCCTGTCGGCCATCGGCGTCTCGGGCATTACGGTGACGGAAGTCAAAGGGTTCGGACGTCAGAAGGGCCACACGGAGTTGTATCGGGGAGCGGAATACGTCGTCGATTTTCTGCCGAAGGTGAAGATCGAAGCGGCCGTGTCGGACGACATCGTCGACCAGGCGATCGAAGCCATCGAGCGGGCGGCGCGGACAGGCAAGATCGGTGACGGAAAGATCTTCGTCACGCCGATCGAACAGGTAATTCGTATTCGTACCGGCGAGACCGGCGCGGACGCACTGTAAAAAACAGCGACAAGAGGAAACTGAAGATGCGTAAATTATTGATGTCCCTGCTGATGGCCGGCTCGCTGCTGTCGGTCGGCATCGGCGCTGCCCTCGCGGACGACGCGTCGGCGCCTGCCGCGGCTTCCGCCCCGGACACGACGGCGAGCGCGCCGGCTTCGTCGGATGCTGCTGCACCCGCTGCGAGCGCGCCCGCCGCGGACGCTTCGGCGGCGCCCGCCGCCAGCGCTCCCGCTGACGCATCGGCAGCGGCGGCGGCTTCGGAAGCGGCGCCCGCCGCGCCGACGGCACCGTTCTCGGTCGATTCGTCGAAGCTCAACTCCGGCGACACCGCCTGGATGCTGACCTCGACGGCACTCGTGCTGTTCATGACCATCCCCGGTCTCGCCCTCTTCTACGCCGGCATGGTCCGCAAGAAGAACGTGCTCGCGACCGTCATGCAGAGCTTCGCGATCACCTGTCTCGTGACGGTGATCTGGACCGTGCTCGGCTACAGCCTCGCGTTCACGCCGGGCGGCTCGTTCCTCGGCGGCTTCTCGCGCGTGATGCTGCACGGCATGGCCTACATCAAGGGCGACAAGGCGACGACGCTCACCGTCAGCCACCTCGCCCCGACCATTCCGGAATCCGTCTATTTCGTCTACCAGATGACGTTCGCGATCATCACGCCGGCGCTGATCACGGGCGCATTCGCGGACCGCATGAAGTTCTCCGCGATGCTGATCTTCATGACGCTGTGGTCGATCATCGTCTACTCGCCGATCGCCCACATGGTCTGGGAACCGACGGGCTGGCTGGCTAGCGCGGGCATCCTCGACTTTGCGGGCGGCACGGTGGTGCACATCAACGCGGGTATCGCGGGCCTGGTCTGCTGTCTCGTGCTCGGCAAGCGCACGGGCTACGGCAAGGACTCGATGGCGCCGCACAACCTCGTGCTGACGATGATCGGCGGCTCGATGCTGTGGGTGGGCTGGTTCGGCTTCAACGCGGGTTCGGCAGTGGCGGCTGACGGCCGTGCCGGTTTCGCGATGCTGACGACGCAGGTTGCAACGGCCATGGCGGCGCTCGGCTGGATGTTCGCGGAATGGATCGCAAAGGGTAAGCCGTCGGTGCTCGGCATCGTGTCGGGCGCGGTGGCGGGTCTGGTGGCGATCACGCCGGCGTCGGGCTTCGTCGGCGTGGGCGGCGCGCTCGCCATCGGCCTGATCGCGGGCGTGATCTGCTTCTGGTCGGCCACGTGGCTCAAGCACAAGATGGGCTACGACGATTCGCTCGACGCATTCGGCGTGCACTGCATCGGCGGTATCGTCGGTGCGATCCTGACGGGCGTGTTCGCTGTCAAGGACATCGGCGGTTTCGACGGCAGCGTCATTCTCCAGCTGAAGGGCGTTCTGACGACGCTCGTCTACAGCGGCGTGATCAGCTTCATTCTGCTGAAGATCATCGACGTGACGATAGGCCTGCGCGTGACGGAAGAAGAAGAGCGCGAAGGTCTGGACGTGATCCTGCACGGCGAGCACGTCGAGTAAGGCAGGCGTCCTCCCGGCAACGGGATTTGCGAAAGGTACAAGCACAGCGACTTTGGCCCGCCTTCACGGCGGGCTTTTTTCGTGCCGAGGCAGTTCGTCCCAGCCGCACGGCGACTGCGCGGCGGGCCCCGACATGCCTCGCGGACCGCGCCGCAATCTTGTCTCACAAACAGCAGATTTTCCGGCTATCGTTGATATAGGGAGAATGCATCCACCCATAACTTGCGAATGGAGAAAGCGTCCCCAAATGGGCAGAGCAATTGCTCTACAATCTTTTTTCTCCAGTCTGCGAGTGATCAATGGTTCCGCATTTAGTTACGGCGTTAAACGGTCCGCTGCTCGACCTCGAGCGGAAGATCCTCGACGCGACGCCTGCCATCGAACGCTGGTTCCGCCTCGAATGGCAGGAGCACACGCCGCCGTTCTATTGCTCGGTCGATCTGCGTAACGCCGGCTTCAAGCTCGCGCCCGTCGACACGAACCTCTTTCCCGGCGCGTTCAACAATCTGCCGCAGGAAACGCTGCCGCTCGCCGTGCAGGCGGCGATGGCGTCGATCGAGAAAATTTGCCCGGACGCGAAGAATCTGCTCGTCATCCCCGAGCGTCACACGCGCAATGCGTTTTACCTGGAAAACGTCGCGCGGCTGGCGACGATCATGCGTCAGGCGGGCTTGAATGTCCGCTTCGGCACGCTCGACGAAAACATCGTCGGGCCCGTGACCATTTCGCTGTCGGACGGCCAGAAGATCGTGCTGGAGCCACTGGAGCGCTCGGCGCGCCGGATCGGGCTGAAGAACTTCGATCCGTGCTCGATTCTGCTGAACAACGACCTGTCGAGCGGCATTCCGCCGATTCTCGAAAACCTGCACGAGCAATACGTGCTGCCGCCGCTGCACGCAGGCTGGGCCGTGCGCCGCAAGTCGACGCACTTCTCGTGCTACGACGACGTCGCGAAGAAGTTCGCGAAGATGGTCGACATCGATCCGTGGATGATCAATCCATACTTCGCGCATGTCGAAGGCGTCGATTTCGAGGCGCGCACGGGTGAGGAGGCGCTGACCGACGCGATCGACGGCGTGCTCAAGAAGATCGCCAAGAAGTACCGCGAGTACGGTATTTCGGAAAAACCGTATGTCGTCATCAAGTCGGACGCGGGTACCTACGGCATGGGTGTGATGACGGTGCACGACGCGTCGGAAGTGGCCGCGCTCACGAAGCGCGAGCGCACCAAGATGGCGACCACGAAGGAAGGGCTCGAAGTGCACGACATGATCGTGCAGGAAGGCGTCTATACGTTCGAGCGCATCGGCGAGGAAGTGGCCGAGCCCGTCGTGTACATGATCGACCGGTACGTGGTGGGCGGTTTCTATCGCGTGCACGGCAGCCGCGACCGCGACCAGAACCTGAACGCACCGGGCATGCATTTCGTGCCGCTCGGCTTCGAGCATACGGCGCTCCCCGATGCGCACGCGAAGCCGGGCGCCGCGCCGCCGAACCGCTTCTACATGTATGGCGTGGTCGGGCGGCTGGGGCTGCTGGCGGCATCGGTGGAGCTGGAAAAGACCGATCCCGAGGCGATCCAGGTCTGACGGCGGGCGCGCCCATTGCTTCCTGCAAGGCGCGCAAGCCCGTCGCGAGAACGTGACGCGAGCGGGCGTGCGGCAAGCACGTCGGGCGCACTCACGGTAGGCTGTTGCCCCGGCGGAATCGAATGCCGCCGGACGGGCAGGCAGACGCACGGCATCGGCGCGTTTGCCGTACGCTATAACGAACAACGCGCGGCCCGCGAGGGCGCATCAGGAACTCCATGGATATTCTCTTCATCGCCGACCCGCTTTCCCGCTTCAAGATCTACAAGGACTCGACCTACGCGATGATGGCCGAGGCCGCGAAGCGCGGCCACACGCTCTACGCATGCGAGCCGCAGCATCTGGCGTGGACGGGCTCCGGCGTCGAGGCGAACGTGTACCGCTTTGAGATCGTCGGCGATCAGTCGGACGGCCATCGCGACGTCTGGTATGAACCGCAGCCTGTCGAAGCGCGCGCGCTGGCGGGTTTCGGCGCGGTCCTGATGCGCAAGGACCCGCCATTCGACATGGAATACGTGACGTCGACGTGGCTGCTCGAACTCGCGGAACGCGCGGGCGCGCGCATCTTCAACAAGCCGCAGGCGATTCGCGATCACTCTGAAAAGATGGCGATCGGCGAATTTCCGCAGTTCGTCGCGCCGACGCTCGTCACGCGCGATCCGGCCCGTCTGCGCACGTTCCATGCGGAGCACGGCGACGTGATCCTGAAGCCGCTCGACGGCATGGGCGGCATGGGCGTGTTCCGCGTGAAGGCGGACGGCATGAATCTCGGCTCGATCGTCGAGATGCTGAGCCACGACGGCGCGCGTTCGGTGATGGCGCAGAAGTTCATCCCCGAAATCAAGACGGGCGACAAGCGCATTCTGCTGATCGGCGGCGAGCCGGTGCCGTATTCGCTTGCGCGCATTCCGCAGGGCAGTGAGGTGCGCGGCAATCTCGCGGCGGGCGGTCTGGGCGTCGCGCAGCCGCTGACGGCGCGTGATCGGGAGATCGCCGAAGCGCTCGGGACGGTGCTGAACGCGCGCGGGTTGCTGCTCGTCGGACTCGATGCGATCGGCGACTGGCTGACGGAAGTGAATGTCACGAGTCCGACGTGCTTCCGCGAGATCATGGATCAGACGGGGTTCGACGTCGCGGCAATGTTCATCGATGCGCTGGAGAAGGCCGTCGGTTGAAGCGGCGCGTGTGCGCCGCCATGTTCTGCAATGAAGGCAATGAAGGTTCGCGCTGTCGGCCAGCCAGGCGTGAAAAGGCCGAAAGCGCGAAAATGAGGCTGTTACAATGCCCGCTCGCCTGATGGCGGCCCGCGAGGGTCAGCGTGATCCGGCCCCTTGGCGGCCCGATCTCAGGTGAGTTCGATGGGCCTCGTTTCCCGCTTGCCGCGTTTGGCTCTCCATCTGACGCGCGGCGCACGGGAAGCCGGGCTGCGATTTCCGGGCGGTTTTCTGCAGCAAGGCTGACATGGCAGGCATTCTGATCATTGCGCACGCTCCCTTCGCCACGGCGCTACGCGAGTGTGTCGCGCACATTTACGGCGGCTTGCCCGCCCGCATCGGCGTCATCGACGTGTCGCCCGATTGCGATCCCGTACAGGTCGTTTCGTCCGCGTATGCGGAGATCGACAGGCTCAAGGAAGAAAACGGCACGCTCGTGCTGACCGACATGTTCGGCGCGACGCCGGCGAACATTGCAGGCCGGCTCGCGTCCCTTCCCGATGTGCGCGTACTGGCGGGCGTGAATCTGCCGATGCTGGTGCGCGCCGTCTGCTATCGCGCGACGCCGCTCGACGTGCTCGTCGACAAGGCGCTGGCGGGCGCGACCAAAGGCATTCAAGCCGTCGGACCGGCGACGCCGCCGCCTGCCGTTCCCGTCACGAGCACCGCTGATTGCATTCCCGCATTGCCGCCGGACAAGGCGCTTGCCGAAACCTGCAAGGCCGGCAGCGGGTCCGGTTGCAATTCAAACGACGCGTGAGCGCCGCATCATCTGCGACACGGCAAGCGCGCCGCGTGCGGCGTGTTTTCCGCTTACCTCGATAATTTCAATACCAGCGCATCGGAACAACACATGCTGCAACAGGAAACGACTATCGTGAACAAGCTGGGGCTGCACGCTCGCGCGTCGGCGAAGCTGACGCAACTTGCCGCCAACTTCCAGGCGGAAATCTGGATGAGCCGCAACGGCCGGCGCATCAATGCGAAGAGCATCATGGGCGTGATGATGTTGGCAGCAGGCATCGGCAGTACGGTGATGATCGAAACGGAAGGCGAGGACGAGAAGGAAGCGATGGACGCGCTGCTTCAACTGATTGCCGATAAATTCGGCGAAGGCCAATAAACTTAAAAATTCGCTCCCGCTTTCGTTCTGGAACAGACGCCGCGCGATGTCGCGGCGTTTTCTTTTTGACGGTCGCGTTTTGCCCGTCGAAGGCGGCTTGCTGCACCGTCGCGCCGCCGCGCATTCCCGAAGACCATGTTGCGCCGACGTATGCCCGGCGCAAGCGCATGACAAGCCAGGCGACAGCATAGCGCTCGAAGGTCGCGCGATGCTGCGCTGCACAGCACTGTGGCGCGTTTCGGAATTTATAATGATCGGCGGGGTCTGAGAGCACTGCAGCGGTTTGCCGCGGCATTACACAACTAGAGGAGGTGCGCGTGTCGTTCACGCTGCATGGAATTCCCGTGTCACGCGGTATCGCCATCGGGCGAGCATATCTGATCGCCCCGGCTGCGCTGGACGTCGACCACTATCTGATCGAGCCCACCCAGATCGAGGACGAGGTGGAGCGCTTTCGCGCGGCCCAGCAGGTCGTGCATCAGGAGCTCGACGAACTGCGCGCCGATCTTGCCGCCGACGCGCCCACCGAAATGGGCGCGTTTCTCGACGTACATTCAATGATCCTGAACGATGTGATGCTCGTTCAGGAAACCATCGACCTCATCCGCACCCGCCGCTACAACGTCGAATGGGCGTTGACGGAACAGCTCGAGCGCCTGACGCGCCACTTCGACGAAGTGGAGGACGAGTATCTGCGCGAGCGCAAAGCCGATATCGAACAGGTGGTCGAGCGCGTGCTGAAGGCGCTCGCGGGCGCGACGGGCTCGCTCGTCAGCATCCACGGGCGCTGCGACGAAATGATCGTGGTCGCGCACGACATCGCGCCCGCCGACATGATGCAGTTCAAGACGCAGACCTTCCAGGGCTTCGTCACGGACCTCGGCGGCCGCACGTCGCATACGGCGATCGTCGCGCGCAGTCTCGGCATTCCCGCAACGGTCGGTGTGCAGCACGCGAGCGCGCTGATCCGGCAGGACGATCTGATCATCGTCGACGGCGACCACGGCATCGTGATCGTCGATCCGGCGCCGATCGTGCTCGAAGAATATTCGTACCGGCAGAGCGAGAAGGCGCTCGAGGCGCGCAAGCTGCAGCGCCTGAAGTTTTCGCCGACGCAGACGGTATGCGGCACGCGCATCGAGCTGTGCGCAAACATCGAGCTGCCGGAGGACGCACAGTCGGCGCTCGACGCGGGCGCGACGGGCATCGGCCTGTTCCGTACCGAGTTCCTCTTCATGAACCAGAAGCACGGCATGCCGGAAGAGGAAGAGCAGTTCACCGCCTACAGGCGCGCGGTCGAGCTGATGAACGGCATGCCCGTGACGATCCGCACGATCGACGTCGGCGCGGACAAGCCGCTCGATTCCATCGGCGACGAATACGAAACGGCGCCCAACCCGGCGCTCGGCCTGCGCGCGATCCGCTGGAGCCTGTCCGAGCCGCATATGTTCCTGACGCAGTTGCGCGCGATCCTGCGCGCGTCGGCGTATGGCTCGGTGAAGATTCTGATTCCGATGCTCGCGCATGCACGCGAGATCGATCAGACGCTCGATCTGATCCAGGAAGCCAAACGACAGCTCGACGATGCAGGGCTCGCCTACGACCCGAACGTCCGGGTCGGCGCGATGATCGAGATTCCCGCTGCGGCGATCGCGTTGCCGCTGTTCCTGAAGCGGCTCGATTTCCTGTCGATCGGCACGAACGACCTGATCCAGTACACGCTCGCGATCGATCGCGCCGACAACGCAGTCGCGCATCTGTACGATCCGCTGCATCCCGCCGTGCTGCATCTGATCGCGTTCACGCTGCGCGAGGCGAAGCGGGTGGGCGTGCCGGTGTCGATCTGCGGGGAAATGGCGGGCGATCCGGCGCTGACGCGTCTGTTGCTCGGTATGGGGCTGACGGAGTTCTCGATGCATCCGAGCCAGTTGCTGCTCGTGAAGCAGGAGATCCTGCGCTCGCATCTGAAGACGCTGGAAAAGCCTGTCGCCGACGTGCTCGCGGCGTTCGAGCCGGAAGAGGTGCAGTCGGCGCTGGAACGGGTCGCGCGGGCCTGATGTGTGGTTGTTCATTCGGGCGCTTCGGCTTGATCGAGCGCCCGAAATGAAATGAGTCGTCGAAGCAGTTCTTTCTTATGAACGATGGCGCTCGCCGCACACGGGGCAATCCCGCTGGCGCGCGATGCGCATCGTGTTCCACTCCATCCGCAGCGAATCGAGCATCATCAGGCGGCCGACCAGTGGCTCGCCGACGCCCGCGATCACGCGCAGCGCTTCCGCTGCCTGCATCGCGCCGATGATGCCGACCGTCGGCGCAAACACGCCCATCGTCGAGCATGCGACTTCCTCGAACGGCTGATCCTCCGGAAACACGCACGCGTAGCACGGCGAGTCGTCGCTGCGGAAATCGAAGGTGCTGATCTGACCGTCGAAACGCAGCGCCGCGCCCGATACGAGCGGCACGCCGTGCGCGACGCAGGCGCGATTGATCGCGTGGCGCGTCGCGAAGTTGTCCGTGCAGTCGAGCACGACAGTCGCTTGCGGCACGGTGCGATCGAGCCACGCATCGTCGACGCGTTCGGCCACCGCGTTCACTTCGACATCCGGATTCAGTTGCGCGATCGCATCGCGTCCCGATTCGACCTTCAGCCGTCCCACCGACTTCGTGACGTGCAGGATCTGCCGCTGCAGATTGGTGAGATCGACGGTATCGGCATCGACGAGCGTCAGCTTGCCGACACCCGACGCCGCCAGATACATCGCCGCCGGCGAGCCCAGGCCGCCTGCGCCGACCACGATCGCATGCGCGTCGAGAAAGCGCTGCTGAGCCTCGATGCCGAGTTCGTCGACGAGGATGTGACGGGAATAGCGCAGAAGTTGATTGTCGTTCATGGCGGGGCGCGGCGTGTGTCGTATGTGTCGCGCTCGCTCGAGACGGAAGGCGGCGCGGTTCTCGTTATTCTAATCGCGCGGAGGAAGGTGTCTTCGCGGCGTTGGCCGCGAAGACACCGGGGATGCACCGTACCGCTTACTTGCTCGGCGTAGCAGGTTGCGAAGCCGGCGCCGTTGCCGAAGCGGGCGCTGCCGGGGTCGTTGCTGTCGGCGTGGCGGGCAGCGCGGGCTTCACGGCAACGGGCGCCGAAGCCGATTGCGCCGGCTTGTTCTGCGCGAGACGCCGCTCCATCAGCGACTTCGATTCGACCACCTGCTTGCCTTCGAGCTTGTTCAGGCCTTGCTGCAGCATGAAGTCGTCAGCGGAACCGAACTCGATCGGCTTGCGATCGCGATCTTTCGCGCGCTGTTCCGGCGTCTTCTTGTCGTTCTGCTCTTCAAGCTGACGCAACTGGTCCATGCGCTCCTGTTCGCGCTGTTCCTGTTCCTTCTTCTCGTTCGGGTCCTGCGTGTTCGCAAGGTGATTCGAGTAGTCGACTTCGCGCGTGACGAGTGCGTCGTCGGGATCGCCGTCCGCGTACTGGTCGACGGCGATATCAGGCCGGATGCCCTTGTTCTGGATCGAGCGGCCGCTCGGCGTGTAGTAGTACGCCGTGGTCAGACGCAGTGCCGTATCCGCCGTCATCGGACGAACGGTCTGCACCGAGCCCTTGCCGAACGTCGTCTTGCCGACGATCATCGCGCGATGCTGATCCTGCAGCGCGCCCGCGACGATTTCCGAGGCCGACGCCGAATAGGCGTTGGTCAGCACGATCATCGGCACGGTCTTGAAGATGGGCGGCAGATTCTTCAGCGGATCGCCGTCGAAGGACGGCAGACGATAGTTGTCGAAGGTGTCGCGATAGATCTGCTTCGAATCCGGAATCTGGCCGTTCGTCGACACGACGACCGAATCCGGCGGCAAGAACGCGCCCGCGACGCCGACGGCACTTTGCAGCAGGCCGCCGCCGTTGTTGCGCAGGTCGAGGATCAGGCCCTTCAGGTTCGGCTGCTGGCGCGCGATGTCCTGCAGCTTCGCGGCGAGGTCAGGCGTCGTGCGTTCCTGGAAGCTCGTGATGCGCACGTACGCGTAGCCCGGCGCGAGAATCTTCGACTTCACGCTCTGGACCCTGATGACCGCGCGCGTGACCGTGAGCGGGAACGTGCGGTCGTCGGTCTTGCGGAAAATGGTGAGCGTGACCTTGGTGCCCGGCTCGCCGCGCATCTGCTTGACGGCTTTATCCAGCGTCATGCCGCGCACGGGCTTGTCGTTGATGCGGGTGATCAGGTCGCCCGGACGGATGCCGGCGCGGAACGCGGGCGTGTCCTCGATCGGCGAGATGACCTTGATCAGGCCGTCTTCCTGCGAGATCTCGATGCCGAGGCCCGCGAAGCGGCCCTTGGTCTGCTCCTGCAGCTCTTCATAGTCGGTCTTGTCGAGATACGACGAGTGCGGATCGAGGCTCGACACCATGCCCTTGATTGCGGACGTCAGCAGCTTCTTGTCGTCGACCGGTTCCACGTACTCATGCTTGATCTGCCCAAAGACTTCGGCGAAGAGCCTCAACTGGTCGAGGGGCAACGGCGCGGACGCGGGTTGCTGGGCCGAGGCGCTCAATTGCAGGGTTGCAAAAACGCCGGTAGCGAGGCCCGCGGCGATAAGGCCGATGTTTTTCAGGTTCTTTCGCATAGAGTATGTTGCGGTCGGATGCGGGTGGCAGCGTCAAAGGAAAAGGACGGACAAGTATAACGTGACGCTCGCACGGCCTGTACCTGAGGGTTGATGGGGATTCGACAGCGATTGCGCAGCCAGGTTCTAAGGATCGCTGGCACGGGCGGGAAGCAATGTGCGCTGGCGGACGTCCGCGGAGCCAAAAAAAGGCCTTACGCGCGCCACATTTGCCAATACCGTTGCGTGCGCACCGGTATCGATTGCCGGAGCGCTGTCTGCGACGGCTTCATCATGCGGCATCGAGATGGCAGGAACATGGCCCATACGTGGCAATGCCGTCAGGAAACAGTAGCCGCGAATCATGGGGCGCGCGAGCGTGGGAAAGAGCGGAAATCACGCGAAAGCGCCGGAAAACCATGGAAAAACCACAGCCCGCCGCGAGTCGCGGCGAGCCGTGGCGATGGCCGCATCAGCCCGCTTTGCCCTGTTTGGCGACAGCCGCTTGCGCCTTCGCGATCGCTTCCTGATCGCCGAGGTAGTAGTGCTTGATCGGCTTCAGGTCTTCGTCCAGTTCATAGACGAGGGGCACGCCGTTCGGAATGTTCAGGCCGACGATGTCCGAATCGGAAATGTTGTCCAGATACTTGACCAGCGCGCGGATCGAGTTGCCGTGCGCGGCGATCAGCACCTTGCGGCCCGACTTGATCGCGGGCGCGATCGATTCGTTCCAGATGGGCATCACGCGCGCCACCGTGTCCTTCAGGCATTCGGTGAGCGGCAGCTCCTCGCGCGGCACCTTCGCGTAGCGCGGATCGTCGTACGACGTGCGCTCGTCGGTCGGCTCGAGCGCGGGCGGCGGCGTGTCGTAGCTGCGGCGCCAGACCAGCACCTGGTCGTCGCCGAACTTCGCCGCCGTTTCGGCCTTGTTCAGGCCAGACAGCGCGCCGTAGTGACGCTCGTTGAGGCGCCACGAGTGCACGACGGGCAGGTACATCAGGTCCATCTTGTCCTGCACGTGCCACAGCGTGCGGATCGCGCGCTTGAGCACCGAGGTGTAAGCAATGTCGAACGTGTAGCCCGAGTCTTTGAGCAGCGCGCCTGCCTGCTGCGCTTCGAGGTTGCCCTGTTCGGTCAGGTCGACGTCGACCCAGCCGGTGAAGCGGTTTTCCTTGTTCCACGTCGATTCGCCGTGGCGGATGAGAACGAGTTTGTACATGTCGTGCCGGTCGGTAGTAAGGAAGCGGTAATCGGGGCGGTACCGCAGCCAGCGGCTGGCGGTCGCCATCGCGTCAGACGGTTATTTTATAATGGTCGGATTGCCCTTTCCGATTTAACCCGATTTCTTCCTTTTTTCCGGCGGATCTTCCGTGAAGTTTTTCACCGATTACACGAACCTTGTACTGATCGCAGTCGCCCTCATCTCCGGGGCGTTGCTCCTGTGGCCGACGATCTCGCGCCGTGGACGCGGCGGCCTCTCGGCGGCTGCCGCCACGCAGCTGATCAACCGGCGTAACGCTGTCGTCGTCGACCTGCGTTCCGCAGCGGACTACGCGAAGGGACACCTGCCGTCGGCGCGTCACGTCGAGTTTGGCGAGCTGCAAGCGAAAGTCGGCCAACTCGTGAAGAATAAGAGCAACCCGGTGCTGCTCGTTTGCCAGAACGGACAGCAGTCGAACAAGGCGGCACGCGTCGTGCGCGACGCAGGCTACGCGGAGGTGCATGTGCTGGAAGGCGGCGTCGACGCCTGGCAGCAAGCGGGCATGCCCGTCGTCAAACAAGGAGTTGCGAAGTGAACAAAGTGATCATGTACAGCACGCAGGTGTGCCCGTATTGCCAGATGGCCGAACGTCTACTAAAGTCGCGCGGCGTCGAGCACATCGAAAAGGTGCTGATCGACAAGGACCCGGCGCGCCGTCAGGAAATGATGACGCGCACGGGTCGTCGCACGGTGCCGCAGGTGTACATCGGCGAGACGCACGTCGGCGGTTATGACGATCTGTCCGCGCTCGATCGCGCGGGCGGTCTGACGCCGCTGCTCGAAACTGCCGCGTAACGAGGCAGTCGCAACGAGGCAGTTGCAAGAAGGCGGCTTCGAGGCATCAATCGCACGTCTCGCGCGCCACGTCCGTCGCGGCACGCGGTCGCGAACAACACAAGGTCGGGCAATACAGCTGCAACGTCTGCACCGGCCGGTTTGAGGCCGTCCCTCGGGGCGGCCCGCAGTACAACGAGATCTGGCGGCAACCGTCCGCCGCAACGAAATTTAGGGAGTAGAGAACCATGTCCGACGAGAACAACCAGCCGTTCTTCAATATCCAGCGCATCTACCTGAAAGACATGTCGCTCGAACAGCCGAACTCGCCGGCTATTTTCCTCGAGCAGGAAATGCCATCGGTTGAAGTCGAAGTCGATGTGAAGGCCGAGCGCCTCGCGGACACGGTGTTCGAAATTCTCGTCACGGGCACGGTGACGGCGAAGGTCAGCGACAAGGTCGCGTTCCTGATCGAAGCGAAGCAGGCTGGCATTTTCGACATTCGCAACATCCCGGCCGAACAGATCGATCCCCTCGTCGGCATCGCATGCCCGACCATCCTGTTTCCGTATCTGCGCTCGAACATCGCTGACGCGATCACCCGCGCAGGCTTCCCGCCCATCCATCTCGCCGAAATCAACTTCCAGGCGCTGTACGAGCAGCGCATCGCGCAGATCGCTGCGCAGGAAGGCGGCGCGCAGAGCACCGCCAAGCACTGACGCATGCGGGCGGTGCCGGGTATGAAGGTCGCCGTTCTCGGCGCCGGTGCATGGGGCACCGCACTCGCCGGCCATCTGGCCGCGCGGCACAATACGGTGCTCTGGGCGCGCGATGCCGCGCTCATCGCCGAACTCTCCACATCGCACGAAAACACCCGCTATCTGGCGGGCGTCACGTTGCCGTCCACGCTTCGCTTCGAAGCGAATCTCGATCTCGCACTGGATCACGCGCTCGCTGATGACGCACTGTGCGTGATCGCGACGCCCGTCGCGGGCTTGCGCGCGATGCTGTGCACGATGCGCGACTCGGGCAAGGTGCCGGCGCATATCGTGTGGCTCTGCAAAGGCTTCGAAGCGGATACGCAACTGCTGCCGCATCAGGTCGTCGCGCAGGAGTTGAGCGGGCACACGAGCAACGGCACGCTGTCCGGCCCGAGCTTCGCGCGCGAGGTCGGGAAGGGGCTGCCCGTCGCATTGACGGTGGCGAGCGCGTCGGCGGCGTGTCGCGAGCGGACCGTCGCGGCGTTCCATCACGGCGCGATGCGCATTTACAGTGGCGACGACGTGATTGGCGTCGAAGTCGGCGGCGCGGTGAAGAACGTGCTCGCGATCGCGACGGGCATCGGCGATGGCCTCGGTCTCGGTCTGAATGCGCGCGCGGCGCTGATCACACGCGGTCTGGCCGAAATGTCGCGTCTGGGCACGGCGCTCGGCGGCCGCACCGAGACGTTCACGGGTCTCACCGGCCTCGGCGACCTGATCCTGACGGCGACGGGCGATCTGTCGCGCAACCGCACGGTCGGCATGCAACTCGCAAGCGGCCGCTCGCTCGACGATATTCTCAACGCGCTCGGGCATGTCGCCGAGGGCGTGCGATGCGCCCGCAGCGTGCTCGCGATTGCGCAGGCCAACGGTATTGACATGCCGATCACGTCGGCCGTCTGCGATGTGCTGTTCAACGGCGTGGCGCCGCGCGATGCTGTCAGCGCGCTGCTGCGCCGCGACGCCAAGGCCGAATAGAAACGCAGCGTGTCCGTTGCCGATCGGCGTGTAGAAGCCTCATCGCTGCAAAACGCCTGAAAGTGTTTTACGCAGCCGGTAAAGCTTCGCGCCGAACGGCTCGCTTCTTTTGCTGTCCACCTCCTATCGATGCTGTATCGGATCTGGAGGTTTTCCCATGCTCACCATTGGCAGTTGCACGCTCGAGACGCGCGTCGTGGATATTACGACGCTCGACGTCGACGCGATCGTCAACGCGGCGAACACGTCATTGCTGGGCGGCGGTGGCGTGGATGGCGCGATTCACCGCGCGGCGGGCCCCGATTTGCTGCGCGAATGCGAGCGGCTAGGCGGCTGCGTGACGGGTGACGCGAAGATAACGGGCGGCTACCGGTTGAAGGCGCGCCATGTGATTCACGCTGTCGGTCCCGTGTGGCACGGCGGCGAGCGCGGCGAGGCGGAACTGCTGGCTTCGTGCTACCGGCGCTCGCTCGAACTCGCGCACGACGCGAGCGCGAAGAGCATCGCGTTTCCCGCGATCAGCTGCGGCGTCTACCGCTTCCCCGCTGACGACGCGGTGCGCATCGCCGTTCAAGCCACGATCGACATGTTGCCGCAAGCGCCTTTCGTCGAATGCGTGATCTTTGCGTGTTTCGACGAAACGATGTTCTCGCGCTACCGGACCGAATTCGAACGACGCCTTCAGGCGCCGCCCTCGAACCCCGCCTGACGCCACGCCTCGAACACGACGACGGCCACGGTATTCGACAGATTCAGGCTGCGATTGCCAGGACGCATCGGCAGGCGCACGCGCTGTTCGTTCGGAAAGCGGTTCAGTACGGAGTCCGGCAGGCCGCGCGTTTCCGCGCCGAACACGAACCAATCTCCCGGCTTGAACGCGTGCGAATGAAATGGACTTGAGCCGCGCGTCGTGAACGCGAACATGCGCGCAAGGTCAGGCGACTCGTTTTCGATCAGCGCATCCCAATCGCGATGCACGTGCATCTGCGCATATTCGTGATAGTCGAGACCGGCGCGGCGCATCTTCGCGTCGTCGAGCGGAAAGCCGAGCGGCTCGATCAGATGCAGGCGCGCGCCCGTGTTCGCGCACAGGCGGATCACGTTGCCGGTGTTCGGCGGAATTTCAGGCTCGACGAGAACGACGTTGAACATAAGCGGGTGAACTGGAAACTAGTTTTTCGGCGTCCGAAGCGCGACCAGATTGGTCACGCGGCGCGCGCCTGCTGCCTTCAGCGTGCGGGCCAAGGCGTCGAGCGTGGCGCCCGTCGTCATCACATCGTCGACGATCGCGACGTGCAGGTCCTGCACCGGCTTGACGACCTCGAACGCGCGGCCGACATTCTGCCTGCGCGCCTCGCGATCGAGCTTCGATTGCGGCGCCGTGTCGATCACGCGCCGCACGAGCGCCGCATCGCTGCGAACACCCATCGATTTCGCACAGGGGCGCGCGATTTCCCACGCCTGGTTGTAGCCGCGCTCGATGAGCCGCCGTGCCGAAAGCGGAACGGGCGCGACGACATCGGGGCAGTCGCGTTCGTCGAGCAAGTCCGCCGCAGACCACGCGAGGCGCCGCGCGAACTCGTGCGCGAGCGCAAGCCGCGCGCGAAACTTCAACCCGACCGCGAGCGCGTCCAGCGGCGTGCGATAGTCGGCGACCGCCAGCGTCGCGTCGAATGCAGGCGGTGTCGCGATGCAGTTGCCACAGCGATATCGCGTGACGCTCGCGCGCCGAAAGCCGCTTAGCGGAACCGCGCACACGGTGCAGCGCAGCCGCGCTTCGTTCCACCATGATTCGTCGCAAAAGCCGCACAGTGTTCGATGCGACATATTGCCGCACAAAGCGCACGGATTCGGCAGCGCAAGCCGCGCGAGCGCCGGCAGTGTCGAGATCGAACGTTGCGCGACGCGGACGAACCGTTCGCGAAACCAGTGGCGCGAACCGCCTGAGCGGGACCACCCGAAAGCCCAATTCGGCATATCGACACGCCTCCGAAGGCCGCTGACACTGAAGGGACGGAATCGAGCGAGTATACTTCGCACTCTTCGTCCGTACGACTCCAATGACCGTGTCTGTCACCGAAACTAGCCGTCCGGCCTATGATTCGCGCCGCATTCGGAAGATTTTCGACCGCCGGGCCGCCACGTTCGACGACGTCGCGTTCCTGCCGCGCGAGATCGCGCAGCGCATGCGCGAACGGCTCGACTACATCAAGGTGAATCCGGCGCAGGTGCTCGATGCGGGCTGCGGCGCTGGCGACGACCTGCCTTCGCTGCGCGAGCGCTTTCCCGAAGCGCCCGTGTTCGGCACCGATCTCTCGCAAGCGATGCTCGCGCGCGCCGTCAGGCACGACGCCACCGATACCAGCTGGAGGCGCTTTCTGCCTGCGTCGCTCGGCAAGGCACTCGGCTCACGCGGTCCGCGCTTCGCTCAAGCCGATTTCTCCGCGCTGCCTTTTGCATCGGGCGCATTCGAATTCATCTGGTCCAACCTCGCGCTGCATTGGCATTCGCGGCCCGATCTCGTATTCCCTGAATGGCAGCGCGTGCTCAAGGTCAACGGCCTGTTGATGTTCAGCACGCTCGGGCCTGACACGCTCAAAGAGCTGCGCGGCGCCTATGCCGAAATCGAAGCGGCGCACGGCGTCAATACGCACAAACATGTAATCGACTTCGTAGACATGCACGATCTGGGCGATATGCTTGTCGAAAGTGGCTTCGAAATCCCGGTGATGGACCAGGAGACGCTGACCATCACCTACAAGTCACCCGAGTCGCTGCTTGCCGATGTGCGCCGTTGGGGCGCTTATCCGTTGCAGCGTGAAGGGTTGCCGGGCGTCGCGTCGAGGCGCATGCACAAGGCGCTGCTCGCCGCGCTCGAAGCGCGCCGGCGCGCCGATGGCACGATCCCGCTGACCTTCGAGGTGATCTACGGACACGCATGGAAGGCCGTGCCCCGGATGACCCCCGAAGGGCACGGAATCGTGCGAATCGAAGACATAGGGCGGGGTCGGCAGAAGAATCGTTGAGGCGGTAAAGACGACATCTGTTATGTCTGAGATTACCACGTCAAAAACTGCGTCAAAACGGCGCAGAGGCTTGTGCAGCTTGGCTTGGCGGCCGATAGAGCGTTGCTTGTGGATGCCATAGATCGGCCCTATAATGCGTCAGTTTGTCGCTCAATGTTCCCACAATTGGAGCGACAGGCCCGGGGCGTTTGCGGTTCGGGCAGCCGTAGTTGCTGGGCGTGAATGGCATTGGCGGTATGCGATGACTGGCGGTTCGCGGGAGGCAGCGATGAATGCAACCGATCTGCTTGCTGAGTCGGAACCCGTCCTCAAGGACTGGACGATGAAGCGCAATTGTTCGGTGTCGCCGCGGCAATTCGTGTTCTTCTATGTCTCGCTCGCGGCATTCTCGCTGTTGATAGCATTCCTGCTGGTCCTGTGCGGCGCGTGGCTGGTGTTGCCGTTCACGGGTATCGAGTTGCTCGCTGTCGGCGCCGCATTTGCGGTCTATGCGCGCCATGCCGTCGATTACGAACGCATCCGGCTGTTTCCAGACCGGCTCGTGATCGAACAGGTCAGCGCCGAGCATCTCACGCAGTTCGAATTCAATCCGCGCTGGGTGCGGGTCGAACCGGGAGCGACGCCGCGCGATTACATCAAGCTGGTGTCGCGGGGGGAGACGGTCACGGTCGGGCAGCATCTTGCGCAATATCGGCGCGCGCAATTCGCCGACGAACTGCGTCTGTGGCTCAGGCAGTGTTAGGCGTCAAAAGTTGCGCATTGAATCACGCGCCATTCCAGAGGACGAGGGGCAGCCTTCCAGCGGGGTCGAGGGTTTGAATGGAAATTTTGGGTAAGGAAGCTATGAAAACAATCAAGCGAGCCCTCACGGGCGTGCTGGCGTGTAGCGGGCTGCTCTTCGCCGGCGCCGCCCTTGCAGTCGGCGACAGTCCAGGCGGCCCCAGCGTCAACGAGATCAATCTCCAGCCGCCAGTGACCAGAATCGCTGAGGAGCTCTACAGCCTCCATTCGCTGATGCTGATCCTCTGTACGTTGATCTTCGTCGGCGTGTTCGGCGTGATGTTCTATTCGATCTTCGCGCACCGCAAGTCGAAGGGCCACAAGGCCGCCAATTTCCACGAAAGCACCACCGTCGAAATCATCTGGACGGTCGTCCCGTTCATCATCGTCGTCCTGATGGCGCTGCCGGCCACGCGGACCGTCGTCGCGATGAAGGACACTTCCAATGCCGATCTGACCGTCAAGGTCACTGGCTACCAGTGGAAGTGGGGCTACGACTACGTGAAGGGTCCGGGCGAAGGCATCAGCTTCCTGTCGACGCTCACCACACCGCGTAGCGAAGTCAACGGCCAGCAGCCGATCACGGATACCTATCTGCAGGAAGTCGACAACCCGCTCGTCGTGCCTGTCAACAAGAAGATCCGCATCATCACCACTGCGAACGACGTCGTTCACTCGTGGTACGTACCTGCGTTCGGCGTGAAGCAGGACGCGATTCCCGGCTTCGTGCGCGACACCTGGTTCAAGGCGGAGAAGGTCGGTACGTATCGCGGCTTCTGTACGGAACTCTGCGGCAAGGAGCACGCGTACATGCCCGTCGTCGTGAACGTGCTGTCCGATGACGACTACGCGAAGTGGGTCGACGACGAGAAGAAGAAAATGGCCGCGGGCCAGGACGATCCGAACAAGACCTATACGCTCGCCGAGCTGACGGAGCGCGGCGGCAAGGTGTACGCGTCGAACTGCGCGGTCTGCCACCAGCCGACGGGCAAGGGCGGCGGTGCGTTCCCGGCGCTCGACGGCAGCAAGGTCGTGAACGGCCCGCTCGCCGATCACGTGAGCATCGTGCTGAAGGGCAAGAACGCGATGCCGTCGTGGGCGCCGACGCTGAACGACGTCGAGATCGCATCCGTCATCACGTTCGAGCGCAATTCGTGGGGCAACCACACGGGCGACATCCTGCAGCCGAAGCAGGTCGCGGATGCGCGCAACGGCCGTTTGCCGTCGGGTGGCGATCACCTGGCAGGCGCAGCGGCGGCAGCCGCGTCGGATGCAACGGCTGCGAGCGGAGCGGAAGGCGCAAGCGGCGCGGCAGCGGCTAGCGGCGAAGCGGGCGCATCGGCTCCCGCGGCAGCATCGGGCGCTTCGGACAATGCAGCGGCATCGGCGCCCCAGGCGTCGCTGCCCGCCACGATCTACTTCGAAACGAACAAGAGCACGCTGCCCGCCGACGCGAAAGCCGCCGTCGATGCAGCCGCCGCGTACGCGAAGGCGCATCCCGATGCGAAGTTCACGCTGTCGGGCTACACGGACGCAACGGGTTCCGCCGACAAGAACGCGAAGCTCGCGAAGGCGCGTGCCGAAGCCGTGCGCGATGCGCTCAAGGCAGCAGGCATCGCCGAAGACCATATTATTTTGAAGAAGCCGGAGACGATCACGGGCGGTGCGGACGCGAAGGAAGCGCGCCGGGTCGAGATCAGCCCAGCGGCCTGACGTGTCACGGTCAGAGAAAAGCAGCATTCGATTTAGGAGATTGTCATGTCTAGCATCGGACACGATGTAACCGCGGGGCACGAGCACGTCCACGGCGATCACGCGCATGCGACGCCGCACGGCTGGCGTCGCTGGTTGTTCGCGACCAACCACAAGGACATCGGTACGCTGTATCTGATTTTCTCGTTCATCATGTTCCTGTCAGGGGGCGTGATGGCGCTGGCAATCCGCGCCGAACTGTTCGAGCCGGGCCTGCAGATCATGCGTCCCGAGTTCTTCAACCAGCTGACCACCATGCACGGCCTCATCATGGTGTTCGGCGCGATCATGCCGGCCTTCGTCGGCTTCGCGAACTGGATGGTTCCGCTGCAGATCGGCGCATCGGACATGGCCTTCGCGCGGATGAACAACTTCAGCTTCTGGCTGCTGCCTGTTGCTGCCGTGCTGCTGGTCGGTTCGTTCTTCACGCCGGGCGGCGCGACGGCCGCTGGCTGGACGCTGTACGCGCCGCTATCCACGCAGATGGGCCCGGGCATGGACTTCGCGATCTTCGCGGTCCACATCATGGGCGCGTCGTCGATCATGGGCGGCATCAACATCGTCGTCACGATCCTGAACATGCGCGCACCCGGCCTCACGCTGATGAAGATGCCGATGTTCGTATGGACGTGGCTGATCACCGCGTACCTGCTGATCGCCGTGATGCCGGTGCTCGCGGGCGCGATCACGATGGTGCTGTTCGACCGCCACTTCGGCACGTCGTTCTTCAACGCGGCAGGCGGCGGCGACCCGGTGATGTACCAGCACATCTTCTGGTTCTTCGGGCACCCCGAGGTGTACATCATGATCTTGCCGGCGTTCGGGATCGTGTCGCAGGTGATCCCGGCGTTCGCGCGCAAGCCGCTGTTCGGCTATAGCTCGATGGTGTACGCGACGGCTTCGATCGCGATCCTGTCGTTCATGGTCTGGGCGCACCACATGTTCGCGACGGGCATGCCTGTCACGGGCCAGCTGTTCTTCATGTACGCGACGATGCTGATCGCGGTGCCGACGGGCGTGAAGGTGTTCAACTGGGTCGCGACGATGTGGCGCGGTTCGCTGACGTTCGAAACGCCGATGCTGTTCGCGGTGGGCTTCCTGTTCGTGTTCACGTTCGGCGGCCTGACGGGGCTGATGCTCGCGATGGCGCCGCTCGACATCCAGTATCACGGCACGTATTTCGTGGTCGCGCACTTCCATTACGTGCTGGTGGCGGGGTCGCTGTTCGGGCTCTTTGCCGGCTGGTACTACTGGTCGCCGAAATGGACGGGCTGGATGTACAACGAAACGCGGGGCAAGATTCACTTCTGGTCGTCGCTGATCTTCTTCAACCTCGCGTTCCTGCCGATGCACTTCGTCGGTCTGGCCGGCATGCCGCGTCGCTACGCTGACTACCCGGCGCAGTTCGCCGACTGGAACCAGGTCATCACGATCGGCGCGTTCGGCTTCGGTCTTGCGCAGGTGTATTTCCTGTTCGCGGTCGCGCTGCCCGCTTACCGTGGCGGCGGCGAACTCGAAAAGGCATCGGACAAGCCGTGGGACGGCGCAACGGGCCTCGAATGGACCGTGCCGAGCCCGGCTCCGTTCCACACGTTTGAAAACCCGCCGACGGTCGAATAAGCGATCAGGCAGTCTTCGAAGCTCCGCTCCGGCAAACGCAGCGCCGGAGCGGAACGCTGAACCGAAACACTGCGCAGCAACGAAGGTTCGAGAAGTTCAGCATGACCCGGAATCCACAAAAAAGACGTACGCCCGAAGAAATTCGCGCTGGCAATCTGCGACTCGGTCAGATTCTGCTTGTTATCGTCGCCGTCTTTTTTCTGGGTGCCATCGTCAAGCAGGTCTGGTTTTCGTGACCTGTCGTGATGAGTTGATCACCCGTGCACGCGATCTGTTGAGGAAGTTCGATGTCGACGCAACCGCCCGCTGGGGCCGATCGTTCTTTTAACCGTTCGATGCTGTTCAAGCTCGTCGTCGTCGCGTTTCTGATGTTCGGCTTCGGGTTTGCGCTGATACCGATGTATCGCGCGATCTGCGAGGTCACGGGCATTAACAATCTCGTGCAGCGCGACGCAACGGCGCGCGAGGCGAAGAACACGCAGGTCGACATGAGCCGCACGATTTCGATCGAGTTCGACGCGAACGCGCGCGGCCCGCTCGGTTTCAAGCCGGAGCAGAACAGCATCGACGTGCATCCGGGCGAAGTGACGACGGTGATGTACGACGTGACGAACCAGCAGGGGCGCACGATTCAGGCTCAGGCCATTCCGAGCTACGCGCCGAAGCAGGCCACCGAGTACTTCAGGAAGATCGAGTGCTTTTGCTTTACGCAGCAGACCTTGAAGGCGAACGAATCGAAGCGGATGCCGGTGGTGTTCCTCGTCGATCCGAAATTGCCGAAGGACGTGAAGACGATCACGCTGTCGTACACGTTCTTCGAATTGAACACGCCGGCGGCGGCGCCGCGCGGCACGGAAGGTCAGGCGGCTGACAACGCGAAGGCGTCGAACCCCGCCTGACAGGTAACAGAAACGCTTGCCCAAAGAAGGCGAGGATATGAGCGATAGCGGTGGCGGCGGCAGGAAGAGCAGTTTCGGCCAGTCGATGAAAGCCGTGATGTGGTCGTTTTTCGGCGTGCGCAAGCGGCGCGACCTGGAAGCGGACGCAGCGCAGCTCAACCCGCTGCATGTGATCATCGCGGCGCTGATCGGCGCGGCGGTCTTTATCGGGGTGTTGATCCTGATCGTGCGCGCGGTGGTCGGCTAGGCGATGCGGTGGAGCAAGGGCGGTCGTATCGACGCCCGGACGGGCCGGAGAGGGGCGGCGCAGCGCAGCGCGCCGTCGGACGTTGCAGAGAGAGCCGGAGAGCGGCGCGGGCGGCTGCGGAGCCAACCGGACCAAGCGGAACAACTGGACTGAAGTGGAGAATCAAGAATGAGCGGTCAAAACGATAGCCCGTACTATTTCATACCGCATCCGTCGCGGCATCCGATCAGCGCGGCGGCTGGGCTGCTGATCCTGCTCGGATCGTTTGCGTCGTGGGTGAACGGCGAGCCGTGGGCGCCCATCACGGCGCTGATTGGTCTGCTGTGGCTGCTCTTCGTGTTGTATCACTGGTTCGGCGACGCCATCTCCGAATCGGAAGGCGGCATGTACGGCAAGCGCGTCGACACGTCGTTCCGATGGAGCATGAGCTGGTTCATCTTCTCCGAAGTCATGTTCTTCGGCGCGTTCTTCGGTGCGCTGTTCTATGCGCGCGCGATCGCGATGCATCAGCTCGGCAGCCTCGACTACAAGCTGATCTGGCCGGACTTCTCGGCAGTGTGGCCGAACATCGGCCCGGCTGATCTGGTGTCCCACTTCAAGTCGATGACGCCGTGGCCCGTGCCGACCATCAACACGGCGCTGCTGCTGTCGTCGGGCGCGACGCTGACGGTCTCGCACCACGCGCTGCGCGAGAACCATCGCACGAAGGCCATCGCATGGCTCGCCGCGACGGTCGTGCTGGGTGTCACGTTCCTGTTCATGCAGGGCTTCGAGTACTTCCACGCGTACAACGAACTGAACCTGACGCTCGCGTCGGGCGTGTACGGCTCGACGTTCTTTCTGCTGACGGGCTTCCATGGCTTCCACGTGTTCCTCGGCGGCACGATGCTGACTGTGGTGATGATCCGGTTGATCCGCGGCCACTTCACGGCGGACCATCATTTCGCGTTCGAAGGCGCGGCATGGTATTGGCACTTCGTCGACGTCGTATGGCTGGGTCTGTACGTCGTCGTGTACTGGCTGTAAGCGTTGCTTTGTGAGCTTCGGGGGCCTGCGCGCCGTGCGTCATATCGACGCAAGAAGACGCCGCAGCCTTCCGGTAGCTGACGCGGCTCGAGTGACGGGTGCGCGGCACTGAAAGCAGTCACGCAAGGGTCTCAGCAGCGCCGCCCTCGACTCCGTCGGGGCGGCGTTTTGTTTGCTAGAGTGGAAATTTCGCCGATCGCGAAAGGGTGGATTGCCGGATCGTCGCGAAAATAAGTGGCATACTTCGCCGTCAAATTGAGACGGCACGCGTTGGCAGCCGCAGCGCAAGCGTCATGAAGCGCATGTCGCGGCGTCTGCAGAAGCGCGTCGTGGACTGGCGGCAGGATGCGTCAGCGGCCGTATGGAATGCCAGTCGATTGAATCCAGCCCATCCAGTGCGCGAACAGGATGAACAGGAACAGAGAAATCGACAAACCGACACGCGTCGCCAGCGACCACACCATGCGCTTCGTCCTGCCGCGGTCGTGCATCATGAAGTACAGCGCAGACACCATGCTGGCGATGATCAGAGCGAAAGCGATGGGAACGAGAATGTGCATGGAAGCAACTGAAATTCAGGAAAGCGAAGGCAACGAACTCATTATCGCACCGCGAGCAATGGTTCGTCTGTTCGCCGAAATTGCCCGATGAAGATTCGTCTGATCCCCACGCTGCTGATTCTGATTGTCGTCGCCGTGACGGTGCGGCTCGGCTTTTGGCAGCGTGACCGCGCGCATCAGAAGGAAGCGCTGCAAGCGCAAGTCACGCAGTTCGAGAACGCGCCCGCGCAGACCGTCGGCGCCGCGCCGATTGCGTTGAAGGCGATCGAGTTCCATCGCGTGCGGGCCGTCGGACAGTTTATGCCGCAGCAAGTCGTCTACCTCGATAATCGCCCGTATAACGACCAACCGGGCTTTTACGTCGTGATGCCCTTTAAACTGCACGACGGCGGCTATGTGCTCGTCAATCGCGGCTGGTTGCCGCGCAACATGAACGAACGCACGACCATCGCGCCGTACGGCACGCCGAACGGCGAGGTCGAAATCGAAGGGATCGCGCGCGCCGACGCGACCCGCGCATTCGAACTCGGAGAGGGCGGCTCGGCCGCGCATCAGACGATTCGTCAGAACCTCGACGTCGCGTCGTATGCCGCGGAAACAGGCCTGACGCTGCAGCCTTTCGTGATCCAGCAGATCAGCGACGATGGCGACGGACTCGTGCGCGACTGGCCCGCGCCGACTTCGGGCGTCGATCGCAACTACGGCTATATGTTCCAGTGGTGGACCATGGCCGCAGCCGCCGTCGCGTTCGGCCTGTATGCGGCCCGACGTGCCGCGAAGCACGAAAAGCTCGCGCAGAACGCGAGTCCCGAGGGCAGCGCCAGCAACGAAAAGGCGCCGCACGCATGACGCTCGACGGCGCTTCGGGCGACATCCGAAGGCGCCGCCAACAGCACCATCATTGAAAGAGGATCAGTAGTGTCGACGCAGAACCCCCGCTCCCAGCAAGCAGGACAGAAGCCAACGCAGGGCGCGACGCGTCGCCAGCCGGCCGGCAAGGGCTCATGGCAGCGCGGTCGCTGGATGATGCTGCTGATCGCGTTCGTCTGCGCGGCGCCCGCGATCGGCGCCTACATTGCGTATTACGTCATCAAGCCGACGGGCGGCACGACGAGCTACGGCAAGCTGGTCGAGCCGCAGCGTCCGATTCCCGAATCGCTGGTCGTGACGGGCGAAGACGGCAAGCCGATGAAACTCGCGTCGCTGCGCGGCCACTGGCTGATGGTCTCCGTCGACAGCAGTGCGTGCGACAAGTCCTGCGTGACAAAGCTGTACTTCATGCGCCAGGTGCGCGCGACACAAGGGGCCGAGCGCGAGCGCATCGTCAACGTGTTTCTGCGCACCGACGCCGGAAAGGTGCCCGAGATCGTCGATAACGCGTACAAGGACACCGAGATGCTGATCGCCGATCCGAAGGACGTGACCGCGTGGCTGCCCGTCGACAACGACGGCACGAGGATCACCGACCACATCTACATGGTCGACCCGAACGGCAATCTGATGATGCGTTTCCCGAAAGACCCCGACCCGAGCAAGATCAAGGGTGACGTCACGAAACTGCTGAAGTATTCGAGTATCGGCTAGAGTGCGCCGGGCACGTTGAATCGCGCCGCGAGGCGGAAGAAGGAAAGATAGATGTTCGTATTGCAACTGGGACTGATCGGACTGTGCATTGCGCTGCTGCCGATGTCGTACGTGTGGGTGAACGCCGACGACAACAAGTTCCGCAAGCTGGTCTGGGTCACGACGTTCCTGACGCTCGATCTCGTGATGTTCGGTGGCTTCACGCGCCTGACCGATTCGGGCCTGGGGTGTCCCGACTGGCCGGGCTGTTACGGCACATCGTCGCCGTTCATCGCGCACGCTGCCATCAGCGCCGCGTTTCAGGCCATGCCGTCGGGCCCTGTCAGCATGACGAAGGCGTGGATCGAGATGATTCACCGCTACTTTGCGATGGCAATCGGCGTGCTGATCGTCGCACAGACGATCATCGCTTGGGTTGCACGTATAAGGCGCCGTCCGCTGCATGTGTCGCCGTGGTGGCCGACGTCGCTGCTGCTGCTGATCTGCGTGCAAGGCGCGTTCGGCGCGTGGACCGTGACGATGAAGCTGCAACCGGTGATCGTGACCACGCACCTGCTGCTCGGGCTCGCGCTGCTCGGCACGCTCGGCTGGTTCGCCGCGCGTCAGACACCTTTGCCCGCATACGAGCCGGAAACCGCGCGCTGGCGCACCGCGGCGCTGTTCGGCCTTGCACTGCTGATCGTGCAGATCGCGCTCGGCGGCTGGGTCAGCACGAACTACGCGGTGCTCGCCTGCACCGACTTCCCGACCTGCAACGGCCAGTGGATTCCGCCGATGGACTTCGGACACGGCTTCCATCTGTGGCGCGCGCTCGGCATGACAGGCGACGGCGACGTGATCACGCAGGACGCGCTCGTCGCGATTCACTGGACGCACCGCACGTTCGCGTTCGTCGTCGTCGCGTATCTGCTGTGGTTCGCGCTGAGAATGCGCCGTTTCGAGTCGCTGCGGCGTCCCGCGAACGGCGTGCTGCTCGTGATCGTGATCCAGTTCGTCACAGGCCTGTCGAACATCGTTTTGCAATGGCCGTTGCCCGTTGCCGTCGCCCATAACGGCGGGGCCGCAATCCTGCTGCTGCTGCTCGTTATGCTAAACTTTCGAATCGCTTATAGCCGTCCCGGCCGCGCCGTCTTTCCTGCGCGCGATGCCGCGCCAGCGTGATCTTCATGGACAGCACAACTCTCCCCCATTCGCCCGGTAGCCGGATTTCCCAATACATTGCGCTGACGAAGCCGCGTGTGACGCAGCTCGCCGTCTTCTGCGCGGTAATCGGCATGTTCCTGTCGACGCCCGGCATGGTCCCGTGGACGGTGCTGATCGGCGGGGCCGTCGGCATCTGGCTGCTGGCGGGCGCCGCATTCGCGATCAACTGTCTCGTCGAGCAGAAAGTCGACGCCAAGATGCGCCGCACCGCGTGGCGTCCGTCGGCGCGCGGCGAAATCACCACCACACAAATTCTGTTGTTCTCCGCGATCCTCGGCGGCCTCGGCATGTGGACGCTCTACACGTTCACCAATGCGCTCACGATGTGGCTGACCATCGCGACCTTCGTCGGCTACGCGATCATCTACACGCTGCTGCTGAAGCCCGCCACGCCGCAGAACATCGTGATCGGCGGCGCGTCAGGCGCGATGCCGCCGGCACTCGGCTGGGCGGCCGTGACGGGCCATGTGCCCGGTGACGCGTGGATTCTGGTGCTGATCATTTTCGTGTGGACGCCGCCGCATTTCTGGTCGCTTGCGCTGTATCGCCGCAAGGACTACGAGAACGCCGGTCTGCCGATGCTGCCGAACACCCACGGCGAAAAGTACACGCGTCTGCATATCTTCCTGTACACGGTCATTCTGTTTGCGGTCACACTCATGCCTTTTATCTCGGGCATGAGCGGAATCGTGTATCTCGCATCGGCGGTTCTGTTGGGCGCGGTGTTCCTCGCGTATGCGTGGAAGATTTATCGGGAATATTCCGACGCCCTCGCGCGTAAGACCTTCCGTTATTCGATCGTTTATCTGTCGCTGCTCTTTGCGGCGCTGTTGATCGACCACTATGCGCGTGCCTTGATCGGCGCGTAACACCATGCTCACCAAACGGTTCGCGCGCGCGGCGCGCGTTGCACTTGTCGCGTGTGCGCTCGGCGGCGCGGCGCTGATCTCGGGATGCGGGAAAGAACAGCCCGCGTTCACGAACGTCGACATCACGGGCAACAAGCAGTTCGGCGCCGATTTTTCGCTGCCCGACGCGAGCGGCAAGATGCGCTCGCTCGCCGACTATAAGGGCAAGGTCGTCGTGCTGTTCTTCGGTTATACGCACTGCCCGGACGTCTGCCCGACGACGATGGCTGAACTCTCACAGGCGCTTCAGCAGTTGGGCCCCGAAGACGCAAAGCGCGTGCAGGTGCTGTTCGTCACCGTCGATCCCGAGCGCGACACGCCTGAACTGATGGCGCAATACGTGCCCGCTTTCAATCCGACGTTCGTCGGCCTGCGTCCTGCCAATCAGCAGCAACTCGAGAAAGTGACGAAAGACTTCCGCGTGTATTACGCGAAAGTGCCGGGCAAGACGCCCGAGAGCTACACGATGGACCACACGGCCGCCAGCTACGTATTCGATACCGACGGCAAGCTGCGCCTCTTTGCGCGGGACGGCCAGGGTGCGTCGCCGTGGGTTCACGATCTCAAGCTGCTTCTGGGCTGAACGGCGGCGCGACAACTGCACTCCGCGTTTCGACGATGAAAGGCTGCACGGTGACGTGCGGCCTTTTTTCATTCTGCGCCGGCTCCGTTCGCTGACGCCGCTCGTTGTGTCCCTCACAAGTCATCTCAAGTCAGTGCGCCAGGCTGCCGTTATCCAAGATGGCAATCGTTTGCTTTGACGGCACACCCAAAGCCGGCGATCTGCCAAAGAAGTGACCACACCAAAAGAGACCAACACAATGAGCAGGATGAGTCTGAACCGCAAGCTGTGGCTGTCGCTTGCGCTCGTATGGCTGGGTTTGCTGGGCGTCGGCTTGTGGAGCGCGGTCGAAACGCGCGCGACGATGCTCGACGAGCGCAAGGCCGGCATGGTGAATCTCGTCGAAGCGGCGCAAGGCGTCGTCAACGGTTATTACGCGCTCGCGCAGGCCGGCAAGATGAGCGAGGCCGACGCGCAGCGCGACGCGCTCGCGCGGCTCGCGACGATGCGCTACGGCGAATCCGGCTATCTCTTCGTGATGGATTCGAAGCCCGTCGTGCTGATGCATCCGACATTGCCGCAGATGGTCGGCACGCAGGTCGGCGACTTCAAGGACCCGGACGGCAAGCTGCTGTACGTGACGATCGTCGATGCGGCGAAGGCGACGGGCAACGGCTTCGCCGCCTATCGCGGACGCCTGCCGCACAGCGAAGAGGCCGTGCCCAAGATCAGCTATGTTGTGCATTTCGCGCCGTGGGACTGGAACATCACAAGCGGCGTGTTCGTGCGCGACATCGACACCGCTTACTACGCGAACCTCGTCGAGCACTTCATCGTCGTGCTGGTGATCGGCGCGGTGATTTCGCTCGCGATGCTGCTGATCATCCGCAACGTGCGCGCCAGCCTCGGCGGCGAACCGCAGGATGCGGCGCGTCTCGCGTCACGTATCGCGACGGGCGACCTCACGCAGCTCGTGTCCGTGCGCACCGACGATTCGTCGAGCATGATGGCCGCGATGAACGAGATGCAAAGCCGCTTGCAGCGCGCGATCGGCGAGATCCGGCAGTCGGCGGAATCGATTGCAACGGCGACGCAGCAGATCGCGGCGGGCAACGGCGACCTGTCGCAGCGCACCGAGCAGCAGGCGGCCTCGCTGCAGGAAACGGCAGCGAGCATGGAAGAGTTGACGGCGACCGTCAAGCAAAACGCCGACAACGCGCGCCAGGCGAGCGGACTCGCGAACAACGCATCGGAGATCGCGACGAAGGGCAACGAGGTCGTGAATCGCGTGATCAGCACGATGACGGAGATCAACGACAGCTCGCGTCAGATTTCGGAGATCATCGGCGTGATCGAGGGGATCGCGTTCCAGACCAACATTCTCGCGCTGAACGCTGCCGTCGAAGCGGCGCGCGCGGGCGAGCAGGGGCGCGGCTTCGCAGTCGTCGCGGGCGAGGTGCGCAGCCTCGCGCAACGTTCGGCAACGGCCGCGAAGGAGATCAAGCAACTGATCGGCGCATCCGTAGAACGCGTCAACAACGGCTATACGCTCGTCGAGCAGGCAGGCACGACGATGGGTGACATCATGCAGGCCGTGCGCCGCGTGACCGACATAATGGGTGAAATCGCAGCGGCATCGGAAGAGCAGAGCAGCGGTATTTCGCAAGTGGGCCGCGCGGTCACGCAGATGGACGAAGTGACGCAGCAAAACGCCGCGCTCGTCGAGCAGGCTGCCGCCGCTGCCTCGTCGTTGCAGGATCAGGCGGCGCGCCTGCGACAGGCGATCGGCATGTTCCGGGTGAACGGCAGCGAAGCAGCCGTTGCATCGAAGACTGTTGCATCGGCGGCGAAGAGCTCTGCGACTACCGTCGCGAAGGCGCCGTACGCGCCTTCCACGCCGGCTGCTCCCATGACGAAAGCCGCGCCGGACGCCGCGCCGCGCGTCGCAACGAAGCCCGTTGCAAAGTCCGCTGCAAAGTCCGCCGAGCCGCCGCGTCCGGCAAAGGTCCAGTCTTCCGACGACGACTGGACGACATTCTGACCAGTTGCGCATCCGTCGATCGCAACCATCGTTGCCGACCTGCAGGCGGCAGTGGTTGCGATCGACGATCGCGCTGCTGTGATTCTTCGCGAACACGCCTTCGCGTGCTCTTGTCGCGTAGCGGAATTCTCCGCGCGCGGCCGGGCGCGCTTCATGCGCATACCCATATGCGATCCCTGTATTTCACATCGCTGCGCGCCTGTGAGACCATCCCACGCTCGGCGGACCCTGGGCAGCGCCCGTTTGCCCGCCGTCTGACACGAATCTGAAACAAGGCAGTCAAGAGAGAATCACATGCAGCGCAGAACACTCATCAAGGTTTTTTCCGCAGCGCTCGCTTCGGCGGCACTCGTCACCAGCTTCGGCGCGCGCGCCGACGACAAGGTCATCAAGGTCGGCACGATCAGCGGTCCCGACGCGCAAATCTGGTCGGTTGTGCAGAAGGTCGCAAAGCGCGAAGGCCTGAACGTCAAGGTCATCGAGTTCAACGACTACGTGCAGCCGAACGCCGCGCTCGACGCCGGCGATCTCGACGCGAACAGCTTCCAGCATCAGCCGTATCTCGACAGCCAGATCAAGCAGCGCGGCTACAAGATCGTCAACGCCGGCCTGACGTACATCTCGCCGCTCGGCATCTATTCGAAGAAGCTAAAGTCGGTGAAGGATCTGCCGCAGGGTGCGAAGGTCGCGGTGCCGAACGATCCGTCGAATGAAAACCGCGCGCTGCTGCTGTTGCAAACGCAAGGCGTGATCAAGCTGAAGGCGGGCGCGGGCACGAACGGCAGCAACGCGACGCCGCTCGATGTCGCCGACAATCCGAAGAAGGTGAAGCTCGTCGAACTCGATGCCGCGCAACTGCCTCGCTCGCTCGCCGACGTCGACGCCGCCGCCATCAATACGAACTTCGCGCTGGCCGCGGGCCTGCAGCCGACGAAGGACGCGATCGCGCTCGAAGACGTGCATAGCCCGTACGCGAATCTGATCGCCGTGCGCACGAAGGACAAGGATCAGCCGTGGGTGAAGAGGCTGGTCGCCGCTTACCAGTCGGAAGACGTGCGCCAGTTCATCAAGACCGAGTTCAAGGGATCGGTCGTGCCGTCGTTCTAAGCGGCGTCAGTCGACCTGTCGATGTGCAAAGCGCCACGGGAAACCGTGGCGCTTTTTTTGTGCTCCGGGAAAAGGCCAGCACGCGTGAGCTTACAGCGCGCGCTCCCATCGCTCGATCACGAGATCGCGCCCGAAGCGCCGCTCAGGCGTCGCCGAGGCGAGCGAGAAGCCTGTCTGAGTGAAGAGCCGGCGCGCATTGTCGAGCGTGCTTTCGCTTTCGATGCATAGCGCACGATAGCCGGCGCGCCTTGCAAAGCGCAAAGACTCGTCGATCAGCTGCGTGCCGATGCCGAGCCGCCGCACGTCCGGCTCGACATACAGCATGCGCACCTGTGCCTGTGCATCCGACGCAGCCACTACCAGCGCCGACCCGACGATCAGGCCGTCCTGTTCCGCGACCCAGCAGTTTTCGCGCTGTGCATCGTGGCGCTGCGCGAATTGCCCGATCTGCTGCGCGATCAGTGCCTCGAACGTGTGATCCCAGCCGTGGCTGGCCGCGAACAGCTGCGCCTGTCGCGAGATCAGCAAGCCGTAATCGCCCGTTCGCGGCGCGCGCAACGTGACGATGCTGCGTCGCGGCCGTTCGTCGAGCAGCCGCTCGATCAGCTTCATCGCGCCGACCAGCTGATCCTGCGATTGCGGCGCGATCCGGGCCAGCACGGCGGAGACTTCGTCGACGGCCGCGGCATCGAGCGGCCGCCAGGCGGCGAGGCCTTCGTCGGTGAATGAGACGAGCGACTGGCGCGCGTCGACTTCCGACGGGCGGCGCGTAATCAGGTTACGCCGCTCGAAGCTCGCGAGCAGACGGCTCAGATAGCCGCTGTCGATGCCGAGGTTGCGCGCGAGCGCGGCAGCCGTCTGATGCTGGCCGCGCGAAAGCTCATGCATGACGCGCACTTCCGTCAGCGAAAACGGGCTTTTCTGCAAATGCTCATGCAGCACGCCGATGTGCTGCGTGTAAAAGCGATTGAAATGGCGGACGGCTTCCGCCCGGACTGTAGCGGGATCGTTCACCGTGTCCGTTCCCCGTATTGGCCTGTCATTTGTTCACCAAGCTTGTGTGTCTGTCGATCGGGTGATAGCGCCCGAATTCCGAAGTTTGCACCAGATTGTTAATTAAGAGGTATGACATTTGCAGCTTAACGCACGCAAGTTGACAGACGATCGATGGAGACCAATCTGGCAACTGGTCTCAAATACGGGTATGCCCTAATGCCAGATCGGTGTCAGTGGAAATCCGCTTAATTCGCACAGTGCCTTTTGCGACAAGGCTTTAGCCGAGATAGACCAGCTAGATACCAGCTCGTTGACTGGTATTATTGTGGTTATATAATGGGCTCCGATTTCGTAGGTCACACCTTCCTCACGATCCCGACCGAGCCCTATGGAAACCCGTTGGTCCGCCCTGACACCCGACGTCCACAACGTCACCCCGATGTACCTGCAGCTCGCCCGCAACCTGGCGACGGCGATCCATTGCGGCGTATGGTCGGCGGGGGAAGCGCTGCCGTCGGAGCGCACGTTGTCCGACGCGATCGGCGTTTCGCGCATCACGGCGCGCAAGGCGATCGCGCTGCTGGTCGAGCAAGGGCTGATCCGCCGGGCGCGCGGCGCAGGGAGCTTCATCACGCCGCGCGTCGAGGATCCGCTGTCGCGCCTCACGGGCTTCACGAAGAAGATGGAGCAGCGAGGCTTCCGGCCGGACTCCGTTTGGCTCGAGCGCGACATCCGCACGGCGACTCGCGAAGAGATCGTGCATCTGGGCCTGTCGCCGGGCGCTTCCGTCGCGAGCCTGCGCCGTCTGCGGCGCGCCGACGGCATCGTGATGGCCGTCGAACATTCGTCGCTGCCCGTTTCGATCGTGCCCGATCCTCAGGGGATCGGCGGTTCGCTCTACAGCTATCTCGAACAACGCGGTGCGCCCGTCGTGCGCGCGCTGCAGCACTTTCGCGCCGTCAACGCGTCGAGCGAGATCGCGTCGCTGATGGATATCGATCCGGGCGGCGCGCTTTTGCTGATCACGCGCGTCGGCTATAGCGCCGACCAGCGCGCGATCGAACTCACGGATACCTATTGCCTGGACGACTACTACGACTTCGTCGCCGAACTGCGGCTGTGAGCTGCGCATGCAAAGGAAGCGGGCTTGATGCACGACGTACAAAACAGCAAGACGCACGAAACCCACGCGGCACGAATCAGTTACGCACTGGATAACGCAACATCAGAGAGACTCATGCTGACCGGAAACATACTCACCCCCGAAGGCTGGATCCACGGCACGATCGAATTCGAAAACGGCCGCATCACGGCTATCAAGGGCGACGCAGCCGATCCATCGACGAACGACGCGCCGTACATCCTGCCCGGCTTCATCGATCTGCACGTGCATGGCGGCGGCGGCGCCGACGTGATGGAAGCGGGCAACGCGATCGAGGCGATCACCCGCACACACGCGCGCTACGGCACGACGAGCCTGCTCGCGACGACGATGACCGCGCCGCGCGACGAGCTGATGAGCGTCGTGGCCGGCCTCGGCGATGTCGCGCGCAATCGCGTGCCAGGCGGCTCGCGCGTGCTCGGCGTGCATCTCGAAGGCCCGTACATCAATCCCGGCAAGCTCGGCGCGCAGCCCGACGCGGCCGTGTCGGCGGTGCTCGACGAAGTGCTGAAGTATCTGTCGATCGCGCCGATCCGCGTCGTGACGATCGCGCCGGAAATCTCCGGCCATATGGACATCATCTCGGAGATCGCCGCGCGCGGCGTGCGCGTGCAGCTCGGCCACTCGCTCGGCACCTATGACGACGCCGTCGCCGCGATGAAGCACGGCGCGCGCAGCTTCACGCACCTGTTCAACGCGATGTCGCCGCTGCATCACCGCAATCCGGGCATGGTCGGCGCGGCGCTGGCGCATGCGGAATACGCGGAAATCATCCCCGATCTGCTGCACGTCCATCCGGGCGCGATCCGCGCCGCGATGCGCGCGATTCCGCGTCTCTACGTGGTGACGGACAGCACGTCGGCGACGGGGATGCCCGACGGCGAGTACCGCCTCGGCAGCCAGCACGTCACGAAGTGTCTCGGCGGCGTGCGCCTTGCCGACGGCACGCTCGCAGGCAGCACGCTGACGATGGATCAGGCGCTGCGCAATCTCGTATCGCTCGGCCTGCCGATGGCCGACGTTTCAAACCGTATGTCGCGTTACGCCGCCGACTACCTCGGCCTCGAAGACCGCGGCCGTCTCACGCGTGGCGCGTGGGCCGATGTCGTCGTGTTCGACCGTGAGCTGGCGCTGACGGCAACTTACGTCGAAGGAGAATCGATTGTCGAATATGCTTAAGGAAGCGCTGGCGTCCGCCGACGTGGTCGCCGCGCAACTCAACGATACGTCGCGCGTCGAAGCGCTAGCTGCACGGCTCGCGCAAGAGCCGCGCCATGTCGCGCTGACGGTCGCGCGCGGCAGTTCGGATCACGCGGCGAGTTACTTCGCATCGCTGACGATGAGCCGCATCGGTCTGCCCGTTGCGTCGCTGCCGATGTCGGTCGCGACACTCCAGCAGGCGCCGCTGAAAGTGCACGGCCAGCTTGCGCTCGGTTTTTCGCAATCGGGCAAGAGCCCCGATCTGGTCGGCACGATGCAGGCGCTGCGCGAAGCGGGCGCGTTGACCGTGGCCGCCGTCAACGTGCCAGGCTCGCCGCTCGAAGCGGCATGCGAGTTCTATTTGCCGCTCGTCGCCGGTCCCGAGCTGAGCGTCGCGGCCACGAAGAGCTATATCGCGATGCTGTCCGTCTCCGCGCACCTCGTCGCGCACTGGCAAAAGGACGAAGCGCTGCTCGGCGCGCTGAAGTCGCTGCCCGATGCGCTCGCGCGCGCGGGCGCGCTCGACTGGTCGAAGGCTGTCGATGAACTGCGCGACGTCGAACGGATGATCGTGATCGGTCGCGGCCTCGGTCTCGCGATTGCGCAGGAAGCGGCGTTGAAGCTGAAGGAAACCTCGGGCATTCAGGCCGAGGCGTTTTCGAGCGCCGAAGTGCGTCACGGTCCGATGGAGCTGATCGACCGCGACTATCCGCTGCTTGTGTTCGCGCCGCGAGGACCGGAACAGGCGGGCCTGCTGCAGCTCGCGCGCGACATGCAGGCACGCGGCGCGCGCGTGCTGCTCGCCTCGCCAGGCGACATGCCCGAAGCCGCGTTGCCGCTCGTATCGACCGAGCATGCCGCACTCGATCCGATTGCCGCAATCCTTTCTTTCTACGTGATGGCTGCCGGCCTTGCCGCCGCTCGCGGACGCAATCCCGATGCGCCGCGCCATCTGATGAAAGTCACCGAAACTCACTGATCGAGAGATGCAGATGCGACGTGTCGAGGAGTCCGTTTTGAAGAGCCATTCCGAAGGCCAAATTGTTCTGCTAGCGCCGATGACGGGGCCCGTCGTCCCGCTCGCGAGCGTGCCCGATCCTGTGTTTTCAGGCGGCATGTTCGGCGATGGAATCGGCATTGATCCACTGGAAGGCAAGCTCGTCGCGCCATGCGACGGCGTCGTGATGCATCTGGCGCGCACGGGTCATGCCGTCACGATCACGACGGAAGAAGGCGCCGAAGTGCTGCTGCATATTGGCATCGACACCGTCGAGCTGAACGGCAAGGGCTTCGCGCCGATGGTCGAACAGGGCGCGAAGGTGCGCAAGGGCGACGTGCTGATCGAGTTCGACCAGGATACGGTCGCGCGCAATGCGCCGAGCCTCGTGTCGGTGGTTGCGATCGCCAATTCCGATGCGTTCGAAATCGTCGAGCGCGCCGAAAGCGGCACGCTGAAAGCAGGCGAATCGCAACTGCTCGTGCTGCGTGCGCGAGACGGCCATGCCGTCGCTGCGTCGCGCGAGGCGTCGAGCGTCACCGAAGAAGCGCGGCAATCGATCGTGCTGACGCATGCGGGCGGTCTGCATGCGCGTCCGGCGGCGCGTGCGCGCGAAGCGGCGCGCGGTCTCGATGCACGCGTCGAAGTGCGCTTCGAGGGCAAGAAGGCGGCGATTGAAAGCGTGGTCGGTTTGCTGGGGCTGGGCGCGGGGCAGGGCGCAACGGTCGAGATCGTCGGCATCGGCGCGCAGGCTGCGGCGGCGGTCGTTGCCGTCGTGCGCGAACTGACGCGCGAGGCGCACGGCGAAGCGGAAGAAAAGCCGGCGCGCGAGATCTCGCCCGTGCCCGTCGCGGTCGCGCCCGCGACGGCAGCGGGCGGCGTGCAGCTCGCGCCGAACACGCTCGCGGGCGTGTGCGCGGCGCCCGGCATCGCCGTGGGCAAGCTGGTGCGCTGGGACGATGCCGACATCGATCCGCCGGAGACGACGGGCAACACGCCCGCCGCCGAAAGCCGCCAACTCGACAAGGCGCTCGCTTCCGTCGATGCCGAACTGAACACGACCGTGCGTGACGCTTCGCAACGCGGCGCGCACGGCGAAGCGGGCATATTCGCGGTGCATCGCGTGCTGCTCGAAGACCCGACGCTGATCGACGCGGCGCGCGATCTGATCAGTCTCGGCAAGAGCGCGGGCTTCGCGTGGCGCGAGACCATTCGCGCACAGATCGACGTGCTGTCGAAAGTCGACGATGCGCTGCTCGCCGAGCGTGCCGCCGACTTGCGCGACATCGAAAAGCGCGTGCTGCGTGCGCTCGGGTACTCGAACGCGGCCGCGCGCTCGCTGCCCGACGAGGCCGTGCTGAGCGCGGACGAATTCACGCCGTCGGACCTGTCGTCGCTGGATCGCACGCGCGTCACGGCGCTCGTGATGGCGCGCGGCGGCGCGACGTCGCACGCGGCGATCATCGCGCGTCAGGCGGGCATTCCCGCGATCGTCGCGCTGGGCGACGCGCTGCATTCGATCGCCGACGGCACGCAGGTCGTGGTCGACGCGACAGCGGGCCGTTTCGAGTACGCGCCGAGCTCGCTCGATATCGAACGCGCGCGCACCGAACGCCAGCGTCTTGCAGGCGTGCGCGAAGCGAATCGTCGCACGTCGCAGCAAGCGGCGGCGACGAGCGACGGCCGCGCGATCGAAGTGGCCGCCAACATCGCGACGCTCGACGACGCAACGGCCGCTGTCGAAAACGGCGCGGATGCCGTCGGCCTGCTGCGTACGGAACTGCTGTTCATCCATCGCCAGGCCGCGCCGACCGTCGACGAGCATCGTCAGAGCTATCAGTCGATCGTCAACGCGCTGCAAGGCCGCACGGCCATCATCCGCACGCTCGACGTCGGCGCGGACAAAGAGGTCGATTATCTGACGCTGCCGCCCGAACCGAACCCGGCGCTCGGCCTGCGCGGCATCCGTCTCGCGCAGGTGCGCCCCGATCTGCTCGAAGACCAGCTGCGCGGCCTGCTGGCCGTTCAGCCGGCGGGCAAGGTGCGCATCATGTTTCCGATGGTGACGGACGTGGGTGAACTTGTGCGTCTGCGCAAGCGGATCGACGAACTCGCTGCCGAAACAGGCCGCACCGACAAGATCGAAGTCGGCGTGATGATCGAAGTGCCGTCGGCTGCGCTGCTGTCCGATCAGTTGTCGAAGCACGCGGATTTCCTGTCGATCGGCACGAACGACCTCACCCAATACACGCTCGCGATGGACCGCTGCCAGGCCGATCTCGCCGCTCAGTCGGACGGTCTGCACCCCGCTGTGCTGCGCCTCATTTCGGTAGCGGTGCAGGGCGCGGAAAAGCATGGCAAGTGGGTCGGCGTGTGCGGCGCGCTCGCCGGCGATCCGCTCGCGGTGCCGCTGCTCGTCGGGCTCGGCGTGACTGAGCTGTCGGTCGATCCCGTGTCCGTACCGGGCATCAAGGCGCGTGTGCGCAAACTCGATTATCAGCTGTGCCGTCAGCGCGCTCAGGACACCTTGGCGCTCGAATCGGCACAGGCGGTAAGAGCCCTGAGCCGCGAACTCTGGCCGCAAGACTGATCGCGACATTTGCGCAATCCGTCTTGGGACAGAGCCCGTCGGCTCGACATTTCAACCTGCATATAAAGCAACGACTCTATTACACGAGACAAAGGAGTGGAGGTATCAATGGATGGGAATCCGTTTCTGAAGATTCAGCGCCTTGGCCGCGCACTGATGCTGCCGATCGCGGTACTGCCCGTGGCCGGCCTGCTGCTGCGCCTCGGTCAGCCCGATGTGTTCAACATCAAGATGATCGCCGACGCCGGCGGCGCGATCTTCGACAACCTGCCGCTCCTGTTCGCGATCGGCGTCGCTGTCGGCTTCGCGAAGGACAATAACGGTGTTGCGGCGCTGGCGGGCGCGATCGGCTATCTGATCGAAGTCGCCGTGATGAAGGACATCAACGACAAGCTCAACATGGGCGTGCTGTCGGGGATCATCGCCGGCATCGTCGCGGGGATGCTGTACAACCGGTATAAGGACATCAAGCTGCCCGACTACCTCGCGTTCTTCGGTGGCAAGCGCTTCGTGCCGATCGTCACCGGGGTCGCGTGTCTGGTGCTAGGCATAGTCTTCGGATACGCGTGGGCGCCCGTGCAGGGTGCAATCGACACCGCCGGCCACTGGCTGACGACGGCAGGCGCGATCGGCGCGTTCGTGTTCGGTCTGCTGAACCGTCTGTTGCTCGTCACGGGCTTGCATCACATCCTGAACTCGCTCGCATGGTTCGTGTTCGGCACCTTCACGCCACCGGGCGGCGCGGCTGTGACGGGCGACCTGCACCGCTTCTTCGCGGGCGATCCGACGGCGGGCACGTTCATGACGGGTTTCTTCCCGATCATGATGTTCGGTCTGCCGGCCGCGTGTCTCGCGATGCTCCATGAAGCGCCAAAGGAGCGCCGCGCGGTGGTCGGCGGCCTGCTGTTCTCGATGGCGCTGACGTCGTTCCTGACGGGCGTGACGGAGCCGATCGAATTCAGCTTCATGTTCCTCGCTCCCGTGCTCTATGCGATCCACGCGGTGCTGACGGGCCTGTCGCTTGCGATCTGCTCGGCGCTCGGCATCAAGCTCGGCTTCACGTTCTCGGCGGGCGCGATCGACTACGTGCTGAACTACGGCCTGTCGACGAAGGGCTGGGAAGCGATTCTCATCGGCTTCGCCTATGCCGTCGTCTACTACGGTCTGTTCCGCTTCTTCATCCGCAAGTTCAACATGGCGACGCCGGGCCGCGAGTCGGAAACGGCTGACGCCGCCACGGAATCGTACGCGCCGGCCGGTTATGTGGCGCCCGTCCAAGGCGCGGCGGCGAAGTCGTCGACGCGCGCGCAGCGCTATATCGCTGCGTTGGGCGGCGCGGCGAATCTGTCGGTGGTTGATGCTTGCACGACGCGTCTGCGTTTGTCGGTTGTCGATTCGGACAAGGTGTCGGAGAACGAACTGAAGTCGATCGGCGCGCGCGGCGTATTGAAGCGCGGCGCGGGCGCGGTGCAGGTCATCATCGGGCCGGAAGCGGACATCATCGCCGATGAAATCCGCGCAACGATCGCGAACGGCGATACGACGGCGGCGGTCATTTCGGCGGCTTCGTCGGCGGCTTCGATGGGCAACACGGCTACGGCTGCCGATGCTTCCTATGCGGCGGGCAACGGTCCGCTCGATCCGGACCCGCTGCGCTGGCTCGCTGTGCTCGGTGGCGCGACGAATATTGCCTCGCTCGAAGCGGTGGCGGCGACGCGCCTGCGCATCGTCGTGCGCGATCCGTCGGCTGTCGATCGCCAGCGGCTCGATACGCTGAACGTCGCGTGGGTATCGACGGATACGTTCCATATCGTCGTCGGCGATTCGGCACAGCGTTACGCGCAGCAACTGTCGACGCGTCTGACGGCAACGGCTTGAAGCGCCTGGCCGTCTGAGCGTCTTGCGATAAAAAATCGGCGCCCCTCGGGGCGCCGATTCGCGTTTACGGCACGCGGCTCTCGTCGAATCAACTCTCGTTCGCGTCGCCATCGACGACATGGTTCGCTTCGAGCCACATCACGTTGATGATGCCGAACGCGAGCGCGAGGCCAATCCCGAGAATCCAGCTGAAGTACCACATGGTCGGCTCCTCCTGGCGAGTCGTGCGTCAGTACATCGAATGAGAGTTCTGCTCGATCGCTTCGGCTGTCACTTTGCCGCGCAGCACGCGATACACCCAGCTCGTGTAGATGAGCACGACGGGCAGAAACACGATGACGGCGATGAGCATGATCTGCAGCGTCATCTGGCTCGACGTCGAATCCCAGACGGTGAGGCTGCTGCGGCCATCGAGCGACGACGGCATGATGAACGGAAACATCGAGAAGCCCGCCGTCAGGATCACGCCGATCACCATTAGCGACGTCGACAGAAACGCCGTGCGCTCGAAGCGAGAGCTTGCGAGCACCAGCGCGAGCACGCCGCCGATGATGCCGGCCAAAGGCGCTGCGGTCATCCACGGATACAGCGAGTAGTTCGTGAGCCACAGCCCTGGCGCGCCGATCACGTTTTTCAGCAACGGATTTGCGACGGTATCGAACGGGGCCGGCTCGCTGATCTGATAGCCGCCGATCAGCGTCGCGACCAGCACGCCCGCGATCAGAAACAGCGAGACGGCGACAAGCGACGCGATGCGCAACGCGACGGACGCGCGCCGCGCGACGATGCCATCCGCTTTCATCTTCACGAACGCCGCGCCGTGTGCCGCGAGCATCGACACGCTCAACAGTCCGCACAGCAGCGCGAACGGGTTGAGCAGCGCGAAGAAGCTGCCGTGATAGGCGACGCGCAGTTCCTGATCGAAGGCGAACGGCACGCCTTGCAGCAGATTGCCGAACGCGACGCCGAACACCAGCGCGGGCACGAAACCTCCGGCGAACAGCGCCCAGTCCCACGCGCTGCGCCAGCGCGGATCGTCGCGTTTGCCCCGGTAGTCGAAGCCGACGGGGCGGAAGAACAGCGCGAACAGCACGAGCAGCATCGCGAAGTAGAAGCCCGAGAACGACGCAGCATAGACGAGCGGCCACGCGGCGAACATCGCGCCGCCAGCCGTGATGAGCCAGACCTGGTTGCCTTCCCACGTCGCGCCGACGGTATTCACGACGATGCGCCGCTCTGCGTCCGTCTTGCCGATGAACGGCAGCAGCATGCCGGCGCCCATGTCGAAGCCGTCGGTGAGCGCGAAGCCGATCAGCAGCACGCCGATGAGCGCCCACCAGATCAGTTTGAGAGTTGCGTAATCCATAGCGTGATATCCCTTGATGCAAGCGTGCCGATGCCGCTCATGCGGCCGTGTTTGCGCCGACTGTCGCCGTCGCGGTCCGCTCGTGGTGATAGCGCCCCGTGTGCAACGACGACGGACCGAGCCGCGCGTACTTGAACATCAGCGTGATCTCGATGATGAAGAGCGCGGTGTAGAACACGACGAAACCGGCGAGGCTCAGATACAGGTCGCTCGCCGTCAGACTCGATGCGGAGAGCGACGTCGGCAGAATGCCCGCGATGGTCCACGGCTGGCGTCCCAGTTCGGCGACGACCCAGCCGAATTCCGCCGCCAGCCACGGCAGCGGAATCGCCCACACGGCCCAGCGCAGGAACCAGCGGCGGTTGTCGCGCAGCAGCGTGCGCTGCGCGCAGAAGAAGAACGCGAGCACGAATGTCGCGAGGAACAGCAGGCCGAGACCGACCATCAGCCGGAACGACCAGAACACGGGCAGAACGGGCGGGACCGCTTTCTTCGCGGCCTGCCTGATCTGATCGGCGGAGGCGTCGGTGACGTTCCGCGTGAACTGCTTGAGCATCAGGCCATAGCCGAGGTCCTGCCTGTGCGCGTCGAACGACGCGCGCGTTTCGTCGCTCGTGTCGCCCTGCTTGATCTTTTGCAGCGCGCCGTACGCGATCATGCCGTTCCTGATGTGCGCTTCGTTGCGCGCCATCAGTTCCTTGAGCCCGACGACGGGTTCATCGAGCGAACGTGTCGCGATGATGCCGAGCGCGTAGGGCACACGCAGCGCGTAGTCGGTGCGCTCTTCCTGCTGATTCGGGATGCCGAAAATCGTGAACGGCGCGGGCGGCGGTGCCGTTTCCCATTCCGATTCGATCGCGGCGAGTTTCATCTGCTGGACTTCGCCTGTCGTGTAGCCCGATTCGTCGCCGAGCACGATCACACACAGTGTCGACGCGAGGCCGAAGCCCGCTGCGATCGCGAACGAGCGCAGCGCGAACTCGGTGTCGCGGCGCTTGAGCAGATACCACGACGACAAGCCCAGCACGAACATCGACGCCGTCACGTAACCCGCCGATACCGTGTGCACGAACTTCACCTGCGCGACCGGGTTGAAGATCACGGCGAAGAGGTTCGACAGTTCCATGCGCATCGTCTCGTAGTTGAACTCAGCGCCGACGGGATTGTTCATCCAGCCGTTCGCGATGAGAATCCACAGCGCGGACAGATTCGAGCCGAGCGCGACGAGAAACGTGACCATCAGATGCTGGACGCGGGACAGCCGGTTCCAGCCGAAGAAGAACAGGCCGACGAAGGTCGATTCGAGAAAGAACGCCATCAGCCCTTCGACGGCGAGCGGTACGCCGAAGATGTCGCCGACGTAGTGCGAGTAGTACGACCAGTTGGTGCCGAACTGGAATTCGAGCGTGAGCCCCGTCGTGACGCCCATCGCGAAGTTGATGCCGAACAGCTTGCCCCAGAACTGCGTCATGTCCTTGTAGATGGGCTTGCCCGTCATCACGTAGACGCTCTCCATGATGACGAGCAGCCACGACAATCCGAGCGTCAACGGTACGAAGAGAAAGTGATACAGGGCCGTGACGGCGAACTGCAGACGCGAAAGGTCGACGACATCGCTAGCGGGCATGGTTGTCACCTTGGGACGGAGGCGAGACGGGCACGGAAAGCAGTGCCTGAGCGACCTGTGCGGGCGGCAGCGACATGTGCTGCGCCTGCGGATGATCGAAGAACGCGAACTTGAGCGCGAGCAGAAGTGCGAATTTGACGGCGAGGACGATAGCGATGTCGCGTGCGAAGGTCGGGCCGCGGGCCCACGCGACGATGCGGCTGCTGAGCGCGCGGCGTGAAGGATTCCTATGATTGAGCGTTATGGCCATGATCGATTGGTAACGACATCGCGCCGGATGTTCCGGCAGGACCCAGTGCCCAAGACAGCCGCACTGGCGCATGCATAACGATTGTAGGAATAGTCTGTCGGCTGGTGGCGCGTCATCGCGTCGCGAGCCGCCGGGCGGTGATTCACCACTAATAGGCCACGTTCCGCATCAGGTCAAGGCGAGCGCTCGCGGGTGACTCGCAGTGACGCAGCTTTCGAAGAACCAAGAAAAAGCCCTGCCTTCTTTCGAAAGGCAGGGCTCGGTGCAGGTTCGATGCGGCTTTCGGCCACCCGATGCTTCTCTGACTGTTTCTCCGACGTTACGCGTACTCGGCTAGCGCGGCGCGCATCTTCTTCATCGCGCTTGCTTCGATCTGACGGATGCGCTCAGCCGACACGCCGAATTCATCGGCGAGCTCGTGCAGCGTCGAGCCGCCCGACCCGTCGTCTTCCACCTGCAGCCAGCGCGCTTCGATGATGCGGCGGCTGCGCGGATCGAGCGACTCCAGCGCGCTCGCGATACCGTCGCTTTGCAGACGGTCGCGCTGGCGCGCAGCCAGCACGGCCGTCGGCTCGCTGTGCGAATCGGCCAGGTAGGCGATCGGGGCGAATGCTTCTTCGCCGTCCTCGACCTGTCCCTCGAGCGCGATATCGCCACCCGACAGACGTGTTTCCATCTCGGCCACTTCCTCGCGCTTCACGTTCAGCTCTTTCGCGAGACCGTCGATCTCGTCCGGCGTGAACGACTGCAACCCTTGCTTGTGGCTGCGCAGGTTGAAGAACAGCTTGCGTTGCGCCTTGGTCGTCGCCACTTTCACCGTGCGCCAGTTGCGCAGGATGTACTCGTGGATCTCAGCCTTGATCCAGTGCATCGCATACGACACGAGGCGCACGTTCTGCTCCGGGTCGAAGCGCTTCACGGCCTTCATCAGGCCGATGTTGCCTTCCTGGATCAGGTCGGAGTGCGGCAGACCATACCCGAGGTAGTTGCGCGCGATCGACACGACCAGCCGCAAATGCGACAGAACGAGCCGGCGCGCGGCGTCGAGATTGTTGTCCTCGCGGTATTCGGTGGCGAACTGGCGCTCTTCTGCCGGCGTCAGCATCGGAATCCGGTTCACGGCCTGGATGTAGGCGTCGATATTGCCCAGGTGGCCGGGCAGAAGAGAAGCATGCGAGAGCGTCAGTGCACCTGCCGAACCGGCCTTGGCCGACGACGGGCTCAGAGTACTCGGAAGGGTCAATGTGTTGCTCACGTAGCAAACTCCTTTATTCAGACAAAGATCCGGCAAAGCCAGACCACGATGGATGTTAGCACTCTCGTATGCGGAGTGCTAATACTTAGAGCCCATAGGGGCATCTGAGTTCCCAGTTATCTATCAAAACTCACATCTCAATAGTATTGTACCTCGTCTGCTAGTTCTCTACCGAACGCGTAGCATCCATCGCCTGAAGCAGGAAATCGCAATCATCAGTAAGATTTTTTCAGAAACGGAACCAATTATTTGCGGCTTTTTGGTTGTTTTTAAAGGGTCCGATAAGTGTTCACGAGAAATTGATTTGAAATTTGGTGCCATAGCCGGATAGAAGCGCGGCGAGTTCGGCGTCGATGGTTTCCTTTGTCCAGGTGACGAAACGCCGCCAGTGGTATTTCATGTGCTTCCACACGATCTCAATCAAATTGAGTTCGGGACTGTACGGCGGTAGATAGAACAGGAGCGCCTTGTGTTCGAGAAACCAGCGGTCCAGCGTGTGCTGATCGATGCTGTGGTGAACGCTCGCGTTGTCGAGCACAATCACGGTGGGACGACCATCGCCCTGCTGGATCAGCGAG
>NZ_WHNP01000002.1 GCF_009362735.1 Paraburkholderia franconis | reverse complement strand
CGCCGATGATAGTGCGGATTGCCCGTGTGAAAGTAGGTAATCGTCAGGCTCCTTACCCCAGACCCGACCCCGCCCCTCAGCAGGCGGGGTCGTGGCGTTTACGGCGCCCTTTATCTCATTCTCCCCGCGGCGCCTTCACCACTCGTCAATACCCCGCCGCCTCTGCCCAGGCTGCATCTCCTCGCAGCAGTAGCAACACGACTGCGAAAGGTGCCTCGATGACCTGCCCCCGGTATTAGTCCGGACCGCTGTTAGAGTCCGAGGTTAAAAGCTGCTTCGCTTCATGTGCCTGTGTGAACTGCCTGGGCGTCAGATCTCCGAGCGAGCTGTGAGGCCGTTCGGTGTTGTACTCGTTTCTCCATTCTTCAATCAGGCGTCTGGCATGACGCATCGAGACGAACCAGTGCTCATTCAGGCATTCGTCACGGAAGCGTCCGTTGAAGCTCTCGATGTACGCGTTCTCGACGGGCTTGCCTGGCCGGATGAACGACAGCGTGACACCGGCTTCGTAAGCCCATGCATCCAGCACCTTACCCGCGAATTCCGGTCCGTTGTCTACCGTGGTGGATGCAGGCAATCCACGCATCTCGCCTAACCGTTGCAACACGTGCTTTACGCGTAGACCCGGCAGTGAAGTGTCGACTTCGATAGCCAGACATTCCCGCGTGTAGTCGTCGACCACATTCAGGCAGCGAAACCGCTGGCCGTAAGCCAGTCCATCAGAAACAAAATCCATCGACCAGCTCTGGTTCGGGCCTGTCGGCACCGGCAGCGGTTTTCGCTCGACGGCGGCAATGCGCTTGCGTCTGCGCTTACGCACGCTCAACCCTGCCTTGCTATACAGACGCCACGTCCGCTTATGGTTGACCAGCCAGCCTTCGCGACGCAACAGCACATGAATCCGGCGGTAGCCGTACCGACGTTTCTGCGCGGCGATTGCCGTCATCCTGTCCGTCAGTTCCGCATCGTCGGTGCGGCGCGACTCGTAACGGAACAGTGAGCGCGAAATTCCTACCAGCCCGCAAGCCCGGGTGACACCCATCGCGCGTTCGGTCATCAATATCCCGACCGCCTCGCGTTTGGCTTGCGGGCTTGCTACTTTCGCGACAGCAGGTCCTTCAGCGCGGCATTGTCGAGCATCGACTCTGCCAACAGGCGCTTGAGCCTGTTGTTCTCCTGCTCCAGTTCTTTCAGACGCTGCGCGTCCGAGACGCTCATCCCGCCGAACTTCGCCTTCCAGTTGTAGTAGGTCGCCTCCGAGATACCGTGCTTGCGGCACAGTTCTGCCGGCTTCAGGCCAGCCTCGGCCTCCTTCAGGATGCCAATAATCTGTTCTTCGCTGAATCGCTTCTTCATTGTCGTTCCTTTTGGGAACGAACTCTACATCGTTATCGGACTAACCATGGGGAGCAGGTCAACTGCTCTCCACGCGAATTCCGCCAGCGCGCAACTTCACCAACCAAAGCGTGACCGCGTGTCCGGTCATGCAGGGGCAAATCCAAGTGGTCCGCTAAGACCCCACGGTTTCTCACCGTACGAAATAACAGGCACTCACCCCATCGTTTGATGAGCGCCACCCGCGCCCAACTTCCTCACTTCGCAGCCAAAAATCTCTGCGCCAACCGAACCCAGTAAGTGGACCCGACTGGAAGCAAATCGTCGTTGAAGTCGTAGCTCGCGTTATGCAGCATACAAGGCCCGGCGCCATGACCCGATTCGCGATGCCCACCGTCCCCGTTGCCGAGGAATGCATAGCATCCTGGCTTCGCTAGCAACATGAAGGAGAAATCCTCGGCGCCCATCGTCGGCTCGACGGCATCGTCGACGTTTTCGTCGCCGACAATCTCCTTCATCACCGACGCCGCGAACCGCGCTTCCTCGCTGCTGTTGATTGTGGGCGGATAGTTGCGGTGAAACGTCATTTCGACAGAGCAGTCGTAAGCTTCCGCCGTGCTTTGGACGATTTTCCGCATCCGGGCTTCGATCAGATCAAGCGTTTCCGTGGTGAAGGTCCGTACCGTGCCTGCGAGCCACGCCTCATCCGGCACGACGTTCACCGCGTCTCCCGCATGGATCTGTGTGATCGACAGCACAGCCGTATCGAGCGGCTTTTTGTTGCGCGTAATGATGCTTTGCAGGCCATTGGCGATCTGCACCGCGGTGAACACAGGATCGCGGCCATTGTGCGGCAGCGCTGCGTGTGAGCCCACGCCTTTGATTTCGATGCGGAATTCGTTGCTGGAAGCCATGATCGGCCCTTCCGTCACACCGAAATTGCCCGCGGGCATCCCAGGCCAGTTGTGCATGCCGAACACCGCATCGACGGGAAAGCGCGTAAACAGCCCATCATCGATCATGGCCTTCGCGCCGGCGCCGCCTTCCTCGGCCGGCTGAAAGATGAACACGATTGTGCCGTCGAAATCGCCTTCCTTCGCTAGATGCCGCGCCGCGCCGAGCAGCATCGCCGTATGTCCGTCATGCCCGCACGCGTGCATTTTCCCTTCATTTTTCGAGCGATGATCGAACGTGTTCAACTCATGGATCGGCAGCGCATCCATATCGGCGCGCAGTCCGATCGATTTCCTTCCCGTACCACGCTTCAGCACGCCAACGACGCCAGTTTTGCCGATGCCTTCATGTACCTCGATTCCCCATCCAGCCAGCGTCTTTGCGACCAATGACGCCGTTTGCGCCTCCTCGTATCGCAATTCTGGATTAGCGTGAATCGTTCGTCGGAGACTCTGAATTTCGCCGCGTGCGGCTTGGATTTCAGGGATCAGTTTCATGGTGGATTAAGAAAGTGGCAGTGAGCAGTGTGATCCGGACAGTCGATTCCGGAGAGAGTGATAATTGATTCTACGCCCATCGCTATTTTTGACGGTCGCGTGTCAGATCGGATGAGAGGAACGTAATAGAATCAGGGCCTTCACTCGCGCAATTCCCGCTCGATATAAATATGAACGCTCCCGCTGAATTCGCCCGCGCCGTCTGCCCACACGATTGTCCCGATACCTGTGCAATGCGCGTAACCGTCGAGAATGGCCGCGCCGTCAAGGTCGTCGGCGACCCGGATCATCCGCCGACGCAGGGCGTCCTGTGCACGAAAGTGAGCCGTTACGCGGATCGCGTCCATCATCCGCGCCGGCTGACGACGCCGATGCGCCGCGTCGGCCGGAAAGGCGAAGGGCGGTTCGAGCCGATCAGTTGGGACGAGGCGCTACATCTCGCGGCGGAGCGGCTGTCGGAAATCGCGCGCCGCGCGCCCGAGGCGATTTTGCCGTACAGCTACGCCGGCACGATGGGTTTCGTGCAGGGCGACAGCATTGCGCAGCGCTTCTTCAATAAGCTCGGTGCGTCGCAACTGGACCGCACGATCTGTGCAGCGGCGGGCGCTGCGGGTCTCAAATATACGTACGGCGCGAGCCTTGGCATGCTCACCGAATTTTTCGATGAGAGCGAGGTGATCCTGATTTGGGGTGCGAACCCGATCGCGTCGAATCTGCATTTCTGGACGCGCGCGCAAGAGGCCAAGCGCCGTGGAGCGCGTCTGATCGCCATCGATCCGTACCGCTCGCTCACCGCCGAAAAATGCCATCAGCACGTCGCGCTGAAACCCGGAACGGACGGCGCGCTGGCGCTCGCCATGATGCATGTGCTGATCACGGACGACATGCTCGATCACGCCTATATCGCCGACCATACGCTCGGCTTCGAGCAGTTGAAGGCGCGCGCGCTCGACTATCCGCCATCGCGCGCGGCTGAAATCTGCGGACTCGACGAGCAGACGATCATCGATCTCGCGCGTCTTTACGGCAGCACGAAAAAAGCGGCGATCCGCATGAATTACGGCATGCAGCGCGTGCGCGGCGGCGGCAACGCGGTGCGGGCGATCGCATGTCTTCCGTCGCTGACGGGCGCATGGCGCGAGCGTTCAGGCGGTGTGCTGATGTCGTCGTCGGGCTGGGCGCCAGTCTATTCGCATGCACTGGCGCGGCCCGATCTGATGCCGGGGTGGCCGTCGAATCAACCGCGCGTCGTGAACATGAACGAGATCGGCAACGCCCTGTGCAATCCGGGCGACACCGGGTTTGGCCCGAAGATCGAAGCGATTGTCGTGTACAACTCGAACCCCGTCGCCGTTGCGCCGGATTCCGAGCGCGTTGCAGCGGGCTTCGCGCGCGAGGATCTGTTTACGATTGTCCTCGAGCATTTCCAGACCGACACCGCCGACTACGCCGATTTGCTGCTGCCCGCGACGACGCAGCTCGAACATCTCGACATTCACAAGTCGTACGGGCACACGCACGTCATGGTCAACCTGCCCGCGATTCCGCCCGTTGGCGATGCGCGCCCGAATACGGAGATTTTCCGCGGCATCGCGCACGCGATGGGACTCCGGGAGCCGGCGCTTTACGAGAGCGATGAGACGGTCGCGTCGTCGGCGTACCGCTGGGACGATCCGATACTCGAAGGCGTCACTTGGGAAACGTTGAAGCGCGACGGCTGGGCGAAGCTGAACGTTCCCGACGCGCCGTTCGCGAACGGCGGCTTCCGCACGCCGTCGGGCAAATGCGAGTTCTACAGCGAGCGGCTCGCGCAAGCTGGCCTCGAACCCGTGCCCGATTACTTGCCGCCTTACGAGTCGGCGGACGGCTCACCCGAACTCGCCGCGCGCTACCCGCTCGCGATGATTTCGCCGCCGGCGCGCAATTTCCTGAACAGCACGTTCGTGAACGTAGAAAGCCTGCGGGCGACGGAAGGCGAACCGCATCTCGACATCCATCCCGCCGACGCCGCCGAGCGGGGCATTCATGACGGCGATCAGGTCCGCATCTTCAACGATCGCGGTTCGATGCTGGCGCGCGCCCGCGTCACCGACAAGGCGCGCGTGGGGCTCGTCGTCGGCCTGTCGATCTGGTGGAAGAAGCTCGCTCCCGACGGCCGCAACGCCAATCAGGTCACGAGCCAGGCGCTGACCGATCTCGGCGGCTCGGCGACGTTCTACGACTGCCTCGTCGAAATCGAGCGAGTCTGAGCCGCTTCTGAACGCGCAGCGGAGTTCCCGCCGCGCTGCCACGGTCCCCAGTCGGCGCTTTCGAGTGCATCGTCTAACTGGGGGCTAACCCCGAATAGTCACGCATCAGCGCATGCTACGATGCGATTTTTAGCACGACCATTCGAAAATCACGGAGGAGACGCCGTATGGAAAAAGTCTGGCTGAAATCGTATCCGCCCGGCGTGCCCAAAGAGATCGATCCCGCCCAATACGAGTCGATCACCGCGATGCTGGAAGAGAGCTTCCGTGCGTACCGCGCGAAGCCGGCGTTCGCGTGCATGGGCAAGCAGATCACGTATGGCGAACTCGACAGCCTCTCCATTCGGCTTGCCGCGTGGTTTCAGTCAAAGGGCATCGAGCGCGGCGCGCGCATCGCGATCATGATGCCCAACGTCCTGCAGTATCCCGTCGCCATCGCTGCGATCCTGCGCGCGGGTTATGTCGTCGTGAACGTGAATCCGCTCTATACGCCGCGCGAGCTTGAACATCAACTGAAGGACAGTGGCGCGGAAGCGATCATCGTGCTCGAAAATTTCGCAGTCACGTTGCAGGCGATCGTGCGCAATACGTCGGTCCGGCACATGGTTGTGGCGTCGATGGGCGATCTGATGGGCGCGAAAGGCATGCTCGTCAATTTCGTCGTGCGCCGCGTGAAGAAGATGGTGCCCGCCTGGAATCTTCCTAGACACATCCGCTTCAACGACGCCATTTCCGAAGGCGCTCGCAGCCAGTTCACGCCGGTCAAGCAGGGCCCGGACGACGTCGCATTTCTTCAGTACACGGGCGGCACGACGGGCGTCGCCAAGGGCGCGACGCTTTTGCATCGCAATCTGGTTGCGAACGTGCTGCAGTCGCACGTATGGCTCGAACCCGCGCGCTCGAAGCGCCCGGACATCGACCAGTTCGTGACCGTGGTCGCGCTGCCGCTCTATCACGTGTTCGCGTTGACCGTGTGCGGCCTGCTGACGATTCGCACGGGTGGCCTCGGCGTGCTCATTCCGAATCCGCGCGACATTGCGGGGATGATCAAGTCGCTGCAAGGCTACAAGATCACGACGATTCCAGCCGTCAACACGTTGTACAACGCGATGCTCAATCACCCGGACTTTTCGAAGCTGGATTTCTCGAATCTTCTGGTCGCGAACGGGGGCGGGATGGCCGTGCAGGAAGCTGTCGCGAAACGCTGGTTCGAGCGCACGAGCGCGCCGATTATCGAGGGCTATGGCCTGTCCGAGACGTCGCCGTGCGTGACGTGCAATCCGGCGATCGTCACGGAGTACAGTGGCACGATCGGTCTGCCGCTGCCGTCGACGGAAGTGTCGATCCGCGACGACGACGGCAACGAACTACCGGTCGGCCAGGCGGGCGAGTTGTGCATCCGCGGTCCGCAGGTGATGGCGGGCTACTGGAACCGTCCGGACGAAACGGCGAAGGTGATGACGGCCGACGGCTTCTTCCGCTCGGGCGACATCGCGACCATCGACGAAAACGGCTTCGTCAAAATCGTCGACCGGAAGAAGGACATGATTCTCGTGTCGGGCTTCAACGTCTATCCGAACGAAATCGAGGATGTGGTCGCGAGACATCCGGGCGTTTTCGAAGTCGCGGCTGTCGGTGTGCCGGACCAGCATTCTGGCGAAGCGGTGAAGCTCTTCATCGTGAAGAAGGACGAAGCGATCACCGACGCCGACATCTTCGCATTCTGCAAAGACCAGCTGACGGGCTACAAACGGCCGCGCATCGTCGAATTCCGCAAGGAACTGCCGAAGAGCAATGTCGGCAAGATCTTGCGCCGCGAGCTGCGTGACGGCCGGGCTTGAGCGCGCGCGACGCGTGAAGAACCGGAAAAGCGCGTAGACAGGCTACCGAAAACAGTCGCTCGCCACAGTAAAAGCACGGCCCAATGGACTCTACCTCATTGGGCCGTTTCCATTTGCGCAGCGGCAAATGGACAATCGCACGACGGTCGCGCACACCAGGAACAAAGCAAACCCCGCACAAATAAAAAAGGGCGCCCGAAGGCGCCCTCGAGGGTACTACGCATTCACAACTTATTAGAACTTGTGGCGGATACCGACGCGAGCCGTGAACTGGTTGCTGTTCGACGAAGCCGACAGGCCGTTGATTGCCGCAACAGCCTGCTTGCCCGTCGAATCGGTGCCCGTAGCGTGCTGGTACACGCCGATCACGTAGACGTCCGTGCGCTTCGACAGGAAGTAGTCGACGCCAGCCGAACCCTGGTGGTACTTCGCCGCGTCGTTGCCGTTCAAGCTGCTGCCGTGCGTGTAGTCATACGCGGCACCGACCAGCAGAGCCGGGGTGAGCTGGTACTTGAAGTTGATTTCGGCGTTGTTGAACAATGCCGTCTGACCTGTGAGGCCCGGTGCTGCGAACGACGAGCCGAGGTCGTAGAACCTGGTGTACGAGTAGGTTGCACCGACCGTCGCTGCGCCGAACGTATATGCACCGCCCGCGCCGATCACCTGATAGGTGTGAGCCGAACCGTAGCCGCTATAGACAGGCGACGAGACGTTCGAAACCGCCGGGTTGACCGTGCCCGACGTGCTGTTGCCGAAGAACGAAACGTTCGGGTTACGAACGTTCAAATAACCAACGCCCAACACCAGCGGACCGTTGTTGTAGCCAGCGCCCAACGACCAGACCTGGTTACGCGAGTAGTCGCCCGCAACGCCGCCCAGGCTGTACAAACCGCCGAACGTCAGGCCAGCGTAGTTTGCGCTCGTGAACTTGACCGCGTTGTTGGTACGGTACGCGTTGTTGAAGTTGTCCAGGTCGCCCGGGTGCGCAGCGATGTAGCCGCCCCACTGGTCGCCCGCTTCCAGCGGACCGACGTAGTCGACGACGGAGTCGTACTGGCGACCCAGCGTGACCGTGCCGAACTGGCTGCCCAAGCCGACGTAAGCCTGACGACCGAACAGCAGGCCGCCTTGACCAGACTTGCCGTTGTTCACGTCAAAGCCGCTTTCCAGCACGAAGATCGCCTTCAGGCCGCCGCCGAGGTCTTCCGTGCCGCGCATGCCCCAACGGCTGCCTTGCAGAACGCCGCTCGACAGGTTGTACAGGTGCTTGCCGCCCGAGTTGGTGTTGATGTTAAAACCTTCGTCAATAATGCCGTACAGCGTCACGCTGCTTTGCGCATGAGCGACGCCAGCAAACGCGCCCAATGCTGCAAGAGCGAGAAGCGACTTTTTCATCGAAAGATCTCCAAGGATTTGCGAATTATTTTCAAACAAGGCAAATATTTATCTGCGTTGCGGCCTTGCGTAACTTCGTAAAGAAGTTGCACGTAATGTAACAAAGACACCTAAGTGAACAAAGAAAAAGCAGGGCGCCCGCCAGACCGTTGTTTCGTTTACGCAACATGGTCTAAAATCGAAAGTCGGCCGTCGGTACCACCCTGAAGATTTCCTTGCCGTCAGCTGCAAACCCTTGATGTACAAGGCTCTGCGGGGAGTGGTGCGCGCGCCGCGTCGTGGAGGCCAAGATGCTGATTGATGAGTTGATTGCAGAGTTTGATCGGGGTTTACGCTCAATAAACGGGGTGTCGCGGATGTCGCGTCCGCTGCCCGTTCCGCCCGCGTCTGTCGAACCTGTCGAACTGACTGATGAAGAGCGCGCGCATGCGGCGGGACTGATGCGCGTCAACCATGTCGGTGAGGTGTGTGCTCAAGCGCTGTATCAGGCACAAAAGCTGGCGACGCGTTCGCCGGCGCTCAAGCAGGCATTCGAGCATGCCGCGCGCGAGGAGGAAGATCACCTCGCATGGACCTACAAGCGCCTCGAAGCGCTCGATTCGCGCCCGAGTCTGCTCAATCCGCTCTGGTATGCTGGCGCCCTCGCGATCGGCTTTGCGGCCGGCCGCCTTGGCGATCGGGTGAGTCTCGGCTTCATGGCCGAGACGGAGCGCCAGGTCGAGCTGCACCTCGGCGGCCATCTCACGACGTTGCCGGAAGGCGATCACGAATCGCGTGCGATCGTCGAGCAGATGCGCGTCGATGAAGTCGCGCACGGCAAGGCCGCGACGGACGCGGGCGGTGCCGGATTGCCGTTCCCGGCACGTGCGCTGATGCGTGCCGCGTCCAAAATCATGACTCGCACCGCGTACCACGTTTGACCTGATTTAACGCTATTCGCCTGAAGTGGGCGGCGCTCCGCGCGCCGTCCGTAAAATCGCTCCAAATCCTCAGCCGGCCCGCGCCTTTCGTCCTACCAGAACGCTTTCCCGCCACGCTTTTCCCTCGCATATTTCACGTATCACCTTCACAAGCTTCACTAGCTCATTCATTTATAACGGTTTTCCTTTTTTGCATGCTGCGTGAGCAAGCGGCGCTAAGTCCTTGTTCTTGCAAACAAAATTCGTTAAAAAACCGCGCGTCTCCCTTGACCGGTGTTGGGGGTTACTCTAAAGTGGGAGACAGTGTGAGAAAGTGTATTTTTGTGTGATCCGACGTGTTTTCTCCGGTAAATTTCCAGAATCGGGCGGCATCTTTCAGCGCCCTGACAAAAGGGGAGCGAAGTGTTCCAAGGGGCGTCAGCGCTGACACTCGATGCGAAGGGGCGGATGTCCGTCCCGGCTCGCTATCGGGATGCGCTGCAAGGGCAGGCAGAAGGACGGGTGACGGTTACGAAGCACCCGGACGGCTGCCTGTTGCTGTTTCCGCGCCCCGAGTGGGAGGTCTTCCGCGCGAAGATCGCCGCGCTCCCGATGGAAGCCAAGTGGTATCAGCGGATCTTTCTCGGCAGCGCCGCGGATGTCGATATCGATACGGCCGGCCGCGTGCTGATCGCGCCGGAGCTGCGCCAGGCGGCCTCGCTGGAAAAAGACGTGATGTTGTTGGGAATGGGTAATCGCTTCGAACTGTGGGACAAGGAAACGTACATCGCGCAGGAACAGGCGGCGATGGCGCAGGGCATGCCCGAGTCTCTGAAGAACTTCACATTCTGAACGCAGGTAATCGGAAATGGCGCCTGCGATGGGTAACGAATTGCAGCATCGCACGGTGCTGCTCGAAGAAGCGGTGAATGCGCTCGTCACGCGCACGGACGGCGTCTATGTGGACGGTACGTTCGGGCGCGGCGGCCATAGCCGCGCGGTGCTGGCAAGGCTGGGTGAGGCGGCGCGTCTGATCGCTTTCGACAAAGACCCGCTCGCCATCGCCACCGCGCAGCAGATCGCCGATCCGCGCTTCGAGATCGTGCATGAAAGTTTCGCATCACTGCGCGACGCGATGAGCGCGCGCGGGGTAGGGCGTGTGTCGGGGGTGTTGCTGGATCTGGGCGTGTCGTCGCCGCAATTCGACGATCCGGAGCGGGGTTTCAGTTTCCGCGCCGATGGCCCGCTCGACATGCGGATGGACCCGACGCGCGGCGAGTCCGCGGCGGACTGGCTGGCGCGGGCCACGGTGCAGGAAATGACGGAGGTGATACGGGATTATGGGGAAGAACGGTTTGCTTTTCAGATTGCAAAGGCGCTTGCTGCTCGCCGGGCAGAGTCCGACCGTCTTGGGCCTCTCGTCAGCACGGGCGAGCTTGCCCAAATCGTGGCTAACGTCGTCAAAACCCGTGAGAAGGGTAAGGACCCGGCAACCCGCACCTTTCAAGCTATACGGATTCACATCAATCAAGAGCTTGCGGAGCTGCAAGTCGTACTAGAAGCAGCATTGTCGTTGCTGGAGCAAGGGGGGCGGCTGGTCGTGATCAGCTTTCATTCGCTCGAAGACCGGATCGTCAAGCGGTTCATGCAGGCGCAGTCGAGCGCGCCTGCTGTCGACCGCCGCCTGCCGATCCGCGCCGTCGATCTGCCGAGCCCCCCGCTCAAACTGCTAGGCCGCGTATTCGCGAGCGACGCCGAAGTCGCCGCCAACCCGCGCGCCCGTTCCGCCGTGATGCGCGTTGCGGAGCGGATCGCGCCATGAATCGTCTCAACATCTTCCTGCTGATCGTCGTAATGGGTTGTGCGCTTTCCGTCGTCAAGGCGACGAACCAGCAGCGTCAGTTCTTTATCCAGTTGCAGCGCGCCCAATCGCAGGAGCGCCAGCTGCAGCAGGACTATTCGCAGCTTCAATATCAGCAGAGCGCGCTGTCGAAGACTTCGCGCATCGAGCAGATCGCGACCGACTCGCTGAAGATGCAGGGCGCGACCACGGGCCGCACGCAATATCTGACGCTCGACACCGGTTCCGCGAAGGCCGAAGACGCACCGATTCCGACTTCGGCGCCCACCACGAAAGTTCGTGGAGGCACGCGATGAAGAAATCGTCGAACAAGAACAAGAGCGTCGCGTTCTCGGCGAATCCGATTCTTTCGGTGCGCCTGCCGATGTGGCGCTCGAAGCTCGTCGTGTTCCTGCTCTTCATCGCATTTGTCGCGCTCGCGGGGCGCGCGTTCTGGATTCAGGGCCCGGGCAACGCGTTCTATCAGAAGCAGGGCGAAAGCCGCTATCAGCGCCGGCTGGAGCTGCCTGCCACGCGCGGCAAGATTCTCGACCGTAACGGCCTCGTGCTCGCGACGAGCCTGCCCGTGCGCGCGATCTGGGCAATTCCCGAATCGGTGCCGGACGATCTCGGCGCGGACAAGCTCGCTCAACTGGCCAAGCTGCTCGACATGACGCAGCCGGAATTGCGCAAGAAGCTGTCGGAAGACAAGACGTTCGTCTATGTGAAGCGCCAGGTGCCCATCGAGGTGGCCGCGAAAGTGGAAGCGCTGAACATCCCCGGTATCTATCAGCGCACCGAGTACAAGCGCTTTTATCCGGAAGGCGAGATCACGGCTCACCTGATCGGCTTCACGAACGTCGAAGACGAGGGCCAGGAAGGCGTCGAGCTCGGCGACCAGAAGCTGCTCGCGGGCGTGGCCGGCAGCCGCCGCGTGATCAAGGACCGCCTGGGCCACATCATCGAGGACGTGGACGAACAGGTCGTGCCGCACAACGGTCTGGACGTCGATCTGTCGATCGACAGCAAGATCCAGTACATCGCGTACACGAACCTCAAGGCGGCCGTGCAGAAGTTCAAGGCCAAAGCGGGCGCCGCGATGGTGATCGACGTGCGCACGGGCGAAGTGCTCGCGCTCGTCAATTACCCGACGTACAACCCGAACGACCGCACGCACCTGACGGGCGAACAGCTGCGCAACCGCATCCTCACCGACACGTTCGAGCCGGGCTCGATCATGAAGCCGTTCACCGTTTCGCTCGCGCTCGACCTGCATCGCGTCACGCCGACTACACTGGTTGATACAGGCGGCGGCCGTTTCGTGCTTGACGGCGCGCCGATCACCGACGACTCCGCGTTCGGCGTGCTGACGGTCGGCGGCGTGATCCAGAAGTCGAGCAACATCGGCGCGACGAAGATCGCGATGCAGCTCAAGCCCGAAGAAATGTGGAACATGTACACCAGCATCGGTCTCGGCCAGGCGCCGAAGGTCGGTTTCCCCGGCGCGGCGGCGGGCCGTCTGCGTCCGTGGAAGAGCTGGCGCCGGATCGAGCAGGCGACGATGTCGTACGGCTACGGCCTCTCGGTGTCGCTGTTCCAGCTCGGGCGCGCGTACACGGCGATCGCGCACGACGGCCAGATCCTGCCCGTGTCGATCTTCCGCACGCCGAAAGATCAGCCGATGACAGGCGCGCAGGTTTTCTCGCCGACCACCGCACGTGAAGTGCGCGCGATGCTCGAAACCGTCGTCTCGCCGGGCGGCACGTCGCCGGATGCGGCGGTGCCGGGCTATCGCGTCGGCGGCAAGTCGGGTACGGCGTACAAGCACGTCGGGCGCGGCTACGATCACAGCAAGTACCGCGCGTCGTTCGTCGGCATGGCGCCGATGCCGAATCCGCGCATCGTGGTGGCCGTGTCCGTCGACGAACCGACGGCGGGCAGCCACTTCGGCGGCCAGGTGTCGGGCCCCGTGTTCTCGTCGATCGCCGGCGATACGCTGCGATCACTGAACGTGCCGCCCGATCAGCCCGTCAAGCAGATGGTCGTTTCCGACGACGTGAACCCCGCCACGCCCGCGGCCGCATCCCAACCGGCAGCCAACGGCGCGAAAAGACTTGCGACGCACGCGGTGCCGAAGAAGTTGACGATTTCAGACAACGCGAAGAACCGCCCCGGAGTAGTTCGATGAGTGCGCTGCGTTCTTCTCATCCGGCGCAACAGCAGATTGCTGACGCGCTCGCCTGGCTGCGCGCGCGCGTGCAGCCAGGCGCACATTTGCATGCCGATACCCGCACGATTGCGGCGGGCGACGTGTTTCTCGCCTATGCCGTCGACGGAGCGGACAACCGTCCGTTCATCGACAACGCGATCGAGCGCGGCGCGGCCGCCGTGCTCGTGCAATCGGAAGGCTTCAGCGGCAATATCGACGCGGCGACGATGCTCGCCGTACCTCGCCTGAACGAACTGGCGGGTACGATCGCGAGCGCGTGGTACGGCGACCCAACCGATGCTATGCGCGTGATCGGCGTGACGGGCACGAACGGCAAGACCTCGTGCACGAACTGGATCTCGGCGGCGCTGACGGCGCTCGGCGAGCCGTGCGCGATCATCGGCACGCTCGGCAGCGGCATGCCGGGCCAGCTCATGCATACCGGTTTCACGACGCCCGATGCGCCGCAATTGCAGCGTAGCCTCGCTAACCTGCGCGCCGCGGGCGCGAAAGGCGTCGCGATGGAAGTTTCGTCGCATGCGCTGCATCAGGGCCGCGTGAACGGCACGGCGTTCAGCGTCGGCGTGTTCACGAATCTGACGCAGGACCACCTCGACTATCACGGCACGTTCGAAGCATACGAAGCGGCGAAGGCGCGACTTTTCGCATGGCCGGAGCTGAAAGCGGCCGTCATCAACGCCGACGACGAAGCAGGCCGCCGCATGATCGCGAGCACGAACGGCCACGCGAAGACGATCGCCTATGCGCTCGAACAGCACGCCGACGTGCAGGCCGATGCGTGGATCGTCGCGTCGAATGTGCGCGCGACGGCAACGGGCACTGCATTTCATATCGCATCGGATTGGGGCGACACGGAGATCGAGGTCAACACGCTCGGTGCATTCAACGTGAGCAATCTGCTCGGCGTGCTCGGCGCGCTGCTCGCGTCCGATCTGCCGTTCGATGCCGCCGTTGCCGAACTCGCGAAGCTCGAATCGGTGAACGGCCGCATGCAGCGCCTCGGCGGTCGTGTGCAGAACGACGAACCGCTCGTCGTGATCGACTACGCGCACACGCCGGATGCGCTCGAAAAGACGCTCACGGCATTGCGCCCGATTGCCGATGCGCGCAGCGGCAAGCTGATCTGCATGTTCGGCTGCGGCGGCGACCGCGACGCGACGAAGCGTCCGCTGATGGGCGCGATCGCGGAGCGCTGCGCCGACGCCGTCGTCGTGACGAGCGACAACCCGCGCAGCGAAGATCCGCAAAAAATCATCGACCAGATCGCGGCCGGCATGAAGGACGAGTCGAAGGCGCGCCGCATCGAAGACCGAGCGAGCGCGATCCTGCAAGCGGTGCGCTGCGCCGCGCGCGAAGACGTTGTCGTGCTGGCGGGCAAGGGCCACGAATCGACGCAGGAAATCATGGGCAAGAAGCGCGCGTTCTCGGATCAGGATCACGCACGGCTCGCGCTCGCGGCCCGCGCGACGCACGGACGCGGAGGTGGCGAATGACCCGGCGAGGTGACGCCATGTTTTCGCTGCGTGAGGCAGCCGCCGTCATTCCGGGCGCAACGGTGACGGGCGACGAATCGGTTTCGTTCGACGGCATCTCGACGGACAGCCGCACGTGCGGTCCCGGCGACCTGTTCGTCGCGCTGAAGGGCGACCGCTTCGACGCGCACGACTTTCTCGCTGACGTCGCCGCGCGCAACGTGAGCGCGGTGCTCGTCGCGCGCACGCCGGAGAACTTCAACGTCCCCGCGTTGCGCGTGCCGGGCGACACGCGCACGGCATTGGGAGCGCTCGCGAATGGCTGGCGCCGGCGCTTTGCGATGCCGCTCGTCGCGGTGACGGGCAGCAACGGCAAGACGACGGTCAAGGAAATGATCTCGTCGATCTTCGCCGCGGCCGTCGGCGAGTCATCGCGTCTCGCGACGGCAGGCAATTTCAACAACGACGTCGGCTTGCCGCTGACGCTGTTCCGTTTGAGCGAAGCGCACAAGCTCGCCGTCGTCGAACTCGGCATGAATCATCCGGGCGAAACGGCGCTGCTCGGCAAGATCGCCGAACCGACTGTCGCTGTCGTCAATAACGCGCAGCGCGAGCATCAGGAGTTCATGGCAACCGTCGAGGCCGTCGCGCTCGAACACGCAGCCGTGATTCACGCACTGAAGCCGGAAGGCGTCGCCGTGTTTCCCGCCAACGACGCCTACGCCAGCATCTGGCGCGTCGCGGCGACGGGCAGCCGCATTATCGATTTCGCGCTGAACACGGCGGAGCACACGACGCAGGCAGCCGTTCAGGGCACGCTCGACGGCAATCAGCTGAGCATCGATACGTCCGAAGGCCACGTCGACGTCACGCTGCAAGTGCTCGGCGCGCACAACGCGCACAACGCGCTGGCGGCGACGGCGGCGGCGCTCGCATCAGGTGTCGCGCTCGATGCGATCAAGCGCGGTCTCGAAGCGTTCGGCGCGGTGAAGGGCCGCCTGCAGGTGAAGCGCGCGGTGCTCGGCGCGATGGCGGGCGCGACCGTGATCGACGACACCTACAACGCGAATCCCGATTCGATGATCGCCGCAATCGACGTGCTGGCCGCGCGTCCGTCGCCGCGCGTGCTGGTGATGGGCGACATGGGCGAAGTCGGCGACAACGGCCCGGAATTTCATCGCGAAGTTGGCGTATATGCGAAGGCGCGCGGCATCGATGCGCTGTACGCGCTGGGCGACGCGTCGCGCGACGCGTGCGCCGCTTACGGCAGCGAAGCAAAGCATTTCGACGACGTGCATGCGCTCGTCGCGCAATTGCAGCAGGCCGCGTACGGCGCGGCTGCGACGTATCTCGTGAAAGGCTCGCGCTTCATGAAAATGGAACGCGTGGTGGACGCCGTTACGAATCCACAACCCGCACCGGGCACGGCGCCCGGCGCACACTGAAAGAGAAGGACAGAAGTATGCTACTGGCGCTGGCGCAATGGCTGCAGAACGACGTCGGCTTTTTGCGCGTGTTCAGTTATCTGACGTTTCGTGCTGTCGCGGCGACGATCACCGCGCTGCTGATCGGGCTCGTCTGCGGCCCGTGGGTGATCCGCAAGCTGACGGCGATGAAGGTCGGCCAGGCCGTGCGCAAGGACGGCCCGCAGACGCACCTTGTGAAATCCGGCACGCCGACGATGGGCGGCGTGCTGATCCTGATCGGCATCGCCGTGTCGACGCTGCTGTGGGCCGATCTGACCAACCGCTTCATCTGGATCGTGATGCTCGTCACGTTCGGCTTCGGCGTGATCGGCTGGGTCGACGATTACCGCAAGGTCGTCTACAAGGACCCGCGCGGGATGTCGTCGCGCGAAAAGTATTTCTGGCAGTCGGTGATCGGACTCTTCGCTGCTGTGTACCTCGCGTTCAGCGTGTCGGAAGCGAGCAACGTGCGCGTGTTCGACCTGTTCATGGCGTGGGTGCGCAGCGGCCTGTCGATGGGCCTGCCCGCGCGCGCCGACCTGCTGTTGCCGTTCCTCAAGTCGATGACCTATCCGCTCGGCGTATGGGGCTTCATCGCGCTCACGTACTTCGTGATCGTCGGTTCGAGCAACGCGGTGAATCTCACCGATGGTCTCGACGGCCTCGTGATCATGCCCGTCGTGCTGGTCGGCTCGTCGCTCGGCGTGTTCGCGTACGTGATGGGCAGCGCCGTCTACTCGAAATACCTGCTGTTCCCGCACATCGCGGGCGCGGGCGAAATGCTGATCTTCTGCTCGGCGATGGGCGGGGCAGGGCTCGCGTTCCTGTGGTTCAACACGCACCCGGCGCAGGTGTTCATGGGCGACGTCGGCGCGCTCGCGCTCGGCGGCGCGCTCGGCACGATCGCGGTGATCGTGCGCCAGGAGATCGTGCTCTTCATCATGGGCGGGATTTTCGTCGCCGAGACGGTGTCGGTGATGTTGCAGGTCACGTGGTTCAAGTTCACGAAGGCACGTTTCGGTGAAGGCCGCCGCATCTTCAAGATGGCGCCGCTGCATCACCACTTCGAATTGTCGGGCTGGAAAGAGACGCAAGTCGTGGTGCGTTTCTGGATCATCACGCTGATGTTGTGCCTGTTCGGATTGTCCACGCTCAAGCTGCGTTAAGCAGCACTCAAATTCGTAAGCAAGGGGAAGCAGTCGATGTTTGGCGAGAAGTTTCGGGATCGGCAAAAGCCGATGGTGCTCGTGCTGGGGCTCGGTGAATCGGGCCTCGCGATGGCGCGCTGGTGTGCGCGGCATGGTTGCCGCCTGCGCATCGCCGACACGCGCGAAGTGCCGCCGAACCTGTCCGCGCTCGAAGCGCACGGCATCGCTGGCGATTTCGTCGGCGGGCCGTTTTCTCCTGTGCTGCTGGAAGGCGTCGAACTGGTCGCGATCAGTCCGGGCCTGTCGCCGCTCGCCGCCGATCTCGTGCCGCTGATCGCGGCGGCGCGCGAGCGCGGCATTTCTGTGTGGGGCGAACTCGAATTCTTCGCGCAGGCATTGAGAACGCTCGCCGAAAGCGGCTACGCGCCGAAGGTGATCGCAATCACGGGGACGAACGGCAAGACCACCACGACGAGCCTGACGGGCCTGTTGTGCGAACGCGCGGGCAAGAAGGTCGCGGTCGCGGGCAACATCAGCCCGGCTGCGCTCGACAAGCTCACGGAGGCGATCGACAACACCGCGTTGCCCGACGTGTGGGTGCTCGAACTGTCGAGCTTCCAGCTGGAGACCGCGCACACGTTCGAGCCGGACGCGGCCGTGATCCTGAACATCACGCAGGATCATCTGGACTGGCACGGCGGCCTCGACGCGTATGCGGCGGCGAAGGGCAAGATCTTCGGCAAGAACACGGTGCGCGTGCTCAATCGCGACGACGCGCGCGTGATGGCGCTCGCGCCGTTGGAGCAGAGCGGCGCGCAGGTGGTGACGTTCGGCGTCACGGAGCCTTTGCGCGACAGCGATCTCGGTCTGCTGCGCGACAGCGGCATGATCTGGCTCGTCGAGGCGCAGGATCGCGACGCGGCCGACGAACCCACGCCGACGCGCCGTCGCAAGAGCGAATCCGCGACGCCGCCCGATATCGCGCTGAAGCGTCTGATGCCCGCTGACGCGCTGCGCATCCGTGGCCTGCACAACGCGACGAATGCGCTCGCCGCGTTCGCGCTCGGGCGCGCGATCGGCCTGCCCGGCGCGCCGCTCCTGCACGGCTTGCGCGAGTATCGCGGCGAGCCGCATCGCGTCGAGTTGATCGCGTCGATCGACGGCATCGACTATGTCGACGACAGCAAGGGCACGAATGTCGGCGCGACGGTTGCGGCGCTCGACGGTCTCGCGCAACGCGTCGTGCTGATCGCGGGCGGCGACGGCAAGGGCCAGGCATTCGAGCCGCTCGCCGAGCCCGTGACGCGCTGGTGTCGCGCCGTGATGCTGATCGGCCGCGACGCTCCGCAGATTCGCGCCGCGCTCGCGCACACCGGCATCGCGATGGCCGACCACGCGACGCTCGAAGAAGCGACGCGCGCAGCCAGTACCCTCGCGGAACCGGGCGACGCCGTGCTGCTGTCGCCTGCCTGCGCCAGCTTCGACATGTTCAAGGGCTACGCGCATCGCGCCGCGGTATTCCGCAGCGCGGTCGAAGACATCGCTGCCGAACGGGGGACGATGATATGAGCTGGTCGGAACGTTTCGGTTCGCAACTCGGCAGGCAACGCGGTTCGATAGCGGGCCAGCCAGGCGGCGCGGCTGTGTCGGAACGCACGTCGCGCACGGGCGGGCTGTCGAGCGCCGTCAACGGCGTGCGTCCGTTGCGCTCGCGGATGCTCGACTACGATCATTCGCTCCTGTGGGTCGTCGTTGCGCTGCTGGGGCTCGGCATCGTGATGGTGTACTCGGCGTCGATCGCCATGCCCGATTCGCCGAAGTACGCGTCGTATCACGACTACGCGTTTCTCATGCGCCAGGTCATCTTCGTCGTCATGGGCGCGATCGCGGGCGTGATCGCGTTTCGTGTACCGATCTCAACGTGGGACAAGTACGCGCCGAAGCTCTTCCTGATTGCGCTCGTCGCGCTCGTGATCGTGCTGATTCCGCACATCGGCAAGGGTGTGAACGGCGCGCGCCGCTGGATTCCCCTCGGCATCACGAACATGCAGCCGTCGGAAATCATGAAGCTCGCGGTGACGATCTACGCGGCGAACTACACGGTGCGCAAGCAGGAATACATGCACAGCTTCGCGAAGGGCTTTCTGCCGATGGGCTTTGCCGTCGGCGTGGTCGGCATGCTGCTGCTGCTCGAGCCGGACATGGGCGCGTTCATGGTGATCGCGGCGATCGCGATGGGCCTTCTGTTTCTCGGCGGCGTGAACGGCAAGATTTTCGGCGGGCTGGTCGCGACGGCCGTGGGCACTTTCACGCTGCTCGTGTGGGCGTCGCCGTGGCGCCGCGAGCGGATCTTTGCGTACCTCGATCCGTGGGACGACCGCTACGCGCAGGGCAAGGCCTATCAGCTGACGCACTCGCTGATCGCGTTCGGCCGCGGCGAGTGGTTCGGCGTGGGCCTCGGCGGCAGCGTCGAAAAGCTCAACTATCTGCCGGAAGCGCATACCGACTTCATTCTCGCCGTGATCGGTGAAGAGTTGGGCTTCGTCGGCGTGCTCGTCGTGATCCTGATGTTCTACTGGATCGTGCGCCGTTCGTTCGAGATCGGCCGTCAGGCGCTCGCGCTCGACCGCACGTTCGCGGGCCTGGTCGCGAAGGGCGTCGGCATCTGGTTCGGCGCGCAGACCTTCATCAACATGGGCGTGAACCTCGGCCTGCTGCCGACGAAGGGCCTCACGCTGCCGCTCGTCAGCTACGGCGGCTCGGGCATCTTGCTGAACTGCATCGCGGTGGCGGTGCTGATGCGGGTTGACTACGAGAACCGGGTCCTCATGCGCGGGGGCAAGGTATGACGATGCAACAACGCACGCTGATGGTGATGGCGGGAGGCACCGGGGGCCACGTGTTCCCGGGCCTCGCCGTCGCTCACCTGATGCAGGCGTGGGGCTGGCGTGTCGTGTGGCTCGGCAATCCGTCGGGCATGGAAGCGACGCTCGTCCCGAAGCACGGTATTCCGATGGAGTACGTGCAATTCGGCGGCCTGCGCGGCAAGGGCATGAAGACCAAGCTGATGCTGCCCGTGAATCTGCTGCGCGCGTGCATGCAGAGTCTTTCGGTGCTGCGTCGCGTGAAGCCGGACGTCGTGCTCGGCATGGGCGGCTACATCACGTTCCCGGCGGGCGTGATGACGGCATTGAGCGGCACGCCGCTCGTGCTGCACGAACAGAATTCGATCGCGGGTCTCGCGAACAAGGTGCTCGCGAAGCTCGCGAGGCGCGTGCTCGTCGCGTTCCCGAACGCGTTGCCGCATGCCGAGTGGACGGGCAATCCGATTCGCGCGGAACTTGCGCGCACGCCGGCACCCAAAGCACGCTACGCGGCGCGCAGCGGTCCGCTGAACGTGCTGGTCGTGGGCGGCAGCCTGGGCGCGACGGCGCTGAACGAAACGGTGCCGCGCGCGCTTGCGCGGCTCGCGCCGGACGAGCGGCCGCGCGTCGTGCATCAGGCGGGCGCGAAGCATATCGACGCATTGCGCGCGAACTACGCAGCGGCAGGCATCGCAACGGGCGACGATGTGCAGCTCGTGCCCTTCATCGACGACATGACGAGCGCCTATGCGAACGCCGATCTCGTGATCTGCCGTTCGGGCGCGATGACCGTCGCGGAGATTGCGGCTGTCGGGGTGGCGGCGTTCTTCGTGCCGTTCCCGTATGCCGTCGACGATCACCAGACAACCAACGCAGCGTTTCTCGCCGATCACGGCGCGGCGCTGCTCGTACAACAACGCGACCTGACGGCGGAGAAGCTCGCCGACTGGTTGCGCAGCCAGACGCGGGACTCGCTCGCGGACATGGCGGAGCGTTCGCGCTCGCTCGCGAAACCCGATGCCACCGAACAGGTCGCGCAGGTCTGCGCGACGGTTGCCGGCACGACACCGAGCCTGAGCCCGGAAGGAAAGCAATGAAACATATCGTCAAACACATTCACTTCGTCGGGATCGGCGGCGCGGGCATGAGCGGCATCGCCGAAGTGCTCGTCAATCTCGGCTATCAGGTGAGCGGTTCGGACCTGTCGCGCAACGCGGTGACGGAGCGCCTCGCCGCGCTCGGCGCGCGCATCGCAATCGGCCACGACGCGGAGAACATTGAAGGCGCGAATGCCGTCGTCGTGTCGACGGCCGTGCGCAGCGACAACCCCGAAGTGCTCGCCGCGCGTCATCGCCGCATTCCCATCGTGCCGCGCGCGGTGATGCTCGCGGAACTGATGCGCCTGAAGCAGGGCATCGCGATCGCAGGGACGCACGGCAAGACCACCACGACCTCGCTCGTCGCGAGCGTGCTCGCAGCAGGCGGACTCGATCCGACCTTCGTGATCGGCGGAAGGCTGATCAGCGCGGGCGCGAACGCGCGTCTCGGCACGGGCGATTTCATCGTCGCGGAAGCGGACGAATCGGATGCGTCGTTCCTGAACCTCTTCCCGGTGATCGAGGTCATCACGAACATCGACGCCGATCACATGGACACCTACGGCCACGATTTCGCGCGGCTCAAGCAGGCGTTCATCGAGTTCACGCATCGGCTGCCGTTCTACGGCATCGCCGTGCTGTGCGTCGACGATCCGAACGTGAAGGAAATTTTGCCGTTCGTGTCGAAGCCGATCATCCGCTACGGCTTCGCACCCGATGCGCAGGTGCGCGCCGTCAACGTCGAAGCGCGCGGAGGCCGGATGCATTTCACGGCGATGCGCGAAGACGCGCCGCCCATCGACATCGTCTTGAACCTGCCCGGCATGCACAACGTGCAAAACGCTTTGGCTGCAATCGCGATTGCGACTGAACTCGAGGTGAAAGATGCCGATATCCAGCGAGCGCTCGCGGATTTCAACGGCGTCGGCCGGCGTTTCCAGCGTTACGGCGAAGTGCCTGTGGCAAGTGGCGGCGCGTACACGCTCGTCGACGACTACGGTCATCACCCCGTCGAAATGGCCGCGACGATCGCGGCGGCGCGCGGCGCATTTCCCGAGAAGCGTCTCGTGCTGGCGTTCCAGCCGCACCGCTTCACGCGCACGCGCGACTGCTTCGAAGATTTCGTGAAAGTGCTGTCGACGGTCGATGCACTCGTGCTGACGGAAGTGTACGCAGCGGGCGAGTCGCCCATCGTCGCAGCGGACGGCCGTTCGCTCGCGCGCGCGATCCGCGTCGCAGGGAAAGTCGAGCCGGTGTTCGTCGAAACGGTGGATGAAGTGCCGGATGCGCTGGCTGCGATCGTGCGCGACGGCGATGTGGTGATCACGATGGGTGCGGGTTCGATCGGCGCAGTGCCGGGCCGGCTCGCAGAAAACGAAGGTGTGAAATGAGCAGTATCGATCCTAAATCTTTCGGCAAGGTCGCCGTGCTGATGGGCGGCGTGTCCGCCGAGCGCGAAGTGTCGCTGAACTCCGGACGTCTCGTGCTCCAAGGGCTGCGCGACGCGGGCATCGACGCGCATCCGTTCGATCCGTCCGAGCGGCCGCTGGCCGCGTTGAAGGACGAAGGCTTTGTGCGCGCGTTCAACGCGCTGCATGGCGGCTACGGCGAGAACGGCCAGATTCAGGGCGCGCTCGACTTTTACGGCATCCGTTACACGGGCAGCGGCGTGCTGGGCTCGGCACTCGGCCTCGACAAGTTCCGCACGAAGCTCGTGTGGCAGCAGCTCGGCGTGCCGACGCCGCCGTTCGAAGCAGTGCTGCGCGGCGACGACTACGCCGCGCGTGCGCAGGACATCGTCGCGAAGCTCGGCTTGCCGCTCTTCGTGAAGCCCGCGAGCGAAGGCTCGAGCGTCGCCGTGATCAAGGTGAAGACGGCCGACGCGCTCGCGCCCGCGCTCGAAGAGGCGGCGAAGTTCGACAAGATCGTTGTCGTCGAGAAGAGCATCGAAGGCGGCGGTGAGTACACGGCGTGCATCGCGGGCGATCTCGATCTGCCCGTCATTCGCATCGTGCCCGCCGGCGAGTTCTACGACTATCACGCGAAGTACATCGCCAACGACACACAATATCTGATCCCGTGTGGCATCGGCGCGGAAGAAGAGGCGCGCCTGAAAAGGCTCGCTCGCCGCGCGTTCGATGTGCTCGGCTGCACGGACTGGGGCCGCGCCGACTTTATGCTGGACGGCGACGGCAATCCGTACTTCCTCGAAGTGAACACGGCGCCCGGCATGACGGATCACTCGCTGCCGCCGAAGGCCGCGCGCGCCGTCGGCATCAGCTATCGGGAGCTGGTCGTGAAGGTGCTCGCACTGACGCTTAAGGACTGAACAGAGAACTGAAGGAATCGCACGCAGATCATGTGGAACAACGTTCGCCAGCTCAATCTCGCCGCCAGCGCGTTGCACGCGCTGATGCTGCTCGTGCTGCTGGCGGCGGGCGGCTACTGGCTGATCCAGCGCCCGAACTTCGCGCTGCGCGAGATCCGCATCGACGGCGATACCGAGCACATCAATTCGCCGACCGTGCGCGCGAGCGTCGTCGGCCGCTTGAAGGGCAACTTCTTCACCGTCGATCTGGATACGGCGCGCCAGGCGTTCGAGCAGATGCCGTGGGTGCGTCACGCGAGCGTGCGCCGCGTGTGGCCGAATGCGCTCGCCGTCACGCTCGAAGAGTACCAGCCGCTCGGCACGTGGGGCACCGATCAACTCGTGAGCACCGATGGAGAGGTGTTCACCGCGAACCAGGGCGAGCTCGACGAAGAGCTGCCCGCGTTCGAGGGCCCGGATGGGTCCGCGAAAGAAGTCGTCGCGCGTTATCAAGACTTCAGGAAGTGGTTTGCGCCTGTCGGGGCGACGCCGGATGAAGTGACGCTGTCGTCGCGTTTCGCGTGGACGGTGAAGCTGTCGAACGGCATGCAGGTCGAACTGGGACGCGAGCGCAATCAGGACACGCTGTACGACCGCTGCAAGCGACTCACCGCGGCATGGGGCGCAGTGACGCAACGTTGGGGGAAGGATATCGAATATGCGGACTTGCGCTATCCGAACGGTTTCGCCATTCGTGCAGCAGGCATGCGCTTCATTACGGAACCCGACAAGGGCAAGAAGTAACAGAACATCACACGCAATGAGCACGCTATGAGTAAAGACTATAAAGATCTGCTGGTAGCCCTCGACATCGGCACGGCGAAAGTGGTCGCCATCGTCGCCGAGTTGAAGGGCGAAGGTCATTACGAGGTGATCGGACTCGGCCAGAGCGAATCGAAAGGGCTCAAGAAAGGCGTCGTGGTGAACATCGAGGCCACGGTGCAGTCCATTCAACGAGCGCTCGAAGAAGCCGAGCTGATGGCCGACTGCAAGATCACGAACGTATTCACGGGGATCGCCGGCAGCCATATCCGCAGCTTCAACTCGAGCGGCATGGTGGCGATCAAGGAAAAGGAAGTGACGCAGACGGACGTCGCGCGCGTGATCGAGACGGCCAAGGCGATCAACATTCCGACCGATCAGCAGGTGCTGCACATCCTGACGCAGGAATTCATCATCGACGGCCAGGAAGACGTGCGCGAGCCGATCGGCATGAGCGGCATCCGTCTCGAAGTGAAGGTGCACATCGTGACGGGCGCGGTGAGCGCGGCGCAGAACATCGTGAAGTGCGTGCGCCGCTGCGGCCTCGAAGTGAACGATCTGATCCTGCAGCCGCTCGCTTCTTCGCTCGCGGTGCTGACAGAAGACGAAAAGGAACTGGGCGTGGTGCTCGTCGATATCGGCGGCGGCACGACGGACATTGCGATCTTCAGCGAAGGCGCGATCCGCCATACGGCCGTGATCCCCATCGCCGGCGATCAGATCACGAGCGACATCGCGATGGCGCTGCGCACGCCGACGCCGGACGCCGAGGACATCAAGGTCAGCTACGGCATCGCGAAGCAGGCGCTCGCCGATCCGGACGAAATGATCGAAGTGCCTGGGCTCGGCGAGCGCGGTCCGCGCACGCTGTCGCGCCAGGCGCTCGCGGCCGTGATCGAGCCGCGCGTCGAAGAACTGTTTTCGCTTGTGCAACAGGTGGTGCGCGAGTCGGGTTACGAAGAGCTGCTCAGCTCGGGTGTCGTGCTGACGGGCGGCGCATCGATGATGCCGGGCATGGTCGAACTGGGCGAGGACATCTTCCTGAAGCCGGTGCGCATCGGCGTGCCGGAGTATGCGGGCGGTCTCGCGGACGTCGTGCGCAATCCGCGCTATTCGACGGCGATGGGTCTGCTGGTCGAAGGACGCTCGCAGCGGATGCGCGGCCGCAAGGTGGCGGTGCAGTCGGGATCGATGGGACAGGTGTTCACGAGGATGAAGGACTGGTTCCTCGGCAACTTCTAAAGAATCTGCAGCAAAGGGAAATACGCGCTGGTGCCGGCGGCCGGCGCGCGACAGAAGGTTGCCCGATCTTCTGCCGAATAACGGCCGAGTAAGCGGTACTTATTTTCTTGACGGAGGCAACATGGAATTCCAGATGCTGGAAACGGAAACCAACGGCACCATCATCAAGGTGGTGGGCGTGGGTGGTGCAGGCGGCAATGCAGTTGCACACATGATCAATCGCGGCGTGCAAGGCGTCGACTTCATCGTGATGAACACGGATGCGCAGGCGCTGTCGCGCTCGCGCTCGCCGAACGTCATCCAGTTGGGCAATACGGGTCTGGGCGCAGGCGCGAAGCCGGAAATGGGCCGCGCGGCAGCCGAAGAAGCACGTGAGCGCATCGCGGACGCACTGCGTGGCGCGCACATGGTGTTCATCACGGCAGGCATGGGCGGCGGCACGGGCACGGGCGCGGCTCCCGTGGTCGCGCAGATCGCGAAGGAAATGGGCATTCTGACGGTTGGCGTCGTCAGCAAGCCGTTCGAGTTCGAAGGCGGCAAGCGTATGCGCGTCGCTGAAGCTGGTTCGCAGCAACTGGAGGATCACGTCGACTCGCTGATCGTCGTCCTGAACGACAAGCTGTTCGAGGTGATGGGCGATGACGCCGAAATGGACAAGTGCTTCCAGTGCGCTGACGACGTCCTCAACAACGCAGTCGCGGGCATCGCTGAAATCATCAACGTCGATGGCCTCGTGAACGTCGACTTCGAAGACGTGAAGACGGTGATGGGCGAGCAAGGCAAGGCGATGATGGGCACGGCGACGGTGGCCGGCGTCGATCGCGCGCGTCTCGCAGCGGAACAGGCTGTCGCAAGCCCGCTGCTGGAAGGCGTCGATCTGTCGGGCGCGCGCGGCGTGCTGGTGAACATCACGTCGAGCCGTTCGCTGCGTCTGTCGGAAACGCGCGAAGTGATGAACACGATCAAGAGTTATGCTGCTGACGACGCGACCGTGATTTTCGGCGCGGTGTACGACGACGCGATGGGCGATGCGCTGCGCGTGACGGTGGTGGCAACGGGTCTGGGCCGCGCGGCGAAGAAGCAGCAATCGGCGCCGATGACGCTGCTGCGCACGGGCACGGACAACCAGCCGGTCGGCGCAGCGCAGCATTATCCGCAGCATCACGCAGCGGCGGCGGATTATGGTTCGCTGGACACGCCGGCAGTGTGGCGCACCTCGCGTGATACGGCGGCTTCGCACGTGCAGGCGCTGCAGGAGAAGGGCGTCGATACGTACGACATCCCGGCCTTCCTGCGCAAGCAGGCGGACTGAGGTTCACGCAGGAGCGGGCTTTCTGCGGCGTAATCATCCGATGTGTGGCTTGATTGCGCGCAGCAGGAATGCACGAGCGTGGCGGGTGGAACGGCAATGAGGCCGCGTTGGAACGCGCGCGCGGCACGGACAGGTGTCCTCTTCGCATCGGCGAAGCGGTTCGGGGCACTGTCGCCGGATGGAAATTCCACTGCGGCACGAGTACGTGCGAGCGTGCTCCGCATCGATGCGAAGGAACGAGCATGATTCAGGTTGGTGAAAAGCTTCCCCAGACGACCGTTTGCGAGTTGATCGAGGACGGGCGTGAGGGCTGCACGATCGGGCCGAACAGCTTCGACGTGCGCGAACAGACAGCGGGCAAGCGCGTGGTGATCTTCGGATTGCCGGGCGCGTTCACGCCGACCTGTTCGGCCAAACACGTGCCGGGTTACGTCGAGCAGGCGGAGAAGTTCCGTGCTGCCGGTATCGACGAGATCTGGTGCGTGTCCGTCAACGACGCGTTCGTCATGGGCGCGTGGGCACGCGATCAGCGCACCTCGGGCAAGGTGCGCATGATGGCGGACGGCAACGCGGCTTTCACCCAGGCCCTCGGTCTGGAGCAGGACCTGTCGGCGCGCGGCATGGGAATCCGTTCCCAGCGCTACGCGATGGTGGTCGACGACGGCGTGGTCAAGACGCTGTACGTCGAAGCACCCGGCAAGTTTGAAGTGAGCGATGCGGCGAGTATTCTCGCGACGTTGAGCCAGGCATGACGCGGCTCTGAAGCTTCGCCGCGACCGCGCAGACTGTGATTGTTGCGCTGCGGCAACGCTTTTATGACCCTGTTGTGACAGGCCGTAACGCGGGCCGATGACCGGAAACGCCTCCGTTCCGGGCATCGGCCCATCACGCTTCCCGATTAGGTAACGCAGCGAAACAGATTGAAACGCCAGCGCAACGGCGCTCCGGAAACGATTGGAGTATACTTCGCGCTATGAAATAAAAAGTCCTGATTAGGATTTTCAATCGAATTGAAGACCACCATGTTGAAGCAGCGCACTATCAAACAGATCGTCAAAACGGTTGGCATCGGCTTGCACTCGGGCCGCAAGGTCAACCTGACGCTCCGCCCGGCGGCGCCGGACACGGGCATCGTGTTTTCCCGCGTGGATTTGCCCACGCCGGTGGACATCCCCGCGTCGGCGATGGCGATCGGCGATACGCGGCTTGCATCGGTGTTGCAGAAAGACGGCGCGCGCGTGTCGACGATCGAGCACCTGATGTCCGCGTGCGCGGGCTTGGGTATCGACAACCTCTACGTCGACGTCACCGCTGAAGAAATCCCCATCATGGACGGCAGCGCGGCATCCTTCGTGTTCCTGATCCAGTCGGCGGGCATCGAAGAACAGAACGCGGCGAAGAAGTTCATCAAGGTCACGAAGCCGGTCGAAATCCGCGACGGCGACAAGTTCGCGCGTCTCGATCCGTACTTCGGCTTCAAGCTGAAGTTCACGATCGACTTCCGCCATCCCGCTGTCGACAAGACGGGCCAGGCGCTCGAAGTGGACTTCGCGAACACGTCGTATGTGCGCGAGATCGCGCGTGCCCGTACGTTCGGCTTTGCACACGAAGTCGAAATGATGCGCGAGCTCGGCCTGGCGCGCGGCGGCAGCATGGATAACGCGATCGTGCTCGACGAGTACCGCATCCTGAACAACGACGGCCTGCGTTACGACGACGAGTTCGTGAAGCACAAGATGCTGGATGCAATCGGCGACCTGTACGTGGTCGGCCATCCGCTGCTCGCGTCGTACGACGCATACAAGTCCGGCCACGGGCTGAACAACGCGCTGCTGCGCGAGTTGCTGGCGCACGAAGATTCATATGAGATCGTCACGTTCGACGATCCGCAGAAGGCGCCGCGCGGTTTCGCGTATGACACACAGACGGCGTTTGCCTGACTTCAAGCGCTCGGCAATCACTGAGAATCACTGAGCAGCAACGAAAAAGCGGCCTGAAAAGGCCGCTTTTTTCATTCCACCGCCATTCTTTGGCGAATTCATTTCCGATGTCGGGCGGCCATGCGCGCGAGCGCGGCCTGCAAAGGCGATGGTTCCAGTGATTCGCTGAGCTCGTGCAGCGCATCCGCGCCTGCGCGCGACATGCGCGCCTGTTTCTCGCGCGGAGGCTCTTTCGCGGGCTGCGGGCGGACGCGGATTTTCAGCGAATTCACCGGCCAGCCGCGCTGCTGCAGATCCGACAGCAGACGCGGCTCCAGATGCCGCAGTCGTGCCGCGAGCGCGTTGTGCGCGGCGAACAGCGCGAGCACGCCGTCCTTGATGAAGCCGGGCTCGACGCTCGTCGCCAGGTAGTCGGGCAGCAATTCGGTCAGATCGTGCTCCAGCGCGGCGACCTGCTCGACGCCGGCGCGCAGTGCCGCGAATGCGTCGGTGCGGTTCAGCACTTCGGCGACGGCTTGCGGCCTGCGCACGTCGAACGACCGCGAGCCCAGCTTCGGCCCGGGCTTCAGTGGCTGCCTTGAAAACGGTGAGAAACGGCTCATCTGGGACTTTGAATAGTAGCCGCGCCGCGTGCGCGCCCATGCTGCGATTGTACCGGTTGTAACATGCGGCAGCGGCGCGCAGCGACGTTCGCACATGCCGCGGACACCCGTATCCGCAGTGCTTTCGCCCTGGCCGGACGGCCAATGGTCTTACTGCTGACACAGGCGGACGCGGGGGCGCGTGCTAAAATCCATGATTCGAATTCACTCTTGGACCTAAGCCGCCGAGGCCCAAACGACCGAGGGTTGCAACAAGGTGAAAGGGTGTAAAAACCGGCCTTGCAACCCAGCCGAAGCCGCGACGCAACCACGATCCGATGACCACCGGTTTTCTACAAAAGATTTTTGGCAGCCGCAATCAACGGCTCGTCAAGCAATATCAAAAGACCGTCGCGGCGATCAATGCGCTCGAACCGCAGATCGAGCAATTGACGGACGATCAACTGCGCGCGAAAACGACGGAATTCCGGCAACGCGTCGGCAGTGGCGAGTCGCTCGACAAGCTGCTGCCCGAGGCGTTCGCGGTCTGCCGCGAGGCGAGCAAGCGCGTCTTGAAGATGCGGCACTTCGACGTGCAGCTGATCGGCGGCATGGTCCTCCACTACGGCAAGATCGCGGAAATGCGCACGGGCGAAGGCAAGACGCTTGTCGCGACGCTCGCTGCCTACCTGAACGCACTCTCCGGACGCGGCGTGCACGTCGTGACGGTGAACGACTACCTCGCGCAGCGCGACGCCGAGTGGATGGGGCGTCTGTATAACTTCCTCGGCCTGTCGGTGGGTATCAACCTGTCGCAGATGGACCATGGCCTCAAGCAGGAAGCGTACGCCGCGGACATCACGTACGGCACGAACAACGAATTCGGCTTCGACTACCTGCGCGACAACATGGTCTACGAGACCGATGCGCGCGTACAGCGGGCGCTGAACTTCGCGATCGTCGACGAAGTGGACTCGATCCTCATCGACGAAGCGCGTACGCCGCTCATCATCTCCGGCCAGGCCGAAGATCACACTGAGCTCTACGTGCGCATGAACGCGCTGCCGCCGCTGCTCGAGCGCCAGATCGGCGAAGAGAAGGCGGACGGCACCGGCGTCGAGAAGCCGGGCGACTACACGCTGGACGAAAAGGCGCGCCAGGTGTTCCTGACGGAATCGGGCCACGAAAAGGCCGAGCGGCTGCTCGCCGAGTGGGGCCTGATCGGCGAAGGCGAGAGCCTCTACGCGCCGCAGAACATCACGCTGATGCACCACGTTTACGCGGCTCTGCGCGCGCACACGCTGTTCTACAAGGACCAGCACTACGTCGTGCAGAACGGCGAAGTGGTGATCGTCGACGAGTTTACAGGTCGTCTGATGGCTGGCCGCCGCTGGTCGGACGGTCTGCACCAGGCCGTCGAAGCGAAGGAGCACGTGAAGATTCAGAGCGAGAACCAGACGCTCGCCTCGATCACGTTCCAGAACTATTTCCGCATGTACGCGAAGCTGTCCGGCATGACGGGTACGGCCGACACCGAAGCGTACGAATTCAACGAGATTTACGGCCTCGAAACGGTCGTGATTCCGACTAACCGCCCGCCGAAGCGGCTGGACAAGCAGGATCAGATCTACAAGACGGCGATGGAGCGCTACAACGCGGTGATTCGCGATATCCGCGAATGCTATGACCGCAGTCAGCCCGTGCTGGTCGGCACGACGTCGATCGAGAACTCGGAACTGCTTTCGCAACTGCTGAACAAGGCTGGCCTGCCGCACGAAGTGCTGAACGCGAAGCAGCACGCGCGCGAAGCGGCCATCGTCGCGGAAGCGGGCCGTCCGCAGCGCATCACGATCGCGACGAACATGGCCGGTCGCGGTACGGACATCGTGCTCGGCGGCAATGCCGAGAAACAGGCCGCGTTCATTGAAGCCGACCTGTCGATCCCCGAGGACGAAAAGGCGGCGCGCATCCAGAAGCTGCACGACGAGTGGCAGACGCTGCACGATCAGGTGAAGGCCGCGGGCGGCCTGCATATCATCGGCACCGAGCGTCACGAATCGCGCCGTATCGACAACCAGCTGCGCGGCCGTGCCGGCCGTCAGGGCGACCCTGGCTCGTCGCGTTTCTATCTGTCGCTCGAAGATCCGCTGCTGCGTATTTTTGCCGGCGACCGCGTGCGCGCGATCATGGACCGGCTGAAGATGCCGGAAGGCGAAGCGATCGAAGCGGGCATCGTCACGCGTTCGATCGAATCGGCGCAACGCAAGGTCGAGGCGCGCAACTTCGATATCCGCAAGCAGCTGCTCGAATACGACGACGTGTCGAACGATCAGCGCAAGGTGATCTATCAGCAGCGCAACGAGCTGCTCGAAGCGCACGACATCACCGAGACGATCGGCGCGATGCGTCACGGTGTGGTCGCCGACATCGTCCATCAGTTCGTGCCGGCGGGCAGCATCGAAGAACAATGGGACGTGCCAGAACTGGAAGAAGTGCTGCGCAATGACTGGCAGCTCGATCTCGCGATTCAGGAGATGATCAACGAGTCGCAGTCGATCGACGCCGGCGAGATTCTCGAAGCGGTGACGGCCGCCGCCGACGAGGCCTACGAGTCGAAGGTCGAGCAGGTGGGCCGCGAATCGTTCAGCGCGTTCGAGCGCTCGGTCATGCTGCAGACGCTCGACCGCAGCTGGCGCGAACATCTCGCCGCGCTCGATCATCTGCGTCAGGGCATTCACCTGCGCGGCTATGCGCAGAAGAACCCGAAGCAGGAATACAAGCGCGAAGCGTTCGAACTGTTCGCCGCGATGCTCGACTCGGTGAAGCTCGAAGTCACGCGCATTGTGATGAACGTGCAGATCCAGTCGCCGGAACAGCTGGAAGAGGCCGCCGAGCAGTACGAAGAGCAAGGCAGCCATCTGGAGAACGTCGAGTTTCGCCATGCCGATTACGCGGAAGGCGGTGCGGCCGTCGCGGCGGCGCCTGTCGCGGCAAACGCGGCAGCATCGATGATCGGCGACGCAATGGCGCACAGCCACAGCGCAGCGGCGGCGCCGCTTTCCGGCGCCGTGCCGAAAGTCGGCCGCAACGACCCATGCCCGTGCGGCAGCGGCAAGAAGTACAAGCAGTGCCACGGCAAGATTGCGTGACACACGGAGCGGCGCGCATCATGCGCGCCGCGTCGTTTGAAGCGTGCATTGCTGGTGATTTCGCGGTGGCGCAGATCCATCCGGCGCCATCACCCTTGATCCCCGATGCCGGCGCCCGCCGGCATTTCAGTCTCGACAGGTCGCGACCATGGCTGTCAATTTCCCCTCGATCGATCCCGCTCAACTCCACCCCGTCGCCGGCGTCACGCTAGGCTGGGCCGAGGCGAACATCCGCAAGCCGAACCGCAAGGACGTGCTCGTCATTTCCGTCGACGAAGGCGCGACGGTCGCGGGCGTGTTCACGTCGAACCGTTTCTGCGCGGCGCCCGTCACCGTATGCCGCGAGCACCTCGAGCGCGTGCGCGCGGGCGGCAAGGGCATTCGCGCGCTGGTCGTCAACACGGGCAATGCGAACGCGGGCACGGGCGAGCCGGGCATGGCGCACGCGCGCGAGACGTGCGATGAGCTGGCGCGCCTCGCGGACATCGCGCCGGAACAGGTGCTGCCGTTCTCGACGGGCGTGATCCTGGAGCCGCTGCCCATCGACCGTCTGAAGGCCGGGCTGCCCGCCGCGCTCGCGAACCGCCAGGCTGCGCACTGGTACGACGCCGCGCAGGCCATCATGACCACCGACACGCTGCCGAAAGCGGTGTCGCGCCGGGTCACAATCGACAGCCACACGGTCACATTGACGGGCATCAGCAAGGGCGCCGGCATGATCAAGCCGAACATGGCGACGATGCTCGGCTTCCTCGCGTTCGACGCGAACGTTGCGCAGCCGGTGCTCGACGAACTGGTGAAGCATGTCGCCGACCGCTCGTTCAACTGCATCACAATCGACGGCGATACGTCGACGAACGATTCGTTCATCCTGATTGCATCGGGCAAGTCGAGCCTGCCCGCAATCACGTCGACGGATTCGCCCGCGTACGCCGCGCTGCGCGATGCCGTCACGGAAACGGCGCAGACGCTCGCGCAGCTGATCGTGCGCGACGGCGAGGGCGCGACGAAGTTCATGACGGTGCAGGTGGAAGGCGGTTCGAGCGTCGCCGAGTGCCGCCAGATTGCCTATGCGATCGGCCATTCGCCGCTCGTGAAGACGGCGTTCTACGCGTCGGACCCGAACCTCGGCCGCATCCTGGCCGCCATCGGCTATGCAGGCGTGACGGACCTCGACGTCGGCAAGATCGACCTGTATCTGGACGACGTGCTCGTCGCGAAAGCGGGTGGCCGCAATCCGGAGTACAAAGAGGAAGACGGGCAGCGCGTGATGAAGAAGGCCGAAATTCTGATTCGTGTCGTGCTGGGCCGTGGCGATGCGCAGGCGACGATCTGGACGTGCGACCTGTCGCACGACTACGTGAGCATCAACGCCGACTACCGTTCGTGATTTGCGCGCGATATGCGCGTGATTGGCTCCTGATTCCAGATTCGTTCCGATCTCACCACATGGATAAACTCGAACAATTTCTGACCCGCGCCGAAGCCGTGCTGGTGCGGCTCGAAGCGATGCTTCCGCCGGCCGCGCCCGATGTCGACTGGTCCGCGGCCGTTGCGTTCCGCTGGCGCAAGCGCCACGGGCGCGGCTATCTGCAGGCGGTACCCGCCATTTCGTCGATCTCGCTGGACGACCTGCAGAACATCGATCGTCAAAAGAACGTGATCGAGCAGAACACGAAGCAGTTCGTGAGCCGGCAGCCCGCGAACAACGTGTTGCTCACGGGCGCACGAGGCACGGGCAAGTCGTCGCTGATCAAGGCGTGTCTGAATGCGCACTCGAAGGATGGTCTGCGTCTGATCGAAGTCGACAAAGACGACCTGCACGACTTGGGCGATATCGTCGATCTGATTTCGACGCGTCCCGAGCGCTTCATTGTGTTCTGCGACGATCTGTCGTTCGAGGAAGGCGAGTCTGGCTACAAGGCGCTGAAGGTGGCGCTCGACGGATCGGTGGCTGCGCAGTCGGACAACGTGCTGATCTACGCGACGTCGAACCGCCGCCATCTGCTGCCCGAGTACATGAGCGACAACGAGACGTACAAGCACATGCCCGACGGCGAGATCCATCCGGGCGAAGTGGTCGAAGAAAAGATCTCGCTGTCGGAGCGTTTCGGCCTGTGGGTCAGCTTTTATCCGTTCAAGCAGGACGACTATCTGTCGATCGTCGCGCACTGGCTGCATCACTTCGGCTGCAACGATGCCGATGTCGAAGCGGCGCGCGGTGACGCGCTGATCTGGGCATTGGAACGCGGGTCGCGTTCAGGGCGCGTCGCGTGGCAGTTCGCGCGCGACTGGTCGGGCCGGCGGGCGCAAGCATGAGCGACCCGGTGCAAAACGGAATGCAAAACGGCGCGCATAACGCGAGTGAACTGAACGCTGCCGGCCGGCCGGTCACGGAAGTGGCCGTCGGCGTGCTGGTTCAGCCCGATGGCCGGTATCTGCTCGCGCGACGGCCGGCCGGCAAGCCCTACGAGGGCTACTGGGAATTTCCCGGCGGCAAGCTGGAGCCGGGCGAATCGGTCGAAGCCGCGCTTGCGCGCGAGCTGCACGAAGAACTCGGCATCGACGTGCAGTCGAGCCACCGCTGGCACGTGCTCGAACACGACTATCCGCATGCGTACGTGCGTCTCTATTTCTGCAAGGTGACGGCCTGGCACGGCGAGCCGCATGGGCGCGAAGGCCAGGCGTTTGCGTGGCAGGCGTTGCCGGCCCAGGTGTCGCCGCTATTGCCCGCGACGATTCCCGTGCTGGAATGGCTGGCCGAGGAGTAAGAGGCGGCCGCAGCCGCAGCACGCGGCGTGCGCCTCGATGATGACAGGCGACGCTCGTTGCTGTTCAGTGCGATCGGTTTTCGCCGGGCGTGTCGTCGGTTGTCGGTTCGTCGTCGGTGCCGCCGATCTTGTACTTTTCGGCAGCCCACGCGCCGAGATCGATCTGCTTGCAGCGCTCGGAACAGAACGGACGGAAGCGGTTCTCAGGAGTCCAGCGGACATCCTTTCCGCAGGTCGGGCATTTGACTACAGTGGTCATTCGGTCAGGCGTTCAATCTAAACGGTGAAGGTCAATAAATGAGGCGTTTTGCCTCAGATTAAAGACTGCACAGCGTCAACTGGAACGGCACGTCGACATCGACGGCACGCGGACGCAAGTCGCCATCCTGCACCGTGAAGCGTACCCACAGCATGTACTTGTTGGCGCTCGCTTCCGGGATCACCCGCAATTCCGGTGCCACGCGTACTTGCATCAACTGATACGTGCGGCCCGACAGCATCTGCTGGTAGCTGCCCTGCATCGCCATCACCTTCGACGCCTGCCCCGATTCGCGCGCAAGACGCAGCACGATGGCGGCGGCGTCGCGCAGCGGCAGAAGCGGCATCACCCACTTGGCGATGTCCTGGCGGCGTTGATCGGGGTGCGTCTGCTGCCATGCGTAATACGACGGAAGATCGAACTTGCAGGTGCCGCCGGGGATGATGGCGCGGCTGCGGATGCTCGCGAGCCACTCGTTGTCCGCAAGATGCTGGCCAGTCTTGCCTTGCATTTGCGTAAGCCCGGCGAGAGTCTGCTCGATTTCGCCGAGGACGGCTTCGAGTGCATTCTGCTCGATGCCCGGATTGCCGCGAAACGGCGCGAGCGTTTGACGTTGCCGCTCCAGTTCCTTCATCAGATCGGACTTCAGATCCGCGCGGCCCGCGACTTCGGAGATTTCGAACAGCGTAGTCAGCGCGACATGATGTTCCCTGGCGTCTTCCTGAGTCAGAAAGAACGTGAAGCGCTCGAACAGATCTTCGAGGCGCAGCAGCGTCCGGATTCGCTCGTTGAAGGGATACTCGTAAAGAATCAAGCGGGCTCGCCTCGGGCGTGGTCGGTGACGGAATTGCAGGACATTCTAATGCCGTGAGACTACCCTAGCAATCACACACTATTTCCGCGAGCTTCTGTCAATTTTTGCGCTGTATCGTGCGCATTCGTTGCGTGCTCGCGCCGTTCCCGACAACATGCGCCCGCTTTACAGACGGTGAACAGAATCGCTTACGGCTCATGCGGCCGCGAGTGAAAGATACATGCGATGAAGGCGATCGACGTCAAGGTCGAGCGCTTCGAGCGATGCCCCGTCATTGACGATCACGTCGTCGGCTGCGGCGAGGCGTGCTTCGCGCGTGGCCTGGCGCGCGATGATCGCCAGCACCTGTTCGCGCGTGAACGCATTGCGGCGCATGACGCGAGCGATCTGCGTCCCGATGCTGCAGTCGACGGTCAGCACGCGGTCCACGCGTGTCTTCCAATTGCCCGATTCGACGAGCAGCGGCACGACCATGATTACATAGGGTCCTTGCGCCTGTTGACGCTCGCGTTCCGTTTCAGCGCGAATCAACGGATGCGTGATGGCTTCGAGCCGTTTGCGCGCATTCTCGTCGCTGAAGACGAGCGCGCGCATGCGGCCGCGATCGAGCGAGCCATCGGACGCGACGAACGATGCGCCGAACTCGGCGGCAATGGCGGGCATCGCGGGCCCACCGGGCGCGGTGACGCGATGCGCGATCAAGTCGGTATCGACGAGCGTCACGCCGCGCTTCGCAAACAGATCGGCGACAGTGGACTTGCCGCTGCCGATGCCGCCCGTCAATCCAACAGCGAACATGCGTTAGCCTCCGAAAGCCATATAAAGCGGCGTGCCGAGAAAGAGCGTAATGGCGCCGGCTGCCGCGAGGAACGGGCCGAACGGCAGCGGCTCTTCGAAGCGCATGCGGCCAATCCATGTCGCGACCAGTCCGATGATTGCGCCCGCCACGGCTGCGATCAGAATGATCTGCGGCAGCGCAGCCCATCCAAGCCAGGCGCCGAGCGCGGCGAGCAGCTTGAAATCGCCATAACCCATGCCTTCGATTCCGCGCACAAGCCTGAACACCCAGTGCACGCACCACAGCACCAGGTAGCCGGCGATTGCGCCGATCACGGCGTCGTGCAGGCTCGCGAACACCGAATTGAAGTTGACGATAAAGCCCGCCCACAGCAACGGCAAGGTCATCGAGTCGGGCAGCAGATGTGTGTCGATGTCGATCGCGCTCATCGCGAGCAGCGCGGCGCAAAGTCCGTATGCCGCGAGCGCCGTACCCGTCGGGCCGAACGAGGCGAACGCGCCGAGCGCCAGCGCCGCGCTCGACAGTTCGAGCAGCGGATAGCGAAAGCTCACGCGGCTTTTGCATTGCGAGCAACGGCCGCGCAGCATCAGATAGCTGAATACAGGAATGTTCTCCCACGCGCGCAGCACGTGGCCGCAATGAGGACAGGCGCTGCGCGGCAGCCAGAGGTTATAGCGTGCGGGCAGGCCGTCGTCGTCGAATGAATGGCCTGTTGCTTCGCTCACCTCGGCGCGCCACGCGCGTTCGAGCATGATCGGCAAGCGATGCACGACGACATTCAGAAAACTGCCGATCACCAGGCCGAACACGATGACGAACGCAATCTGTGCGAAAGCGGGCAGCGTGCCGAATGCAACGCCGATGCTCCCCGCGAAACGGGTGAGCGGGCCGCTGAAGGATGGGTCTGACACGGGCGTGAACGTGGTCGGCATGGTCGATTGGGTGGGTTCGGCTGCGATGCTACTACACCACGTTGCCAAGTTGGATGATGGGAAGATACATCGCGATCACGAGACCGCCGACGAGCCCGCCCAACACGACGATTACGAGCGGTTCACAAAGGCTCGCGAGGTCCGCGATTTTCTCGTCGACCTGTCGATCGCTCAACGAAGCGACGTCGAGCAGCATTGTGTCGAGGGTGCCTGATTCCTCTGCGATGGCGACGGGTTGCACGATCTCCTCCGGAAAGCATTGCGCTTCGCGCATTGCAGGCGCGAGCCGCACGCCGCGTCGGAGCTGAGCCGAGATCGCGATGGTCGCGCGATCGAACCAGGCGTTGCCCGTCGCGTGCGTGAGCGAATCGAATGCGTCGGCGAGGGGCGTTCCCGCCGACAGGAGCGTGCCGAGCGCGCGGCTCCAGCGCGCGGCACAGAGCGTCGCGAGCAGCGAGCCGGCGATGGGCAAACGCAGCATCGCTCGGGAGAACTGCAGCCGTGCAGCCTCTGAGCGGCTCAGCAGGTGACGCATGGCGAGCACGAGCACGCATACGATCGACGCGAGCGGCACGCTCCAGCGGCCAGCGGCTGCCGACATCGCGAGCACCAGTTGCGTCGGCGCGGGCAGCTTCGCGCCGAAGCCATCGAAGATCTGCTTGAACGTCGGAACAACCCACACGAGCAGCGCAGCCGTAATCGCGATTGCAAGCAGCAGGATCGCGGCGGGATAGGTGAGCGCGGCGCGCACTTTGGCCCGCTGCGCGGCGGCGCGCTCGCGGTCGTCGGCGAGCCGAGCGAGCACGGCAGGCAGGGCGCCCGACGCTTCGCCTACTTCGACCAACTGACGATACAGTGCGCCGAACTGCACCGGATGACGGGCGAGCGCTGCCGAGAAGCCGAGCCCTGTCGTGATATCGCGAGCGAGCGCATTGACGATGCGCGGCATGCCTTTGGCCCGTTCGCTGTCTTTCGATGCATTCGCCAGCAGTTCGAGCGACGACGCGAGCGGCAGGCCTGCACGCAGCAGGCTCGACAACTGGCGCGTGAACAGCGTGACGTCGGCGGCGCGCGCGTTGGGTTGCGGCGCTGCGCCGCGCACGCTCCATTCGACGCCATAGAGCGCGTCCTGCTTCAGCATCGTGCGAGCAGTCACAAGGTCCGGCGCGATCACGGTGCCGCGCCGACGCACGCCTTGCGCGTCGAGTGCGCGCCATGCGAAGCGCTGCTCCTGGATTGTCGTTGCCGTCATGCGACCTCCGTTGCGCTCAGCGCTTCGGCGAGGCTCGTCGTGCCGTCGAATGCGCGGGCCAATGCCGCTTCGCGCAGCGTCCGGACCTGTTCGGCGTGCGCCTGTCTAGCGATCTCGTGCGTGCCTGCGCGCGCGACGATCAGCTCTCGCATCGCGTCCGAAACGGGCATCACCTGATGGATGCCGACGCGTCCGCGAAAGCCGATGCCGTGGCAGGCTTCGCATCCTCGCGGAACGTAGGGATGCCACTGCGTGGTGTCAGCGTCGGGCACGCCGGCTGCGCGCAACGACGCTGGCGTTTCCATCGACGGCTGCCTGCATGCGATACACAGGCGCCGCACGAGCCGCTGCGCCGTCACGAGACGCAACGCGGCCGCGAGGTTGTATGGCTCGACGCCGATGTCGATCAGGCGTGCGATGGCCGCGGGAGCGTCGTTCGTGTGCAGCGTCGACAAAACCAGGTGGCCCGTCTGAGCTGCCTTGACAGCCACATCGGCCGTCTCTTCGTCGCGTATTTCGCCGACCATGATCACGTCCGGGTCCTGGCGCAGGAAAGCACGTAACGCGACTGCGAACGTGAGGCCCGCTTTCTCGCGAACGCTGACCTGATTGATGCCCGCAAGCTGGATTTCCGCCGGATCTTCGACCGAGCAGAGATTGCGGGACTCGGCGTTCAACAGTTGCAGGAAGCAGTACAGCGACATCGTCTTGCCGCTGCCCGTCGGTCCCGTGACGAGCACGAGCCCATGCGGCGCGTTGATCGAACGGTCGACGATATCGCGCTGAGCGGGCGCAAGGCCAAGCGAGTCGAGCGAAAGATTGGCTGGCAGCGCATCGAGCCTGCGCAGCACGAGCTTTTCGCCGAACAGCGTGGGCAGCGAATTGACGCGATAGTCCTCGATCCGGCCCGCAGCGACGGGCAGCCGCAGGCGGCCATCCTGCGGCACGCGCCGCTCGGCGATATCCATGCGAGCCAGCACTTTCACGCGCGTGATGAACGCGTCGCGCAAATGCGCAGGCGGGCGGGCGATTTCGTGCAGCACGCCATCGACGCGCAGACGCATCCGCCAGCCGTGCTCCATCGGTTCGATATGCAGATCGGATGCGTTGAGGCGCGCGGCTTCGAGAAGCGTATCGGCGAGCAGGCGGACGGCTGGCGGGCTGTCCGTGTCGGCCATAGCGGGTGGCTGCCGGCTCGCGGCCACCTTGAGCGGAGGCGAAGCCGGATGGGAAGAAGTGCGCATCGAAGACCGGCTGGGAGCCGCCTGTAGAACATGACGGCTTCATCATCGGGGATCGTGCGCCTGGCCGCTATTCGGCCGAATGGCCAGGTGCGCTATCCGCGGCTCACGAGCCGCTTGATTTTCGACCCCGGCGGGGGACCGGGGCGAAAGATCTTGACTGTTCTGATCGCCTGGTCGTCGCTGCGCATCACTTCGAGTTTGATGTCTCCGATCTTCACGCAGACGTCGCCTTCCGGAATCTCTTCGAGAATTTCTAGGATCAGTCCGTTGAGCGTCTTTGGACCATCCGTCGGCAGACGCAATTGGAGCCAGCGGTTCAGTTCGCGCAGCGGCATGCTGCCCGCGACGATGCACTCGCCGTCTTCGTTCCAGCCGCCGCGCGAACTCGCGCTGCGCGGCACCGACGTCGTGAATTCGCCGATCAGTTCTTCGATGATGTCCTCGGGCGTCACCAGTCCCTGCAGCTCGCCGTATTCGTCGACGACGAGCGCAGTCCGATGGCGGCTTTCCTGGAAATACTGGAGTTGCTGAAAGACGGGCGTGCCCGTCGGCACGAAGTACGGCTCGGCGAGCAGGTCGCGCAGCGTGTCGCGCTCCAGCTCCTGGTTGTGCAACGCGGAGAGCGTCTTGCGCACATGGAGCACGCCGAGCACGCGGTCGAAGTCACCCTGATAGACGATTAGCTTGTTGTGATAGCAAGTTTCGAGCTGATGCAGGATCTGCTCGAATGGCGCGTCGAAATCGAGCGCCTCGATGCGGCGGCGGGGAATCATCACGTCGTCGACGGTGATGTTTTCGAGATCGAACAGGTTCAGCAGAATGCTGCGGTGCTTGGTCGGCATGAAGCTGCCGGACTCGAGCACGATGGTGCGCAGCTCCTCCGTCGACAGCCGCTGTTCGTGCGCGCTCTTCGTGTTGATGTGCAGCACGCGCAGGATGCTGTTCGCGAAGAGGTTGACGAACCAGATCAGCGGCTTGGACACGCGCATCAGCGGTGCGATCAGCAAGCTGGCCGGCAACGCGATCTTTTCCGGGAACGTTGCGCCGACGATTTTCGGCGTGATTTCGGCGAACACGATGATGAGAAACGCGACGATACCCGTCGCAATCGACAGCACGACGCTGTTGCTGCCGAACGTGTGCAACGCGATCGACGTGGTGAGCACGGGGATGATCGTGTTGAACAGGTTGTTGCCGATCAGCACGGCGCTCAGCAGCTCATCGGTGCGCGCGAGCAGGCCTTGCGTGGTTTTCGCACCGAGCGCGCCTTTGCCGGCCAGGTGCTTCAGACGATGACGGTTGATCGCCATCATCGCTGTCTCGCTAATGGAGAAGAAGCTGGAGCAGATGAGAAGCAGGACGACGGCGCCTATTTGCGCCCATAAGGGAAGTTGTTCCACGCGTCGTGAATAAGAGAAGGGGAGGGATGAGGAGAATATAGCAGAGGGGCCGGACGGCTCTCATCGGCCGGATGGCCAGGTCGGCTTGCTGCCCACTCAGTTGATTGGCAAAGCGACGGGCGAAAAAAAACCGCGCAATGCGCGGTTTTTTCAAAATCTGGTCGGGGTGAGAGGATTCGAACCTCCGGCCTCTACGTCCCGAACGTAGCGCTCTACCAGGCTAAGCTACACCCCGATTTGGTAACTCGATTCAGACTAATGCGGCGCTTCAGTCTCGTTTAAGACTGTCTCGTCGTCGAGTAAGAACATAATTCTAGCAGGCTTTCCTTGTAAATGGAACTGGGAAACGAAGAAATTGCTGCTGCTGCCGCTTGCGCTTCCTGCTTTGCGCATTCGAGCGTGTGATCAAGCGCGCCCGAGCGCGTGATCGCGTCGAAGATCTCGTCGAAGCGATCGGTCCCACCCTGTTCAATTGCCTCGCGCGCCAACGCCGCCTGCTCCGGCGTGCCGCGCTCGATCAAGTAGATGAGCGGCAGCGTCGGCTTGCCTTCGCGCAGATCGTCGCCGGCGTTCTTGCCCATCGACTCGGGCGTGCCAGTGTAGTCGAGCCAGTCGTCCATGATCTGGAACGCTGTGCCGATGCGTCGGCCGAACTCAGCGGCGGCGGCTTCCGTGGTCGCATCCACGCCCGACAGCACGGCGCCCAACTGGGCGGCGGCTTCGAACAGCTTGGCCGTCTTGTAGCGGATCACCTGCATGTAGCGCGCTTCGTCTACGTCGGCGTCGTGCATGTTCAGAAGTTGCAGCACTTCGCCTTCGGAAATGATGTTGGTCGCTTCCGAAAGAATCTCCATGACGCGCATCTTGCCCACGCCGACCATCATCTGGAACGAGCGCGAATACAGAAAGTCGCCGACCAGCACGCTCGCCGCGTTGCCGAACAATGCATTTGCCGTCTGACGCCCGCGGCGCAGATCGGATTCGTCGACGACATCGTCGTGCAGCAGCGTTGCCGTGTGGATGAATTCGACGACGGCCGCCAGTTCGTGCCGATGCCCCGTTCTGTCACCGAGCGCGCGCGCCACGAGCAGGAGCAGCGCGGGGCGCAGGCGCTTGCCTCCGGCACTGATGATGTACTCGGAGATCTGGTTGATCAGCATCACCTCGGACGCCAGGCGGTGCCGGATGACGCGATTCACCTGCTGCATGTCTTCGACGATCGGCGCAAGCAGATTGGCTGCGTTAGGGGTAGGAGTGGCGGTTGACGACATGGTGACGAATTCGGGTAGTGCCGCGAATTATAAGGCGAACTGCGGTAATTCAGCGCCGTACACCCTACGAACGTGGCCGTTTTGGCATCGGCATGTCGCGTTTATCGCGCGTCGGACGGCCTGATGTGGCCGTTGTCAACTGCTTTTGACCGCGGAGCTAACTCTATGTATAATTGAGAGTTTCCGCGCGTGGTGCGTCGGGAAAAATGAATCCAGAGTGAGGTTTTCAATGTACGCGGTCATAAAAACCGGCGGCAAGCAGTATAAGGTTGCTGTCGGCGAAAAACTTAAAGTAGAACAGATACCGGCAGACATTGACGCTGAAATCACGCTCGACCAGGTTCTCGCAGTGGGCGAAGGCGAATCGATTAAGTTCGGTACGCCGCTGGTCAGTGGGGCTTCCGTCAAGGCCACCGTTGTGTCGCACGGTCGTCACGCCAAAGTGACCATCTTCAAGATGCGTCGCCGGAAGCACTACCAAAAGCATGGCGGCCACCGCCAGAACTACACCGAACTGCGCATCGACGCGATCAACGCGTAAGCGCATCGGGCAAGGAGTAATCACATGGCACACAAAAAGGCAGGCGGCTCTTCCCGGAACGGCCGCGACTCCGAGTCGAAGCGCCTCGGCGTTAAGGTTTACGGCGGTCAGGCGATCCTGGCTGGCGGCATCATCGTGCGTCAGCGCGGTACGCGCATGCACGCTGGCGAGAACGTCGGCATCGGCAAGGATCACACGCTGTTTGCACTGGTCGACGGCCACGTCAAGTTCACGACGAAGGGCGCCGACAAGAAGCACATGGTCAACGTCGTCCCGGCTGTCTGAGATTAAATCAGGCACCACGGGCTTCAGGACCGGAAAAAAGGCCCCGCGAAGTTTGCGGGGCCTTTTTGTTTGCGGGTCTTGTTTGCGGGTCTGCTGTGAGAGTTTTCGTTCGCGGACCCGTATCGTCGCCGCATTCCATTGTCGCGAACCGACAAGAATCAAGGTCGATCTGGCCAAACGGCCAATGGTGCACGCGCGCAACGCGCGGCAAAATAGCAATACACACGGGACGGAGTAACGCATGAAGTTCATTGACGAAGCGAGGATCGAAGTCATCGCCGGCGACGGAGGAGATGGCAGCGCGTCGATGCGCCGCGAGAAATTCGTCCCGTTCGGCGGTCCGGACGGCGGCGACGGCGGCCGCGGCGGCAGCGTCTATGCAGTCGCAGATCGCAACATCAACACGTTGATCGACTACCGCTACGCGAAAAAGCATCAGGCGCGCAACGGCGAGAACGGCCGCGGATCGGACTGCTACGGCAAGGGCGGCGACGACATCACGCTGCGCATGCCCGTCGGCACGATCATCGCGGACATGGACACGGGCGAGATGATCGCCGACCTCACCGAGCACAACCAGACCGTGCTGGTCGCGCAAGGCGGCGCGGGCGGTCTTGGCAATTTGCACTTCAAGTCCAGCACAAACCGCGCGCCGCGGCAGAAGACGGACGGCAAGCCGGGCGAGCGCCGCATGCTGCGTCTCGAATTGAAGGTGCTCGCGGACGTTGGCTTGCTGGGCATGCCGAACGCGGGCAAGTCGACGTTCATTTCGTCGGTGTCGAACGCGAAGCCGAAAATCGCCGATTATCCGTTCACGACGCTCGCGCCGAATCTCGGCGTCGTTCGAGTCGGGCCGAGCCGCAGCTTCGTGATCGCCGACATTCCCGGTCTGATAGAAGGCGCGGCGGAAGGCGCGGGCCTGGGCCACCAGTTTCTGCGGCACTTGCAGCGCACGGGCCTGCTGCTGCACATCATCGATCTCGCGCCGTTCGACGAAAGCGTCGATCCCGTCGCCGAAGCGAAGGCGATCGTCAACGAACTGCGCAAGTACGACGAGGAGTTGTACGGCAAGCCGCGCTGGCTCGTGCTGAACAAGCTCGACATGATCTCGGAAGAAGAGCGGGAAGCGCGCGTCGCCCGCTTTATCAAAGACTTCGAATGGGACGGTCCCGTTTTCGAAATTTCGGCGCTGACGGGCCAAGGCTGTGAGAATCTCTGCTACGCGGTCTACGACTACCTCGCCGCGCACTCCGATGCGCATCGTGCCGCCGAAGCGGAAGATCTGGCCGCCGACGTGCGTTTTCGCGAGCAGCAGGCGGGCAGCGCGGGAGCATCGGCGGAGCCGCAGGAGTAAGCAGCCGTAACCCGGATGCCGGCGTACTCCCAGCACGCGCCGGCCTTACGAATCATCTTGGAGACCGCGCACAATGCGTTCCGTTATCGCAGATTCCAGGCGATTGGTGGTGAAAGTCGGGTCGAGCCTCGTCACGAACGACGGGCGCGGGCTCGATCATGCAGCAATCGGTCTCTGGGCCGCTCAGATTGCCGCGCTGCGCGAACAGGGCAAGGAAGTTGTGCTCGTCAGCTCCGGCGCGATCGCCGAGGGCATGCAACGCCTTGGCTGGACGAAGCGCCCGCGCGAAATCGACGAGCTGCAGGCGGCCGCCGCCGTCGGGCAGATGGGGCTCGCGCAGGTCTACGAAAGCCGCTTCGCTGAGCATTCGATCCGCACTGCGCAGATCCTTTTGACGCACGCCGATATGGCCGATCGCGAACGCTATCTGAACGCGCGATCGACACTGCTGACGCTGCTGCGTCTTGGCGTCGTGCCGATCATCAACGAGAACGACACGGTCGTCACCGACGAGATCAAGTTCGGCGACAACGATACGCTCGGTGCGCTGGTCGCGAACCTGATCGAAGGCGACGCGTTGATCATCCTCACCGACCAGCAAGGCTTGTTCACCGCCGATCCGCGCAAGGATCCGAGCGCGACTCTCGTCCAGCAGGCCGACGCCGGTACACCGGAACTGGAAGCGATGGCAGGCGGCGCCGGGTCGAGCATCGGCCGCGGCGGCATGCTGACGAAGATTCTCGCGGCGAAACGTGCGGCGCATAGCGGTGCGAACACGGTGATCGCAAGCGGCCGCGAGGCGGATGTGCTCGCGCGGCTCGCAGCGGGCGAGGCGATCGGCACACAACTCATCGCGCGTACCGCTCGGATGGCGGCGCGCAAGCAGTGGATGGCGGATCACCTGCAGGTGCGCGGACATGTCGTGATCGACGACGGCGCGGTCGAAAAGCTCACCGAGGGCGGCAAGAGCCTGCTGCCGATCGGCGTCGTCGGCGTGCAGGGCGCGTTTGCGCGCGGCGAGGTGATTGCGTGTCTGAACGCGTCCGGGCGTGAGGTCGCGCGCGGACTGACGAACTACAGCAGCGCGGAGGCGAAGCTGATCCAGCGTCGTCCGAGCGGCGAGATCGAAACGGTGCTCGGCTATATGCTCGAGCCGGAATTGATCCACCGGGACAATCTGGTGCTCGTCTAGAAGTCAGTCACGCAACGTCGCTCCGAAAACAAAAAGCCGTCCCATCGCAAGATGGGACGGCTTTTTTTGTTGCGGCGTCATCGAGGTTCCGCGCTTTCCGCAGGCGGATCGAGCCCGAATCAATTGCCGCGAATCAATGTGCTGTTCGCGCGCTTGTATCTGATGTTGGTCAGGATCGCATCCGCCTTGCCGGTCGGCATTTTGCTCGAGCAGAAGTAATCCTGATAGAGCGACGCGTGGTACGCGTTCAGATCGCCGTTTTCGATACGCGTCCAGTCGTTTTCGACCGTGCGGTCCCAGTCGTCGTGGTCTGCGTTAAGGCCCGCATACAGCTTCCACGAGTAGTCCTGGCAGCGGATGCCCTCGTAGTTGACGTTGCGCGCACCGCTCGGGCTCGTGATCACCACCGTGTAGCGAACGACGCCGTCGTCATCGACGGTCAGCGATTTCGCATCGAGCGCGAACTGAAGCGTCGTGTTCTGCGAAACGGTGAACGGGAGCAGATTGCCTGGTTGCGGCATTGGCGGGAGCGTATCGACCTTTTTTTCGGTCCAGGTCGAAGGCCGGTCGAGCAGGTACTGAAAGTCGCTCTTCGGTCCGTCGGACGCGTTGGAGTTGGAGCTTTTGGTGCTCGAACAGGCAGACAGCAGAACGCCAGTGGCGACGCACGCCACGGCGAAAGCAGATACTTTCAATATGGTTTCCTCGAAACGCCGGCGCAGCGTGTCGTACCCCACAGCGGCACGCTGCATCGGCAGATGCGGCATGGATTGCCGCACAGAGTCAGTCGCGCAGTCCCGGCGCCTGAACGACCGGGTCTTCCGTCGACGAACAGTCCGACCCGATTGTCGCACGCAGCGTCGTTTCGACGACGATCGTCGTCGTGACCGCGGCCACGGATGACGCGGACGCCATCGACGCTCCGGGCGGCGTATTCACCGACGACGCCATCCGCGGATAGCGTTGCCCGTGATGATGTCCGCCGGGCCGTTCCGTGCGCGGCTGAGGCCGCCGCAGGAAGCGGGACAACTCTGTTAACGCCAGCTGATACACATCCCGCTTGAACTCGATCACGCAGTCGAGCGGCACCCAGTACTCATTCCAGCGCCAGGCATCGAACTCCGGGTGATCGGTCGCGCGCAAACAGATGTCGCAATCGCGTCCAATCATCCGGAGCAGGAACCAGATCTGCTTCTGGCCGCGGTAGTGACCGCGAACCTCGCGCTTGATGAACTTGTCCGGCACCTCGTAACGCAACCAGTCGCGCGTGCGACCGATAACCTTGACATGCTCCGGAAGCAGGCCGGTTTCTTCGTGTAACTCCCGATACATCGCTTGCACGGGGGTTTCACCGTATTTGATGCCCCCTTGCGGAAACTGCCAGGAATGTTCACGGAGCCGTTTGCCCCAAAACACCTCGTTGCGAGCGTTCAAGAGGATGATGCCGACGTTCGGGCGAAAGCCTTCACGATCCAGCATACAACCACCTTCGAATCCTTTAAAATTGCTTTGATTATAAACAGATAACGGGTCCGACGCACCGCTTCGCACCAGATTGGCGCGATTGGACGTAACAGGCTGCGCCCGCCGCCGCGAGAGCCGCTTCCCAACGCCGCTGGACAAATGCCGGCGCATGCGACAATCGCTATTCGGCGTGTGTTGGTGTGGCCGGCGCTCAGGCGCGCGAACCCATCGTCTTACCTCTTCGGGCGGCCCTTTTGGTCCGCCGCTTTTGGAAAATTCTGAATGAAAGCCTCCCGTTTCTTTATCGGCACCCTGAAGGAAGCGCCTTCTGACGCGGAAATCGTCAGTCACAAGCTCATGGTTCGCGCCGGGATGATCCGTCGCGTCGCTGGCGGCATTTATAACTACCTGCCAATCGGCCTGCGCTCGATCCGCAAGGTGGAAGCGATCGTGCGCGAAGAAATGAACCGGGCAGGCGCGCTCGAACTGCTGATGCCGGCCGTACAGCCGGCGGAGCTGTGGCAGGAATCGGGCCGCTGGGAAAAGTACGGCCCCGAGCTGCTGCGCTTCAAGGACCGCAAGGAGAGCGACTTCGTGATGGGACCGACGCACGAAGAGGTGGTCACCGACATCGCGCGCAACCAGATCAAGAGCTACCGGCAGATGCCCGTGAACTTCTATCAGATCCAGACGAAGTTCCGCGACGAGATCCGCCCGCGCTTCGGCGTGATGCGCGGCCGCGAGTTCATCATGAAGGACGCGTACTCATTCGATAAGGACCTCGACGGCCTGAAAGAGACGTATCGCAAGATGTACGAAGCTTACGTGCGCATCTTCACGCGCCTCGGTCTCGATTTTCGCGCGGTCGCGGCGGACAACGGCTCGATCGGCGGCAGTGGTTCGCACGAGTTCCACGTGATCGCGGAGACGGGCGAGGACGACATCGCGTATTGCCCGACCTCCGACTTCGCGGCGAACGTCGAAGCGGCTGAAGCGCTGCCGCTGATCGCCGAACGCGCAGCGCCGAAGGAAGAGCTGAAGAAGACGCCGACGCCGGGCAAGGCAAAGTGCGAAGCCGTGGCCGAGTACCTGGACATCCCGCTCGAGCGCACGATCAAGTCGATCGTTCTCGCTACCGACAACAAAGCGGAAAACGCAGGCGCCGAGCCGACCATCTGGCTGCTGATGCTGCGCGGCGATCACGATCTGAACGAGATCAAGACGAACAAGCTGCCGGGCCTCGCCGAGTACCGCTTCGCGACGGAAGAAGAAATCGTCGAGTGGTTCGGCACGCCGCCGGGCTACCTGGGGCCGCTCAACACGAAAAAGCCGGTCAAGGTGATCGCGGACCGCACGGTCGCGAACATGAGCGATTTCGTCGTCGGCACGAACGAAGTGGATTTCCACACGACGGGCGTCAACTGGGGGCGTGATCTGCCTGAGCCCGTCGTCGCGGATATCCGCAACGTGAAGAGGGGCGACCCGTCGCCGGACGGCAAGGGCGTCATCGAGATCTGCCGCGGCATCGAAGTCGGCCACGTGTTTCAACTTGGCACCAAGTATTCGGATGCGATGAACGCGAAGTATCTGGACGAGTCGGGCAAGCCGCAATCGATGCAGATGGGCTGCTACGGCATCGGCATCACGCGTATCCTCGGCGCCGCGATCGAACAGAACTTCGACGAGAAGGGCATCATCTGGCCGGAATCGATCGCGCCGTTCGAAGTCGTGCTGTGCCCGATGGGCTATGACCGCAGCGACGCCGTGCGCGAACACGCCGACAAGCTGTACGCGGAACTCGTCGCAGCGGGCATCGACGTGATCCTCGACGATCGCGGCGAGCGTCCGGGCGTGATGTTCGCGGACTGGGAACTGATCGGCGTGCCGCATCGTCTGGTGATCGGCGACCGTGGCCTGAAGGACGGCAAGATCGAGTACCAGGGGCGCCGCGATGTGGAAGCCACGCTGCTGCCTGTCGATGGCGCGGCGCGGTTCGTGACCGACAAGATCAAAGCGGCACTCGCGCACTGACGGGAGCGGACAGTGGAGTACAACTTCCTGTCTGCGACCGTCCTGCTCATTCTCATCACTGATCCACTCGGCAACATCCCGCTCTTCATCAACTGCTTGCGGGGTGTTGCGCCTCACCGGCGCATCCGCGTGATTCTGCGCGAAGTCGCCACCGCGTTCGTGATCCTGCTGGTCTTCATGCTCGTCGGCGACCGCTTTCTGCGGATGATGAGCCTGACCGATCTGTCGTTGCGCATCGGCGGCGGGATCGTGCTGTTTCTGATCGCGCTGCGGATGATCTTCCCGCATCCCGATGGCCCGTTCGGCGCCGATTCGCGCGCCGCCGAGCCGCTGATCGTGCCGCTCGCGATTCCGGCGCTCGCCGGTCCGTCGGCGCTCGCGACGGTGATGCTGCTGACGTCTCAGGCACCGAGCAAAATGGCCGAATGGGTGGCGGCGCTGACGGTGACGATGATCGTCTGCGCGATCGTGCTGGTGCTGGCCGAGCGTATCCAGCAATGGCTCGGTGAACGTACCGTGATGGCCTTCGAGCGGTTGATGGGTCTCGTGCTCGTCGCGATTTCAGTCGAAATGATGCTGGGCGGCATTCGCTCCTTCGTGCATCAGCTTTGAAACTGAATCAATGAAGCAATAAAAAAGCGACCCATGAGGTCGCTTTTTCGTTTGGGCATCAGCAGAAAAGCGTCACGCGCCTTCCGTCAACGCGCGAATAGTGGGCAGATTGCGCCAGTATCCCCTCGCGTCCATCCCGCAACCGAACACGTAACGGTCCGGCACTTCGAAGCCGCAAAAGTCCGGGCGCAGCGGCTTCGCCTTCGGAATGATCTTCTCGCACAGCACCGCGCTCATGAAGCGCTTCGCGCCCATCGCCATGATGCGGTCACGGATCGCGGCCATCGTCTCGCCTTCGTCGAGGATGTCGTCGAGCACCAGCACGACGCGGTCCTTCACCGACTCGGCGGGCGCAACGCGCCATTGCATTTCCGCGCTGCCCTTGATCGCGTTGCGATAGCGGGTGAGGTGGATGTAGTCGAACTCGAGCGGGAAATCCAGGTGCGGCAGCAACATGCCCGTGAACACCGCCGCGCCACCCATCACCGACAGCACGAGCGGAAAGTCTTCGGCCATCTCGGCGCGGATGGCGTCCGCCATGCGGCCGATGGAGGCGTGGACGTCGCTGGCCGAAACGATTTCTTCGGAGTGGCGGAAAATGTGGAGAGCTTCTTCGCGATTCATGACGTCTGGCGGGCGGTAACTGTATACATAGTGTGAGAGACAACGACCCGGTGCGCTACAGCATATACCCGCGCCTTCGTTCGGCATACGCATCGGGTCGAGATGGCCGCCGCGCGCTCGCATCTGCGAAGGAGCGCATGCGGCCGAGAGGGATCAGCGCATGCCCGGCATCATGCCCTTCATGCCGCGCATCATCTTCTGCAGGTTGCCGCCCTTGAGCTTCTTCATCATCGTGCGCATCTGGTCGTACTGGTTCAGTAGACGGTTGACTTCCTGCACCTGCACGCCCGCGCCCGCCGCGATGCGTCGCTTGCGCGTCGCCTTGATCAGCTCGGGCTTTGCGCGCTCGGCGGGCGTCATCGAGTTGATGATGCCTTCCATGCGGCGCATCTGCTTCTCGGCCTGACCCATGTCGGCGTTCGACGCGGCCTGCTGGAACTGCGCGGGCAGCTTGTCCATCAGCGACGACAGGCCGCCCATCTTCTTCATCTGTGAAAGCTGCGCGCGGAAATCGTTCAGATCGAAGTCGCCGCCTTTCTTGACCTTGTCGGCGAGCTTCTGCGCAGCCTGCACGTCGACGCCGCGCTGCGCTTCCTCGACGAGCGCGAGAATGTCGCCCATGCCGAGAATCCGGTTCGCCATCCGGTCCGGATAGAAGATCTCGAGGCCATCGAGCTTTTCCGCGACGCCGACGAACTTGATCGGCTTGCCCGTCACATGACGCACGGACAGCGCCGCGCCACCGCGCGAGTCGCCGTCGAGCTTCGTCAGCACGACGCCCGTGAGCGGCAGTGCGTCGTTGAACGCCTTCGCGGTGTTCACGGCATCCTGACCGAGCATCGCATCGACGACGAAGAGCGTTTCCGCCGGATCGAGCGCCTTATGCAGCGCCGTGATCTCGTTCATCATCGCTTCGTCGATACCGAGACGGCCGGCCGTGTCGACGAGCAGCACATCGTGATAGTGACGCTTCGCCCAGTCGACGGCGGCACGCGCGATGTCGACGGGCTTCTGGTCCGGTTGCGATGGGAAGAAATCGGCGCCGACCTGCTCGGTCACGGTCTTCAACTGAGCGATAGCGGCGGGGCGATACACGTCGCACGACACGGTCAGCACTTTCTTCTTGTACTTCTCGCGCAGCAGCTTCGCGAGCTTGCCGACGGTGGTCGTCTTACCCGCGCCCTGCAGACCCGCCATCAGAATGATTGCAGGCGGCGTGACGGCGAGGTCCAGTTCGGCGGCCTTGCCTTCGTAGTCGCCGCCGATCACGGCCGTCAGCTCGCGCTGCACGACGCCGACGAGCGCCTGACCCGGCGACAGGCTGGCGATCACTTCCTCGCCGAGCGCCTTCTCCTTCACCTTCGCGATGAAGTCGCGCACGACGGGCAGCGCCACGTCCGCTTCGAGGAGCGCGAGGCGCACTTCGCGCAGCATCTCCTGGGTGTTCGCCTCGGTGAGGCGGGCTTCGCCGCGCAGCGTCTTGACGACGCGCGCCATCCGTTGAGTGAGATTGTCGAGCATGGGGAGCGATGAGCAGTACGGCCCGTTCCGTCACCGCGCCAGAGCGGCCGACGCCGCTAGCGCAGCGTCGCAAACGTCATGGAGAAGGGGCCTAGTGTAAACTTCCAATATGGATATTGTACTGTATGCCCTCACTGCGCTCCTGTACGGCGGTCTCGCCGTCGCGGGCTGGCGCGCGCACCGCCAGGCGGCCGTGCGCCCCATGCTCGAAAGCGTGTCACCCGTTTCGTCCGCAGCGCCGCTGCCGGCGGGCGGCGGGCGAGGGCTGTCGTCGGAAGCATCCGCGGGCATGTCGATGACCACGCGCATCGTGCTGCTCGCCGCGCTGCTCGCACACGGCGTGCTGCTGCACACGACGATCTTCCCGCACGACGCGATGGTGTTCGGTTTCGCGTTCGCGCTTTCCGCGATGTTCTGGCTCGGCGCGGGCATTTACTGGATCGAGAGTTTCTTCTTTCCACTCGACGGCCTGCGCCTGCTCGTCCTGCCACTGGCTTGCGTCGCGTCGCTGCTGCCGCTGCTGTTCAGCGGCGTGCACGTGCTGTCGTACGCGGCCGATCCGCTCTTCAAGCTGCACTTCCTGATCGCGAACGTCGCGTATGGTCTCTTCGTGATCGCGGCGCTGCACGCGGTGCTGATGCTGCTCGTCGAGCGCCGGCTGCACGCGATGCGCGGCGGCACGCTCGCGCGGCAAGGCGCCGCAGCCGCGAACGGCTGGCTGTCGAGCTGGCTCGATACGCTGCCGCCGCTGCTCACGCTGGAGACGCTGCTGTTCCGCCTGATCGGCGCGGGTTTTGTGTTGCTTACGCTGACGCTGCTCTCCGGCATCCTGTTCAACGAACAGCTCGCCGACCGCGCATTGCAGCTCGACCACAAGACCGTGTTCGCGATTCTCTCGTGGATCATGTTCGGTGCGTTGCTGACAGCGCGCAAAGTGTCCGGCTGGCGTGGGCGCGCAGCGTTGCGCTGGGTGCTCGCGTCGTTCGTCGCGCTGCTGCTCGCGTATGTCGGCAGCCGTTTTGTCTTTGAGGTGCTGTTGCACCGCCCTGTGGTCTGAGTGTCATGCGACAAATTTTTCTGCTGATCCTGTTGTTCATCGTCGGCCAGTGGCTCGTGAAGGCGCTGCGCCGCGCCGATGCGTCGCGCACGGCGCGCACGGGCGCGGGCGGTCATGCGGGTGCCGATGCGCACGCGGGCGCGCGCAGCCATGGTCACGCGAGCGGCAAGGCTGCGGGCCAGCTCGCCGAGCCGATGATCCGCTGCGTCGAATGCGGCGTGCATGCGCCGAAGAGCGATTCCGTCATGGTCGAAGGGCAGACTTTCTGCTCGCACGATCACGCGAAGCGCTACGCCGCGCGCCCTGCGGGCCGCAACGCGCGATGACGGCAGGCACTGCCGCGCGTTTCACCGTCGATGCGAACGGCTGGGTCAACGAAGCGCACCAGCTGGCGTCGCCGAATTTCGAGGCACGTCCGAACGGCGCGCGTCCCACGCTGATCGTCGTTCACAACATCAGCCTGCCGCCGAACGAATTCGGCGGCACGGGCATCACCGATCTCTTCCTCAACCGGCTCGACTGCGACGCGCATCCGTACTACGACGCGCATCTGCGCGACGTGCGCGTGTCCGCGCATTTCGTGATCCGTCGCGACGGCGCGCTCGAGCAATACGTGTCATGCGACGAGCGCGCGTGGCATGCGGGCGCGTCGAACTTCTTTGGCCGCGAGCGCTGCAACGACTTCTCGATCGGCATCGAGCTCGAAGGCAGCGATACGACGCCGTTCGAAGCGTCCCAATACGAAACGCTCGCGCCGCTCGTGCAGGCGCTCGCCGCGCACTATGCGATCAACGCGCTCGCCGGTCACGCCGACATCGCGCCTGGCCGCAAGACCGATCCCGGTCCGCATTTCGACTGGCCGCGTCTGCAACGCGACGCGGCGCTCGCCGATCCGTATTTCCCCTATCTGCATCCGTCGTCGCGCGCGCCGATAACGCCGTAAGCACGTCACTTCGTGTTTGTACGATGCGGCACCGACAGCGCGAGATCACCGTGTTCCGCCGTCGCCTTCATCCGGCGCGGACTACCCAAAAGTCAATACCGTCTGACCAAATAAAACAATTTGCGATAGCCGCTCAGTACACTATACTTCGTGCCGTAATGCAGTCGATGCACTATATCTTGTGTTGATCAGGCGGCGCCCCGCTCCATGAGCATGGCGCCGTCGGCATTCCCGGCATTGAAAAAACTTGATGCGGCGCAGTCGGTTGAGAGAGCCGGCGCTCGCAGCTTCGAAGAAAAGGGCGCAGTCAGTGATCGCGACACACATGATGAAGACGTACGTCCCAACGGATCTGTCGCATCCGGCCACTCTGTTTTACGGTTCCCGCTACCTCTTTTCTTTTGCCCTATCGCATGCGTCCGGGGTGGCGCAGCGTTTGTACTAACCGCGGATCACTCCGCACCATTCCAAGACCAGGAGCTTTGCACATGCAAACGACCGACAACGTGACGACCCGGTTCGAGGGCGCACCCACTGGCCGCCCCGTCGAAGGGCTCGCACAGGGCGCCCAGGCGCTCGCGCCGCAGACGGGCTATGCCGACTACAAGGTGATCCGTCGCAACGGCAGCGTGGTGTCGTTCGAGCCGTCGAAAATCGCCATCGCAGTGACGAAGGCGTTTCTGGCCGTCAACGGTGGTCAGGGCGCGGCGTCGGCGCGGGTTCGCGAGCTGGTCGAGCAGCTCACGCAGAACGTCGTGCGCGCGCTCGTGCGCAGCCGTCCGAATGGCGGCACGTTCCATATCGAAGACATTCAGGATCAGGTCGAACTCGCGCTGATGCGCACGGGCGAGCACAACGTTGCGCGCGCCTACGTGCTGTATCGCGAGAAGCGCACCCAGGAGCGCGGCCATGAAGCCGAGGCGCCGGCGGGCACGTCGGGCCTGAACGTGACCGACAACGGCATCACGCGCCCGCTCGATCTGCCGGCGCTTCGCGGCCTGATCGAATCGGCGTGCGCGAACCTGGGCGATGCGGTGAACGCGGAGCCGATCGTCGCCGAGACGGTGAAGAACCTGTACGACGGCGTGCCGATGAGCCAGGTCTACGACTCGGCCATCCTCGCTGCGCGCACGATGATCGAGAAGGATCCGGCGTACAGCCAGGTCACGTCTCGCATCCTGCTGCACACGATCCGCCGCGAGATCCTCGAAGAGGAAGTCACGCAAGCCGAAATGGCCGGCCGCTATGCCGAGTACTTCCCGCTCTTCATCAAGCGCGGCGTGCAAGCCGAACTGCTCGACGACAAGCTGTTGCAGTTCGACCTGAAGCGTCTCGGCGCCGCGCTCGACGCAGACCGCGACCTGCAGTTCGGCTACCTCGGCCTGCAGACGCTGTATGACCGCTACTTCCTGCACATCGACGGCACGCGCATCGAAATGCCCCAGGCATTCTTTATGCGTGTCGCGATGGGCCTCTCGCTGAACGAGATCGACCGCGAAGCGCGCGCGATCGAGTTCTACAACGTGCTGTCGAGCTTCGACTTCATGTCGTCGACGCCGACGCTGTTCAACTCGGGCACGCGCCGCTCGCAACTGTCGTCGTGCTATCTGACGACGGTCGACGACGACCTCGACGGCATCTACGAAGCGCTGAAGGAAAACGCGCTGCTGTCGAAGTTCGCGGGTGGTCTCGGCAACGACTGGACGCGCGTGCGCGCGCTCGGCTCGCACATCAAGGGCACCAACGGCAAGTCGCAAGGCGTCGTGCCGTTCCTGAAGGTCGTCAACGACACGGCTGTCGCGGTGAACCAGGGCGGCAAGCGTAAGGGCGCGGTGTGCGCGTACCTGGAATCGTGGCACCTCGACATCGAAGAATTCCTCGAACTGCGCAAGAACACGGGTGACGATCGTCGCCGCACGCACGACATGAACACGGCGAACTGGATTCCCGACCTGTTCATGAAGCGCGTGCTCGAAGGCGGCGACTGGACGCTGTTCTCGCCGTCGACCTGCCCGGACCTGCACGACAAATTCGGCGCCGAATTCGAAACGGCTTACACGGCTTACGAAGACAAGGTCGCGCGCGGCGAGATCAAGCTGTTCAAGAAGATTCCGGCGGCGCAGCTGTGGCGCAAGATGCTCGGCATGCTGTTCGAAACGGGCCATCCGTGGATCACGTTCAAGGACCCATGCAACGTGCGCTCGCCGCAACAGCACGTCGGTGTCGTCCACTCGTCGAACCTGTGCACGGAAATCACGCTGAACACGAGCGACGCCGAAATCGCCGTCTGCAACCTGGGCTCGGTGAACCTGGTCGCGCACCTGAAGGAGCAGGCCGACGGCACGCACGCTCTCGACCACGACAAGCTCAAGCGCACGATCAGCGTCGCGATGCGCATGCTCGACAACGTCATCGACATCAACTACTACGCGGTCGCGAAGGCGCGTAACTCGAACCTGAAGCATCGCCCCGTCGGCATGGGCATCATGGGCTTCCAGGACTGCCTGCACGTGCTGCGCACGCCGTATGCATCGCAGGAAGCCGTCGAGTTCGCCGACCGTTCGATGGAGGCCGTCTGCTACTACGCGTACTGGGCGTCGACGGAACTGGCGGAAGAGCGCGGCCGCTACTCGACCTATCGCGGCTCGCTGTGGGATCGCGGCATCCTCCCGCAGGACACGCTGAAGCTGCTCGCCGACGCACGCGGCGGCTACGTCGAAGTGGATTCGAGCGAATCGATGGACTGGGCGTCGCTGCGTTCGCGCATCGCCACGCACGGCATGCGTAACTCGAACTGCGTCGCGATCGCGCCGACGGCGACGATCTCGAACATCATCGGCGTGTCTGCATGTATCGAGCCGACGTTCCAGAACCTGTACGTGAAGTCGAACCTCTCGGGCGAATTCACGGTCGTGAACGACTACCTCGTGCGTGACTTGAAGGCACGCGGCCTGTGGGATGAAGTGATGGTCGCGGACCTGAAGTACTTCGACGGCTCGCTGTCGCGCATCGACCGCGTGCCGGGCGACCTGCGCGCGATCTACGCGACCGCGTTCGAAGTCGACGCAACGTGGCTGGTCGAAGCGGCGTCGCGCCGTCAGAAGTGGATCGACCAGGCGCAGTCGCTGAACATCTATATGGCGGGCGCGTCGGGCAAGAAGCTCGACGAGGTCTACAAGCTCGCATGGCTGCGCGGCCTGAAGACGACGTACTACCTGCGCACGATGGCGGCCACGCACGTCGAGAAGTCGACGGTCGCGCACGGCGCGCTGAACGCAGTGCCGTCGGGCGACGGTGGCGAAGGCGGCGCAGCGGGTGGCTTCGGTGTCGGTGGCGGTGCGGCTTCGTCGGGCGTGACGGGCGGCTTCCAGGCATCGGCCGCGGCAGCAACGCCGGTGCCTGCAGCGGTAGCCGAGGCAGCACCCGAAGCCGATGGTCCCGTCTGCATGATGCGTCCGGGCGACCCTGGCTTCGAAGAGTGCGAAGCCTGCCAGTAAGCGCGCGCAGTCAGCAGGCAGTACAGCTGTCAGCAGCGAGCGGCAGCAAGCAGTAACCCGCCGCTGGTCCGCGCCGGCGGCGCGCAGAAAGAGAAAGAGATAGGCGGCGCGTGCACAACGCGCCGCCCATTGCGAAGCGAAGTCGAAGCAGCACGCACGGAAGACGTCGAGCCAGACTCCGGGCAAGACTTAATGACGCGCCGCGAAAGTAGAAGCCGATGCACTTCGAGCGGGCATGACGTGCGAGAGTCGATGCTCGCGCGGCACTTCGATTGGGCGATTCATCGCGCGGTTTGTCCGGCGATGTACCGGGGCAGTCAGTCAGGCGAAGCAGCGAGGAACATCACGTGCTACACGTCAGTCGATGACTGCGAGGAAACACGAAGCCTCAAGCTGAATGCAGCACGCGAAGCAGTGGACGAGCAGGCGATGCATCACATGCCGGACATGCTTCGACGGAACATCGCGACGTGTACGAAGACGCAATCGTTTCGAAGCCGAAGCAACGCACACGCCTCGCTGAGGCAACGCTCTTTCGATCGTGCATCGCGCTACATCGACACACGTTTCGATCGACTCGCATCGAGTGACCTTCACTGACTCGTGAACAAAGTGTTGTATGAAGGTCGCAACGCGATTCGAAAACAGGATTTTTCATGAGCGGACCCTTTTAACGCTCGTGAAAAGATGGTACAAACCGATCTAAATTGATGGTGACATTTATGCTCAACTGGGATGACGAGATCACTGCCGTAACTCCCTCGAGTGCTACGCAACCGAACGTGTCGCGCAACGCTGAGGGAACGGCCGTCGGTTCGCAAGTGCAAACGCGTTCCGCTCATCAAGCTCCCTCGGCTCAACAAGTCTTCGCGAACGACATCGCAATCGCTCCGCCGGCACAAACGAATGCGCCGGCCGTCGCTCCCGAAGCTCGCGTGAATGTCGCCGACAAGCGCATCATCAACGGCAAGACTGACGTCAATCAGCTGGTGCCGTTCAAGTACAAGTGGGCGTGGGAGAAGTATCTGTCCGGCTGCGCGAACCACTGGATGCCGCAGGAAATCAACATGTCCCGCGACATCGCGCTCTGGAAAGACCCGAACGGGCTGACGGAAGACGAGCGCCGCATCGTCAAGCGCAACCTCGGCTTCTTCGTGACGGCCGACTCGCTCGCGGCGAACAACATCGTCCTCGGCACGTACCGTCACATCACGGCGCCCGAATGCCGCCAGTTCCTGCTGCGCCAGGCGTTCGAAGAGGCGATCCACACGCACGCCTATCAGTACATCGTCGAGTCGCTCGGTCTCGACGAGGGCGAGATCTTCAACGCGTATCACGAAGTTGCCGCAATCCGCGACAAAGACGAATTCCTGATTCCGTTCATCCACACGCTGACCGACCCGGCCTTCAAGACGGGCACGCTCGAAGCAGACCAGAAGCTGCTCAAGTCGCTGATCGTGTTCGCGTGCGTGATGGAAGGGCTGTTCTTCTACGTCGGCTTTACCCAGATCCTGGCGCTTGGCCGCCAGAACAAGATGACGGGCGCGGCGGAACAGTACCAATACATCCTGCGCGACGAGTCGATGCACTGCAATTTCGGCATCGACCTGATCAACCAGATCAAACTCGAAAACCCGCATCTGTGGACGCCGGAGTTCCGCGCGGAGATCCGCGAGATCTTCAGGCATGCGGTCGACCTCGAATATCGCTACGCAGAAGACACGATGCCGCGTGGGGTGCTTGGCCTCAACGCGTCGATGTTCAAGAGCTATCTGCGCTTCATCTGCAACCGCCGTTGCCAGCAGATCGGCATCGATCCACTGTTCCCGAACGAGGAAAACCCGTTCCCGTGGATGAGCGAGATGATCGACCTGAAGAAGGAACGCAATTTCTTCGAGACTCGGGTTATCGAATATCAGACCGGCGGCGCGCTGTCCTGGGAGTAACCCGACGCGTCGCGTATGCATTTGATGGGGTTGCCGCCGGCCGTGCCGCGGCAAGTTTGATGAGGAGCATGACCGCCTGATGCAGAGCGTGCCCGGTGCGCCGCGGAATGCCGCGGCCCATAAAGATCACAGGCACTTTGCGAACCCTTCAGTGGGATGGGCAAACTTCCCCCCGGAAAAAGCCGTCCGCGCGAAAGCGAGCGGCTCGATCAAACGATTGCCGGCATCGACATCCGATGCCGACTGGACTTGGCGCGCTGTGCCCGATGGCACGGCGCGCCTTACCGTATTCATTAGCGTAAGCGCGCTGGAGCTGCGTACGCCGATGAATAGCCCGCTTCGCAGTGGCCGCCGTGAGAAGCGTCCGCGGGAAGCGGGTTTTGACGAAGGGTGTAGTTTGAACTGACTCTCATCTGAAACCTGAAGGAGAAAATGATGGCACTCGCCAAGAAGAAGCCGGCAGCCAAGAAGGCTGCAGCAAAGAAGGTCGTCGCGAAGAAGGCGGCTCCCGCCAAGAAGGCAGCACCGGCGAAGAAGGCCGCTGTGAAGAAGGTTGCAGCGAAGAAAGTCGCCGTGAAGAAGGTTGCTGCGAAGAAGGCAGCACCGGCGAAGAAGGCGGCTGCAAAGAAGGTCGCAGCGAAGAAGGTCGCAGCGAAGAAAGTCGCCGTGAAGAAGGTTGCTGCGAAGAAGGCAGCACCGGCGAAGAAGGCCGCTGCAAAGAAGGTCGCGACGAAGAAGGTTGCAGCGAAGAAGGTTGCAGCGAAGAAAGTCGCCGTGAAGAAGGTTGCTGCGAAGAAGGCAGCACCGGCGAAGAAGGCCGCTGCAAAGAAGGCGCCTGCTAAAAAGGCTGCCGCCAAAAAGGCTGCGCCCGCCAAGAAGGCTGCCGCGAAAAAGGCCGCTGCGCCTGCGAAGAAGGCTGCCCCTGCGAAGAAGGCCGTTGCGAAGAAGGCAGCACCTGCTCCGGCTGCGCCCGCTGCTTCGACGGCGCCGGCTGCTACGGTCAAGACCGCGTTGAATCCGGCTGCAGCATGGCCGTTTCCGACGGGCAGCCGTCCGTAAGAGCTGATGCCGCAACGGACGCATCCAGCATGCGTCCGGCGATTGAGTAGGGCTACTCAATCAATCCGATCCCGCCGCCGGGCAACTGGCGGCGGGATTTTTTCGTCTGCTGTTCGTCCGGATTCGTCGTGCGTTTCGCGCCGGTGACGACGCGATGGGCTCGCGCGGGGCGTCTGTCGAGGAAGGATGCGTTGCTCACGACTCATGCGGCGATGCGCAAACGTGATGCGAAAAAAAACGCATGCACAGGGGAGCGCATGCGTGTGAGGTTGCCGTCACGGCGCGAGAGCGCGCCGCCGGCAGGGAAATGGATTGCGTCTGCGGGAACGCGTCAGTGGGTCACGCGGGTCACGCCGCCGCTCGACAGCAGACGCACGCGCTCGCCGGCGCTGAAGATTTCGCCTGTCGCGCTTTGCGTGATCGCGCGCATATCGCCGTTGTCGAGGCGCACCGTGATCTCGACGCCGTCGCGCATCGCGGTGCTGTTCTCGATCGTGTTGCCTGCCACGGCGCCCGCCAGCCCGCCGACGATGCCCGTCAGGATCGAGCCACGGCCGCCGCCGATCGCGCTGCCCGCCACCGCGCCGAGCGCGCCGCCGCCCACTGCGCCGATGCCGCTCGGCTGACCGTTGTTCGTGCTGATCTTCACGGCACGCACGCTGTCGACGGTGCCCATGCGTACGGTCTCTTCACGTTGTGCCTGCGATGATGTGTAGACGTCGGCGGAACTGCTGTTGTACGCGCAGCCTGTCACGGCGAGCGAACTGACGATCACCGCGCCCAATACCAGGCGGCCCACAGTACGATTTGTTGTTTTCATTCCCTTGACTCCAAACGGGCTCGCTTCTTCGAGCCCTCAAACGCGACCGGTCAGGCGCGGCGTATGCGCGTCACGCGCCTTCGGGCAGTTCGTACCCGAATGCCTGCTTGAACCGGTCGTTGATCTCCGCGCGCGAAGGCGCATAGTTTTGCGGCCCTTGATGTTCGATCTTGAGCGCGCCCATCAGGCTCGCGAGACGGCCCGTGGTTGCCCAGCCGAGACCCTTCTCGATGCCATGCAGCAGGCCGCCCCGGAAGGCATCGCCGCAACCCGTAGGGTCCAGCACCTGCTTTGCCTTGACGGCCGGAATCTCTTCGATGCCGCCCGAATGGTGAATCTGCGCGCCGTGCTCGCCGCGCGTCACGATCAGCGCATCGACACGGCTTGCAATCTCTTCGATCGACCAGCCCGTCTTGTTGCTCACGAGCGCGGCTTCGTAGTCATTGACTGCCACGTAGGTGGCAAGTTCAATCATGCGGCGCAGCGACGCGCCGTCGAACAGCGGCAGCCCCTGGCCCGGATCGAAGATGAACGGAATACTCGCCGCCGCGAACTGTTCGGAGTGCTGGATCATGCCGTCGAAGCCGTCCGGCGCGACGATGCCGAGCTTCACGCCTGGCTGGTCGGCGCGGTTCAGATGCGACTGCATCATCGCGCCCGGGTGGAACGCGGTGATCTGATTGTTCTCGAGGTCGGTCGTGATCATCGCCTGCGCCGAGTACGTTTCGGGCAGCACGCGCACGTGCTCTTTCGAGAGGCCGAGCGTGTCGAGGCGATCGATGTACAACTGCGCGTCGACGGCGCCGAGCGTCGCCATGATGCGTGCGTCGCCACCGAGCAGATGCAGCGAGTACGCGATATTGCCCGCGCAGCCGCCGAATTCGCGACGCATCGTCGGCACGAGGAAGCTGACGTTCAGGATATGGACCTGTTCCGGCAGGATGTGCTCGCGAAAGCGCCCTTCGAAGGTCATGATGTTGTCGTAGGCGAGCGAGCCGCAAATCAGCGTAGCCAAGGCGAGCGTTCCTATAAGAAGTATCGGTGTCGGAAGAAAATGGGCGCGACGATGTGACAGCGCCGCGCCCGGACGATGCGGGAGCGGCGCTGTGTCGACGCAAGCGTGAAGCTTACTTCAGCGCGGCGAGCGCTGCGTCGTAGTTCGGTTCGTTCTTGATTTCGCCGACGAGCTCGGCGTGCACGACCTTGTCGTTTTCATCGAGGACGACGACCGCGCGCGCGGTCAGGCCCGTCAGCGGGCCGCTCGTCACGTCGACACCGTACGCTTGCGCGAACTCGTGGCCGCGGAACGTCGAGGCCGTCACGACGTTTTCGATCCCTTCCGTCGTGCAGAAGCGCGAAGCGGCGAAGGGCAGGTCGCCCGACACGACGATCACGGCCGTGTTGTTCAGCTTGGCGGCTGCTTCGTTGAACTTGCGCGTCGAGGTTGCGCAGGTCGGCGTGTCGAGACTCGGGACGATGTTCAGCACCTTGCGCTTGCCGGCGAAGTCGGCGAGCGAGAGCGGCTTCAGATCCTTGCCGACGAGCGTGAAGGCGGGCGCCTTCTGGCCGACGGACGGGAACGTGCCAGCGACTTCGATCGGGTTGCCACCCAGCGTGACTTGACTCATGTAGTGCTCCAAAGATTCGTCAGGGATTGACGGGATGCGCGCCCGGTTCGTGCCGGACGCGCGGGTGTAACCTGCTCGCGCCGCAGAGATACCCGTTACGGATAGAAGATCTGCACGCGGAAATTCGAGGCGACGGTACTGCCGGTGTCGAGGCGCACGATCATCGTCTGCGTCGTGCGGGCGGGCAGGCCCGCCGCAATCGGCGTGCCGGGCTTCACATAGTCTTGCGGCCACAGCACGCGCCGCACGGCGACGTTGTTGTTCTCGTCGAGCAGCGTCAGTTCGACAGCGGGATAGGCGAGCGCGATGTCGAAGCGGTTGCGCAGCGGCATCCTCAGTTCGAGCTTGTGTGGTCCGTCGATCTGGCGCAGATCGGACGGCTCGACCAGCAGGCCGTCGATATCGCGCGGCGGTCCGACCTTGCAGCCGAGATTCGCGCAAGCCTTCATGAAGAGCGACTGTGAACCGGGCCACGCGACCATCACCGATTCGCGTTGCCACCATGCGAGCTGCGCGAGCAGCAAGACGGCCAACACGCCGATCACGACTCCGCCGGCTGCCTGCCACACGACGCGGCGTGAGTCTTGTCCGAGCGGCTCGCGTCGGACAGCGAATGCATCGTCGTCATCGTCGGGCGCGGCGGCGAACGGCTGGTGTGCGCCTCCGCCGAAGCGCGGTTCGTAATCGTGTTCTTCCGCAGGCGAGCCGAAGTGGGGCTCGCGATCCCGGCGATCGTCGGCGGACGGCGCGGCCGCGCTGTCATCGGGGTCGAAGAAGGGTTTGTGGCGCTTGTCGCGAAGCGGCTCGTACAGCCCTTCGTGCAAGGTTCCGTGCAGCGGCTCGTGCAATGGTTCGTGTAACGATGCGTCGGCTTCGGCCTTTGCTTGGGCCGCTGTTTCGGCATCGGGTGCGTGCGCCGATTCGCGCGCGGGCTCCGCTGCGCGCCACGTATGCGGCGGTGGCTCTGCGATTTCCTGTTCGAGCACGCGCTCGGGCGAGGCTTCGAAGGTCGGTTCTGTCTTCGGCGTAGCAGATGATGATTCGGCAGATTGCGCGACGCTCGGCTGAGCTTGCGTGGCGCCTGACGGTTCGACCTTCGGCTGAGCTTGCGTGGCGCCTGACGGCTCGACCCTCGGCTGAGCTTGCGCGGCGGCTGATGGCTCGGCCTTCGGCTCGGCTCGCGCTTCAGCAGTCGGCGCGGCCTTCTGCTCGATGGGCGCTTCGACGTGCGGCTCGACCGGTTTGCGCGCGGTCGCCTTTTCCGCATTCGGCGGCTTCGAGTCGGTCAGTTCGAGCGTCAGCGGCGGCTGAGCTGAACTCGGAATCGTGACGGGCTTGAGCGGAATCGTCGATGCGTTGTGGCGAATGCGTCCGTCGATCGACGCATCGGGCGCCGGTGCCCACGGGTTCCATGCTTCGGCGCGAAAATCGGGCGAGCCAGCGGACGCTGTGCCGTGCTCCGGCGTCGAGCCTTTGGCTTCGACGGGCGCTTCATCGACTTGCGCTTGCGTCGCGGCGTGACCGGCCGGCGCTTCTTCGTGTCGTACTGCCTCGTTGCTCGCGAGCGGCTGTGCAGCATGTTCGCCCATGGCTTCTGCGGGATGCGCAGTGGCGCGTTCTATCGTGGCTTCCGCGACGTGCGGCGAAGCGGATTCCACGGCGTGCATACCGGCATCTTTGGCCGACTGCTCGATGCGATGCGTATCGGTATCGACAGGCGCAGCGGGTTCGACAGCAGAAGCGGGTTCGACAGCAGGAGCGGGTTCGACAGCAGGAGCGGGTTCGACAGCAGGAGCGGGTTCGACAGCAGGAGCGGGTTCGACAGCAGGAGCGGGTTCGACAGCAGAAGCGGGTTCGACAGCAGAAGCGGTTGCTTCACGCGCGGGCGCTTGCCCGCCATTCGCGAGTTTATCGAGCGTGTACGCGGTGACATCGTCGATCGACACGCGCTTCGCCCTATCGACGCTCGTGCCGTTGGTCACATCAAAGAGGTTGTTCGATGCGTCGAATACTTCGTGGCAATGGCCACAACGAACGAGACCGCGGCGCAGCGTGAGCTGCTCCGGCTGGAGTTTGAAGGCAGTTTTACAGAAGGGACAGCGTGTCGCTAGAAGCATATTGAGCCGATTGACCGGTTAGCCGTTAAGGGGCCGGAAGCAGACAGATATGCCTTATTCTAATGGCTTTCGCGGCGAGTACCTGCAAGGCAGACCCAGCCCTCGTGTTCACGCCATACGTCGATGTCGATCCATTGCCGATAGATCTGCGCGACCTCTTCAGCCTGGCGCGCGAGAATGCCCGACAGAGCAATGCGTCCGCCCGGCTTCACTTTCGACGACAGCATCGACGCCATCAGTTTCAGCGGGTTCGACAAAATATTCGCCACGACGATATCGAACTCGCCTGCGGGGCAATCGTCGGGTAGACCGTACGTGACGTCGGCGTGATTGCGCTCGCTGTTATGGCGCGCCGACTCCACCGCCTGAGGATCGATGTCGATGCCGATCACCGGGTCCGCGCCGCATTTCTTCGCGAGAATCGCGAGAATGCCCGAGCCGCAGCCATAGTCGAGCACCGACTCGCCTTTCTTCACCGACTGCTCGAGCCATTCCATGCACAGACGCGTCGTCGGGTGGCTTCCCGTGCCGAATGCGAGGCCCGGATCGAGTTCGAGCACGAGCGCATCGGGATCGGGTGCAGCGTGCCACGACGGCACGACCCAGATGCGCTCGCCGATTGGAATCGGATCGAACTGCGATTGCGTGAGACGCACCCAGTCCTGTTCCTCGACTTCGCGCACGCTGAACGACGGCGTATCGGCGAGACCAAGTTCGTTCGCGGCGGCCGCGAGCAGCACCGCCGGCTCGTGTTCGGGCGCGAGCAGCGCGATCACGCGCGAATGCGTCCACGCGGTGCGCTCCGGCGTGAGACCGGGCTCGCCGAAAAGCGGCTGTTCGTCGGGCGTGTCGGCATCCGCGTCTTCGACGGACACCGACAGCGCGCCCAGTTCGAGCAGCGCATCCGACAACGCTTCCGCGTGTTCGCGCGCGAGTTCGACGATCAGTTCCCGGTAGCTCATTGCTTACGCTTCTTCCGGTGCGGCCTGCAGCTTCGCGGCCAGCCGGTTTTCGAGGTAATGGATGCTCGTGCCGCCCTCGACGAACTTCGCGTCGAGCATCAGCTCGCGATGCAGCGGAATGTTGGTCTGAATGCCTTCGACCACCATTTCCGACAGCGCGATGCGCATCCGGCTGATCGCCTGCTCGCGCGTCGCGCCGTAAGCGATCAGCTTGCCGATCATCGAATCATAGTTCGGCGGAACGAAATAGCCGTTGTACGCATGCGAATCGACGCGAATACCGGGGCCGCCCGGCATATGCCACGACGTAAGACGTCCCGGCGACGGAGTGAACTTGAACGGATCTTCGGCGTTGATACGGCACTCGATGGCATGTCCGCGGAACTGGATGTCGCGCTGGCGGAGCGCGAGCTTCTCGCCGGCAGCGATGCGGATCTGTTCCTGAACGATGTCGATGCCCGTGATCAGTTCGGTGACGGGATGCTCGACCTGCACGCGCGTGTTCATTTCGATGAAGTAGAACTCGCCGTTCTCGTACAGGAATTCGAACGTGCCCGCGCCGAGATAGCCCATCTTCTTGCACGCGTCCGCGCAGCGGTCGCCGATGCGCTCGATCAGGCGTCGCGCGATGCCGGGCGCCGGCGCTTCTTCGATCACCTTCTGGTGACGGCGCTGCATCGAGCAGTCGCGCTCGCCGAGCCAGAGTGCGTTCTTGAACGAATCGGCGAGCACCTGGATTTCGATGTGGCGCGGGTTCTCCAGGTATTTCTCCATGTAGACCTGCGGATTGCCGAACGCACGGCCGGCTTCTTCGCGCGTCATGTTGACGGCGTTGACGAGCGCTGCTTCCGTGTGCACGACGCGCATGCCGCGGCCGCCGCCGCCGCCCGCCGCCTTGATGATCACCGGATAGCCGATCGCGCGCGCAATCTTCACGATTTCCTTCGGATCATCCGGCAATGCGCCTTCCGATCCGGGCACGCATGGCACGCCCGTCTTGATCATCGTCTGCTTCGCGGTGACCTTGTCGCCCATCATGCGAATCGTGTCGGGGCGCGGGCCGATGAACACGAAGCCCGATTGCTCGACGCGCTCGGCGAAGTCCGCGTTCTCGGAGAGGAAGCCGTAGCCGGGGTGAATCGCTTCGGCGTCCGTGACTTCCGCCGCGCTGATCAGTGCGGGCATGTTCAGGTAGCTCAGGTTCGACGGCGCCGGTCCGATGCAGACCGCCTCGTCGGCGAGCTTCACGTATTTGGCTTCCTTGTCGGCTTCGGAATAGACGACGACCGTCTTGACGCCGAGTTCGCGGCACGCGCGCTGAATACGGAGCGCGATTTCGCCGCGATTGGCAATGAGGATTTTTTCAAACATAGCGGATATTCGACTCATCAATGGGCGCCGCGTGCCGGTTGCGCAGTTGCTTCCAGTAGCGCGGCTGCCACAGAGGATCGGTGGCGCGCCCGAAGAAGGAGGGCGCGCGGATGGCGTATGGCTAAAAAGCGCCGCGTCAGCCGATCACGAAGAGCGGCTGGCCGTATTCGACTGCCTGCCCGTTCTCGACGAGGATTTCCTTGATGACGCCAGCCTGATCCGACTCAATTTCGTTGAGCAGCTTCATCGCTTCGATGATGCAGATCGTCTGGCCTTCCTTGACGGCGTCGCCCACCTGCACGAACGGATCTGCGCCCGGCGACGGCGCGCGATAGAACGTGCCGACCATCGGCGAAGTCACGACGTGACCCTGCGGCGCAGCGGCGGCCGGCGTGGCCGGCCCGGCGACGGCGGGTGCTTCCGGGTGAACGCCAGGCACTGAGGCCGTCGCCGAGAATTGCGGCGCGAAGTTGCCGGGTTGCTGGACGTAAACCGGCGGCGCGTTCTTGACGATGCGCACCTTGCCTTCGCCCTCGGTCACTTCGAGTTCGGAAATGCCGGACTCGGAGACGAGGTCGATCAGAGTCTTCAGTTTACGTAGATCCATGGGCTTCCCCTTTCAATGCGTGAAGCGCCGGCGGGATGCCGCCGGCGCTGAATTCGTGTTTTGGGTTGTCAGTCGCGCGACGTCCCGGCTGTCTGAACGGACAACCGGTCGAGCGCGTATTCGAGTGCGTACAGATAACCCTTCCAGCCGAGGCCGCAAATCGCGCCCTCTGCCTGGTCGGAGAAATACGAGTGATGCCTGAACGGTTCTCGACGATGCACGTTCGATAGATGAATCTCGACGAACGGGATGCCGACGCCCGCTAGTGCGTCCCGGATCGCCACGCTCGTATGCGTGTACGCGGCGGGATTGATCAGGATGAAATCGGTCTTCTCGGTCCGGGCGGCCTGGATGCGATCGACGAGCGCGCCTTCGTGATTGCTCTGGAAGGTGGCCAGTTCGACGCCGGCGTCCGCTGCGCGGTCGGCGAGCGCCTGATCGATCTGCGGGAGCGTGACGCGGCCGTACACCTCAGGTTCCCGGGTGCCGAGAAGGTTGAGGTTGGGGCCGTGCAGAACCAGCAGTCGCGTCATGGTCGCTTCGTTTTCCGTGGAATTGGCCGCACTTTAGCGCTGATTAGAGAAATTTGTCTAGTTTCTCGAGCACCCGCGACGATCCGGCACCTTTCCGCGATAGGCGCAACTAGCCGAACTTCTGACAATTCCGTCGGAATGTCGGGCAACCTGGAGCCAAACGTTCTCAATTAAACGTCAATAAGTTGTCGACATCACAGCGCGTCGAGCGTCCGTTTCAGCTCGTCGGGCTTGACCTGTCCTAATTTTGTCGACCGTACGACCCCTTTTGCGTCAATTACGACGGTGTAAGGCAAACCGCCCGCGTTGTTGCCGAATGCGCGGGCGAGGTCGGCGCCTCCGAAGCCGGCGACGAAAATCGGGTAGTCGACGGGCACTTTCTGAAGGAACGCCTTCACGTTCTTGTCGGAGTCGACGCCGAGTCCGACGAACTCGATGCCTTTCTTCGCGTATTCCTTATGCAGCTGCGACAGCGACGGCATTTCCTCGACGCACGGTCCGCACCACGACGCCCAGAAGTTGACGACGACGGGATGGCCCTTGAACCCGGCGAGCGACTGCGGCTTGCCGTCCGCGTTCGTGACGTTCGCCGACCACAGCTGGTTGACGGCATTGCTGCTGTCGGCGGGCGCGGCGTTCGCGACGCCCGCAAGGTCGTTGCTGCCGAGGAACCAGTGGCTCGCCACCGCTCCTCCCACCGTTGCGACGACGGCCACCGCCGCGATTGCCAGAATGCGCTTCATATATAGAGAGGGTGTCAGTTAGAAGAAGGGCGAGCCGTCGCTCTCGTCGATCAGTGCCTGCACTGCGCGAACGTCGGCCCTTGCGAGCCGGCCGCGCGCGTCGGCTCGCACCGCGCCGCGCAGGTCGTCGGTGCTGTACAGCGCGACGTGGATGCCCACGGGTTCGGCATCCCGTCCTTCATCGGTCGGGCGCCAGAGAAAGCTCAATGTTTCGACGTATCCACGCCCCGCAAAGTGCCGCGTTTCGGAAACGTCGTACTGCATATTCGTATTCAGCAGGTAGATGGCGACTTCCTTCGGGTTATCGCAGAACGCCTGCAGATGTATGTCGGAATGCTCGCCGGCCGTTCCGCCCAGCACGGCGCCCGTCAGATAAGGATTGAATGGCGCGAGCCGCTGCATCCAGTCCAGCGCGATTTCTCTCAGGCGGCGCAGCACGGCCGGCTGGCTGTCACCCTGAAACAGCGACTGGTATTCGCGGATTTCTTCCTCGATCTGGTCGTTATCCGGCAGCCATTCGCCCGCGACGCGCGTCTCCCCGACGACCTGCCGCGCAGCCTTGCGCTTGGCCGTCGAGTAATCGAGACCATCTTCGGCGATCATTCTCGCAGCCGCGATCGCGATTTCCTCACGCACGCGCTGCGGATCGAAATGTGATTTGCGAACCATCCGTCAATGATACTAGAGAAAACCCGGTAGCCTTTTTGCGCGCGCCTGCGCTGCGCAAAGGTTCGAAGCCGTGTTCGGCGGCGCTTTGCCAGGCGCGCCACGAGGAACGGGCGAGCCTGTCGGTTACAATAGGCGTCCTTTGCCGCGAGGGCTTTCCGGCCCTTTGCGCGCATCTTCTTCCACGCAAAACACGCGCTGCGGCGCGACAGTTTTTATGCACATTCACATCCTCGGCATCTGCGGCACGTTCATGGGCGGTCTCGCGGTTCTCGCGCGCAACGCCGGGCACACGGTGACGGGTTGCGACGCTGGTGTCTACCCGCCGATGAGCACACAGCTCGAGGCGCAAGGCATCACGCTGATCGAGGGCTGGGGCGTCGAGCAACTCGACCTGAAGCCGGATCTCTTCGTGGTCGGCAACGTCGTGACGCGCGGCAATCCGTTGATGGAAGAAATCCTGAATCGCGGTCTGCCGTACACGTCCGGTCCGCAGTGGCTCGGCGAGCATGTGCTGAACGGCAAATGGGTGCTGGCCGTAGCCGGCACGCACGGCAAGACGACCACGACGTCGATGCTGACGTGGCTGCTCGAAGACGCGGGCATGAATCCGGGCTTTCTGATCGGCGGCGTGCCGTTGAATTTCGGCGTGTCCGCGCGGCTGACCGATTCGAGCTTCTTCGTGATCGAAGCCGACGAATACGACACGGCGTTCTTCGACAAGCGCTCGAAGTTCGTCCATTACCGGCCGCGCACGGCGATCCTGAACAATCTGGAATTCGATCACGCGGACATCTTCCCGGATCTCGCCGCGATCGAAACGCAATTCCACCATCTCGTGCGCACGGTGCCGGGCATCGGGCGGATCGTGTCGAACGGCCGCGAAGACGCGCTCGAACGCGTGCTGACGCGCGGCTGCTGGAGCGAAGTGGAACGCTTCGGCGTCGACGGCGGCTGGCAGGCGCTGCCGGCTGAAGACGGTGTCGCCGTCGACGAGCGCTTCGCCGTCTATCACGGCGGTGAGCGCGTCGGCGTGGTCGACTGGCAGGTGCAGGGCGAGCACAACCGGATGAACGCGATCGCCGCGATCGCTGCCGCGCGCCACATCGGCGTGCCGCCCGCGCAAGCCGCGAAGTCGCTGTCGACCTTCCGCAACGTGAAGCGCCGGATGGAAGTGCGCGGCAGCGTCGACGGCGTGACCGTCTACGACGATTTCGCGCATCATCCGACGGCGATCGAGACGACGATCGCCGGCCTGCGCACGCGCGTGGGCCGCGACGAAAGCGGAAAACGCACGCGCATTCTCGCCGTGCTGGAGCCGCGCTCGAACACGATGAAGCTCGGCGTGATGAAGGCGCAGCTGCCGTCGAGCCTCGCCGACGCCGACCTCGTATTCGGCTACGGCGCGCCGGCGGGCAAGGACGCGCTCGGCTGGAATCTCACCGAAGCGCTCGCGCCGATGGGCGGCAAGGCGCAGGCGTTCAACGACATCGACGCGCTGGTCAAAGCCATCGTCGCGGCGGCGCAACCCGGCGATCACGTGCTCGTGATGAGCAACGGCGGCTTCGGCGGCGTGCACCAGAAGCTGCTCGATGCGCTGTCGGTGCGCCCGGCCGAGCAGGCCCGAGGCGTCGCGTGATTCTCTATCTGCACGGTTTCCGCTCGTCGCCCAATTCGTTCAAGGCGCGCGTGATGGCCGGGCGGCTTGCTGCGCTCGGCCGCGGCGCAGAATGGTGCTGTCCGATGCTGCCCGTGTCGCCGCTCGAAACCGTGGCGCTCGTCGAAGGACTGGTCGCCGCGGCGAAGCCATCGCACGTGACGGTGATCGGCAGCTCGCTCGGCGGCTACTTCGCGACGCACCTCGCCGAAAAGCACGGTTGGCGCGCGGTGCTGCTGAACCCCGCCGTCGTTCCGCAGCGCGACCTGAGCCACTATCTCGGCGAACAGCCGTTGTGGCACGGCGGCGGCAGCATCGTTGTCGAGCCGCACCATCTGGACGAATTGCGCGCGCTCGGCGTTGCGTCGATCACGCGCCCCGAACGCTATTATCTGATTGCCGCCACCGGCGACGAAGTGCTCGATTACCGCGAAATGCTCGCGCACTATCCCGGCGTGCGGACGAAACTGATCGAAGGCAGCGACCACGCGATCAGCGAGTTTCCCGATTATGTCGACGACGTGCTCGCGTTTTGCGACGCTGCCGACGCCGAGCCGCCCGCACCAAGCAAGGCGGCATGATCCGATGATCCGCAAACCGCGCGCGCCGACCGGCACGCGCGTTGCGGAGCACCACACCGAACACGACGCCGACGCGCAATCACGCAGCACCGCGCGCCGGCCGACGCAAGCCAGAACGAGAGTATCGAGTGAACGTTTTCTTTGAGGAATCGGGCAGTTTCAAGGCGGGCAGCGTGCTGTCGCGTCAGGGCGACGCGTTCCAGGTCGAGCTGCCTGGCGGACGTCGCGCGAAAGTGCGCGCGAAAGACGTGCTGATCGAGTTCGAGAAGCCGACGGCGGGCGAGCTGATGGAGCAGGCCGATGCCGTCGCGCAGGACATCGATCTCGACTTTCTGTGGGAATGCGCGCCGGAAGAAGAGTTTCCGTTTGCGACGCTCGGCGCCGAGTATTTCGGCGAGTCGTTCGGACCCGTCGAGCGCGCGGCGCTGATCCTGCGCATGCACGGCTCGCCCGTCTATTTCCGCCGCAAGGGGCGCGGGCAGTATCAGCGCGCGCCGGAAGAGCAGCTGAAGATGGCGCTCGCGTCGCTCGAGCGCAAGCGCCAGCAGGCGCTCGTCCAGCAGAGCTACGAAGAGGAACTGAAGGCGGGCCGTCTGCCCGACGGCTTCCAGAGCAAGGCGCTCGGACTGCTGACAAAGCCGGACAAGAACGCGATCGAATACAAGGCGCTCGAAGCGGCCGCAGCGGCGCGCGGCATTTCGGCGGCGCGTCTGATGCTCGAATGCGGCGGCATTCCGTCGGCGCGCGCGCTGCACGAAGCCCGTTTCCTGTCCGAATATTTCCCGCACGGCACCGGTTTCCCGCCCGTGACGGTCGGCGAGTTGCCGGAGGATTTGCCGCAAGCCGAAGTCGAAGCCTTCTCCATCGACGACGTGACCACGACGGAAATCGACGACGCGTTCTCTGTCGAGCATCTGGCCGATGGGCGCGTGCGGATCGGCATTCACATCGCGGCGCCCGCGCTCGGCATCGCGCGCGGCGATACCGTCGATGCGATCGCGCGCGGCCGTCTGTCGACGGTGTACATGCCGGGCGACAAGATCACGATGTTGCCCGATTCCGTCGTCGAAAAATTCACGCTGGCCGAAGGCGGTCTGCGGCCGGCGCTGTCGCTGTACAGCATCGTGAAGCGCGAGACGCAGGAAATCGTCGCGAGCGAAACGCGCGCGGAACTCGTGTACGTGAAGAACAATCTGCGCCACAACACGCTCGATGAACTCGTGACTGAAGATGCGCTCGCCAACGGCACGGGTGACTATCCGCACAAGGAAGACATCGCGGTGCTGTGGCCGTTCGCGCAGTCGCTGTTCGAGAAGCGCCAGGTCGCGCGCGCGGGCTACGGTCTGAAGCGCGAAGTGCAGCGCAATACCGATTTCAACTTCTACGTCGAAGGCGAGCACGTGACGATCACGCCGCGCCGCCGCGGTTCGCCGCTCGATACGATCGTCGCCGAGCTGGCGATTCTCGCGAACTCGACGTGGGGCGCGTTCCTGCACGATCACGGCGTGCCGGGCATCTACCGCTCGCAGCGCGCGTTCGGCGCGCCGACGGGCCCGAAGCGCACGCGCATGCAGACGACGGCTGCGCCGCACGAAGGACTCGGCGTCGCGCAGTACGCGTGGAGCACGTCGCCGCTGCGCCGCTATGTCGACCTCGTGAACCAGTGGCAGCTGATCGCGTGCGTGCAGCACGGCGTGACGGCCAAGCTCGCGTCGCCGTTCAAGCCGAAGGACGCCGATCTGTTCGCCGTCGTGCAAGGTTTCGACGACACCTATACCGCGTACGCCGATCATCAGCGGCGCATGGAATATTTCTGGTGTCTGCGCTGGCTCACGCAGGAGAACAGGAAGCAGGTGGTCGCATCGGTGGTGAAGGGCGATCTCGTGCGGCTCGAAGAAGTGCCGCTGCTGCTGCATGTGCCGGGGCTCGGCGTGCATGCGCGCGGCACGCGGCTGATGCTCGAAGTGATGTCGGTGGATGAGCTGACGATCGAAGCGTCGGTGCGTCCGCTGCATGTGCTCGATGCGCCGACTGTGACGAGCGGCGCGGAAGAAGAGGACGAGGGCGACGAAGAGATCATCGACGCCGCCGACGCATCCGCCGAAAGCGAAGCCGAAGCGCAAGCCGAGGCCGACACCGCGACGAACGCGGAAGGCGAGCCGGCAGCCTCAGACGATTCGTCGGCGTCCGCCGATCAAAAAGATGTAAAGCCGGACGTGAACCATCACGCGACGGAGCCCAGCCGATGAGCACAACGCCGGCCCAGCGCGACCGCTACGCGGTGATCGGCAATCCGATCGCGCACAGCAAGTCGCCGTTCATCCACGCGCGTTTCGCCGAGCAGACAGGCGAACCCGTCGAATACGGCCGCCTGCTCGCGCCCGTCGATCAGTTTGCGGCGCACGTGCGCGCGTTCATCGACGAAGGCGGGCGCGGCCTGAACGTGACCGTGCCGTTCAAGCTGGACGCGCACGCGTTCGCCACGTCGCTGTCGCCGCGCGCGGCCGCGGCGGGCGCGGTGAATACGCTGCGCTTCGAGAAGGATGGCGGCATCTACGGCGACAACACCGACGGCTTCGGCCTCGTGCGCGACATCGAAGTGAATCTGCGCGTGCCGCTCACGGGCGCGCGCGTGCTGCTGCTGGGCGCGGGCGGCGCGGCGCGCGGCGTCGTGCTGCCGATCCTCGAGCGCAAGCCGCACACGCTGACCATCGTGAACCGCACGGCATCGAAGGCCGAGGCACTGGTCGCGCAGTTCGCGAGCGCGGCAAGCGACGCGGCGTGCCGTTTGACGGGCGGCTGCGCCCAGGCGATCGAAGCCGGTGCCTATGACGTGATCGTCAACGCGACGGCGAGCAGCCTCGATGCGTCGCTGCCCGAATGCGACGACGGCGCGTTCGGCGCGAGCACGCTCGCGTACGACATGATGTACGGCGCGCAGCCGACCGTATTCACGCAGCACGCCAGCAAGCTCGGCGCGCGCGCGGCGGACGGTCTCGGCATGCTGGTCGAACAGGCGGCGGAGTCGTTCTTCGTGTGGCGCGGCGTGCGTCCCGATGGCGCGCCCGTGCTCGCCGCGCTGCGCGAGATGCTGCGCGCGCCGCAAAGCGCGTGAGCGCGAGCAGCGCCCACGCGTTCTCCGACTTCACGGCACAGCGACGACAATGACAAAAACGAGGCGTGCGAGCAGGCCCGGGTCGAATGCGGGGCCGACGCGCTGGGTGGCCTACGCAGTCGCAGTGTTCGTTGCCGCCTGGTTCGCGACGCAGCTGTTTTACTTCGCGCAGATCGCGCTTTGGAACTACGTGAATCCGCGGTCGACGGCGTTCATGCGATCCGATGCCTGGCGTCTGTCACAGGATCGTCCCGATCTGTCGATCCAGCGCATATGGGTGCCCTACGATCAGATTTCGCGCAATCTGAAGCGCGCGATCATAGCGTCGGAAGACGCGAATTTCGTCAATAACAACGGCTACGAAACCGACGCGATTCTCCAGGCATGGGAGAGGAACAAGGCGCGCGGCAAGATCGTCGCAGGCGGTTCGACGATCACTCAGCAGCTGGCGCGCAATCTGTTTTTGTCGCGAGAAAAGAGCTATATCCGCAAGGGCCAGGAACTGATCATCACGTGGATGCTCGAGACGCTGATGGACAAGGAGCGAATCTTCGAGATCTATCTGAATTCGGTCGAATGGGGCAATGGCGTGTACGGCGCGGAAGCGGCGGCGCGCTATTACTTCAAGACGTCGGCGGCGAAGCTGACGGCCGGCCAGTCGGCGCGGCTCGCCGTGATGCTGCCGAGGCCGAAATATTTCGACGAGCACCGCAGCTCCGGCTATCTCGCGCAGCGCGCACGGGTCATCGCCCGCAGAATGGGCGCGGCGGAATTGCCGGATTAATTGACTGGTTTACGATAAAAATGAAAACGGCGATTATCTACTGGATAATCGCCGTTTTGATTTTAACGAGTCAGGCTATTTGAACCTGTAATTCGCTCCAACCGTAATGCTGTTATTTACCCAATGGGTACTGTATGCATTGGCGGCATCATGAGTCCATTCGGAGAACAAGCTCACGTTTTTCGTGAGTTGATATTCGACGCCAATGCCGTAATGGAAGGCTGACGACGGCCAGTCGGTGGTTACGCCAAGGCGCGCATACGGCATGAATCGATCGATCGGATAACCGATCTTTGCATCGATTCCGCCGTCCTTGTAAGTCGCGGAACCGTGGTGCAGATCGGCGAACGCTTCAGCGCCGAGTACCACCGGGCCAAGATTGAAACCATAGCCGACCACCAAGCCGGGGAAGAACGTCGTATGCGACGGCTTTGCCATTGCGCCCGACGCACTCGAAAAATTCGCGCCGACCTTGATGCCGACATAAGGACCGGAGAAGTCGGCTACCAGCTGATCGTGCGTCGGTTGTGCGTGAGCCATGCCTGCGCCGACAATTGCCGCGCATATAAATAGCGGTTTGAATCTATTCATGATTTTATCGGTATTTTAAATAGAGTTGCGAGAGTGCCAGCGAATCGAAAATGTTCGGCATTGGCCTGTTTGGACAACTGTCGGCGGCATTTATGGATTTGCTTAAGCGTAAGCAGGCTAAGCAGGCAAAAACGAACTCTCAATCGGATGACTCCGAAACCCATATCACCAGTTTTTGATCTCGTTGATCCCTGACTAAAGGTGCCCATCGCCAGGCAGCAGGGTTGGGATATTTCTGTCGGATATTCCAGAGCTCCGTCGCGAACAATATCCCAACATATGAACGCGTGACTCATATGTTGGTGAATCTCAAAAAAGCGCCCTACAATCCGGTTCAACAAGCCGAACGACATCGGCAAGAAACACCGCTTCGTCGCCAGCGCCATGCGCGGTGCATCAAGCGGGATGAAACTGGAGACACCACGCCATGCCTTCCTGCCCCTTGCTGCACGACACGCGCGCCGCGCACACGCTGCACGCGTCACTTCGAGTCGCTCCGGACGCGAGCCGCCAAGCCGGCACTTCGCGGTAACTCCATCTGCACGTTGCCTACCCGCCATGAACAAAGCGATGACTACCCACGCCGAGTCAGAAGCGCCGGATGAGCAGGACGCGTCCTCAGCATCCGAAGCGCCTGAAGCACCGGAAGCACCTGAAACGCAGAAGGGAGACGCTGCGCGCAAGCCCGCGCCGCGCTCCGCGAACGGCGCCGTCGTTCCGCCGCCGCCCGCCGACAGCATCGGCCTGCCGAGCACGCTGCTCGACGTCACGCCGCAGCAGGCGGGCACGCAGACGCTGCTGCGCGGCCTCGCGATTCTCGAAGCCGCCGCAGCCGGCGTGCGCGACCTGCGCACCTTCGGTGCCGCGCTCGGCACGACGCGCAGCACGACGCACCGGCTCGTCAGCAGCCTCGTGCAGGCGCGTTATCTGCGCCAGGTGCAGGGCGGCTATCTGCTCGGTCCGAAGCTGATCGAGCTCGGCACGATCGCGCTCGAACAGATGCCGCTCACGACGGTCGCGCGTCCGCATCTGGAGTCGCTCGCCGAACTGACGCACGACACCATTCATCTCGGCGTGCGCGATGGCGACGACGTGCTGTACATCGACAAGATTCCCGGCACGCGCGGCCTTGAAATGCGCTCGCGCGTCGGCCACCGGATGCCGCTCGCGTCGACGGGCATCGGCAAGGCGATGATGCTCGACCTCGTTCCCGATCAATGGCAGTCGCTGTTCGATGCGTCGCGGCGCGCGCTCGCGGGCGTCAGCTTCAAGCCCGACAACCGGCCCGACCAGCAGACCTTCATGCAGCGCATGACGAACTACGCGGCGGGCGGCTTCACGTTCGATCTCGAAGAGAACGAAGTGTCGATTCGCTGCGTGGCCGCGCCCGTGCGCGATGCGTCGGGTTCGATCGTCGCGGCGCTGTCGGTGGCGAGCACGATTCCGTACATGTCGCTCGAGCGCATGGACGAACTGATTCCCGTCGTGCAGCGCGAAGCGCGCGCAATTTCCGAAGAACTGGGCTGGCGTGTTCCGCAACCGACTACGCGCAGGATCAAACGATGACTCAGACGGGTTCGACCCTGTCCACGCAACTCGCCGAGGCAGCCCAGCCGGCAAGCGGCGCCGCGCTGATCGCGCTCGACTGGGGCACGACTTCGCTGCGCGCGTATCTGTTCGATGCGAACGGCGCGGTGCTGGAAACGCGTGCATCGACGGCGGGCATCATGAATCTGCCGCGCCCCGCTGCGGAAGGCGGCTTCGACGCTGCGTTCGATGCCGCCGTCGGCGCGTGGCTTGACCGCTCGCCTGAACTGCCCGTGATCGCGGCGGGCATGGTCGGCAGCGCGCAGGGCTGGAAGGAAGCGCCGTATGTGAATACGCCCGCGAGCGCCGATGCGCTCGTCGACGGCATCGTGCGCGTGCAGACGGCGCGCGGCGTGCCGCTCAACATCGTGCCCGGCGTGCTGCAGAACGGCGAGCTGCCGAACGTGATGCGCGGCGAGGAAACACAGATTTTCGGCGCGCTCGCCTGCGCGGATGCGTCGGGCGCCGCTGCGTCGGCGGCCAGCAACGGCGTGCTGATCGGCCTGCCCGGCACGCACGCGAAATGGGTGATGGTGCGCGACGCGAAGATCGAGCGCTTTCACACGTTCATGACGGGCGAAGTGTTCGCGGCGCTCACCGAGCACACGATTCTTGGCCGCACGATGGTCACGCCCGACCGTCCCGACACGGATGCGTTTCTGCGTGGCGTGCGAGTCGCGCGCGACAAGGGCCAGGCCGGCGTGCTCGCGACGATCTTCAGCACGCGCACGCTTGGCCTGACGGCTCAACTGACGCGCGAGCAGCAGCCCGACTACCTATCCGGTCTCCTCATCGGCCATGAACTGAGCGGCCTCGAAGCCGCGCTCGCGCAACAGCAATCGACGCTCGCCGGCCGCTCGTTGCAGCTGATCGGCAACGAAGCGCTGTGCGAGCGCTATCGGCTCGCGCTCGAGCAGTTCGGCTGCCATCAGGCGGAACTCGTCAGGCACGCGACGGAGCACGGCTTGTGGCGCATCGCGGCGCAAGCGGGCCTGGTCGCCGAGGCGTCGGGCGCCGCGCAGACGACCTGAAGCGACCGGAAGCGAACTGAAGCGACCTGAGGCGGCGAGCGACGAACAGCAACTGACACAGCAAGCGACATAGGAACCGACATGCAACTCGATCTGAATCTGCCCGCACCGTATCAGCCGCACGCCGGCCTGATGGCCGCTTTCGAAGCGTGTCCGCTGATTGCGATCATGCGCGGCATCACGCCCGCCGACGCCGCCGATCACGGCCGCGCGCTCTACGAAGCGGGTTTCCGGATCATCGAAGTGCCGTTGAATTCGCCGAACCCGTTCGACAGCATTTCGGCCATTCGGCAGGCCATCCCCGTCGATGCGATCGTCGGCGCGGGCACGGTGCTGCGCGGCGAGCTCGTGCACGACGTGAAGGCGGCGGGCGGCGAGCTGATCGTGATGCCGCACAGCGACCCTGAAGTGGTGACGACGGCGAAGTCGCTCGCGATGGCCTGCGCGCCCGGCGTCGCGACGCCGATGGAAGCCTTTCTCGCGTTGAAGAACGGCGCCGACGTGCTGAAGATGTTCCCGGCCGAACAGCTCGGCTGCCAGGTCGTGAAGGCGTGGCGCGCGGTGATCCACAACGACGTGCCATTGCTTCCCGTCGGCGGCATCGCGCCGGACAACATGGGCCCGTTTCTGAGCGCGGGCGCGAACGGTTTCGGGCTGGGCTCGGCGCTGTACAAGCCGGGCCAGCCGGCGACGGCGACGGCTTTGAACGCGAAGGCGTTCATCAACGGCCTGCGCATCGCGCGCGCGGGCGTGAAGAAATGAACCGGCTTGCAGGCAAGGTCGCGCTGGTGACGGGCGCGGGACGCGGCATCGGCGCGGCGATCGCGGCCGCGTTCGCGCGCGAAGGCGCGGCTGTCGTGCTGGCGGAACTCGACATCGAGACGGCGCAGCGCACGGCCGCCGACATCGCGTCGCAAACAGGCGGCAAGACGCTCGCCGTGCAGACGGACGTCACGCAATCGGCTTCCGTGCAGCGCGCGGTGAGCGAAGGCGAAAAGGCGTTCGGCCCGATCGGCGTGCTCGTGAACAACGCGGGCATCAACGTCTTTTGCGACCCGCTGACGATGACCGACGACGACTGGCGCCGCTGTTTCGCCGTCGATCTGGACGGCGTGTGGAACGGTTGCCGCGCGGTGCTGCCGGGGATGGTCGAGCGCGGCGAGGGCAGCATCGTGAACATCGCGTCGACGCACTCGTTCAAGATCATTCCGGGCTGTTTTCCGTACCCCGTCGCGAAGCATGGTGTGATCGGCCTCACGCGCGCGCTCGGCATCGAGTACGCGCCGCGCAACGTGCGCGTGAATGCGATCGCGCCCGGCTACATCGAAACGCAGCTGACGCGCGACTGGTGGGATGCGCAGTCCGATCCCGCCGCTGCGCGCCAGGCGACGCTCGATCTGCAGCCGATGGGGCGCATCGGCAAACCGGAGGAAGTCGCGATGACAGCGGTTTTCCTCGCGTCGGATGAAGCGCCATTCATCAACGCGAGTTGCATCACGGTCGATGGCGGGCGCTCGACGCTCTATCACGACTGAGCCGTACAGAAGAAGAAAGCGGAACGAAGCAGTAGCGAAGGAACAGAAGAAAAGCAGCAAAGCCGCCTCGCAAGGAGAGGCGACGGTGTCGACCGCTTGACGCGCTGGCCGCGTGTGTCAAAGCCGGTACAAGAAGACGCGGCCAATACCTTCTCGTTACTCACTAGTCAGGAGACACGCATTATGAAACGCAGAATTTTCCTCACGCTGGCAGCGGCGGCGACGGCGGTGCTCTTCAACGCACCCGTCGCGCAAGCCGCCGACCAGGTCAAGATCGGCTTCCTCGTAAAGCAGCCGGAAGAACCGTGGTTCCAGGACGAGTGGAAGTTCGCCGAAATGGCCGCCAAGGCAAAGGGCTTCACGCTGGTGAAGATCGGCGCGCCGTCGGGCGAGAAGGTGATGAGCGCAATCGACAACCTCGCTGCGCAAAAGGCGCAGGGCTTCGTGATCTGCACGCCGGACGTGAAGCTCGGACCGGGCATCGTCGCGAAGGCGAAGGCTGACGGCCTGAAGATGATGACGGTGGACGACCGTCTCGTCGACGGCGCGGGCAAGCCGATCGAATCGGTGCCGCACATGGGCATCTCCGCTTACAACATCGGCAAGCAGGTCGGCGAAGGCATCGCGGCCGAGATCAAGAAGCGCGGCTGGGACATGAAGGACGTCGGCGCAATCGACGTGACCTATGAGCAGCTGCCGACGGCGCACGACCGCACGTCGGGCGCAACCGATGCGCTCGTCGCAGCGGGCTTCCCGAAGGCCAACGTGATCGCCGCGCCGCAAGCGAAGACCGATACGGAAAACGCGTTCAACGCAGCGAACATCGCGCTGACGAAGAACCCGCAGTTCAAGCACTGGGTCGCCTACGGCCTGAACGACGAAGCCGTGCTCGGCGCGGTGCGCGCGGCGGAAGGACGCGGCTTCAAGGCCGACAACATGATCGGCGTCGGCATCGGCGGGGCGGACTCGGCATTGAACGAGTTCAAGAAGCCGAACCCGACGGGCTTCTTCGGCACCGTGATTATCAGCCCGAAGCGCCACGGCGAAGAGACGTCGGAGCTGATGTACGCATGGATCACGCAAGGCAAGGAGCCGCCGAAGCTCACGCTGACACAGGGCATGCTCGCCACGCGCGACAACGTCGGCGAAGTGCGTGAAAAGATGGGCCTCGCAGCGAAGTAAGCGGGCAGCGGGACGTAGACGCGTGAATGCCGCCGGGCGGCATTCACGCGCCGCGCGCAGGACGGAACGGATCGGAAGCAGACGAAGGCAAGCCGTCGTGCGGGCGAACAAGAGACGACTACGCGGACGACCGCGCAGACGACGACGGCCAGCACGAAGGATCAATCGAAGCAACAGGAGGCAAAGTGTCAGCGACGCTGCGTTTTGACAATATCGGCAAGGTGTTTCCAGGCGTGCGTGCGCTCGACGGAATTTCTTTCGACGTGCACGCCGGCCAGGTGCATGGCCTGATGGGCGAAAACGGCGCAGGGAAATCGACCCTGCTGAAGATTCTCGGCGGTGAATATCAGCCGGATTCCGGCCACGTGCTGATCGACGGCAACGAAGTGCATTTCGCGAGTGCCGGCGCGTCGATTGTCGCGGGGATCGCGGTGATTCACCAGGAACTGCAGTACGTGCCGGACCTGACGGTATCGGAAAACCTGCTGTTGGGCCGCTTGCCCAACACGATCGGCTTTGTGAAGAAGGCCGATGCGAAGCGCTATGTGCGCGAGCAGCTCAAGGCGATGGGCGTCGATCTCGATCCGAACGCGAAGCTGCGCAAGCTCTCGATTGCGCAACGGCAGATGGTCGAAATCTGCAAGGCGCTGATGCGCAACGCTCGCGTGATCGCGCTCGACGAACCGACGAGTTCGCTGTCGCACCGCGAGACGGAAGTGCTGTTCAAGCTGGTGCGCGATCTGCGCGCCGACAACCGCGCGCTGATCTATATCTCACACCGGATGGACGAGGTCTATCAGCTGTGCGACGCGTGCACGATCTTCCGCGACGGCCGCAAGGTCGCGTCGCATCCGACGCTCGAAGGCGTGAGCCGCGACACGATCGTCAGCGAAATGGTCGGCCGCGAAATCTCGGACATTTACGGCTACCGGCCGCGCGAGCTGGGCGAAGTGCGCTTCTCGGCGAAGAACGTCGAAGGCCGTCCGCTCGCCGAGCCCGCGAGCTTCGACGTGCGGCGCGGCGAGATCGTCGGCTTCTTCGGCCTTGTCGGCGCGGGCCGCAGCGAGCTGATGCACCTCGTCTATGGCGACGATCCGAAGAAGGGCGGCGAGCTCGTGCTCGACGGCAAACCGATCAAGGTGAAGAGCGCCGGCGAAGCGATCCGCCAGGGCATCGTGCTGTGCCCGGAAGACCGCAAGGAAGAAGGCATTGTGGCGATTGCGTCGGTCGCGGAGAACATCAACATCAGCTGCCGCCGTCACTATCTGAAGGCGGGGATCTTTCTCGACCGCAAGAAGGAAGCCGAAACAGCCGAACGCTTCATCAAGCTCCTGAAGATCAAGACGCCGAGCCGCCGTCAGAAGATTCGCTTCCTGTCGGGCGGCAACCAGCAGAAAACGATTCTGTCGCGCTGGCTGGCCGAGCCCGATCTGAAGGTGGTGATTCTCGACGAACCGACGCGCGGCATCGACGTCGGCGCGAAGCACGAGATCTACAACGTGATTTATCAGCTGGCGGAGCGCGGCTGCGCGATCGTGATGATTTCGTCGGAACTGCCTGAAGTGCTGGGCGTGTCCGACCGTATCGTCGTGATGCGGCAAGGGCGCATTTCCGGCGAGCTGCCGCGCAGCGCCGCGACGGAGCAATCGGTGCTGAACCTCGCGCTGCCGAAGAGTTCGTCGACGGCGCAAGCGGCATGAGTTTGCGTAGGACGCTTGCGCGAGACGTTTGCGCAGGTCGCGAACGAATACTGCGAACGAGCACTGAACGAGATCTGAATCCGACCGGGACGACAGCCCGGATAGACCGATAGCCCGTGGGGAACGGGAGGAGTGAACCAAATGCAAGCCAGAGAAAACCTCGCGCAACAGGCCGCCAAGAGCGCCGCCGAAGCGCTGATTCCGCAAGCCAGCGACAAGCAGAAGTGGTGGCAGCAGATCACCGAGTACAGCCTGATCGTGATCTTCGTGGTGATGTTCATCACGATGTCGCTGACCGTCGATCACTTCTTTTCGATCGAGAACATGCTCGGCCTCGCGCTGTCGATTTCGCAGATCGGCATGGTCGCGTGCACGATGATGTTCTGTCTCGCGTCGCGCGACTTCGACCTGTCCGTCGGCTCGACGGTCGCGTTCGCCGGCGTGCTGTGCGCGATGGTCCTGAACGCGACGGGCAACACGTTCATCGCGATCATCGCGGCCGTCGTGGCCGGCGCGGTCATCGGCTTCGTGAACGGCGCGGTGATCGCGTACCTGCGCATCAACGCGCTGATCACGACGCTCGCGACGATGGAAATCGTGCGCGGCCTCGGCTTCATCGTGTCGCATGGCCAGGCGGTGGGCGTGTCATCGGATACGTTCATCGCGCTCGGCAGCCTGTCGTTCTTCGGCGTGTCGCTGCCGATCTGGGTGACGCTGGTCTGCTTCATCGCGTTCGGCGTCATGCTCAACTCGACGGTGTACGGCCGAAATACGCTCGCCATCGGCGGCAATCCGGAGGCATCGCGTCTCGCCGGGATCAACGTCGAACGCACGCGCGTCTTCATCTTTCTGATTCAGGGCGCGGTGACGGCGCTGGCGGGCGTGATTCTCGCGTCGCGGATCACGTCGGGTCAGCCGAACGCGGCAGAAGGCTTCGAGCTGAACGTGATTTCGGCGTGCGTGCTCGGCGGCGTGTCGCTGCTCGGCGGCCGCGCGACGATTTCGGGCGTCGTGATCGGCGTGCTGATCATGGGCACCGTTGAAAACGTGATGAACCTGCTGAACATCGACGCGTTCTATCAGTACCTCGTGCGCGGCGCGATCCTGCTCGCGGCAGTGCTGCTGGACCAGTTGAAGAACCGTGGCTCGCGCGACTGATCGCGTGCAACAACCAACGTCAGAAGGAAACCAAACGATGTCGTCTCCGGCCAACGCGAACGCGCGCGACGAACACAGCGTCTATGCGCGCTATTCAAGCCTCGTGGACCGCACGGTGCTGATCACGGGCGGCGCGACGGGCATCGGCGCGTCGTTCGTCGAGCACTTCGTCGCGCAGGGCGCGCGCGTCGCGTTCTTCGATATCGACGAAACGGCGGGCGATGCGCTCGCCGACCGGCTCGGCGATTCGCGCCACAAGCCGCTCTTTCTGTACGTCGATCTGACGGATATCGACGCGCTGAAGAAAGCGATCGCCGACGTGCGCGCCGCGATCGGTCTCATCTCGGTGCTCGTCAACAACGCGGCGAACGATCAACGCCACAAGATCGAGGACGTCACGCCCGAGTCGTTCGACGCGGGCATCGCCGTCAACATCCGTCATCAGTTCTTCGCGGCGCAGGCCGTCGCCGGCGACATGAAGGCGGCGAAAAGCGGCTCGATCATCAACCTCGGCTCGATCAGCTGGATGCTGAAGAACGGCGGTTATCCCGTGTACACGATGGCGAAGTCGGCCGTGCAGGGGCTCACGCGCGGGCTCGCGCGCGATCTCGGTCCGTACAACGTCCGCGTCAATTCGCTGGTGCCGGGCTGGGTGATGACGGAAAAGCAGAAGCGCTTGTGGCTCGACGATGCAGGGCGGCTCGCGATCAAGCAGGGCCAGTGTATCGACGCCGAGCTGCTGCCCGAAGACCTCGCGCGGATGGCGCTTTTCCTCGCCGCCGACGACAGCCGCATGATCACCGCGCAGGATGTGATCGTCGATGGAGGCTGGGCATGAGCGACACGACGCGAAGCGCGACGAAAGGCGCAGTCAATGACGCGGCGGCGAACGTGCAGGCGGCGCTGCTCGTCGATTCGAAATGCGCGCTCGGCGAGGGCGCGACGTGGGACGCGCGGGGTGACTTCTTCTACTGGACCGATATTGAAGGCGCGCGTCTATGGCGGTACGATCCGCGCGATGGACGCAGCACGTTCTGGAGCATGCCCGAGCGGCTCTCGACATTCGCGCTGTGCGCCGATCCGCATTACATGCTGTTGGGCCTCGCGTCGCGGCTTGCTTTCTTCGACCTTGCAACGGGACAGATCGAGCACATCGTCGATGTCGAAGCGGGCATGAACACGCGCGTCAACGATGGACGCTGCGATCGCCACGGACGCTTCGTGTTCGGCACGAAGGACGAAGCGTCGCCTGTGCAGCCGATCGGCGGGTTTTACCGGCTGAATCACGATCTGTCGCTGGAGCGTTTGCCGTTGCCATCGCCGGCGATTTCGAACAGTATCGCGTTCAGCCCCGACGGCGCGACGATGTATTTCTGCGATTCGCCGACGCGCGAAATTCGCGCGTGCGATTACCACGCGGACGGCCGCGTTTCGAACGAGCGCCTGTTCGCGAAGCTGACCGACGAGACGGGCGAGCCGGATGGCTCGACGGTCGATAGCGAAGGCGGCCTGTGGAACGCGCAGTGGGGCGGACGACGCGTCGTGCGCTATGACGCGAGCGGCGTCGAGACGGAACGCATCGACGTGCCGACCGCGCAGCCCAGTTGCGTCGCGTTGGGCGGCGCGCAGCTCGGCACGCTGTATGTGACGAGCGCGCGTGTCGGGCTCGACGCACAGGCGCTCGCTGCCGATACGCTTGCCGGTGGCGTGTATGTCGCGACGCAGGGCCGGCGTGGCTTGCCGGAGCCGGCGTTCAACGGCTCGCCTGCGGCGCTCGCGGGAAGACGGGGCGCGTAGCCGGTTGAAGTGCGATGCGCGCTCTGCGTATCGGAGGTAGCCGGTAGTCGAAGGAAATACGCGAAGCAGGCACGCGAAGCACGTGATCGAAAGAAGCATTCTGGAGCAGGGCAGTCCGCGCCCCGAAAGAAGTCCACGCGAGGGGCAGCATGCAGCAAAGACCCAAGAGGCGGCCGCTACGCCGCGCCGCCCGCATAAGCCGCCATCAGCCGTCCGAAGCGCCGATGGCGATATTCGATGCCTCTCATGGGAGCCTGATATGACTGTCGCGAATTCCGCTGTTCCGTCTTCTCCCCAGTCTCGCGCGCGGCGAGCGCGGCTTGCGGCCGCCGTGCAGCAGCCGGTGCTGGCCGGGCCGAGCACGTCCGCGGTGGCGGTCGGGGCGGCGAGCGCCGGCGACGTCGCGTGCGTGACGCTCGCCAATTCCCTGTTGCGGCTCGACGTGGCGCCGACGCTCGGCGGCGGCATCACGCGCTTCGACTTCCGCAACGAAGGTACGCTCGTGCCCGTGTTCAGGCGCTGCCGCCATGTCGATGCGGACACCGACGCGAACGATCTCGCGTGTTATTCGCTGCTGCCGTATTCGAACCGGATCGGCGGCGGACGGTTCACGCTGGGCGAGCGCGTCATCGACGTGCCGTGCAACCGCGCCGGAGAACCGCTCCCCATCCACGGCGACGGCTGGCTCGCGAGGTGGGACGTCGCAGCCGCCGATCACGACAGCGTCACGCTGACGCTCGACCGGCGCGACGGCAAGCCCTACGCGTATCGCGCGAAGCAGACTTACGCGCTCGAAGCCGCGACGCTCGTCATTACGCTCGAAGTCGAAAACACGGGGCGCGAAGCGATGCCGTTTGGACTCGGCGTGCATCCGTTTCTCGTGCGCGATGGCGACACGCAACTGTCTGCGGCAGCGGCGGGCCTGTGGCTTTCCGGCGACGACTGGCTTCCCGTGCGCCACGTGCCCGTACCGCCCGCGTGGCAGTTCGGCGTCGCGTATCCGCTGCCGCGCTCGATCGTCAATCATGCGTTCACCGGCTGGAGCGGACACGCGACGGTCGTGTGGCCGAAGCGCCGCTTGTCGCTGACAATGTCGACGAGCACCGAGTACTACATCCTCTACACGCCGACGTCGAAGGACTTCTTCTGCTTCGAACCCGTCGATCACCCGATCAATGCGATGAACCTGCCGGGCGGCGCGGCCGCCAACGGCATGACGATGCTCGCGCGCGGCGAACGGCTCGCGCGCTCGTTCAGCTTTACCGTCGAGCGCACGGGCCTGCGCGCGATGGCAGGCGGACGCGGCGCGAAGCGCGGGCAATGAGCGTGGCGCTCTCGTGATTGCCATGTGATCGCTGCGTGGTCGCTGCAGGATCGCTGCATGGTCGTTATGCAATGGCTGCGCGCAGCGAGGCCGCGTCTGCATCCGGCGGCACGGGTAAAATACGCGGCTCATCAGTCATTGACGCGCCGCGAGATTTTCTATGTCCACATTCATCCAGACGCTCGACCACGCATGGCAGACCACGAACTCGCTGCTGTGCGTCGGGCTCGACCCTGAGCCGTCGAAATTTCCCGCCGCATACGCCAACCGCTCGGACGCGATCTTCGATTTCTGCAAGAAGATCGTCGACGCGACGGCACCCTATGCATCGTCGTTCAAGCCGCAGATCGCGTACTTCGCCGCGCATCGCGCCGAAGAGCAGCTGGAGCAGCTGATCGCGCACATTCATTTGAAGCATCCGGGCCTGCCTGTGATTCTCGACGCGAAGCGCGGCGACATCGGCAGCACGGCGGAGCAATATGCGCGCGAAGCGTTCGACCGCTATCGCGCCGATGCCGTGACGGTGAATCCGTACATGGGTTTCGATTCGATCGAGCCTTACCTGGAGCACGAGGGCAAGGGTGTGATCGTGCTATGCCGGACGTCGAATCCGGGCGGCTCGGACCTGCAGTTCCTGGAGACGGGCGGGCGTCCGCTGTATCAGACCGTCGCGCGTCTTGCGGCGGAAAAGTGGAACGCGAACGGGCAGCTGGGCCTCGTCGTGGGCGCGACGTTCCCGAAGGAAATCGAAGTGGTGCGCGGGATCGTCGGCGACATGCCGCTGCTGATTCCGGGCATCGGCGCGCAGGGCGGCGACGTCGAAGCAACGGTGAAGGCCGGCCGCACCGCAGCGGGCAGGGGGATGCTGATCAACTCGTCGCGCGCGATCCTTTACGCGGGCAAGGGCGATGACTGGGCGGAAGCGGCCGCGCAGGCGGCGAAGGACACGCGCGACCGTATCAACGCGTTCCGGCACGCATAACCGAAAACTGTGCTTTTGATGGAGCGGCCGGTCAACCCTGGCCGGTCGTCGGACCCAGCTTCGAGATCAAATCACGATGCTGCGGAAACTCGCGTAGCAACGCATCGACGCTGGCGATTTCGAACTCGCTGAACTCGAATCCCGGCGCGACCGTACAACCGACGAGCGCAACGCTCGTCGCATCGTCGCACTGGGCGGCGAACCAGCGGCCGGCTCGAACGATGGCTTGAAACGCGCAATCGGCGTTGGCGAGCGCATTGCCGAGCCGATGAACGGTGAGCGTGCCATCGTCGTCGAGCACGTACACATTGAGTGGATCGCCGGCGTAGAAGTGCCAGAGTTCGTCGGACTTGATCCGGTGCCACGCTGAGTGCGCGCCGTCGCAGAGAAGGTAGTAGATCGCGGTGGATGCCGAGCGGCGCTCCGCCGAATGCTCGCGACGAACGGAATCGACGGCGCGGTAGGTCTCGCGGAAGAAGCCGCCTTCGGGATGCGGCTGAAGTTCGAAGCGGCGGATCAGTTCATCGCGGTCAATATTCGAGGCCATGATTCTTCCGATGAGCGCAAAGGCGGCGTGGGCTGCGTGCGCATAGTGCGGCGGGGAAACAGCGCGATAACTAAAAAGTTGGCAGCAAGTTGCTAGCGGTTCGAGTGACATCTCTGCAAGAAACAAAGAATCACCGCTCCCGCTCGTCGAGCAAAATCAAAAGCCCGCGCAGCGCATGTGTCGCGGCCTGTACTCTGACCCGCTCCCGATCCCCTTTGAAAACCAGCGTCTCGACGACGGTATGCAGCCGGTTGCTCCAGCCGAAACAGACCATGCCGACAGGCTTGGACTCGGTTCCGCCGCCGGGCCCGGCCACGCCCGTAATCGACAGCGCGACCTGTGCGCGGGAATTCCTCAACGCGCCTTCGACCATCGCGCGCGCAACGGGCTCGGACACCGCGCCATGCTTGTCGATCAGATCGGACGGCACGCCGATCATCTCGATCTTCGCCTGGTTGGAGTACGTCACGAAGCCGCGCTCGAACCATCCGCTGCTGCCCGAAATGTCGGTGATGGCCGTCGCGACCATCCCGCCCGTGCAGGATTCAGCCGTGGCAAGCATCAGCCGCTCGTCCCGCAGACGATTGCCGACGCGAATCGCGAGTTGATGAACGACGGAATCGGTAGCCATGCTGGACTCCGGGTAAGAGGGATACCAAGGACGCCTGGAGGCGTCAGGAGCACAAGGGGAAAATCAGACCGACATCCGCCAGAGCGCAATCACCAGCAACGTGAAAAACGCCGCGACGAGGTCGTCGAACATGATGCCAAAGCCGCCTTTCAGCCTGCGATCGAAATACCGGATAGGCGGCGGCTTCACCATGTCGAAGAAGCGGAAGATGATGAACGCCCACAGCTGGCCGGTGAAAGTGGCGGGCGTGACCATCAGCAGCACGAGCCAGAACGCGACGATCTCATCCCACACAACGGGTGACGGATCGTCGATGCCGAGCCTGTTGGCCGTGAAGCCACAGATCCCGATGCCGGCGACGAAGCCGCCAACGATCAGAATGGCCCATTCGATGACCGTGAACTGCGCGCTGAACGCCGCGAACGACGCCCATGCGAACAGCGTCCCGAAAGTGCCCGGCGCGATCGGCGACAGGCCACTGCCGAAACCCAGTGACAAGATATGCAGCGGATGTGACAGCATGAAGCGCGCATTCGCACGCCGCGGCCTGGGCGCGCGCGGCTCGCCCTGACCGGAGCCATTCGGTGATCCGCCGGGTCGTCCGTTCGTTGGCGCGTCGGAAAAATGGCCCGCGGAGCCAAGCGAGGTTTCATTCTGCATGGAAATGGTCGAAGCCTTGCAACGTCAAAGTGAGGGGGGCGCCCGACGCGTCGAGCCAGGAGATCGCGGGCACCGCGCCGGCTGAGTCGAGTGGAGTTATTGTACCGACGCGCGTCACGGCCACGCCCGCCTGTTGACCTGCCGCAACGACTTCGTCACGCGCGGACACCGGCGCAGTGAAGCACAGTTCGTAGTCGTCGCCGCCCGCGATCGTGCAGCGGCGCTGGATGTCGGCGGAAAGCCGGCGCAGCGCATCCGAGCGCGGCAGCGCGTCGGCGTTGACGGTCGCGTTTACGCGCGAGCGCTCCAGAATGTGCATCAGGTCGCCCGCAAGACCGTCCGAAATGTCGAGCGCCGCGCGCGCTACGCCGCGAAGCGCGAGACCGAGCGCGATGCGCGGCTCGGGCAGCTCCATCGCTCGGCGGAATGTTGCCGCGTCGCTCGCATCGGCGGACCACTCGCCGCGCTGCACGCCAAGACTCGCGCGCGCGTCGCCCAATGTGCCCGACACCCAGATATCGTCGCCGGGCTGCGCGGCATCGCGACGCAGCACGCTCTGCGGCGGCGCCGAGCCGAACACGGTGATACACAGATTCAGCGGCCCGCCCGTCGTATCGCCGCCGATCAGTTCGCAACCGTAACGTTCGGCCAGATCGAAGAGCCCGTCGCTGAATGCGGACAGCCAGTCGGCGTCGGCTATCGGCAACGAGAACGCCAGCGTGAACGCCTGAGGTTTCGCGCCCATCGCGGCGAGGTCCGACAGATTTACCGCGAGCGCCTTGTGACCGAGCGCCCTCGGATCGACATCGGGAAAGAAATGGCGACCTTCGACCAGCATATCCGTCGAAATGGCCAGCATCTCGCCCGCAGGCGGCGCCAGCAGCGCGCAATCGTCGCCGATTCCAAGCGCTGCGCGTTGCGGGTAAGTCGAATCTGACACGCGGCGCGCAAAGAAGCGGTCGATGAGCGAAAACTCTGAAAGCATAAATGGGCGTGGCAGTGCGAAAGGGCGGCCGAAGCGAGTGAGTCGACAGGCTCAAGAAACGCGAACAGGAAGCGAACACGACGCTAAACGCGCGCATTGTAGTCGCCGCGAGAGCCGGGACGAAACCGCGCGCTTTCCTTTCACGCTGTTTCGGTCGCGGCACTTGCACCCGGATTGCAGGCTTCGGTTTGTGGGATTGGCGCTACAATGCCGTCGAACATCTATTCTAATCCGCACTTTCACGTCCGCTTATGTCGACTCCCGTCAATACCAAACTCCGTGAAGCCGCTCTCGATTATCACGAATTCCCGACCCCCGGGAAGATCGCGATCGCCCCGACGAAGCAGATGATCAACCAGCGCGATCTGGCGCTGGCGTACTCGCCGGGCGTTGCGTTCGCGTGCGAAGCGATCGTCGAGAATCCGCTCAATGCCGCGCGCTTCACGGCACGCAGCAATCTGGTCGGGGTCGTGTCGAACGGCTCCGCAGTGCTCGGCCTCGGCAATATCGGGCCGCTCGCGTCGAAGCCCGTGATGGAAGGCAAGGCGGTCCTCTTCAAGAAGTTCGCCGGGATCGACGTGTTCGACATCGAATTGAACGAGTCGGACCCGCACAAGCTGGTCGAGGTGATCGCCGCCCTGGAGCCGACTTTCGGCGGCATCAACCTGGAAGACATCAAGGCGCCCGACTGCTTCATCGTCGAGCGCGAGTGCCGCAAGCGCATGAAGATTCCCGTTTTCCACGACGACCAGCACGGCACGGCGATCGTCGTCGCGGCGGCGTTCACGAACGGCCTGAAGGTGATCGGCAAGGATATCCGTGAAGTGAAGCTGGTCGCGTCCGGCGCGGGCGCGGCGGCGCTCGCGTGTCTGAACCTGCTCGTCGATCTCGGCCTCCCGCTCGAAAACATCTTCGTGACCGACCTGGCCGGCGTCGTCTACAAGGGCCGCGTGGAACTGATGGACCCGGACAAGGAGCGCTTTGCGCGTGAAACCGACGCGCGCACGCTGTCCGAGGTGATCGCCGGCGCGGACGTGTTCCTCGGCCTGTCGGCGGGCGGCGTGCTGAAGCAGGAAATGGTCAAGCAGATGGCGGACAAGCCGCTCATCCTCGCGCTCGCCAATCCGACGCCGGAAATCCTGCCGGAACTCGCGCTGGAAGTGCGCCCCGATGCCGTGATCGCGACGGGTCGCACCGACTATCCGAACCAGGTCAACAACGTCCTGTGCTTCCCGTTCATTTTCCGCGGTGCGCTCGACGTGGGCGCGACGGTCATTACGAAGGAAATGGAAATCGCCGCGGTCAACGCGATCGCGGAACTGGCGCGCCAGGAGCAGTCTGACATCGTCGCGACGGCGTACGGCATTCAGGACCTGTCGTTCGGTCCGGAATATCTGATTCCGAAGCCTTTCGATCCGCGCCTGATCGTCAAGATCGCGCCCGCCGTCGCGCAGGCCGCGATGGATTCGGGCGTCGCCACCCGTCCGATCGAGGACATGGAGGCGTACACGCAGCATCTGCAGCAGTTCGTCTACCACAGCGGCACGACGATGAAGCCGATCTTTCAGCTCGCGCGCGGCGTCGAGCCGGAGAAGAAGCGCATCGTGTTCGCGGAGGGCGAAGAAGAGCGCGTGCTGCGCGCAGTGCAGATCGTCGTCGACGAGAAGCTCGCGAAGCCGATCCTGATCGGCCGTCCCGCCGTCATCGAGCAGCGTATCGCGAAGTACGGCCTGCGCCTCGTCAACGGCCAGGACTACACCGTGGTCAACACCGATCACGACGAGCGCTATCGCGACTTCTGGCAGACGTATCACAAGATGATGTGCCGCAAGGGCTTTACCCAGCAGATGGCGAAGCTCGAAATGCGCCGCCGCACGACGCTGATCGGCTCGATGCTGGTGAAGAAGGGCCACGCCGACGGCATGATCTGCGGCACGGTCAGCACGACGCACCGCCATCTGCACTTCATCGACCAGGTGATCGGCAAGAAGGATGGCGCGAAGGTCTACGCGGCGATGAACGCGCTGGTGCTGCCGGGCCGGCAGATTTTCCTCGTGGATACGCACGTGAACGTCGATCCGACGGCGCAAGAGCTGGCCGAAATCACGATCATGGCGGCGGAAGAGGTGCGCCGCTTCGGCATCGAGCCGAAGATCGCGCTGGTCTCGCATTCCAATTTCGGTTCGAGCAATGCGCCTTCTGCGCAGAAAATGCGCGATTTGCTGGCTATCTTGCAGGAACGCGCGCCGCATCTGCAGGTGGACGGCGAAATGCACGGCGACCTTGCGCTCGACGCGAACCTGCGCCGCGAAGTGCTGGCGGAGTCGACGCTGGAAGGCGACGCGAACCTGCTCGTGATGCCGAACATCGACGCCGCGAACATCTCGTACAACCTGCTGAAGACGGCGGCCGGCAATAACATCGCAATCGGGCCGATGCTGCTGGGCGCGGCGCAGCCGGTGCACGTGCTGACGCCTTCGGCGACGGTGCGCCGGATCGTCAACATGACGGCGCTGCTGGTCGCCGACGTGAACGCGTCGCGTTAAATCTGCCGTTTGTCTCGCGCGGGCTGGCGTTTATTAGCCTGCGCAGGCAAAAAAAGAGGCGTGCCCGCAATGGGCACGCCTTCGAGCAGTGGCTGGGGATTAGCCATCCCGCAAAAGGTCGACGCATGACATGAATCCGTTGTGCAGACTGTCGGGACGACGAGGCATGAGAGTCGTCCAACATCGAACCTCAAAGATAAGCTTATCTCGTCCGAGATAAAGTGTGCGTCAAGATTTGTAAAATCTGGCGTCGGCGGTCGGCCCGATCCGCCCGGACGGCCTTTCGTCCGACCAATGAGCATTGATTCCAAAAGACATTAGCGATACCCTTACGACTTTCATGGTCGTCAAACTCGTTATTCAACGGCGGGAATCCTGATTCATGGCACGCAAGTGGCTCCGCGACGGCGTGCTGATCGCCGCTTTGACGGTCGGCGGTCTTGTCGGCAGCAGCTACCAGACGGGCGCCTTCGCCCGCGAAGCGCAACAGGCGCAGGCAGGCGGCACCATCGCGTTGGCGCAACTGCCGCCGGAAGCTGTCAGGACATTGAACTCGATTGCAGCTGGCGGGCCTTACCCGTATGAAAAGGACGGCGTCGTATTCGGCAATCGTGAGCGGTTGTTGCCGCCGCACCGGCGCGGGTATTACCACGAATACACCGTCCCCACGCCACACGCCCGCGATCGCGGCGCACGCCGCATCGTCTGTGGAGGGCCGCTCAGGCGGACCGACAATTGTTATTACTCAGACGACCACTACGCCAGTTTTAATCGCATTATTGATTGACATCGGGATAATCGGCATGAGCGACAGCGTCTACGCGCACGACTCGAAAGTCGCGACGGATTTTTTCGCGGCCGGCGAAGGCAATATGTTCCAGCGCGTCATGCAGATGCGCGATGCCGGCCAGGCCCGTGACGTCCAGAACGAAGCGAGCACGGGACCTTCATCGGAAGAGGGACGCATGAGTCTTTTCCAGACCGTACGACCGAACATCGTACAGTCGATCCGCGCATTCCGCGTGCAGGATCTCGCTGACGAAGCGAATCGGCTCGGTCAGCATTTTCTCTACGCTTTTGCCGGCAATGCGCAGTCCAAACAGGAAGTGATGGAGACGATTGCCACGTCGTTCCTGTTTCCCAAGCACTTCGGCAAGAACTATGACGCGCTGTACGACTCGCTGACCGACCTCGTCCACAAGGCCGGTGCCCAGCCGGGCTTCGTCATCGTGCTTGAGGCGTTGCCGATCGCGACCAAATTCGACAAGGATGCGCGTGAGACGCTGCTCGACGTGTTCCGCGAAGCAGCGGAATTCTGGGCCGAGCGCAAAGTCGCGTTCCGTGTGTTCTACTCGTTTGCTTGAAATGTCCGAGGTCAGGGCGCGTCGCCAAGGAATCGTTCGACGCAGATCGATCGGCTCTCAAGACAGGACCAACAAAAAGGCCCGCCTTCCGGCGGGCCTTTTTGTTTTCAACGAGCGTTTCCTATTTCCTCTTGCCTGAAACGCCATTCGCTGTAGGCGCCTACCAGCCGCCCCAGCGCGCCGCGAGCGCCGACAGCACTGCGATCCCGGCTGTTTCGGTGCGCAGCACGCGCGGTCCGAGGCCAACGGCCATAAATCCGTGGCTTGCGGCGGCGGCCTCTTCGGCGGCTGAGAAGCCGCCCTCAGGGCCGACCAGCACCAGCGCGCGGACTTTCGGCGGCTCGGTCGGCAGCGCCGAGAACGGCACGCTTGCCCGTGGCGACAGCAAGAGCCGCAATTCGCCTTCGACGGGCTCCTTCGGCATCGAGCCGAGCCACGTCGCGAGCTCGCGCGTCGGCATCACTTCCGGCAGGCGGTTGCGCCCGCACTGCTCGCACGACGCCTGGACGATCCGCTGCCAGTGAATCTGGCGGCGCTGCGCGCGCTCGCCAGCAAGACGGACGACGCTGCGCGTCGTCGTGAGCGGCACGAATTCGGACGCGCCCAGTTCCGTCGCCTTTTCGATCAGCCAGTCCATCTTGTCGCTGCCGGCGATGCCTTGCGCAAGAGTGAGCTGATATGGCGGCTCTGCCTCGATGTCGCGATGTGCGCCGATCCGGGCAATGGTCCCGTGCCGATCCATATCGACGATTTCGGCGCTGTACTCGCCGCCATTTCCGTTAAACAGGCTGACAGTGTCACCCGGCTGCAAACGCAGGACGCGGACGTGCCGGTTGACTTCATCCGGCAGGGAAACGATGTCGTCGGTCTTGAACGGGGTGCCGACGAAAAAGCGAGGCATAAGGAAAGTTCTCATTCACTCAAGACAGATGGCAGGCCAACGCCCAGCGGTAGCCGTCGAGATCTTCGATCTGGGCAAAACGATCGCCCCAGAACTGATCTTGCGGTTCGCTCAGCGACCTGGCGCCGGCCGCGATGGCCCGCGCATAAACCGCGTCGACATCGTCGACATAGAGATAAAACGATTGGGGCGCCATTGCGCCCGAGCTTTTCGGTGTTTTGGCCGTCGAGCCGAATGCGCCTTCCGGCGCGAACATGACAATCAACTGGTCCTGATACGTCATCTCGACATGCATCACGGTGCCCTCGTCGTGCACGCTGTCGCGGACGCGGAAACCAAACGCCGCCTCGAAGAACGCGATCGCGGTGCGCGCGTCGCGGACCGTCAGATACGGTGTCAGCCACGGCACTCCGGCTGGGCGTGGGGCAGTCATCGAACTCTCCTGAACCAATGGGTCGCTTACGCCATCGCCGCCGCGACCAGCCGTTTGCCTTTCGGCAGGTGGCCGGTGCCAAAGAGGCGATGCATTTTGCAGCAGTCTCAAAGCCACGGCTTTAAGAATCGGCTTAGTTTACTGCCTGATGCGCGATGAACGGCGAATAATGGATCGCGCGGCGATATTTCCGAGCGTCGCGTGCCGACAGACTGGCGCGGCACGATGGGTCGAAGACCCGACTGTTCGCCTTCAATTTGCGGCTTCGTCGATGATCGCGCGCGGATTCGGTTAATCGCGCGCGGCATCAGCACAGAAAGATTCAGCCGACGTCCCAAAAGTTCTTGATGTTTTGCGCGTCATCAAACGCGGCAACGTGGGGTCAGTGGAAACTACCGGCCTTGCAGACGACCCCGCCCGACTGGCAGCGGACGGCGCGAAAACCACGGCAAATGACGCGAACATGCGCGTCGGATCGCCCCGAAACGCCCGCCGATGGCGGAAGTCGCGTCCGGCTATCTGTTAGAATGTGTCGCTTTGCAGCCCTGTCCGTTTGCTCAGCCCGCCTCGCGTCTTCCGGCGCCGCATCGTGCGCCAAAGCGACCAGCCGCCGCGCTTCCGGACCACCAACGGCGCCCCCGCTTTTTGGACCAATCCCCGGACCTGACATGACGACCTCGTCTCCCGCCCCCACTTCACTGATGGCTAACGCGATTCGCGCGCTTGCCATGGATGCCGTTCAACAAGCGAATTCCGGACACCCCGGCATGCCGATGGGCATGGCCGAAATCGGCGTTGCGCTGTGGTCGCGCCATTTGCGCCACAACCCGAAGAACCCGCATTGGGCGGATCGCGACCGTTTCGTGCTGTCCAATGGCCATGGCTCGATGCTGCTGTACTCGCTGCTGCATTTGACGGGCTACGACCTGCCGATGGAAGAGCTGAAGAACTTCCGTCAGCTGCACTCGAAGACGCCGGGCCACCCGGAATACGGCATCACGCCGGGCGTCGAGACGACGACGGGTCCGCTGGGTCAAGGCCTTGCGAACGCAGTCGGCATGGCGCTCGCCGAGTCGCTGCTCGCGAACGAATTCAACAAGCCTGACGCGAAGATCGTCGATCACCACACGTACGTGTTCCTCGGCGACGGCTGCCTGATGGAAGGCATTTCGCACGAAGCCTGCTCGCTCGCCGGCGTGCTGAAGCTGAACAAGCTGATCGCGTTCTACGACGACAACGGCATCTCGATCGACGGCGACGTCGTTCACTGGTTCCACGACGACACGCCGAAGCGCTTCGAAGCGTATGGCTGGAACGTGATTCCGGGCGTGATCGGCCACGACGTCGAAGCTGTCGATGCCGCCATCAAAAAGGCCAGGCAGTCCGACAAGCCGACGCTGATCTGCTGCAAGACCGTGATCGGCGAAGGCTCGCCGAACAAGGCAGGCACGCACGACGTGCACGGCGCGGCCCTGGGCGACAAGGAAGTCGCGGCCACGCGCGAGAAGTTGGGCTGGAACTACCCGCCGTTCGTGATTCCGCAGGAAGTCTACGCAGCGTGGGACGCGAAGGAGCAGGGCGCAAAGATCGAAGGCGACTGGAACAGCGCGTTCGCCGCGTATCGCGCGAAGTATCCGCAGGAAGCCGCGGAATTCGAGCGCCGCATGGCGAACAAGCTCCCGGCCGACTGGGCGGAAAAGGCGCATGCGATCATCGCCGGCGCGAACGAGCGCGCCGAAACCGTCGCGACCCGCAAGGCGTCGCAGCAGGCCATCGAAGGCCTCGCGGCCGTGTTGCCCGAACTGTGCGGCGGCTCCGCTGACCTGACGGGCTCGAACCTCACGAACTGGAAGGCGGCGAAGTACGTGCGCGTCGGCGAAACGGGCGCTGCGGGCAGCTACGTGAACTACGGCGTGCGCGAATTCGGCATGAGCGCGATCATCAACGGCCTTGCGCTGCACGGTGGCCATAAGGCATTCGGCGGCACGTTCCTGACGTTCTCCGACTACAGCCGCAACGCGCTGCGCGTCGCCGCGCTGATGAAGTCGCCGTCCATCTTCGTGTTCACGCACGACTCGATCGGCCTCGGCGAAGACGGTCCGACGCACCAGTCGATCGAACATGTCGCGAGCCTGCGTCTGATTCCGCACATGCAGGTATGGCGTCCGGCGGATACCGTCGAGACGGCCGTCGCGTGGACGCAAGCGGTCGAGCACCAGGGCCCGTCCTGCCTGATCTTCAGCCGCCAGAATCTCGCGTTCAATCCGCGCACGGATGCGCAGATCGCCAACATCGCGAAGGGCGGCTACGTGCTGCAAGACTGGAACGACGAGATCGTCGCGCGCAAGATCATCCTGATCGCGACGGGCTCCGAAGTCGAACTGGCGATGAAGTCGGTCGAGGCGCTCGCGCGTGAAGGCATCGCGGCACGCGTCGTGTCGATGCCCTCCACCACGACCTTCGACAAGCAGGACGCCGCGTACCGCGAGCGCGTGCTGCCGCACGGCGTGCGCCGCGTCGCGATCGAAGCGGGCGTGACGGATTTCTGGCGCAAGTACGTGGGTCTGGAAGGCGGCGTCGTCGGTATCGACGTGTTCGGCGAGTCGGCCCCGGCAGGCGTGCTGTTCAAGCATTTCGGCTTTACCGTCGAGCATGTGGTCGCGACGGCCAAGGCGGCGCTCGGCTGACGCGAATTGCCCGCCGCGCGCTGCCGCCATCAAGTGCGCGCAGCGGGCTTCGCGTGTTAGCCGCGGCATCAAGGAAGAATTTTTTCAGCCATCAGGAGATAGAACATGACGATTCGTGTCGCAATCAACGGCTATGGCCGGATCGGCCGCAATACGCTGCGCGCCTTTTATGAGAACGGCAAGAAGCACGACCTCGAGATCGTCGCGATCAACGACCTTGGCGACGCCAAGACCAACGCGCATCTGACGCAGTACGACACGGCGCACGGCAAGTTCCCGGGCGAAGTGACCGTCGACGGCGAGAACCTCATCGTCAACGGCGACAAGATCCGCGTGCTGGCCAACCGCAACCCGGCTGAACTGCCGTGGGGCGAACTGGGCGTCGATGTCGTGATGGAATGCACGGGTTTCTTCACGACGAAGGAAAAGGCGAGCGCCCACCTGAAGGGCGGCGCGAAGAAGGTGATCATCTCGGCGCCGGGCGGCAAGGACGTCGACGCGACGATCGTCTACGGCGTGAACCACAACACGCTGAAGGCCGAACACACGGTCATCTCGAACGCATCGTGCACGACGAACTGCCTCGCGCCGCTGGTTAAACCGCTGAATGACAAGATCGGTCTGGAAACGGGTCTGATGACCACGATCCACGCGTATACGAACGACCAGGTTCTGACCGACGTGTACCACGAAGACCTGCGCCGCGCGCGCTCGGCCACGCACAGCCAGATCCCGACGAAGACGGGCGCTGCATCGGCTGTCGGCCTCGTGCTGCCGGAACTGAACGGGAAGCTGGACGGCTACGCGATCCGCGTCCCGACCATCAACGTGTCGATCGTCGACCTGTCGTTCATCGCCAAGCGCGACACGACCGTCGATGAAGTCAACGCGATCATGAAGGAAGCGTCGGAAGGCGCGCTGAAGGGCATCCTCGGCTACAACTCGGCGCCGCTGGTCTCGATCGACTTCAACCACAATCCGGCTTCGTCGACGTTCGACGCGACGCTGACCAAGGTGTCGGGCCGTCTGGTGAAGGTGTCGAGCTGGTACGACAACGAGTGGGGCTTCTCGAACCGCATGCTGGACACGGCGGTTGCTCTCGCGAACGCGAAGTAAGCACTCCTCGCTGTGTTGATGACGCAAAAAAGCCGCTCTTCGGAGCGGCTTTTTTTATGCTCGCAGCTTTGCGAGCGGCCTGTTCAGGCGCGCTCTCAGCTCACGCATGCGGCGTCGGAAAATACACGCCCGCGCGCTGCGCCGCGTTCGCGATGTGCTTCTCGATCGCCTTGCCGGCCGCGTGCGGATCACGCGCCTTCAGCGCATCGAGAATCGCGCGATGCTCGTGATACGTCGACAGCACCAGCTCGCGCCGATAGAACGGCATGCGCTGGCTCTCTTTCATGATGTCGGCGCTGCTGCGCAGAATCGATTCGATGGCCGCGTTGCCCGCGATATTCACGATGCGCATGTGAAAGTCGAAGTCGAGCTGCGCGGCCTCGTCCAGTTCGCCGTCGGTGAGCGCGGCATGCAGCGCGGCGATGTTGTCCTCGAACCATTCGACGTCGTCGTCGCCGATCGCGAGCGCCGCCATGCGCGCAACGAAGCCTTCCAGCGCGAAACGCATCTGATACGTGTCCGGCAGCGACGACTGGTCCGCGAAACGCCACGGATGCGCGGACGATGCCTTCGTCGACTGCACATACACGCCTTTGCCGGGACGGATCGTCAGCATGCCGAGCGCTTCGAGCGTCGACAGCGCCTCGCGCAACGAAGCCCGGCTGATGTCCAGTTCCTCCGACAATTGCCGCTGCGCCGGCAACAGGCTCCCAACGGGATAAGCGCCGCCTTCGATCCTCTCGCGGATCGTCGCGATAGCAGCGTCGGTGACGGTGTGCGGGACGTTCTTCATGATGGCGTCGGCGGTTTGGTGCGGTCTGACCAGCATTGTAGAACGACTACGAGAAATCGTCGCAACCCGCTCCGCTGACGCAAGTTTCGGGCGAGAAGTCCGGTCAGACCAGATCGGGTAAACACCGGTCTCGGAATCCTTGACCCAACTATATCGGCTTCCTACTATTCGCCATAACAGTACTGGTCGGACCAGTATGAACAGGTGGCGGCAGATCGTACTGTAGACCCAACTCGTGATCGGGAGAAAGCCGTGTTGAAGTTCTTCAATTCGCTGTTTGGCCGGGTGGTGATCGCTCTTGTGGCGGGCATCGTGATCGGCGCGCTGTTTCCGCATTTCGCGCAGTCGCTGCGCCCATTGGGCGACGGCTTTCTCAAGCTGATCAAGATGGTGATCGGACCCATCGTGTTCTGCGTCGTCGTCAGCGGGATGGCGCACGCCGGCGATCTGAAGAAGGTCGGGCGCGTCGGCCTGAAGGCCGTCGTCTACTTCGAAATCATGACGACGATCGCGCTCGTGATCGGCGCGGTGCTTGCGTACGTGACGCGGCCGGGCGTTGGCATGAACGTCGATCTGCACTCGCTCGATGCCGCGTCGCTCGCCACCTACACCGAGCACGCCAAGAGCCTGAAAGACACGGCGGCGTTTCTGCTGAAGATCATCCCCGACACCGCGATCGACGCGTTCGCGAAGGGCGACATCCTGCAAATTCTTGTGTTCTCCGTGCTGGTGGGCTCCGCGCTGTCGCTGCTCGGACCTCGCGTGCAGCGCGTCAACGGCCTGATCGACGAACTCGCGCAGGTGTTCTTCCGCGTGATGAGCTTCATCATCAAGCTGGCGCCGCTCGGCGTGCTGGGCGCGATCGCGTTCACGACGGGCACGTATGGCGTCGCGTCGCTGAAGCAGCTCGGCATGCTCGTCGTCGTGTTCTACGCGAGCTGCATCGTGTTCGTCACGGTCGTGCTCGGCGTCGTGATGCGCCTCGCCGGCTTCAGCGTTTTCAAGCTGATCCGCTACCTGCGTGAAGAGCTGTCGATCGTGCTCGGCACCGCTTCGTCGGACGCCGTGCTGCCGCAGATCATGCGCAAGCTCGAATGGATGGGCGTGAAGGACTCGACCGTCGGCCTCGTGATTCCGACCGGCTACTCGTTCAACCTCGACGGCTTCTCGATCTATCTGACGCTAGCCGTCATCTTCATCGCGCAGGCGACGAACACGCCGCTGTCGATGCACGATCTGATCGTCGTCGTGCTGGTATCGCTGATTACGTCGAAGGGCGCGCATGGCATCCCCGGCTCCGCGATCGTGATTCTCGCGGCGACGCTCTCCGCGATTCCCGCGATCCCCGTGCTCGGCCTCGTGCTGATCCTGCCTGTCGACTGGTTTGTCGGCATCGCCCGCGCGCTGACGAATCTGATCGGCAACTGCGTCGCGACGGTGATCGTCGGCGTATGGGAAAACGACATCGACAAGGCGCGCGCGCGCCGCGTGCTGAATTTCGACAGCGACTATCGCTTCGTACCGACCGTCACCGACCTCGGCGAAGAAGCGGGCCACGCGAATCCCGCGCACGCCGTATGACAACGCTTTCCGCCATCTGACCGACCATCAATGGCAGCGGCGGCGGGCTCCGAACGTCCGCCGCCAACTCACTCACTCGACTGAAGACTGAACGAACCGATCATGGCCAATCCGATTCTCGATCCTAACGCACCCACCTTCACGCGCCGCTACATGAATCTTGCCGACCCGCGTCTGGGCGCCAAGGCGCTCTTCGCCAGCGACGAATTCTTCGCGCCGAAAGAGCGCATGCTCGACCCGCAGCCGGCGGTGTTCATCCCCGGCAAGTACGACGACCACGGCAAATGGATGGACGGCTGGGAGACGCGCCGCAAGCGCACGACGGGCCACGACTACTGCGTCGTGCGGCTGGCGCGGCCGGGAATCGTGCACGGCGTCGATCTCGACACGAGCCACTTCACGGGCAATTTCCCGCCGGCCGCGTCGATCGAAGCCTGCTACTCCGACGGCGACGTGCCCGCCGATCACGCCGACTGGCAAACCATCGTCCCCGCGGCGACGCTGCAGGGCAATCAGCATCACTACATCGAAGTCAGCGATGCACGCGCGTTCACGCATCTACGCGTGAATCTGTATCCGGACGGCGGACTCGCGCGGCTGCGCGTCTATGGGCAGCCGAAGCGCGACTGGGAGCGGATCGAACGCGGCACGCTAATCGATCTGGCCGCGATCGAAAACGGTGCGTACCTGGTAGCCGCGAACAACCAGCACTTCGGGCCGGCATCGCAGATGCTGATGCCGGGACGCGGCGTGAACATGGGCGACGGCTGGGAAACGCGGCGCCGCCGCGAACCGGGCAACGACTGGGCGATCGTCGCGCTTGCGCGTCCCGGCGTGATCCGCAAGGTCGAAGTGGATACGGCGCACTTCAAGGGCAATTTCCCGGACCGCTGTTCGCTGCAGGCGGCGTCCGTTGCGGGCGGCACCGACGATTCGCTTGTCACGCAGGCGATGTTCTGGCCGGTCCTCCTGCCGGAACAGAAGCTGCAAATGGACAGCGTCCACACGTTCAGCGCCGAACTGGCCGCGCTCGGCCCTGTCACGCACGTGCGCTTCAACATCTATCCGGACGGCGGCGTGTCGCGTCTGCGTCTGTGGGGCGAGATCGAATAAGGCACACTGAACAGGTCAGCAGGACTCACGGAGAAGGCCATGAACACATTGCGCATCGAGCGCCTGACGCGCGAAGCGTTTGCCCCCTTCGGCGACGTGGTCGAGCTGGAAGGCGCGCGGCATTATCCGATCAACGAAGGCACGACCGAGCGCTATCACGATCTCGCGAAAGTGGACGTGAGCACGCAGGGCGGCCGTCCGCTGATCAACGTGTTTCGCGCGCAGCCGCGCTCATGGCCGATCGATATCGTGATGATGGAGCGGCATCCTCTGGGCAGCCAGGCGTTCGTGCCGTTGTCGGATACGCCGTATCTGATCGTCGTCGCGCCAGCCGGCGAACTCGACCCGACGAAGCTCAGAGCGTTCTCGACGCGCGGCTGGCAGGGCGTCAACTACGCGAAGGGCGTCTGGCATCATCCGCTGCTGGCGCTGGAGCGCGTGAGCGATTTCCTGGTTGTCGATCGCGGCGGTGAAGGGCCCAACTGTGACGAAGTGCCGTTGCCGCAAGTGTGGCGTCTCGAACGGGAGTCGCTCGAGACCGTTGCCGTTTAAGGCGTTCGCTTGCCTCGCTCGCTTCCCATGAGCATCGGAAAGCAAAAGGCCCGGCCGATTTTCATCGGCCGGGCCTTTCCGCGTGTTGCCGGTCAGGTCGACACGGCCGCGCCCCGGATCGCGGCCCGACGCCCATCAGTGCTTGCGATGCGGGCACTTGTCCTTCGTGCACGCGCCATACAGCGCGAGCGCGTGTTCCCGCAGCTTGAAGCCGCGTTCCTTCGCGATCGCCTGCTGGCGGTTCTCGATTTCAGGGTCGAAAAACTCTTCGACCAGGCCGCAGTCGATGCACACCAGATGGTCGTGATGCGTCCCTTCGTTCAGCTCAAAAACGGCTTTACCCGACTCGAAATTGCTGCGCGACAGCAGTCCCGCCTGCTCGAACTGCGTGAGCACGCGATACACCGTGGCGAGCCCGATATCCAGCTCTTCATGCAGCAGGTTGCGGTAGACATCTTCGGCGGTCAGATGGCGCACCGGGCTGTGCTGAAAGATCTCCAGAATCTTGAGGCGCGGTAGGGTCGCCTTGAGTCCGATATTTTTCAGATCGGTTGGATTGGTCATGGCAAGGGATCCCTAGAGTACAATGCAAGGTTCTAATAGTAATGTGAATTGCTGTTGAGGTCATCTTCGACGGAAACTCGCGCGGCTCGGGAAGCCCCGCACGGTGAGGGAAATGATTCCAAAAGCTCTATTGATCAACCGGGGGAGCCGCATGCGGGGCACCTTGATCGTCGCTGCGGCTGCGGCGCTTCTTGCTGGATGTTCCACGTACGACAGCCTGACGCAACGCGTTGCCCAAAGCATCACGCCGTACCGCATTACCGTGGTTCAGGGCAACTTCGTGTCGAAGGAAATGGCCTCGCAGATGCAGGTCGGCATGTCGCGTGCACAGGTGAAACAGGTGCTCGGCACGCCGCTTCTGACCGACATGTTCCACGCCGACCGCTGGGACTACGTCTTCTACTTCAAGCGCGGTTCGACCTCGATCGTCCAGCAGCGTGATTTCATCGTGAACTTCTCGGGCGATCGCGTCGCGAGCTGGTCGGGCGGCGAAGATCTGCCGTCGAACCTCGAACTGCTCGCCGATATCGACGGCGACCGCACGGGCAAGAAAGTGGCAGTAGCGCCTGCCGCCGCGAGCGCTGCGGGTGCGGCGAGCGCGCCCGTTGCGGCAGCATCGGCGCCCGTGTCGACGCCCGATACGGCGCGCTCGTCCATGTCCGACGCCGCGCAGGCCGGCAATCTGCCCGCCGTCGATCCGAACGCGCAGGCCGCGCAGGCTGCGAACCGCCTGACCAATGCCGTGCAGGCACCGGCGCCCGGCACGACGCCGTCGGTGCGCGCGGGTACGCCGCAGTCGAATGGCGGCGTACCGCAGAACTCGACGGAGCCGGGCCAGCCGCAGTTCCGCTTCACGCGTCCGCCGCCTCCGCAGATCCAGGGTGTGCCGAAGGACAACCCCGTCGGTCCGACCGGCCCGCAAAGCAACAATGGACAGGCCAAAGACGCGCCCGTCGCGTCATCGCCGGGTTCGTCCCAGACCAACACGGGAACGGGCGGCTGATTCCGTTGTCCGTAACATGACGGGCGGTACCTTCGCCCGTCATGCGTCTCGCCGCGATGCACGGCAGCTTTGGTTCATTGCATGGCGTCGCCGCGCGATATTCCGGCGCATGCACGAGTGTCCGTTGCTCGCTTCGTTTCCTTGATCGCTGGCCGGCGCGCTGCCTCTCGGATCAACTGACAGCGCAACTGCCGGCGCAACCCGATGGCGCCGTTCGACGGCGCCGTTTGCTGGATTACCCATGAAAATTGCCATCGCTGGCGCATCGGGCCGCATGGGCCGGATGCTCATCGAAACCGTCCTCAACGATCCCGACGCGACGCTCTCCGGCGCGCTCGATCGGAAAGGCGTGCCGCAACTCGGTCAGGACGCCGGAGCGTTTCTGGGCAAGCAGACGGGCGTGCCGATCTCGGACGATATCGACGCCGTGCTCGCGCAATCCGACTATCTGATCGATTTCACGCGCCCCGAAGGCACGATCGCGCACATCGACGCAGCGCTGCGCACGAACACGAAGCTCGTGATCGGCACGACGGGATTCGACGACGCGCAAAAGGCGCACATTCGCGCGGCGGCGGAAAAAATCGCCATCGTGTTCGCGTCGAACTTCAGCGTCGGCGTGAATGTAACGATGAAGCTGCTCGAATTCGTCGCGCCACATTTCTCGCAGGGCTACGACATCGAAATCATCGAGGCGCATCACCGTCATAAAGTGGACGCGCCGTCGGGCACCGCGTTGACGATGGGTGAAGTGGTGGCGAAAGCGCTAGGCCGCAAGCTCGAAGACTGCGCGGTGTACGCGCGCGAAGGCGTGACGGGCGAACGCGATCCGTCGACGATCGGCTTTTCGGCGATTCGCGGCGGCGATATCGTCGGCGATCACACGGTGCTGTTCGCGGGAATCGGCGAGCGCATCGAGATTACGCACAAATCGGCAAGCCGTCTGTCGTATGCACAAGGCGCGCTGCGTGCGGTACGTTTCCTGCAAGGCCATCGGAACGGCCTGTTCGACATGCAGGACGTGCTCGGCCTTCGCTAGGCGCCCGTAGCCTGTTCTCACGCGCCGGGGCACTCGTGGCCGAGGCGTACGGCGAGGTCCGATGGCAAACTCCGGCATCATCCACTACCTGCAATCCAGCGACGCCATCACGCATGGCGTCGCGTACGTGCTGCTGGCGATGTCGATTGCGAGCTGGTGTTTCCTGATCGTCAAAAGCTGGATGCTCGGACGCGCGAAGCGCCAAGGGCCGCGCGCCATTGCGCTTTTCTGGCAGGCGCCGACGCTCGCCGATGGCGTCGCCGCGCTGCGGCTCGCCGATCGCGAGCATATCTTTTCTCCGTTGGCGGAAGCGGCGTTGCAGGCGTCGGAAGTCGAGATGCCGGGCGCGCTGCTCGCGCGCGTCGAGCGCAGCGAACGCGTGCTGCGGGCGCTGCGCCAGGCGCTGCATCGCTCGCAACGGCGGCTGGAGTTCGGGCAGGTGCTGCTGGCGTCGGTGGGCAGCACCGCGCCGTTCGTCGGGCTGCTCGGTACCGTGTGGGGCATCTATCACGCGCTCGGCAGCATCGCGTCGAGCGGGCAGGCGATGATCGAAAACGTCGCGGGGCCCGTCGGCGAAGCGCTCATCATGACAGCGTTCGGCCTGGTCGTCGCGATTCCCGCCGTGCTCGCCTATAACGTGCTCGGACGGATGGTGCGGCAGTTGTCGGAGGAACTCGACGGCTTCGCGCACGATCTGCATGCGTATGTCTGCGCGCCCGCCGGCGAGACGCACGACGGCGCGCGCGCCGAGATCCGTGACGGCCAGGGCAGGCGCTCGCCCGCGCGGACGCAGGCTTAGGCTCAGCCGAGGCTGAAACGGAAAGAGCGAGGCACGACATGGCATTCGGCGGACTCGACAGACACAAGACGGCCGCGCCGATGGCGGACATCAACATGACGCCGCTGATCGACGTGATGCTCGTGCTGCTCGTCATTTTCATCATCACGGCGCCGCTGTTCACGCACGCGATCCGGCTCGATCTGCCGCGCGTAGCGTCCGCCGAGGCGCGCGAGACGCCACAAACCATCACGCTGTCGATCGACGCAGCAGGCAAGATCTACTGGAACGACAAGCTCGTCACGGTCGAGCAGATGCGCGCGCAGTTCAACGACGCCGGCAAGCAAAAGGAGCAGCCCGAGATCCATCTGCGCGCCGAGCGCTCGACGCGCTACGAGGTGATCGCGCAAGTGATGGGCGCGGCGCAGCAGGCGGGGCTGGAGCGGATCGGCTTCGTGACCGAGCCGCCGTCGGCCAATGCCAAAGCCGGCGCCGCGACGACAGGCGGCGCGAACGCGGGCCAGCCAGCGCCCTCGACAGCGGGAGCATCCGCCGCGCAGTAAGCGCCAGGGCGTCGCTTGCCGGGTCGAAAGCTCGCTTTCAGCGCGAATCGGGATCGAATCGGGAGCAATCGGCGCGCAAAACGCGCTGCATACGCCGCATCGCGTGCGGCGTCGTCCCGCCCGGACGGTATAATCAGCCCTTTCCCCTTGACGCACGGGGAATCGACGAGACATTTCTTCACGCAGAGCACCGGCCGGTGCCGAAGCACTGAAAAGCGGCACCGAACCAGCGATCCCACCACACCATGCACGAAAAATACGTTCCCTCCGACGTCGAATCCGCCGCGCAAGGACAATGGCGCGCCAGCGACGCGTACAAAACGACGGAAAAGGCCGACAAGCCGAAGTTCTATTGCGTTTCGATGCTGCCGTATCCGTCGGGCAAGCTGCATATGGGGCACGTACGCAACTACACGATCAACGACGTGATGTACCGCTATCTGCGGATGAACGGCTACAACACGCTGATGCCGATGGGCTGGGACGCGTTCGGCATGCCCGCCGAGAACGCCGCGATGGCCAACGGCGTGCCGCCCGCGAAGTGGACGTACGACAATATCGCGTATATGAAGAAGCAGATGCAGTCGATGGGTCTCGCGATCGACTGGTCGCGCGAGGTCGCCACGTGCAGCCCGGACTACTACAAGTGGAACCAGTGGATCTTCCTGAAGATGCTGGAGAAGGGCATCGCGTACAAGAAGACGGGCACCGTGAACTGGGACCCCGTCGATCAGACCGTGCTCGCGAACGAACAGGTGATCGACGGCCGCGGCTGGCGATCGGGCGCGCTCGTGGAAAAGCGCGAAATCCCGATGTACTACATGCGCATCACGCAGTACGCGGATGAACTGCTGAACGATCTCGACGGCCTCGGCTGGCCCGAGCGCGTGAAGATCATGCAGCAGAACTGGATCGGCAAGAGCTATGGCGTGAACTTCGGCTTCCCGTACGAAATCGACGGCGAGCAGAAGCTCTTGCGCGTGTTCACGACGCGCGCCGACACGATCATGGGCGTGACGTTCTGCGCGGTCGCCGCCGAGCATCCGCTCGCCACGCGTCTCGCGCAAGACAAGCCCGAGCTGCTGCCGTTCATCGACGAGTGCAAGCACGGCGGCGTCGCCGAAGCCGACATGGCGACGATGGAAAAGAAGGGCATGCCGACGGGCTTTTACGTCACGCATCCGCTGACGCAGGAAAAGGTCGAGGTGTGGATCGGCAACTACGTGCTGATGAGCTACGGCGAAGGCGCGGTGATGGGCGTGCCGGCGCACGACGAGCGCGACTTCGCGTTCGTGAAGAAGTACGGCATTCCCGTCAAGCAGGTAGTCGCCGTCGAAGGCCAGCCGTTCTCGACGGACGCATGGCAGGAGTCGTACAGCGACAAGGAAAATGGCGTGCTGGTCAACAGCGGCAAGTACGACGGCCTGAACTATCAGGAAGCCGTCGATGCGATCGCCGCCGATCTCAAGGCGCTCGGCCTCGGCGACAAGCAGGTCACGTGGCGTCTGCGCGACTGGGGCATTTCGCGCCAGCGCTACTGGGGCACGCCGATCCCGATCATCCACTGCCCGTCGTGCGGCGACGTGCCCGTGCCCGAGAAGGATCTGCCCGTCGTGCTGCCGGAAGACCTCGTGCCGGACGGCACGGGCAATCCGCTCGCGAAGTCGGAAGCGTTCCTAAACTGCACGTGTCCGAAGTGCGGCGCGGCCGCGAAGCGCGAAACCGACACGATGGACACGTTCGTCGATTCGTCCTGGTACTTCTATCGCTACGCCGCACCCGACGCGAAGACGATGGTCGACGAGCGCACCGATCACTGGATGCCGATGGACCAGTACATCGGCGGCATCGAGCACGCGATTCTTCACCTGTTGTACTCGCGTTTCTGGGCAAAGGTCTGCCGCGATCTGGGCATCGTGAAGTTCGGCGAGCCGGCGAAGAACCTGCTCACGCAGGGCATGGTGCTCAACGAAACGTACTACCGCGAAAACGAAGCGGGCAAGAAGACCTGGTACAACCCGGCCGACGTCACCGTCACGCACGACGACAAGGGCCGCCCGATCGGCGCGACGCTGAACGCCGACGGCCAGCCCGTCGAGCTCGGCGGCGTCGAGAAGATGTCGAAGTCGAAGAACAACGGCGTCGATCCGCAAGTGCTGATCGACCAGTACGGTGCCGACACCGCGCGTCTCTTCACGATGTTCGCCGCGCCGCCCGAGCAGCAGCTCGAGTGGTCGGGCGCGGGCGTCGAAGGCGCGAGCCGCTTCCTGCGCCGCGTTTGGGCGTTCGGCCAGGCGAACGAAGTGGCGCTGCGCGAGCGCGCATCGTTCGATGCCGCGAAGCTCGCCGATACGGAGAAGACGCTGCGCCGCGAAATCTACGGCGTGCTGAAGCAGGCCGATTTCGACTATCAGCGTCTGCAGTACAACACGGTCGTGTCGGCGGCGATGAAGATGCTCAACGCGCTCGAAAGTGCGCGCAGTGGCCAACCTGGCGCGAGCCCCGCCGTGCTGCGCGAAACCTACGGCGTGCTGCTGCGCGTGCTGTACCCGGTCGTGCCGCACGTCACGTTCCAGCTCTGGCAGGAACTCGGCTACGCGGACGAATTCGGCACGCTGCTCGATGCGCCGTGGCCGAAGGTCGACGAAAAGGCGCTGGAGCAAAGCGAGATCGAGCTCGTGCTGCAGGTGAACGGCAAGGTGCGTGGCGCCGTGACGATCGCCAAGGACGCGTCGCGCGAAGCGATCGAAGCCGCTGCCCTCGCGCACGAGATGTTCGCGAAGTTCAGCGAAGGCAAGCCGGCGAAGAAGGTCATCGTCGTGCCCGGCCGCCTCGTGAACGTCGTCGTCTGACGGCCGCGCCGAATGTGCCGGTTGGTGCCGATCGGTGGCGATTGCGCTTTAACTGCGAACCAGGAGCCCATGTGGACCGCAGATCGTTTTTGACCCTGGCGTGCAGCGCGGTGCTGCTGTCCGCGTGCGGCTTCCAGCTGCGCGGCCAGCAGAACTATGCGTTCAAGCGCCTCGCCATCACGGGCGCGACGCCGCCCGTCGCTGCGCGCCTGACGCGGATGGTGCAGGGCGGCAGCGACACGGTGATCGTGAATTCGTCCAGCAACGCCGACGCGGTCCTGGTGGTTTCGGAGTCGCGTGGAACGGGTGTGCTGACGCTGAGCTCGCTCGGCGTAGTCGAGGAATACGCGCTGAACTATTCGCTGAACTACACGCTGAGAGGTTCGGACGGTACTTTGCTGATTCCGCCAAGCTCGATCGCGTTGAACCGCGCGATGACGTATAGCGATCAGTTCTCGCAGGCGAAGGCTGCGGAAGCAGACATCCTTTACGCCGACATGCAGAACGATGCGGTCGATCAGCTGATGCGGCGCCTCGCCGTCGTGCGCTCGCTGCATCCGGCGCCGGGCCAGGAAGTGCCGGGCGTCGCGCCGCGCGCGCCGCTGCCGCCGCCGCCGCTCTGATCCGCCGACTGCATCGACCCGCTTTCACTCTCGTTGATCCGTAACCATGCAACTGCGTCTTGACGCGCTCGAAGCGCACCTCGCGAAAGGACTCGCCGGCCTGTACGTCGTGTACGGCGACGAGCATCTGCTCGCGCAGGAAGCGTGCGACCGCATCCGCGCGGCGGCGCGCGCGAGCGGCTTTACGGACCGCGCGGTGTTCACGGTGGAGCGCGGTTTCGACTGGAGCTCGCTGCTCGGCGCGAGCCAGTCGATGTCGCTGTTCGGCGACCGGCAACTCGTCGAGTTGCGCATCCCGACGGGCAAGCCCGGCAAGGAAGGCGCCGACGCGCTAAAGACACTCGCGGCGTCGGCGAACCCTGACGTGCTCACGCTCGTCACGCTTCCGCGCCTTGACGCCGCGACGCAAAAGGCCGCGTGGTTCACGGCGCTCGCCGACGCCGGCGTTGCGCTGAAAATCGATCCCGTCGAGCGCGCGCAGTTGCCGAACTGGGTCGGGCAGCGGCTTGCGCAACAAGGTCAGCGCGTGGCGGCGGGCGAAGACGGCAAGCGCGCGTTGCAGTTCATCGCTGAACGCGTCGAAGGCAATCTGCTCGCGGCGCACCAGGAGATCCAGAAGCTCGGGCTGCTGTATCCGTCCGGCGCGCTGACATTCGAGCAGATCCACGATGCCGTGCTCAACGTCGCGCGCTACGACGTGTTCAAGCTCAACGAAGCGATGCTGGCAGGCGACGTCGGCCGGCTGTCGCGCATGCTCGACGGTCTGAAGGGCGAAGGCGAGGCGGCCGTGCTCGTGCTGTGGGCCGTCGTCGAGGAGATTCGCACGCTGCTGCGGATCAAGCGCGGCGTCGAAACAGGCAAGCCGCTCGCGATGCTGCTGCGCGAGAACCGCGTATGGGGCCCGCGTGAGCGGCTCGTCGGGCCGGCGCTGTCACGCGTGACGGAAGCCTCGCTCGAAAAGGCGCTCGCGTTGGCGGCGAAGCTCGACCGGCAGGTGAAGGGCTTGTCGGGCGGTACGCCGGGCAATCATCGCAATGACCCGCCGCCCGATCCATGGGCGGGCCTCTTCGAACTCGCGATGGTTGTCGCCGGCGCGCAGGCTTCACACTCGCACGCCACGCCGACGCGGCCCGCGCCCGGTCGGCCGACTCCGGCGCGACCAGCGCCAATGCGCCGACCGTCGTAGGCTGTCGCACGCCTGACGGACCGCCACGCAGAGCCGCGCTCCAGTAGCGCTCGCCGTGGTCTCCAGATTCCTCGCCAGGCCGTCCGGCAGCCTTTCCCGGTCCGTGGCGCGGCGCCGCCGCGCCAAGCACGCTGTAGTCACACGTCTTACAATCGTCGCATCGTTCCGCTTGCAGAAATTGTCCGCCGTGCTTCGTGCATAAAGCGGCAAAACGGGAATCATCATGGATATCGACCAGTACATGACCGACCTTGGCCGCCGCGCGCGTCACGCATCGCGCGCGATGGCGCGGGCGTCGACGGCGGCGAAGAACGCCGCGCTCGAAGCCGTTGCAGTTGCAATCGAGCGGGAGACGCAAGCGCTCAAGGAAGCGAATGCGCGCGATCTCGCGCGCGCTCGCGACAAGGGTCACGACGCCGCCTTCATCGATCGCCTGACGCTGTCGGACAAGGCGCTGAAGACGATGGTCGAAGGCTTGCGGCAAGTGGCCGCGCTGCCCGATCCGATCGGCGAAATCAGCAATCTGAAGTACCGGCCGAGCGGCATCCAGGTCGGCCAGATGCGCGTGCCGCTCGGCGTCATCGGCATCATCTACGAATCGCGTCCGAACGTGACCATCGATGCGGCGGCGCTGTGCCTCAAATCCGGCAACGCCACGATTCTGCGCGGCGGGTCAGAGGCGCTCGAATGCAACACTGCGCTGGCGAAGCTGATCGGCGAAGGGCTGGAAAAGGCGGGCTTGCCGCAAGAGGCTGTGCAGGTGGTCGAAACGTCGGATCGCGCGGCCGTCGGCAAGCTGATCACGATGACCGAATACGTCGACGTGATCGTGCCGCGCGGTGGCAAGAGCCTGATCGCGCGCCTGATCGAAGAAGGCCGTGTGCCGATGATCAAGCACCTCGACGGCATCTGCCATGTGTATGTCGACGATCGCGCGGATATCGCGAAGGCGATGAACGTCTGCGACAACGCGAAGACGCATCGCTACGGCACCTGCAACACGATGGAGACGCTGCTGGTCTCGCGCGGCGTGGCGGCTGAGGTGCTGCCGCCGCTCGGCAAGCTGTATCGCGGCAAGGACGTGGAGCTGCGCGTCGATCCGGCCGCGCGGCGCGTGCTGGAGGCGGCGGGCGTGAGTCCGCTCGTCGATGCGACCGAGGAGGACTGGCGCACCGAATACCTGGCGCCCGTGCTGGCGATCAAGGTGGTCGACGGCATCGACGATGCGATCGGGCACATCAACGAATACGGATCGCATCACACGGACGCGATCGTCACGGAAGACCACGACCGCGCGATGCGCTTCCTGCGCGAAGTGGACTCGGCGAGCGTGATGGTCAACGCATCGACGCGTTTTGCCGACGGCTTCGAATTCGGCCTCGGCGCGGAGATCGGCATTTCGAATGACAAGCTTCATGCGCGCGGGCCTGTCGGACTGGAAGGGCTGACATCGATGAAATACGTCGTGCTGGGACACGGCGAAGGTCGCCAATAACCCTTCATAAAACGAACAAGGATCACAGATGTTGTGGGTCAAGACGTTTCACATCGTTCTGGTCGCTTCGTGGTTCGCGGGGCTTTTTTATCTGCCGCGGATTTTCGTCAATCTCGCGATGGAGACCGATCCGAATGCGGTGAAACGTCTGTTGATCATGGCACGCAAGCTGTTTCGCTTCATGACGCTCATCGCGGTGCCGGCGCTGGCGTGCGGCTTGTGGCTGTGGCTGGTGATCGGGATCGGCAGCGGCGAGGGCTGGATCCACGCGAAGGTCGGCGTGGTCGTGTTGCTCGTCATCTATCACGCGTATTGCGGCGTGCTGCTGCGCACGTTCGAGCGCGGTGAAAACCGGCGCTCGGACAAGTGGTATCGGATGTTCAATGAGCTGCCTGTTCTGGGCCTGCTCGCGGCGGTTGCGCTGGTGGTGATCAAGCCGTTCTGATTTTCAAGTCTGTTCGATTCGCGGCGTCGATAAAAAAGCCCGGTTTGCTGGAAACGGCAAACCGGGCTTTTTGCTTTTTGGGACTGCGTGCCGAAGGTTTCCGGCGTCCGCTCAGACTCACCTGAGCCGACCTGAGCGCCATCCGCCGGCGGCTGCCGTGTTCGTGGCGATCTGGTCGACCTTCGCACTTTGCGACTGTACGTGGGCTCACGGCTGCGGCTTCTGTCGCGGCAACTCCGGCCGCTACGCGTTCTCATGCGGCGCTCGACGTTCGCGACATGGCGCCGGTTCGTGTTCCACGACACTCAGCCCGCTTCTTTCCGCGTACCCAGGCGTCCGCACTATTCAACCTTTACCCCTGGATGGGTGCCTTCGGCCATCCCATGACTTCGTTCGATATTTCTAGCGGAAGCACTTGGGGCCATATCGACTATGTAGGTCAGGACTCTTCCCTGTCAGGTGAAGGGATGGCTTGACGCATGAATTAAGGCTAAGCTGAACAAGCCACTGAATTGACGACATATCGGCGATTTGAACGTCGCCAGGTCATGAGGCAGAGCTTATGCCCTTGCTTTTCGGCCCTTTCGGGCCTTGTGGACGGGCACTTCGCCCGCCTTTCGCCCACTATGGGCGTACCAGTGCCATCAGTTTTCTGCGCGACAGGTAGACGTTCGCCAATGCGAGCGCGACGAACGCCCGGTTGGCGTTCTTTTCCAGTCCGCGATAGCGCACCTTGGTAAATCCCCACAGTCGCTTCACGACGGCGAAGACATGTTCCACACGGGCGCGAATCTTCGACTTGTTGCGGTTCTTTCCGCGCTGCACCTCGTCGACTTCGCCGCCCGCACGGCGTGTGCGCTGATTCGTGAAGTCGCGCGCCTTGGGCGCCTTGCTGTGGATCAGCGCTTTCTGGCTCGCATAGGCGCTGTCGCCGTAGACGCGTTGCTCCCGCCCGTGCAGCAGTTGCGGCAGCGGGTGCTTGTCATGTACGTTGGCCGGCGTGAGTACCGCGCTGTGCACCAGGCCACTCTGGCTGTCCACCCCGATATGCAGTTTGGCACCGAAATACCATTGCCGACCTTTGCGCGTCTGATGCATCTCGGGGTCGCGCGCTTTCTGCTCATTTTTTGTCGAGCTCGGCGCGCCGATGATCGTGGCGTCCACGATGGTGCCGCTTTTGAGCTTCATGCCGCTGCCCTGAAGGACCCGGCCCACTTCGGCAAACAACTGCTCACCCAGTTTGTGAGTCTCCAGCAGGCGCCGGAATTTGAGCAGCGTCGTGGCGTCGGGCACGGGTTCGCAGCCCAGGTCAATCCCCACAAAGCGGCGCAGGCTGGCGCTGTCATACAGCGCTTCTTCGCACGCGAAGTCAGCCAGATTGAACCAGTGCTGCACAAAGTGCATCCGCAGCATGCGCTCCAGGCCAATTGGCGGGCGGCCATTGCCGCGCTTCGGATAGTGCGGCTCGATCACCGCGCACAACTGCGTCCACGGTACGATTGCATTCATTGTGTCGAGAAACTCGTCGCGCTGAGTGCGTCTGCGGTGGGTCTCGAAACCCGCTCCTTGATCGGCTGCCATCGCCAGCGTCTGCTGCTTCATTCTGTTCTGCATTTCCCGTTGAACCCGATCTCTATAACGCTCAAAGTGCCGCAGTGGTGGACTTGATCAGTGTTGCCTTAAGACTGGTCTTATTCATGACGCAGTTTGGCATCTCTAAAGTTCATCCTCAGGATGACGGGAAATTTGAGATGGCGCGCTAACTCCGTTGCGTACATCAAATCAGCCTGCGCCGTCGACAGTCGAACGGCTGACCATCGGCGAAGACCCGACCTCATTAGGGTTGCGGCACGACGAATCAGTGCTCGTCCGCGCGATTGCTTCTATCAAAGACCACTACGACAGATTCGAGGCAGATGATTGCCTCATATGAATAGGATATCGAAATGAACAAGGCGTACCGATCAGTCTGGAATGAAACGACTGGGACTTAGGTGGCGGCGCAGGAAAATGCGAAGGGACGCAAGAAGAAGTCTCGGTCGATGACCGTCGTAGCTTTGGCTGTCTTGTCGGCAGTGCATGCGGGCGTCGCATTTGCAGGCAGTGTGGATGGAGGGACGGTAACAGGAACCAATGGCGCGATGGCCATAGGTAACACCGCAAGCTCAGCCGGCATAGGATCAATTGCGATTGGTGTGGGTGGCAGTGTAACTGCTCACACCGTTTCTTCCGGTACGGATGCGCTGGCTGTCGGTAACGGCGCAACTGCCTCAGCGCAGGCTGCGGATGCGCTGGGTGGATGGGCCACTGCATCGGGAACCAGTTCAGTTGCAGTAGGCACGGCTGCCAGGGCAACACAGAACTATGCATTGGCCGTGGGCTATAGTTCGTTGGCTGCGGGCGGCAACTCCGTGGCGGTTGGCCCGGCAGCGACTGCCGCCTTTACGTCGGACGTGGCAATCGGCAACAATGCGACGACCGTCGCGGGCGCAACCAACAGCGTGGGAGCCATTGCGATTGGTGGAAACGCGACTGCGTATGGCGCATATGCGAACAGCACCGGCGCGAATATCGCAATCGGTTTTGGCAGCGTTGCCGGGAAGTCGGACGCCTCGACCTCGCAGGGACTCGCACTGGGTACCTGGGCGACGGCCTCGAACTGGGCGACCGACGCTATCGGCACGGGTTCGACCGCGTCGGGCAACTATGCATCGGCGATAGGATCGCAATCGTCGGCAACGGGCGACCAGTCAACGGCATTGGGCGCGTTCACCCGTGCGACGGGAACCAACTCGACCGCGCTCGGCGAGGGCGCGAATGCGACGACGACGAATTCGGTGGCACTGGGCTACCACGCGGTCGCCAACTCCGCGACCCTCGGCATGTCCGGCTACAACCCGGGCAGCGGTACCTTGTCGGCGGCCACGGCTGCGGGCGAAGTGTCGATGGGCACTGCGGGCGGGGAGCGCCGCATCACGAACGTCGCAGCCGGTCTGAACGGTACGGACGCGGTGAACGTGAGCCAGTTGCAGTCGGAAGACGCGAAGGTGAACTCGGAAGGTGCAGCGACGGCAGCGGCACTGGGCGGCAGCTCAGTGTACAACTCGACCATTGGTGCGATCAGCGCGCCGAGCTATGCGCTCACGAACGCGAACGCGATCGACGGCACTTCGGGCGCCGCGACGAACATCGGTTCGGCGTTCAGCACGGTGGATACGGCGCTGGGCACGCTGAACAACAACATCAGCAATGTTTCGAACAACGTTTCGAACGTGGCGAACAATCTTGCCAACACGAACAACAACGTCGCCAATATCAACAACACGGTGACGAACGGCGCTGACGATGATTCCGGACGTCGATCAGGGCAAGACGATCGCGGTCGGTGTCGGCGGCGGTTCGTACCACGGCTATCAGGCCGCTGCACTGGGTGCTTCGGCACGCATCACGCAGAACATCAAGGTCAAGCTCGGCGCAGGCATCAGCGCGCAGGGCACGACGGTCGGTGCCGGTGCGTCGTATCAGTGGTAAGCATCGGGAGGTGAGCGCGAGGGCGGTGCAGTAATGGCCGCCTGAGCGCTGCCTTCACAAGCAGTACGCTTCAAACGAAACGGGCTCCTTCGGGAGCCCGTTTTGCATTTTGAGCTGGCTTTGCGATTCACGCGCGTTCAATTCGACGCGTACTACCAGCTTCGTCCCGGGACACATACGCCCCCATACGCCGGCCCTTCCGATCATCAACGCTACGCGAGCATGAATTCAGTCTCGCCTTCCGTCGCTTCTCGGCACGGGTCCGCCAAACGGCCACACGTCAACGCAAACCCGCAAGCGTTCCGCTACGTCACAACTCTTCGCTGCGCGATCAGATCCTTCGCGCCCGCCAGTTTTTCCGCCAGATCCGGCCCTCGCTGAAGCGCGACGCCGACCGCCAGGATATCGCCGATCGCGAGATGCGATGTGCGCGACGTCATCGGTGAAAAGATGTCGGTGTCTTCGTCGACATTGGCGAACAGGCCAATCGACGCGATCCGCGCCAGCGGCGAGTTCCCATGCGTGACCGCAATCACTTTCGCGCCTGCTGCAAGCGCGGACTTTGCCGCATCGATGATGTCGCGCGTGCGGCCCGTGTTCGAAATCGCCACGACGACATCGCCTTCGCCCAGCAGCGCCGCCGACATCAGAAACGTATGCGGATCGGAATACGCGACGCTCGGCATGCCGAGCCGGAAGAATTTGTGCTGCATGTCGAGCGCTGCGATGCCCGAACCGCCCGCGCCGTAGAACTCGATGCGTTTCGCGTGCGCTAGCACTTGGATTGCAGCTGCCACGCTGTCAGTCGACAGATTGTTGCGCACCTGGATCAGCGCGCCGATCGTCCGGTCGAGCACCTTCGCGGCGACACCCGGCGCAGGCTCGTCGGGCCGAACATCGCGATAGACGGCGGGCACCTCCGTGGCTATGCCTTGCGCGAGCCGGATCTTGAACTCGCGGAAGCCGGAAAATCCGAGCGCATGACAGAAGCGCGCGATGGTCGGCTGACTCACGCCCGCGCGCGCCGCGACTTCCGTCATCGACAGATCGAGCACTTCGCGCGGCGCTTCGATCACGTAGTCGGCGAGCTTGCGTTCGGACGGGCGCAACTGGTCGCGCATCGCCTCCACCTGGGACAGCATCATCGGGAATCTCGCACTATGCTGAAGAATGCGTGGACTATAGCTGATAGACGGATCGGGTACAAAAACTACATTTGAGCCGTAGGTGATTACCCTGGCGTTGAGCGATGAATTCGCGAAAGCCTCAACAAATAAAGCTCATACGTGAATTCGATGCTACTGCAGATTCAGCAACTGCAACATTGTATGCATGTAGTTTTTCTACTAATATCCCGATTGCCGGCGTTCCATGCCGTTCCCCGCGATATCAATCTGGCGCAACGCGCGCGTGCGCGCGAGCCAGCGACGAAGGAGCATCGATGGTTTCCCCGCATTCGCAACTGATGAAAGTCACGAGGCGCGTGATCGAGCGCAGCAAGCCTGCGCGTGACGCCTATCTGTCGCGCATCGACAAGGCGCAGGGCAAGTTCCCGGCGCGCGGCGCGCTGTCCTGCGCGAACCTCGCGCATGGATTTGCCGGTCTGGAGGGCAACGACAAGCTCGTCATCAAGCAGATCCGCCAGCCGAATATCGGCATCGTCTCGTCGTACAACGAGATGCTCTCGGCTCATGCGCCATACAAGGATTTCCCCGACATTATCAAGGCCGCCGCCCGCGAAAGCGGCGGCGTCGCGCAGTTCGCGGGCGGCGTCCCCGCGATGTGCGACGGCATCACGCAGGGCAACGCGGGCATGGAACTGTCGCTGTTCTCGCGCGAAGTGATCGCGATGAGCACGGCCGTCGCGCTCACGCACAACATGTTCGACGCGGCACTGTGCCTCGGCGTGTGCGACAAGATCGTGCCGGGCCTGCTGATCGGCGCGCTGCAGTTCGGCCATCTGCCGACCATCTTCGTGCCCGCCGGCCCGATGACGAGCGGCCTCTCGAACGACGACAAGGCAAAAGTGCGCCAGCAGTTCGCAACGGGCCAATGCGGCCGCGACGCACTGCTCGAATCCGAGGCCGCCGCGTATCACAGCCACGGCACCTGCACGTTCTACGGCACGGCCAACAGCAACCAGATGCTGATGGAAATCATGGGGCTGCATCTGCCGGGCTCGGCGTTCGTGCATCCGCATACGCCGCTGCGCGACGCGCTGACCGCACAAGCCGCGCGCCGCGTGCTCGACCTCACCGTCGAGCGCGGCCAGTACATGCCGATCGGTCACGTGATCGACGAGAAGGCGATCGTCAACGGCATCATCGGCTTGCTGGCGACGGGCGGTTCGACTAATCACACGCTGCACCTCGTCGCGATCGCGCGGGCGGCGGGCATCATCATCGACTGGGACGATTTCGATACGCTGTCGGCGTCGGTGCCGCTGCTGGCCAAGGTCTATCCGAACGGCAAGGCCGACGTGAATCACTTTCACGCGGCGGGCGGCATGGCGTTCCTGATCCGCAATCTGCTCGAAGGCGGCCTGCTGCACGACGATGTGAACACCGTCGCCGGCAAGGGGCTCGCGCGCTACACCGAAGAGCCGAAGTTGCTCGACGGCAAGCTGACTTGGGTGCCCGGTGTCACGGAAAGCCAGGACGCGGCGGTGCTGCGCGCCATCAACGAGCCGTTCCAGCCGGACGGCGGTCTGCGTCTGATGCAAGGCAAGCTCGGCCGCGGCGTCATCAAGATTTCGGCCGTCGCGAAGCAGCATCGCACGGTGAAGGCGCCCGCGATCGTGTTCGATTCGCAGGAAGCCGTGCAGGAAGCCTTCGACAACGGCGAACTGAAACGCGACTTCATCGCCGTCGTGCGCTTTCAGGGCGCGCGTGCAAACGGCATGCCCGAGCTGCATCGTTTGACGCCGCTGCTCGGCGTGTTGCAGGATCAAGGTTTCCACGTCGCGCTCGTGACCGATGGCCGTATGTCGGGGGCATCGGGCAAGGTGCCCGCCGTCATTCACGTGTCGCCGGAAGCGCTGCTGCAAGGCCCGCTCGGCAAGGTGCGCACGGGCGATACGATCGTCATCGACGCGGAAGCTGGCGTGCTGGATGTCGAAATCGACGACGCGCAATGGGCTGCGCGCCCGATTGCCGTGTCGCAGCATCAGGCGGAAAACGAAGTGGGCTTCGGTCGCGAGCTGTTCGGTGTGTTCCGCTCGGCGGCTGCGCCGGCGGAGCTGGGCGCGTCGGTGTTCGGGCCGCTCGTCGGCGAGGCGCCGCACGCAGCGCAGAACGCAGGCCAAGCGGCAAGCACTGTGGCGAGCGAAGCCAGTCACGCAATGCAGAAATGAAGCGATAAGGAGTCTGAAGATGACGTCGAAAACAGTCAGCGAAATCGTGCGCCTGGGTCCGGTGATTCCCGTCCTCGCATTCGATACCGTCGAACAGGGCGAACACGTTTCGCGCGCGCTGCACGCAGGCGGCGTGAAGGTGCTCGAAATCACGCTGCGCACGCCCGCCGGCATCAAGGTGATCGAGCGCGCGAGCCAGCTCGCCGAAGACATCGTCGTGGGTGTCGGCACGATCACGAAGCCCGAGCACTGCGAGCAGGCGAAGAAGGCGGGCGCGCAGTTCGGCGTGTCGCCGGGCCTCACGAAAGAGATGCACAAGGCCGCGCAGGATGCGGGTCTGCCGCTGCTGCCCGGCGTGATGACGCCCACCGACATCATCGTCGCGCTGGAACTCGGCTATGAAATCGTCAAGTTCTTCCCCGCGCAGCAAGCGGGCGGCGTGCCGATGCTGCAAGCCTTCTACGGGCCGTTCTCGACGCTGAAGTTCTGCCCGACGGGCGGCATCACGGCGGAAACGGCGCCGAACTTCCTCGCGCTGCCGAACGTCGTGTGCGTCGGCGGTTCGTGGCTGACGCCGAAGGCGGCGCTCGCCGCGCAGAACTGGGACGAAGTCACGCGCCTCGCACACGCTGCAAGCGAACTGGCCGCGCCCGCGCATTGATTCGCAGCATCGCGTTTTGACGAAGCGCGCAACAGGCTCGACACAGCCTCGCCGTTTTAGCCTCGAAAGGCTTTAACGGCGAGGCTTTTTGTTTGTTGCGCGGGACTTCGCGCGCCACGAACGTCGACAGACAGTAAAATTCAGCGTCCGCGAATACGCCTCTTTTGAAGGCGTTTTCAGCATCCGGAAGCGGGCGAGTGCTGCAGCACTTTGCAACTCAAACCAACAAAGCAAAGGAGGAGCTTCATGGAAGCTGTCCACGGCAGCATGCTGCTGATATACGCCGTGATCGCCATTGCGGTGCTGATCCTGATGATCACGCGCTTCAAGGTCTATCCGTTCCTTGTCCTCATCATCGTTTCGCTGCTGCTGGGTCTTGCTGTCGGCATGCCGGCGGGCACGATCGTGAAGTCGTTCGAAACGGGGAACGGCAACACGCTGGGGCATATTGCGATCGTTGTCGGCCTCGGCACGATGCTCGGCAAGATGATGGCCGAGTCGGGCGGCGCCGAGCGCATCGCCACAACGCTGATCAACTGGTTCGGCGAGAAGAACATCCACTGGGCGATGATGTTCGTCGCGATCATCGTCGGCTTGCCGGTGTTCTTCGAAGTCGGCTTCGTGCTGCTGATCCCGATTGCCTTCAACGTCGCGAAGCGCACGGGCAAATCGCTGCTGCTGATCGGCCTGCCGATGGTCGCGGGCCTCTCCGTCGTACACGGTCTGATTCCGCCGCACCCGGCCGCGTTGCTCGCCGTGCAGGCGTATCACGCCGATATCGGCCGCACGATCGCATACGGTCTGCTCGTCGGCGTGCCGACGGCCATCGTGGCGGGCCCGCTGTTTGCGCTGCTGATCCATCGTCAGGTCAAGCTGGCGAATAACAATCCGCTCGCCGCGCAATTCGTCGATGTCGAGCACGAGGCGGGCACGCGCGATCTGCCGGGCTTCGGCATCACGCTCTTCACGGTTTTGCTGCCCGTGATCCTGATGCTGATCGGCAGCTGGGCGGACCTCGTGTTCGCCCCGAAGACGACGCCGAACGATCTGCTGAAGTTCATCGGTACGTCGGATGTTGCGTTGCTGATCTCGGTGCTGGTGAGCTTCTGGACGTTCGGCGCGAGCCGCGGCTTCAATCGCGAGCAGATCCAGAAGTTCTGCGGCGACTGTCTTGCGCCGATCGCGGGCATTACGCTGATCGTCGGCGCGGGCGGCGGTTTCGGACGCGTGCTGATGGACAGCGGCATCTCGAAGGAGATCGTCGCGACGGCGACGGCCGCGCATCTGTCGCCGCTGCTGTTCGGCTGGTTCGTTGCCGCGCTGATCCGTCTCGCAACGGGTTCCGCGACGGTCGCGATGACGACGGCCTGTGGAATCGTCGCGCCGATCGCGGCCGCGAGCGGCGTCCAGGTGAAGCCGGAATTGCTCGTGCTCGCAACGGGTTCGGGCTCGCTGATTTTCTCGCACGTCAACGACGGCGGTTTCTGGCTGATCAAGGAGTATTTCGGAATGACGGTGGGGCAGACGTTCAAGACGTGGTCGCTCTGCGAAACCATCATTTCGCTGATGGGCCTCGGCTTGACCTTCGCATTGGCGGCGGTCCTGTAAGGAGTTTCAAATGATTCTGATCGCGATGGGCGTGTCGGGCGCCGGCAAGACCCGCATTGGCGAATTGCTGGCGGAGCGGCTCAACTGCTCTTTCACCGATGGCGACACGTTTCACAGCGCCGCCAACAAGGAAAAGATGCACCACGGCATCCCGCTGACGGACGATGACCGCTGGCCGTGGCTCAGAACGATCCGTGCCGCAATCGAGGAAAAGCAAAAGGCGCACGAGACTGCCGTATTCACGTGCTCGTCGCTCAAGCGCTCGTATCGGGACATCCTGCGCGATGGCGACAAGGATGTCTGCTTCGTGTATCTGAAGGGCACGCGTGAGCTGCTGGCGCAGCGTCTGCAGACGCGCACCGGGCATTTCTTCGATCCGTCGCTGCTGCAAAGCCAGCTCGATACGCTGGAAGAGCCGGGCGAGGACGAAGCAATTACGGTGAGCATCGAGCTGACGCCGGAGCAGATCGTCGATGAGACGCTCGCGAAGATCAAGCTGCGATAACGCGTGAGTTTGCCCTTGCAGCAGTCGTAAAAAAAGGCGCCTTCGCAGGCGCCTTTTTCATATCCGCATCGTCTGGCGATGCGTCAGGCGAGCAGGCGGATCAGCTGATCCGCTTCGCCAGTTCCGCTGCCTTGCCGATATACGATGCGGGCGTCATCGCCAGCAGACGTTCTTTCGCATCGGCAGGAATCGACAGACCGTTGATGAACGTTTGCAGCGCCTCGCGCGTGATGCCCTTGCCGCGCGTCAGTTCCTTCAGCTGCTCGTACGGGTTCTCGATGCCGAAACGGCGCATCACCGTCTGCACCGGCTCGGCGAGCACTTCCCACGTCGCATCGAGGTCTTCGTTCAGACGCTGCGGGTTCACTTCGAGCTTGTCGAGGCCGCGATTGAGCGCGTCATACGCAAGCAGCGCGTAGCCGAATGCGACGCCGATATTGCGCAGCACCGTCGAGTCCGTCAGGTCGCGCTGCCAGCGTGAAACGGGCAGCTTGTCGGCGAGATGGCGCAGCGTCGCGTTCGCGAGGCCGAGGTTGCCTTCCGAGTTTTCGAAGTCGATGGGATTGACCTTGTGCGGCATCGTCGACGAGCCGATTTCGCCTGCCTTCGTCCTCTGCTTGAAGTAGCCCAGCGAGATGTAGCCCCACACGTCGCGGTCGAGGTCGAGCAGGATCGTGTTTGCGCGCGCAACCGCATCGAACAGTTCGGCCATGTAGTCGTGCGGCTCGATCTGGATTGTGTACGGATTGAACGTCAGCTTCAGGCGCTGCTCGACGACTTGCTTCGAGAACGCTTCCCAGTCGAACTCCGGATACGCAGACAGATGCGCATTGAAGTTGCCGACGGCGCCGTTCATCTTGCCGAGCAGCTCGACCTTCGCGATGCGATCGATTGCGCGGGAAAGACGCGCCGCGACGTTCGCGATTTCCTTGCCGAGCGTGGTCGGACTCGCGGGCTGGCCGTGCGTGCGCGAGAGCATCGGCTGATGGGCCTGCGCATGCGCGAGCGCGACGAGACGCTGATGCACCGAGCGCAGCGCGGGCAAGATCACGTGTTCACGCGCGCCTGCGAGCATCAGGCCGTGCGACGTGTTGTTGATGTCCTCGGACGTGCACGCGAAATGGATGAATTCGCTTGCGCGCTCCAGTTCCGGCTGACCCTTCACCGATTCCTTCAGCCAGTACTCGACGGCCTTCACGTCGTGATTCGTCACGCGCTCGATTTCCTTGATGCGCGCGGCGTCATGCGCGGTGAAGCGCTCGACCAGTTGCAGCAGGAATTGCTCCGACGCTTCGGAGAAGCGCGGCACTTCGGCGAAACCGGCGTGCGACAGCGCGATCAGCCAGTGAATTTCGACCGTCACGCGATGGCGCATGAATGCGGCTTCCGAGAGCCAGTCGCGCAGGGCTTCGGTTTTCGATGCGTAACGGCCGTCGAGCGGGGACAGGGCGGTCAACGCGAAGAGAGTGTCGGGGCGGGTGTCGGACATGATGGGAGGGGCGGCAACGATGAAGAATCGGGTGACGGATATCAGCGGGGAGAACCGCGGATTTTACCACTTCAGGACATATGGCTCGACGCGTGCTCGCCCTACGCTTGCCCGCTTGCGCGCGCGACGCCGCTAGAATGCGGGCTTTCTGTCATTGCTGGGGCACTGAGTCGCTATGGAACTGAAATGGCTCGAAGACTTCGTTTCGCTCGCGGAGACGCGCAGCTTCAGCCGCTCGGCCGAGCTGCGGCATGTCACGCAGCCCGCCTTCTCGCGGCGCATTCAGGCACTGGAAGCGTGGCTCGGAACCGAACTGATCGATCGTTCGGTTTACCCGACGCGCCTTACGGCGGCGGGCCAAGTGTTCTACGAGCAGGCACTGGCGATGCTCTCGCAGTTCCACGAGGCGCGCACGCTGCTTCGCGGCCACACGGCGACGCCCGCCGCGACGATCGAGTTCGCCGTGCCGCATACGCTGTCTCTGACGTATTTTCCGAGCTGGCTGCAACGCATCGAAGCGCAGCTCGGCTCGATCCACACGCGGCTGCGCGCGCTGAACGTGCACGATGCCGTGCTGTCGCTGGTCGAGGGCGGCTGCGATCTGGTGATGGGCTATCACCATCCGAGCCATCCTGTCGCGCTCGATCCTGCACGCTACGACATGCTGACGCTCGGCATCGAATCGATCAGTCCGTTCTCCGCGCCGGGCAAAGGCGGCCGCCCGCGCTACACGCTGCCAGGCACCCCCGACGCGCCGACGCCGTACCTCTCCTACACGCCGAACGCGTATCTGGGCCGCATGACGGAGGTGATCTTCGCGACCGCGCCAGGGCGTCTCTATCTCGATCGCGTGTACGAGACCGACATGGCCGAAGGACTGAAGGCGATGGCGCTCGCCGGACACGGCGTCGCGTTCCTGCCGCATAGCGCCGTCGAGGATGCCGTCGCCGATGGCCGCCTGTTACGCCTCGATCGCGCATCGCGCGGCGTCGCGCAAGGCCAGCTCACGCTGACGATGGAAATCCGCCTCTATCGCGACAAACTCGCGGCGCAAGCCGACGACGCGCGCCAGCAGCTCGTTCGCGCGTTGTGGGACGTGGTGAGCGCCGAACTCGCGCAAGGCTCGAAGTAATTCGCCGATACCAGGCTGAAGTGGGAACTCGCGCGAATACACCTTTGCGACACGCATTTGCGCTTTCCACAGCGTTATGCAAGAAAAACATGACCGGATGAACAATCGGCATTGGACCCGTTCGGCGCTTTCTTTCGACAATGGCGTCACCCGATAAAACGCTGGAGCGTTCATGTCTACCGCGGCAAATGTGCAGTCCATCCCGTCCTACCTTCATCAGGACGATCTCGGCCCCTGGGGCAACTATCTCCGTCAAGTCGATCGCGTCGCGCCGTATCTCGGCTCGCTGTCGCGCTGGCTCGAAACGCTGAAGCGCCCGAAGCGCATTCTCATCGTCGACGTGCCCATCGAACTCGATAACGGCACCGTGGCGCACTTCGAAGGCTATCGCGTGCAGCACAACGTATCGCGCGGTCCGGGCAAGGGCGGCGTGCGTTATCACCAGGACGTGACGCTGTCGGAAGTGATGGCGCTGTCCGCGTGGATGTCGGTGAAGAACGCGGCCGTGAACGTGCCGTACGGCGGCGCGAAGGGCGGTATCCGCGTCGATCCGCGCACGCTGTCGCGCGGCGAGCTGGAGCGCGTGACGCGCCGCTACACGAGCGAGATCGGCATCATCATCGGACCGAACACCGACATCCCCGCGCCGGACGTGAACACGAACGAGCAGATCATGGCGTGGATGATGGACACGTACTCGATGAACCAGGGCCAGACGTCGACGGGCGTCGTGACGGGCAAGCCGATCACGCTCGGCGGCTCGCTCGGCCGTCGCGAGGCGACGGGCCGCGGCGTGTTCGTCGTCGGCTGCGAGGCGGCTCGCCGCATCGGCATGGACGTCGAAGGCGCGCGCATCGCCGTGCAGGGCTTCGGCAACGTGGGCGGCATCGCGGCGCGTCTGTATCAGGAAGCGGGCGCAAAGGTCGTTGCCGTGCAGGATCACACGGGCACGCTGTACAAGGAATCGGGCATCGACGCAGTCGCGCTGCTCGATTACGTCGCGAAGCACGGCGGCGTCGGCGGTTATCGGGAAGCGGACAAGATCGCGGATGACGACTTCTGGACGGTCGAGTCGGACATCCTGATTCCGGCTGCGCTCGAAAACCAGATCACCGAAAAGAACGCCGGCAAGATCCGCACGAAGATCATCGTCGAAGGCGCGAACGGCCCGACAACGACGGCCGCCGACGACATCCTGCACGACAAGGGCGTCCTCGTGATTCCCGACGTCGTCGCGAATGCGGGCGGCGTGACGGTGTCGTACTTCGAGTGGGTGCAGGACTTCTCGAGCTTCTTCTGGACGGAAGACGAGATCAACGAGCGCCTTGAGCGCGTGATGCGCGAAGCGTTCGCAGCCGTGTGGCAGGTGGCGAGCGAGCAGAAGGTGTCGGTGCGTACGGCGGCGTTCATCGTCGCGTGCAAGCGCATCCTGCAAGCGCGCGAAATGCGCGGCCTGTATCCCTGATACGGCGGCGCGGCCCGTATCCTGTCCGATACCCGGCCGACGCGGCGCCTGTCATGGAGGCAGGCGCCTCGCAACAAACGTTTCACCCATGTCTTTGTCTGTGCGATTCCACGGACTCGCGCAGAATAACGGGCGGACGGCATCTCCGGGTGCCGTCCGCTTTTGTGCAGTTGATGCCGGAAGGAGTTGGACCTGACCGGCAAAAACGACGTATCCAATGACGCGTGCATCATCGCGTCGAGCCGCTGCAAGCCAATACCGGCGCTGTGTCGCGCAAATGGTGGCTTTATGCAACACTGCACGCGGAAACATGGTTAACAACCATACTTTCAGAATAATTACTGATATAAACTGGCGCCGGTTCTTGCCAAGGAGATCACAAATGAAGGTTAAAAAAGCTGCGCTCGTTCTCGCGACTCTGGGTTTGTTCACGGTAGGCGCGCAAGCGCAGGACGCCGGCACGCTGAAGAAGATCAAGGACACGGGTGTGATTTCGCTGGGCCACCGCGAATCGTCGATTCCGTTCTCGTACTATGACGACAAGCAGAACGTGGTCGGCTACTCGCAGGAGTTCGCGCTGAAGGTCGTGGACGCCGTCAAGCAGAAGCTGAACATGCCGAACCTGAAGGTCAAGCTGACGCCGATCACGTCGCAAAACCGCATTCCGCTGGTGCAGAACGGCACCGTCGATCTGGAATGCGGCTCGACCACCAACAACGCCGAGCGCCAGCAACAGGTCGCGTTCTCGAACACGATCTTCGTGATCGGCACGCGCCTGATGACGAAGAAGGATTCGGGCATCAAGGACTGGGCGGACCTGAAGGGCAAGACGGTGGTGACGACGGCTGGCACGACGTCCGAGCGCCTGCTTCGCAAGATGAACCAGGACAAGAACATGGGCATGAACATCATCAGCGCGAAGGATCACGGGGAATCGTTCCTGACGCTGTCGACGGGCCGTGCCGCTGCGTTCATGATGGACGATGCGCTGCTCGCGGGCGAGCGCGCGAAGTCGAACAACCCGGGCGATTTCGTGATCGTCGGCACGCCGCAATCGCATGAAGCGTACGGCTGCATGCTGCGCAAGAACGATCCGGAGTTCAAGAAGGTCGTCGACGATGCGATCGCGAAGGTCGAGACGTCGGGCGAGGCATCGCAGATCTACAAGAAGTGGTTCGAATCGCCGATTCCGCCGAAGGGCCTGAACCTGGCCTTCCCGGAAAGCGACGACATGAAGACGCTGTACAAGGCACCGAACGACAAGGCAATCGACTAACCCTCGAACAACCGTTAGCTGATCAGTCAACGTGTTGAACAGAACGGAAGGGGCAGGCGCTTCTTCCGTTTCTTTTTTGTTGGAGTCTTCGTCATGTCATACCACTGGAACTGGGGCATTCTGCTAAGTCCGGTTTCCACCGGCGAGCCGACCACCTATTTCGGCTGGCTGCTGTCCGGCCTATGGGTGACGGTCACCGTTTCGCTTTCCGCGTGGGTGATCGCGCTCATCGTGGGGTCGTTCTTCGGCGTGCTGCGCACGGTACCGAACAGAACGGCCTCGGCGATCGGCACTGTCTACGTCGCCATCTTCCGTAACATCCCGCTGATCGTGCAGTTCTTCATCTGGTATCTGGTCATACCCGAGCTGCTGCCCGTTTCGATCGGCACATGGTTCAAGCAACTGCCGCCGGGCACGCAGTTCTTCTCGTCGTCGATCATCTGTCTCGGGCTCTTCACGGCCGCACGCGTGTGCGAGCAGGTGCGCTCGGGCATCAACGCGCTGCCGCGAGGCCAGCGCGGCGCGGGTCTCGCGCTCGGCTTCACGCAATGGCAGACGTACCGCTACGTGCTGCTGCCCGTCGCGTACCGGATCATCGTGCCACCGCTCACGTCCGAGTTTCTGAACATCTTCAAGAACTCCGCCGTCGCGTCGACCATCGGCCTGCTCGATCTGTCCGCGCAGGCGCGCCAGCTCGTCGACTACACGGCGCAGACGTATGAATCGTTCATCGCCGTCACCGTGGCGTATCTGCTGATCAACCTGATCGTGATGACGCTGATGCGTATCGTCGAACACAAGAGCCGGCTGCCTGGCTACATCGGAGGCAAGTGATGCATCATTTCGACTGGAGCGGCATTCCGGGCGCGCTGCCGACACTGTGGACAGGTGCCGTCGTCACGCTGAAGATCACCATTCTCGCGATCGTCATCGGCATCGTGTGGGGCACGCTGCTCGCCATCATGCGGCTGTCGTCGTTCAAGCCGCTCGAGTGGTTCGCGAAGCTCTACGTGACGCTCTTCCGCTCGATCCCGCTCGTGATGGTTCTGCTGTGGTTCTTCCTGATCGTGCCGCAGGTGCTGCAAAACGTGCTGGGGCTTTCCGCGGACATCGACATCCGGCTTGCTTCGGCGATGGTCGCGTTCTCGCTGTTCGAAGCCGCGTACTACTCGGAAATCATCCGCGCGGGCATTCAGGCCGTGTCGCGCGGGCAGGTGAATGCGTCGTTCGCGCTCGGCATGAACTACGCGCAGGCGATGCGCCTCGTCGTGCTGCCGCAGGCGTTCCGCGCGATGGTGCCTCTGCTACTGACGCAAGCCATTGTGCTCTTTCAGGATACGTCGCTCGTCTACGTGATCAGCCTCGCCGACTTCTTCCGCACGGCCACGAATATTGGTGATCGTGACGGCACGAACGTCGAGATGGTACTGTTCGCCGGTGCGTGTTATTTCGTGTTCTGCGTGGTCGCGTCGACCCTCGTCAAAAGTCTTCAGAAAAAGGTCGCAAGATGATCTCCATTAAGAATGTCTCGAAGTGGTACGGCCCATTCCAGGTGCTGACCGACTGCACGACGGAAGTGAAAAAGGGTGAAGTGGTTGTCGTGTGCGGCCCGTCGGGTTCGGGCAAGTCGACACTCATCAAGACCGTGAACGGCCTGGAGCCGTTTCAGCAGGGCGACATCGTGATCAACGGCCAGTCGCTGACCGACAAGAAGACGAACCTGTCGAAGCTGCGCTCGAAGGTCGGCATGGTGTTCCAGCACTTCGAGCTGTTTCCGCATCTGTCGATCACCGAAAACCTGACGCTCGCGCAGACCAAAGTGCTCGGCCGCTCGAAGGAAGAAGCGACCACGAAGGGCATGAAGCTGCTCGACCGCGTCGGCTTGCGCGCGCATGCGGACAAGTATCCGGGGCAACTGTCGGGCGGTCAGCAGCAGCGCGTGGCGATTGCGCGGGCGCTGTCGATGGACCCGATCGCGATGCTGTTCGACGAACCGACTTCGGCGCTCGACCCGGAGATGATCAACGAAGTGCTCGACGTGATGGTCGAACTCGCACAGGAAGGCATGACCATGATGTGCGTGACGCACGAAATGGGTTTTGCCAAGAAGGTCGCGCATCGCGTGATCTTCATGGACAAGGGCCTCATCGTCGAAGACGACCGCAAGGAAGACTTCTTCGCAAATCCGAAGTCGGATCGCGCAAAGGATTTTCTCGCGAAAATTCTGCACTAAGTTTAAGCGTCGATTGCAGGCAAAGCCGCTTCCCCGGAAGCGGCTTTTTTTATATATCTACAATTGCTTGGTAGTTCGTTTTTGTGTTTATTAAATTGTTATCCTAAATTTTAGGGGTATCGCGCATTGTCATGTTGGTTAATCGGAATCGTCTCATGTAAGAAGTGCTGATCTAAGCATAAGCTTGGGGCGAAAAATTCGATGACGATAGGCGGCGTACGTTGCCGTCATTCGTTTTCGATCGACAAGAGACAATCCATGAAAGTGTTCTTGCTGAGCGACATGGTCGTTCACGAGCTGGTATCGATGCAATTGGAGGGGAAATGGCTGACAGCGGAGCAATTCTTCGAGTCGGCGAGTCTTTGGGCTTCCCGTCATGCTCTCAATGATCAATTGTCCGAATCGTTTATGCGGACGCTGGAAAGGGAGGCCATTCAGATCGCGGAACGTCTGATGAAGGGCGGCGTGGTCATGACGGAAGGCTCACCGTTGAGGCGGCTTTTTCTGGATATTCCCGTTGTCAACTACGCCGATGCGCTGAGCGCGAGTGCGCTCGCTGCCAGTCTGGAGGTTTGCCGTAGCAAGCTGTGCGATTGCGGCCCGCATTCCGCCGGAAAGGACCTGGCAGCGCAGCTCTCGACGGGCGGCTTGAGTTGTCCAGCCGTGTTGCGTTCGCTGATCTGCACGGCAGAAACGCCACAGCCGGCAGAGTCTGTCGGCGAGCAAGGATGCGCCGGCTGCGGCGGCAAGGCGGGCAACGAGTAGCGACAGACGCCGCGCTCCCCCGGCACGCCAGCCGATTACGATTCGTACGCGGCGGCGTCGTCGGATTCGAGGTCGAGCGCCGTGGCGGCGGGCAGCATGCTCGCCGACGCGCTCGGGTCGCAGGCAGGATTGCGCGCCTTTTCCAGTACGGCGGGCGGCACGGGCACATTGGCGCGCGCAATGACTTCGCCATGCCGGAACATCAGCAGATCGCCGGGCTCGAAGGCGGTCCACACTTCGTTGTCGGTGAGCGGTTGCGTGGCGATGACCGCGACGCGGTCTTCGGGCGTCGTGTATTTGGCGAAGTCGATTGAAACGTCTGCGTCGACGAGATGCGCCGTCGAAAACGGCCAGCTGCGAACGAGGTAATGCAGATGCGTCGAGCAGTGCGCGAACAACGCCTGGCCGTTCGACATCAGGAAGTTGAACACGCCGAACTGGGTGATCTCGCGGGTCAGCGATTCGAGCGCGCCAAAGAGTTCGTCGAGCGGCGGCTGCGAACTGGGGAACGCCTTGCGCAAGCCTTGCACCAACGAGCAGAACGCGAGCTCGCTATCCGTGCTGCCGACGGGCTGATAGACGCCCGAGAGCACGGGGCTGTAGTTCTGCAGATCGCCGTTGTGCGCGAAGATCCAGTGGCGTCCCCACAGCTCCCGCATGAACGGGTGGCAATTCTCCAGCACGATATGCCCTTGCGTCGCCTTGCGGATATGCGCGATCGTGTTTTTCGACTTGATCGGATAGCGCTTGACCATTTCGGCGATCGGCGACGTGGCCGACGACTGATGATCGATAAAGAGGCGGCAGGCCTTGTCCTCGAAGAAGGCGATGCCCCAGCCGTCGGAGTGGTGGTCGGTGACGCCGCCGCGCGCTGCGAAGCCGGTAAACGAGAACGTGACGTCCGTCGGCGCGGCGCAATTCATTCCGAGTAGTTGGCACATGATGCGAAAGACGAGCCTTATGAACGGGGTATGAGCCCGGATGAGCCAACCCGTTACAATGATGATTTTCCAAGCATATCACCGAGCCAGAAACGGCAAAACGCAAAATTGACGAGTGTTTTGGCTGCATTTGTGCAAAGACCTCGCCATTTTCTGCCGTCAGTCGTTGTTTGCCGCACCGGCCGCTCGTGACTCACCGCCATGACCGCATCTACCGCTGCTTCCGTCGATATCCTCACGCTCGCCCGTCCTGATGACTGGCATCTGCACGTTCGCGACGGCGCGATGCTCGCCGCCGTCCTGCCGCATACCGCGCGCCAGTTCGGCCGCGCGATCATCATGCCGAACCTGAAGCCGCCCGTCACGACGACGGAGATGGCGCGCGCCTATCGCGAGCGCATCGTCGCGGCGATTCCGGCGGGCATGAAGTTCGAGCCGCTGATGACGCTATATCTGACCGACAACACGCCGCCCGAGGAAATCCGCCGCGCTCGCGAAAGCGGTTTCGCGCATGGCATGAAGCTGTATCCGGCAGGCGCGACGACGAATTCGGACGCAGGCGTCACGGACATCCGCAAATGCGCGAAGACGCTCGATATGATGCAGGAAGTCGGCATGCCGCTGCTCGTGCACGGCGAAGTGACGGATTCGTCGATCGACCTGTTCGATCGCGAAAAGGTGTTCATCGATCGGGTGATGACGCCGCTGCGCCGCGATTTCCCCGCTCTGAAGGTCGTGTTCGAGCACATCACGACCAAGGATGCCGTCGAGTACATCCGCGATGCGGGCGCGCCGCCCGAACTGCTCGGCGCGACGATCACCGCGCATCACCTGCTGTACAACCGCAATGCGATTTTCCAGGGCGGAATTCGCCCGCATTACTACTGTCTGCCTGTGCTCAAGCGCGAAACGCATCGCGTGGCGCTCGTCGAGGCGGCGACGTCGGGTAATCCGCGCTATTTCCTCGGCACGGACAGCGCGCCGCATCCGAAGGGCCTGAAAGAGCATGCGTGCGGCTGCGCGGGCTGCTATACGGCGCTGCACGCGCTCGAGCTGTACGCAGAAGCCTTCGACAAGGCGGGAGCGCTCGACAAACTTGAAGGCTTTGCCAGCTTCCACGGCGCGGATTTCTACCGTCTGCCGCGCAGCGAGGAAAAGGTGACGCTGCGCCGCGAACAGTGGACGCTGCCGTCGGAAGTCGCTGCCGGCGATACGCCCGTCGTGCCGTTGCGTGGCGGCGAGGCGATCGGCTGGCGGCTCGTTTGACGGTTCATTTGACGGCTGGCTGACGGGATGTCGCGTGATGTCGTTGCGCCGGGCGGCGCGCTGAAACGCGCCGCGCCGGGTTTCGCGGATATCGACTGGTCGCGGCCGTGGTTCGCGCAGGTCGCGGCGCGCGGCATGCGCTGGCAACAGGCCGCGCTGCGCAGTGCGGCGGACCAGCTGCGGGAGATGAACGCCGACGCCGCGTCGGCAGCACAGACTACCGGGCGCGGAAAGCGCCTCGCGTTCATCCCGCAAGGGGATTTGCCTCCCGACACGGCTTACGAAGCACATATCGCGGCGACAGGCTGCGTGCCCACGCGCCACAATCTGCACGATTTTTTCAACGCGCTGATGTGGTTCCAGTACCCGCGCATCAAGGCCGCGCTGAGCGCGCGCGGATCGGCGGCCGTCGATGCGCTCGGTGTTGGCCCGACGCGCGGCGGCATGCGCGATACGCTGACGCTGTTCGACGAGAACGCTGTGCTGTTCGCTTGCGCCGAGCGCGAGCTGAGCACCGCGTTGCGGTCGTTCGACTGGAAAACGCTGTTCATCGACAACCGCGCGGCGTGGGGCGAGCGCTGCGAGGTGCGCTTTTTCGGGCATGCGCTGCTGGAAAAGCTCGTCACGCCGTACAAAGCCTGCACGGGGCATGCGTGGATCGTCGACGTGCCTTTGGCGTATTTCTCGTGGACGCGCGCTGCCCGCGATGCGTTTCTGGACGAGAACGTCGCCCGTGCGCTGATCGAAGGCAGCGAATTCGGCGGCAAGATGTTTTCGCCGCTCCCGGTGCTCGGCATTCCAGGCTGGTGGGCGGAGAACGAAAAGCCGTCGTTCTATGAGGATGCCGCCGTGTTTCGCAGTGGAAGGCGGTCCAGTGTGGCGCCGGATGGTAAAATGTGTGGTTGCAAAGCAGGTCAGGCAGTCGCGGCCTCGACGGTTCCGGCCGGCGAGGGCGAGGAAAGTCCGGACTCCACAGGGCAGGGTGATGGCTAACGGCCATCCGTGGCGACACGCGGAACAGGGCAACAGAAAGCAAACCGCCGATGGCCCGGCGCAAGCCGGGATCAGGCAAGGGTGAAACGGTGCGGTAAGAGCGCACCGCGGCTGCGGCGACGCAGACCGGCACGGTAACCTCCACCCGGAGCAATTCCAAGTAGGCAGGCGCGCATCTTCGCGATGCAGGACGGGGCCCCCGTCTCGTCTGCGGGTAGGAAGCTTGAGCGCGTCAGCAATGACGCGCCTAGAGGAATGGCTGCCACGCGTGAGGCGTCTTCGGGCGCGTCGCGTGCACAGAATCCGGCTTATCGGCCTGCTTTGCCGCTTAAATGACAAATGCCGGCGTCCGTTGGGACGCCGGCATTTTTCTTTGTGCGCGTTGCTTCGGTACGTCCAGCCGTGGACTCGGACTCAGGCCGCGACGATATCGAACGAATGCGACAGTTCGGCCGTCTTCGCGATCATAATCGACGCCGAGCAGTATTTGTCGTGCGACAGGTTGATCGCGCGTTCGACGGTGGCCGGATTCAGGTTCTTGCCCGTCACCGTGAAATGGAAGTGGACCTTGGTGAAGACCTTCGGGTCTTCGCTGGCGCGCTCGGCTTTCAGTGTGACCGAGCAGCCAATGATTTCCTGGCGGCTCTTCTTCAGGATCATCACGACGTCGTACGCCGTGCAGCCGCCCGTGCCGAGCAGCACCATTTCCATCGGGCGCGGCGCCAGATTGCGGCCCCCGCCTTCCGGCGCGCCGTCCATGGCGACGAGGTGGCCGCTGCCCGTTTCGGCGGCGAATGCCATGCCGTCCTGACCCATCCAGCTGACTTTGCATTCCATGCGTGTACTCCGGCTCGCTTGCCTTGAATGAGAAACGCATCATTGTAGCCCTACGGATGATGGCTCGCCCGGAGCGACATCGGCAGCAGCTTATGCCGGATGGAGGGTGTTTGCTGCACTGCGCCATTCTGTGCCCGTAAGGGATAGCACGGACGAAATTAGGCGATCCGTTCTAGTTGTGTTTGACAGCGTTTCCCAATGTTGATCGCTAACTGACTGTTTCGGAAGAATTTATTTGGGGCGCATGCATCGTCGCATGAATTCCAAATCATGAAATCGAATTTCACATTGCAAATGCTCTTGCATCGCACAAGCGTTGGTCATATAATCTGCCCATTGGTTGTCGCAGTTCGGCAACCTCCGCATGTCTCCTCCACCCTCCTCCTAAGGTGGATTAAGCCCGAATCACTAGTTCGGGCTTTTTTTCGTCCCCAGTTTCCCGGTTGCTTCGGATGCTTTGACTCATCGCGGCAAATTCCTTTATAATTCATAGCTTTTCCGCATTCGTGCCCGCGGAGGAAGAACAGGGAGAGCCTGCACGCGCCTCGATGCGCACTTACAAGCAGGAAAAAACACAGGGCGCAGCACTATTTTTTGGATCGATCATGAAGACGTTTTCCGCAAAAGCCCATGAGGTGACGCGCGAATGGTACGTGATTGACGCGACGGATAAAGTTCTCGGCCGTGTCGCCAGCGAAGTGGCACACCGTCTTCGCGGCAAGCACAAGCCTGAGTTCACCCCGCACGTCGACACCGGTGATTTCATCATCGTTATCAACGCCGGCAAGCTGAAGGTCACGGGCAACAAGACCACGGACAAGAAGTACTATCGCCACTCGGGCTACCCGGGCGGTATCTATGAAACGACGTTCGGCAAGATGCAGGAACGCTTCCCGGGCCGCGCGCTTGAGAAGGCGGTCAAAGGCATGCTGCCGAAGGGCCCGCTCGGCTACGCGATGATCAAGAAGCTGAAGGTCTACGCAGACGCAACGCATCCGCACTCGGCACAACAGCCGAAGGCGCTCGAGATCTAAGGGGAGCCCACATGATCGGTAACTGGAATTACGGTACGGGCCGCCGCAAGAGCGCCGTTGCACGTGTCTTCATCAAGGCGGGCAAGGGCGACATCGTCGTCAACGGCAAGCCCATCTCCGAGTACTTCTCGCGCGAAACTTCGCTGATGATCGTGCGTCAGCCGCTGGAACTGACGAACCACGCTTCGACGTTCGACATCAAGGTCAACGTGTCGGGCGGTGGTGAAACGGGTCAGGCAGGCGCAGTTCGCCACGGCATCACCCGCGCGCTGATGGACTACGACGCAACGCTGAAGCCGGCTCTGTCGAACGCAGGCTTCGTGACGCGTGACGCACGTGAAGTCGAGCGTAAGAAGGTCGGTTTCCACAAGGCACGTCGCCGTAAGCAGTTCTCGAAGCGTTAATCGCTTCGTGCCGGCTCTGTTTTCGGGCAGAGCCTGGCGACAAAAAGCCGCCAACGCGCATGCGAAGGCGGCTTTTTTTTCGCCATGCGGATGACTCACATCGCTCGCAGCCGTGCGACGGCACGGCTCACGCTTTTTCGCCCACGCTGCGCGCCGCCTAAGAACCTATTGATTTCATGGGCTTTAGCACGATATTGGGATCAGCAATACAATAGTGGCTAGAAGCCATTTTGGAGAGTTCGTATGAACGCAGTGACCGACACCCCCGTGACCGAGATGCCGGCCCCGTTCGTCTTTACCGACGCAGCGGCGGAGAAGGTCAAGCAACTGATCGACGAAGAAGGCAACCCGGACCTCAAACTGCGCGTGTTCGTGCAGGGTGGCGGCTGCTCGGGCTTCCAGTACGGCTTTACGTTCGACGAGGCGATCAACGAAGACGACACTGTGATGAACAAGAGCGGCGTCCAGTTGCTGATCGACTCGATGAGCTATCAGTATCTGGTCGGCGCCGAGATCGACTATAAGGACGACATCAACGGCGCCCAGTTTGTCATCAAGAACCCGAACGCGACGACTACCTGCGGTTGCGGTTCGTCGTTCTCGGTGTAATCGACACCGTACTTCGCGTAAGTTGTAAAGGAAACGGGGCCTCGGCCCCGTTTTTCATTTTCCGCCGCGCTTTGGCGTGCCATAGGACATGGCCGATCAGCGCGGATAAATCGCGCCCAGCACACGCTCGCCGGCCGCGCCCGTCACCGACGATAGATTTCCCGGCTCGCGCGCCACGCAGCGCATCGCCAGCCACGCAAACGCCAGCGGCTCCACCTGATGTGGCGGCACGCCAAGCGCATCCGTCGTCAGCACGGGCACGCCGCTGCAGCCGCTTTCGGCTAGCGCGCCCTCCAGCGCTTTCAGCACTTCCGGATTGCGCGCGCCGCCGCCGCAGATATACACGGCGTTGCAATCGGGCGCATGACGCTCGATTTCGCGCGCGACCGTCACGGCCGTCAGCGCGACCAGCGTCGCCTGGACGTCAGCGGGGCTCACGTCGGTGAACTCTTGCAGCTTTGCGTCGAGCCATTCCGAGTTGAACAGGTCGCGGCCCGTGCTTTTCGGCGGCTGTGCCTCGAAAAACGGCTCGTCGAGAAACGCATTCAGCAGCGGACGATGCACCTGGCCCGTCGCCGCGAACTGGCCGTTCTCGTCGTACGGCTTATGCAGATGCCGGTGCGCCCACTCGTCGAGCAGCGCGTTCGCCGGGCCGCAATCGAAGCCGCGCACGGCACCGTTCGCCGACAGGATCGTGATATTACTGATCCCGCCCAGATTGCAGACCACCCGTGTTTCATTCTGCGCGCCGAAAACGGTCGCGTGGAACGCGGGCACGAGCGGTGCGCCCTGGCCGCCCGCCGCGACGTCGCGGCTGCGGAAATCGGCGATCACGTCGATATGTGTCATCTCCGCCAGCAGCGACGGATTGTTGATCTGCCGCGTGTAGCCCTTTTCGGGCCGGTGCCGCACCGTCTGTCCGTGCACGCCGATCGCGCGGACGTCGGCGGCGGACATGTTGCCGGCGCGCAGCAGTTCGTGGCAACACACTGTGTAGCGCGCGGCCAACGCGTTCGCGGCCAGCGCTTCGCGCTCGATTTCGTTGTCGCCGGGCTGCTGAAGGGCGAACAGCGCGTCGCGCAGCCCCTCCGAAAAACCCACGAAGGCCTGGGACCGCACGACGGGCGCCTTGCCCTTCGCGAACTCGACCGCGATGCCGTCGACACCGTCCATGCTCGTGCCCGACATCAATCCGAAATACACGCCGTCTGCTGCGTCTTTCGCCACGCTGTGCTCCTCCCATCGTCGTTCGTCGCGCATCAGGGGCGCTTCGGGTGCGCCCTTCACGATTGTCGCTCAATGCTGCGCCGCGAAACAACCGGGCCGGGCTGCGCGCGAGCGCGTGACGTCTCCGCTCGCGCCGTATTGCGACGTGAATTGGGCGCGTTTCGCGTGAGATGGGGGCGCATTGTCCCGCAACTATGGGACAATCTCCCTTTTTGCGATCTCCCGTTCCAGCATGAGCACCGAGTCCACCGACAAGCCCAATTCCGCCTACCCGATCACCGACGAAGTCCGCCACGCGCTCGAAGTCACGAAGCGCGGCGTCGACGAACTGCTGATCGAAGAGGAGTTCGCGCAAAAGCTCGCGAAGAGCGCGGCCACGGGCACGCCGCTGCGCATCAAGCTAGGTCTCGATCCGACGGCGCCCGACATTCACATCGGCCACACCGTCGTGCTGAACAAGATGCGCCAGCTGCAGGACCTTGGCCACACGGTGATTTTCCTGATCGGCGATTTCACGTCGCTGATCGGCGATCCGTCTGGCCGCAACGCGACGCGTCCGCCGCTCACGCGCGAGCAGATCGAATCGAATGCGAAGACGTACTTCGAGCAGGCCGCGCTCGTGCTCGACCGAGCAAAGACGGAAATCCGCTACAACAGCGAATGGTCGATGCCGCTCGGCGCCGACGGCATGATCAAGCTCGCGTCGCGCTACACGGTCGCGCGCATTCTGGAGCGCGAAGACTTCACGAAGCGGTTCCAGAGCGGCGTTCCCATTTCGATCCACGAATTCCTGTATCCGCTGATGCAGGGGTACGACTCCGTCGCGCTGAATGCGGACCTCGAACTCGGTGGCACGGACCAGAAGTTCAATCTGCTCGTCGGCCGCGAACTGCAGAAACAGTACGGCCAGGAACAGCAGTGCATTCTGACGATGCCGCTACTCGAAGGGCTGGATGGCGTCGAGAAGATGTCGAAGTCGAAGGGCAACTACGTCGGCATCAGCGAGAAGCCAAATGAGATGTTCGGCAAGCTGATGAGCATCTCCGACGTGCTGATGTGGCGCTATTTCGAACTGCTGTCGTTCCGTCCAATGACGGAAATCGAAGGGTTCAGGCGCGAAGCGGAAGGCGGGCGCAATCCGCGTGACTTCAAGGTGATGCTCGCGCAGGAAATCGTTGCGCGCTTTCACTCGCAGGCCGACGCCGAGCGCGCGCTGGAAGACTTCAACCACCGCGCGAAGGGCGGCGTGCCGGATGACATTCCGTCCGTGTCGCTCGCCGGCGCGCCGCTCGCGATCGGGCAACTGCTGAAGCAGGCGGGCCTCGTGCCGTCGACGAGCGAAGCGCTGCGCAACATCGAGCAGGGCGGCGTGAAGATCGACGGCGCGACCGTGTCCGACAAGGCGCTGAAGGTCGAAGCGGGTGAATTCGTCGTGCAGGTCGGCAAGCGCCGCTTTGCACGCGTGACGCTGTCGGCGTGATGATCAGCGCCACTCCCGGCCTTTCGCAACGGACGCCCGCCGCATGATCGCACTGATTCAACGCGTGCGGCGCGCGGAAGTGCGCGTCGGCGACCGCGTGACGGGCGCGATCGACGCGGGCCTGCTCGCGCTGGTATGCGCCGAACGCGGCGACACCGACGCCATCGCCGACAAGCTGCTGACGAAAGTGCTCGGCTACCGCGTGTTCAGCGACGCCGCGGGCAAGATGAATCTGTCGGTGCAGAACGTCGACGGCGCGGGCCGCGCGGGCGGCCTGCTGCTTGTTTCGCAGTTCACGCTCGCGGCCGACACGAACAGCGGCCTGCGTCCCAGTTTCACGCCCGCCGCACCGCCCGACGAGGGCAAGCGCCTGTTCGATTACTTCGTCGCGGCGGCGCGCGCGAAGCATCCCGTCGTCGAAACGGGCGAATTCGGCGCGGACATGCAGGTGTCGCTCGTCAACGACGGCCCCGTCACGTTCTGGCTGCAGACGCGCGCCTGAGCGCGCGCTCTTTTTCGCCCAGCCTCACATCGTTCAACGACGCCGATTCCATGGGCACACAAATCCTCTTCATCCGACACGGCGAAACCGACTGGAACCGCATCAAGCGGATTCAAGGGCACATCGATATTCCGCTCGCGACGAGCGGCTTTGAACAGGCGCAGCGTCTCGCCGAACGTTTCGCACGTGAGGCGGAAGGCGGCGCGCGGCTCGATGCCGTCTATTCGAGCGATCTGTTGCGCGCGCAGCAAACGGCGCGGCCTTTTGCCGATCTGCTCGGGCTGTCGTTGCAACTGAGCGAAGGGCTGCGCGAGCGCAACTACGGCGCGTTCCAGGGGCACGACAGCGAAGAGATCGCGCGACGCTTTCCCGATGAGTACGCGCAATGGCAGACGCGCGATCCGGGCTTCTCGCCTCCCGAGGGCGAATCGCAGCGCGTGTTCTATCACCGTGTATTGCACGCAATCGAACCGATCGTCGCCGCGCATCCGAACGGGCGGATCGCGTGTGTTGCGCATGGTGGCGTGCTGGACTGCGTGTATCGCTTCGCGAACGGCCTGCCGCTGGATGCGCCGCGCAACTACGCGCTGCTGAACACGAGCGTGAACGTGGTCGATTACGCAGATGGGCGCGCGACGGTTGCGACATGGGCCGACGTCACGCATCTCGACGGGCACAGCGAAGACGACAGCTTCAAGAAGGCGCCTGAAACGGCGCGCTGAATCCGATCGACGCGGCGGCGAAGACAAGAAACATGCAGAACATCGCGCGCCGTGCTTTTCATCGAGGAGCCGCTTAGCTCGGCTCCGAATCCCAGAGACCGCCCACCGGGCTCGCCGAATCTGGCGCAGCGAGGCCGAAGTGCCGATAGGTGAGCAGCGTCGCCACGCGTCCGCGCGGCGTGCGCTGCAGGAAGCCTTGCTGGATCAGATACGGTTCGAGCACGTCTTCGATCGTATCGCGCTCTTCTCCGATCGCGGCCGCCAGATTGTCGACGCCGACGGGCCCGCCGTCGAACTTGTGCAGGATCGCTTCGAGCAGCTTGCGGTCCATCAGATCGAAGCCGACCGGGTCGACATCGAGCATCTTCAGCGCCGCATCCGCGACCTCGGCGGTGATCTTGCCGTCCGCCTTCACCTCAGCAAAGTCGCGCACGCGGCGCAGCAGCCGGTTGGCGATACGCGGGGTGCCGCGAGAGCGCTTTGCGATTTCCAGCGCGCCACCGGGATGAATCTGCGCGCCCAGCAACGATGCCGAGCGACTGACGATGCGTGCCAGTTCCTCTGCGTTATAGAACTCCAGCCGCGCGACGATGCCGAAGCGGTCGCGCAACGGGTTGGTCAGCATGCCCGCGCGCGTCGTCGCGCCGACCAGTGTGAACGGCTGCAGATCGAGCTTCACACTGCGCGCGGCCGGGCCCTCGCCGATCATGATGTCGATCTGATAATCCTCGAGCGCCGGGTACAGGATCTCTTCGACGACGGGCGACAGCCGGTGAATCTCGTCGATAAATAGAACGTCGTTGGCTTCGAGATTGGTCAGCAGCGCGGCGAGGTCGCCCGCGCGTTCGAGCACGGGCCCCGACGTCTGCCGCAGATTGACGCCCATCTCGCGCGCGATGATGTGCGCAAGCGTGGTTTTGCCGAGACCCGGCGGTCCGAACAGCAGCACGTGATCCAGCGATTCCGACCGGCGCCTCGCCGCCTCGATGAAGATTTCCAGCTGGCCGCGCACCTTTTCCTGGCCGACATATTCGTCGAGCTGGCGCGGACGCAACGCGCGCTCGAATGCTTCTTCATTCGGCGACACGGGCGTGGCGGCGATGATGCGTTCGGCGGCGAGTTTGTCGTGTTCGATCATGAAGGCATTGTACCGCGCGCGGCCCGTTCGACGACCTGGCCGAACGGCCAGGGTGCGCACATACAAGCGGCGTGCGAAGCTTCACGCATCGCCGCTGTGGAGGCCCGCTCAGCCCTTCGACAGCGCCTTCAACGCAAGCTTGATGCCTTCGGAAACGCCGGTGCCGGCCGGCACATTCTTGATGGCAGCCAACGCTTCTTTTTCGGAGTAGCCCAATGCCAGCAATGCATTCAGGATGTCGGACGCGTGACCGGACGGCGACGCCGCACCCGCCACTGCGCCAAGGTCGGCGCCGAGCTTGCCCTTCAGTTCGAGCAGGAGCCGCTCCGCCGTCTTCTTGCCGATGCCGGGCACGCGCGTGAGGCGCGCGGCATCCTGCATCGTCACCGTCTGCGACAGTTCCTGCACGCTCATGCCGGACAGCACGGCGAGCGCCATGCGCGCGCCGATGCCCGTGATCTTTAACAACTCGCGAAACGTCGAACGCTCTTGCGGTGTGAGGAAGCCATACAGCAGATGCGCGTCCTCGCGTACGATCATCTGTGTGAGCAGCACGACCTTTTCGCCTGTCGAGGGCAGGTTGTAGAACGTGCTCATCGGTACATCGACTTCGTAGCCGACACCGTTGCAGTCGATCAGAAGATGAGGCGGATTCTTTTCCAGCAGGACGCCGGCGATGCGACCGATCATGGCGGGTTCTATCGTGAGGGAAAGCGCGAGTGTAGCGCAGGGGGAACCGCTTTCGCGAGCCGGGCTGGCACCCGCGGGCCGTCAGGTGCGGCGTTGACCGTATGACCGCAAATCGCGTGTCGAGAAGGTCAAAAGATCACCCCACCAGCCGCCCGCGCCGCACCCGCAATCCCTTCTTCGCAAGCGCGGGCGCGATGCCGCCCAGCGTGCTGAGCGTGCCGCCGCCGTGTGCATGGCAGATCGCCATGCCGAGGGCATCGGCGGCATCGGTGGATGGGATGCCCGAGAGGCTCAGCAGCCGCACGACCATCTGCTGCATTTGCTCCTTGGTCGCGCGTCCGTAGCCGACTACGGCCTGCTTCAACTGCAACGCCGTGTACTCGGCGACGGGCACGCCGCCCGAGACCAGCCCGCAAATCGCCGCGCCACGCGCCTGGCCGAGCAACAGCGTCGATTGCGGATTGACGTTCACGAACACCTTTTCGATCGCTGCCTGGTCCGGCGCATGCTGGCGGATCAGCGTCGAAATGCCTTCGAAGATGGTGCCGAGCCGGGTCGGCAGATCGGCATCGGCCGTCTTGATGACGCCGCTCGTCACATAGGTGAGCTGGTGGCCGGACTGATCGATCACGCCGAAGCCGGTGACGCGCAAGCCTGGGTCGATGCCGAGAATTCTCATAGATGCCGTGCGTGTTCGGTGCCTGCGATACTACAACGAATCAAATGCAAAACGGCCCGGCAGTTGCAACCCGCCGGGCCGTTTCAGAAGAAGCGGACAGCCGATCAGTGGCGGAAGTGGCGAACGCCCGTCACGACCATCGCGATGTTGTGCTCATCGGCGGCGGCGATCACTTCGTCGTCGCGCATCGAGCCGCCCGGCTGGATCACGCAGGTCGCGCCTGCCCCGACGACCACGTCGAGACCGTCGCGGAACGGGAAGAACGCATCCGACGCCACGGCCGTACCCGACAGCGTCAGGCCCGCGTTCTGCGCCTTGATGCTCGCGATGCGCGCCGAATCCACGCGGCTCATCTGCCCCGCGCCGACACCCATCGTCATGCCGTTCGCGCAGAACACGATGGCGTTCGACTTCACGAACTTCGCGACGCGCCATGCGAACAGCAGATCGTCCATTTCCTTCGGCGTCGGGTGACGTTTTGTGACGACGCGCAGTTCGTGCGGCTGCACGTTCTTCGCATCGAGCGACTGCACCAGCAGGCCGCCGCCCACGCGCTTCAGATCGAACGCGTTGTGGCCTTCGCCCAATGCGATTTCGAGCAGGCGCACGTTCTGCTTGGCCGCGAACACCTGCTTGGCCGCTTCGCTGAACGACGGCGCGATCAGCACTTCGACGAACTGCTTCACGACCGCCTGAGCGGCCGTTTCATCCACTTCGCGATTGAATGCGATGATGCCGCCGAACGCCGAGGTCGGATCGGTCTGGAACGCCTTTGAATACGCTTCGTGCGCGTTCGCGCCGATGGCCACGCCGCATGGATTCGCGTGCTTGATGATCACGCAGGCGGGCGCGTCGAATGTTTTCACGCATTCCCACGCGGCATCCGAGTCGGCGATGTTGTTGTACGACAGCTCCTTGCCCTGCAACTGGCGATAGTTCGCGAGCGCGCCGGCGGGTACCGCGATGTCGCGGTAGAACGCGGCGCTCTGATGCGGGTTCTCGCCATAGCGCAGGTCCTGAACCTTCTCGAACGCCATGTTGAGCGTGGCCGGGTACGTGTTGCGGTCGCGGTGCTGCAGTTCTTCCGTGAGGCTCGTCAGATAGTTCGTGATCGCGCCGTCGTACTGCGCGGTGTGCGCGAACACCTTGGTCGCGAGACGGAAGTTGGTCTTGTAGCCGACCTTGTTGCCGTTCGCGCGCATTTCTTCGAGCACGCTCGCGTAGTCGGCAGGGTCGACGACGACCGTCACGTCGCGATGGTTCTTCGCGGCCGAGCGCAGCATCGTCGGGCCGCCGATGTCGATGTTCTCGATCGCGTCTTCCAGCGTGCATTCTTCCTTCGACACGGTCTGCACGAACGGATACAGGTTCACGACGAGCAGGTCGATGGTCGGAATGCTGTGCTTTTCGAGCGCGGCCATGTGCTCCGGCAAATCGCGGCGGGCGAGGATGCCGCCGTGCACTTTCGGGTGCAGCGTCTTCACGCGCCCATCCAGCATTTCCGGAAAGCCCGTGTAATCGGCCACTTCGGTAACGGAAAGGCCGGCATCCGCGAGCAGTTTCGCGGTGCCGCCCGTCGACAGGATCTTGACGCCGAGGTCCGATAGCGATTTCGCGAAATCGACGATGCCGGACTTGTCGGAAACGGAGATGAGCGCTTGCTTGATCATGATGGGAACAAAAGCCGATGAAAGGCGTGGCAGGGCGCTAAAACTACAGCAGGCCGTGCTGTTGCAGTTTCTTGCGCAGCGTATTGCGGTTGATGCCGAGATACTCGGCTGCCAGCGACTGATTGCCGCCGGCCTGCTCGAGCACCACCTCGAGCATCGGTTTTTCGACACACGAAATCACCATGTCATAGACATCGTGCGGATTGGAGCCGTCGAGATCCTGGAAGTACATACCCAGGCTGTCGCGGACACATTGTTCGATATTGTGCTTGCTCATGCTGCTAGTCGGTCGGTTTGGTCCTGCTCGCCGTTGTTGTTGACTTCGTCGCCGACGTACACGAGGCGGTCCGAAATCGCCTTTTGCGCGTCGAAGAATTCGTTGACGGCGAGTAGTTGTTCGCGCGTTGTGTCCAGCGTATTCATGCGATGGCGGAACACATTGGCGCCGGAAAGGCCGCGAGTGTACCAGCCGATGTGCTTGCGCGCAGTCCGAACGCCCGTAAATTCGCCATAGAACGCGTAATGATCTTCCAGGTGCTCGTTCATCACCTGCTGGATTTCGTCGATGCGCGGCGCTTCCATCAGCTCGCCCGTGCGCAGGAAGTGCTCGATCTCGCGGAAGAGCCACGGGCGCCCCTGTGCCGCGCGGCCGATCATGATCGCGTCGGCGCCCGTCGCGGCCAGCACGTCGCGCGCCTTCTGCGGCGATGTGATGTCGCCGTTCGCCACCACTGGAATCTTCACCGCGGCCTTCACGGCGGCAATCGTTGCGTACTCAGCTTCGCCGTGGTACAGATCGGCGCGCGTGCGGCCGTGGACCGTCAGCATCGAAACGCCCGAGTTCTCGGCGAGCCGCGCGACGTTCAGCGCGTTCCTGTTTTCGCGGTTCCAGCCAGTGCGGATTTTCAGCGTGACGGGCACGGCGTGCGGGCCGACACCGACGGCGCCCACCACTGCCTCGACGATCTGCTGCACGAGCGGCTCGTTCTGCAGCAACGCTGACCCGGCCGCGACATTGCAGACCTTCTTGGCCGGGCAGCCCATGTTGATATCGATGATCTGCGCGCCGTTCGCGACGTTGTAGCGCGCGGCCTCGGCCATCATCTGCGGGTCCGCGCCAGCGATCTGCACCGCGATCGGCTCGACTTCGCCTGCGTGATTCGCGCGGCGCATCGTCTTTTCGCTCTTCCACAACTGCGCGTTCGACGCCACCATCTCCGACACTGCATAGCCCGCGCCCATGCGCTTGCAGAGCTGGCGGAACGGCCGGTCCGTCACGCCCGCCATCGGGGCGACGAACAGGTTGTTGCGCAGTGTGTGGGAGCCGAGAGTGGGCATGGCGGACATCGGCGGCGAGCATCCAATGCGCTCAAAATAGCGCACCTTGCGTACCGCAAAATACGAGGGAAAACTGTTATTTTAGCGTTAACGCGCTAGAGCCAGACGCAACGGCCCGTGAGGCAACTCATTAAATCTTCTATGAAAGTGGTCGCGGTCATAGAACGGCGGCCACTGTCACGCGTTTTTCGCGACGCCTAGCGGCGCTGTCCGAACATCATCTGACGGGCGAGGGCCGTCTTCACGGGCGGCACGAATTCCAGCGCGGTGAGTGCGAGTCCGCGCAGCGTCGCGAGCGGCGGAAAGTCGATCGTGAAGAGACGGGCGAGCGTGTCGGTGGCGCCGATCGTCATGCGCCGGTCGAGCGCGCGGCGGCGCGCGAAGGCCGCGAGCGCGCTGCGCGTCGCGCCGTGATGCGACAGCGCGTCGGCGAGCGCGTGGGCGTCGCGCAGTCCGAGATTCAACCCCTGTCCGGCGACGGGATGCAGCGTCTGTGCCGCATTGCCGATCGCGGCGACATTGCCCTTGACGAGCGTATCGACGGTATTGAGACCGAGCGGGAACGCGGCGCGACCTTTGATCTGGATGAAGCGGCCCATCCGGTCGCCGAACTCGGCGCCGAGTTCGCGCAGGAAATCTTCGTCGGACAATTGCGCGCGGCGCGCCGCCTGTTCCGGCGCGCAGCACCAGACGAGCGCGTAGTCCGCGCCGCGCACGCCGCCCATCGGCAAAAGCGCAATCGGGCCTCGCGGCGTGAAGCGCTCCCATGCGACATGCGGCTGCGGTGCCGACAGCGTCACGGTGCCGACCAGCGCTGTCTGTCCGTAATCGCGTGTTGCTCCGGCCCCGGCCTGCTGCTCGCCGAAGAGACCGCCTTCGGCATTCACGAGAATGCGCGTGCGCAGCGTGCGCGTCACATGCGCGCTTTCGATCGGCAGCAGCACGCCGTCGTCTTCGAGTTGCTGCGGCGGCTGGGCCTTCGTTGACTTGAACCAGTGCACATGCGTCGTACGCACGGCGTCGGCGAGCGCGTGCACGATCGATCCGTAGCGCAGCACGTAGCCGAGCGCGGGCAGACCGTGTTCCGCGTGATCGATCAGCGTGCGCCCGAAGTGGCCGCGCTGCGATACGTGGATGCGCTGGATCGCGGTCGCGTCGGAGGGCCAGCGCAGCGGTTCGAGAATCATCCGGCTGCCGTGCGACACGGCAATCGCGCGCGGATCGGCGATCGAGTCTTCCGGCTCGCGCGCGTCGATCAGCGCGACCGACAGTTGCTGCGTCGCACTGCGCCGCGCCAGCCAGCCCGCGAGCGCGAGCCCGACAGGCCCCGCGCCGACGATCGTCACGTCGTAGTCGAATGGCTGCGTGTTCGAGGGGACGAGCGGCGCGTTCGCGGCCGCCTGATGGACATCGTTCATCTTCTTGTCTGTTCCTTGCGCTCAGGCGGCGCCCGCCTCGTGTGCCGGCTGCGCCTGTTGCCCCGGTTGCGCCTGTTGCATCAGCGCCTCGATCTGGTCCGCGTCGACGGGCACATCGCGCGTGATCAGCTCGCAGCCCGTCGTCGTGACAATCGCGTCGTCTTCGATACGGATGCCGATGTTCCAGTACTTTTCGGGCACATCGTCGGCGGCGCGGATGTAGAGGCCCGGCTCGACCGTCAGCGTCATGCCCGGCTTCAGCGTTCGCCACGGCAGCGCGCCGCTTTCGTCGGCGCTCACGCCGCGCTCGCGATAGTCGCCGGCGTCGTGCACATCCATGCCGAGCCAGTGGCCCGTGCGGTGCATGTAAAAACGCGCGTACGCGCGCTCCGCGATGACGTCGTCGACGCCCGCGAACAGGTCGCGCCTGAGAATGCCCGTATCGAGCAGCCCCTGCGCGAGCACGCGCACGGCGGCCTGATGCGGCGCGTCGAAGCTCGCGCCTGCGCGCGTCGCGTCGATGGCGGCCTGTTGCGCGGCCAGCACGATGTCGTAGATCTCGCGCTGCGCAGGCGTGAAGCGGCCGTTCGCGGGAAACGTGCGCGTGATGTCCGAGGCGTAGCCGTCGAGCTCGCACGCCGCGTCGATCAGGATCAGATCGCCGTCCTGCGCGACGGCATTGCCGGCGGGGTAGTGCAGCACGCACGCGTTCGCGCCCGCCGCGACGATCGAGCCATACGCGGGCGCCTGCGCGCCGTGCTTGCGGAACGTGTACAGCAGTTCGGCTTCGAGTTCGTATTCGCGCACCCCGGGGCGGCACGCGGCCATCGCGCGCCGGTGCGCCTGCGCGGAGATCGCGGCGGCGCGGCGCATGATCGACAGTTCATGTTCGTCCTTGACGAGGCGCATGTCGTCGAGCAGCGGCATCAGGTCGTGTACGGCCGACGGCGCGACGACCCCGGTTCTGCCCTGCGCGCGCACGGCGTCGAGCCAGTGGCGCACCTTGCCGTCGAATGCTTCCGACGTGCCCAGCGCATAGTGCAGCGCCGGCTTGTCCGCGATGATGCGCGGCAACTGCGCGTCGATCCCGTCGAAGGCGAACGCGGCGTCGACGCCGAATGCTTCGCGCGCGGCATCGGGGCCGAAGCGAAATCCTTCCCATGTCTCGCGCTCGGCGTTCTTCGCTCGGCAAAAAAGGATCGCCGTGGGTTCGCTCTGCTTCGCGCTCGCGTCGAGCACGAGCATCGCTTCGGGCTCGGTGAAGCCGGTGAGGTAATAGAAGTAGCTGTCGTGCCGGTACGGGTAGTCGGCGTCGCGGTTGCGCAGGACTTCGGGCGCGGTCGGAACGATCGCGACGCCGCCGCCCGTCGCGCGCAGCGCATCGAGCACGCGCGCGCGGCGCTGACGGTAGATATCGAGAGCCGGAGTCAGATCGGTCATGAGTTCGGTCGGCGGGTTCATCGTGCGGGTTGGACGGCGGCGTGCGAGGCAATCGCTCGACGCCGCAATGCAATGCTGCGATTGTATCGCCCAACTGGAATCGCTTCCGTCGGGCCCACGCGCGGGTGGCGCGTATCCTCGGGAGCAGCCATCGACTCGACGATCGCGGGTCGGGCCCACGCGCGCGCCCCTCATGGCTCGAAACGGCGACCACGCCTCAGCCATCCACGGCGACGGCCACCCGGCATCGATGCGCGAACGCCTGGCCGTCAGGCCAGGTAGACGGGCGCGCGCCCAGCCGGCATTGTTGCAATCTGTCGACAGCCTTGAAGCCGGCAACGCGCCGGGCCACGCGCGCTGCATTGAAAATCTGCCAACGCCCGTCAACGCACGTATACTTTCGGCCAATTTCAAACGAGGCAGGATGTGATGAAACTCATCGGTTCGCTGTCGAGCCCATTCGTCCGCAAGGCGCGGATCGTGCTCGCCGAAAAGAAAATCGACTACAAGCTCGAACTCGAAAACGTCTGGGCCGCGGAAACGGCCATCCACGACTACAACCCGCTCGGCAAGGTGCCGTGTCTCGTGATGGAGGACGGCGCGGCCGTGTTCGATTCGCGCGTGATCTGCGACTACGTCGATACGCTGTCGCCCGTGTGCAAGCTTGTGCCGCAGTCGGGCCGCGAGCGCGTCGAGGTGCGCTGCTGGGAAGCGCTCGCCGACGGCATGATGGATGCCGCCGTGCTGATCCGTCTCGAAGGCGTGCTGCGCGACGAAGCGCATCGCAGCGAAGCGTGGGTCGCACGCCAGCGTCACAAGATCGATGACGGCCTGAAGGCGATGGCGCGAGGGCTCGGCTCGAAGACGTGGTGCGCGGGCAATCACTACACGCTTGCCGACGTCGCCGTGGGCTGCGCGCTGAGCTATCTGGACTTCCGCATGCCGCAACTCGACTGGCGCGCGCAGCATCCGAATCTCGACAAGCACTATCAGAAGCTGTCGCAGCGTCAGTCGTTCATCGATACGGCACTGACCTGAGCCACACACGGCGATCCTCGGCGACCCGGCAGACGTCAATGCCGCGCGCCGTTGTCGAGCCGCACCGATGGAATGTTAAGGAATCTTTCGTTTTCGACGAAGGCGCCTTTCAACATGTTAAAAACGCCTGCCCGTCAGGCGTTTTTGCTTTTGGGCGCCTGTCGATGGCGCATGACCATCGATAACAACCGTCAAGAGACCTTCGACATGAAAACGATCCGCGTAGCTCTCGCTGCCGCCGCGTGCGGCGTGCTCGCCGCCTGTTCGGGGATGAGCCTCGATCCCAATTCTCTCGTTCAATCCGGCTCGCAGGCGTTTCAGGCCGCGTCGCTCTCCGATGGCGACGTGCGCACGCTGTCCGACAAGTCGTGCGCGCAGCTCGATTCGGAAAACAAGATCGCGGGTGCCGGCAGCCCGTACACGAAGCGCCTGAACAAGATCGCGGCGCAGCTCGGCGATAACATCAACGGCGTGCCCGTCAACTACAAGGTCTACATCACGAAGGACGTCAACGCGTGGGCGATGGCGAACGGCTGCGTGCGTGTCTATAGCGGCCTGATGGACATGATGACGGACGACGAAGTGCGCGGCGTCGTCGGTCACGAGATGGGGCACGTCGCGCTCGGCCACACGAAGAAGGCGATGCAGGTCGCGTATGCGACGTCGGCGCTGCGGTCGGTGGCGACATCGGCGGGCGGCATCACGGGCGCGATCTCCGCGTCGCAGCTCGGCGATTTCTCCGAGAAGCTGATCAACGCGCAGTTCTCGCAATCGCAGGAATCGGCAGCCGACGACTATTCGTTCGATATCCAGAAGAAGAAAGGCCTCGATCCTTCCGGCCTCGTCACGTCGTTCAACAAGCTCGCGAAGCTCGATGGCGGCAAGTCGAGCATGCTCAGTTCGCATCCGGCGTCGGCGGCGCGCGCAGAGCATATCCAGCAGCGGATCGCGTCGAACAAGTAAGCCGGCGATTTCCGAATAGAAAACGCGCGCTGGATTCGCATCCAGCGCGCGTTTTTCATTGACGCTTCAAAGACACCAACGCTTACACCAAGGCCGGCACGAGATCCGGCGAAAACGAATCGCTGCGCGCGATGGGCCACCACTTCTCATACAGCGTATAGCGATAGCTGCCGTCGATCAGATCGTTCGGCTCGAGATACTTCAGCAGGTCCGACATCAGCCGCACTTCATAGGACGACACGCGTCGCACGATGTGATGCGCGCGCAGATCGGACGGATGACGCAGACCGGCCGCCTGCACGATCTCCTGCAACGCGTGCAGCGTATTGTGATGGAAGTTGAACACGCGGTCCGACTTGTCGGCGACGATCAGCGCGCGCTGGCGCACGGGGTCCTGCGTCGCGACACCCGTCGGGCAGCGGCCCGTGTGGCAGGTCTGCGCCTGGATGCAGCCGACCGCGAACATGAAGCCGCGCGCGGCGTTCACCCAGTCGGCGCCGATCGCGAGCGTCTTCGCGATATCGAAAGCCGTGATCATCTTGCCGCTTGCGCCGATGCGAATCCTGTCGCGCAGCCCGATGCCGACCAGCGTGTTGTGCACGAGCAGCAACCCTTCCTGCAGCGGCACGCCGATGTGATCGGTGAATTCGAGCGGCGCCGCGCCCGTGCCGCCTTCCGCGCCGTCGACGACGATGAAGTCCGGCAGGATGCCCGTTTCCAGCATCGCCTTCGCGATACCGAAGAATTCCCACGGATGGCCGATGCACAACTTGAAGCCCGTCGGCTTGCCGCCCGACAGATCGTGCAGACGCCCGACGAATTCGAGCAGTCCGCGCGGCGTCGAAAACTCCGAGTGCGTCGCGGGCGAGATGCAGTCGCGGCCCATCGGCACGCCGCGCGTTTCGGCGATTTCAGGCGTGATCTTCGCGGCGGGCAGCACGCCGCCGTGTCCGGGCTTCGCGCCCTGCGACAGCTTCACCTCGATCATCTTCACTTGCGGCTCGCGCGCCTGCTTCGCGAACCTGTCGGCGTTGAACGTGCCGTCGTCGTTGCGGCAGCCGAAGTAGCCCGACGCGATCTCCCAGATGATGTCGCCGCCATGCTCGCGGTGATACTTCGACATCGAGCCTTCGCCCGTGTCATGCGCGAAGTTGCCTTTCTTCGCACCGAGGTTCAGCGCGCGGATCGCATTTGCCGACAGCGAGCCGAAGCTCATCGCCGAGATGTTGAAGATCGACATCGAATACGGCTGCGCGCGGTCCGCGCCGACCACGATGCGAAAGTCGTGACCGTCGAGCTTCGTTGGCACGAGCGAATGGCTGATCCATTCGTGGCCCGCCGCCTTCACGTCGACTTCCGTGCCGTACGGACGGCTGTCCACTTCGTTTTTCGCGCGCTGATAGACGATGCTGCGCTGCGCACGCGAGAAGGGCCGTTCCTCCGTGTCGTCTTCGACGAAGTACTGGCGGATCTCCGGCCGGATGAATTCGAACAGGAAGCGCAAATGCCCCCACAGCGGATAGTTGCGCAGGATCGCGTGGCGCTCCTGCGTCAGATCGTAGACGCCGAGCGCGACGAGCAGCACGGGCACGATGATCCACGGCCATGCGATGTGAGCGGTTGCTGCGAGCGCCGCGCAGGCCGCGAGCAGCAGAAGGGCGCCCCACATCGCCAGATAACGTCGAGAGAACATGACAACTCCATTGCAGTGATTTCGCCGCCGCCGACGCATTCGGCGTCCGTTGCATCGGCCTTGCGCGAAGGCGGCTGGCGTTGGTGCGGATGGATCGCGTTGCGGATCGGTACGGCGGATATGGCGGTTCGGTTGTCCAGGCGCCCGCATATGCCCGGGCCCGACGATCACGCGAGCAATGCGGGCGGGCGACAGGCAAGGGCGGCGGCGGAACAACCGTCGCCCGGAAGATACAACGAAGCGGAACTTGATGCAGCGATGCCGGTGCGGACCGGCTTGCGGATCACGCTCGCGGGCCGGTCACGGCAACGCTCAGCGAGCCGTCAGCAGCGCTGCTTTCTGCGGCTGGCGGGCGGCCGGCTGCGCGGTCGCCGCGTGCTCGATGATCCCGCCGCCCAGGCAGACGTCGCCATCGTAGAGCACGGCCGATTGCCCCGGCGTGACAGCCCATTGCGCGTCGGCGAAATGGAGGGAGAACAAAGCGTCTTTGCTGTTGCCGCCTTCGGCGGCGCCGAACGTGCACGCCGCATCGGCCTGGCGATAGCGCGTCTTCGCCGCGCACGCGTGGCCTTCCTCGGGCGCGTGGCCCGCGACCCAACTGGTGTTGCCCGCCGTCAGCGTATGGCTCAGCAGCCACGGATGGTCGTGGCCTTGCGCGACGTACAGCGTGTTCGACGGAATGTCCTTGCTCGCGACGAACCACGGCTCGCCGCTGCCGTCCTTGCTGCCGCCGAGGCCAATGCCCTTGCGCTGCCCGAACGTATAGAACGCGAGACCGATGTGCTCGCCGACCGTCTTGCCTTCGGTGGTTTTCATCGGGCCCGGCCTGGTCGGCAGATAGCGGTTCAGGAAGTCGCGAAACGGCCGCTCGCCGATGAAGCAGATGCCCGTCGAGTCCTTCTTCTTCGCGTTCGGCAGACCGATCTGTTCGGCGATTTCGCGGACCTTCGTTTTCGGAATTTCGCCGAGCGGAAACAGCGTCTTCGACAGTTGCGCCTGGTTGAGCCGATGCAGAAAGTACGACTGGTCCTTCGTGTGATCCTTTGCCTTCAGCAGCTCGAAACGGCCGTCGACTTCACGCACGCGCGCGTAGTGGCCCGTCGCAATGGTTTCCGCGCCGAGCGACATCGCGTGATCGAGGAACGCCTTGAACTTGATTTCGGCGTTGCACAGCACGTCGGGGTTCGGCGTGCGGCCGGCCGAGTATTCGCGCAGGAATTCGGCGAACACGCGGTCCTTGTATTCGGCCGCGAAATTGACGGCCTCGACGTCGATGCCGATCAGGTCCGCGACCGATACAACATCGATCCAGTCCTGACGCGTCGAACAGTATTCGCTGTCGTCATCGTCTTCCCAGTTCTTCATGAACAGGCCGACGACGTCGTAACCCTGTTCCTTCAGCAGCCATGCCGTCACCGACGAATCGACGCCGCCCGACATGCCTACCACCACTTTCTGTTTGCTCATCTGGTTCTGCCTGACTGCTTTCTCCGTGCCGAAGCACGCGTTCTATCGGGAGGGCCCGACTGAATGCGTTTGCACGAAGTCGAGCGGGAAACGCCGGCCTGCGAGGTAGTCGTCGACACATTGCATCACGAGCGGCGTGCGATGCCGCTCGGGGCACGCGCGCAGCTCGTCGGCGCTCATCCACACCGTGCGGACGATGTCGGGATCGAGCGCGCGGCTCTCGGCGGGCGAGCCTTCCGTCGAGCCGCAATACGTGAAGCGCAGATACGTGACGCCATCGATGGGGCCGTCGACGGTGTCTGGCCGGCTGAAGTGCGTCATGTACACGCCGACGAGCGCTTCGGGCGCGAACCCATGCGCCGTTTCTTCGAGCGTTTCGCGGATGACGGCTTGCGTCAGCGTCTCGCCTGCTTCCAGATGCCCGGCTGGCTGGTTGAGGCGCAGCCCGGCGGGCGTGTGCTCTTCGACCAGCAGAAAGCGCCCGTCGCATTCGACGACAGCCGCCACCGTCACATGCGGGGCCCAGGTTTCCGGTTTCATGGGACGGCATTTTACCGTTTATGGGCCGGGCTTGCCGGTGCGCGCGAAGGATGGTGCGCCGCGCGCCTAGCACATGCCGGTAAAAAAAGCACGAAGGATCGTGTTCCTGAAGGCCGGGATCGTTACGGATTTCAATCCGTCACCTGACTTCGGTTAAAGTTGCAGCGTTGGCTGAAGCCCCAGCCGTGCGTTGCCGTTGCACTTGCCTTATTGCATTGCCGGCGTTGCCCCTCGTCGGCGATTCCAGATTTTCATAACAGAGGATGGTCGAGGAGGTTTAACGATGCACATCGGAGTGCCAGCCGAGACGCGGCCGTATGAAACACGCGTCGCCGCGACGCCCGAGACGGTCAAGAAGTACGTGTCGCAGGGTCACAGAGTCACCGTACAGAGCGGCGCCGGAACGGGAGCCAGTTATCTGGACGATGCCTATTCAGCAGCAGGGGCGGAACTCGTCGATGCGCCGACAGCGTTCGGCGCGGAGATCGTTCTCAAGGTCCAGACGCCCACCGATTCAGAACTACCGCTTCTTAAACGCGGCGCGGTGCTGATCGGAATGCTCGAGCCTTTTAATACGGAGAATTCATCAAAGCTTGCAGCAGCGGGCATCACTGCCTTCTCGCTGGAAGCCGCGCCGCGCACGACGCGCGCACAAAGTCTCGACGTATTGTCGTCTCAAGCCAACATTGCGGGCTACAAGGCGGTGCTGCTAGCCGCCGACCTTTATCCGCGATTCATGCCGATGCTGATGACAGCGGCCGGCACGGTCAAGGCCGCGCGCGTACTGATTCTGGGTGCGGGCGTCGCGGGCCTGCAGGCGATTGCGACCGCGAAGCGCCTCGGTGCCGTGATCGAAGCGTCGGACGTTCGGCCCGCCGTGAAGGAGCAGATCGAGTCGCTCGGGGCGAAATTCCTCGATGTGCCTTACGAAACAGCTGAGGAACGCGAAGCAGCCGAAGGTGTCGGCGGCTACGCGCGGCCGATGCCGCCGTCGTGGCTCACGCGCCAGTCGGCGCTCGTTCACGAGCGCGCGAAGCAGGCCGACGTCATCATCTCGACCGCGCTGATTCCGGGCCGTCCCGCACCGACGCTGCTTTCCGTCGAAACCGTGCAGGCGATGAAGCCGGGCTCCGTGCTGATCGACCTCGCGGCGGGACGTGGCGCCGAGTACGAAGGCAATCGCGGCGGCAACTGTCCGTTGACGGAAGCCGACAAGGTCGTCGTCAAGCACGGCGTGACGATCGCGGGCTATACGAATCTCGCGTCGATGGTCGCGTCGGATGCGTCCGCACTGTACGCGCGCAATCTGCTCGACTTCATGAAGCTGATCGTCACGAAGGAAGGCGCGCTCAATATCGATCTCGCGGACGACATCGTCGCGGCCACGCTGCTGGCACGCGACGGCGAAGTCACGCGCAAGGCATAAGGGAAGAGGAGACGGGAGATGGAAGTAATCAACCATACCGTGATCAACCTGATCATTTTCGTGCTGGCGATCTACGTCGGCTATCACGTTGTCTGGAACGTGACGCCGGCGCTGCATACGCCGCTGATGGCCGTGACGAACGCGATTTCGGCGATCGTCATTGTCGGCGCGATGCTCGCAGCGGGCCTGACGGTCGGCGGTTCGGGCAAGTTCTTCGGCACGATTGCCGTGGCGCTTGCGGCCGTGAACGTGTTCGGCGGCTTCCTCGTCACACGGCGGATGCTGGAGATGTTCAAGAAGAAGGAGCCGAAGAAGATCGCGGGTCCTGGTGGTTCGAAGGAGGGTGCGTAAATGAGCATGAACGTCGTTACGCTCCTTTATCTGATCGCCTCCGTCTGCTTCATCCAGGCGCTCAAGGGCCTGTCGAATCCGAAGAGCGCGCGCGCCGGTAACGTGTTCGGCATGGTCGGGATGGCGATCGCGATTCTGACGACCGTTGCGCTGATCGCGAAGCAGGCCGCCGTGCTCGGCTCGAACCTGACTCTTGGCCTGTCGCTTGTGTTCGTCGCACTGGTGGTGGGCGGCGGGATCGGTGCGTTCGTCGCCGCGCGCGTCGAGATGACGAAGATGCCGGAACTGGTCGCGGCGATGCACTCGCTGATCGGTATGGCAGCCGTGTGTATCGCGTATGCGGTGGTGTCGGAACCGGCCGCGTTCGGCCTCGGCGCCGAGGAAGGCATTGCGGGCTTCCTGCCGTATGGCAACCGGATCGAACTGTTCATCGGCACGTTCGTCGGCGCGATTACCTTTAGCGGTTCGGTGATCGCGTTCGGCAAGCTGTCGGGCAAGTACAAGTTCCGGCTCTTCCAGGGCGCGCCCGTCGTCTATGCGGGCCAGCATCTGATCAACCTGCTGCTCGCGCTCGCGATGATCGGCTTCGGCGTGATCTTCTTCCTCACGCAGTCGTGGCTGCCGTTCATCATCATGACGCTGATCGCGTTTGCGCTGGGCGTGCTGATCATCATCCCGATCGGCGGCGCGGACATGCCCGTGGTCGTGTCGATGCTGAACTCGTACTCGGGCTGGGCGGCCGCGGGCATCGGCTTCTCGCTGAACAACGCGATGCTGATCATCGCCGGTTCGCTGGTGGGTTCGTCCGGTGCGATCCTGTCGTACATCATGTGCAAGGCGATGAACCGCTCGTTCTTCAACGTGATTCTCGGCGGCTTCGGCGCTGAACCGGGCGCGGCGGCTGCGGGCGGCTCGACGGAACAGAAGCCGGTGAAGTCGGGGTCGGCGGAAGATGCGTCGTTCATGCTCGGCAACGCGGAGACCGTCGTGATCGTGCCGGGCTATGGTTTGGCCGTCGCGCGTGCTCAACATGCGCTGAAGGAACTGACCGACAAGCTCGTCGAAAAGGGCATCGACGTGAAGTACGCGATTCACCCTGTCGCGGGCCGCATGCCGGGCCACATGAACGTGCTGCTGGCGGAAGCCGAAGTGCCGTACGAAATCGTTCACGAGATGGAGGACATCAACGGCGAATTCGGTCAGGTCGACGTGGTGCTGGTGCTCGGCGCGAACGACGTGGTGAACCCCGCCGCGAAGAACGATCCAAAGTCGCCAATCGCGGGCATGCCGATCATCGAGGCGTACAAGGCACGCACGGTGATCGTCAACAAGCGTTCGATGGCGGCGGGTTATGCCGGTCTCGACAACGACCTCTTCTACATGGACAAGACGATGATGGTCTTCGGCGATGCGAAGAAGGTGATCGAAGACATGGTGAAGTCCGTCGATTGATGAAGTACGCTGCGGGGCGCGTTCAAAGGCGCCTCGCACGCTTCATCGAGTGTCACGATCAGGTGTCACGACCATTCGCTCAGCGCGGCTTCACGCCGATGCTGCGCATGAAATCCGCGAGCCGTCTTCCCTCGACATCGGGAAACGGCTCGTGCACTTTCAGGTCGTCGATATTCGTAAGCGCGAAGTGTCGAAAGTCTCCGCGCAGTTCGCACCACGCGCCGAGCGTGAAGCGCGCGCCCCAGTACGCGAGCGCGAGCGGCCATACGCGCCGCTGCGTCGCCGCGCCGTTCTTGTCCTGATACGCGAAGCTGACCACGTGCCGCGTGTCGATCGCCCGATGCAGCGTATCGACGATCGCGGAGACATTCCCGTCGATATGAAACGACGGTGCGAAGAACGCGAGGCGGTCGATGGTCGCGCGCTTGTCGGCGGGCATCGCCGACGCGATCTTCGCGAGCGCGCCGCGTGCGCCCGCCGCCATGCTTTCGCCGCCCCATGATTCGAGCATCCGCGCACCGGCGGCGAGTGCCGTGAGTTCTTCCGCCGTGAAGGTGAGCGGCGGCAGGCTCGCGCTGCGGCTCAGCCGATAGCCGATGCCCGGCTCCCCTTCGATTGGCACGCCCGACAGTTGCAGGTCCTGCACGTCGCGATAGACGGTGCGCAGCGACACGTGCAGCCAGTCCGCCAGCTGCTGCGCGGTGGTCAGCCGCCGGCCGCGCAGCAGCTCGGCGATCTGGAACAGGCGGTCGGCGCGACGCGTCATCGTGGGTGTCTCGCGGAAATAGACGGGGAATCTCCCGCGATGATAGCGCCGCACGACGCGCTCCTGTCGACGGGAGTTGGCGGCTAAGCGCCTGCTCCCGTCCCACGCAAGATGATGGCGGTCACGTCTGCCGACGCGTCACTCGTTGGTCTTCGAATGGAGGCCGACACGGTTGCCTTCCGTATCGGTGAAAAAGCCGATCCAGCCGATGTCGTGCGGCAACTGCACGGCAGGCCCTTCGACCTTGCCGCCTGCGCGCTTCACGCGTTCGAGGGTCGCGCTGACGGTCGGGCGCGCGTTCAGGTAGACGAGCGAGCCTGTCGACGACGGTTCCATGGTCGCGCTCTGGACGATGCAGCCGCCCGTCGACGGCTCGTCGTAACTGAAGACGGCCATCGGCATGCCGAAGTCTTCGCGGCGCAGCGTCGTATCGAGCGCGGCCTCGTAGAAGCGGACCGCGCGCTCGAAGTCGACGGATGGGATCTCGAACCAGGCAATGGCGCGATTGGGTTGTGCTGACATGACGTTCTCCTGTGAATGTGTCGCCGGATGGCGCAGGAGAAGTGTGCGGGCGGGCTGCTGACACCGTTCTGTCAGTAGCGTTGAGAGACGCCGCGAGCGCAGCCGATAAAAAAGCGGGCATTACGCCCGCTTCCACTTTCACTCAATCAGCCACTCAAATGAGCCGCCGAAGCGAAAAAAACCGCTTACGCCTTCGGCTCGTCGGCAGCCGGCCGCTGCCTCACGCTTCCCGCGATCAGATCGAAGCGGAACAGCCGGCATTCGAGCGCGCCGTTATACAGCGGCGTTTTCGCCGACTCGCGCAGACGCAACTGCCCCGGCAGCTTGCGATCCGACGTCAGCACGAACGCGTGCCAGCCGGTGAAGCGCTTCTTGAGCGCATCGCCGAACGACTGGAAGAACTCGGCGATATCGCCCGTATCCGCTTCCGCGCGCCGGAAGCCGCCTTCTTCGCGCCCCGTATTGCGTATCTCGCCACGCGGACCGCGTCCACGCACTTCGATCCGCTCGCCATACGGCGGGTTCGCGACGAGAATGCCGGCCTCGCTGACGGGTGGCGTCATGTTGCGCGCGTCGAGTTGCTTCAGCGGCAGCGCGGGAAAACCGGCGCGCTCGAAATTAGCGCGCGCCTTCTCCAGCATGTTATCGGAGATGTCGCTGCCGAAGATCAGCAGATCGCCACGGCCCGCGCGCGCCGCGCGTTTCGCGTCTTGCGCGGCGACCTTCAGCGCTTGCCACGCCGATACGTCGTACTGCCGGAACTTCTCGAACCCGAAGCGGCGATCGACGCCCGGCGCGATGTTCAGCGCGACCTGCGCGGCCTCGGCGAGGAACGTTCCGCTGCCGCACATCGGGTCGTACAGCGGCGTGCCCGGCGTCCAGCCCGTCAGGCGCAGGATGCCAGCCGCGAGGTTTTCGCGCAGTGGAGCCGCGCCCTTGTCGAGGCGCCAGCCGCGCTTGAAGAGCGGTTCGCCGGAGGTATCGAGATACAGCGTGCAGTCGGTTGCCGTCACGAACGCGAATACGCGCACGTCGGGCGCGCCCGTATCGATGCTCGGACGCGCGCCCGTCTTGTCGCGCAGACGGTCGCAGATCGCGTCCTTCACGCGCAGCGTCGCGAATTCGAGGCTGCGCAGCGGCGACTTGATCGCGGTGACGTCGACGCGCAGCGTCTCATTCGCCGAGAACCATTGTTCCCAGTGCTGTTCGAGCGCGAGCGCATAAATGTCCTGCTCGTTGCGATACGGACGATGCGCGATCTTCAGCAGCACGCGGCTCGCGATGCGCGAATGCAGATTGGCGGCCATGCCGGCTGCCCAGCCGCCTTTGAAGTGCACGCCGCCGGGCACCTGCTCGCCGGCGGTGAACGGCGCGCCGTTCAGATGACGCGCGGCGATCTCGGCGAGTTCGGCGGCGAGCGTGGCTTCGAGGCCGCGCGGGCAGGGGATGAAAAATTCGAAGGACATGGAGGTTGCCGCAAGGCGTGGGTCAAGGCGACATTGTACGCGGTCGCCTCGCTGTGCCTTCGGGTTGGGTCGCGCGTCGGCGGTCGCGTGCGCGCGGCGCGCGCGTCAGCGCACTTCACCGCGCGTTACCGTCACGTCACGCGCGTGAGCCTGCTCAGCCCTTCGACCCCGCGTTCAGCGCAGAAGGCGCCGATGGCACCGATGGCACTGCTGATGCAGCAGCCGGCCCGGCCGCCGACGCCGGACACGTCACGCTTGCGCCGCGCGCGGGCACCGCCGCGAGATTGCGCACGGCAGCGGCGATTTCCATCGAGATCTGCTGGACCGCTCGCCGATGGCCTTCGGCGAGCGCGTCATAGCCGCCGGACACCGGCTCGCCGGCCACGCTGCGGCACGTCAGCACCGCCTGCGTGCGCACCGCTCGCACACTCCACACGGCATCGATCAGCGCGTGCGAGCCGGGCCAAGACTCGAAGCGCTGCACATTCACGCTGATGCGGTACACGGGCACGCGATCGGGATACGGCGTGCCGTACACGTCGATCGTGCCCAGTTGCTGCGTCAGCGTGCTGGACAGCGCGCGGCGGATCTCGTCGCCGGGCAGCGACGCCCAGCGCTCCTGTTCGAGCACCTGCACCTGGGTCGGGCCCGTCTGCACGACGAGCTGGTTCTTCGCCACTTGCGATGGCACGTCGACGGGCGGCACTTCGATCAGAAACGCAGGGTTGCTCGCGGTGCGCACGGCATCCGGCGAGGTGTCACCGGCGGAGAGCGTATAGAAGCGGCTCGCCGGCGACGAGCACGCGGCGAGCGCCGCAAGCAGCACGGAAGACAGCGCCAGCGCGGCAACGCGCATCGTTCGGGGGACGCGGGCAAACGTCATGGCTTGTCTCCTGATTTACCGCGCAGCAGCGATTCGGGATGGCGTTCGAGATAGTCCGACAGCGCATTCAGCGATTGCAGCGTGCGCGTCAGCTCTTGCAGCGCCTGATGCACGTCGGATTGCATCGGCGAGTCCTGCTGCAGCGTCGCTTCCGCCGAGCCGAACGTCTGCTTCGCGGCCGCGAGCGTGTCGCGCGCCTGAGGCACGACTTCCTTGTCGAGCCGCGTGAAGAGCTGATCGGCGTTCTTCAGCGCGGTGTTCAGGTTGTTGCCGATCTGGTCGAACGGCACCTGATCGAGCTTCTTCGCGATGTCGGCGACCTGCAGCTGCAGTTCGTCGAGCGTGTTCGGAATCGTCGGCAGCTCGATCGGATCGCGCGAAACGTCGACGGTCGCGGCGGGCGCCTTCGGGAACAGGTCGAGCGCGATGTACAACTGACCCGTCAGCAGGTTGCCCGTGCGCAGCTGGCCGCGCAGGCCGTGCTTGACGAGCGCCTGCAGCATCTTGTGACTCGCTTGCGTGCCCTGGTCGGGCACGGGCTGGCCCTTGGTGCGGCGGCGCAGGCGGTCGGGATACAGGTCGATTGTGACGGGCATCGTGAAGTTCTTCGTCTGCGGATCGTATTCGACGCCGATGTTCGTCACCTGGCCGAGCACGATGCCGCGGAAATCGACGGCCGCGCCGGGCGACAGCCCGCGCAGCGACTGGTTGAAGTTCATCACGACGCGCACGGGCTCGCCGTCGGGCTCGCGCATCGCATCCCCTTCATCCGAGCCGAGGCGGAACGTCATGTTGTTCGGCGCCTGCGCGCCGACGGCCTGACCCGGCGGCGACTGGAACGCGAGGCCGCCGACGATCACCGTCGCGAGCGATTGCGTGTTCAGCTTGAAGCCGCTCGAATCGAGCCGCACATCGACGCCGCTCGCGTGCCACCAGCGCGAGTTCGTGCCGACGTACTGATCGAACGGTGCGCTCACGAACACCTGCACGGTCACGCCTGTGCCGTCCTTGTCGAGCGAGAAGCCCGTCACCTGGCCGACCTGCACGCGCCGGTAGAACACGGGCGAGCCGATGTCGATCGAGCCGAGCGATTCGCCGCGCAACGTGAACTGGTGGCCTTTCTGGTCGACGGTGACGGCGGGCGGCGATTCGAGGCCGACGAACTGCGTCTGCGTCTCCGTCGAGCGGCCGCCGTCCACGCCGATATACGCGCCCGACAGCAGCGTGCCGAGCCCCGACACGCCGCTTGCGCCGATGCGCGGACGCACGACCCAGAAACGGCTGTCCTTCACCGCGAAGTCTTCAGCTTCCTTCGACAGCTGGACCTCGACGTTGACGCGCGAATGGTTCTTCGCGAGCTTGATCGTTTTCACGAAGCCGATGTCGACGTCCTTGTACTTGACCTTCGTCTTGCCGGGCTCGAGCCCCTCCGCGCTAATGAAGGTGATCGTGATCGTCGGCCCCTTTTCGAGCACCGACTTCACCACGAGCCCGACGCCGATCAGCGCCGCGATCAGCGGAATCACCCAGACGAGCGAAGGCAGCCAGCCGCGTTTCGTGACGATCTCGGGTTCGGGGACGGGCGGCTCGCTGCGCGGCGCGCCGCCCGGTGGCGTCGGCTCTTGAGGGCTATTCATGTGGTGGGTCCTGAAGTATTGCGGTTCGCGCGGGCTGCGTCGCCTGTGCCTTTGTCCACGTCGTCCCAGATGAGGCGCGGATCGAACTGCATCGACGCAATCATCGTGAGGATCACGACCGAGCCGAACGCGAGCGCGCCCGGCCCCGCCGTGATGACAGCGAGCGACTTGAAGCGCACGAGCGCGACCGTCAGCGTGATGACGAAGATGTCGAGCATCGACCAGCGGCCGATGCGCTCGACGATCCGGTAGAGCTTCGTCCGTTCCAGCGGACGCCATGTCGAATGGCGTTGCGCAGTGATGGTCAGAAGCGCGAGCACCGTGAGCTTGAGCATCGGCACGAGAATGCTCGCGACGAACACGATGATCGCGAGCGGCCAGTCGCCCGACGTCCAGAAGTAGACGACGCCGCTCATGATGGTGTCGTCCTCCGCGCCGAGCAGCGATGACGTATGCATCACGGGCAGCAGGTTCGCGGGAATGTAGAGCACGGCGGCGGCGATCAAAAGGGCCCAGGTGCGCATCAGGCTGTCGGGGTTGCGCCGGTGCAGGACCGCGCCGCAGCGTGTGCAGCGTTGCGGTTCTTTCGAGCGCACGCGCGGCTGCACGCGCGAGCACGCGTGACAGGCGACGAAACCGGCGCGCGAGGCCGTCGTGTATTTCATCGGCCGGTCATCCCTGGTGCGGCGCGGCGGTGCCATCGACGCCGGGTTTGCCCGCGTCGCGTCCGGCCTGATCGGCGTGAGCATCGCCGTCATCCCCATCGCCATCGCGCGCATGGCGCTCGCGCCGCGCTTCCAGCACGCCGAGACCTTCGGCGACGTCCCACAACGTGCGCGGATCGAAGGTGACGACCACGACGAACATCAGCGTGAGCGCGCCGAACGCGAACATCGCCGCCTCGGGGATCACGCGCGCGAGACTTACCATTTTCACGATCGTCACGAGCACGCCGAGCATGAACACTTCGATCATGCCCCACGGACGCACGAACTGGATCGCGCGCAGCACCTGGTTGAAGCCGGGCGGCACGATGCCGGCGCGAATGGGGATCAGCAGATAGAGCAGCGCGGTCAGTTCGGTCAGCGGGAAAAGAAACGTCGAGCAGAACACCATCACGGCGACGATCTGCATGTCTTCGTTCCACAACGCGACGATGGCGCCGATCAGGCTGGTCTGCGACGTGATGCCATTGGTTTCCAGCTCAACGATCGGAAAGCCCTGCGCGATCAGAAACGTGATCAGCGCGGCCATCGTCATCGCGGTGATGCCCTCCAGCCGTCCCGACGCGCTCCCGTACAGGATCGCGCCGCATCGCGGGCAGCGCGCCGTCCGCTTGCGTCCGAGGCGGGGTTTCTGAAACAGCGCGTCGCATTCGTGACAGGCAATCAGATGGTCATGTTCCATGCAGGCGATCGGAAAACAGGAGGCGATGTGTCGTCGTGTCTGTGGTTGGACCTTACAGCCGGTTACGGCGCGACGCGTGGGGTGAAAGGGCACGCGGGAGGGCGCGCGGCACGGCTTGGGGGCAATAGTATCAAAGCTCGCCGGGATGACGTCCGTCGGTGTGTGCTGACGGATGCCCGGCGAATGGACTGACGTTCGTCGGCTTGCCCAGGGCTCTGTCCGACAGATGCGGCGCTCACGCGTTCAAACCGCAACAGCAAATTTCGCGCCGCGTGCAAAGCCGCCAGCCTGCCGAAGCGGCTTGCGGTACGATTAGCGCCGCGAGCCGTTGGTGCGCCGGGATCGGGCGCGACGGAATAACGGCGTCGACTGCGTCGTTTAACTTTTATGTTTGGCGTCGGTTCTGTCATGGCACACACTTCTTCGCTTCGTTCGTTCTCCGCACGGGCTCCGTCATACACGTCGACGGCCATTGCGCTGCACTGGCTGATCGCGCTGCTGATCGTCTGCGGCTTTGCGCTCGGCTGGGTGATGACGGACATCCCCGGCTTCACGCCGACCAAGCTCAAGTACTTTTCGTGGCACAAATGGATCGGCGTGACCGTGTTCGCGCTCGTCGTGCTGCGCCTCCTCTGGCGCGCGACGCACGCCGTGCCGCCGATGCCCGCGCATATGCGCGCGTGGCAGCGCGGCGCCGCGCATCTCACGCATTTCCTGCTGTATGTGCTGATGGTCGCGATTCCCGTGTCGGGCTATCTGTACAGCTCGGCGGCGAACGTTCCCGTCGTCTATCTCGGGCTCGTGCCGCTGCCGCGTCTGATCGCCCCCGATCCGCACCTCAAGGAAGTGCTGAAGTCGGTCCACATCGTGCTCAATTACACGCTTCTCGGGCTGGTCGTGCTGCACATGCTGGCGGCGATCAAACATCAATGGCTCGATCGCGACGGTCTGCTGTCGCGGATGATCCCTTTCCTCAAATAAGGATAAACATGAAGGTTTCGTTCTATCGCTACATGCTCGCTGCGTTTGCTGCCGCATCGCTGGCCGCGTCGGGTGCCGCGTTCGCGCAGGTCGACATGGGCAAGAGCACGGTCACGGCGACGTCGAAGCAGATGAACGTGCCCGTCGAAGGCAAGTTCGGCAAGTTCACCGCGCAAGTCTCGTTCGATTCTTCGAAGCCGACATCGGGCAGCGCGCAGGTCACGATCGATACGTCGAGCTACGATCTCGGCGACGAAAGCTATAACGAGCAGGTGCGCGGCAAGGAGTGGTTCGATTCGAAGACGTATCCGACGGCGACTTTCGTATCCAGTGCGATCGCGCCCGCAGGCACCAATCAGTTCAAGGTCACGGGCAAGCTGACGATGAAGGGCAAGTCGCAGACGGTCGTCGTGCCCGTCACGGTGACGAAGCAGGGCGCGGCGCAGGTCTACGACGGCTCGGTGTCCGTCAAGCGTTCGCAGTTCGATATCGGCACGGGCGAATGGAAGGATACGTCGGTGGTCGCGGACGATGTGACGATCAAGTTCCACATCGTCGCCGCGAGCAAGTGATTCATCGCATGCACACAGAAGGGAGAATGAAGTGAAACCGATGCTTTTGATTGTTGCCGGCGCACTGGCGTCGTCGATTGCGGCGGGCGCGTTTGCCGCCGATACCTATCAGCTCGATCCGATGCACACCTATCCGAGCTTCGAAGCCGATCATATGGGCGGCGTGTCCACGTGGCGCGGCAAGTTCACGAAGAGCTCGGGCGCGGTGACGCTCGACCGCGCGGCGAAGACGGGCACGGTGGACGTCACGGTCGATACATCCTCGATCCAGATCGGCAACACGAAGCTCGAAGAGCATCTGCGTTCACCCGATTTCTTCGACGTCGCCAAGTATCCGACGGCAACGTACAAGGGCACGGCGATCAAATTCGACGGCGATATGCCCGTCGCCGTGGATGGCCAGTTCACGATGAAGGGCGTCACGAAGCCGCTGAGCCTGAAGATCGAATCGTTCAAATGCATCCAGCATCCCGTACTGAAGCGCGAAGTGTGCGGTGTGGAAGCGGAGGGCGAGTTCAATCGCGCGGACTATGGAATGGACTTCGGCACCAAATACGGTTTCAGTATGAAGACGGTGCTGCACATCCAGGCGGAAGGCATCAAGCAGTAAGCTAAGCGCTCTCACCTGAATCGGTGCGCAAGCCGCTTCGTTCGCATTGGCGACGAAGCGGCTTTTTTATTGGTTTCTTCATGATGACAGTGAAGGCGGTGAACACCTGGCGCTTTCACGTCTCGTGCAGGTTTCTTTTTTGCGGTACATAGTGAAGGCAGACGCCGGACCGGTTGTGCGCGCATCGAGTCCGGCAAACATGACAGAAGCGGGCAATGTCCGCTGATTGCCACGACAACGACTACCTCGCGCGCATCTGGAGATCCGCAATGAGTTCAACGATAGCCGCGAGCGCGGCGCAGAGTCGTCCCGATACGTGGCGCACGGTGATCGCCGCATCGATCGGCAATGCGCTGGAATGGTTCGATCTCGTCGTCTATGGTTTTTTCGCCGTCGTCATTTCGAAGCTGTTCTTTCCGGCGGGCAACGATACGGTGTCGCTGCTGCTGACGCTCGGCACGTTCGGCGTGTCGTTCTTCATGCGGCCGCTCGGCGCGATCGTGCTCGGCGCGTATGCGGACAAGGCGGGGCGCAAGGCCGCGCTCACGCTGTCGATCGTGCTGATGATGATGGGCACACTGATCATCGCCGTGCTGCCGACCTGGCAGTCGATCGGCATCGCCGCGCCGCTGATTCTCGTCGTCGCGCGGCTGATGCAGGGCTTCTCGGCGGGCGGCGAGTTCGGCAGCGCCACCGCGTTTCTCGCCGAGCATGTGCCGGGTCGGCGCGGCTATTTCGCGAGCTGGCAGATCGCGAGCCAGGGCCTGACGACGCTGCTCGCCGCGCTGTTCGGCGTCGTGCTCACGGGCGAGCTGTCTCCGGAACAGCTGAGCGCGTGGGGTTGGCGCGTGCCGTTCTTCTTCGGCCTGCTGATCGGGCCCGTCGCATGGTATATCCGCACGAAGCTCGACGAGACGCCCGAATTCCTCGCCGCCGAGACCACGCAGACGCCGATCCGCGATACGTTCGCGAGCCAGAAGGCGAGGCTCTTCATCGGCGTGGGCATCGTCGTGCTCGGAACGGTGTCGACGTATCTCGTGCTGTTCATGCCGACTTATGCGATCAAGCAATTGGGCTTGGCTCCCTCGGTGGCATTCGCGGCCATCTCGCTGGTGGGCGTGATCCAGCTGGTGTTCTCGCCGATCGTCGGTCATCTGTCGGACCGCTACGGACGCGTGCGGATCATGCTCGTGCCCGCCGTGCTGCTGTTCCTGCTGATCCTGCCGGCGTTCACGTATCTTGTCGCGCATCCGACCTTCGGCACGCTGATGCTGATGCAGATCGTGTTCGGCTTCCTGATGACGGGCTATTTCGGCTCGCTGCCGGGCCTGCTGTCGGAGATTTTCCCAGTGCAGACGCGCACGACGGGCATGTCGCTCGCCTATAACATCGCCGTGACGATCTTCGGCGGCTTCGGACCGTTCATCATCGCGTGGCTGATTCGCGCAACGGATTCGAAGGTCGCGCCGAGCTTCTATCTGATGTTCGCGGCCGTCGTGAGCGTGATCGCGCTGGTGGCGGCGCGGCGCAAGCTTGGGTTCAGATAATCGCCTGGGTGCTGCTGCGCAGCTGTCGTAAACGACAAAGGCCGGTTCAGTTTCGAACCGGCCTTTTGTTTACCCTTCTATCTATGCCTTAGAACCTCTCAAACGCAACCGATCAAACCTGCGCGCCTGCGTTCGGATCGTTCGGATCGTGACGTTCCTTCTTTTCCTTCAGCAGATCTTCCCGCTTCACGCCGAACCACATCGCCAGCGCCGCCGCGACGAACACCGACGAGTAGATGCCGAACAGAATGCCGACCGTCAGCGCGAGCGCGAAGTAGTGCAGCGTCGGGCCGCCGAACAGGAACATCGACAGGACCATCATCTGCGTACAGCCGTGCGTGATGATCGTGCGCGACATCGTGCTCGTGATTGCGTGGTTGATCACTTCCATCACGCCCATCTTGCGTTCGCGGCGGAAGGTCTCGCGAATCCGGTCGAAGATAACCACCGATTCGTTCACCGAGTAGCCGAGCACCGCGAGCACGGCGGCCAGCACCGACAGTGAGAACTCCCATTGGAAGAACGCGAAGAAGCCAAGAATGATCACGACGTCGTGCAGGTTCGCGATCACGCCCGCGATCGCGTACTTCCACTCGAAGCGGAACGACAGATAGATCACGATGCCGGCGACCACGCACGCGAGCGCTAGCAGGCCGTCGGTCGCGAGTTCCTTGCCGACCTGCGGACCGACGAACTCGACGCGTTGCAGCTTCGCGTTCGCGTCCTGGCCCTTCAGCGCGGACATCACCTGGTCGCTTTGCTGCGCCGAGGTCAGGCCTTGCTTCAGCGGCAGGCGGATCAGCACGTCGCGCGAGGTGCCGAAGTTCTGCACCTGCGCGTCGCCGTAGCCGATCTTTGTCAGCGTATCGCGTACGGGTTCGAGCGGCACCGCGCCCGGATACTGCACTTCGATGACCGTGCCGCCCGTGAACTCCACGGAAAGATGCAGCCCGCGATGCAGCAGGAAAAACACAGCGGCGATGAACGTCAGCAGCGAGATCGCGTTGAAGATCAACGCGCGCTGCATGAACGGAATGTCTTTACGGATGCGGAAAAATTCCATGTTCTCTTTCTCCGGGACTCAGCGGGATGAACCCGGTTTCTTCGTGCCATCCGGCGCGTTGCGGTTGCGCAGCGTCGGCTTGCCGGCGCGGGCTTGCGCGCTGGCGGGCGCTTTCGCCTTGGCCTTCGGCGCCGTTGTCGCTGCCATCGCGCGCGCCGTGTCGGTGTCCGTGTCGGCGTTGTCGAGGTAAGCCGTTGCGCCGTCGGCGGCAGCCGGCTTCCACACCTGGCCGACGGCCAGCGACTTCAGCTTCTTCTTGCCGCCGTACCACAGGTTCACGAGCCCGCGCGAGAAGAACACGGCCGAGAACATCGACGTCAGAATGCCGATACAGTGCACCACGGCAAAGCCCCGCACCGGGCCGGAGCCGAATGCAAGCAGCGCGAGACCAGCGATCAATGTGGTCACGTTCGAGTCGAGAATCGTCGCCCATGCGTGCGCGTAGCCGTTCTGGATCGCCAGCTGCGGCGGCGCCCCATTGCGCAACTCTTCGCGCACGCGCTCGTTGATCAGCACGTTCGCGTCGATCGCCATACCGAGCGCGAGCGCGATAGCGGCGATGCCGGGCAGCGTCAGCGTGGCCTGCAGCATCGACAGGATCGCGATCAGCAGCAGCAGGTTCACCGACAGCCCGATCATCGAGATCAGGCCGAACAGCATGTAGTACGCGATCATGAACGCCGCGATCGCGATGAAGCCGTAGACGACGGAATCGAAGCCCTTCTTGATGTTGTCCGCGCCGAGGCTCGGGCCGATCGTGCGTTCTTCGATAATGTCCATCGGCGCCGCGAGCGAGCCGGCGCGCAAGAGCAGCGCGAGGTCCGTTGCCGCTTGCGGGGTCGGCTGGCCCGTGATCTGGAAGCGGTCGCCCAGTTCCGACTGGATCGTCGCGACCGTCAGCACTTCGCCCTTGCCCTTTTCGAACAGGACCATCGCCATCGGCTTGCCGATGTTGTCGCGCGACACGCTGCGCACCGCGCGGCCGCCCGCCGAATCGAGACGGATGTTGACGGAGGGACGCTGGTGCTCGTCGAAGCCCGCCGACGCGTCGATGATGCGATCGCCCGTGAAGATCACGGCCTTGCGCAGCAGCACGGGTGCCTGGTTGCCCTGCGTGAACAGCTCGTCGCCGGCCGGCACGGGATCGCCCGGGTTCGGATGCAGGCCGTTCGGATCGGCGAGGCGCGCTTCGAGCGTCGCCGTGCGGCCGATGATGTCCTTCGCCTTCGCCGTGTCCTGCACGCCCGGCAGCTCGACGACGATGCGGTCGGGGCCTTGCTGCTGGATCACCGGCTCGGCCACGCCGAGTTCGTTGACGCGGTTATGCAGCGTCGTGATGTTCTGCTTGAGCGCCGCATCCTGCACCGTTTTCTGCACGGCCGGCGTGAACGTGCCCACCACCTGGACGCCGCCGCTCGGGTTCGGCTGCGTCGCCCACTGCAGTTCGTTGACGCCCGCTTGCAGCTGCGTGAGCGCGTTCTCCGCGACACTCTGATCCGCGAAATTGACGACGACCGACTGGCCGACGCGGTTCACGCCGCCGTCGCGAATGTTCTTGTCGCGCAGCAGCGTGCGCGCATCCGAGGCGTCCGAATCCAGCTTCTTGTTCAGCGCGCCCGCCATGTCGACCTGCAGCAGGAAGTGCACGCCGCCACGCAGGTCCAGGCCCAGATACATCGGCAGCGCGTGCAGGGCCGTCAGCCAGCGCGGCGATGCGCTCTGCAGGTTCAGCGCGACGATGTACTGCGGATCGGTCGGATCGCTGTTGAGCGATTTTTGCAGCAGGTCCTTGACGCGCAGCTGCGTGTCGGTGTCCTTCACGCGCACGCGAATGTTCGCGTTCAACGTGGAGTTGTCGAACGTGACGTCGTCCGGCTTGATCTGGCTCGATGCGAGCGCCGCTTCGACCATCGACAGCGTGGCCGAATCGAGCTTCACCGTGGCCTTGCCGCTCGACACCTGCACCGCCGGCGCTTCGCCGAAGAAATTGGGCAGCGTGTACACGAGGCCGATGACGAGCGCCACCAGCATCACGACATATTTCCAGAGGGGGTAACGATTCATGGGGTGGTCCAACGGGAGGTTGGCTTGAGTGCGATGCGTCCGGCGATGAGCGCGGCGAGCGAAAGCGCCTGGGCGGGCTTCGACCGGCGCGAGGCCGCGCCGGACGCGAGAGAGCAGGCCTTACAGCGACTTCAGGGTGCCCTTCGGCAGAATGGTCGTGACCGACGCTTTCTGCACGGTGATTTCAGTGCCTTCCGCGATTTCGACGCCAACATAGGCTTCGCCGACCTTGGTCACCTTACCGACGATGCCGCCGTTCGTCACCACTTCGTCGCCTTTCGCCATGGCGGCGAGCATGTTGCGGTGTTCCTTCTGGCGCTTCATTTGCGGGCGAATCATGATGAAGTAGAGCACCGCGAACATCAGAATCAGCGGCAGGAAGCTCATCAGGCTCGATTCGGCGCCACCTGCTGCACTGCCTTGCGCGAAGGCATTGGAAATGAACGACACGTTGGTCTCTCCGTTATAACAATCAAAAAAATCAGCCGGTTATTCTACCACCGGCCATTTACGGGACGGCGCCCGGAACAGGTTTTCCTGACGGGCTGTCAAGGGGTTTCGGGTGTTTCTCCGAAAGTAAATTGTAATGTCTGCTGCGCTATGTGGGAGGATGCTTTTGTCGCGTTGCCTGACGTGCTTGCCTCGCGCCTCATTTAACTCTAGTCCGTCCCGCGCGCCCGGTTTTCATGAAACAGCTTCTTGAACGCGTCGAACATCCGCGCGTCGATGGCATCGCGCATTTCCTGCATCAGTTCGAGGTAGTAGTGCAGGTTGTGGATCGTGTTCAGCTGCGCGCCGAGAATTTCGCCGACGCGATGCAGATGATGCAGATAGCCGCGCGTGAAGTTGCGGCACGTGTAGCAGCCGCATTGCTCATCGAGCGGGCGCAGCGAGTTCTTGTGCGTCGCGTTGCGGATCTTGATGTCGCCGTAGCGCGTGAAGAGCCAGCCGTTGCGCGCGTTGCGAGTCGGCATCACGCAATCGAACATGTCGACGCCCGCCGCGACGCCCGCCACGAGGTCTTCCGGCGTGCCGACGCCCATCAGGTAGTGCGGCTTGTCGGCGGGCAGCTTCGGGCCGATGTGGTTCAGCACGCGCATCATGTCTTCCTTCGGCTCGCCGACGGACAGCCCGCCGATCGCCAGGCCGTGAAAGCCGATCTCCGACAGCCCCGCAAGCGACTCGTCGCGCAGGTCTTCGAGCATGCCGCCCTGGACGATGCCGAAGAGCGCATTCGGATTGCCGAGCCGGTTGAACTCGTCGATCGAGCGCTTCGCCCAGCGCATCGACATGCGCATCGAATCGGCAGCGTCGTTGTGCGACGTCGGCACGCCGTTGACCGCGTAGGGCGTGCATTCGTCGAACTGCATCACGATGTCCGAGTTCAGCACCTTCTGGATCTGCATCGACACTTCCGGCGAGAGGAACAGCTTGTCGCCGTTGATCGGCGACGCGAACGTCACGCCGTCTTCGGTGATCTTGCGCAGATCGCCGAGCGAGAAAACCTGGAAGCCGCCCGAGTCGGTGAGAATCGGCCGCTTCCAGCCCATGAAGCCGTGCAGGCCGCCATGCGCCGCGATCGTTTCGAGACCGGGGCGCAGCCAGAGGTGAAACGTATTGCCGAGGATGATCTGCGCGCGGATTTCTTCGAGCTCGCGCGGCTGGATCGCCTTCACGGTGCCGTACGTGCCGACGGGCATGAAGATCGGCGTTTCGATCACGCCGTGATTGAGCGTCAGACGTCCGCGGCGCGCCTGGCCGTCGGTTTTCAGCAGCTCGAACTTCAGGCCGTTGTCGGGGCGTACGTGATCGCCGAGATAGGCGCCGTGGTCGGCGCGTGCAGCGTTGTTGTGACCGTCGGTCATTGAATACTCCTGTGCGACCAGAGAACAGTCCGGCGCAGATGATAAGCGCCGCCAGAAGATTTCCGGCGGTGGTGTTGGATCATGCGTTCAGCGCGTCGTCGCTGCGCGTGAGCAGCATCGCGTCGCCGTAGCTGAAAAAGCGGTAGCGCTCCTCGATTGCGTGCCGATACGCCGCGCGTATCGTCTCGATGCCCGCGAACGCGGACACCAGCATCAGCAGCGTCGACTTCGGCAAATGGAAATTCGTCACCAGCCGGTCGATCACGCGAAACCTGTAGCCCGGCGTGATGAAAATATCCGTGTCGGCGCTCGTCGCAGCAAGCGGACGGCCCGCGGCTTCGGCGTCGCGCGCGGCGGCTTCGAGCGCGCGCATCGACGTCGTGCCCACCGCGATCACGCGATTGCCGCGCGCCTTCGTCGCCGTGATCCTGTCGACCAGCGACTGCGGCAACCGATACCACTCGCTATGCATCTTGTGCTCGGCGATGTTCTCGACGCGCACCGGCTGGAACGTGCCCGCGCCGACGTGCAGCGTGAGCGTCGCGCGCTCGATGCCATTTTCGTCGAGCCGCGCGAAGATCGAATCGTCGAAATGCAGCCCGGCCGTGGGCGCGGCGACGGCGCCCGGATTTTGCGCGTACACCGTCTGGTAGCGCGTTTCGTCGAAGGCGTCGGGATCGTGCTCGATATAAGGTGGCAGCGGCAGACGGCCGTACTGCTCGATCAGCGTCAGGCAGTCGTCCGGGAAGTGCAGCGTGTAGAACGGCTCGACGCGCTTGCCGACAGTGACGTCGAAGGCATCGGCGAGGCGCAGCGTCGTGCCCGGCCCCGGGCTCTTGCTCGCGCGAATCTGCGCGAGCGCGGTACGCTCGCCCGTCAGGCGCTCGACGAGCACTTCGATCTTGCCGCCACTGGCCTTCTGGCCGAGGAACCGGGCCTTCAGCACTTTGGTATCGTTGAATACGAGCAGGTCGCCGGCATCGATGAGTTCGGGCAGATCGGCGAAATGGCGGTCCGCGAACGTCGCGGGCTTCGTCTGCCCATTCACTTCGAGCAGACGGCTCGCGCTGCGCTCGGGCAAGGCGACTTGCGCGATCAGCTCGGGCGGCAGGTCGAAATCGAAATCGGAAAGCGTGAACATGCGGACTGATGTGATGCGCTGATGCGATAGAAACTGGATTGCCGTCTCGGACGGGACAAAGCTGGAACGAAGCCGGACCGGCGACGGGATCGACGACTCGATCCATAGCGGGTGCGCCAGCGGCCGTCGAGCGGCTATGATTGCGGGACATTGCCGCAGCGGCCATGCATGCGCGCCCGGCAGGCGCGCGCTGGCCGCGAAACTTCTGAAGCCGATATTGTACTTGCGAAGCGACTCATGCCTTTGTCCGATACCCGTTCACCCCTCGACACCGACGACGCCGACGCTCCGAAGAAGCGCCGCGCCGCGCGGAGCAAGGCGGGCGCGGACGCGGCTCAGGAGCCCGCTGTGCCCGACGCTCAAGACGCGAAGAAGCCCGCCGCGAAAAAGCCCACGCTCGCCAAGACAGCCGACAAGCTTGCGAAACTCGGCCTCACGCGCGACATCGATCTCGTGCTGCATCTGCCGATGCGCTACGAGGACGAAACGTCGCTGACGCGGATCGGCGAACTGCTGCCAGGCGGCGTCGCGCAGACGGAAGGCGTCGTGTTCGACAACGAGATCGCGTACCGGCCGCGCCGTCAGCTGCTGGTGAAGATGCGCGACGACGCGGGCGACGAGCTGATCCTGCGCTTCCTCAATTTCTACGGCTCGCAGGTCAAGCAGATGTCGGTCGGCGTGCGGCTGCGCGTGCGCGGCGACGTGCGCGGCGGCTTCTTCGGGATGGAAATGGTGCATCCCGCGGTGCGCGTCGTCGATGAAGACACGCCGCTGCCGCAAGCGCTCACGCCCGTCTATCCGAGCACGGCGGGCGTTTCGCAGGCGTATCTGCGCAAGGCGATCGACAACGCGCTGTCGCGCACATCGTTGCCGGAGCTGTTGCCCGAGCCCGTCGCGCGGCAATATCTGCAGCCGCTCGACGTGCCGCCGCTGATGGACGCCGTGCGCACGCTGCACCATCCCACTTCACATGCCGACGAAACGGCGCTGATCGACGGCACGCATCCCGCGTGGACGCGCATCAAGTTCGAGGAACTGCTCGCGCAGCAGATGTCGCTCAAGCGCGCGCACGAAGAGCGCCGCACGCGCGCCGCGCCGGCGATGCCGCGCCGCTCACCCGCCGACGATGCATCGCTCGTCGCGCGTCTGTCGAAGGCGCTGCCGTTTGCGCTGACGGGCGCGCAGAAGCGCGTGAGCGCGGAGATCGCGCACGATCTGACGCAGCCGCATCCGATGCAGCGTCTGTTGCAGGGGGACGTCGGCAGCGGCAAGACGATCGTCGCGGCGCTCGCGGCCGCCCAGGCCATCGACGACGGTTATCAGGCCGCGATGATGGCGCCCACGGAGATCCTCGCCGAACAGCACGCGCGCAAGCTGCGCGGCTGGCTGGAGCCGCTCGGCGTGACCGTTGCGTGGCTCGCGGGTAGCCTCAAGACGAAGGAAAAGCGCAGCGCGCTCGAAGCGGCGGCGCTCGGCGCCGCGCAGCTCGTGATCGGCACGCACGCGATCATTCAGGATGCGGTCGAATTCGCGCGGCTCGGCCTCGTGATCGTAGACGAACAGCATCGCTTCGGCGTCGAGCAGCGGCTTGCGCTGCGCGCGAAAGCGCAAAACGCCGCCGACGGCGCGCGCGATTTCCAGCCGCATCAACTGATGATGTCCGCGACGCCGATCCCGCGCACACTCGCGATGACGTACTACGCGGACCTCGATGTATCGACGATCGACGAACTGCCGCCCGGCCGCACGCCGATCCTGACCAAACTGGTGTCCGATGGACGCCGCGACGAAGTGATCGGCCGCGTGCGCGAAGCAGCGCTGACGGGGCGCCAGGTGTACTGGGTCTGTCCGCTGATCGAGGAAAGCGAGACGCTGCAATTGCAGACGGCCGTCGAAACGTACGAAACGCTCATCGCCGCGCTGCCGGAACTGAAGGTCGGCCTCGTGCACGGGCGGCTCACGCCTGTCGAGAAAGCGGCCGTGATGGATGCGTTCACTCGCAACGAAGTGCAGTTGCTGGTCGCGACGACGGTGATCGAAGTGGGTGTCGACGTGCCGAACGCGTCGCTGATGGTGATCGAGCACGCGGAGCGCTTCGGGCTCGCGCAACTGCATCAGCTGCGCGGACGGGTGGGGCGCGGCAGCGCGGCGTCGGTGTGCGTGCTGATGTATTCCGGACCGCTGTCGATGACGGCGCGCGCGCGTCTGCAGACGATGCGCGAAACCACCGATGGCTTCGAAATCGCCCGTCGCGACCTCGAAATTCGCGGCCCCGGAGAATTTCTCGGCGCGCGGCAGTCGGGTGCCGCGATGCTGCGTTTCGCGGATCTGGAAAACGACGGCTGGCTGATCGAACCGGCGCTCGAGGCGGCCGCGACGCTGCTTGCGCAGTACCCGAACGTCGTCACGCAGCATCTTTTGCGCTGGCTGAATACGCGCGAGCAGTATCTGAAGGCGTGACGAGGCTTGACGGGGAAGCGCTTCCGCGCCGCGTCACTCTTGAAGGTTGGCGAATTGGCCCCATAGGTGTATAACAGAAACCTATCGAATCTATCGCCCTGATTGGTCCCCAATGACCCTCACAGAACTGAAATATATCGTCGCCGTTGCCCGCGAGCGCCATTTCGGCCGAGCGGCGGAAGCGTGTTTCGTGAGCCAGCCGACGCTGTCGGTCGCGATCAAGAAGCTCGAAGACGAACTGAACGTGCAGATTTTCGAACGCGGCACGAGCGAAGTCAGCGTCACGCCGATTGGTGAGCAGATCGTCACGCAGGCGCAACGCGTGCTCGAACAGACGCTCGCGATCAAGGAAATCGCGAAGCAGGGCAAGGACCCGCTCGTCGGGCCGCTGCGCCTCGGAGTCATCTACACGATCGGACCGTACCTGCTGCCCACGCTCGTCAAGCAGATGATCAAGCGCGTCCCGCAGATGCCGCTGATGCTGCAGGAAAATTACACGCTCAAGCTGATCGAACTGCTCAAGCAAGGCGAGATCGACGTCGCGATCATGGCGCTGCCGTTCCCGGAAACGGGTCTGATGCTGCGTCCGCTGTACGACGAGCCGTTCGTCGTCGCGCTGCCGTCGGGCCACGCGTGGGAGTCGCGCCACAAGATCGATCCGACCGACCTCAAGCAGGAAACGATGCTGCTGCTCGGCAGCGGTCACTGCTTCCGCGATCACGTGCTCGGCGTGTGTCCGGAGCTGATGCGCTTTTCGCAGAACGCCGACGGCATCCAGAAGACGTTCGAAGGCTCGTCGCTGGAAACGATCCGGCATATGGTCGCGAGCGGCGTCGGCATTACGGTGCTGCCGCGCATGTCGGTGCATGAAGTGAAGGCGCACGCGGGCGGCGTCGATTCGGGGCTGCTCAGCTACGTGCCGTTCGACGACCCGGTGCCGGACCGCCGCGTCGTGCTCGCATGGCGCAAGAGCTTCACGCGGATGCCCGCCATCGACGCGATCTGCGACGCCGTCGCCGCGTGCGATCTGCCGGGCGTGAAGAAGCTCGATCTGCCCGCTGCCGTCAACTAACCGCTTTGCCGGTGCATCCCGGTCTTCGGGATGCGCCAGTCCGCCTGCCACCGCCTTCTGCATGAGGCGGAGACTATTGAATGCATAAAATTAATCAAATCGTCGTATTTGATAGTTTTTAATAAACTTTCCTCCGTGGGTCGCCGAGATCCGTCACAACAAACCGGAGGAATCATGCAGCCATCTACGTCGTCGCCGATCCAGTCTGTTTCCCCGTCGCCGCAGCAAGCGGCCCCGGCCGTGAATGCCGCGTCCAGTTTCAGGACTGTCGCGTTCGTGTTGCTGGTGGATCGCGCGCTGGCCGCCTGAAACGCTTTTCCTCTTACTCGAATTCCCCAGGACGGCATTCGCCTGAACTCGCAAGGAGAACAGATATGTCTGAACGCAATCTCACGACCGCCTCGGGCGCACCCGTTGCCGACAACCAGAACTCGTTGACAGCCGGCCCGCGCGGGCCCGTCGCGTTGCAGGACGTGTGGCTGATCGAAAAGCTCGCGCACTTCGACCGTGAAGTGATTCCCGAGCGCCGCGTGCACGCGAAGGGTTCGGGCGCGTTTGGCACGTTGACGGTGACGCACGACATCTCGCGCTATACGAAGGCCAAGGTGTTCTCGGAAGTCGGCAAGGAAACGCCGCTTTTCATGCGCTTTTCGACGGTTGCGGGCGAGCGCGGCGCCGCCGACGCCGAACGCGACGTGCGCGGCTTCTCGATCAAGTTCTACACGGAAGAGGGCAACTGGGATGTGGTCGGCAACAACACGCCCGTGTTCTTTATCCGCGATCCGTTGAAGTTTCCGGACTTCATTCACACGCAAAAGCGTGATCCGTACACGAACATGCGCAGCGCAACGAACGCGTGGGACTTCTTCTCGCGTCATCCGGAGTCGCTGCATCAGGTGACGATCGTGATGAGCGATCGCGGCATTCCGAAGAACTATCGGCAGATGCACGGCTTCGGCTCGCACACGTTCTCGTTCACCAACGCGAACGACGAGCGCTTCTGGGTGAAGTTCCACTTCAAGTCGATGCAAGGCATCGAGAACTACACCGACGAAGAAGCCGCACAGGTTGTCGCAAGCGACCGCGAAAGCGCGCAGCGCGACCTGATCGGGGCGATCGATAGCGGCAACTTCCCGAAGTGGCGCTTTCAGATTCAGGTGATGCCCGAAGCGGATGCAGCGACGTATCGCTACAACCCGTTCGACATCACGAAGGTATGGCCGTACAAGGACTATCCGCTGATCGACGTCGGCGTGATCGAGCTGAACCGCAACGCGCAGAATTACTTCGCGGACGTCGAGCAGGCCGCGTTCACGCCGGCCAATGTGGTGCCGGGTATCGGCTTCTCGCCGGATCGTCTGTTGCAGGGCCGCCTGTTCTCGTACGGCGACACGCAGCGCTATCGCCTTGGCGTGAATCACCATCTGATTCCCGTGAACGCGTCGCGTGCGCCGAATGCGCGCTCGTTCCATCGCGACGGCGGCATGCGCACCGACGGCAACCTCGGCGGCAACGTGAACTATGAGCCGAACCGCTTCGGCGACTTCGCGCAGGACCGCAACGCGATCGAGCCGCCGCTCGCGGCGGGCAACGTCGATCGCTACAACCATCGTGAGGACGAGGACTACTACAGCCAGCCGGCAGCCCTTTTCCGGATCTTCGATGCAGGTGAACGCGAGCGTCTCTTCGCCAACATCGCGCGGGCGATCGAGGGCGTGCCGGCGGACATCGTCGCGCGCCAGGTCGAGCACTTCCGCAAGATCGATCCGGCGTATGCGGACGGCGTGGTCGCGGCCATCGAGGCGCTCGCGAAGGCGAAGTGAGGTGGAGCGGGCGAGTAGTGATTGAGGCGCCCGCATTAAGGCAACGATGTTGCGGACCAGAGTAATGCATGGGACGGGAGCAAGCGCTAACGCGCCAACTCTGGTCGACAGCCTTGCATGGGACCAGAGTAAGTGCTCTGCATGGGGCTGGAGTAAGTGCTAAAGCACTAACTCCAGCCGGCAAGCTAACGCGCCAACTTTGGTCGACAGCCTTGCATGGGACCAGAGTAAGGCGCTAACGCACCAACTCTGGTCGACAGGAGAAAGATCATGGTTCAGATGGTGATGAACGCAGTCGGCCATAGCGCCGGCAGTGTGGCGCAACAGGTGCGCGGCCCCACGCTTTTTCAGAGGCTCGCGGGGCTCGCGATCGTCAGCAGCGGGTACGCGGTGATGGTCGCGAATCTGCTGCACGCAATCAGCCGATGACAAACTGCACGCATGCCCATCTGCGGTCCCTACAGCCGCATCGGCGAGGTATTGCGTCGCGCGAACTCATGCCATTTCTAAGATAAACTGGCGGACGTTCGAGCGTTGACGGGCTGCACACATGCAAGTCCGGGCATGCAGACAGGTTCGTATCACTCTTAGAAGGAGTCGTCATGGCCAAGAAAGAAGCCGTACCGCACGTCAACATTGGTATCAGCGACAAGGATCGCAAGAAGATCGCAGAAGGCCTGTCGCGCCTTCTCGCCGATACGTACACGCTTTATCTGAAGACCCACAATTTTCACTGGAACGTGACGGGTCCCATGTTCAACACGCTGCATCTGATGTTCGAGACGCAGTACACGGAACTGGCCGCCGCCGTCGATCTGATCGCCGAGCGCATTCGCGCTCTGGGCGTCGCGGCGCCGGGCAGCTATAAGGAATTCGCGAAGCTGTCGTCGATCGCCGAAGCGGACGGCGTGCCCGCCGCTGAAGACATGATCCGCCAGCTGGTGGAAGGGCAGGAAGCCGTCGTGCGCACCGCGCGCGCAATTTTCCCGGTGACGGACGCCGCCAACGACGAGCCGACAGCCGACCTGCTGACGCAGCGCATGCAGACGCACGAAAAGAACGCGTGGATGCTGCGTTCGATGCTGGCGTAATCCGCTTTGGCGGGCCATCTGGCGCGGCTCGACGTGCCGTTGGCCTGTGCAGGTGAACGTGAAGCCCGATGGGTGCAAGCCTGTCGGGCTTTTTTGTCGCCTTTTCCGTGCGTGCGTGTCTGGTCGGGCTTCTCTCACGCGCTGCTCTAGAATACGGGGATCCGTATTTCTGCGCACCGCCATGTTCGCCCGACTCCCGCTTTATCTGCGCCTTGTCCGCATGGACAAGCCGATCGGCAGCCTGCTGCTGCTGTGGCCGACGCTCAACGCGCTGTGGATTGCTTCCGACGGCCATCCGTCGTTGTCGCTGCTGGTGATCTTCACGATCGGCACGGTGCTGATGCGCTCGGCCGGCTGCGCGATCAACGACTACGCGGACCGCGATTTCGACCGCTACGTGAAGCGCACCGAAAACCGGCCGATCACGTCAGGCAAGATCAAGGCGTGGGAAGCAGTGGCGCTGGCGGTTGGGCTGTCGCTGCTCGCGTTCCTGCTGATCCTGCCGCTCAATACGCTGACGAAGGAGTTGTCGGTGGCGGCGCTGTTCGTCGCGGGCACATATCCGTTCACGAAGCGCTTCTTCGCGATTCCGCAGGCGTATCTGGGCATAGCGTTCGGCTTCGGCATTCCGATGGCGTTCGCCGCGATACAGAACCAGGTGCCGCTGCTCGCGTGGGCGATGCTGCTTGCGAACGTATTCTGGTCTGTCGCGTACGACACCGAGTATGCGATGGTCGATCGCGACGACGACATCAAGATCGGCATACGCACGTCCGCGCTGACATTCGGCCGCTTCGACGTGCTCGCGATCATGATCTGCTATGCGGTCACGCTCGGCATCTACGTCGGCATCGGCATCATGCTCGGCTTCGGCGTGCTGTACTGGATCGGCCTCGCCGCTGCTGTCGGTTGCGCCGTGTACCACTACACGCTAATCAAGGACCGCGAGCGCATGCCGTGCTTCGCCGCGTTCCGGCATAACAACTGGCTGGGGGGCGCGTTGTTTGCCGGTATTGCCGCGCATTACGCAGCGCAGGCGTTCTGAACGCCTTTCGATAAAGCGCTGCGGCGGTGCCGATTGCGTTGTCGGTATCGTGCCGTAGCGTCGGCCTAAGTCAAACGGCAAGGGGCTTCATTGCTTGCCGAATTCCTCTCCCATTTCCCGAGCCCGCGCATCGGCGGCCAGTGCGCCGCGCACGATCGCGTCCTTCACGCCTTGCGCTTCGAACGACGCCAGCGCGGCCGCCGTCGTGCCGCCTTTCGACGTCACGCGCTCGCGCAGCACGCTTGCTGGCTCGCCCGATTGCGCGGCGAGTTGCGCGGCGCCCGTGAACGTCGCGACGGCGAGTGCGCGGCCTTGCTCGTCGTCCATGCCCAGCTGGCGCGCCGCTTCCTGCATGGCCTCGATGAAGTAGAACACGTAGGCGGGGCCGCTGCCCGAGATGGCCGTTACGGCATCGATCTTCGCTTCGTCGTCGAACCATACCGTCTGTCCGACCGCGCCGAGCACCTGCGACGCCAGCGCGCGTCCCGCTTCGTCGACGCCGCCGAGCGCGACCAGCCCCGTCACGCCCATGCCGATCAGCGCGGGCGTGTTCGGCATCGTGCGCACGAGGCGCGCGTGACCGCCGAGCCAGCGCGTGAGGTCCGCGCCGCGAATACCCGCGACGATGCTGATGACGACTTGAGACGGCGACAGATGTGGCGCGAGCGCCGCCGCGACGTCCTTGACGATCTGCGGCTTCACGGCGAGCACGACGGCATCGAACGATTTCAGCGATGCATCCGCCGAAGCGCTCGTACCGACGCCGAACTGCTGTTCGTTGCGCTTGCGCGCGTCTTCGTTGGGATCGATGGCTCGAATGTCCGACGGCGCGACGCCTCGCTTGATCAGACCGCCGATGAGTGCGGCGGCCATGTTGCCGCCGCCGATGAAGGCAATTTTCATGATGTACGGGAGTTAGTGAGAGTAGTCACGGGCGCCGAAGATAGCCGTGCCGACACGCACGATCGTCGCGCCTTCGAGCACGGCTGCCTCGAGATCGCCCGACATGCCCATCGACAGCGTGTCGAATTCGAGACCCTCCGCGCGCAGCTTTTCGAACAGCTCGCGCAACGCGCGATGCGGCGCGCGCTGCTGTTCGACATCGCCTGCTGGTTCGGGAATCGCCATCAGGCCGCGTAGCCGCAACTTCGGCAGCGACGCGATTTCGCGCGCGACATGCAACGCTTCTTCAGGCGTCACGCCGCTCTTCGATGCTTCGCCGCTGATATTGACCTGCAGGCATACATTGAGCGGCGGCAAGTTGTCGGGCCGCTGCTCGGACAGCCGCTGCGCGATCTTCAGGCGATCGACGGAATGCACCCAGTCGAAATGTTCGGCAACGGGGCGCGTCTTGTTCGACTGCAGCGGTCCGATGAAATGCCATTCGATCGACGCGCGCAGATCGGACAGCGCTTCGATTTTCGTCTGGCTTTCCTGCACGTAGTTTTCGCCGAAAGCGTGCTGGCCCGCTGCATGGGCGGCGCGAACGTCTTCGGCGGGAAACGTCTTCGAGACGGCGAGCAGCGCAATCGAACGCGGATCGCGGCCCGCCGCCTGCGCGGCGAGGGCGATGCGCTGATGCACTGCGTCGAGGTTGTGAGCGAGATCGGGCATGAAACGTTGATTACCGATGCGAGGGGGCGACGATTCGAATTATACGGACGCCTCCCATGCGTCACGACCTGGCCGAATGGCCAGGTTGCGCGTGCATCGCCCGCAAGCGATGCTGTCGATCAGGACACAAACACAGGACACAAACACAGGACACAAGCTCAGGACACAAGCTCAGGCCGCGAGCATGTGCTCGACGAGTTCGATCCAATGCACGACAGGAGTGGAGGTTCCGCTTTGCAGATGCGCGATGCAGCCCACATTTGCCGAGACGATGATCTGCGGTTCCTGCGCCTTCAGCTTTTCGAGCTTCTGGTTGCGCAGCGCGTACGACAGCGCGGGTTGCGTGAGCGAATAGGTGCCGGCCGAACCGCAGCACAGGTGGCTGTCGACGGGCAGCCTGACGTCGATGCCGAGCGCCGTCAGCAGCTGTTCGACCTTGCCGCGAATCTGCTGGCCGTGCTGCAGCGTGCAAGGCGGATGAAACGCGACAGTATGAATCGCGCGGCGGCGCGTGAGCGGCGTCAGCGCTTCTTCAAAGTCGGGCAGGATTTCGCTGATGTCGCGCGTCAGTTCGACGATGCGCTTCGCTTTCTCCGCGTAAGCGGGATCGTTGCGCATCAGGTGCGCGTACTCCTTGACGGTCGCGCCGCAGCCGGATGCGTTCATCACGATCGCTTCGGCGCCCTGTTCGACATGCGGCCACCACGCGTCGATGTTCTGCCGCACGTCGTCCAGCGCTTCGTCGTTATAGCCGAGGTGCAGGCGGATCGCGCCGCAGCAGCCCGCTTCCGGCGCGATGACGGTCTGGATGCCGAGCGCGTCCAGCACGCGTGCGGTCGCGATGTTGACGTTCGGCATCATCGACGGCTGCACGCAGCCCGCGAGCATCAGCATCTTGCGCGGATGCATGGCTGTCGGCCATTCGAGCTGACGTTGCCGCTGCGGAACCTTGTCGCGCAGCTTCTTCGGCAGCAGCGGACGGAAGTGCTGGCCGATACGCATCGCGGGCGTGAAGAGCGTGCTGTTCGGCACGAAGCTCGCGAGCATGCGGCGCAACAGCCGCTGGCCGAAAGGCCGTGGCACCTTTTCTTCCGTGAGCTTGCGGCCAATCTCGACGAGCCTGCCGTACTGCACGCCGGACGGACAGGTCGATTCGCAGTTGCGGCACGTGAGGCAGCGGTCCAGATGCAGTTGCGTGCTGCGCGTGACGGGCGCGCCTTCCACCATCTGCTTGATCAGATAGATGCGGCCGCGCGGCCCGTCGAGCTCGTCGCCCAGCAGTTGATACGTCGGGCAGGTGGCGGTGCAAAAGCCGCAATGCACGCATTTGCGCAGGATGGCGTCGGCTTCGTCGCCGTCGGGCGTGTTGCGAATGAAGTCGGCGAGATTGGTTTGCATCGCGCGCTCAGAAGTCGGGGTACAGCCGGCCGCGATTGAAGATGCGGGCCGGGTCGAATGCAGCCTTCAGGCCGCGATGAATCTTCATCAGCGGCGCGGGCAGCGGCGTAAAGACGCCCGCGCCACGGTCGTAGCCGTGGCCGGTTCGGAAGATCGTCGCATGGCCGCCCGCCTGTTTCGCGCTGATGCGCACGGTCTGCGCGTCGGCGTCGGTGATCCACCAGCGTTGCGCGCCGCCCCATTCCATCAGCTGCGCGCCGGGCAGTTGCAGCGGCTCGGTGATGGTCGGCAGCGCGAGGCGCCAGAGCGCGGACTTCGGCGCGATGGCCGCGAAAAACGGATCGGTCTGTTCGCGAAGGCCGGCCCAGAAGCGTTCGGCTTCCACAGCGTCGACGACTTCGCCGCCCAGCGACGTGCGCGCCGACTTGACGGCCGCTTCCGCTCCGCCCAGCCGCACGGCCAGGGTGCCGTTGCGCCACGCGCTGCCCGTGATCGGCAGCGGGCGGCCGCCCCATTCGTTGAGCTTGCGCACGGCATCGGTGCCGTTCATGTCGAACTTGAGCGTCGCTTCGGCCTTCGGACGCGGCAGCACTTTGACCGACAACTGGAGAATCAGCCCGAGCGTTCCGAGCGATCCGGCCATCAGCCGGGAGACGTCGTAACCGGCGACGTTCTTCACCACTTGTCCGCCGAACGTGAGCACTTGCCCCTGGCCGTTCATGACGACGGTGCCGAGCACAAAGTCGCGTGGCGCGCCTGCCGAATGGCGGCGCGGACCGGCGATGCCCGCGGCGATGCAGCCGCCGAGCGTCGCCTGCGGGCCAAAGTGAGGCGGCTCGAAGGCGAGCATCTGGTCATGTTCGGCGAGCGCCGCTTCGATTTCGAGGAGTGGCGTGCCTGCGCGCGCGGTGATGACCAGCTCGGCCGGGTCGTACGCAATGATGCCGCGATGCGCGCGCGTGTCGAGGACCTCACCCTGCAATGACTGGCCGTACCAGTCCTTCGTGCCACCGCCACGGATGCGGAGGGGCTGCTCGGCGGCTGTGGCCGCACGAACCCGTTCCGACCACGCGGCGACGATGTCGTCCTCTTTCATGATGCGTTGTTTCGTTGTAGTGCTTTCGATTGTACCGAGGCAAGCCGTGCTGGCAACCCGGTTCCGACCCGTATCACGAATCCGATGGCGTTGGTTATGCCTTATGGGCGTCCAAGGGCAACGTGCACGTGCGGCTTGCTGCGAGCCGAAAGGTCGACAGGCTGAGCATCGGCCGGAACCGGCCGCAATGCCGGCGGCGCGTGGGATGGCCCAGGCACCGACGGCCAGGCGCTCAAAAACGCGGGAGTTCGGGATGAGGCAGCAGCCCGCCGCGTACATGCAACTTGCCGTACTCGGCGCAGCGGGCGCGCGTCGGGATGCCCTTGTCGGGGTTGAGAAGTGCCGCGGGATCGAAGGCGCGCTTGACCGCATGGAACGCGTCGTGCTCTTCGGGCGAAAACTGCACGCACATCGAGTTGATCTTCTCGATGCCGACGCCGTGTTCGCCCGTCACCGTGCCACCCAGTTCGACACAGGTCTCGAGGATGTCGCAACCGAAGGCTTCCGCGCGGTGCCACTCGTCGAGGTCGTTGCCGTTGAACAGGATCAGCGGATGCATGTTGCCGTCGCCCGCATGGAACACGTTGATGCAACGCAGGTTGTACTTCTTTTCCATTTCCTCGATACGCGCGAGCAGCGGTCCGATGCTGCGACGCGGCACCGTGCCGTCCATGCAGTAGTAGTCGGGCGAGATGCGGCCGGCGGCCGGAAACGCGTTCTTGCGGCCCGACCAGAAGCGCAGCCGTTCGGCTTCCGTGCGCGAGATCTGGATGCGCGTCGCGCCGTGTTCGCGCAGCACGGCCGTCATGCGCACGATTTCTTCGCTGACTTCCTCGGGCGTGCCGTCCGATTCGCAGAGCAGGATCGCGGCCGCATCGAGATCGTAGCCGGCGTTGACGAACTCCTCGACGGCGCGCGTGGCCGGTTTGTCCATCATTTCGAGGCCGGCGGGGATGATGCCCGCGGCAATGATGCTCGCGACGGCATCGCCGCCTTTCACGACATCGTCGAAGCTCGCCATGATGACTTGCGCGGCCTGCGGTTTCGGTATCAGCTTGACGGTGACTTCCGTGACGATCGCGAACATGCCTTCGCTGCCTATCATGACGGCCAGCAGATCGAGGCCGGGCGCGTCCGGGCTCAGCGAGCCGAATTCGACGATCTCGCCATCCATCGTGACGGCACGTACGCGCATTACGTTATGCACCGTCAAGCCGTACTTGAGGCAGTGCACGCCGCCGGAATTTTCCGCGACGTTGCCGCCAATCGTGCAGGCGATCTGAGATGACGGATCGGGCGCGTAGTAAAGGCCGTAAGGCGCAGCCGCTTCCGATATCGACAGATTGCGCACGCCGGGCTGCACGGTTGCCGTGCGCGCATACGGATCGACTTCGATGATTTTGCGAAAGCGCGCGAGTGAAACGACAACGCCGTTCCGGATCGGCATTGCGCCGCCCGACAGGCTCGTGCCCGCGCCGCGCGGCACGATGGGCACATTGAGCCGATGACAGATCTGCGCGATGCGCTGCACCTGCGACTCGGTTTCCGGCAGCGCGACGGCAAGCGGCAAGCGCCGGTACGCGGCAAGTCCGTCGCATTCGTATGCGACCGTGTCTTCTTCGCGATAGAGCAGGCAATGGGTCGGCAGTACGGCCATCAACGCCTGCACGACCTCGCGCTGACGTTGCGCAAGCATCTCGGGCGACAGCTCGGAGGACAGCTCGCCGGGTGCGTTCATGGAATGTCTCCTCGTTGGACGGCCGCGCGCCTCTTTGTGCTGCGCGACCGGACATGCGGTTACGCTATGCCGCCCACGTAAAGATCTTGCCAGGGTTCATCAGGTTGCGCGGATCGAGCGAGTGCTTGATCGAGCGCATCACATCGACTGCGACGGGACCGTGTTCTTCGAGCAGAAAGTTCATCTTGTGCAGCCCCACGCCATGTTCGCCCGTGCAGGTGCCGTCCATGCGCAGCGCGCGCTGCACGATGCGGTGATTCAGGCGCTCCGCTTCTTCCATCTCTTCCGGCTTGTTCGGATCGATCAGAATGCAGACGTGGAAGTTGCCGTCGCCGACGTGTCCGACGATCGGGCAGGGCAGCGGCGACCCCTTGAGGTCCGCCTCCGTTTCGACCACGCATTCGGCGAGGCGCGAAATCGGCACGCAGACATCGGTCGAGACCGCGCGGCTGCCAGGCTTCAGTTGCAGCATCGCGAAGTAGGCGCTGTGACGCGCATTCCACAGGCGGCTGCGGTCTTCAGGGCGCGTCGCCCATTCGAAGTCTTCGCCGCTGTTTTGCGCGGCGATTTCCTGCACGAGTTCGGCCTGCTCTTTCACGCCGGCTTCCGTGCCATGAAACTCGAAGAACAGTGTGGGCGCTTCGCGCAGCGTCAGATTCGAATGGCGATTGATCGAACGGATTGCGAGCGAATCGACGAACTCGACGCGCGCGATGGGCACGCCGATCTGGATCGTCTCGATCACGGCGCGTACGGCGTCGCCCATCGACGGGAACGCGCAGACAGCTGCCGACACGGCCTCCGGCTGCGGATAGAGGCGCAAGGTGATTTCGGTGATCACGCCGAGCGTGCCTTCCGAGCCGACAAACAGGCGCGTCAGGTCATAACCCGCCGACGACTTGCGCGCTCGCGTGCCCGTGTGGATCACGCGGCCATCGGCGAGCACGACGGTCAGGCCCAGCACGTTCTCGCGCATCGTGCCGTAACGCACGGCATTCGTGCCCGACGCGCGCGTTGCCGACATGCCGCCGATGCTCGCGTCCGCGCCCGGATCGATCGGGAAGAACAGGCCAGTGTCGCGCAGCGCTTCGTTCAGCTGCTTGCGCGAGATGCCGGGTTCGACGGTGACGGTCAGATCTTCCGCGTTGATCGACAGCACGCGGTTCATTTCGGAAAGATCGATCGACACGCCGCCTTGCACGGCCAGCAAATGGCCTTCCAGCGAGGAGCCGTTGCCATATGGAATGATGGGAACGTCATACCGACCGCACAGCTTGACGACGGTCTGAACGTCTTCGGTGTTGCGTGCGAAGACGACGGCGTCGGGCAATTGCGGATCGAAGGGCGATTCGTCGCGGCCATGATGGGCACGAACGGCGTCGGATGTCGATACGCGTTCACCGAATGCCGATTTGAGCGCGGTGAGTAGTTCTGCAGGAAAAGGGCGGCGCACGGGGGTGGGCGGCACGGGATGGTTCACCTGCGTCTCCTGTTGGCGAATGTTCTGATGGTTGATGGCCATTTTACGCCCTTCGATCGCGGCCGGGCGTCGGACTCGCAGGCTCGATGTAGCCTTTGACCCAGTGTTTGACGCAGTGTCGCGCGCGGTCGCGAACGGCGAGCGCGGCAACTTTATAATGAAGCGCGATGGCATATCGCGATGTATCCGCATGGAGGCATCGTCAATTGACACAAGGAAACGCACATCATGGGCAACCGCTTGAGCAGGATCGCGACGCGTACGGGGGACGACGGCACCACGGGTCTCGGCGACGGCCGCCGCGTGCGCAAGGATGACGCGCGCATTGCCGCGATCGGCGACGTCGATGAACTGAACTCGAATATCGGCGTGCTGCTGTGCGAGAGATTGCCCGACGGCGTGCGTGCCGCGCTGACGGCGATCCAGCACGATCTGTTCGATCTAGGCGGCGAGCTATGCATTCCGGGCCATTCGATGATCGCCGATACGCATCTCGCGCAGCTGGATGCCTGGCTCGCCGAATACAACGCGACCTTGCCGCCGCTCAAGGAGTTCATCCTGCCGGCGGGCACGCGCGCTGCCTCGCTCGCGCATGTGTGCCGGACGGTTTGCCGGCGGGCTGAGCGCTCTATCGTCGCGCTTGGCGCCGTCGACACGATCAACGCGGCGCCGCGTCGATATGTGAACCGGCTGTCCGATCTGCTGTTCGTGCTGGCTCGCGTACTCAACCGGGTGGATGGCGGCAGCGATGTGCTGTGGCAACACGACCGAGGGTCGAAAAGCAAAGGTGGCTAGCGAGGCAGGCAAGGGCACGGCCAGTCTCGCAAGAAGCTCGGCAAAAAGCCTGACGAAGAGCGCGACGAAGAGCTTGACAACGAGCGCGACAAAAAGCGAAGCGACGGGCAGCCCGCTCAGCCGACCGCGAGCGTGACTGGCTTGCCGATACGGCTCATCATTTCGACGAGCGTATCGATCGTGAATTTCGAGGTCTTCTTGTTGACGACATCCGACACGCGCGGCCGCGACACCATCAGGATTTCCGCAGCCTCGGACTGCTTCAGATGATGCTGTTCGATCCACGTGGACAGTTCGGTCATCAACTGTTCCTTGAGCAGGCGCGTGTCGTTGATCTGCTTCTGCGATGCGGCGTGCAGCCGTTTTGCTTCGTCTGCGGGGAAGCCGAGTTCGAGAAACAGATTCGCGCCCGGTTTCGTGACATGACGGATCCTGGTGTCGATGGTCTTCATACTTTCCTCACATTGGCCGCGGCGCGATAACGCGCTTCGGCGATTTCCCCGTCATGCCGGCTGGTTGCCTGGGTCTTCTTCTGGAAGCAGTGCAGTACATATACGGCTTCGACAAACTTGGCGACGTACATCACGCGAAAAGCACCTTCCTGTTCGCTGATGCGAATTTCACGCGTGCCCGCGCCGACGATATCGAACGGCTTCCAGTTGTCCAGATCGAGACCCGCCTGAACCTTGGCGAGCTGAAAGCCTGCCTGGCGGCGAGGTTCATCCGGAAACGAAAGCAGATCGTCATAGCTGGAGCCGATCCAGCGAATCTCTTTTTCGAGCTCCATGTGCTCTCTTCATGTACAAAATTTTATACCCAATTTCCCCAGTGTTCAACGCCTTTTCGCAAACACCGGCACGAGATTCGAAGGTACAGAAGCAGCACATGAAGCGCGATTCGGCCGAATGGCCAAAAAAATGCCCGGCTGCATGAGCCGGGCAAAGTCTGCGTGAAGTAATGATGGTCAGTTGCCGCTGCCGCGCGCGACGCGCCGTTGCTTGACGGCATCCGCGAGACCTTCGAGCACGGCCACGCTGTCGTCCCAGCCGATGCATGCATCGGTGATGCTCTGGCCGTACGTCAGCGCACAGCCCTCTTGGAGGTCCTGGCGGCCCGCGACGAGGTGCGATTCCACCATCACGCCGACGATCCGCTCGTCGCCCGCCGCGATCTGGCGGCCGATATCCGCGCACACGGGAATCTGGTTCTCGTGCTTCTTCGAGCTGTTCGCGTGGCTTGCGTCGATCATCAGGCGCGCGGCGAGGCCCGCCTTGCCGATGTCGGTGCACGCGGCGTTCACGCTGTCGGCGTCGTAGTTCGGCACCTTGCCGCCGCGCAGAATGATATGGCAGTCCTCATTGCCCGCCGTCGATACGATGGCCGAGTGGCCGCCCTTCGTCACCGACAGGAAATGGTGTGGCTGCGACGCGGCCTTGATCGCGTCGACGGCGATCTTCACGTTGCCGTCCGTGCCGTTCTTGAAGCCGACGGGACACGACAGTCCCGACGCGAGTTCGCGATGCACCTGCGATTCCGTCGTGCGCGCGCCGATCGCGCCCCACGATATCAGATCGGCGATGTATTGCGGGCTGATCATGTCGAGATATTCGGTGCCTGCGGGCAGGCCCAACTCGTTGATCTTCATCAGCAGTTCGCGCGCGGCGCGCAGGCCGTCGTTGATCTTGAAGCTGTTGTCCATGTACGGATCGTTGATGAGGCCTTTCCAGCCCACCGTCGTGCGCGGCTTCTCGAAGTACACGCGCATCACGATCTCGAGTTCGCTCGCGAAGCGTGTGCGCTGTTCGATCAGGCGGCCTGCATATTCCATCGCGGCCTTCGGGTCGTGAATCGAGCAGGGTCCGATGATGACGATCAGACGGTCGTCCATGCCGTGCAGAATCCGATGCATCGACGAGCGCGCGTTGAAGATCAGGTCGGACACCTTCTCGTCGCAGGGGAATTCGCGGATCAGGTGAGCGGGCGGCGTCAGTTCCTTCAGTTCGCGGATGCGGACATCGTCGGTATTGTGCGGGGGCATGGTTTTCTCCTCGATTCGGTTCGTAGCGCGGTTCGCGCGGTCTGCGATTCAACGACGGCGCCGCAGCGAACAGGTCAACAAGCTAAAACGGTCAAAGTCAAAGTCGTTAGGGACGAAAAAAAACCGCCAGACTCGCTGGCGGTTTTTTCGGGAATTTCAGGTGCCTATGTACGTTCACACCCCTCTCGATCCGCCAGCGGTCTGAGATGCCCAAAAGAAATAAAAGTAAAACTTGGCGGACATGGCGAAAAAGGAGGGCTCGTCAAAAGGGTTGATTCGCTTTATACCCCGAGGATTGCTCGGCTGGCAAGCTATGGGCGCTGAAAATGCGGAAAATCCGCACATTTCGCGTGGTTGATGCACGAAATCTGCGGACCATGCGAAATCAGACCGTGCCGCCGACTGTCATCTTCTCGATGCGCAGCGTCGGCTGGCCCACGCCGACGGGCACGCTCTGGCCTTCCTTGCCGCACACGCCGACGCCCGTATCCAGCGACATATCGTTGCCGATCATGCTCACGTACTTGAGCGATTCCGGGCCGCTGCCGATCAGCGTCGCGCCCTTGACGGGATAGGTGATCTTGCCGTCTTCGATCATGTACGCCTCGGACGCCGAGAACACGAACTTGCCGTTCGTGATGTCGACCTGGCCGCCGCCGAAGTTCACCGCGTACAGCCCGTTCTTCACGGACGCGATGATTTCCTGCGGGTCCTTGTCGCCGTTGAGCATGTACGTGTTGGTCATGCGCGGCATCGGCAGCGCGGCGTACGATTCGCGGCGCGCGTTGCCCGTCACGGGCATCTTCATCAGACGCGCGTTCAGCGTGTCCTGGATATAGCCCTTCAGAATGCCGTCTTCGATCAGCGTCGTGCACTGCGTCGGGTTGCCTTCGTCGTCGATGTTCAGCGAACCACGGCGGTTCGGCAGCGTGCCGTCGTCGACGACGGTGACGCCCCTGGCCGCGACCTGCTCGCCGATGCGGCCCGCGAACGCGGACGATCCCTTGCGGTTGAAGTCGCCTTCGAGGCCGTGGCCGATCGCTTCGTGCAGCAGCACGCCAGGCCAGCCCGGTCCGAGCACGACCGTCATCGCGCCCGCGGGCGCCGGACGCGCATCGAGATTGACGAGCGCCGCGTGAACCGCGTCATCCACGTACTTCGACAGGATGTCGTCGGTGAAATAGCTGTAGTCGTAGCGGCCGCCGCCACCGCCGCTGCCGATTTCGCGGCGGCCATTCTGCTCCGCGATCACAGTCACCGACACGCGCACGAGCGGGCGGATGTCCGCCGCCAGCGCACCGTCGCTGCGCGCGACCAGCACCACGTCGTATTCGCCCGCAAGCCCCGCCATCACCTGCGTGATGCGCGGGTCGCGGCCGCGCGCCATCTGCTCGATGCGTTCGAGCAGCTTGACCTTGGCCGTAGCGTCGAGCGAATGCAGCGGATCGGACGGCAGATAGAGATCGCGCCCGGACACGCCCGTCAACGTCGACGCCGCCTTGATCTTCTGCTTGCCGCCGCCCGCCTTGGCGATCGCGCGCGTCGCGATCGCGGCTTGGCGAATCGCTTCGGGCGACAGGTCGTCCGAATACGCGAAGGCCGTGCGGTCGCCGGACACGGCGCGCACGCCGACGCCCTGGTCGATGCTGAAGCTGCCCGATTTGACGATGCCTTCCTCCAGGCTCCAGGCCTCGCTGCGCGTCGCCTGGAAATAGAGGTCGGCGTAATCGACGCGATGCGTAAAGATCTCGGCGAGCGTGCGGGTCAGCACGGCTTCGTCGAGGCCGTAGGGCGTGAGGAGCACGTCTTTGGCCGTCGCGAGATTACGGATGCTGGGTTCGATGATGTTCATGCGAAGTTCGCTCGATTCAGGGTATTCGGTTGCGTGCACACCCGTCAGGTGGGTGACGGCTGCGGCACTTTCAATGCATGCGGCTCAAATCAAACGTCGTCAGCTGAGCACGCGGTGACGCCAGGCCGGCAGGCTTTGCCGGACTTCGTCGATGCGTGAGCGCTCGATATTGCCCGCGACGACGCCCGCGCCTTCGTCGCGCACGTCGACGATTTCGCCCCACGGGTCGATCAGCATGCTGTGGCCCCACGTGCGCCGGCCATTCTCGTGCTTGCCGCCTTGCGCGGCAGCGAGCACGTAGCACTGGTTCTCGACGGCCCGCGCGCGCAGCAGCGTTTCCCAGTGCGCGCGGCCCGTCGTATATGTGAATGCGGACGGCACGACGATCAGCGCGCAGTCACCCATGCGCCGGTACAGCTCGGGAAAGCGTAGATCGTAGCAGACGGAGAGGCCCACGCGCCCGAACGGCGCGTCGAACGTGCGGACGGTGTCGCCGGGGCGAATCGTGCGTGCTTCGTCGAACGATTCCTCGCCCTTCTCGAAGTTGAACAGGTGGATCTTGTCGTAGCGCGCGGCCTCGTTGCCTTGCGGATCGAAGACGAGCGTCGTGTTCAGCACGCGCGTCGCTTCGGGCGCCATCAAAGGCAGGGTGCCGCCGATGACCCACACCTTGTGCCGGCGCGCAGCGTCGGCGAGAAAGCGCTGGATCGGGCCGTCGCCGTAGGGTTCGCGCACGGTGAGCTTGTCGGTTTCCTTGTAGCCCATGAAGCAGAAGTACTCGGGCAACAGGACGAGCTGCGCGCCATCGGCGGCGGCCTGCGCGATCAGGCGTTCGGCATCGGCGAGATTGCGGTCGCGCTCCGGCGTGCTCACCATCTGCAGCGCGGCGACGCGGAAAGGGCCAGCGTGAGGGAATGACTTCGCGGACTGCGTGTTCAGGTCGCTCATAGGCGTTCGAAAGACTCCTGCCAAAAGACTCCTGCCAAAGGGAACGGCGCAAAAGCACGGCACCGGGGCACTGCGGAAAAGGGACGCCAGCAGCGGCTCTGCACTTCCGTGCGGCCGACACGGGCACGTGCCATGCAGTGTCCGGGCTGGTCAGGCGTGCGCTTCGCTCAGTTGGGCGCCGCGACGGCGGCGGGCGTGTTCATATTACCGCGATCGGTATGGACCCGCTCGACGTGCGGCTTGGCCCACGAACCGGTGATCGCGTAATCGACCGCGAACGCATGCTCGATCGAATGTGACAGCGCGATGTCGGCGACCAGCGCGCCCAGCCCGAGCAGCGGGTTGATCACGGCCGCCGCGACAACGCCCGCGCCCGCGCTGACGGTCGGCACGATATGCACCTTCAGGTCCTGCGTTTCGTGCGGCAGGTCGACGGAGCCCTTCATTTGGGCCCGCGCGGGCGCCGTCACCATCTCGAAGTCGTTCGTCGTGCCGATGCCGTTCTCGACCCGTGCTGTGCCCGTCACGTGCTCGAACGGCAGCCCTTCGCCGATCACGTCGCGGAAATCCATCGTCGCGTAGCGCGCGAGGCTTTGCAGGCTCAGCACGCCGAGCAGCTTCGCGACGCCCGGATCGACCTTGAGAATCTGTCCGTGCCGCAGATCGGCGGCGAGGTTGCCGTTCAGCGTCGGATAGTCGGGTTTCGTGGGACCGCCGCGCCAGCCGAGCTTGCCCGACACCGATCCTTCGCCCGCCTTCAGCGTGCGCGGCAGTCCCGCGCGCTCGAGCAGCGCGCCTGCATCCTTGACGTCGAGCTTGAAATCGAGTTCGGTGCTGCGTTCGGCCTCGTCGTCCTGGTTCGCGCCGTAGTTGCGGCCCGTGCGCCAGTTCGCCGTCGCCTTGAGCGTCGCGGCCGGGTTGCTGATTTGCAGCGAATCGAGTTGCCAGACGGGCGTGCCGTTGTCCTCGAAGTTGTGCGCGTTGACTTCGAGCTTGCCGAAATTGCGCCCGCGCACGATCAGCTCGTTGACGACGAGATCGATCGACGGAATGTTCTGCGCCGGCTGGTTGATGGCCGGACCGAGCAGATCGTTTTCGGCCACGGATGGAATCACGAGCCGGGCGAGGCGCGCCTGCAGCGTGCCCGGTGAGCCCGGCGTCGCGCCCGGCAGCCACGACACGTGACCCGACACCTGATTCGATGCGATGTTCGCCTGCCACTGCTTGTCGTAGCGCGACGCGCCGACCACCACGCTTTCCCAGCGGCGCTTGAGCAGCGTCAGCGTGCCGATGTGCACGGCGAAGCGGTTCGGCATGAACTGCACGGCCGTCGCGCTGGGCGGCATCGGCGCGACGCCTTCGTTCGCCTTGCGCATCTGCAGGAAGAGGGCGCGCCAGGCGTCGGCGTCGAGCGCGTCGATGTCGACGGCGGCCGTCACACCTTCCGACGGCAGATCGGCCGGCCGGTTCACGCCGACGGCGCCGCGCACGACTTCGGGCGGCTGGCCGGGCGCGTGCCGGAGCAGATAGGTCGCCGCGATCGGGCCAAAGGTGAGATCGGCGCGCTGGATGCCGTTGCTGTTGCCGTTGCCTTCCACGACAGCGCTGCCGCCTTCGTTCGAAACAGTCGGCCGGAACGTGAAATCGAGCGGCATCGGCGTGCCGATCGGCTTGTTGAACGGCGCAGGGAAATCGAGCGCGAGCCCCGTCAGGTCCGAATGAACGGCGACATCCGGCAAGCGGCCTTTGGCGCCGCGTACGCTCATGTCGTACGGCGCGCTGCCGTTCATCCGCGTCAACACCTGCGCAGGCAGGCCGCGCAGGTTCAGTCCGCGTGCGGCATCGACGGCGACATGCCCGGACACGTCGAGTGCGTACGCGCCGCTCGCGTTCAGTCCGCCTTTCGCGCGCACGTCGCCGCCCATGAACTGCCCGGTGAGCCCGTCGACCTGCGCCGTGTGCTCGGTGAAGCGCACCTTGCCGCGCAGTTGCGACAGCGGCGGGACATTGTCCATCGACAGCCTGTCGTTCTCAAACGCAAGCGAGCCCTCCACCGCGACGCGCGGCTTCGGCGGGGCGCCAGGCGGGGGCAACGTGCGCGGCACCGTCAGCTTGAGCGCGAGTGCGGCAGGGCCGTCGGCATGGATCTTTTCCGTCTGATGTTTCGCCATGCCGCCGAGCGCGCTGTTGTTCACGTAGTCGAGCATGTCGGCGAGCGGCCCGTGCGCGTCGCCCGTGATGACGAGGCTCGATGCGCGCGTGCCCAGGTCGTCGATCTTGCCCGTCACCTTGTTCAACGCGATGCGCTTGTAATGGGCGCGCTCGGCGTCGAAGCGCAGCAGGTTCTCTTTCAGCTGGAACTCGCCGTCGATGCCGTCGAGCGCGGGCCATACGTTCGGCGTGCCGTTCTTCAGCGTGCGCGGCGGGTACGGCGACGGATCGAAGCGGCCGCCCTTGAACGGCGCGACGATCCGGAAGATGCCCGCCTTCGGATCGCGCGAATAGGGGAATTTGTCGAGATTGCCGTGAATTTCGATCGTCGCGCCGCGCGACATGCCCGCCTGCAAGCCGTGGCCCAGATAGATGCGCAGCTTTTCGCTGATGCTGGTCGGCAGATAGCGCGTGATGCGCGCGACCTGCGCGCGCTCGAACCCGGCCTTCAGATCGAGCGAGCCGCGCCCGCTGCCGATGTTCGAATAGCTGGCCGTCGCCGTCGCGGCCGTGTCCGCGTTCGACACTTTCAGCTCCGATACCTGCACATCGAACGCCTTGTGCCGTTGCCCCGGCGCGACGGCGGGTGCGATCGTCCATGTGCCCTTGCCGCTCAGATGGTCGAGCGTGAGGCGCGGATCGTCGAACACGCCAGGCATCGTGATCGCCGCGTTCGCCGTGTCGATGGTGAGCGCGCCGTGCCGTTCGTCGGCGTCGACGTTGCCCCACAGATTCTCTATGCCCGGAATGCCCGCGCGTGGGTGATTTCTCGCGGTGAGGCCCGGCGGCGGCTCCTGCGCGGCGATGCTGATGCCCTGCAGATCGCCCTTGAAGCGATAGCGGATGATCGGCTCCGCGCCCGGCTCGCGATGCTCGCTCGCGGCTTCGCCCGAATCGGGCTTGCCGCGCTCGACTTCGATCGTGTAGTCCGCGACGAGACCGCGCGGGTTGTAGCGCACGAGGTTGTTCAAAAGGCGCCTCGGCAGCGGCAGCGCGCGACTGAATTCAGCGAGGATGCCCAGGTCGACGCGATCGCCCGTGATGCTGATCAGTTGTCCGTGCTGCACGCTCGGCACCCGGTAACGGCTCGACAGCGTATGGAAGGCGAGGATGCGCGCGACGGGCGTGCCGTCGTCGAGCGGCGGTTGCCCGAGTTCGGCGCGCAGATCGCGCAGATCGAGCGTCCATTCGTCCGCGTCGTGCGCGACGGCCCACGAAAAACGCGCGACGGGCACGTCGAGTTTCGGTTGTGTCGGCTTCACGCGCAGCGCGATGCTGTTGCCCGACAGCTCACCGGCCGCGGACCTCACGCGGCCTTGCGTGAACTGCAGCCAGATCGCGTTGTCGATGCGGCCGGCGTAGGTTTCGATCGGGAAATCCATGTAGCGGGCGAGCATCGGCAGATCGACGGGGCCCGTCGAGATATACGCCTCACCCGTCCAGTTGATCGGCTTGCCCATTGCCCCGAGGCGCGCGTGACGGAAGTGCGCGCGGAAGTCGAGCGGACCGAACAGCACCTTGCCGTCGGGCGGTGCCTGGAGCGCAAGCTTGTGATCGTAGCCGTCGCTGAGAATGGCGAGCCGGATATTCTGCAGTGCAATCTCGGGCGCGTCGCGGCGGGTATCGTGCCAGCGCAGCGTGCCGCCGCGCAGGATCATCGCCTGCTGGCGCAACAGCCAGGTGCTGAACGTGTCGTTGCCTGTGTGAACCGTCGGCACCGTCACGCCCGCGATGGTGAGCGAGCCGTCCGTCTCGCGCTCGATGAGCAGGTCCGGCTTGTCGATGATCACGCTGGAAAGAATGGGCGCGAGCTTCCAGACGGACGACCACGACACGGTCGCGCTCGCATGCGGGATCATCAGTGCGACCTTGCCGTCGCGATTGGTGATGGTGACGTTGGTGGCTTCGAGTCCTGGCTGGAAGCCTGTCCAATGCGGCGCAAGCTTGCCGATCCTGAGCTGGGCGTGGATCTTTTCGGAAACGGCTGTCTCGATTCTCGGCCGGAAGGAGTCGGCGTACGGCAGCACGAGGTAGCGCAGGCCGAGCACGGCCAGCAGAACGACGAAGTACAGGAAGAGCGCAATACTGAGCAGGACTCGCAGCGTATGGCGCAGCACCACATGATCGCTTCCGCCTACGGGCTTGACGCGTCCGGCTTCATGCGGGTCGGCGGATGAGTTTCGCTCGGACATGCTGCGACGGGGTAGGCATATGGTAGTTTTGCGGTTCTAACGACGAAATGTATCACACGGGCCAGCCGCCAAGGCCGTGAGGCGCAGCGGGTGTGCGCAAGGCCACACGGGGTGCCGGCGGGTTGCGCGAGCAACGGCCGCGAGACACCTCAGCCGCAATTCAGCAACAAGCGAGCCAGATCTTTGATGACCGAACCATCCCTGTTGAGTTCCAGCTATTCGCACTACGCATCGCGTGCCAATGCGGCGCAACCCGATCTCGCGGCGCGCGTCGCGGCGCTGGCGGCGGCGCCCATCAACCGGCAGCGCATCGACGCGCGGCTCGACGCGCTTGCTGGCGCATTGCGGGCGGCGCTCGATGCGCCGCTTTCCGAAGACGCGTTGAAAAAGGCGCTGCGTCAGCTTCGTACTGAAGTGTTTTGCGCAGTGATGGAACGCGACCTGACGGGCGCGGCCGACGTGGCCGAAGTGACGGGCACGATGACCGACCTCGCCGAAGCGACGATCCAGCGCGCGATGGCCGTCGTTTCCGCCGATCTCGAAGCGCTCTTTGGCGAGCCGCGCGGCTCGCAGGGCGAGCGGCTGTCGCTCGGCGTGGTCGGCATGGGCAAGCTGGGTGGGCGCGAGCTGAACGTATCGTCGGACATCGACCTGATCTTCGTCTACGAAGACGACGGCGAGACGACGGGCGGCCAGCGCTCGCCCATCGCGACGCAGGACTTCTTCACGCGACTCGGCAAGCGGCTGATCGCGGCGCTCGCCGAAGTGACGGCCGACGGCTACGTGTTTCGCGTCGACATGCGGCTGCGGCCGAATGGCGATTCGGGGCCGCTCGTGTGCAGTCTCGGCATGCTCGAAGAATATTTCTACGTGCAGGGCCGCGAATGGGAACGCTACGCGTGGATCAAAGGGCGGCTCGTGTCCGCGCTGGCAAGCGAGCCGGCGCGCAGGCTCTCGAAGCAGCTCGACTCGATCGTGAAGCCGTTCGTCTATCGCCGCTACCTGGACTTCGGCGTGATCAGCGCGATCCGTTCGCTGCACCTGCAGATTCGCCAGGAAGCGCAGCGGCGCGCGTCGATGCGGCCCGACAAGGCCGATGACATCAAGCTCGGCCGCGGCGGCATCCGCGAGATCGAGTTCAGCGCGCAGGTGTTCCAGCTGATACGCGGCGGCCAGGACGCGGGCTTTCGCGTGCGTCCGACGCTCGCCGTGCTGACGCATGCGGCCGCGCGCGGTCTCGTTTCGCCGGAAGTGTGCGCGGATCTGTCGAGCGCGTATCTGTTTCTGCGCGAGCTCGAACACCGCTTGCAATACCGCAACGACGCGCAGACCCACGCGATGCCCGTCGATTCCGGCGAGCGCGCGCATCTCGCGAAGTCGATGGGCTTCGACGACTACGCGTCGCTGATGGCGAAGCTCGAAGCGCATCGCGAGCTGGTCGAACAGCAGTTCGACCAGATTTTCGCCGACAAGGTGAGCGGGCAGGGTGGCTGCGGCGTGCCCGAAGACGGCGCGGCGGCGTGGGTCTGGAGCAGCGCGCTCGCCGACGACGGCGCCGACGAAGCGCTCGCCGCGCGCCTCGTCGAGCTGGGCATCGACGCGCCAGGCGATCTGCTCGCGCGTCTCAAAGCCGTGTGGCAGTCGTCGCGCTATGCGGGTCTCGCGGAGCGCAGCCGGCAGCGCTTCGACATCGTCGCGCAGCGCGCGCTCGAGGCCGCGCGCACGCTGGAGCCGCCCGAGCGGCGGGCCGACATTCTCGTGCGCCTGTTCGATCTGCTCGAAGGCGTCGGACGGCGCGGCGCGTATCTCGCGCTGCTGACGGAGTACCCGCAGGCGCTGCATCGCGTGCTGTCGGTGCTGGGCGCGTCGCGCTGGGCGGCCGGCTATCTGATTCGCCATCCGCAACTGCTCGACGAGCTGCTCGACGACGAAGCAATGGCGAGCCCGTTCGACTGGCCCGAGTTCAAGCGTGCGCTGCGTGCGCGGCTCGCGGCGGCCGACGGCGTCGAACAGCAGATGGATCTGCTGCGCCACGCGCATCAGGCCGAAGTGTTCCGCATTCTGCTGATCGATCTGGCGGGCAAGCTGAGCGTCGAGCACGTCAGCGACCGTCTGTCCGAACTCGCGGACGCCGTGCTCGACGTGACGATCGAAGCCGTCTGGAACCAGCTTGCGAAGCGCCATCGCGAGGTGCCGCGCTTCGCGATCATCGCGTACGGCAAGCTCGGCGGAAAGGAGCTCGGCTACGCATCGGATCTCGATCTGATCTTTCTCTACGACGACCCGGACGACAACGCGTCCGACATCTACGCGACGTTCACGCGCCGTCTGATCACGTGGCTCACGACGGCGACGGGCGCGGGCATTCTGTTCGACGTCGACTTGCGGCTGCGTCCGAACGGCGAATCGGGTCTGCTCGTCACTGACCTCGACGCATTTCGCCGCTATCAGCTGCGCGAAGGCGACGCGGCCAATACGGCATGGGTCTGGGAGCACCAGGCGCTCACGCGTGCGCGCTATTGCGCGGGCGATGCCGAGATTGGCGCGAAGTTCGAGGCGATCCGCGAGCAGGTGCTGACGACGCCGCGCGACGCGGCTGCGCTTGCAACTGAGATCGTCGATATGCGCCGGCGTGTCGAAGAGGGCCATCCGAACCGCACCGAGCTGTTCGATCTGAAGCACGATCGCGGCGGCATGGTCGATATCGAGTTCGCCGTGCAGTACTGGGTGCTGCTGCATGCGGCACGCGATCCCGAGCTGATCCGCAACACCGGCAACATCGCGTTGCTGCGCGAAGTGTCGCGCTTCGGCCTGATGAGCGGAGAGGAGGCGGATACCGTCGGCGCGGCTTACCGGACGTATCGCAAGCTGCAGCACAAGCTGCGGCTCGACGGCATGGAGAAGGCGCGCGTCGAGCCGCAGACCGTCGGGAAAGAACGCGAGGCCGTATTGCGCTTGTGGAAGCGGGTGTTCGGATAGCGGCTCGCGTGCTGTTGCGGGGAGGTCGTTCGCCTCACGGCGCTCTCTGAGGACGAGCGCCGTTCGGGACTCAGGCCGTCGTGAGCATTTCCTTCGCGTGCTTGCGCGTGGTGGCCGTGATCTCCAGGCCGCCCAGCATGCGCGCGACTTCTTCGATACGGCTCGTCTTGTCCAGCGACGTGACGGTGCTGATCGTACTGCCTTTGCCGTTGCCGCTCTTCGCGACCTGGAAGTGATGATCGCCGCGTGCGGCGACTTGCGGCAGGTGCGTCACGCACAGCACCTGCCGATGCTCGCCGAGCTGATGCAGCAGACGGCCGACCACTTCCGCGACACCACCGCCGATACCCGTGTCCACTTCGTCGAAGATCAGCGTGGGCGTCGGGCTCGCCGTGCTCGCGATCACCGCGAGCGCGAGACTGATACGCGCGAGCTCGCCGCCTGAGGCGACTTTCGCGAGCGGCCGCAGCGGCACGCCCGCATGACCGGCGACGCGGAATTCGATCTGCTCCATGCCATGCGCGCCGCCTTCGGGCAGCGGCACGAGCGCGACTTCGAAGCTGCCGCCCGCCATCGACAGTTCCTGCATGCCCGTCGTCACGGCCGCGCCCAGCGCCTTCGCCGCCTTCGTGCGCGCCTTCGACAGCACCTTCGCTTCGGCGAGGTACGCGTCTTTCGCCTTGGCCTCGGCGGCACGGAGCGCGTCGAGATCGGCGGCGGCATCGAGCTTCGCGAGCTGCTCGCGGCGCTCCTGATGCTCTTGCGGCAGCGCTTCGGGTTGCAGACGGAACTTGCGCGCAGCCGAGTGCAGCGCGTCGAGGCGCTTTTCGACCTGAGCGAGCCGATCGGGATCGAGTTCGAGCCGCTGCGCGTAATGACTCAGCGAGTACGCGGCTTCCTGCAACTGGATTTCGGCCGGCTCCAGCGCGGCGAGCGCGTCGTTCAACTCGGGATCGATCTCGGCGAGATCGCGCAGCTTCGAGATGATCGACGATAGATGCCCGATCATCGCGTCGTCGGATTCGGACAGCGCAGACAGCGCGCCCTGCACGCCGTCGATCAGATTCGCCGAATGCGACAGCCGCCGATGCTCCGCGTTGACCTCTTCCCACTCGCCGGGCTGGGGCGCGAGCTTGTCCAGTTCGGTGAGCTGCCACGCGAGCCGCTCGCGTTCCAGTTGCAGCTCGCGGTCCCTGGTTTGCGCTGTTTCGACGGCCTGCCCCGCATCGCGCCACGCACGCCACGCGCGCGTGACGGCGGCCGTCGTATCGAGCAGTCCCGCGTGCGTATCGAACAGCTCGCGTTGCGCATCGGGCCGCATCAGGAGTTGATGCGCGTGCTGGCCGTGAATATCCACGAGCATTTCGCCGACTTCGCGCAGTTGCGTGAGCGTCGCTGCCGTGCCGTTGATGAACGCCCGCGAGCGGCCGTTCGCATCGATCACGCGCCGCAGCATCACCGTGTTGCCATGTTCCGTTTCATCGGCGGCGAGCGCCTGTTCGTCGAGCCATGCATCGGCGAGCGGGTGCGTTTCGAACTCCGCCGTGATGTCCGCGCGCGCTTCGCCTGTGCGAACGACGCTCGCATCGGCGCGCGAGCCGAGCGCCAGCGCGAGCGCGTCGATCAGAATGGATTTGCCGGCGCCCGTTTCGCCGGAGAAGACCGTAAAGCCGCTGTCGAATTCGAGGTCGAGCGCGGCGACGATGACGAAGTCGCGTATCGAGAGGTGGCGGAGCATGGCTCGTCTGTCTGGCGTGGCTTGCGTGATGGTTGGCGTTACGGTGTCTTGCTATGTTTACGGGCGGTGCGGGGCGGGTTCAGTCGTCAGGGTCGTCTTCGCGCGACGGGTACTCGTTCCAGTGCAGCTTCTTGCGCAGCGTCGCGTAATAGCTGTAGCCGACGGGGTGCAGGAACGGCACCGTATGGCGCGAGCGGCGCACGTCGATCGTATCGTTCAGTTCGAGTGCGGTGAACGACTGCATGTCGAAGTTCACGTTGACGTCGCGGCCCGAGATGATCTGGATGCTGACCTTCGAATCGTCGGGCAGCACGATAGGCCGGTTCGACAGCGCGTGCGGCGCGATCGGCACGAGCACGAGGCCCTGGAGCTGCGGATGCAGGATCGGCCCCTGCGACGACAGCGCATAAGCCGTCGAGCCCGTCGGCGTCGCGACGATCAGACCGTCCGAGCGCTGGTCGTACATGTAGCGCCCGTCCACCGACACGCGCAGTTCCGCCATGCCCGAAAAGCCCGAACGGTTCACGACGACGTCGTTGAACGCGAGCGCGTGGTAGATCGGCTGGCCGGCGCGCATGATCCGCGATTCGAGCAGCGTGCGCTCTTCGCGCTCGAAGCTGCCCGACAGCATCTGCGGGATGATCTCGCGCATATCGGAAAACGGGATGTCGGTGATGAAGCCGAGCCGCCCGTGGTTGATGCCGATGAGCGGTGTCTTGTACGGCGCCAGTTGGCGGCCGATGCCGAGCATCGTGCCGTCGCCGCCGAGCACGATCGCGACGTCCGCGCGCGCGCCGATCTCGGCCGGACGCAGCATGGGCCAGCGCGTCACGCCGATTTCGTGCGCGGTTTCCGCCTCGAACGCGACCTCGAAGCCGAGCTTTTCGACGCACGTGGCGAGCGCGGTCAGCGGCTCCCCGATGCCCGGCGTGTTGCTGCGCCCGACGAGCGCAACGGTCTTGAACTGGCTGTTAGCTTGCATGCCGGCATTACACCATAGGTGCGACCCGAAAAGAACCGTCGGCGGCGGGTGCGCCGGGCGGGCGGATGCCCCGTCGCCGCGCGCTGCCATCCAGCCATTGGCCGATTATCGTTAGAATGGTGAAGTCCTCATGACAGACGTGACGACTGCATAGGCGAACGAGCGGCGGCGCGAGAGCGGATGGGGTGCCGCGCAGCGCGTGGCCTGCGGCAGCGTGCCCGTTGCGCTGCGTGCTGGCGTGTGCTCGCCGCTGTATGGACGGCTGTTCGGTTCGCTGTTCGGTCATTACGCTAAAATTTCCTCGCCATGCTAGATCCTCGCGCACAAACCCTCCTGAAAACGCTGATCGAGCGATATATCGCCGAGGGTCAGCCGGTTGGCTCGCGCACATTGTCGCGGTATTCCGGGCTCGAGCTCAGCCCGGCAACCATCCGCAACGTGATGTCCGATCTGGAGGAGCTGGGCCTCGTCATCAGTCCGCATACATCGGCGGGACGCATTCCGACGCCACGCGGCTACCGGCTTTTCGTCGACACGATGCTGACCGTCGAGCCCGCCGCCGATGACGATGCCGTGATGCGCGCGGTGAAGACGACGCTTCAGCCCGGCGAGCCGCAGAAGGTGGTCGCCGCGGCGGCGAGCGTGCTGTCCAACCTGTCGCAGTTCGCGGGCGTGATCCTGACGCCGCGCCGCAGCCACGTGTTCAAGCAGATCGAGTTCCTGCGCCTGTCCGACAAGCGCATCCTGCTGATCATCGTGACGCCCGAAGGCGACGTGCAGAACCGCATCATGGCGACGCAGCGCGATTTCACGCCGTCGCAGCTCACCGAGGCATCCAATTACATCAACGCGCACTTCGCCGGCCTGTCGTTCGACGAAGTGCGAAGGCGTCTGCGCGAAGAGATCGACGAATTGCGCGGCGACATGACGACGCTGATGCACGCGGCCGTCACCGCGAGCACCGACGTCACAGACACGGGCGAAACCGTGCTGATTTCCGGCGAGCGCAATCTGCTCGAAGTGGCCGATCTTTCTTCGGACATGGCGCGGCTGCGCAAGCTCTTCGATGTGTTCGATCAAAAGACGAGTCTCCTTCAGCTGCTCGACGTGTCGAGTCACGCGCAAGGCGTGCAGATTTTCATTGGCGGCGAATCGAATCTCGTCCCCATCGAGGAAATGAGCGTCGTAACCGCGCCGTACGAGGTGAACGGCCAGATAGTCGGCACGCTCGGCGTGATCGGGCCGACGCGCATGGCGTACAACCGCGTGATCCCCATCGTCGACATCACCGCGCGCCTGCTTTCGATGACGCTCAGCCAGCAATAAGCAGCAGTAAAAGGCGCGCTGCATTCATCGGCGCATCGCCGCCGTCATGATGGTCATCATGCACGGCGTTTTCCGCCGTGCCAATTGGCCGAATGGCCAGGTATCGGCGGCAGACCGCGCCGCTATAATGATCTCCAGCCCAATACGTTCAATACGACCATTACGTGCCGCGCTTGCGCGGCGTTTCTCCAGCCTATGCGCTTCGACCTCGAGCGGCCTTCGCAGCCTGCCGCGGCACATCGTGTCGCCGTACTGCTCATCAACCTCGGTACGCCCGATGCGCCGACGCCTCGCGCCGTGCGACGCTATCTCGCGCAGTTCCTGTCCGATCCGCGCGTGGTCGAGATTCCATCGTTCCTGTGGCAGATCATCCTGCGTCTGCTGATCCTGCCGTTTCGTGGCGCGGCATCGGCGAAGAAGTACGCAGCCGTGTGGATGCCGGAAGGCTCGCCGTTGCGCGTGCACACGGAAAAGCAGGTGGAAGGGCTGCGGCATCTGCTGCAGGTGAACGACTACGCAGTGATCGTCGATTATGCGATGCGCTACGGCACGCCCGGCATTCCAGCGATGCTCAACCAGCTCAAGCTGGCAGGCGCCGAGCGCATCCTGCTGATGCCGATGTACCCGCAGTATTCGTCGTCGACCACGGCCACCGCTTTCGACGATGCATTCGCCGCGTTCAAGCGGATGCGCAATCAGCCGGAAATCCGCACCGTGCGCCAGTACGCGGACCATCCCGCGTATATCGCGGCGCTGGCCGCGCAGGTGAATCACTATTGGCACACGCACGGCCGTCCCGATTTCGCTGCCGGCGACAAGCTCGTGCTGAGCTTCCACGGCGTGCCGAAGCGCACGCTCGATCTGGGCGACCCATATCACGAGCAGTGTCAGCAGACGGCGTCGCTGTTGATGCACGCGCTCGGGCTCACGTCCGTCGAGTGCCGCGTGACGTTCCAGTCGCGCTTCGGCAAGGCGGAGTGGCTGCAGCCTTATACGGCGCCGACGCTGAAGGAACTGGGCGCGGCGGGCGTGCGTCGCGCGGATCTGTTCTGTCCGGGCTTCACGGCCGACTGCCTCGAAACCATCGAGGAAATCGGCATGGAGGTGCGTGACGAATTCGTTCACGCTGGCGGGAAAGTTTTTCACGCTATTCCCTGCCTGAACGCGTCGCCGGCATGGATCGCGGCGCTCGGCGAAATCGTTGCGCAGCATCTGCAAGGCTGGCCGGTTCAGGCGAACGTGCCGCAAAGCGCATCCGTGGCTTGAAATTCCATGTCCGGCATGCAACGTGCATCCAAGACCGGCTGACGCTTTTCCAGACGTACTCTGTATGACCGCGCCTCGGGCGCTCGAAGAAGGACTGATGAACTACAAGATTTCTACCGAATCTGGCGCGCGCTTGCGCATCGACAAATGGCTGTGGGCCGCGCGCTTCTTCAAGACGCGCTCGCTGGCGGCGGATGCCGTCGAGAAAGGCCGGGTGCGGATCGGCGGTGCGGCCGTGAAGCCGGCGAAGGATGTGCGCGTCGGCGATATGGTTGAGATCGAAATCGAACGGGTCGTGTGGCAGGTTGAAGTGCTCGGCGTATGCGACGTGCGCGGCCCGGCGAGCGTCGCGCAGACGCTCTACGTGGAAACCGAAGAGAGCAGGCAGAAGCGCCAGCTCGAGCATGAGCGGCGCAAGACATATCGCGAGCCGGCCGCCGGATTACATGGCCGGCCGACCAAGCGCGACAGACGCGTTATCGACAAAATTTCCAGTAGGGGTTGAACAGCTGTTCGATCGTCGCGTGCACGCCGCCGTATTCGGTGGTGCGGTCGTTGACGACCCCGGACATGCAGATGGTCGTGGTGCCTGCAATGAGTACCATTGCGACCACCGATATAGCGAAGGTCAGTTTCACGGTACTCCCCTTGGAGATTGCAAGCGGAAACGGGCGGTTCAGCTAGTGGTAAGGTGGGCGTCAGGTTAGGGTTAACGTGCCTTTTCGGACGCTCAAGATGAGTTTAGGACACTCGCGCAGCGCGCTCAATCTTATTATGATGACGCGCCTGAAATGCTTGTTACCGCGCATTTCCGGGCGTCTGCAAGGTGCAAAAAGCCTTGCGGGTGCCTTGAAATACGGCGTACGCGCCCTAACTTGAACGGTTGATGCGCGGCCGGCAGGTCGTAGCGGTACGACACCCATCGGGCGATCCGCATTGGCCCTGCCGCCGTTTCTTGGCCTTAATTTTTTTTGAATTTCAGCGACATGGAAAACACGCAAGAGAAACCGACGAGCCAGAACCCCACGCCCGCCGACGAAGCGCGCCAGGCCGCAGAGGCCGCATCGGGCGAGCAGCAGGCACAGCAGCCGGAAGCGGGCGCTGCCGAACAGCCGGCGCAAGCCGCGCCGGCAGGTGTCGAGGCCGCGCTGGCCGACGCTCAGGCGAAAGTAGCTGAACTGCAGGAAAGCTTCCTGCGCGCGAAAGCGGAGACGGAAAACGTTCGCCGCCGCGGCCAGGAAGACGTCGCGAAGGCGCACAAATTCGCGATCGAAAGTTTTGCGGAGCATCTGCTGCCCGTCGTCGACAGCCTCGAAGCCGCCGTTGCGCATTCGACCGACGATCTGGCGAAGGTGCGCGAAGGCGTTGAACTCACGCTGCGTCAGCTGACGGGCGCGCTCGAAAAGGGCAAGGTCGTCGCGCTGAACCCGGTCGGCGAGAAGTTCGATCCGCATCGACATCAGGCCATTTCGATGGTGCCGGCCGAGCAGGAGCCAAACACGGTCGTCGCCGTGCTGCAAAAGGGCTACGTGATCGCCGATCGCGTGCTGCGTCCGGCGCTGGTGACGGTCGCGGCGCCCAAGTAAGCGCCTGTCCGTACCGACATGGCCGGAATACCCGTCGACAGTGCCGCGTTCGCAGCCTTCGACATGCAGGAACTCACCGCCGAAACCTTCGACGCCGGGCTGCAGTCCGCGGGGGAGGAACTGGCCGTGGTGTTTTTCTGGGGGCTCGACTGCTACAACTGCGAGATCGCGAAGAAGGCGATGCTCGCGCAGCCGGACGCGATCCGCGCGCTCGGCCTGCGGTGGTTTCACAGCAACGTCTACGAGCATCGCGATCTCGGCAGGCGCTTCATGCTGCACGGCGTGCCGACATGGTTCTTCTTCCATCGCGGCAAGCGCCTCGGCCGGGCGACCGGCTGGCACGGCCTCGCGCAGTTCGAGGCGGCCGTCGGCGCGGCCCGTGAGAAAATGCGCACGGCCGGTTTAGGCGCGGCCGGTCTGGGCGCTGCAGGTGCAGACACTGCCCGTCCAGGCGCAGCGGCGGCGGCTGGACCGTGCTCATCCGGCCCAGGCGCCGCTGGCGGGACCGTTGAACCGGCCTCGGACAACGGCCGCACCGATTGAAAAAATTTAATGACCGCATCGTATTTGGGGTCTTGAAAACGATGCGGGTGCACTTATGTTGAGTGCAGGTTGAAATTCAGGGCGGGGCGCCCGGTGGCCGGATGGGCCAGCCAGCGATGCCCGCAACGATCAAAGTCAGGAGATTAGTAAAAATGGGCAAAATCATCGGCATCGACCTCGGCACCACCAACTCGTGCGTGGCGCTGATGGAAGGCAACCAGGTCAAGGTGATCGAGAACTCGGAAGGTGCTCGTACCACGCCGTCGATCATCGCCTATATGGACGACAACGAAGTGCTCGTCGGCGCACCGGCGAAGCGTCAGTCGGTCACCAACCCGAAGAACACGCTGTACGCGGTCAAGCGCCTGATCGGCCGCCGCTTCGAAGAAAAGGAAGTGCAGAAGGACATCGGCCTGATGCCCTACAAGATCGTCAAGCACGATAACGGCGACGCGTGGGTCGAAGCGCACGGGCAAAAACTCGCACCGTCGCAGGTGTCTGCCGAAGTCCTGCGCAAGATGAAGAAGACGGCTGAAGACTACCTCGGCGAGCCGGTCACGGAAGCTGTGATCACGGTGCCGGCGTACTTCAACGACAGCCAGCGCCAGGCCACGAAGGACGCGGGCCGCATCGCCGGTCTGGAAGTCAAGCGGATCATCAACGAACCGACGGCGGCTGCGCTCGCATTCGGCCTGGACAAGGCCGAAAAGGGTGACCGCAAGATCGCGGTGTTCGACCTGGGCGGCGGCACGTTCGACATTTCGATCATCGAAATCGCGGACGTGGACGGCGAGATGCAGTTCGAAGTGCTGTCGACGAACGGCGACACGTTCCTCGGCGGTGAAGACTTCGACCAGCGCATCATCGACTACATCATCGGCGAGTTCAAGAAAGAGCAGGGCGTCGATCTGTCGAAGGACGTGCTCGCGCTGCAACGCCTGAAGGAAGCCGCTGAAAAGGCGAAGATCGAACTGTCGTCGGGTCAGCAGACGGAAATCAACCTGCCGTACATCACGGCGGACGCGTCGGGTCCGAAGCACCTGAACCTGAAGATCACGCGCGCCAAGCTGGAAGCGCTGGTCGAAGACCTGATCGAGCGCACGATCGAACCGTGCCGCATCGCGATCAAGGACGCAGGCGTGAAGGTCGGCGAAATCGACGACGTGATTCTCGTCGGCGGCCAGACGCGCATGCCGAAGGTGCAGGAAAAGGTGAAGGAGTTCTTCGGCAAGGAACCGCGCCGTGACGTGAACCCGGACGAAGCCGTCGCTGTCGGCGCGGCGATCCAGGGCCAGGTGCTGTCGGGTGACCGCAAGGACGTGTTGCTGCTGGACGTGACGCCGCTGTCGCTGGGCATCGAAACGCTCGGCGGCGTGATGACGAAGATGATCAACAAGAACACCACGATCCCGACGAAGCACGCTCAGGTGTATTCGACGGCGGACGACAACCAGTCGGCCGTGACGATCAAGGTGTTCCAGGGCGAGCGCGAAATGGCGGCGGGCAACAAGCTGCTGGGCGAGTTCAACCTGGAAGGCATTCCGCCCGCACCGCGCGGCGTGCCGCAGATCGAAGTGACCTTCGACATCGACGCGAACGGCATTCTGCACGTCGGCGCGAAGGATAAGGCGACGGGCAAGGAAAACCGCATCACGATCAAGGCGAACTCGGGTCTGTCCGAGGCCGAAATCCAGAAGATGGTGAAGGACGCGGAAGCGAACGCGGAAGAAGATCACAAGCTGCGTGAACTGGCGGATGCCCGCAACCAGGGCGACGCGCTGGTCCACAGCACGAAGAAGGCGCTCACCGAGTACGGCGACAAGCTGGACGCGGGCGAGAAGGAAAAGATCGAAGCCGCGCTGAAGGATCTCGAAGAGACGCTGAAGAGCGGCTCGAGCGACAAGGCTGCGATCGAGGCGAAGATCGAGACGGTTGCAACGGCGTCGCAGAAGCTCGGCGAAAAGATGTACGCCGACATGCAGGCGCAAGGTGCAGCAGGCGCCGCGGGTGCAGGCGGTGCGGCCGGTGCGGAAGCATCGGGTGGCGCGAGCCAGCAGCAGGCCGACGACGTCGTCGACGCCGAGTTCAAGGAAGTGAAGAAGGACTAAGCCGGGTTGCTCTTTAACCGCAAGGCTGCGCATGGCGATATGCGCAGCCCGGCTGCAAAAGGTTGGCGCCTGACATAAGTCTGGGGCGTTTGACCGGATCACGCGCCTGGCGAGCCTTTTAGGCTCTCCGGGCACATTTGTTTTATGGAGGGCGCGGCTTTTGACCCGTAATTATGGTCGGGGCCCAAGCCTTACGAGTCGCGAGACTCCAGCATTCAAGAGGAGCCGCCGCGCCGCATTGCGCGGATGGCGCTGAACCGATATGGCGAAACGGGATTACTACGACGTTCTGGGCCTCGCAAAGAACGCGAGCGACGACGAAATCAAGAAGGCTTATCGCAAGCTCGCGATGAAGTACCACCCCGACCGCAATCCGGGCAACAAGGATACGGAAGAGCATTTCAAAGAGGTGAAGGAAGCCTATGAAATGCTGTCGGACTCGCAAAAGCGCGCGGCCTACGACCAGTACGGCCACGCGGGCGTCGATCCGAACATGGCGGGTGCGGGCGCTCAGGGTTTCGGCGGTTTTGCCGACGCATTCGGCGATATTTTCGGCGACATCTTCGGCCAGGCGGCGGGCGGTGGACGCGGCGGCCGCAGCGGTCCGCAGGTGTATCGCGGCGCCGACCTGCGCTACAGCATGGAAATCACGCTCGAACAGGCCGCGCACGGTTACGATACCCAGATCCGCGTGCCGAGCTGGGTGTCGTGTGAAGTCTGCCATGGCTCGGGCGCGAAGCCGGGTACGAAGCCGGAGACGTGCCCGACCTGTAACGGCGCGGGCGCGGTGCGGATGTCGCAGGGCTTCTTCAGCATCCAGCAGACGTGTCCGAAGTGCCACGGGACGGGCACCCACATTCCCGAGCCTTGCACGCATTGCCACGGCGCAGGCAAGACGAAGGAAACCAAGACGCTGGAAGTGAAGATTCCGGCAGGCATCGACGACGGCATGCGCATCCGTTCGGCGGGCAATGGCGAGCCGGGCATCAACGGCGGTCCGTCGGGAGACCTGTACGTCGAGATTCACATCAAGGCGCACCCGGTGTTCGAGCGCGACGGCGACGACCTGCATTGCCAGATGCCGATCCCGTTCACGAAGGCGGCACTGGGCGGCGAGATCGAAGTGCCGACGCTCGCAGGGCGTGCGAGCTTCACCGTGCCGGAAGGCACGCAGTCGGGCAAGACGTTCCGTCTGCGCAGCAAGGGCATCAAGGGTCTGCGCTCGAGCATCGCTGGCGATCTCTACGTGCATGTGCAGGTGGAAACGCCCGTCAAGCTCACCGAGTCGCAGCGCGAGTTGTTGCAGCAGTTCGAGAAGTCGCTGGTCGAAGGCGGCGCGCGTCACAGCCCGCAGAGCAAGAGCTGGTTCGACCGGGTCAAGAGCTTCTTCGACTAACGCGTTCCGAAGTTGGCGGTATGCATGACGTCTCACGAAACAGCGGCTCACGAAAGAGGCACCGTCTTCGCGTTGCTGGACGACTGCGACTCGACACCGGGTCGCCGGTCGAGCCGGCTCTACACCGGCTTCCGGCACGAGCGCGCCTGCACTGACGTCGCGCAACTGGATGCCGTCTGCGAGGCGGCGTCGGCCGATGTGAACAGCGGCCTTTTCGCCGTCGTGCTGGCCGACTACGAGTTCGGACAGGCTATGCATCAGAAGACGCAGCGCGCCGCTGGCACGCTGCGTTTTTTGTTGTTCGATTCTTGCCAGAAGATGTCGCGCGACGAGGTCGACACATGGCTCGCGCTGCACGACAGCGCGGCTGTCGAGCCGTCGGTGGCGGGCATCGGCGGCGTCGAGGCGAGCGTCGATGAACGCGAGTTCACGCAGGCCATCGGCGCCATTCACGACGCCTTGCGCGCCGGCGACTCTTATCAGATCAACTACACGTACCGGCTCGACTTCGACGTGTTCGGCACGCCCGCCGCGCTGTTCCGGCGGCTGCGCGCGCGGCAGTCGGTGCATTACGGCGCGCTGATCGCGTTACCGGACGGCCGTTGGGTCGTGTCCTGCTCACCGGAACTGTTCGTCGAGAAGAAGGGCGCTTCGCTGCGCACACGGCCGATGAAGGGCACCATGCCGCGCTCGGCGGATGCGGCGCAAGACCACGCAGCCGCCGATTTTCTCGCCCACGATCCAAAGAATCGCGCGGAAAACGTGATGATCGTCGACTTGCTGCGCAACGACCTGTCGCGGATTGCCGAAACGGGCACGGTGAAGACACCGGCGCTCTTTTCGATCGAGCCGTATCAGTCGTTGTGGCAGATGACATCGACTGTCACGGCGACGCTGCGCGCGCGCACCACGTTCGCCGAGGTCCTGCGCGCGCTCTTTCCATGCGGCTCGATCACGGGCGCGCCGAAGCACAAGACGATGCAACTGATCGAGCAGCTCGAATCGACGCCGCGAGGCTTGTACACGGGCGCGATCGGCTGGCTCGATGCGCAGCCGGATCTCGGCGAAACGGTCGGCCGGCAGTGCGGCGATTTTTGCCTGTCGGTGGCGATCCGCACGCTGACGCTCGGCGCGCCGACGCAGGCCGGCCGGCGACGCGGCGAAATGGGCATCGGCGCGGGTATCGTGCTCGATAGCGTCGCGCAAGACGAATACGCGGAGTGCAAATTGAAAGCGCGTTTCCTGACGGAAGCCGATCCCGGTTTCCAGCTGTTCGAAACGATGTACGCGACGCGCGAGGACGGTGTGCGCCACCTCGATCGCCATATCGCGCGGCTTGGAAACAGCGCCCGCTGGCTGGGCTTCGGTTTCGACGAAGAGGCCGTGCGCGCGAAACTCGCCGCGCAATGCGCCGCGCTGCGCGCCGACACGCCGCACCGGATGCGGCTGACGCTCGACAAGACGGGCGCGGTGGAAATCACCTCCGCGCTGCTCGTCCCGCTGACGGAGGAAGTTGTCGGCGTGCTGCTCGGTCCCGATCACGGGTTCGCGACGATGCAGGCGGCAGATCCGCTGCTGCTGCACAAGACGACGCGCCGCGCGGAATACGATCGCGGCTGGCGCGAAGCCGAAACGCACGATGCGTTCGATATGCTGTTCTTCAACGAGAAACGCGAGTTGACCGAGGGCGGACGATCAAACGTGTTCGTAAAGCTTGAAGGCCGGTGGTGGACGCCGCCGTTGTCGTCGGGCGTGTTGCCGGGCGTGATGCGGAGTGTGCTGCTCGATGATCCTGCGATGCAGGCGGGCGAGCGCGTATTGACTCGGGATGATGTGTCGAACGCAGAAGCGCTGATGCTCTGCAATGCGCTGCGCGGGGCGTTGCCGGCGCGGATTATCGGTTGATCGTTCTGGCCGGCAGATCGGAGAGGGTACGCATCAGCCGTGATGGCGATGAATCAGTCGCACGATCCACGCGGCGAGACGCTCGTGCCAGGTGACGTCGTGTTGATGAGGGTGGCTTGCGTTATCACGAATGCTCGTGACGTCGATCAGGCAAAAGGGGCTCATGGTCGTCTCTCCGTTGACGCGCGGGTCCGCGCGTTGAAAAGAGAACGAAGGTAGACGACGGGAATTGCACGCTGAATCGGACCGGTCTTAAAAGATTCGGGACGGCCGGTTCAGCTCCAGTTGGCGACTGAACCCCAACAGCAGCGGTGGTGGCGCATGTATGTATCACCACGCGCCGCCGCGCGTGTGCTCTCAGCGAGCGTGTACTCAGAACGTGTGCTCGGCACCCGGAAACGTGCCGTCCTTCACGGCACGCACATACGTTTCGACGGCAGCCGGGATGCTTGGCTGTCCCTGCATGAAATCCTTCACGAAGCGCGGACGCTTGCCGGGGAAAATACCCAGCATGTCGTGCAGCACCAGCACCTGACCCGAGCACTCGACGCCCGCACCGATGCCGATCGTCGGAATGCGCAGTTGCGTTGTGACTTCGGCGGCGAGCAGCGTCGGCATCGCTTCCATCACGAGCAGTTGCGCGCCCGCGTCCTGCATCGCGCGCGAATCGCGCAGCAGCTGGCTCGCGCCCGCTTCCGTCTTGCCTTGCACCTTGAAGCCGCCGAACGCGTGCACCGATTGCGGCGTGAGCCCGACATGCGCGCACACGGGCACCGCGCGTTCGACGAGAAAGCGCACCGTATCCGCGAGCCACGCGCCGCCTTCGAGCTTCACCATCTGCGCGCCCGCCTGCATCAGCTTGACGGCGCTCGCGAACGCATCGGTGGGCGTGCCGTACGTGCCGAACGGCATGTCGGCGACGATCAACGCGGACGGCTGCGCGCGCGCGACGCACGCCGTGTGATAAGCGATGTCATCGAGCGTGACGGGCAGCGTCGTCGTTTGTCCTTGCAGCACGTTGCCGAGCGAATCGCCGATCAGCAGCACGTCGACGCCCGCGCGGTCGAGCAGTGCCGCGAAGCTCGCGTCGTAGCACGTGAGCATGGCGATCTTCTCGCCGGCCTCGCGCATCGCCTGCAGTTTCGGGACCGTGACGGCGCTGCGGCTCGTCTCCTGCAAATAGGTCATGGGATGTCCGTTGGGAATGCGGCAGCGCGCTACAGCCAGACGCTATAGCGCGGAGCCTTTGACAAAGAATTCCTTGCGCCCGCGCATCGTTTCGACACGCTCGACGAGCAAAGCAAGGTCCGCGTCGGAATCGAGCGGATTCAGGTGTTCGGCGTTGACGGTGAGAACCGGCGCGCCGTCATAGTGATAGAAGAACTCGTTGTACGCGTCGCACAGCGAGCGCAGGTACGCATCCGAGATCTGCAGTTCCATCGGCACCGCGCGCTTCTGGATGCGCGAGAACAGCACCTCGGGGCTCGCCTGCAGATAGATGATCAGATCGGGCGATGGTCCCGGCACATCGAGCTTCGCTGCAAGCGCGCGGTACAACTGGTATTCGTCGTCCTGCAGCGTCAGACGCGCGAAGATGTCATTCTTCTGCGTCATGAAATCGGTGATGAGCGGCGTGCCTGCCGTGCGCAGCGCATCGATGTCCTGCACCTGCTGCGCACGCTGCAACGCGAAGCTCAGTTGCGCGGGCAACGCATAGTGCGATGTGTCGCGATAGAAGCGTTCGAGAAACGGATTGTCCTGCGGGCGCTCGAAGAGTTCGTGCATCGACCATCGTTGCGCGAGCCGGCGCGCGAGCGAGGTCTTGCCTACGCCGATCGGCCCTTCGATCGTCAGATAGCCATGCGGTGGACGCAGATCGGGTGCGGTGACGGTGAGCGGCGGGGCGGTCATCGGCAGCGAGTTCATCGGCAACCGCCCTTGGGGGCGTTGCCCGCTTCGCTGTCACCGGTTGTTGTCGCGCTTGTGGTTGCGTCTGTCGCCGGGTTTGCCGCTGAGATTGCCACGTTGCTCATCGGACATTGACACGCCGACTTCATCTTCTCGATCCGCTGATCCGCGACGGCCGCAAGAAACGAATCGGCGCGGCCGCGTTGCGGAATGATCAGCTTGGGTTCGATTTCGACGAGCGGCACGAGTACGAACGCGCGCTCCGTCATGCGCGGATGCGGCACGATCAAATCCGGTTCGTCGATTGCGTGTTCGCCGTAAAGCAGGATGTCGAGATCGAGCGTGCGCGGCGCGTTGCGAAAGGGGCGCTCGCGGCCGAACTGATGCTCGATCTTGTGACACAGCGCGAGCAGATGCCGCACGGGCATCGTCGTTTCGAGCTTCACGACGAGATTCAGATAGTCGTCGCCGCCCGCGTCGATCGGGGCGGTTCGATAGAAGCTCGATTTCGCGAGCACGGTGATGGTGTGCTGTTGTGCGAGGCACACCACCGCGTCTTTCAGGGTCTGGCGCGCGTCCCCGAGATTCGCGCCCAGGCCGAGATAGGCAACCGTCATGGCATAACTTCCTGCAACTTGCGTTCGACGGCGCGCGCCGGAACTGCGTCAGTCGTCACGCGGGCCGTCTTGGCTCGCATCGTTCGCTGCGCGGTTTCCTGAACCCGTGCCGCCCTCCATTCCGTCGCCCTGTTTGCTGCGGTTCCGGCTGCTGCGTCGCCGTCGTTTTCTGGGCGTCCGGTCCTTCCCGCCTTGCGCAAGCAGTGCTTCGCGCGCGGCAGCGTCTCCTTCGATGAACTCCGTCCACCACGAACCGACCGACTCATCCAGTTCGCCCGATTCGCAGCGCAACAGGAGGAAATCATACCCCGCTCTAAATCTTTGGTGTTCCAGCAGCTTCAGCGCGGTCCGGCCCGAGCGTTTTTCGAGCCGATGCTGGAGGCCCCAGATCTCGCGCATGTCCGACGAGAAGCGCTTGTGAATCGCGAGCTTTTCGGTCTGCATGTCGAGCACGTCGTCCATTGCCTGATGCAGCGCGGGCACCGGATACTCGGCGTTCGCCTCGTATTGCTGCCAGCGTTGCTGCACGTCGTGCCACAGGAGCGTCGCGAACAGAAAGCCCGGCGAGACCGGCTTGCCAGCGCGAACGCGCGCGTCGGTGTTGTTCAGCGCGAGCGTGATGAACCGCTCGCCGTGCGGCTGTTCGAGCACGACGTCGAGCAGCGGCAGCAGGCCGTGATGCAGGCCTTCCTTGCGCAGACGCTGAAGACACGCGAGCGCATGGCCCGACAACAGCAGCTTCAGCATCTCGTCGAAGAGACGCGCGGCGGGCACGTTGTTGACCAGATCGGCGAGATCCGTGATCGGCGCGCGCGTCGCTTCCTCGATTTCGAAATCGAGCTTCGCGGCGAAGCGCACGACGCGCAGCATGCGCACCGGGTCTTCGCGATAGCGCGTGGCCGGGTCGCCGATCATGCGCAAGAGGCGCGCGCGCACATCGGACATGCCGTTGTGATAGTCGAGCACCGTCTGCGTCGCGGGGTCGTAGTACATCGCGTTGACGGTGAAGTCGCGTCGCGTTGCGTCTTCGTGCTGCTCGCCCCAGACGTTGTCGCGCAGCACGCGGCCGCTCGCATCGACGGCATGCGTGCGCCGGTCCAGCTCGTCGCGCTTCAGGCGGCGCGGCGGCGCGGCGCTGATGTCGGCGTCGGCGGCCGGCGCGTCGACCAGCGCGCGGAACGTCGACGTCTCGATGATTTCCTGGCCGAACTGCACATGCACGATCTGAAAGCGCCGCCCGATGATGCGCGCGCGGCGAAAGAGCTTCTGCACCTGTTCGGGCGTGGCGTCGGTGGCGACGTCGAAGTCTTTCGGGGCGATGCCGAGCAGCAGGTCGCGCACCGCACCGCCGACGATGAACGCGCGGAAGCCCGCTCCCTGCAGGCCTTCCGTGACGCGGATCGCGTTGCGTGAAATCAGCGACGGGTCGATGCCGTGAATATCGGAAGAGATGATGACGGGCGCGTCCGGCTCGGGTACGGCTGCCGCAGCCCGCTTGCGGCGCGAGCCGCCCTTCGGTGATGCAGCGCTGCCTTTCGATGACGTGGCGGACGTGCGGCCCGTGTGTACGCGTTCATGGCCGTTGCCGTCGGGCGGATTGTCGTCGGTTTGAGTGGACGGCGCGGCCTCGTCGGCGGGGGCCGCGTCCTGTCCGAGCAGCTTGCGAATGAGTTTCTTGATCACGTGGGTTGAAAGAGTTCGAGGATGCGCCAGCCGTGCTTCTGCGCGTGAGCGCGCAACGTGTCGTCAGGATTGGTCGCGATCGGGTCGGTGACCTTTTCGAGCAGCGGGATGTCGTTGTGCGAATCGCTGTAGAAATAGCTGCGCTCGAAGTCCGACCATGTTTTGCCCAGCGACGCGAGCCACTCCTCCGTGCGCACGATCTTGCCTTCGCGGTAGCTAGGCGTGCCCTTCGGAAAGCCCGTGTAGGCCGAAGCCGGATGGCCGTCGATCGTCTCCACTTCGCACGCGATCAGCTTCTCGACGCCGAACGCTTCGGCGATGGGCGCCGTGATGAACTCGTTGGTCGCAGTGACCACGCAGCACAGATCGCCTGCGTCGCGATGCTTGCGCACCAGTTCCATCGCGGCGGGGATGATCGCGGGCTTGATCACTTCGTGCATGTACTGGTCGTGCCACGCCTTCAGCTGCTCGCGCGAATACTTCGCGAGCGGCGTCAGCATGGCGACCAGATACGCATGAATGTCTAGCTTGCCGGCCTTGTAGTCGGCATAGAAGCGGTCGTTCTCACGCGCGAAATTCTCGGCGTCGACGATGCCGAGCTTCACCATGAAGCGGCCCCATTCGTGGTCGCTGTCGGTGGGGATGAGCGTGTGATCGAGGTCGAAGAGAGCGAGGTTGGCCATGGGGGACTATTTTACTTGAAGCGGATGACGAGGCTCAGGACACGACACGGCGCGGGCTGTCGGGCACGTCGTCGCCGCTGTTGCCACTGTTGCTGCCGTTACCGGGCGAAGCGAGCATCGTGCGTAGGAGCGGCAGCGTCACCGCGCGCTTCTGTTCGAGAGAAAAACGGTCGAGCGCGTCGAGCAGTGCCATCAGGCTCGGCATGTCGCGGCGGAAATGGGTGAGCAGATAGGCGGGCACGTCGTCGGCGAGATTGATGCCGCGCTCGCGCGCCGCGTGCTTCAGCACGGCTGCCTTGCCTTCGTCGGCGAGCGGCGCGAGGTGGAACACGAGGCCCCAGCCGAGGCGCGTGCGCAGGTCCTCGCGCACTTCGAGCCCGATCGGCGCGGCATTGCCCGTCGCGACGAGCGCGCTCGTCGGATGCGCGCGCACTTCGTTGAACAGGTTGAAGAGCGCGATCTGCTGCGCGCCGGACAGACGGTCGCAATCGTCGATTGCATACAGCGCAACGGAAGGGTCGAACGCGAACGCGGCGAGGCTGCTCGGCGGGCCGGCATAGCGTGCGTGTCCCGGCGGCGCTTCGTGCACGAGCGCTTCCAGCAGATGCGTGCGGCCGCTGCCCGTCTCGCCCCACACGTAGAACGTGCGGTCCGCGACGGGTCCCGCCGCGAGCGCCGCGTCCAGTTCACGCAGGCGCGTGACCAGCTCGGCGTTGGCGCCGGCGAAGAAGTTGTCGAATGTCGATGGCGGCGGGGTGCCGAGATCGAGCGTCAATTGGCGCGACACGATAGATAAGCCGTAAGTGAGCCCCGAATAACCCGACAGGCGATCAGTTCTTGTAAAGCGAACTCGACAGATAGCTCTGCCGCAATTCGCGAAGCGCGACGGACAGGATCGCGCTCACGGGCAGCGCGAGCAGCACGCCGAAAAAGCCGAACAGCTGGCCGAACGCGAGCAGCGCGAAGATCACCGCGAGCGGATGCAGGCCGATCCGTTCGCCGACGAGTCGCGGCGTCAGAAAGAAGCTCTCGAGTATCTGGCCGATCCCGTAAACCACCGCGACGGCGCCGAAGCCGTACCAGTTGCCGAACTGCAGCAACGCGGCGACGAGCGCGAGCGCGAAGCCCGTCGCAAAGCCGATATACGGAATGAACACGGCGAGCCCCGTGAAAATACCCACGGGCAGCGCGATCTCGAAGCCGGCGATGTACAGCGAGACCGCATAGAACACCGCGAGCACGCCCATCACGAGCAACTGGCCGCGCAGGTATTGCGACAGCATGTGATCCATGTCGCGCGCGAGGTGGATCGTCTTCGCGAACCAGCGGCGCGGGATGAAGCCGCGCAGGCGCGCGAGTATCGCGTTCCAGTCGTACAGCAGGTAGAACAGCACGAGCGGCACCATCACCACATTGCCGACGACCGTGATCATCACGTTCGAACTGGTGCGGATCGACGTCCACGCATACAGCGCGACCGTCTGTGCGCTGCCTTCGAGCTGGCTCATCACCATGTCGCGGATGCTCGCGAAGTCGAGCGGATCGGCGAGTCCCAGCATAGCGAGCTTCGGCTGCAGCCAGAAGTGCAGGTGCGAGAAGAAACCGGGGACCTGCTGCTTCAACTGCGGCACTTCCTTCTGAATGACGGCGAGCACGAGCAGCACCAGCAGCGTGACGATCAGCGCGAACAGCAGCATCATCAAAAGCGCGGCGAGGCCGCGCGGCACGCGGCGGCGCGTGAGCCAGGCGACGCCCGGCTGCAGGACATAAGCGAGGATCGCGCCGAGCAGGAACGGCGTGAGAACGGGGCTCAGCAGCCAGAGGAGAATGCCCACGGCTAGCGCGATGGCAAGCCAGATGAAGGCGCGGCGCTGATACGGCGTGAGGATCGGACTGTTTTGCTGCAAAGCGGATTTCCCAGGTGTCGTGTCGTCGGAGGCGGCGTTTCAAATTCCAGCCACACGGCCGGCATCGGGTAAAATCGCATTTTACCGACCTTCGAGCTCTCCCCTCATGAATCAACCGAAATCCGCCCCGAATTCCACTGATTCGGCCCAAGGATTGTCGTATCGCGACGCAGGCGTGGACATCGACGCCGGCGACGCCCTCGTCGACGCGATCAAGCCCTTTGCCAAGAAGACGCTGCGCGACGGCGTGCTGGGCGGCATCGGCGGTTTCGGCGCGCTGTTCGAGGTGCCGAAGAAGTACAAGGAGCCCGTGCTCGTGTCGGGTACGGACGGCGTCGGCACCAAGCTGAAGCTCGCGTTCCAGTTGAACAGGCACGATACCGTCGGCCAGGACCTGGTCGCGATGAGCGTCAACGACATCCTCGTGCAAGGCGCCGAGCCGCTCTTCTTCCTCGACTATTTCGCGTGCGGCAAGCTGGACGTCGGCACGGCGGCGACCGTCGTCAAGGGCATCGCAACGGGCTGCGAGCTGGCCGGCTGCGCGCTGATCGGCGGCGAAACGGCTGAAATGCCGGGCATGTACCCCGACGGCGAATACGACCTCGCGGGCTTCGCTGTCGGCGCGGTCGAAAAGAGCAAGATCATCGACGGCAGCAAGATCGTGCCGGGCGACGTCGTGCTGGGCCTCGCGTCGAGCGGTATCCATTCGAACGGCTATTCGCTCGTGCGCAAGATCATCGAGCGCGCGCAGCCCGACCTGAACGCCGATTTCGACGGCCGCTCGCTCGCCGAAGCCCTGATGGCGCCGACGCACATCTACGTGAAGCCGCTGCTCGCGCTGATGCAGCAGCTCGAAGTGAAGGGCATGGCGCACATCACGGGCGGCGGACTGGTCGAAAACATTCCGCGCGTGCTGAAAGACGGTCTGACGGCCGAGCTCGATCACCGCGCATGGCCGCTGCCGCCGCTGTTTTCGTGGCTGCAGAAGCACGGCGGCGTCGCCGATGCGGAAATGCATCGCGTGTTCAACTGCGGCATCGGCATGGCCGTGATCGTGTCCGCCGCCGATGCGGAAAAGGCGATCGGTCTGCTGTCCGCAGCGGGCGAGCAGGTCTGGAAGATCGGCGCCGTGCGCGCGAGCAAGGAAGGCGAGGCGCAGACAGTCGTGGTCTGAAGCGCAGCGTCGCTGAAAAGGTCAGAAAGCCGCCGGGCTGCGAGGCCAGGCGGCTTTTTTCATGTGTTCGCGTCTTATTGGTCCGCGCCCGACGTCACACGCTCGATGGCGTGCAACGCTTGCGCCGTCGCATCGCCCGCGCAGCAGTCGATCACGATCCGCTCCGGCATCGCGCGCAGCCACGTCAGCTGGCGCTTGCACAACTGGCGCGTCGCGAAGATGCCTTTGTCGCGCATGGTGTCGTAATCGGTTTCGCCGTCCAGGTATTCCCACGCTTGCCGATATCCGACGCAGCGCATCGACGGCAAGCCCGGATGCAAATCGCCGCGCGCACGCAACGCCCTCACTTCGTCGATGAAACCGTTCGCGAGCATCGCGTCGAAGCGCTGCGCAATGCGTGCGTGCAGCACGCTGCGATCGGACGGCTCCAGCGCGATGGGGACGAAACGATAGCGGCGCGCGGCGTCGTCGTCGCGAGCGGGCGCGGCGAACAGCGCCGACATCGGCTGGCCCGTCAGCATGAACACTTCGAGCGCGCGCTGGATGCGCTGCGAATCGTTCGGCGCGAGACGCGCTGCCGTGACGGGATCGACGTCGGCGAGGCGTGCGTGCAGCGCGGGCCAGCCTTCGCGCACGGCGTCGGCGTCGAGCGTCGCTCGCACGTCGGGATCGGCGGCGGGCAAATCGTTCAGACCCTGCGTCAACGCCTTGTAGTACAGCATCGTGCCGCCGACCAGCAGCGGCACGTTACCCCGCGCGACGATCTCGCCGACGAGGCGCAACGCATCGGCGCGAAAATCGGCTGCCGAGTACGCGTCGATGGGATCGACGATATCGATCAGATGATGAGGCGTGACGGCGCGCTCTTCCGGCGACGGCTTCGCGGTGCCAATGTCCATCTCACGATAGACGAGCGCCGAATCGACGCTGACGATCTCGACGGGAGCGCGCGCGGCGAACGCGAGCGCGGCGGCCGTCTTGCCGGAGGCGGTCGGGCCGAGCAGACAGGCGACGGGCTGCGCTTTTTGCTGCGCTTCGTGCTGCATTTCGTGCTGCGTCATGACAGGCGTGAGCGGAATGGGACAGCGGAGCCGGTCACTGTCCGCGCATGAAGAGGCGGTCCAGATCGGCGAGCGTCAGCTGATACCACGTCGGACGTCCGTGATTGCACTGATCGGCGCGTTCGGTCGCTTCCATCTGGCGCAGCAGCGCGTTCATCTCGTCGAGCGTCAGACGCCGGTTCGCGCGCACCGCGTGATGGCACGCGAGCGTGCCGAGCAGTTCGTGCTGGCGCTCGGTCAGCACGCGCGAGCCGCCGTACGCATGCAGGTCGGACAGCACCGCGCGCGCGAGCGCTTGCAGGTCGGCATCCTTCAGGAGCGCGGGCACGGCGCGAATCGCGATGCTCGTCGGCGACAGCACGGCGAGATCGAAGCCGAGCGCATCGAGCGTCTCGCGCTCTTCTTCGACGACGCCGATTTCAACGCCATCGGCCGTCATCGACAACGGGATCAGCAACGGCTGCACCGCAATCGTCCTGTCGGCGAGCGCGTTCTTGAACTGCTCGTAGAGGATGCGCTCATGGGCCGCGTGCATATCGACGATCACGAGGCCGCGCGCGTTCTGCGCGAGCACATAGATGCCGTGGATCTGGCCGAGCGCGAAGCCGAGCGGCTGCTCGTCATTCGCGTCGAAAGTTTGCGGCGCGCCGGACGGTTGCTGCTGTGGCGCGAAGCTCGAAGGCGAGGGCGCACGGCCATAGTCGGCCGGGCCGTGACTGTCACGGTCGTCCGCGTCGCGCAGTTCGAGCGCCGTCGTGCCTTGCGCGGTGCCCGCGCCGATGTCCTTGCGCCCGAACAGCGCATCGTAGAGCGCGAGCGGCTGCGCGACGGGCAGCGTGCCTTGCGTCATGCGCGCCTGGCGCAGCCACGTGTTGCCGGGCTGCGAGCTGCCGCCGTTGCTGACCTTGAAGCCGCCGCCCAGCGGCGTCGAGCCGAACGAAGACGGTGTCGCTGCAGGCGTCGCGGACGGCATCGGTTCGATGTGCGCGGCGTGGCCGCCCGACGTCGTTTCCGGCGACGCGCCCGCATGTCGCGCGAGCGCGCGCTGCACTGCATGGAATACGAACTGGTGAATCGAGCGCGAATCGCGAAAGCGCACTTCGATCTTTGACGGATGCACGTTCACATCGACGGCCTCGGGCGGCAGATCGAGGAACAGCACATACGACGGAAAGCGGTCGCCATGCAGCACGTCTTCATACGCGGCGCGTACCGCGTGCGTGAGCAGCTTGTCGCGCACGAAGCGGCCGTTGACGAAGAAATACTGCTGATCGGCACGCCCGCGACTCGCCGTCGGCAGACCGGCGCAGCCGTACACGGCGAGCGGTCCCGCCGATTCGTCCAGCGGCAGATGCGCGGTCGCGAACGTCTCGCCGAGAATCTTCGCGACGCGCGTCGCGGGATCGCTCGCATTCCAGTGCTCGACGGCGCGTCCGTTATGCAGCACCGAAATCGCGACGTCCGGCCGCGCGAGCGCGGCGCGACGAATCATCTCGAGGCAATGGCCGAGTTCGGTCTGCTCGCTCTTCAGGAACTTGCGGCGCGCGGGTGTGTTGAAGTACAGCTCGCGCACTTCGATCGTCGTGCCTCGCGTGCCGGCAGCGGGCGACAGCGCACCCGTCTGCGCATCGATACGCATCGCGTGCGAAGCATGCTCGGTGCGGCTCGTGATGTACATTTCCGATACCGACGCGATCGACGCGAGCGCCTCGCCGCGAAATCCGAGCGTCGCGACGGCTTCGAGTTCGGCGAGCGAGCGGATCTTGCTGGTCGCATGGCGCATCAACGCTAGCGCGAGTTCACCTTCGGGAATGCCGCAGCCGTCGTCGGTGATCGAAATGCGCTTGACGCCGCCTTCGTCGAGCAGGATGCGCAGCGTTTTGGTGCCTGCATCGAGCGCGTTTTCGAGCACTTCCTTCACGACGGATGCCGGCCGTTCGACCACTTCGCCCGCGGCGATCTGGCTGATCAGCTGGTCGGGAAGCGGTTGGATCGCGCGCAATGCACGCGGCGCGGCGGCGCTGTCGACGGCGTTCGCGGCGGGGCTCGACGCCTGGTCCGATGCCTGGTCCAAAGCGGGACCGGGTGCGGGGCTCGTCGCGGGCTTGTTGCCGTCGGGTGTTTCGGAAGATTCGGGGATCGCGGACATGGCGAAATTATAGCGATTCGTCGCAGATCGTCTGAGCGCGTGACTGAATCTGCGATTGAACGTGCGGTTGATGCGGTTGAGCGCGCAATCGAGCCGGATCGAGGCCCGCGACTTTTTTTCAAGACGTCATGGCACTTCGGTATCATGGCGCGGTCAAGTTTAGGCTCGGTTGCGAATCGTGATTTCGCTTCGCATTCCGCACGCGACGGCCGCCGCGCCCGTCATGTCAGCCATCTGCTTTTTAAAGGACGATCTTTGGACACGCTGCTGCAATTCCTCAACCTTGTCCTGCACATCGACAAGTTTCTAGGGGTCTTCATTCATCAATACGGCACGTGGGTCTACGCGGTGCTGTTCCTGATCGTGTTCTGCGAGACGGGTCTCGTTGTGCTGCCGTTTCTGCCGGGCGACTCGCTGCTTTTCATCGGCGGCGCGTTTTGCGCGACGGGCGAAATGAACATCGAACTGCTGATCGTGCTGCTGCTGGCCGCGGCTGTGCTCGGCAACACAGTCAACTATCTGATCGGCCGCGCAATCGGGCCGAAGGTGTTCAACTCGCACATTCCCGTGCTCGAACGCTTTCTCGATCGCGAGGCGCTGCGCAAGACGCACGACTTCTACGAACGCCATGGCGGCAAGACCATCGTGCTCGCGCGTTTCATCCCCGTCGTGCGGACGTTTGCGCCGTTCGTAGCGGGCGCGTCGCAGATGGGCGTCCGGCGCTTCCAGCTCTTCAATTTCGCGGGCGCGTTCTTCTGGGTGCTGCTGCTCACGCTGCTCGGCTATTTCTTCGGCAACATTCCGTTTATTCGCCAGTATCTGAATGTGATCGTGCTGGTGGGTATCGCCGCGGCGATCGTGCCCCTGGCGCTCGGCGCGCTGTGGAAGATGATGCGCGGCAAGCGCCAGCCGACGGGGTCGGCGAGCAATCATACGGGGCAGTGAGCGCGGGGGGCGCTCGACGGGATGGCCCCTCGAGCGCTTTCACGCATGAGGCGATGCAATCCCCTCGCGACAAATAAAGCGCTACGCCGTCGCGCGACGCACGAAAGGCGTTTCGGGCGTCGGATAACCCGCTTCGCGGAACGTCTCGACGATCGCGCGATTCGTATCAAAGTACACCTGCCAGTAGTTGTCGTTGTGCGTGTACGGCCGCACGCACAGCAACGGACCTTCCGGCGTGAACGACAACAGTTCGACATCGGGCGGCGGATTCTGCGAGACATTCGGAATCTTCGTCACGGCCGCGCGCAGGCGGTGCGCGGCATCGACGGGATCGACGCCGTTCGCCACCTTCGCCGTCAGCTCGACGCGCCGCACGGGTTGCGAGCTGAAATTCGAGATCACGCCGGAAAAGATCGTGTTGTTGCCGACGATGGTCAACACGTTATCGGGCGTGATGATGGTCGTGCCGAACAGACCCAGTTCCCGGACCGTGCCCGTGACGCCGCCCGCCGTCACGAAATCGCCGACCTTGAACGGCCGCAGCACCTGCATGAATACGCCCGCCGCGAAATGCGCGAGCAACCCGCCCCAGGCCGTGCCGACTGCAAGGCCGACGCCCGCGAGCAACGCGGCGAACGAGGTCGTCTGCACGCCGAACACTTGCAGAATCGCCAGCACCAGCACCAGGTTCAGGATGCCGGCGAGTATCGAGCCGAGATAGTGCGCAAGCGTCGGATCGACCTTGCTGTTGCGCGAGAGCAGCTTGCGGATCAGGCCGGTGATGAGCCCGATCACCCATCGCCCGACAATCCATAGAACGATCGCACCGAGTACCTTGGTCCCGAAGTCGATGCCTCGGGTCATCAGAAAGACGCGTACGGCTTCAATGTCCACGATTCCCTCGCTTGAGTCGGTTGCGCTTGACTGACTGCGTGCATGCTACGACGCAGAAGAACGCGGCGCGGACAGGCCGGCGAGTCCGCTGGAGGAAGCGACGCCGCGTCCATCGCTTGTGCTGCACGACGTTTTGTCTGGTACGGCGAACGGCTGGAGGAGACTGGTTGCCCGGTATGCAAGAAGCGCGGCGCAAGTCGCGCCGCCTGCAATCATCGAATGTTATAGGCGACGGCGCGCTTGTTAGCAAGACGTATTCCCGACCTTCCGGCCTGCCTACATGGGGAGTTGCGATTTGGTGTACGCCGACGTCTGGATGACGGCAGAGCCTTGCGTAGCCTGTGACGCCTTGCGGCTGCGCATGCGCGCCAGACAGATCGCGATGCCGGATGCCGTCAGATACGCGGTGAAGCGCTGCATGAAGGATTCTGTGGTGCTGAACTTGCCGTAGCGCGTCTGCGAATCGGCGAACACGAGAAAGGTCAACGCGGCATCGAACGCCAGCGCGATCGCGATGAACACGAAGAACACGAGATAGCCGTTCGCCTTCGCGCCGGGCCTCATCCCGTTGAATAGGCTGCATACCGTCAGCATGACGGCAAGGATGACCAGGTTCGAAATCAGATCGAGCAGGAAGTTGACCATGACGTTGAGATCAAAGCGTTGTATTGCGAACGCTGCTCGTCATGTGTCGTCGACGTGTTGCAACCGGCACCGCGAGTAGCCGCGGGATGATTGCACGTCTTTTCATCTCGATAAATGCAAATATACGGAGTCCGCAATAACGCGTTGGCCGCGCACGACAGGCGATGAGCCAGCGCGACCGTCTGGCAGGACGAATGCAAAAAAACGCAAGGGTCTCCGGTTGCCCGAAAACCCTTGCGTTTTCACTATGACGGCGAATCTCTCGCGAATCTCGTGCCGTCGCGCCCGCGAGCCGCGCAGCCTGTCAGCCTTTGAAAGCGCTGCGCCGATGTGCCGCGCGATAGTCGGTCGGCGAGATCGACAGGCGCTTGCGAAAGATCTTCGCGAGCCCGTCGCCGCTGCGCACGCCACAGCGGCGCGCGATGCCGTCGATTGACATGTCGGTCTCCGTGAGCAGCAGGCAACTCGCGTCGAGCCGCGCGCGCAGCAGGTATTCCGACGGCGTGAGCCCGATTTGCGACTTGAAGCGGCGCAGGAAATTGCGCTCGCTCATCTTCGCGACTTCGGCCGCCTCGGCCACCGAAATATGGCGGGTGTAGTTCTCGCGTATCCAATGCGCGGCCGTCGTGATCTTGCGGCTGATGCCTTTTTTCTCGTCGTCGTCGAGAAGCGCATCGAGGCGGCGCGACGCGCCCGACAGCGCGCGCTCCGACACGAGCCGCGCCATCGGCGTGCCGTGGTCGCGCTTGATGACCGTCAGCGCCGCGGCAATCGAACGCACGGGAGCGTCGACGTCGAGCGATGCGCCAGGCTCGGTCTGCCATTGCGGATCGTTCGGGACGGAAGCGAGCGGCTTGCCGAACGGATCGGTCGAGCCCGGCACGTTGCGCCAGCCGCGCCGCTCGAATGCGAGATCGGCGGCGGCGAGCACGCCGAGGCCTTCGTCGAGCGCCTTGACAACGCGGATTTTCGGCGCGATTGCGCGCAGCCGCCGGATCAGCCGCTCGTTCGCCTTCGCACGCGACGCGCCCGGACCGCCGACGATGAACAGCGTGTCGAAGCCGTTCAGCAGCGGCCCATTGAGGCTCTCTGTCCAGACGCGCAGCGAGCAGCTGCTGACTACACTGCCGCCCATTTCGGACAGCATCACGATCGAATACGAGGGTTCGACACCCGAACCCTCGCCGGACTGATCCGCCTGGGCTTCATTGGCGAGTCGGAATGCGTCGGCAAGCAGACACACGTCGCTTAACGGAAACCGTTCAAAAACGAGAATACCGATACGTTTGACCATGTGCCCGACGTTGACGACTGCGCTATACGAGGATGAATCCAGCCACTGATTCACCGCGTGCTCATATCGCATCGTCTGTCTCCAGTGCCGAGGACGGCGAAAGAGTAAGGTCTGTGTGCTTTGCGTCAATCATAGGCCGCCGTTTTTACCCGTTGTCGCACGGAGTCGGAAAAAAACGAGAAGTTGGCAGATCGGCTCGATATTCGCGGAATACGCTGGCGTATCGATGCTGATCAATCCACTCAACGAGGCGAGCATGCTCACCCTACGCAAGGCCGTATTTCCCGTGGCCGGATTCGGCACGCGCTTCCTTCCAGCGACGAAAGCAAGCCCGAAAGAGATGCTGCCCGTCGTCGACAAGCCGTTGATCCAATACGCGGTCGAGGAGGCGATCGCGGCGGGCATCACCGAGATGATCTTCGTCACGGGGCGCAGCAAGCGCGCGATCGAGGACCATTTCGACAAGTCGTACGAAGTCGAATGCGAGCTGCTCGCGCGCGGCAAGGTCGCGCTGCTGGAGCTGGTGCAGAACATCAAGCCGAGCCACGTCGAATGCTGCTACGTGCGCCAGCCGGAGCCGCTCGGGCTCGGCCATGCCGTGCTGTGCGCCGAAAAGCTGGTCGGCGGCGAGCCGTTCGCCGTGATGCTCGCCGACGATCTGCTCGACGGCGAGCCGCCCGTGCTGTCGCAAATGGTGCAGCTCTTCAGCCGCTATCACTGCTCGATCGTCGGCGTCGAGGAAATCGGCAAACACGAAACGCGTTCGTATGGCGTGATCGGCGGCAAGCGCTGGGACGAGCGGCTCTACAAGATGTCGGGCATCGTCGAAAAGCCCGCGCCGGAAGACGCGCCATCGAATCTCGGCGTGGTGGGACGCTACGTGCTGATGCCGTCGATCTTCGATCACCTGCGCCGCCAGCAGCCGGGCGCCGGCGGCGAGATCCAGCTGACGGACGCGATCCAGGCGCTGCTCGGCGGCGAGCAGGCGCTCGCGTACGAGTACCACGGCACGCGCTACGACTGCGGCAGCAAGCTCGGCTACCTGAAGGCGACGGTCGAATTCGCCCTGCGCCATCCCGAAGTCAAGGAACAGTTCGAAGCGTATCTGCGTGGCCGCGCGCACGTCGCGGGCGGCGCGCCGGAAGTGCTGGCGGATCTGGCGAGCAGCGTCTGATCGCGTCGGCGGTTCTGCGCATCCGGGTTCGTGTGTCCGGAATCGCGTGACCATGAAAGCGGCGCACTCCGCTGCGCCGTTTTTCATTCGCGCCCGCGACATCTTTCGACGGCGGCCGGACGGCGGCGCTAGCGGAAATACGCCTTCGTGTTTTCGTGCACGCCATCGTGCGCGAGCAGGTCTTCGGGCGTGAGCCAGATATAGCGGCTGTGCTGATCGAAGCGGCCCACAGATGCCGTGCTCTCGAGCGTCAGGAAATACGCGATCACGACGTAGTGCGTGGTGATCTCGTCCGCGCCCACGAAGTTGTCGCTATACAGATGCTCGAACAGGCCGCCGAAGCGCGCGGCCGAGCGCTCCATGCCCGAGATGCCCAGTTCCGCGTCGACGATGCGCGTGAAGGCCGCGTCGAGCCGCTCGTTCTTGCAGATGCGCCCACCGGGCACGAACCATGTGCCGAGCGCGGGCCGATTGCGTCTGTGTCCGACGAGCACGCGTCCCGCGTAGTCGGACACGATCAGGTCGATCGACACGAGGGGTGTCATCCGTACCACCTGAAGGAAATCGTCTGCTTCGAGGAAATCGGCGCATGTGGTGGCCATGTCTGTCTCTCGTCAATGTCGTGTGGGTGCAGTCGCGGCGAGGTCGACGCGTTAGCGCGAAGCCGGCGTGCGCAGGCCTGCGGGTTTATTGATCGGAGTCACGGGTGAAAAGCCGGGACGTCGTGGCGAACAGAACGGCAATGACACTGACGATGGCCGCGCACAGAATCAGCCCGGAAGCCAGCACTGCGATGACCACCACCATGATCCAGGCGAAGCCACTCATCCGACCGCTCCCTAGTCGTGCCTTCGCGCGCGCCCGCTGCGCAGCGCGCGGTCGGCGCCTCGCATGCGGCATTGCCACGAGTCTATCCGCAGCAATGAAAGGCGGTTCTGTCGTCTCACGCCTAAATCCCGTCACGTATGGACAAATCCGCGTGCGTGGCGCGCGCGGAGCGTACGCGTCACGTGCGCATTACGCACTTCATCAGGGCGCGATATAGCCCGCCGGCGTCGTGACGTTCGCCTTCATCACGGCCGCGTTCGACGACACCACATAGACAGGCGCCTCCGTCAGCGCGAGCGTCACATAGCCGTCCTGATAAGACACGCTCGACGGATTGCCCATCATGTCGAACACCGTCACCTTGCCCGAAGTGCCGGGCGCATCCACTTGCAGGCGCCACGACATGCCTACCTTCGGATCGAAGTGCGTCGACTTGTTCCACTTCGCGTTGTCGTGCGTCCACGCGGCCGTGACGATCTTGCCGCCATTCAGCCGCTGGAACGCATACGCATAGACACCGGCGGGCGTGCGCTTGACGGGACCGAGCGTGGCCGTGCCGTCGATCAGCCGCGTCATCGCCGCGACCGCGAGCGCCGCGGGCTTCGGGCTGATCGCGCCCGGACCGAAATCGCCTTTCGGATGATCGAGGTCGAAGAACACGCCGTAACCCGGCGTCGCATCGGGCGTGTCGTTCGAATAGAAGATGTAGGTCATGTCCGCGCCTTCGCCGAGCAGGATCAGATGCGTGCGCGCGACGACGGCGCCTTGCGCGTACAGCACGTCGCCAGTCGGATAGTGCGGGCCGTATTGTTCGCCGACGTCATAGCTGATGCCCGTTTCCGTCGCGAAGAGCTTCGCGCCCGGCTTGTACTGCGCGGCCATCAAGCGGCGTAGCGCGCGCATCGATGTGGGCAGCGCGTATTGAGCCTGCTGCGGATCGCTGGCGTTCATCAGGCGCTCGGGCGGATGCGACGGGCTGGGGCCGTTCGGATCGTAGTAGCCGTGAATCGCGATGCCGTCGAGGTACTTCGGCAGGCCGAGCGGCGCGAGGCGCCTGAGCGATTCGATATTGCCCGTCACGGAGCCATACGTCGGCCCCATGACGATGGCATTCGGATCGGTCGCGTGGATGCCTTCATACACCGTCTTGTATAGCTCGACGAAATTTGCGTCGGAGTCTTTCCACGGCAGGCCGCCTCCCGCGTCGGGCTCCCACGTGACCTGATAGTAGTTGCTCGACTGCGCCGCAAAGACCGTGGTTCGCACGCGGCTCGATTCGGTGCCGACGCGCTGCATGTACTCGCGCAATGCGCCCGTCGATTTCGGCAGATAGCTGTGCGTCTGCTTGCCTGTCGGACTCGCCCAGCCGGGAAAGCCGTCGAGCTGGATCAGCCGCAGCAGGTCGCCTTTGCGAAACCACGGCGAGAGTTGCGCGGTGGCGGGATCGAACGTGTTCGCGCGGTCGGGCTCTTCCGTATACCAATTGCGGTTGTCGTTGACCCATGTGAGGCCGAGCTGCGGATACAGAGGACGATAGCCGTCGCCATCGCAGCAGTGCTGTCCCGGTGCGACGAACGCCGTGCCCTGGCCGCCGAAGCGATGCAGGTCCGCGCGCGCGAAATGCACGGGCGGCACGCTCGCCGACACATCGGGCAGCACGCCGAACGTAGCGATGCCTTCGGGACGCGTGCCGCGCGCGGGCAACTGTCCATGCTCCTGTTCGAGCGAGGCCGACAACGCGAAGTAGCCCGCGAGCGTCGACGTGCAATTCAGCGTGACCTGACGCGCGCCTTGCGCGACCTCGAAAGCGCCGCTTGCCTGGACGGTGCCCCACGCATCGCGGATCTGCCAGGCGAGCCTGTCGTTGCGCGATGCGCGGGTCGTGATGGCGACGCGGAACGAACGATCGAGCGTAAAAAGACGTGTGCCGTCGCTACCCGGCGTGTCCGCTTCGATGAGACCGCCTTGTGGATTCGCTGCCGCGACATCCGGCGAGCCGTTGCAGCGGAGTGCCTGAGCGTGGTTCGAATACGGTTGCGCTCTCGCTTGCATGGCGTTGTTGCCGGTCGTCGCGCGAGGCGACGCAGTGGGTGTCGTGCTGGCTTTCGCAGTAGCGCCGGACGCACCCGTCGCGCTGTTGTCCGCTGAAATCCAGCACTGCTTCTCTTCGCCGGGCGCTGGATCGTCGAATACGCCGTTATCGCACGACGTGCCGTTCGTCAGCGTTTTGACCGTATTACGCGCTTGCGTGCCGTAACGGACGTCGCGCGTGCCGCTGAACGAGCAGGTGCCGTGCTCGTCGGCGCATTTCGTCCAGGCTGGATCTTGTGCGTTATCGGCGGAGGCCCTGTCGCAACTGCTCGCCATCGCGACCGCCACGGCAAGCAGCGACGCACGCATGACGAGGGACACATCGAGCGCATCAGCGATGTACTTCAGCCGGAGTACGTATCTTTTGCCGGGCGGTTGGTCGCCATCAGTCATTCTTCCCCCTGTGACGGTATGGATGACCGGGTACGCATTGGAGCGACCAAGATTACACCGCGCACTTAGCAGGAATTGGACGTTCTTTAGTGTTCGCGCGCAACTTCAATGGCGGATGAATGCGAATGTTGCGTCGTCGCGACGCTTGCCAATGGCGGCATCCGCCTAATGCGGATTATCCGCGTCGCATAAGGCTCGGCGGCTGCACCACAAGCCTCCGCGCGTTCGATGGGACCGGCAAGCGCCGCCAAAACGGCCGCTTCACCCCCTCTCGCCAGCGCTGCGGCGCCTTTTATCCGGCTTTAATGTTTCGCTTCTGAAACATTAATGGTTTTATTTATGGGCGAATCTAAAGACGAAAAGAATTAATTATTCGGGCTTGTTCTCGTCTTCTTATAATTCCTAATCTGAGCATTGCGGGCCGTTTTTTCATCATATTAATAAGGTTTTAATTTCATATTAGCAAAATGCCAGTCAGAGGAGGAATGGCCGGTTTTTGAGTAACTATTACAGGTGCTAAAGCAAGCCTGAAAAAATTGCTGTTCTCCCGCAGGATGGTCCAGTAATTGCAACAAATTGTAATGCTTTGTGTCAAGCCTGGCGGGGCGGAGCCGGAAGCGCCCCATTTGTGATATGAAATGGCGAATTCGTTCGCCGGCACGTAAGCCGAATTAATTTGGCTATATGCGACTGTCAAATGCGGGTTGAAAGGCTTCGATCAGCAATCGGACCGAATACGCCAATACATCGTCAGTTTCAGTCACTGTCCGCCGGGATTGTTTTTTTAATGCGTATGATGCACTGCACATCGCTTGGATTTAACTAGTTCTTTCCACGCCGGAAGGTCAAGGGGGAAGAGTCATGGCGTATGCAAGTTTGGAAACTCCAATGGTAGGTTGGGTACGAGCGCCTGAGCGCAGCGCGCACTACGCAACCGCCACTCGCCACATTGCTATTTTGTTGTTCGACGGTTGCTCCCTCCTTGGCGCGGGGATCGTCGCCGAGGTCTTTCACGCAGCTAACGAACTGGCGTCATCCGCCAGCCACGGCTGGACTTACGACGTCAGTTTCCTGTCGGCATCGGGCGGCAACATCACGTGCTCGTCATCGATTCGCGTCTGGACGGACGGACTTGATGCGCGGCATTACATGGGATTCGATGCGCTGTTCGTGGCGGGTGGCAAGGGTGCGCGCAGCGCGTCCCGCGACGAACGGCTCATTGCGTGGCTGCGGCGCGTTCATGCGAACACGAGCACCGTGCGTCCGATCGGCGAAGGACGCGCGCTGCTCGAAGCGGCGTGCATCAACGGCGTACAGCAACGTGATTTCGGCAGCTACAACGTGCGCGAGGAGCGCGACGAGCAAAACGGCAGCGAAGCGAACGATCGCCTCGAATCGATGAAGAGCGCGCTGATGCTGATCAAGCGCGATCTCGGCATCGACGTGGCGCGCAACGTGGCCGAACGACTGATGCCCGATGCGGGCGACAGCCTGATGTCGCTGCTGGGCGACAGCACGGGCCGCAGCCCCGCGGACAAGGTGCGCGCGGCAGCGCGCTGGCTACAGGAGAACTGCCAGCGGTCGATTTCGATCGCGGACGCAGCCCAGGTGGCTGCGATGAGCGAACGCAATTTCCTGCGCCGCTTCAAGATGGAAGTGGGTGTCACTCCGTCCGACTACCTGCTGCACGCACGGCTCGCGATCACCTGCAGCCTGTTGACCGACTCCGAACTGCCCGTCGACAAGATCGCGCGGCGCACGGGAATGGGCAACGGCGATCGCCTCGCGAAGATCTTCCGCAAGCGGATGAAAGTTTCGCCGACGGAATACCGGATGAAGACCCGGCGCGAAGCCGGCATCTGAACGCCGGCCGCGATCTGAAAACGCGTTTCAGGGAGTCATGTCTGGCTATCAATGGCAGACATTAAGGAGTGCGTACATGACAGTCGACCAGAAAAATCCGACGAATGCAGCAGCGCCGGCAGATTCGTTGCCGGACTGCGCGCACATCGTGCCGGTGATACTGGCGGGCGGATCGGGCACCCGACTGTGGCCGATGTCGCGTGAACACTTTCCGAAGCAGTTGATCGGCGTGGTCGGTTCGGAATCGCTGTTGCAGGACACCGTTCACCGGATGGAAGGCTTTCCTGCGGGCTGGGATGTATCGAGCGCGCCCATCGTCGTGTGCGGCGAAGAGCATCGCTTCGTGATCGCCGAACAGCTGACGTGCAACGGCTGCACGCCGCGGCTCGTCGTCGAGCCGGCGCGGCGCGATACGGCGCCCGCTCTCACGCTCGCGGCCGCGCTTGCGTGCGCGAACGGCGACGACGCGATTCTCGTCGTGATGCCGTCCGACCATTCGATCGCCGATGTGCCCGCGTTGCAGCGCGCGATCGAGATTGCCGCGCGCCATGCGCAGCGCGGCGCGATCGCGACGCTCGGCGTGCCTCCGCGCGGGCCCGAAACGGGCTTCGGCTATATCCGCGTCGGCAGGAAGCTGGATGACGAAGCGCGCGAAATCGACGGCTTCGTCGAGAAACCCGCTGCCGAACTCGCGAGGCAATACGTTGCAGCAGGCACGTACTGGTGGAACAGCGGCATCTTCGTGATGCGTGCGAGCGTGTGGCTCGCGACGCTGCAATCGCTTCAGCCCGACATGCACGCCGCGTGTTGCGCGTCGTTTGTGCAAGGGCAGTTCGAAGGCACGACCTTCCGTCCCGCCGCGGACGCGTTCACACGTTCGCCCGCCGATTCGATCGACTACGCGGTGATGGAGCGTCTGAACGTGTCGGCTGGCTGGACGTCGACGGGCGTCGTCGTTCCGCTCGACGCGGGCTGGTCCGATCTCGGCTCGTGGGACGCCGTGTGGGCTGCGCAGCCGAAGGACGAAGCGGGCAACGTGGGACGCGGCCGCGTGATGTTCGAAGGCGCCGTCACGAGCTATGCGCATTCGGAAGGGCGGCTCGTTGCGTGTGTCGGCACGACGAATGTCGTGGTCGTCGAAACAGCGGACGCCGTGCTCGTCGCCGATCGCTCGCGCGTGCAGGACGTGAAGGGGCTCGTCGCGCGCATCAAGGCGCAGAAGGCGCCCGAGGCCGACGCGCATCGCAAGGTGCGCCGTCCGTGGGGCTTCTACGATTCGATCGATCACGGCGACCGCTTCCAGGTCAAGCGCATCGTGGTCACGCCGGGGGCCAAGCTGTCGCTGCAACTGCATCACCATCGCGCGGAGCACTGGATCGTCGTGCGCGGCACGGCGCTCGTCACGCGCGGCGAAGACCAGTTTCTGCTTACGGAAAACGAATCGACCTATATCCCGCTCGGCGTGCGGCATCGGCTCGAAAACCCCGGCAAGGTGCCGCTCGAAATCATCGAGGTGCAGTCGGGTTCGTATCTGGGCGAAGACGACATCGTGCGCTTCGACGATACGTACGGGCGCTGCGGTCCGGCGCAAGGCCAGAGCCAGTCGCATGGCGAAGGACACATGCATGACCAGGGCGAGAGTCAGGACACGGGGCATGGCCCGACTCCCGCCGCGAGTTAGCGCAGCGCCGAAATGCGCAACACCCGGACGAAAGGCAACGAACGACGAATGGCAGGGTGACTGATATGCGGGACTTACAGGACTTTTTTGCGCGGGTTGCGGACGTGGCGCTGATTCTGCTCGGCGCCGCCGTTGCATCGCAGATCCGCTTCGATGAATTCTCGCAGCGAGGGTTCTACGACGCATTTGTCCTTTTCTCGGGGGCCTTCGCGCTCGCGATGTTCCCTGCGTTCGGAGTCTATGAGTCCTGGCGTGGCCGCTCGAAGCTCGCGCTCGCCGGACAGGTCGCGCTCGCGTGGCTCGTCGTGCAGGGCTGCGCGCTTGCGCTGATGTATTCGCTGCACCGTATCGACATCGTCTCGCGGCTCTGGTTCGCGTACTGGACGGCGATGGCGGGCGGCCTGCTGATCGCCTGGCGGCTGATCGCGCACGCGGTGCTCGCGCGCGCGCGCCGCGCTGGCTGGAACCTGCATCAGGTGGCGATCGTCGGCAGCGGTGGCCATTGCGACCAGATCCTGCGCCGCGTCGAATCGCAGCCGGCCACGGGCTTTCGCGCGACGGCCGTGCTGAACACGCATCCCGAAGAGTCGCCGCTGACGAATCCGCGCGTGACCTGCTTCGACTCGCAGCAGGCTTTCGCCGAGTATGTGCGCAGCAACGACGTGCACGAGCTATGGCTCGCGCTGTCGCTCACCGACGAGCGCACGATCTTTCGCATCGTCACCGAGTTTCGCAACGACCTCGTGAACATCCGCTTCATGCCGGACGTGCGCAGCCTTGCGCTGTTCGACACGAGCAGCGTGATCGAGCTGCTCGGCGTGCCTGCGATCAACCTCGTCGCGTCGCCGCTGTCGTCGCGCGCGCTTTTCAAGAAAGATCTTTTCGACCGGGTGTTCGCCGCTTGCGCGATCATCGGCCTCGCGCCGCTTTTGATCGCGATTGCGATTGCCGTCAAGCTGACGTCGCCCGGTCCCGTTTTTTTCAGGCAGAAACGTAAGGGGGCCGATGGTCGCGTTTTCACAATTTACAAATTCCGTTCGATGCGTGTGCACAAAGAGGAAGCCGGCAAGGTCAGCCAGGCGACCCGCGACGATCCGCGCATCACCAGGCTCGGCGCATTCCTGCGCCGCACGAGTCTCGACGAGCTGCCGCAGTTCTTCAACGTGCTGCGCGGCGACATGTCCGTGGTCGGGCCACGCCCCCACGCACTCGAACACGACGATCTGTATCAGAAGGTCGTGGCCGGCTATATCCATCGCTACAGGATCAAGCCGGGTATCACAGGTTGGGCTCAAATCAACGGCTTTCGCGGCGAAACCGACCGCATCGAAAAGATGGAGCGGCGCGTCGCGCACGATCTGTATTACCTGGGGCACTGGACCTTCTGGCTCGACATGCGAATCATCGGCGCCACGATCGTCAAGGGCTTCATTCATACCAACGCGTACTGAGATGGGGGCAAGTCAATGAACAAGGATCAAGCTCCCCTGCAAGGAGGAAATGTCATGAACCAGAAACGAATAAGCGTGTGCGCGCCGCTGGTGCTGTCGATGTCCGTGATGCTGCTCTCTGCCTGCAGCATCGTCCCCGGACAACGGTTTGAATCGCCTCCCACGCTGCCCGAGACGGGCGGTGAGTACAGCAGCGAACCCGAACAGAATGTGCAGATTCCCATCACCGACATCAACCTGAAGCTCGTGCGCTCGATGAACGGGCAGGCGACGCAAGTGGATCAGCAGATCGCGTCGCTGTTCAGCCCCAAGGCGCCCACCTACAAGCTCGGCCCGGGTGACGTGCTGCAGATCACCGTCTGGGATCACCCCGAGCTGGCGGCCGCGCTCGGCCAGCCTTCGCCGTCGAGCAGCAAGAGCGATCCGGGTATCGGCTTTCTCGTCGATGCGGACGGCAATATCCAGTTCCCATATGCAGGCACGATCCATGTGGGCGGAAAAGATGCGGCGACGGTGCAGAAAGAGCTGTATCGCAAGCTGAGCGTCGTCTTTCAGAAGCCTGAAGTGACGGTGCGTGTCGCCGCGTTCCGTGCGGCGCAGGTTTATGTCGATGGCGAAGTGCATGCGCCGGGGCCCGCGCAGGTCAACGATATTCCGATGTCGCTGACGGAAGCGATCAACCGCACGGGCGGCTTCACGCCGAATGCCGATCAGAGTCACGTCGAACTCGTGCGTGACGGCCGTACGTATGAAATCAACGTGCCGGGCCTCATCAGGGCGGGCCGCGCTCCGACGTCGCTCTATCTGCAGGGCGGCGATCTGCTGCGGGTCGGGTCGCGCGACGAGTACGGCATCTACCTGATGGGCGAAGTCAACAAGCCGGCGACCATCCTGCCGATGCGCGACGGCCGCCTGACGCTGGCGGAAGCGTTGTCGCAGGCGGGCAGCCTCAACCCGAACACGGCTTACGCGAAGCAGACGTTCGTGATCCGCAATTCGATGAGCGACAAGCCCCAGATCTACCACCTGGACGCGACGTCGCCGACTTCGATGGTGCTGGCGAACCAGTTCAATCTTGAGCCGAAGGATGTCGTATACGTGGACAACAACGGTCTCGTGAAATTCAACCGCGTGCTGTCGCTGCTGTTGCCTGCAATCAATGCTGGCGTGACGGCTGCATTGCTCGCGAAGTAAGGGTGACGAATGCGTCGTGCAATAACGGGGTGCAGCAACGCAATGCTTCCGACAGTGTGGTTACTTGATGGATCACGCAAATGGCTATCAACTTTGACAATCGCTATACGGACGTCAGTTCCGATGAGATGCACCTGACAGATTATCTGCAGGCCATCGTTGCGAACTGGAAGTCGATTCTGTTCATTACGCTGGCCATCACGGCGCTGGGCACCGCCTACGCATTCTTGGCGACGCCCGTGTATCGCGCTGATGTGCTTTTTCATGTGGTGGACAAGGCCGACAACAACAAGCAGGACGGCCTTCAACCGCTGACGGGCATGTTCGATACGAAGCCGTCGACGGCCGCGGAGATCGAGTTGATGAAGTCACGGCTCGTGACCGAGGAGACTGTCAAGGCGTTGCACCTCGATATTGCCGCGCGTCCCCACACACTGCCGTTCGTCGGCGGGCTGCTTGCCCCGCTGATGAACGGCAAGTGGGGCTTCAGGCTGCCGCCGGCGCTGCAGCTTCCGAGCTACGCGTGGGGCAATGAAAACATCAAGGTGTCGAAGTTCGACACCGCAAAAGACATGTACGACAAGGACTTCACGCTGATCGCCGGACAGAACGGCGATTTCGTGCTGAATAGTCCTGAAGGCGTCGCGATTCTCGAAGGGCATGTCGGCGAAAACGTCGTGCGCGAAACGCCCGTCGGCCCGATTGCGCTGCGCGTCGATGCGCTCGTCGGCGCGCCGGGCACACGCTACGACATGACGCGCGGCTCGACGCTGACGACGGTCGAACGTCTGCAGAAGTCGATGGATGTCGCCGAATCGACGCTGCAGTCCGGCGTGATTCGCGCGAGCCTCGAAGGCAGCGATCCGAAGCTCACGGCCGACATCATGAACAACATGGCGCGCGAGTTCATCCGCCAGGACATCGAGAGCCGCTCGTCGGAAGCCGAGCACATGCTCGCGTTCCTCGACCAGCAGCTGCCGCAACTGCGCAAGGAACTCGACGCCGCCGAGCAACGCTACAACACGTTCCGCAATCAGCATGGCACCGTCGATCTGAGTGAAGAAAGCCGGCTGCTGCTGCAACAGATCGTCGACAACAAGACCAAGCTCGTCGATCTGCAGACGCAGCGCGCGGAGATGTCGCAGCGCTTCACGGCGAACCACCCCGCCGTGGCGGCGCTCGACGCGCAGATCAGGGCGCTGCAGGGCAATCTCTCGACGATGGGCAAGAGCGTGCAGTCGCTGCCGGATACCGAGCAGACGGCGCTGCGCCTGCTGCGCGACGTGCACGTGGACACCGAGCTGTACACGAACCTGCTGAACAGCGCGCAGCAACTGCGCATCGCGAAGGCGGGCCAGGTGGGTGACGTGCGCATCGTCGACTTCGCTGAAGCTGCCGACGACCCTGTGCGTCCGAAGCGCCTGATCGTGATCCTGATCAGCTTCGGCACGGGCCTCTTCATCGGCATCGTGTTCGCGTTCGTGCGCAAGACGCTGTATGGCGGCGTCGAACGTCCGGACGAACTCGAAGCCGCGCTGGGCGTGCCCGTGTTCGCCGTCGTGCCGCGCAGCGAGCAGCAGATACGCCTGCAGCAGGACGTGATGATGCGCCGGCGCGGCCTGCACGTACTCGCCGAACAGGCGCCGCAGGATATCGCCGTCGAGGGCGTGCGCAATCTGCGCACCTCGCTGCAACTGACCGTAGAAGACAGCCAGAGCAACGTCGTCATGTTGACAGGCTCGCGTCCCGACGCGGGCAAGTCGTTCCTGTCGGTGAACCTGTCGGCGCTCGTCGCCTCCGTGAACAAGCGCACGCTCGTGATCGACGGCGACATGCGGCGCGGCGACGTGCACTCGCATTTCGGCCTGCAGCATCAGCCGGGTCTTTCCGATGTGCTGCGCGGCGGCGATCTGCAATCGTCGATCCAGCGCGAGGTGCTGCCGGGTCTCGACGTGCTGACCAAGGGCTCATTGCCCTCGCATCCGTCCGAGCTGCTGATGAGCAAGCGGTTCGAAACGATGCTCGAGGAACTCAAGAAGCAGTACGACCTGATCATCATCGATACGCCACCCGTCCTCGCCGTCACCGACTCGACCGTGATCGGCAAGCACGTGGGGACGACATTGCTCGTGATTCGTCACGGACGCCATCCGGTAGGCGAGCTCGCGGAAACCGCGAAACGTCTGCGCAATGGCGGCGTGAATTTGCAGGGGGTCTTGTTGACCGACGTACCGCAGGCGGGCGCGTTCATCGGCTCGGGCTATCGCGGCGGCTACTACGGTTACGAGAGTATCGCAGGCTAAATGCTGTTCCTGTGCGGCGGGCCGCGCCGTGGTCCGACGTCATTCATCAGGAGAACATAATGACTCAGAAGGTTGCCTTGATTACGGGCATCACCGGCCAGGACGGCTCATACCTGGCGGAGTTGTTGATCGACAAGGGTTACGAAGTACATGGAATCAAGCGCCGCTCATCGTTGTTCAACACGGACCGCATCGACCACCTTTACCGAGACGTACATGACCCGGACCAACGCCTGCAACTGCATCACGGCGACCTGACCGATTCGACGAGCCTCTTGCGCATCATCCAGCGCGTCGAACCGGATGAAGTCTATAACCTCGCGGCGCAAAGCCATGTCGCCGTGTCGTTCGAAGAACCCGAATATACGGCCAACGCCGATGGTCTCGGCACCCTGCGCATGCTCGAAGCGATCCGCATCTGCGGCTTCGAGAAGAAGACGCGCTTCTATCAGGCTTCGACATCGGAACTCTACGGCCTCGTGCAGGAAGTGCCACAGCGCGAGACGACGCCTTTCTATCCGCGCAGCCCTTACGCGGTCGCGAAGCTGTTCGCGTACTGGACGACCGTCAACTATCGCGAAGCGTACGGCATCTACGCGTGCAACGGCATTCTGTTCAATCACGAGTCACCCGTGCGCGGCGAAACGTTCGTCACGCGCAAGATCACGCGGGCGATCGCGCGCATCGCGGTCGGCCTGCAGGACCAGCTCTATCTCGGCAATCTGTCCGCGCTGCGCGACTGGGGACACGCGCGCGACTACGTCGAAATGCAATGGATGATGCTGCAACAGGAAGCACCCGAAGACTTCGTGATCGCGACGGGCGTGCAGTACAGCGTGCGCGAATTCGTACAGCGCGCGGCAGCCGAACTGGGCATCACCGTGCACTTCGAAGGCAACGGCGTGCATGAAGTGGGCATCGTCGAGCATGTCGAGCGCCGTCATCGCAGCGAAATGCGCGTGCAGCCGGGCGACGTGATCGTGCGCGTCGATCCGCGCTACTTCCGCCCGACGGAAGTGGAGACGCTGCTCGGCGATCCGTCGAAGGCGCATCAGAAGCTCGGCTGGCAGCCGGCGACGCCGTTCGAGTCGCTCGTCAAGGAAATGGTGGTGTCGGACTATCAGATCGCGCGGCGCGATGCGCTCGTCACGCTGGCCGGCTTCAAGGCACTGGAACATCACGAGTGACGGCCATGGACAAGAACGCACGCATCTACGTCGCAGGACATCGCGGGATGGTCGGGTCCGCGCTCGTGCGCAAGCTCGAAGCGAGCGGCTATCGCAATCTCGTCACGCGCACGCATGCCGAGCTCGATCTCACCGATCAGGCGGCCGTGAACCGCTTCTTCGCGAGCGAGCAGATCGACGTCGTGCTGCTCGCGGCGGCGCGCGTCGGCGGCATTCTCGCGAACGCGACGCAGCCGGGCGAGTTTCTCTATGAGAACCTCGTGATCGAAACCAACGTGATTCACGCGGCGTATCGCGCGAATGTCGACCGGCTCGTGTTCTTCGGCTCGTCATGCATCTATCCGAAGATGTGCCCGCAGCCGATTCGCGAAGCGTATCTGCTGACCTCCGAACTGGAGCCGACCAACGACGCGTACGCGATCGCCAAGATCGCAGGTCTCAAGCTCTGCGACGCGTACAACCGCGAGTACGGCACGCGCTACGTCGCGCTGATGCCGACCAACCTGTACGGGCCGAACGACAACTACGACCTGAAGAACAGCCACGTGTTGCCCGCGCTGATCCGCAAGGCGCACGAGGCGCGCCTGCATGGCGATCGGGCGCTGACGGTGTGGGGCAGCGGCACGCCGCGGCGCGAGTTCCTGCACGTCGACGATCTCGCGGCGGCGACACTCTTCGTGCTCGAACACGATGTGAACACGGGCGTCTTCAACGTCGGTGTCGGAGAAGACCTGAGCATCCGCGAGCTGGCCGAGACGATCTGCGAGGTGGTCGGCTTCGAAGGCGAGTTGCAGTTCGACGCGAGCAAGCCGGACGGCACGCCGCGCAAGCTGCTCGACGTGTCGCGCCTGGCGGAAATGGGCTGGCGCGCGAGCATCGGCCTGGTCGTTGGAGTCGGCAGTACCTATCGGGAGTTTGCTGCGAAGTACGAGGAGAAATTCGCCACGCCTTCCTTTGAGATGGCTGCGCGCGCCTGAAGTACCGTTCCTGGTGACGGACGTTGCCTGGGACCGGGATTAGGGTGACGTCCGTTCTTTTTCCAGGGCAGTCGACAGTTTCGACCGAATGAGGACTGTAAGAAATGGATGCGTCAGTCACGATCTTTCATAACGTCGTGTGGTCACGGCACAAGGGTGCCGTGTTCTCTGCGTTGCACAGCATTTCGGCCGCGGGCGCGATCCGCTATTCGATGGTGCAGATCGCGGACACGGAGCACGATCGCCTGGGTTTTTCTGACGTCGATTATTCGTTTCACCGTTATCCGATGCACAAGCTCTTCGACGGCTGCTACGAAGATGTACCGACCTGGCGCCTCACCGGGCGTCTCGTGTGGGAAGTGCTGAAGGCCAGATCGGATCTGATCGTGTTGCCCGGCTATCACAGGCCCGAGTATTGGGCGATGCTCGCCGCGTGCATCGTCAGCGGCAAGCGGCGTGCCGTGTTCTGCGACTCGACGGCGCGCGATCGTCCGAAGCGCCTCTTGACGTCGATTCCAAAGCGCGTGTTCTTCTCGCTGTGCGACGGCTACTTCGGCTTCGGCGAACGCAGCCGCGAATATCTGATGTCGCTCGGCGCGAAGGCCGACAAGATTTTCATTCCATGCCAGGCAGCCGCGCTGCCCGTCACGTTCTCGCCCGAGCGCGCGCTTGCCGAGCGCTTGCGCTATCGCGCGGGCAATCCGCACGTGTTCCTGTTCGTCGGGCGTCTGTCCGAAGAGAAAGGCATCACGACGCTGATCGACGCATTCGCGGGACTCGCGAAGCGTCTGCCCGATCCGCAATTGCGGATCGTCGGCACGGGGCCGCTCGAAGGCGCGTTGCGCAAGAAGGTCAGCGAGCTGGGCATGGACCATTCGATTACTTTCGTCGGCAGCCTGCAGGACGAGCCGCTGTCGCGCGAGTACTACGGCGCGACCTGTCTCGTGCTGCCGAGCCGCAGCGAACCCTGGGGGCTCGTCGTCAACGAGGCGCTCGCGCATGGATGTCCTACCGTTGTCAGCGAGAGTTGCGGCTGTGTGCCCGAGCTCGTGCACGACGGCGTGAGCGGCTATGCATTCACCGCGGGCGACGCGGCCGGTCTGCAGCGCACGCTGCTGAAAGCGACGGAAGCATTCGCGGACGCCGAAGCGACGGCGCGCCGCTGCATGGACGTGATACGGCGTTTCGATCCGCCGTCCGCCGCGGCCAACATCGCGCGCGGTTGCGCGCTGATGCTGAGCGATTGAGATCGATCGATTGCGCGGGCACCACGGCTTGACCATGCCGCGGCCGCGCAAGGTAGTGGCTGGAAGGCGCAGCGCCGTCCGCTGCCGCATGACGGGCATTCGACGTGGATGTCAAATATGAAGATCTTGATCTATGGCCTCAATTACGCGCCCGAGCTTTCGGGAACGGGGAAATACACAGCTGAAATGGCACAGATGCTGGCGGAATGCAGCCATGAAGTGCGCGTAGTCTGCGCACCGCCGTACTACCCTGAATGGAAAGTCGCAGCAGGCTATTCGATGTGGCGCTACCGGCGCGACGTCATGCGTGGCGTGCGCATCTGGCGAGCGCCGCTATGGGTGCCCGCGCGGCCAAGCGGGCTGAAGCGGATGATCCATCTGTCGTCGTTCGCGATGTCGTCGCTGCCGCTGCTCGCGCGACAGATCGCATGGCGCCCCGACGCCGTGATACTGATCGCGCCGACGATGCTGTGCGCGCCCGGCGCGCTCGTGCTCGCGCGCGTCACGGGCGCGAAGGCGTGGCTGCACATCCAGGACTACGAAGTGGACGCGGCCTTCGATCTCGGCCTGCTGAAGAGCGGACGCGCGGCGCGCCTCGCCTACTGGGTCGAGCGCGTGATCCTGAAGCGCTTCGATGTCGTGTCGTCGATATCGAGCCAGATGGTCCAGCGCGCGGTCGGCAAAGGCGTCGAGACGGCGAAGACCGAGTTCCTGCCGAACTGGGTCGATACGCGCGCGATCTTTCCGCTCGAGCGCGCGAGCGAGTATCGCGAGACGCTCGGCATTCCGGCGCGTCATACGGTGGTGCTCTACTCGGGCAACATGGGCGCGAAGCAGGGCATCGAAACGCTTGCTGCGGCGGCCGCCGCGCTCGATGCGCGCGACGACATCAGCTTCGTGTTTTGCGGCAGCGGCGCCGCGCGGGCGGACCTCGTCAAGCGCTGCGAGGGCTTGCGCAACTGCCGCTTCCTGCCGTTGCAGCCGGCGTCGTCGCTCAACGAGCTGCTGAACGTCGCCGACATTCACGTGTTGCCTCAGCGCGGCGATGCCGCCGATCTCGTGATGCCGTCCAAGCTGACGGGCATGCTCGCGAGCGGCCGCGCCGTGATCGCGATGGCGCGCCCGGGCACGGCGCTGTACGAAGCCGTCGCGGACAACGGCGTGATCGTGTCGCCCGAAGATACGGGCGCGCTCGTCGAGGCGATCGCGGCGCTCGCCGCCGATGGCGCGCGGCGTGCGGCGCTCGGCGCGGCGGGGCGGCGTTATGCCGAGACGATGCTCTCGCCGCTGTCGACGTTGCTGACGCTCGATACGCGTCTCGCGCTGCTCACGGGCGATGGCACGCCCACGACGGCGGGTCCGCCTGTCGCTGCGCCCACCGCGAATGGCGGCGTCCTGTCGGCGCCCGTCGAGGAGTCGAAAGTGGGTGAAGTGCAGCAGTGAAGCGCCGCGCCGGCTTTGATTTGCCGCGCGCCTTCGCTATAGACGCGTTCGGACGCCTCAAACGCTTGACATGAAGAGGCCGCATTCGAACGGCACGAAAGCAGTTCGAATGCGGCCTCTTCGTTTTTCCATGTCACGTCGAGTCGATTGACACCGATGCTGCGAACACCCTCACCACGGCGACCGATAGATGTCGCGTCCTCCCTTGTTGATGTAGGGGTTGCCGTAGACGGCATTCGCGGCAACGCCCGCATCGCCGGGAGGCATTGCGCCGCCGCGCTGTCCCGCCGCTCCTGCAGGGCCCGCGACGCCGCCAACGGCACCGTTCACTGCCGCGCCGCCGTTTGCCGCCGCGCCGCCGCGCGCGGGCCGCTTGATGGCGACGGCGTTCGCCGCGCCTTTGCCGCCTGCCGCGCCTCCATTTCCACCGTTGCCGCCATTACCGTTACCGCCCGCCGCGGCAGGACCACCCGCGCCCTGCGTATTGGGCTTCGCGACGCGCATGCGTTCGCTGTTCAGCAGCGACTCGCGTTCCGAATCGGGTGTCGCGCCGTCCATTTCATAGCCACCGAGCGATGCATTCGGACCGCCGAGCAGACGCTGCGCGTCCTCTTGTGTGCGCTGCGCTGCTGTCTTTTTTGGCGGCGCGCCGTTCGCATTGTTTTTGGCCGCGGCGGCAGCCTTCGCTCCATTGCCGGGCGCAGCGTTGTTGTTCTGCGCATGGGCGCACGGTATCAGCGCAATGCTCGACAGCAGCGCCGACACGAGCGCGATCGACTGCAGCCACGCACGCGGACGATTCGCACTGCACAGCGGATGTTCAAGCGGCAAGCGTTGTCGCGAATGAAGATGAGCGGTCATCGTCGTCTTCCTCCCGTGCAAACGTCGAAGTCTGCTTCCATGGTGAACCGGACACTCTGCATGGATCCGCCAAAAGTACGCCCGGCGCGGCCAGCCATCATCCATGCCGCCGCACGGACCAGATAATCGATGACGAAAGGGCGCGCGACAGACGGCCTGATGGCCGGACACAAGACGGCGCTCCATCTCGGGAGAAGAGTATGAACAATACGATCGGCTCCGCGATCGGCCAGGACGCGCAGAGGGAAGACCTGCAAGACACGCGCGCATCGGAGCCGGCCGCCGAGGCACAGCCGTCCAGCGCTCCGCAGCCCTCGCGGACGGGCCGCGTGATCGACCTGAGCCGCGCGGGCAAGGGCAACTATGTCGCGTCGCGCGGTTTTCTCACCGAGCTCATCTGGTTCTTTATCGAAGCCTGTGTGATCAACAACAAGCTGCTGCCCGTGTCGTCGGTGCGTGTTGCGCTGCTGCGGCTCTTCGGCGCGAAGGTCGGCGCGAACTGCCGTTTCGTGCATCCCGTGCGCGTAAAAGCGCCGTGGAATCTGACGGTCGGCGACAACTGCTGGTTCGGCGTCGATGTGTGGATCTACAACCAGGCACCAGTTCGTATCGGCTCGAACGTCTGCATTTCGCAGGGCACGTTTCTGAGCGCAGGCTCGCATGAGATGCGAACGAACATGGATTTGCGCGTTGCGCCGATCGTCATCGAAGACGGCGCGTGGGTCTCGTCGAAGTGCGTCGTACAGATGGGTGTGACGATCGGGCGATCCGCCGTGGTGACGCCGCTGTCGGTCGTGCACCGTTCGCTCGAGGCGGAAGGCGTGTACGGAGGCAATCCTTGCCGCTTCATTCGCAAGCGTTTCGACGGGGATGTGGGCGGGGCCACATAACGTGCATCGTATGCATGGTCTGTCTGCCGGAAGCGCGATGTTGGCGGATGAACGGAGTAGCGCAGAGCCATCATCCTACGTAGGCATGGGCGGCTTGGGGGAAATCACTACCTGCCGCGACGCGCCGCGATGGCGCAAACCTGCAGCGTTGCTGCACGACGAGCCTGGCTCGCAGGCTCGGCGAGGGGCCAGAACGGACGGAGTCGCACACGGCCGTAGAAGGTACGAACAGAACACAAGGCTGGGAGCAGGGGATGTTTATCGATACCCGCAGTGTCGAAGAGGGCGTCGCTGTGTCGACGACCGTATGCATCATCGGGGCAGGCGTCGCGGGTATCACGCTCGCGATGGAACTGGATCGCGCGGGCATCGAATGCTGCCTGCTCGAAAGCGGCGGCTACAAGGCAGACGACGATACGCGCGATCTCTATCGCGGCGACAACGTCGGCATCCCCTACACATTCGCGGACGGCTGCAGGAGCCGTTATCTTGGCGGCAGCAGCAATTGCTGGGGCGGCTGGTGCCGGCCGCTCGATCCTTGGGACTTCGACAGAAAGGATTGGGTCGCGAACAGCGGCTGGCCGTTCGGCCTCGACGAACTCATGCCGTACTATCAGCGCACGCACACGCTGCTCAAGCTCGGACCGGATAATTTCGATCCGGCTTGGTGGGAGCAGCAGATCAACCGGCACGACGTGCGCCGCTATCCGCTGATGTCGGGCAACGTGCGCGACACCGTCTCGCAGTTCAGCCCGCCTGTGCGCTTCGGCAAGGTGTATCGCGAAGTGCTGCGTCGCTCGGAGCGCGTACGCGTGTTCCTGTACGCGAATGTCGTGAACATCGATACCGACAGCGAAGCGAAGGAAGTCACGGGCGTCGATGTGGTGACGCTCACGGGCAAGCGCGTCCGCATGAACGCGAAGCTCTTCGTGCTCGCGACGGGCGGCATCGAAAACGCGCGCCTTCTGCTCGCGTCGAACAAGGTGCAGGCAGCGGGTCTCGGCAATGGAAACGATCTGGTCGGCCGCTTCTTCATGGACCATCCGCGCCTGATGACGGGCACCGTGAAGTTCTCGAAGCGATGGGCGCGCAACAAGCTGTACGACATCAAGTACCACTATCAGAATCCCGTCGTCGCGGCGCACGGCCAGCAAATCTCGTCACAGTTCGCGCTAACGCACGACGTGATCATGCGCGAGAAGCTGCTTAACTCGCGCGTGTGGTTCTTCTCGCGTTTCTTCGGCGAAGGCAGTGCGGGATCGGAAGCGCTGATCCGCTGCCGCGAGGCGCTGTATCGCAAGGAGCAGCCCGGCCGGCGCGCGCGCGACGACTACCTGACGATGGCCGCGCATCCCGTCGATACGATCGGCTTTGGGTTGACGCGTCTGTTGCAATTGCGCGCGCTGATATCCGACGTGAAGCTGCAGGCGATCGTCGAAGCGGAGCCGAATCGCGACAGCCGCGTGACGCTGTCCGATCGCAAGGACCGGCTCGGGCTGCCGCGCGTGAAAGTGGACTGGCGGTTGACGGAGCTCGTTCAGCGCACGTTCGACCGAACGTTCCAGTTGCTCGCCGACGAACTGAAGATGATGGGCGTCGGGGAGGTCGAACTCGACGAGCCGCTGACGGGACGCACGTCGTGGCCCGCGAAGCTCGAAGGCACGTGGCATCACATGGGGACGACGCGGATGCACGATTCGCCGCGCGAGGGTGTCGTCGATCGCGACTGCAAGATGCACGGCGTGAGCAATCTGTATATCGCGGGCAGTTCGGTGTTTCCGACCGTCGGCGCGAACTTCCCGACGATCACGATCTCGGCGCTCGCGCTGCGGCTCGGCGAGCATCTCGTGCAACGGCTCGGCAAGTCCGATACGGCGACCGTGGTGCCGATCGGCGAAGCAGCCAATGCGCGGTTCGGCAACGTGCCGAACCCCGAAGTGAGCACGCTGCCAATTGCGGCGCAGTCGCTGGTTCGGGCTGGGGGGAATGAGGCGGTGTGAGAGGCTGCGTGCGCCCGGCTTAGGCCGGCGCTCAACGAGCTAATACAGACATGACAGTAAAAATCCCGCGATACGTGTCGCGGGATTTTTTTATTGGCGCGCAGCGTCTTGCAACGCGTGACGCGGCTTCAACTGACAGAATGCTCTTTCTGCGCCGCCGCCTTCGAAGCCATACCCGCGGCGGCCCCAGGCGCATTCTGCTGCGCTTCTTCGGTCACACGCGACGCCAGCGCCGTCGCCTCCGCCTGAGGTTGCAGCAACGCGGTCAACGCATCGACCATGCTCGCGATCCCAAAGCGCGCATCGAACGTTCTGCGCGCCTGCTCGCGCATCTTTGCCTTGTCGAAGGCGTCGAGCGAATGCCAGTTCAGCAGGTTGCGCTGCGTGCCGCTGATGGTATCGCTCGATACCAACCCCGCGCGATCGCTTTCCACCTCGCGCCACACGCCGACCTTGTCGGACAGCAGCACAGGCAGGCCGCACGCCAGCGCCTCGGCAACGGCGACGCCGAAGTTCTCCTGATGCGACGGCAGCGCGAACACATCGCTTGCATAGAACGCGCCCCACTTCATATCGCCTTGCAGCATGCCGGGCCACGTGACGCGCTCCTCGATGCTGCACGCGCGCGCCAGCGCCTGTAACGGACGCTGCCAACCCGTCGCATCGGGACCGGCGATCACGAGATGCGCGTCCGGGTCGCGCTGCGCATGATCGGCGAAAGCGTGGATCAGCAGATCGCAGCCCTTCTTCTCGTGTATGCGCCCGAGAAACAGCACGATCCGCTTGCCGCGCAATTGCGGATACGCGCTCAGGAAGGCTTCGCGCAACGCTCGCGCATGCGGCGGCGGCGCGTTGGTGCCGAACGGCACGACGCGCTCGTTTGCGCGATACAGCCAGAACGACTGGCGCGCGAGCAGCCGCTCTTCCTCCGTCGTGAAGATCACGGCGGCCGCGTCGCGCAGCACGCGATATTCGGCCCATGGCCAGTACGCCCATTTCTTCAGATGCTTGAGCGGATAAGTGCACTTGAACCAGGGGTCCAGCATGCCGTGCGTGTACACGTAGTAAGGCACGTTGGACCCGTGCAGCGCGCGCCACGCGCCGAAGCCATGGTATTGCCACAGGCCATGCACGATCACCGCGTCGAAGCGCTGTGCTTCGCGCCCCAGCCACGGCACATACTCGGGTGTGAAGCCGTAGTAATTGCGGCCCGGGCCCAGCGCATGCACGGGCAACGGGAAGTCGCGCACATGGGGCGCATCGGTGGCATCGAGCGATGCCACTTCGATCTCGTGACCCAGCGACGCCATCGCGACGCCGCTTTGTCGGACACCTTCAGTCGGCCCGCCTGCACGCGGATCGACTGTCGAAAGCAGATGAAGGATTTTCATTGGCAAGTCATGCGGCGTAGTGCGAAAGGAAATGGCGTGACTCAATCGAACCGGGTGTCAGGCGAGCGGCCCTCATGCGGATGCCGGCACGCCGCGCTGACGCATGCCGCCCGCGCGGCTTGCATCGAACGGCTCGGTGTCGCTCGTGTCCTGAAGCGCGTCGTGCTGCGCAGCGGATGCAAACGGCGCGGGCCGCGTCGGCTGTCCCGTTGGCCCTGGCGTTGGACGTCTTGCGCCGATGGGCGTCCTCGATGCCTGCGGCGGCACGACGGGCTCGACGCGCGAGCGCGCTTTCGCGTCCAGCTCGCGATGCAGCCGGCAATAGGTGGCGACCGTCAGGCCGAGCGCGATGCCGAATACGAGGCCGGAGAAACGCGGGCCGAGCGGATTGCCGCCGATCGACGTCGCGGGCAGCGCGGCCAGCTGCAGGATCGCGCGGCCGAACACGGGCAAGAGCGGCGCACCGGGCGAGCGCGCGCGCCATCGCCGGTAGGCAAGCGAGCAATGCCAGAGCACGAAGACCACCGCGACGGGCAGCGCGATGCCGAACAGAATTCCGCCCGCGAACAGCTGATAGATCCAGAAGTTGTGGCCCGCCGCCCACTCGTGGATCGCGTAGAAATCCTTTTTGGTGATCTGTCCGGCGAGATCAGGCAGATACTGCGGCGAATAGCGATAGTAGTGGCCGTAGCCTTCGCCGAGCAGCAGCGTCTGCGTCGACGACGTGACCTGGTCGAACTGGTCCTTGATTTCGGCAAGACGCGTGATCGTCGTCGGGTCCTTGCCGGTTTCGGTGTTCGCGGCGGCGTCGAAGCGCTGCGTCCAGTGCTTGCTGACGGACGGAAAGCTCCATACGGCGGCAGCGGACATCGAGCCGATCACGACGCTCACGATGAACACGCGCACGGCCGAGTTCAGCAGATGGCGCGCCGATGGCGCGCTCATCCACGCGGCTAGCAGAAACAGCATCACCGTGCCCACCAGCAGGCTGCGCGTGACGCTCAACAGCTCGATGAGCACGGTGGCGAGAAACGTCGCCAGCATGAACGGCGAAAAGCGCCGCGCGAGCACGAACTCGTGCAGCAGCACGCCCTGCAATGCGAGCAGCGTCACGGAGACGATGCGATAGCGCACTTCGGCGATTGCACCGAGTCCGCCGCTCGTCGCAATGCCGAAGATCAGCGTGAAGATCAGAGCGACCAGGTTCGCCCAGAACAGCGCCTTTTCCATCTGTCCGATGCGGTCTTCGTGCCATGGATGGCAAGCCATCTCGTAGCCGAGCAGAAACAGCAGGAAGGGCAGGATGACACGCATATAGTTGCCGAAATCGTTGCCCTGCACCAATTGCGAGATCAGGCTGCACGGCACGCTCAATACGAGGCAGAACGTGACGAAGCTGCGCAGCGGGGACGAATGCTTGAAGCGCGGCGCGATGAACATCAGCGCGACGGCAGCCGCGAGGACGGGGAGGACGAGCAGCACCTGGGCGGCGTGACCCGAATCTGCGTCGGGAGCCTTGTAGTCGAGCGCGAGCGGAAAGATGCACATCCAGATCCACAACGTAGCGTACTTGTTGCGCATCGACGATTCTCCCTCTCCCGGTGGGGTGTGCGGTGCGTTCATCGTGGCAGGGCGACGCGCGCCACTGTTCAGTCTGAATATAAATGGCCGGCTTCCGCTCAAGTCCGCGCGAGGCGTATTTCGCCTGGGTTCTGGCGGGGTCGACCGATGCGGCCGGATACCGTTCGTCAGACGGTTTAGCATGTCTAACGACGCTGTCCGAGAACGACGGCAACTTGGCGCACGGGTGCATGCAGTAGCAAGCAACATGACTGGAATACTGTGCCAGCAGTACCCGCCGATTGTGGCCATGCATGGGCCGGAACAAGGCGGGCGTATCTCCGCATGGCGGCTCGTGAACAACGACCAACGACGTCGAAGGGGTACAGCATGAAGCTATTCGGCAGCGCGGAATCGATGGTGCGGGGCAGGTCCGTCGAACTCGACTTCGTGCGCGGTATCGCGATCCTCGCCGTGATGGGCTTTCACTTCCACACCGTCAACACGGGCAGCACGCTGATCTCGATCATCGAGTATCCGCTGAAGAATTTCGGCCGCGAAGGCGTGAACCTGTTCTTCACGCTGAGCGGGTTCCTCGTCGGCGGACTGTTGCTGCGGCAATACGCGGAGAAGGGACACGTCGACGCGCGCCGCTTCATCGTGCGCCGGATGTTCAAGATCTGGCCCGCGTATTACGTGCTGATCCTCTTTCACGCAATCGTCGGACGTCACCCGCTGGATTCGTTCCTGTGGCAGAACCTGACCCACCTGCAGAACTACTTCGGCACGTCGATTTCGCAGACGTGGAGCCTCGCCGTCGAAGAACACTTCTATCTTTTCCTGCCCGCCGTATTGCTGCTGTTCGCGCGCTGGCAGATGCGCGCCCGCTCGATCATCGGCGTGCTCGGAGGAATCTGCGTGATCGTGCTGATCGCGCGTTGCATCGAAGTGGCGAGAGGGGGCGTGGACCCCGCGTTTTTCTATACGCAGTACCGGATCGATAGCCTGCTCTATGGCGTGATCCTCGCCGCGATCTACTGGATGAAGCCGGACGTGTATCAGCGTCTTGCGAAAAAGACGGGCCTGCTGCTCGCTGTCGTCGCCGTGCTGATCGCGTGGCTCGCGTTCGCGACGAAGCACATTCCGCTCGACGAGAGCATCGGCTACACGATTCAGGCGCTCGGCTTTTGCGCGTTCATCGTGCTGATGCTCGAGCACTCGGCCAAGGTGCGCACGTCGTTTGCGTATCGCGCGATTGCGTGGCTCGGCATCTACTCATACGGTATCTATCTGTGGCACTCGCTCGCACTCGCGCCCGGCGACATGGTGATCCACAAGGCGACGGCGCTCGGCTTGCCGCCGGTTGTCGTGTGGGCGCTCGCGCTGACCGCGCAGGCGGCCGTCGCCATCATCGCGGGCTACGCGATGACGCGCGCCGTCGAGTATCCGTTCCTGCGGCTGCGCAATGCGCTGTTTCCGGCCAAGCGCAATGCGTCGGTGCGCGAAGAAATGCCCGTCGGCGGGCAGCTGTCCTGATGCGCTGATGCTGCGGATGCCCGCGCAGCGATGACTGCCCGTGACGCATGCACATCAAGGACGCCACGCGAACGCGCCGCGTGACGTCGGCGCGAATGTCGCCGTTGCTCGAGAGAGGCGCTCGAGAGAAGCGGGGCTCACGCGCGCGTCGCCACGGCTTCGGTGATCGCTTGACGCAACGTTTCCTTGAATTGCCCGAGCGTGTTGCGCGCGAGCAGATGATCGAGTGGCCGCCGATGCGGTTCTCCGCTGCGCCACTTCGCGGCGACTTCATCGAGTGCGTGCTTGATCGATTGCGCGGACAGATCGTCGAGGCAAGGCCCCAGTTGCCCGCCTCGGCAGAACCAGCCGATCAGCCCCTCGCTCGTCGCGATGACGGGCTTGTCGAAGCGGTATGCCTGAACCAGCACGCCGCTCATCCCGTAGTGGCCCTTGTAGCCGAGCCATACGACGTCGCAGGCGGAGAACAGGTCGCGCTCCGTCTCGTTCGAAATGAAGCGGTCGAGAATCACGGGCGCCGGCTTGAGGATGGGAATGAACGCGCGCATGAAGCCGCGAATGTCCGGGTCCTGTTCGCCTGCGAGCAGCAAGGTGGGCGCGTCCGTGATGCCCGCGAGCGCTTCCGCGAGTTCGCAGATGCCCTTGCGCTCGCTGATCGAGCCGTAGACGAGCAGATAGCGGCCGTCGGGATCGAGCCCGAGACGCTCGCGCGCGACGAGCGGGTCTTCGGCTTTCGCATCGGGGAACGGATCGGCGACGTACTCGACCTTCGCGCCATGTTTCGGCTTCGCGCGGCCGACCCACTCGGCCAGCGTCGGATCGATCGACAGCAGCGTGCGCAGCCCTTTCGTATGCACGGCACGGCGAAACAGCAGCGACTTCAGCATATTGACGAGCGGCCGCCCCGGCGTGCGCACGCCGACCTTGCGATGGTGAAACGTCGCGCGCATCGTAATGGCGATCCACGGCGTCCTGCCGAACGGCGTGCCGAGCAGCGGCAGCGCATGAAAGAAGTAGTCGACGTAAGGCACGACGACGAGGCGCACGCGCTCGACACGTTTGACGGAGTCGTATGCGAGCTTGAAATAGGCATGAAAGCGCGCGTAGCTAACGCGCTTCAGGCCGCGGCTCTGACGCTGGCTTTCCGCATCGACGAACGCGATCTGCAAATCCTCGCGGTTCGCGGCCATGATCTCGCGCGCGAGCCGGTGGTCCTCGTTCGAATTCTCCGTCACGACGAGGCATGGATAGCCCGCTTCGAGACAGGTCTGCGCGATCCATTCGACGTAGCGCCAGCGATGCCCCGTGAAATTCGGCTCGATGATGACGACGTAGCCGAGCCTGGCGGCATCGGCGATGGGAGCTTCGACGGGCACGAGGTGAGTTGCGCGTTCCATGGTGATCCTGACGAGCAGTATTGGGTGCACCTTAGCATCACGCTTTCGGCGCGAACCGACAATTTGGCCATATCTTTGGCGAGAACGGACAGCCAGCGTTGCGCGTTGCCGATTCTGACTGACAGATGGCGTCCGCGTGCGAGTGTGGCGAGTTACCTTGAAGAACGATGTGTTTGCGCCGGCGGGTCGCGTCGTGTCTGCGCGTGACGCGAGACATGACGCAGCGCTTTGACACCGTGCTTTCTCATGACGGTGCGCTGCATTGACGGAACAAGGAGAAGAAGATTGCGGACGATGAGGCTACCGGCGTTTTCGTTCAGAGCGAGCCTGGGTTCGAGCGCGGCGACGTGGGTATTGCTGCAGCAGGTGTTGATGCGCGGGCTCGTGGCCATCAAGTTTCTCGCGATTGGCCGCATTCTCGGGCCGGAGGCGATCGGCAGCGTGAGCGTCGCGCTGCTTGCCGTCGCGATTGCGGAGGCGCTGTCCGATACGGGCCTGTCGCAGGCTGTGATACAGGGGCAGGCCGCGCCGACACGCGATGAACTGGGCGCCGTCTGGACCACGCTCGCATCGCGTGGCGTGCTGATCGGCGCGGCGCTCGTCGCGCTTGCGCCGCTCATGAACAGCCAGTTTCATCTGGGCGGCGCGCTGCTGCTGTTGCAGCTTGCGGCGCTGTTGCCGCTGCTGCGCGGCGTCGCGTCGCCGGCGTATTACGTCGTGCAGCGCGACCGGCGCTTCCAGCATGTCGCGCTCGTCGAGATATCGGCCGCGTTCGTCGATTGCTGCTTCGGGCTGGCGCTTGCGCTGGCGGGTGCGGGCGCCTATTCGGTGCTGCTCGGCATGATCGTCGGCGAATCGCTGAAAACGGCGCTTACATGGATCACGATGAATCCGCGTCCGCCCATTCGCCTGCGCTGGTCGGGCATCGGCCATTACATCGGATTCAGCCGCTGGATCTGGGCGGGCAGCGTCGTCAATCTCGTGCTGAACCAGTTCGACAAGGTAGTGGTCGGCAAACTGTTGGGGCCGGCGCAACTGGGCGCGTATCAGATGTCGTCGCGGCTCGCACAGATGCTGCTCGCCGATGCCGCGATCGCGATGTCGCAGTACCTGTTTCCTACCTTCGCGGCGCGCCATCGCGCCGATCCGAAGGTCGCCGCGCGGCTTTTCAGGCGCTATATTGGTTTGATCGCACTGGGGCTCGTCGTCGTCGTGATCGTGCTGCGGTTTGCGGCGCACCTGCTCTTTTCGCTGATTCTCGGACCCGCGTGGCTGCCTGCCGTGCCGCTCTTCAAGATCTTTGTGATCAACATGGCGATCGGCGCGCTGATCGCGGTGCTGGTCTCATATCTGCGCGCGGTCGGCGACGCGAAGGCGACCACGCAGGCGTCGGTGATTCAGGTCATCGTGCTGCTCGCCTGCGTGCCGCCCGCGACGCACTACTGGGGCGTCACGGGCATTGCGTGGGCCATGACGCTCGGACTGAGTTGCGCGGCGACGTGGATGGCGTATCGGACGGCAAGGGTGCTTTGATGCGGATTCTTCATCTCGTGCTTGAGCCGCGCCTGTCGGGCGCGGAGGTGCTCGCGAAGGATCTCGCGATCTTTCAGCAGCGCGAGGGGAGCGTGGTCGGCGTGACCTCGCTGTTGCCCGAGCACGCGGATTTCGCGCCGCTCACGCGCGAGCTGGCAAGTCACGGCGTCGAGTGTGTGTTTCCTTGCAGGCGTTCGACACTGCCCGGCAAGCTCGTCTTTCTGGCCCGCATGCTGCGGCATTTCAGGCCCGATGTCACATTCGCTCACGCGACGATTCCCGCTTTCTATGCACGCGCGCTGCCGACCAAAGTGCCCGTGATCTACGTGATGCATTCGGCCGTCAACGATTTCGAGCGGGCGCTCTTTCGCTACGTCGAACGGATATTGTCGTCGCGGGCGAGGGCGGTGATCGGCGTATCGCCGGCCAATCTGCATGACTATACGAACAGTGTTCGCGCGCACCCGTCGTTGACGTTGATCCCGAACGGCGTCGACACGACGCGCTTCGCATTCGACGATCGCCCGCGCGACGGCGATGCGCCGCTGCAGATCGTGCAGATCGGACGATACACGTCGGTGAAGAACCAGTTGCAGACGGTGCACGCGTTTCATGAAGTCGCGGCGCAGGTGAAGGATGTGCGGCTGCAACTGTACGGCGTCGTCGAGGACCCGGCTTATCTGGCCGCGGTTCAGGATCTGGTGAAGAAGCTCGCGCTCGAAGAGCGCGTGAGTGTGGAGGGGCCGCACACGGACGTGTGCGGCGTGCTTCGGGCGTCGAATGTGTTCGCGATGCCGTCGCGTTCCGAGGGGCACAGCATTGCGTTTCTGGAGGCGCTGGCTTCTGGGATTCCCGTCGTCGCCAGCACCATCATGCCGTTCCAGTTCGCGAAGACGCTGCCGTGCGTGCAACTGGTCGATACCGACGATACAGCCGCTTATGCCGCCGCGCTGCTCGGCGCGCTCGCGCAACCTCGGGCGCAGCGGACGCTCGTCGGGCTGACGCTGCAGGATACGGCCGAGCGGTATCTCGATGTCGCGAGGAAGGTGGCGGCGCGGGTTTGAGCACCGTTGCGCGCCGGGTCGCGTTGCAGCGGCGCCGCGATAGCGTTAGTGACGCGCCGGCGTTCTCGTCAAAGCACTTCAGTCGAAGCACTCAGCATGTGTTGTGGTGACAGGCCGGTAATATCGCCCGAGCGCGGCGTCTCGAGATCGATCACGCCGATTGCACGGTAGCGGGTTTCGATCAGGCCGGCTTGGCGGAAGCGGCGCAAGGCTGTCGAGACTGCCTCGCGAGTGACGTTCAATGCCTCGGCGATATCGCCCTGTCGCAAGGCAAGTGGTTGTCCGGGTCCGGCCCGTTCGGCTTCCGCGACGATGGCCGTTCCGTCGTCCGCATCGCGGGCGGCAGCGGCCTCGCGCCGATCATGGCCATGCTCGCAGACCTGAGCGCGCGCCCGGCCGCTCCCGATACGACACTGTTCTTCTGTGCTCGCAGTCAGCGCGACCTCTACTGTCACGACGATCTGGAGCGTCTGCGTCGTGCGTGGCCCGGTACAGGACGCCTGTTGCGGCTTCCCGTCCCGATGCTGATTTACTTCGGCGCCGGCACTGCGGCAGCGATGATGTACGGGTTCAAGGGCATCGTGACTTTCTTGCGGCATGCGGGATTATCGCTGCAATTTATGGTTGCGCGGCTTCGGTGCTGGGCGTCTGTTGCTCGACGCTGCGGGAAAGGTGCTGATGTTGCAGGACTTTCAGCGTGCCTGTCGGGACGCACGTTGAACCGTTGATGGTGCAATTGTTCTGCCAATACATCAAAACGACAGCGCGCTCGCGAGTTGACTGGTCTCTTGGTGCTCTCGTATTGCCGGCGCTTCACGGTATCGCTTTATCGGTGCGAACACCACCCAGGCTGAACATGATGTATCCCCCTTTAGTACTTTATTTGGAGGCTTCGATAGTGACCATATCCGCTGGTCTGCCTAGCATCAGTTAGGTGCCGCGCCAATCGAGACGTTCCACAGCATTGGCCCAGTTTCAACTCATTACCTTTCGCGACCGCGAACGAAGACCCGCTAAAGTAACTGAATCATGCAGATTTGCGTAATGACCTGGCGCGTTGATTGTCAACCAGCTACGGATGTTTCTGTTCTCGAGCAGCGCGGTCACATAGCTGAGTGAGACTGCCAGATGCAAGTGTTCCACGCCATAGCGCTCTTCCACGTCAGTCACCTTCGACTGAAGCGATGCAATTTCGCGCTCAAGACGGTCAATCTGTTCGTGTGCCGCCTCGTCTTCGCCGTCGTGCGAAGCTGGCGGATATAGCAGTTGCTCCGACGGTGTGGCCAGTTTGATAGCTCGCGCAAAGGCCGAGCTGAAGTTATCCTGGCTGCACATCAGTTCCGCCGCCTCAAGCTGACGCAACGGCCTCATGGACTTCAATATTTCGTAGGTTGCGGCCGGGCAATTTTTGTCTGCAAGAAGTGCGGCCACATCATGACCGATGCCTGTGAGCAATTTGACTTTCGCCTTGACGGTCCGCTCATTAACTCCGAGTACGGCTGCAATGCGCTCTTGAGAAACTCCACGCCTGACCGCCTGCGCGATCATTCGTGCGTCCTGCCCGGCGGTCAGGCGATTTACATGCCGGTTATAGGTGTACGTCTCGTCTGCGGTCGCAAAAAGGCAAATCGCGCTTTCCTTGCCAAGACGACGGAGTGCCTCTAGCCTCAGGCGGCCGTCCAGCACCACGTAGTTGCCTTCGGTATCGCGCTCCTGAATGACAACAAGCGGTTCGACAAGACCCAGTGTGGCCACCGATGCGAGTACCTGCAGAAATTTCTTGCAGTGAGTGGCGCTCGCAACAAGTGGACGATGGGGGCGCAGGACCTCGACAGGAAGCTCGACCGTTTGCCTTTCAAACGCAGCCCGGACGGCTCTGGGTAGCGAATCGTCATGCGGGTTCATGGCTATTCACTCCGTTGATACGGTCGGCGAGCACGCGTGGCATGCTCGCAAGGTTCTCCCGACGCATGAGGTCGACAAATTCCGGGTTTCGCAGTAGTTCTCGTAATGACGAGACCACCAACGAGAGCTGGGCGTGCACCATATCGGCCTTCTTAATCAAAAGATGTTGTCGTTCGCTTTCGCGGACGTAAATCTTGCGTAGCGTTTCTGAGTTGAGCGCGCCTCTTGCAGTAACCGGACGGGTTCGTGACTTTTGACATCCACGGTTCTTCAGTCTTTGATCGATGATGCGACGGACGACTGCGAGTTGTCGGGCCTTCAGGGTTCCGTCTGCGTACGCATCTGCCAGTGCGAGCTGGAGTTCTGTATCTGTTGACCGTGCAATCGAGATAGCGAGCCCGACGGGCAATGTGCCGCGTTCGACTGCCCCGACGAGGCGTTCTTCGCCTTGCCCTAGCAGGGTGAGCAGACTCTGCAGATACGATAGCGAGAGCCCCACTTTGGCTGCCACTTCATCGAGCGGTTGTCCACTCTTCACCAAACCGTCGACATCACGTAAAAGTTCGACCGGAGCGTGATTGCGTCGCGCGACATTCTCGACGAGGCTCATTTCAAGGCAGCCACGTTCGTCGGTTTCGACCACCCGTGCTGGAATGGTGGAATGACCGAGCATGCGCACCGCTTCAATTCGGCCCTGGCCGCAGACAAGGTCATACGATACTTCCCCGTCGGGTCCATTGTGTGGACTGACGGTAATCGGCCGTTTCAGCCCGACTGAAGCTATGCTTTCGACGATTGCCCGGTGCTGCCTCTTTCCGCGTCCGCGTGGATTGATTACCCGGATGCGGTCGAGCGGAATATCAACGATACTCGTTGTCGTCAGGGAATTCATGGAGCGCCTCAATTGTTGTACGTGCACAAAGCGTCAGAAGAGCGGAGAGGTCTTGCATCCTGAACCCGTCTACGCCGGGCACACGGGAGTGGCAGAGGGTTGTCTCGAATCTGTCTTCGAGAACACCCTCTGGCAGCAGGTAAAAGCATTCGAGAGACAACCTGGGACGGGGAAAATACCCAACCAGAACCAAGTCGGCGGGATAGCGCTGGGATTTCGTGGCAACTGCGTACGGTTGTAAAGTACTTTCCTTGTGACCCAGGGTGACCGAAACCTTTATTCTGAGCTCATGGTTGATACAGAGCATCGAGAGCTTTGCGTTGTGTTCGACGTGGTGTCCTGATTGCTCCAACTGTCCAATCAGGCCGGACACCTGTTGCGCCATCGTTTCTTTTGCCAGGATTCGATGGTCCACGTATGCGATATCGAAAGCGGGAAAATACCCGACGTTACGATAGAGTGTCTCGAGCGACGCAATCCGGTGCCGCGCTCTTGATTTCCCCGGTATATCCAGTCGATTCTTGATTGCGCACACTGACAAGTGCCCTGTCTCGTGCAGAAGCCGGGATATGCTGGCGAGGAGTTCCGGCGTGTCGACTTCGGACTGGTACCGCCTCAGGCGAGTTTGGGCAGCGTTGAATATCTGCGGGTCTACTATCGACTCAAATGCTCCATCAGCCCGGAGCCAATGTGACGGAGGATTTCGTACATATGTGCCGTGCAGCTTTTGTGAGCAACGGTTCCAGACCATGTTGCCAACGTATTTTTCGTTTCGAAGCAACTCGTGAATGGTGGCATTCGACCAGGGACGGCCATAGGCGTTATACAGGCCGAATGCATTGAGTCTCGCGGCAATCCGGTAAATCCCGAGTTTGTCGTCCACGTACCAATGGAAAATCTCTCGAACCAGTGCGACTTCGTTCGGAGGACCGGGGACGAGTACAACGTGGTCGGTCTGGATGCTCTTGTGTTCTGCAAAGCGCAGACAACCTTTAGGCTGGCGATTCGCGTCGACAAGCATGCGACGTAGCCCGTAACCCGGGGGCGAGCCCTGCCAGAACCCGTGTTCGACGTGTCTTGACTGTCCCAGGAAGACCTTTTCCGATAGTTCCCGGCTGAATTCGCCGGCCATCGCGCGTTTGATAGTCTTGATGATGTTCGACGTGGGTGAACCGTCGTTCGCGAAAGGCTCGGCACAATAGATCACCTTGACCCCTGCCTGGCGGCAGAGGTACTCATGGTATGCGCTCTCATCGACGTCCTGAAATCGCCCCCATCGGCTGATGTCGTAGACGAGGACTGCATCGAAGGGCCTGGTTCGGTCGAGCACGTCCTTCAGCAATTTCATCAGCGCTGGGCGATTTCGAAGGGTGACGCCCGAGCGGCCGTCATCCTCGTAGGTTTCGACGATGTCGATGTCATGGTCGCGTGCATACGCCGCAATCGCGGTTTTCTGATTCTCGGGCGAATATTGCTGATGGTCGGTCGACATGCGTACGTACTGCGCAGCGCGCAGGCGGACGCCGACATCGGCCACGGCTGTGGACGCGTGCATTGGGGAATGGGGGAGGCTGGGATATTTATTGATACGCCGCTATAAGGCGAAGTCAAGGCGCGGAATCTTGATAATGTTGCGTCAATGAACACGTACTATCAGTAGACTAGAATGTCTAGGTAGCTAAATTCGGTGTATGCGTGATGAGCACACCACTTAATCTCGACCTGCGAGGAAGAGCGGAGCTGTTGACTTACCTCGTCATTTCACAATTGCTGGCTAAGGCGATTACGGATGAATGGCTGTCGCCGCAACACACCGTCGAGTCGACGAGACTATGGCTTTTGAAGAATGGTGGTGGAGCGGACCTACTGCAGAGAATCAGACTGTCCGGCTATGCTCTCGACCTCGCGAAGCGTGTTGCCGAAAGCACGTCAGAAGTTTTAGACTGGGATACAGTCACCACGCTGATAACTGAGAATCTGCGGGTCGATTTTCGCGTTGCAATGGCCCGGGAGATTTACCAGACATGTCTCAACCACCTGGTCAATATCGGGTGGATATCGTGACCATGCTTCTGTCGGCACGTGTTGGTCTTGGCACGCCAACCAGGCTGCGGGCCAGGTCAAGCAGAATACTTTCATCTGGGAATCGAAACTTCTCGAGAATCCTCTCTCGTCCCTTACCAACGAATATCGCCAACTCTCTACCCGGCGGCAGGCTGCCTCGTGGGAAGACGTGACGTCGACGAGCGAAGCGAATGCAGCGTCGAGTCGTATTACCGCAAGAAGATGAGGGGACGAGCGAAGCGGCCAGCGCACTTTCCAACGCGGACTTCGACAATCGTAGTGACGCACGAGCCTCACTACAAACCTGATGCTCAATTCGTTATCGACAGTTATGGTGTCACCATCGGCTGAAAACGTCAGCGAGTGTCCTCTGATTCGAAGTTCACCTGCAATACACCGGACCCGTGCGTTAAGTGCTGACCGCGTCGCCCGAAACGCTTCCGAAGACATTCCATGACAGCCCGGCTCATAGCCGATGCGTGAGTAGGCGTTGAGAATGCTGCCGAATCGCCGGGCGTACGTCTGCCCAGCAGGTAGTGTCCATTCTCGGTCGATTACCCTTTGGGTAACCTTGCCGGTCGATTGCACAAAACCCTCAAGGCTTGCCAGTAGTTCTTCGTCGCTTTGGAACCTCGTGCGCCGACGGCGTATGTCCCGAGCGGCTTTAAACAGCGATGGGTCAACGACCGCTTCGAATGCATTTGGCGAGCGAACCCATTCGGTCTCCGGATTTCGCTTCCACCTCGCGTTGAGTTTGGTAGAGGTGCGACCATAGATGTTCGGCCGTGCAAAGTCACTCCGCTCTTTCCGGCGTCCTCGTACGTTGCAACTACTACGATGTTCTGACGGGCGGCAAACTCTGAGATGGCGAGCTTCTGATTTTCGGGGGAATACTTCTGATAGTCGGTCGACATGCGGATGTACTGTGCCGCATGACATATGCTTGATGACGGGGAATACTGTGACACCCTGGACATTGTTGCCCCAGATGGAAGTGACGCTGCTTTATTGAGAGGTTGTTGGCAGTCCAAGTCACGAGGTGCTGACGCAAGTCATCAAAAATTCACGATGCGAGAGCGAACAACTCTATCTTACGGAGCGACGAACATGAGCAACGTTAGGGACGTGGGTATCAAAGCACTTGTGTTTGACGTCTTCGGAACAGTCGTCGACTGGAGAAGTGGCGTCGCGCGGGAGGTTGCCACGTTCATCGCTTCGCAGAAACTGACGGTCAACCCGTTTGAGTTCGCCGATGCATGGCGACGGGAATATGTGCCAGCTATGGCGGAAGTGCGAGTCGGCAACAGAGGATTTGCGCGACTTGATGTGCTACACCGGGAGAACCTCGACAAGGCGCTAACGGCATTGGGCATAGACCCTCGATCTATACCGGCGGCGTCGCTCGACGAACTCAACCTCGCCTGGCACAAGCTCGACCCATGGCCTGATGCGGTGCGCGGGCTTACGCGGCTGAAGGAGCGATTCATCATTGCGCCGTTGTCGAACGGTAACATCAGGCTGATGCTGGATATAGCCAAGCGCGCTGGTATCCCTTGGGACGCCATCCTCGGCGCAGAGGTTGTACGCACATACAAGCCTGCTCCTTCTGTTTACCTCGATACGGCGGAACTGCTTGCGATTGAACCGGCGGAACTGTGCATGGTGGCTGCCCACAACGATGACTTGAAAGCCGCGAAGGCGTGCGGGCTGAAAACGGCGTTTGTTTCGCGTCCGCGTGAGCACGGTGAAGGGCAAACCAAAGACCTGTTTGCAGAAGGCCAGTGGGATTTTGTCGCGAGTTCGTTCATCGAGCTCGCGGACATGATGCTGGGAGTTGGTCAGAGCAAGCGGCAATAGGTTTGCTGCTTCATCAGCAAGCTACCCGCGGCGCTGTCACCATTGACTCGAAGAGTGGAGGTGAAGAAGGGACATCGCATCTTCGCTACCGAAATTCGCCCAGTTTGGTTATTGCGACTCAAGAGCGTCGAGGCGAGCTTGTGCTGTTTCGTCCGGGTGCATGCAGCGATAGGCGTCGAATAGCTCCGAGCACAGTTGTGCGAGCGTCGCGAGATTCACAGCCTGGTCCGGGTGCTCGACCTCTCCTGCGTTGAGTATGTCGTCAAGGACGGGAGCAAGACGGCGCAGTCGCCGGAAGGTCTCAACATCTAATTTCATATCACCTCCTGTGGCCGAGCGATAGAGTGCCCCTGAACTGAGGGAATCTACGGGACCGACGTCTACCGCCAGATTGCCGAGCAGATTGGCCATGTCACGGCGATGTCGATTGCCGTGACGACCCCGTCATTTGGCATCCGCGTACCTGACGTCGTCTGGATGCCGCCGGACAAGTGGGAAGGGTTTGACCGGGAAGCCCCTGTCCCGTTTGTGCCAGACCTGTGTGTCGAGGTGCTCCTTGACCGCAAGATGCCGCAAGACATTGGTCCCAGAGTCAGGGCTTACCTGGCGGGCGGCGCCCGTGAGGTCATTGTCGTGAGCCAGCGCGGAGAACTGCAATTCTGGGGAGCGAATGGACCGCTGCAAGCCTCGGCATTCGGGATAGCGCTCTCGCTCGAGCGAATGTACTTCGAAGAGTTGGCGCCGTCTTTCACCGCTAATTCTTGGCGGGAAATCTAACTCCGGTTGGTCTGCCTTCTAACAGTACTCACATCTGCGCGTGCGAGCTAATTGGTCTCCCGCGCCGCAGGGAGTGCTGCCGTCGGCTCCTGCCTGTCCCCGGCGGGCGGAAACACGTGCCAGGTGCCATCACCGTGCCGAAAGAAAAACACGCGCACACCGGCAGATGATGACGTCTCGACGCACACATAACGTGTCCGGCCCCAGCGTGTACGACCGAACTCGGTGACATGAACAAGTGCAGTGGGAGCCGGCGCAAGCCATTTTTCCACCTGATAGCGAAGCGACTTCATGTTCGAATTCTTCATGTCCTACTCTGATAGGTCAGGGCGCGACGCGTTTGATATCTTGCTGTGCCGATTCAATTTGCTCGGTTAGGACAACTTATTGCATAACCTGAAATGGTGCCGCGCGCTGAGAGTAAGAGGAACCCGCTCAAATTATGAGCGGGACCTGCCCGGAACTTCTGAATTCTATGGCCGACATTCACCAGCCTATTTTTTGGTCAACGATTTCGGCTTGCTCAGCGGACCTCGGTTGGAGCCTCAAGCGCGGCCGTGACGTCGCCTTCAGCAATCTGCGCCGCCTGTTTCGTCGCCTCCCGGGCAGTTTCAAATGTCGCACTGGCCGTTTCGATAGCGGACTTCCATGCGGACAAGGCGGCCTCGCTTCCAGCAGGCGCGTTCTTCGTGAGGTTTTCAAGGAACGCTTGCCAGTCGTGCTGGTAACGTTTGAACTGCTTGTCGAGAGTCTCTGTGAAATCGGCCAGGGTGCCCGACTCGATTTCATACACGTCCCGCCAGTACGACTGCGCTTTTTCTACTGCAGGTTGCGCCTGACCTGCCTGCAGTTCAAACAATTCCCGCGGGTCTTTGGTCGATAAGGTCCTGTCTGCGATTTCCTGAATTCTGACGATGGTTGATTTGAATACCTGCAGATTCAGACTAGCGAGTTTTTCAATGCTCGCGAAAGCTTTGTTCAGAACGTCAAACATAGCTTCGAGACCTGCTTTCTGCGCGGCGAAGGATTGCTTGAGGTCGGGGGTGCTCATCACAAACTCCATAAGGGTGCGAACATTCCAGCGGGCCGTTGAACGGAACGCGAAATCGCGGGTAGGAATCGTTGTTGCAACGCAGCGAATTGATTCTAGAGGCAGGTGCGAAATTGTCAATCGCCCTGTTGCACTCGACCGTTAACATGGAAGGTGCCAACCAGCGCCGTGGCCTTGCAGGCGTTGAGTGGGGCAGCAGTCATCTGGGGAAATCCCTGATGCAGGCAGTGGTCCATGTGGCGCCTAATGGCCTTTTATGCGGGCGTGTGCAAATGCAGCATGAATTTCAGATGCCTAACTCCGGCCCGTGCCGGTCGCATCAGATACGTGTCCCCGAGGTGAAGCAGCAGTCGTCGTTTATCAAACCGGTCATCGATTCCCGCATCTACATTCGTTGTGGACAGGTTCGACGCTGATGCCTCGGGCTCAGCGATGACGATAAGTGACCAAGGTGCTGGCCGTCCTCGCCGAAAAGATGGACGTGTTGGACGACATGCTGCATGGCGTCGATTACGCGGCGTTCCGCGTCCAGGCTTGGCAACTACTACTAGCGGTAGCGAATCACGTGCTCGGCCAGGACGACGGCAAGAAGCGCTTCGCTGACACGGTGCTTGCCGCAAGCAAGGCATTGGCATTGTGCTGCACGCTCGACGAAGCGCTGGCTTATCGCGACGAGTTGGCTTTCCTGCAAGCCGTGAAGGCGGCGTTAATCAAGCATGATGGCGCTGACAAGGCGTTGACGGACGAGCAGAAAGAACACGCGCTACATATATGCGAATTACCGAGAACGGGGGCGGCTGCAACAATTATCTAGGCAGCCGTCGTCCCATTAGTCGCGTTCGGATGTGCGTTCACGCCGGACAGGTCAAACCCCTCACAAATCAACCGCTCGATGGCTTCCATCAGGATGCGGTCACAAGTTCCCGACGGCTGCCCTTCAGGCACCTATCGAGGACCCGAACAACCGCTCGGGCCATGACATTGACGACAAGGACCAGGTGGCGTCGACCATACAGGTGCCGGAGAAGCTCAGGGACGACAGGCAGGCCGTGCTCGGTGAAAAACAACACCGAGAAAAGGGCAACGAAGGCTAACCAGCGAATGCAGCGGTCCAAGTCATGGTAAAGGGGCGAATGCCGTGTTGCTTGCGCTGGACACCATCGCACACCGACAATTACGCTCTTCAAGTTGATGCGAACGAACCATGGGAATGACCCTCGATGATGTCAGAACGTGCCTTGAGTCAATGGCCGACGCGCTGGAGCTCCAGGTCTGTCAGAGTGAACAGACGGGTCGCGTCGTGTGCTGGTTCCGTGACCGCGTCACGACCGACGGCCGGGAGACCCGTGTAATCCGTGTGGAGTCGCCTGGCTCGCGCCTGTTCCTGAAGCGCGCTGCCAGTGAGAATCACGAGGGCAACGCTGCGTCGAACGATGCGCCATTCGACGGTGGCCCGGCTGACCTCAGGGGCATCGTCGAGCATCAGGTTCAACTCGTCAGGCGACACGTCCTCAACGAAGCATAGACTGCGCGCCAGGCGCTATCGCGGCGGGTTCCGCGCACCGGAGCTTGCGAGCGGAATGGCACCCATGTCCCATGAGGTCGACAGGGTGCGATTCGGTACCGTCCCTGCCGTTCGTGCAGCTTCTGGCACTGATGGCGGCGGTCAGGCGGCGCGTCGGCGATTACGGAAATCGACCCGCACGACACCGGACGCGCCGTCTTGCCGTGCGCCGGCTTCGCCGCTCGCCTGCACCGGTACCGCGACCGCCGGCGACTGTGTCGGGGCGGGCGCCGTGGTACGGTCCGCCTCGACGGCCGGGGTGGCGGGCGGGGAAGGCGGGGCTTCGGTGGCGTCCTGCGCGCTGAGCACATCGTCATCCATGAAGTGCACATAGCAGCCGAGCATTGCATCGGAGAGGTGCCCGGTCAGTTTCCTGAGCAGGTGCGTGCTGCGCAGCCGGCGCGCGTGACGGGTCGTGCCCGTGTGACGGGTGTCATGGAAAACAAAATCGTCCAGCCCGGCGCGCTCGCACGCGCGGTACGGTGCGCAGCACGCGCCGTCCGTCCGGGTCCCTGACCAGCACGAACGCCGGCAGTCCCGCCGGCTCGCAGTAGCGGTTGATGCGCGACAGTTCCTGCTTGATGCCGTCCTTGCCGATGCTGTAGAGCTTCGACTCGAACAGCATGCGGGCGACCGACGTTTTCGCCGGCCCGCCGAGATGCGGCGCGTGCGCCCGCTCGAGGTCCGCCTCGAGGCGGGCGGCCCATGCCTTCGCCTCGGCGTAGGTCGGGAAGTTCTTCTTCTGGTTGCGGCCGTTGACGGTGACGATCGCCTGCCAGGCGGCGCGATGGCGGTAGATGCTCGCCATGGTCAGCTCCTCGGGGTGGAGTGAAGACGCACGGCACGCGAGGTGACGCGAAAGGGGGCTCGCGCGGATTCGCACGGGCCGACAGGGGTGTCAAAAGACGGGACAGGGTGCTGCATGGACTGCTCCTTGGGGTGGCCAGAGCAACCGTTTAGAACGACCTATGCGTGGTCGTCTCCCCTTTCATGGCGCGTGGAGGCGCAGTGGGCCGCAGTCAGGCGCACTTGAGTGTGCCTCCCGCGCTGCCTCCCGTAGCCGTTGCGCGCGCAAACAAAAAGGGCTTGCGTCTGCAAGCCCTTGATTTCCCGCTGGTAATCTTTGGTAGGCCGTACTGGATTCGAACCAGTGACCAACGGATTAAAAGTCCGCTGCTCTACCAGCTGAGCTAACGACCCAAAAGAGAAGGAAAATTATATCGGCGAAGAGAGGAGCTGTCAAGAATACGCCGAGCAAATCGGCCGCCGACGGGCAGCCCGAAAAGCAGAAGCTCAAAAAAGGAATCTATGGTCAGCCTGACTTTTGCAAGCGAGTCGGTGTTGACGTAAATTGGGCATGCGCAAATCTATCCGGCGTCGTGATGAGAACGCGTTCCCCGCGCCATGATGAGAGCCGCGCCGGGCAAACCTCATAAAAGCCGCAGCATCGGAGCGCTGGTGTTTTTTTCAGGTTGCTTGCCCGGCCGTTGAGCCGTTTATGTCTTCACGTATTTCGCGTCGCAAAACCAGAAGTGACTAGGTAAATCGGACGATATGAGCGACGTGGTGACGTCAGGCTGCTGCTACAGCCTGTTCGCCCTGGTAGTGCGTGCCTTTGGCGAGGATGGCCCAGGCGATCCTCGCCAGTTTATTGGCCAGTGCACAGGCGACCACGTTGGAATGCCGTCGCGTTAGCAGGCCGCGAACCCAGATGCCCAGGCGGTCGGTGCGCCGCTCGATTTGCAGCATGACGGTGCGTGCGCACTGCACCAGCAGTCGTCTCAAATTCTTGTCGCCGCGCTTGCTGATGCCCAGCAGCGTTGGCTTGCCGCCGGTACTGTATTGGCGCGGGACGAGCCCGATAGAGGCCGCGAACTGGCGTGCGCAAGCGAATTGCCGGACATCGCCCAATTCCGTTGCCAGCACGCTGGCCGTGATCGGGCCGATGCCCGGAATCTCCAGCAGGCGCTGGCTACGCTCATCCTCTCGAAGCTGCCGGATCAGTTCGCTCTCGATCTGCCTGACCTGCTCATCCAGGTATTTGAAATGCGCCTGCAGACGCTCAAGCAGCGCGACCAACTGCGGTGGCAGATCATACGCGGCCAGTACACCTGGTAGCCGGCGAATGACCGCCGCCCCCTTGGGCAGACTCACCCCAAACTCCAGTAGAAATGCATGAATCTGATTGACCGTGCCGGTACGGTCGCGTACCAGGGCCTCGCGCACCCGGTGTAGGGCTGAGATCATCTGCTGTGTCTCGTTGTGCGGGCTGACGAACCGCATGCTCGGGCGCGACGCGGCCTCGCAGATCGCTTGCGCATCGGCGAAATCGTTCTTGTTGCCTTGCAGGAAAGGCTTGACGTACTGCGGCGAGATCAGTCTGGCCTGATGTCCCAGTGCCTGGAGCCGGCGCGCGACCCAGTGAGCGCCGGCACAAGCTTCCATCGCCACGGTGCAACTCGGAACATTGCTGAGCAGCGTGAACATCTGCTTGCGCGTGAGCTTCTTGCGCAAAACCGTACGACCCGATGCCGACTGGGCGTGCAGGTGAAAGCAATGCTTGCCAAGATCGATTCCGATCAACGAGATGGTGTCCATGACGATCTCCCGAAAAGGAAACAGCCCGATCAGCGTAAGCCGATCGGGCTGTTTCGGTCAGGCTGACCATCTCATTAAAGCCCGAAACCGCGAAGTCCCGGGCCTTCCAGCGAGAGGCACGCGTACCGGTGATCGAACCTCGACACTGCGTGTTTTACTGCGTCTACATCCAGCAACCGGGCGCCCGGCACAATCCGGACGCCGCGAAATCACTTGATCTGCGAAAGCTTGCTTTGCGCAGACTGCGCGACATCGGACCCGCCGTATTGCGCGACGATCTGCTCGAGCGTTTTTCTGGCGGCGGCCTTCTGCCCTTGTTCGAGCTGATTGTTCGCGATTGCCAGCAAGGCTTCCGGCGCGCGCGGATGCTGCGGATACTTCTGCACGACGCCCTGCCAGACGGTCGTCGAACCCTTGTAGTCGCGCAGCGCGTACAGCGCGTTGCCGAGCCAGTACTGCGCCGTCGGCTGATACGGGCTTTGCGGGTACTTCGCAATAAAGCTGCGGAACGATGTCGCCGCGTTCTTGAAGTCCCCATTGCGGAACTGCTGCGAAGCCGCGTTGAACGCTTCCGTTTCACCGGGCTGCACGGTGCCCTGGACGCCGTCGACCGTCTGTTGCTGCGGCTCGAACTTCTTCAGACGACCGTCGAGGTCGGTGTAGTAGTCCTTCTGCTGCTTCTGCAACGTGGCGAGCTGATTGGCGAGGTCCTCGTTCTGCCCACGCAGCGTCGCGACCTGCTGGTTCAGCTGGTCGAGACGGTTGGATTGATCGAGGATCGTGCGTTGAGCCGCCGACAACTGGCTCGACAGACTATCAGTCTTGCTGCGCAGATCGAGGATCGCCTGGCGAGCCTGATCGTCGTCGAACATGCCTGCGTGAGCGGGCAGGGCCATCGCGGCCGTCCCTGCGACGCAAGCGGCTGCGGCCATGCGCAGCCAGGAGAAACGGTGCGTCATACGGCTTGCCACCTATTACTGTTGATAGACGAGGTCGGCGCGGCGGTTCTGCGCCCACGACGCTTCGTCATGACCCGATGCCACCGGCTTTTCCTTGCCGAGGCTCACGGCTTCCATTTCCGAATCCTGAACGCCCTGCAGCGACAGCGCGCGGCGGACCGCTTCAGCACGCTTCTGGCCGAGTGCCAGGTTGTACTCGCTCGTGCCGCGCTCGTCCGTGTTGCCTTGGATCAGAATGTGACGCTGCGGATGGCTCTTCAGGTACTGCCCGTGTTGCTGCAGCAGCGGCTGGTAGTCGTCCTTGACCGAGTAGCTGTCGAAATCGAAATAGATGCTGCGCTTCGCGAGCGGGCTGTTCGGATCGTTCAACGGATCGACGTTCACCGTCGCGACATCGTTCGGGTTAGGTTGCGCGCCTCCGCCGCCCTTATTGGCGTTCTCGTCGAGCTTGACGCCCGAATGACAGGCAGCCAGCGCCCCGACCATGGTCACGGCAAACGCGATACGAAGTTTGGACATCATGCTTCACTCTCCTTGTGTGTTATTGCATAAACGGGCCCCAGGAAGGCTCGCGCACGCTGCCCCCCTGAACGGACAGGACCTGCCGCGTACGACCGTCGGTCGAAACTGCGGCCAACACGCCACGGCCGTTCACCTGAGTGGCGTAAAGGATGTACTGACCATTCGCCGCGAAGCTCGGCGATTCGTCATGTGTCGTATCGGTGAGCGCCGTCGCGACGCCCGACTGCAGATCCTGGATGTACAGCTTGAAGCCCCCACCCGTGCGCGAGATGTATGCGAGTTGCTTACCGTCTGCGCTCACGCGCGGACTCGTATTGTAGTTCCCGCTGAATGTCACGCGCTGCGCGCCGCCCGAGCCTTCGCCGCTGGCCGGCATCTTGTAGATTTGCGGCTGGCCGCCGCGGTCGCTGGTGAAATAGATCCACTGGCCGTCGGGAGAGTACGACGGCTCAGTATCGATCGAGGTGCCTTGCGTCAGACGGCGCAGGCCACTGCCGTCGGCGTTGACGGCGAAAATCTGCGTATTGCCGGTGCGCGACAGGGCGACGGCGAGCGTGCGGCCGTCAGGCGACCAGGCCGGCGCGCTGTTGTTGCCCTTCTGATCGGACACGACGACGCGGCGGCCCGTCGGCAGATCGTGGATGTAGACGATCGGCTTCTTTCTTTCGAACGACACGTACGCAACCTTCGTGCCGTCCGGCGACCAGGCGGGCGAAATGATCGGCTCAGGGCTGGAGAGCGCGATGTGCGCGTCCTGGCCGTCCGAATCCGAAATCTGCAGCTGGTAGCGGCCGCCCGTCTTGATCACATATGACAGGCGCGTCGCGAACACGCCACGGCCGCCCATCAACTTCGCATAGATATAGTCCGCGACCTTGTGCGCGCTCATGCGCAGGCCGCTTTCCGGACTGGTCAGCTCCAGGCCGCCGAGGTTCTGCTGCTTGACCGTGTCGTACAGCTTGAAGCGAACCTGGTACTGGCCGTTCGGCAGACGCGTGACGCTGCCCGCAACGAATGCGTCCGCACCCTTGGCCTTCCACGCGCCGAGATCGACCGAATCGCTTTCCGAAACGGGCGCGCCACCGGCGTCGATGTTGGTGAATTTACCGCTGCGCTGAAGGTCCTGACGGACGATCGCGCTAATCTGCTGGGGAGAATTTGCCTCGTTGGCAAAATTTGCCGTGGCAATCGGGAACTGGGTGGACCCTACGCCCGTCACGAGGACGTTGAGTTGTGCATGGGCGGCACCGCCGGCGGCGATCAGGCACGACGCTACGAGCGCTCGCAGGCCTAGCTTGGTCATCAAACTCATTCTGTATAAATTCCCCAAAAACAAATTTCTAACACTCCAGGATTACAAACAGACCGCCATACGCAGAAATCGTTCCCGGTCGCCTACCTGTAAGGCGGGCGGACCGTTCAGCGTGGTTCAACGCGTTCAGGCGGCTGGACGCAGTGTGATCGTAAAGCTCGCGGGCGTTTTGCCGTTGACGTCCTGCGGCATCGGGTCCGAGCGCTGGACGGCGCGCAACGCGGCGTCGTCCCACGCCGAGTTGCCGCTGCTGCGCCTGATCGTCGCGCTCAGCAACGTGCCCGTCGGCGCGCAGCGGACGTCAACCACGGTTTCGAGCCCCGCCGTGTCGCCCGACCAGATGATGTTCGGACGCACGCGGCGCTGCACCTTTTCCGCATAGCCCGGCGACGTGGCGTTGCCGCCCGCGCCGCTGCCCGTGCCGCTCTTCGCGAGACCGTTGCCCGTCGAGCCTTCGCCGCCCGCCATACCCTGCATCGCGGCGAGACGCTCGCGGCGTTCCGCGTCGAGCTTCTTCGCGGCTTCGGCCTGCGCCTGTGCCTTGGCCTTCGCGGCTTTCGCCGCCTCAGCCTTGGCCACTTCGGCCTGGGCCTGCTTCGCTTGCTGTTCCTTCTGCTGCTCTTCCTGCTGCTTCTTCAACTGGTCCTGCTTCTGCTGGGCCAGTTGCTGCTGCTTCAACCTTTCGGCTTGCTGCTGTTGTTGTTGCTGCTGCTTGAGCTTCGCGGCCGCGGCGGCCGCTGCCTGATCGGCGGCCAGCTGCTGCTGGCGCTTCGCTTCCGCTTCCTGCTGGGCCTGCAATTTCTGTTGACGCTGCTGCTCGGCGAGTTCCGCCTGACGCTGGGCTTCCTGCTGTTTACGCTTCTTTTCCTGCAGCGCGATGTCAGCCTCTTCGTCGTTGACCTGAGGCGCGGGCTTCACAGGCGCGGGCGGCGCCGGAGCGGGGCGGGGCGCCGGCGTATCCGGCACCTGCGTCCACAGTTCGGCTTCCGCGCCCGCGGGCGTGCTGTTCTGCCAGTGGATGCCGTGATACAGGAAGAACCCGAGAAGCACGTGCATCAGCGCGGCGAGCGCGAACGCGCGCCCCGTGCCGCGCTCGCGCGGCGGTTGCAGCGGATAGACGTTTTTCGGTCGGCGGATCATTGCGATTTGACGAGCAATCCAACGCGCTTGACGCCGCGAGCCTTCAGGTCGGACATCACGTTCATCACGACTTCATATTTCACGGTCTTGTCTGCGGCGATCACGACAGGCTGATCGGGATGCGATGCCTCACGGTCGGTGACGAAGCTGCGCAGGTTGGCCTGCGTCATCGTCTCCTGCTGGGTCGTGCCTGCGTCGTCCTTGTAGCGGACGCTCATGTTGCCGTCCGCACGGATGTTGACGACGACGGGCGGCGTCTGCTGCTGAGGCGCGGCACCGCCGACAGTCGGCAGGTTCACGATCGACGGCGCGACGAGCGGGGCCGTCACCATGAAGATCACGAGCAGCACGAGCATCACGTCGATGTACGGCACGACGTTGATGTCGGCCATCGCGCGGCGCGAGCGGCTGCCGCGCATGCTGGAACGAACTGAACCGGCCATCGTGGACTCCTTAATGGGCCTGACGTTGCAGGATGTTCGAGAACTCTTCGATGAAGGTTTCGAAGCGGATCGCGAGGCGATCGATGTCGTGCGCGTAGCGGTTGTACGCGACGACGGCGGGAATGGCGGCAAAAAGACCGATGGCCGTTGCCGTCAGCGCTTCGGCGATGCCGGGCGCGACGTTCGCGAGCGTCGCCTGCTGGACGTTCGCGAGGCCGCGGAACGCATTCATGATGCCCCACACCGTGCCGAAAAGACCGATATACGGGCTGACAGAACCGACGGATGCGAGGAACGCGAGGTTGGCTTCGAGCACGTCCATTTCGCGCTGGAATGCGGCGCGCATGGCGCGGCGCGCGCCGTCGAGAATCGCGCCCGGATCGTTGATCCGCTTTTCCTTGCCTTTCAGAAACTCACGCATGCCCGATTCGAAGATACGTTCGAGCGCCCCGATCGTGTGACGGTTGTTCGCGGCGCTCTGGTACAGCGCCTGCAGGTCGCCGCCCGACCAGAAATCACGTTCGAAACGTTCAGTCTGCGCCCGCGCGCGGCGAATCGCAAACCACTTGCGGAAGATGAAAGTCCACGACATCAGCGACAGCAGCAGCAACAGCGCCATCACCGCCTGCGCCAGCAGGCTCGCATTGAGAACAAGAGAAATGATCGAAAGATCTTGAGTAGTGTTCATAAAGGTTCGCTGTAACGTCCCGTGAGGGGCATCCGGCTGCAAGGTGGTTCGAAGCGGTCGGTTGGCATTCAGTCGACAAACCGGAAGCTTCGGCGGGGCCTTCGCCGAACCATGCTTGGTCTTGTTGTGACCGTTACGAGTTCACTGTCCAGGTAACAACGGCACTTAAATACCTGCCGTTGACACGCTGGCGGCGTTTGAGTCCGGTCCGCGCCGCAGCGCGGCGAGCACGGGCGGAGGAATGGCGGTCGGTTTCATCGCCGTCGAGTCGACAAAGCCCACGCGGATCGTGCCCGTGGCCAGCAGCGTGTCGCCACGCCAGGCTTCCTGGACGAAATCCACCGACGCGCGGCCAATCCGCTCGATCCGGCTGACGATGCGCAGCATGTCGTCGAGCCGCGCGGGGGCTCGATAGTCGAGCGCGGTGCTACGCACGACGAAAAGCGCGCCCGTTTGTTCGGCCAGCTTGCGTTGATCGACGCCGCATGCCCGCAGCCATTCGGTGCGGGCACGCTCAAAAAACTTCAGGTAGTTTGTGTAAAACACGATGCCGCCAGCGTCGGTGTCTTCGTAATACACGCGAATCGGCCAGATAAAGCCAATTTCGGCGCCAGGCTGACTGTCAGACATATTCATCAGTTTGTGCGGGAAACCCCGGCCTTCAGGCAGGGAAGGGATAGCGCGCCGTGCGAAGCACGGCCTTCTCCTGCGTCTCCTTTGGGTAAAGCTGTCTTGAGTAACCATAACCGTCGCTACGCTGAACCAGCTGGCAATGGCGATGCGCAACGCCTTGCACCACCTCGCCAGCCGACTGAATGTTGAAGTAGCCCGTCGCGCGCACCGCGACGCGGCCTATGTGCGTTCCCGCCTTCTGACCGGAGGGAACCTCGGCGCGCACCAGGTCACCAGTCTGGAAACCGTGCACGCGCTTTTCGCGGGTCAGATGCCCGCGTGGAAAACCATATTGGTCCAGGCGCGTGCGCTGGTAACTGCCCCGGCCCGCACATTTCACCACCAGGGTCGGCGTGCGCCAGCCCGACACCGCCGCGACCGCGCCGACGCAAACTGCGTCCAGTGCGTGCGTTTTCAGGACGGCAAACCGGGTGCGGTTGAACTTTGTTTGCCCACCTGACGCCAACTCCACCGGCATCCCGGTTGTCTTGAGCGCATTGGCAAGTACCCAGCGGGTGGCGTTGACCGCCGCCGCGTCCTTGAGCGGGCGCTTCGCCTTCGCCAGGATTGCGCTCAATCGCTTTGGGTCCTTCGCCAGGAAGACTTCAACGGGCAAGGCTGCCTTTTTCTGATTACACGGCGCGCACCCCAGCGTCAGGTTGGAAATCCGGTTCGAGCCGCCCCTCGCTCGTGCCACGATGTGCTCAGCCTGCAGCGGCATGTTAGTCGTGTCGCAGTAGGCACACACGCGACCCCACTTCTCGAGCAGGTACTCGCGCACTTCGTAGCCCGCCAGCGTGCCCTGCTGGTACTCGGCACCTTCGATGTCTGGGTAGTCGAGGGCCTGCATGTCGAAGCGGACCAGCTCGCTGGACAGCGCCGCCACCGGGGCCCAGCGCGAAATGCGCCGAACCCAGGCCATGATGGTGTCGACCCGGTGCTGCAGCGAGGGCGGCAGCCATCCCTCCGTACGGGTGCGATTCAGGAATCGTGGCGCCCGATAGCGCAGGTTGCCACGGCGCCGGCGGCGCATCGCGCGGCGCGCGGTGAGCGCCGCGCTGATTTGCCGGCCGCGATGGACCAGCTCGAACAGGTTGAGAACCGCGGCCCCGCGCTGCATCTCGCCTGTGGAGGGGTCGAGCACATCGGTGTCACGCACCAGTGCCCCTCCGGTAGTCTTGCTGCCCGGGTCGAGCTTGATGCGAAGGGGCTGAAGGTTGCTCGCAGCTGCGGTGCGGTCCACGAGCCGGATAACGAAGGGCATGACACGATGCACGCGCGCCCGGCCGCGCGCGAGCAACAGCCTCGCCCGCTTCTCGGTGCACGGCATCAACGCCTTGCCTGTCTTATCCAGAACGAAAACCGCCAAAACAGCTCCTTTTTTAATCCATGCCGTCTTTCCGGCTGCCAGCCCTTACGGGCCTTGTGACGGGAGCCGTGTGGCTCCGCTCCCCTCGACCATGTTGTGCAGCAGGTGGTGAGGTAGCTCACCCGTCGCAGCCCGTTTCGTACCTACCCGGGGCTTGTCTGCTGCTGCGACTTCCAGAGCGTCGAACTGAGGAAGGATTCGACGGTGGGTCTGCTGCCTTCTGCACAACGTAGCGCGTCACCGCGCTGGGTCTGGTCAATCTCAGACTCAAGAGATGCTCCTCCTCAAGCCTCGGCCTTCAGGCTGGGGTGATTGACAGCCGCGCATTTTACCGGAACGCAGAAGACCGCCGCATTTTTAGGCATATGAATTGCGCATTGCGCGGCCGCACCCGATTGTGTCCGTTCGATGTGACGTCGCGGCGACGCTCAGCCGCGATGAACGCTCAGGGGGGCGAACGATTGCGCGATAGGCATCAACTCGATCGAATTGATGTTCACGTGCGCGGGTCGCGTCGCGACCCAGTAGATCGAATCGGCAATATCTTCGGGCGTGAGGGGCTGCACGTTCTGGTACATACCTGCTGCCTTTGCGTCGTCGCCGCGAAAACGCACGTTCGAAAACTCGGTGCCGCCGCACAGGCCCGGCTCGATGTCCGTCACGCGAATCGGCGTGCCCGTGAGGTCGGCGCGCAGGTTCAGGCTGAACTGGCGCACGAACGCCTTGGTCGCGCCGTACACGTTGCCGCCCGGATACGGCCACGAGCCCGCCGCAGATCCGAGATTGAACACATGCCCGCGATTGCGCTCGATCATGCCGGGCAAGAATGCGCGCGTGACCTGCACGAGGCCCATGCAGTTGGTCTCGATCATCGTCGTCCAGTCGTCAAGCAGCGCGCGCTGGGCCGGTTCGAGGCCGAGTGCGAGGCCGGCGTTGTTGACGAGCACGTCGACGGCGGCGAAGTCGGCGGGGAGGGTGGAGGGCGCCGCCTCGACGGCCGCGCGGTCGCGCACGTCGAGTTCGAACGGCAGCAGGTTCTCGCCGAGTTCGTCCGCGAGCGCCTGCAGACGGTCCTTGCGGCGCGCGGTGGCGACGACGCGGTGGCCGCCTTTGACAAAAGCGCGGGCGATAGCGGCGCCGAACCCAGCGGACGCCCCGGTGACGAACACGATCATTGCTGTTCCCTGGTCGGTGGAGAAAGGCCACAAGCCTACTTCCAATGGCGCGCTGCGGCAAGAATGACCCCGCCGCGCGAAGGCACGTCCGGGCGGCAGGCCAAGCGGCGCTGCGGAGCTTCTGGCTGCGGGCGTGGCGCGCTTGTCCGTTCGGTTGCCTATTCCCCCTGGTTCCAATAAACTAACGCGCTCACCCCTGCGTGACTGGCGATAGAACCCGACGCTGTCAAGCCTGACGGGTTCAAGGTGGAGCATCCCACCGTGAAGCGCAGGGTGCCGTTTTGCCGTTCGCCTGGGCAGCCATGTTTCGAGCGCGCCGTCGTTTGCGTTGCCGGTGGTTGTCCTGCCTCGCGTGTGCGGCACCTCCTTCACACGCCACGTCAAGGCTCCCATCATCAGCAGCGGCCAGCAGTGCTGCGTACCCACTACGCTCCCGGCACACGACCTGCGCTCGATCCGGTCAACCTGAACACACTTAACGGAACCAGCATGTTTGACAGAGCCCAAAGCACCATCGCCAACGTCGACCCCGAAATCTGGAAGGCAATCCAGGACGAGAACCACCGTCAGGAAGAGCACATCGAACTGATCGCGTCGGAAAACTACACGAGCCCGGCCGTGATGGCCGCGCAAGGCTCGCAGCTCACGAACAAGTACGCGGAAGGCTATCCGGGCAAGCGCTACTACGGCGGTTGCGAGCACGTCGACGTCGTCGAGCAGCTGGCGATCGACCGCGTGAAGCAGCTGTTCGGCGCGGAAGCCGCGAACGTCCAGCCGAACTCGGGTTCGCAGGCGAACCAGGGCGTGTTCTTCGCGATGCTCAAGCCGGGCGACACGATCATGGGCATGAGCCTCGCGCACGGCGGCCACCTGACGCACGGCTCGCCCGTCAACATGTCGGGCAAGTGGTTCAACGTCGTCAGCTACGGCCTGAACGAAGCCGAAGACATCGACTACGACGCAGCCGAAAAGCTCGCACAGGAGCACAAGCCGAAGCTCATCATCGCGGGCGCATCGGCGTTCGCGCTGCGCATCGATTTCGAGCGTCTGTCGAAGATCGCGAAGTCGGTCGGCGCGTATCTGATGGTCGACATGGCGCACTACGCCGGCCTGATCGCGGCGGGCGTGTACCCGAACCCCGTGCCGTTCGCCGACTTCGTCACGACGACCACGCACAAGAGCCTGCGCGGTCCGCGCGGCGGCGTGATCCTGATGAAGGCCGAGTACGAGAAGCAGATCAACTCGGCAATCTTCCCGGGCATTCAGGGCGGACCGCTGATGCACGTGATCGCGGGCAAGGCGGTCGCGTTCAAGGAAGCGCTGTCGCCCGAGTTCAAGGAATACCAGCAGCGCGTGGTGGAGAACGCACGCGTGCTCGCCGAAACGCTCGTCAAGCGCGGTCTGCGCATCGTGTCGGGTCGCACGGAAAGCCATGTGATGCTGGTCGATCTGCGCGCAAAGAAGATCACGGGCAAGGCAGCGGAAGCGGCACTGGGCGCGGCGCACATCACGGTGAACAAGAATGCGATTCCGAACGACCCGGAAAAGCCGTTCGTGACGAGCGGCATCCGTCTTGGTTCGCCGGCAATGACGACGCGCGGCTTCGGCACGAAGGAAGCCGAGCAGGTCGGCAACCTGATCGCCGACGTGCTGGACAATCCCGAAGACACGGCCACGATCGAACGCGTGCGCGCACAGGTCGCCGAGCTGACGCAACGTTTCCCGGTCTACCGTTAAGCTGCCATGCGCTGCCCCTTCTGCCGGCATGATGATACGCAGGTCGTCGACTCGCGCGTATCGGAGGACGGCGCCGCGATCCGGCGGCGCCGCCGCTGCCCGGCCTGCGACAAGCGTTTCACGACGTACGAGCGGGTTGAGCTGGCGTTGCCCGCCGTCGTAAAGAAGGACGGCAGCCGCACGGAGTTCGATCGCCGCAAGATCGTCGCGAGCATGCAACTGGCGCTGCGCAAGCGTCCCGTTGCGGCCGATGCGGTGGACGCCGCCGCGTCGCGCATCGAGTATCAGCTGCTCGGCAGTGGTGAGCGCGAAGTGCGCAGCGAGCGTCTGGGCGAGCTCGTGATGAACGAGTTGCGTGCGCTCGACACCATTGCTTACGTGCGCTTTGCATCCGTCTACCGGCGCTTCGAAGACGTTTCGGAATTCGAAGACGTCATCGAAGAGTTTCGCCGGATGAACGCACCGGCCACGCCCGCGAAGCCCCCCCGCAAGCGCTGATTGTTCGCGCATCCGCATTTTTTCTCCCTGAAGTCCATCCGCGAATCCATCTGATGCACGTGCATTGTCGTGCAGGGATTCGCGCGTCCGCCACCTGGCCATCCGGCTAATTGTGGGCGTCGTGGCGCGCCGTTAGGGTCGTCGCATTCTTGGTGGATATCGAGGAATGCTGATGAAACGTGATGCTCATACATGGCGTGTCTGTCGCGGGTTCACGCTGTTCGAGACGCTTGTCGTGATCGGGTTGCTTGCGATCGTCGCGACGATGAGCGTGCCTTCGTTCGTGGCCTGGCACATACGCGATCAGGTCGACGCACGTGCCCGCGCGCTGCTGTCCACGCTCGGTTACGCGCGCGGCGAGGCACTGCGGCGCGGCGTGCGCGTGACAGTGTGCCGGGTCGATTCGGCGCGCCATTGCCTTGCCGTCGGACAGGCATGCAAGACGGGCGTCGTCGACTGGTCGTGCGGATGGGCCGTGATGATCGAGCGCGCAGGCGGCTTCTATCCGTTGCGCGTGCAGCCGGATCTGGCGGATGTCAGCATCGCCGGCGCGCTCACGAACCTCACGTTTACGCCGCCGGCGGGACAGGCCAACGGCAGCTTCCGCGGCTTCGACGTCGGCCCGCGCGTGGCTTCGAAGGCGACACAGGGCAAGGACTGGCGGCGCTGCATTCGTATCGCTGCAGGCGGGCGCGCGCGAATCGTCGATGGCACATGCGGGGCCACGACATGAGGCGCACGCAAACGTTCTTTCCGCGCGGGCAGACGCTGATCGAAGTGCTGATCGCCGTTGCCGTCACGGCTGTTACCTTGCTCGGCCTAATCGCGGTGCAACTGTCGATTGCGCGCGACGGCCGCGCGACGTCGTACCGGGAGCAGGCCGCGCTCATCGCCGATGCAATTGCCGAGGCAGCGCGTGCGCCTTTCGCGAGTGAGAGCGCTCCTGCACTCGGTCAATGGAATACGCGTGCGGCGAGCATCTTGCCGAAGGGCGATGCGGCCGTCTCCGGCGCCGATCTGTCGTTCGCCCGTGCGACCTGGGCGGCGCAGTTTTCTCCGTCGCGTAACGCCACAGGTTCGGGAGACGTGATCGATGTCCCCGCGTCGTGCGGCGATATCGATGTGCCTCAAGGGCGTGAATGCATCGTGGTGGCGTTTTCACGATGATGCCGCTCGTTTCTTCCGACCATATTCGGACGCCGCCTCGTACGCGCTTTGCAGGCGCATGCGGCCATACGCTGCTTGAAATGACAATCGCGATGGCTTTGGGGCTGATCGTGACAGCGGGCGCCGTGTCTCTCTATCGCTCGCAACGAATCGCGTTCGCACGGGCGGCGGATGCAGCACAGATCCACGATGCGGGCATGACAGCGCTGTCGTTGATCGGCGAGCAGTTGCAGATGGCCGGGTTCGTTTCCGCCGACATGTCGCGCGCTTTCGTCACGCGTCCCGGTCTGTTCGGCTGCTCGGGCGGTCGGCCTGTGGGCGCCGACGACAGCCTGTCCTGCGAATCGCTCGCAACGCATTCGGATGGCATCGCGGTGCGCTACGTCGCGGACAACGTATCGACATGGCCATCTGCCGCGAACCTCACGACGGATTGTCTTGGCCAGGGCGTCACGAAATCGGATGCCGACGCGCCCGGCGTATCCATCGTCAACCGTTTCTATGCAAAGACCAGTGGCTCGACGGGCGAGCCCGAGCTGTACTGCGAGGGCACGGGGGCGAATTCGTCGCAACCGCTTGTCGAAGGCGTCGAGCGTGTGCGCTTGCGGTACTGGCTGACGGGTGCATCGTCGGCGCTTGATGCCGCGTCGCTTGCGCCGGCGCAATGGAGCAGCGTTGTTGCCGTCGATGTGTGCGTGCTCGTTCGCGGCTCGCCGCAGATGGGGCAGACGCGCTATGTCGATTGCGACGGCGTCTCGGCTGTCAGTCCCGATACGCGCGTGCGGCTCGCGTTCTGGCGGCGTGTCGCGCTTCGAAACAACGAAGGGAGTGCTGCGTGATCGACAGTCAGGTGAAGCAATGGAGAACGGTGCGTCGTCGTGCGCATGGCCGGGGGATCGTGCTGCCCGTTGTGCTTCTGCTTGCATCGATGATGCTGGCGACAACGGCGGCGTGGTTCGAGCAATCGGTGACGACTGCGCGCAACGCGACGGGCATGTATGACCATCTGCTCGCGTTCCGTGCCGCGGATGCAGCGCTGACGGCCTGCGCCCGCAACGTCATCAGCGGTTCCGTGCCGGCGATGCCCGGCGTGGCCGGTGAGCCGGCCGGCTGGAAGTCGCAGACGACATTCGAGTCCAGCGCGATCGCTCCATTCGCGTCGTGGCCGGCAACGTTGTCATTCCGAGTGCCGCGATGTCTCGTCGAAGGATGGCGACTGACGAATCGTGCCGACGCGCAGGCGTACCTCGTGACGGCGCGAGGCTACGGCCGCAACGTCGATTCGCAGATGTGGCTGCAATTGCAGATCGTCATCGACGGCAGCACGGTCGAGAAACATTGGCGTCGCGTCGCGGCGCGTCCGTTTTGAGTTTTTGGGTCCTATGAGTCACCTGAGCGCACAACCAGCCATGGCCCTCGCGATAAAGCAAAAGTCGCATGCCTTCTCGTTACTCGAACTTGTGGTCGCGATGGCGATCGCGGCGACGCTCGCCGTCTTCGCAATACCGTCCTATCGCGCGCATATCGCAAAGGCGCACAGGATGGACGCTGCGTCGGCGCTGTATCGTGCGGCGCAGTTTGTCGAGTCGTCCGCTTACGTGGATGGCGCGCCGTTGCCCTCGGGTTTCGACCAGGCGCCGCAAGCGGGGAAGGCGATCTATCACTTGCGTATTCTGTCCGCCGACGATCTGAACGGCGGCTATGCGCTCGAAGCGCAACCGATCGGGAACGGACCGATGGCCGACGACGCGTGCGGCACGTTCATTCTCGACGCGACGGGCACGAAGTCCAACCGTGGCTCGGCGGACGCAGTCGCCGACCAATGCTGGAGCACGCGATAGATGATGGAACGATCGACACGAGCCGCGTCAGGGCGGGTTCATATCGGCGTCTTTCGCGCCGGCGGAGGTTGCCGCTGGCTTCCCGGCCTCACGCCTGACTTGCCTGTAGATGCGATACGCTTCCCATGCCGCCAATGCGAGGCTGCCCCACTTCAGCGCGGGCTTCGCGGTCGCCGTCACTTTGTTGCGGATCGGCTTCGCGAGCACGAGCGACACGATCGAACTGATCAGCGGGTATTCCTTGAGCAGCGCGCCGATTCCTCCGGCCACGCCGCGACGGCGGCCCCAAGGCATCCCGCCGAAGCCAGGCACGATGAACTTGAGCCAGCTGAAATGCGTGACGGCATTGCGCAAATCGAGCGTCGCCTGCGCGAGTTCCATGCGTTCGACGTCCGCTCGCACGATCAGCAGTTCCTTGCGCAGCGCGCGCAGATGGGGCGCGCTCAGGTTTTTGCCCGCATGGTGGTGGCTTCGAAATGCGTTATCGGAATGGACCTGGCTCATGGTGGATCGCGGGTTGATCGAACGGTTGATCGAAATCGAAGGCTTTGTCGATACACAGCGAAGGGCAGCGCACGGCCTTCAGTGTTTGCGGAAGATCTCGCGGTCCTTCTGGAATTCGTGGAGCGTGGCTTCGAAGATCATCGGCGCATTGCGCAAGCCGCTGCGAGCCTTGAGCGCAAAAACGATCGCCGCGATCGCATAGACAATCGTGATGCCGGCGAGCGCCTGCCATCGGTAGGTGTCCCAGAAGGCGATGGCGATGAGCGCGGTCAGCGCGATCAACGCCATCGTCGCGAGCATCATGGCGGCGAGCCCCATGAAGAGCACCATCAGCAACCGGTCTTTCTCCTCGGCCAGCTCGATGCCGATCAGTTCGAGCCGCGTTTGCAGGATCGAAAAGAACGAACTGAGGATGCGCCGCAATGGCCCGCGGTCCCCGCTGTGCGATTGTGTGTCGATCATGGCTTGAGCGTGTTGCGCGCGAGGATGCGCGTAGATGGAGCCGACCGGCCGCTCGCGCGCCGGTCTGCAAGTCAGCAAAGCGCGCCGGCCGCTCGACCGCGCAGCCGGCGCGCGTCGCGCGCGTTACTTGCGATTGATCAGCAGGCCCACCAGCACGCCAACGCCGGCTGCGATGCCAATCGATGCCCACGGATGTTCGTGGACATAGTCGTCGGTGGCGCGAGCTGCCTTCTTGCCTTTCTCGACAACCACGACCTGCACGTCGGCAGCCTTTTCCTTCGCCTGCTTGAGACGCGAGAGCGCCGTCTCGCGAAGTTCAGAAGCGCGTTCGCCCGTGGCGCTCGCGGCCTGCTTCAGCAGATCTTCCGCGTCTGCGAGTACGGTTTTGATATCCGACATCAATCTCTCCTTGTTGACTTCCGACATTGACTGCTCCCTTCGTGCACGCTACGCGTGAATCGTAACCAAAGAAACGGCCGCTGGCGAGCCAACGAGCCGCGCGCCATCCGGTTAAGCGCATCGTCGCGCGCAGGTTCCGAACGCGCCCGCATTAAGCGTTCCTGGACGACGCGGGCGTGTCACATTGCCGCTTCGAACGGTGACGCTCATGCGTCTGCAGAGCAAACCATCATGGGGATGGAGTTGATCTGTCCCGCTAAGTTTCGTACATCGGCGAGAAAATTACAAAAACAGATAAGCGTCGCAGTCAATGTTCGTTAGCGGTGCACGTCCTCGTCCCGTATGCTCTAATTTGTAACCCTTGGCCGGCCGGACCGAGCGGATCATTCGAACAACTTCAAGGAGCTGCACTATGAGTCTACGTCTTGGCGATGTCGCACCGGACTTCGAGCAGGAGTCGAGCATCGGCCGCATCAGGTTCCACGAATGGCTGGGTGACAGCTGGGGCGTCCTGTTTTCGCACCCGGCGGATTTCACGCCCGTCTGCACGACGGAACTCGGACTGACCGCGAAGCTTGCAAGCGAATTCGACAAGCGCAACGTAAAGACGATCGCGTTGTCCGTCGACAGCAAGGAGTCGCACAACGAGTGGATCAAGGACATCAACGAGACTCAGGCCGCAAGCGTCGGGTTCCCGATTCTCGCCGACGGCGACCGCAAGGTCTCGCAGCTGTACGACATGATTCATCCGAACGCGAACGAAACGCTGACCGTGCGCTCGCTCTTCATCATCGACCCGAAGAAGAAGGTGCGCCTGATCATCACGTACCCCGCCAGCACGGGCCGCAATTTCGACGAAGTGCTGCGCGTGATCGACTCGCTGCAACTGACGGACAACTATCAGGTCGCGACGCCGGGCAACTGGAAGCATGGCGATGATGTCGTGATCGTGCCGTCGCTCAAGGATGAGGAAGAGATCAGGCGCAAGTTCCCGAAGGGCTACAAGGCGCTGCGTCCTTATCTGCGCATGACGCCGCAGCCGAACAAGTAAGCCTCGGTTCTCACTCGGACTAAAACAGAAAAGCCCGCGTTCATGGCGAACGCGGGCTTTTCGCTTACAGACGTCCTATGGATTCTTTGTGAATCGACGAGCGTCAGAAGAACGCCTGAATGCCCGTCTGTGCGCGTCCGAGAATCAGCGCGTGAATATCGTGCGTGCCTTCATACGTGTTCACGACTTCGAGATTCACCAGGTGCCGCGCGACACCGAACTCATCCGAGATGCCGTTGCCACCCAGCATGTCGCGCGCCATACGCGCGATGTCGAGCGACTTGCCGCATGAATTGCGCTTCATGATCGACGTGATCTCGACGGCTGCCGTGCCTTCGTCCTTCATCCGGCCAAGACGCAGCACGCCTTGCAAGCCGAGAGTGATTTCGGTTTGCATGTCCGCGAGCTTCTTCTGGATCAGTTGATTGGCGGCGAGCGGCCGGCCGAACTGCTTGCGATCGAGCGTGTACTGACGGGCCGTATGCCAGCATGCTTCGGCCGCGCCGAGCGCGCCCCACGCGATGCCATAACGCGCCGAGTTCAGACAGGTGAACGGTCCACGCAGACCCTTCACGCCCGGCATCAGATTCTCCTCAGGCACGAACACATCGTCGAGCACAATTTCGCCGGTGATCGACGCGCGCAAGCCAACCTTACCGTGGATCGCCGGCGCGCTTAGGCCTTTCCAACCTTTCTCAAGGATGAAGCCGCGAATCTCATCCTTGCCATCCGTTTGGAGCTGTGCCCAGACGACAAACACGTCTGCAATCGGCGAATTCGTGATCCACATCTTCGAACCGGACAGCGAGTAGCCGCCATCGACTTTCTTTGCGCGCGTGACCATGCTGCCCGGATCGGAGCCATGATTCGGCTCGGTCAGGCCAAAGCAGCCGATCCACTCGCCCGCCGCGAGCTTCGGCAGATATTTGTCCTTCTGTGCGTTGGAGCCGAATTCGAAGATCGGCACCATCACGAGCGACGACTGCACCGACATCATCGACCGGTAGCCCGAATCGATGCGTTCCACCTCGCGCGCGATCAGCCCGTAGCTCACATAATTGAGGCCGGGGCCGCCGTACTGCTCGGGAATGGTCGGGCCGAGCAGGCCCAGTTCGCCCATCTCGCGGAAGATCGCGACGTCCGTTTTTTCGTGGCGGAACGCTTCGAGCACGCGCGGCGCGAGCTTGTCCTGCGCATAGGCCTGCGCGGCGTCGCGCACCATGCGTTCTTCTTCCGTGAGCTGCTGGTCGAGAAGCAGCGGATCTTCCCAGTGAAACTGCGCGGCGGCTGCCATGACATATCTCCTTTTCGACGGGAGCTGGCGTTTTTGCGCTTACTCCTGTTCCATGCTTGACTTGAGTTCCGCTGTGCGAAACAATGTTTTGCAAACGACGATTGAGTTTAGCATCCGATGTCGAAACCTGCATCCACCTCATTGCTATCGGCGCGCGTTTCCGATTCGGTCGACGAACGCAAGTTCGTGGTCGCGCTTGCGCGCGGGCTCGATCTGCTGCGCGCGTTCCGACCCGGCGAGACGCTGCTCGGCAACCGCGACTTCGTCGAGCGCACGGGCTTGCCGAAGGCGACCGTCAACCGGCTCGCATACACGCTGACGACGCTCGGCTATCTGCGCTTCGACGAGGCGCTCGGCAAATACGCGCTGGACGCGGGCGTGCTGTCGCTCGGCTTCGCGCTGCTGTCGGGCACCGACACGCTCGAGCTCGCCCGCCCGCATATGCGCGACTTCGCGCGCGAGGTCGGGGCGGCGGTGTCGCTCGGCTGCCGCGACGGTCTGGACATGATCTATCTGGAGACGATCCGCAGCGAAACGGCGCTGACGCTCGGCCTTGCATCGGGTTCGAAACTGTCGATGCTGACGAGTTCGATGGGCCGCGCATACCTCGCCGTGCAATCCGCCGACGCGCGCGCCGCGCTGCTCGCCGAATTGCAGCGCGCAGCCGGCGACGAAGGAGCGCAACAGGTCGTGCAGGCGCAGAAGGAAATCGATGCGTTCGCGGACGAGGGCTGCTGCTATTCGTTTCGCGACTGGCACGACGACGTGAACGCCGTCGCGGTGCCGTTCAGGGACCCGCGCGACGGTCGGCTGCTGGTGCTGAGCTGTAGCGGCCCGGCGTCGTCGATGGGAGAGAGCGTGTTTCGGGAAAGGGTCGCGCCGCGTCTGAAGTCGCTTGCGCGGCGACTGGGCGACAGCGCCTGAATACCACGTACAGCGCGCGAATCCGACAACCTCAAACCAGCCGATTCTCATGCACGACGAATAGCGGTCCCTGCACGAACCGCACGTCGTATTGCTGCAAGAGATCGAACTGCGCTTCGGTCGTCACGCGATTGAAGATCAGCGGAATTCTCAGCCGGTTCGCATAGCCGACCAGTGGCTTCACCATCGAATCGCGCAATGCCGAAGCTGCATCCATCTTGATGAAGTCCAGTCTCGCCATGTCCGACACGGACAGGATCTGCCCCGCGTTCGGCAGATTGCCGGCCACCTTGAATCCATAGTGCTGATAGCTCTTGGTCAGATAGCCAAGAAATGTCCGATGCGCGACGGCCGCCGGCGGCAACTCGATCACGATGCGCGACGGATTCAACCCAAACGACATCAGTACGGCCGAGAAATGTCGGCCGTGGTCGTAGCGCACGCTTTTCAGCAGCCGCTCGTGCACGCGCAGAAACAGCAGGCCATGGCGCTGCGGTCCGAAGAAATTGATCGCGTGCATTGCGCGTGACATCCGGTCCAGCGCGACGAGTTGCTGATCGTCGGCGACGTGCTCGAACGGATCGAACGTGTCGGACTCCGTGCCGTCCACCTGCTGCGTGATTGCCTGAACGCCGAGCTCGTCGCCGAAACGGTCCGCGCTCTCGGGCGCCGACGACAGCGACTGCGCGAGCGCATGCACCGTGATGTCGAAGATCGGCTCATAGCTGCTGCCGATTTCCACGTTGCCGAACCTCGCGACCGCCTCGTCGGCGCGACTCCCCGTGCCCATTCTCAGATGCTCGCCGAGAAACGGGTGAGTGGAGGCGCGGTCGACGAGTTGGGGGATGGTCAGGGGGATCATGAATGCGTTCGGGGGAGCGAATCTCGGGGGCGGTCGATGCGGCGTGATTCGATGGTAGCAGCGGCCGCCGCTCCTTCATGCACCAAATACTGATATGGATTTCGCCATCCGTGTAGTGATCGTGGTCGAACCGAGGGTTTACGTTAATTTCACTAATCATAATCTGTTTTACTATTCGTAAAATGTAGGCGGCGCTGCGAGCGAGCGCGCGGCCGGGCATTTACGGAGATCACTGCATGGAATCGACTACACGACGCGAAATCCAGCCGGGCTACCAGTCCGGCTTCGCTAACGAGTTCGCCACCGAGGCTTTGCCCGGCGCGCTGCCGCAAGGCCGCAATTCGCCGCAGCGCGCGCCGTACGGCTTGTACGCGGAGCAGCTGTCGGGCACGGCGTTCACGGCGCCGCGCGGCCACAACCGCCGTTCTTGGCTGTATCGCATCCGGCCGGCGGCTGTGCATCAGCCGTTCACGGCGCTGCCGTCGCACCGGCTGGTCGCGAATTTCGCCGACGTCCCGCCGACGCCGCCCAACCAGCTGCGCTGGGACCCGCTGCCGATGCCGACGGAGCCGACCGATTTCATCGACGGTTGGGTGACGATGGCGGGCAACGGTTCCGCGGAAGCGATGAGCGGCTGCGCGATTCACGTGTACGCGGCGAACCAGTCGATGCAGGACCGCTTTTTCTACAACGCGGACGGCGAACTGCTGATCGTGCCGCAGTCCGGGCGTCTGTCGATCTTCACGGAACTGGGCAAGCTCGACGTCGAGCCGTTCGAGATCGCGGTGATTCCGCGCGGCGTGCGTTTTTCGGTGGCGTTGCCGGACGGCCGTGCGAGCGGCTATATCTGCGAGAACTTCGGCGCGCAGCTGCGTCTGCCGGACCTCGGGCCGATCGGCTCGAACGGTCTCGCGAATCCGCGCGACTTCCTCACGCCGCACGCGGCCTACGAAGACCGCGAAGGCGACTTCGAACTTGTCGCGAAGATGAACGGCCATCTGTGGCGCGCGGACATCGGCCATTCGCCGCTCGACGTGGTCGCTTGGCACGGCAACTATGCGCCGTACAAATACGATCTGCGCCACTTCAACACGATCGGCTCGATCAGCTACGACCACCCGGACCCGTCGATCTTTCTCGTGCTGCAGTCGCAAAGCGACACGCCGGGCGTCGACACGATCGACTTCGTGATCTTCCCGCCGCGCTGGCTCGCTGCCGAAGATACGTTCCGTCCGCCGTGGTTCCACCGCAATGTCGCGAGCGAGTTCATGGGCCTCGTGCACGGCGCGTACGACGCGAAAGCAGAAGGCTTCGTGCCGGGCGGCGCGAGCCTGCACAACTGCATGTCGGGCCACGGCCCGGATGCCGAAACGTTCGAGAAGGCATCGAACATCGATACGTCGAAGCCGAACAAGGTCGACAACACGATGGCCTTCATGTTCGAAACGCGCACGCTGATCAAGCCGACGCGTTTCGCGCTCGAAACCGCGCAGCTTCAGGCGCATTACTTCGAGTGCTGGCAAGGTCTCAAGAAACACTTCAACCCGGAGCAACGATGAACGCATTGAGCGATCTTCAGGCGACGCTCGATGCGTCGCGCAAGAGTTGGGTCGAATCGGCGAACGCGCCGGCCTGCGACTTCCCGATTCAGAACCTGCCGTTCGGCATTTTCAGCGATGGACTGAACTCGACGCGTCGCGCGGGCGTCGCGATCGGCGATTGCATCGTCGACCTGGCCGCGCTCGAAAGTGCGGGCCTGCTGACGGTGCCTTCGTCGAGTGCCAGCGACAGCGTATTCGTGCGCGACGCGTTGAACGATTTCATCGCGCTTGGTCGCGATGTGTGGCGCAGCGTGCGCATCCAGCTGAGCAAGCTGCTCTCGCGCGATAACCCGGCGCTGCGCGACGACGCCGAGCTGAAGAGCCGCGCGCTGATCCGCCAGGCCGACGCGACGCTGCATCTGCCCGTGCAGATTCCGGGCTACACGGATTTCTATTCGTCGAAGGAACATGCGACGAACGTCGGCTCGATGTTCCGCGATCCGAAGAATGCGCTGTTGCCGAACTGGTCGGAGATTCCGATCGGGTACAACGGACGCGCGTCATCGGTGGTGGTGAGCGGCACGCCCGTGCGCCGTCCGAATGGCCAGCTGAAGCTGCCGGATCAGGAGCGGCCGGTCTTCGGCGCGTGCCGCAAGCTCGATATCGAACTGGAAACGGGCTTCATCGTCGGACACGGCAATGCATTGGGCGAGCCGATTCCATGCGCGCAAGCGGAAGAGCACATCTTCGGCATGGTGCTGCTCAACGACTGGAGCGCGCGCGACATCCAGCAATGGGAATACGTGCCGCTCGGGCCGTTCAACGCGAAGACGTTCGCCACCACGATCTCGCCGTGGATCGTCACGCTCGACGCGCTCGAACCGTTCCGCATCGCGCAGCCCGCGCAGGACCCGCAGCCGCTCGACTATCTGCGCCACGGCGGCGAGCACGCGTTCGACATTTCGCTCGAAGTGCTGTTGAAGCCGCAAGGCGCGAAAGAAGCGACGACGATTGCGCGCACGAACTTCCGTCACATGTACTGGACGATGGCGCAGCAGCTCGCGCATCACACGGTGTCGGGCTGCAACACGCGCGTCGGCGATCTGATGGGCTCGGGCACGATCAGCGGGCCGACCGACGATTCGTTCGGCAGCCTCCTCGAACTCACGTGGAACGGCAAAAAGCCGCTGCAACTGAAAGAAGGCGGTACACGCGCGTTCATCGAAGACGGCGACATGCTGACGCTCGCGGGATGGTGTCAGGGCGATGGGTATCGCGTGGGCTTCGGCACATGTGTCGGCGAGATTTTGCCGGCGCGTCAGTGATGTCTGTCACACCGCTCAGGTCGGCGTATCGTTCGCGGATCTGAGCCCTGTCCAGAAAGCCGCGCGCAGCATGAAGTGCGCGCGGCTTCATCGATATCAAGACGCCGCGCCCACCACGCCGCGCCGCTTTTCCCACACGGCCGCCGCGAGAAACGCCAACGCGCTCGCGAGCACCACGCCGATCAGCGCGTCGTTGCCGACGCTCTTCATCAACGCGCCCGCGATCAGCGGTCCGCCGAAACTCGCGATACTCCACGAAGCGCCGACGAGCGAACTCGCCGACACCAGCGCCACGCCGCGAAAGCGTTCGCCGCACGCGACGAGCGACAGCGTATAGATCGCGCCCGCCGCTGCGCCGAGCACATAGAGCAGCGGCCAGCACAGCCACGGCGACTGCACGGCCCACGGCAGCAGCGGCAGCAGCAGGACGACGAGCACCGCGCAGCCGATATGCACGCGCTCGCGTCCCAGGTGATCGGCGAGCCAGCCGATCGGAAACTGCATCGTCGTGTCGCCGAGCAGCAGCGCCGACGCGAACAGCACGGCCACGTCGGTCGCGACGCCATGCGCCATCGCGAAGAGCGGCATCAGCGACAGCGCGATCGTGTCGAACAGCGCGAAGAAACCGGTGCCCATCACGAGCGCGGGCATCTGCGGCAGCACGCGGCGCCAGCTGCCGTGCGGCTCGTGTTCGACGGAGGCATGAGGCGTCGAGCGGATCATCGACAGCACGGGCAGCGCGATCAGAAAGATCAGCCCGCAGATCACAAAGCGCCAATGGTCGAACCGCGCGATCTGACTCACGAGCACCGGGCCCGCCATCTGGAACAGCGTGAAATTCGTCGCGTAGATCGCGATGACGCGCCCGCGCGATGCATCGTCGGCGAGCTGGTTCACCCACGCCTCGCCGATCGTGAAGAGCAGCATCAGCACCGCGCCGCACAGCACGCGCAGCAGGCCCCAGGCGAACGGATTCGGCGTTGCCTGCATCAGCGCCGTCGCGATGGCGACGATCAGCACCGAGCCGATGATCACCTCGCGGCCGCCGCAGCGCGCGGCGATCCGGCCGGCGATCGGCACGACCAGCAGGCCGCCGCCCGCCTGCGCGGCCGTCAGCAGGCCGACGACGTCGGTGCCGTAGCCCGCCTGCGTCAGCGCGAGGGCGGTGAGCGGAAGCGTCGCGCCGCTGCCGAGGCCGACCACGGCCACGCTCAGGATCAGCGCGAGGAAATCACGGGAGAGGACGACTTTCATCCGGCGAGATGCTACTACGCCGTCATGTCGTGCGCACCGGTTGAAGGTGTTCGATATGCGTCGCCGCTCAGCCCGCCACCGGCAGCCGCCGGTCGAGCGACACCGACCACCACGTCAGCGCAACAGCCGCGGCCGCCGTCGCGACGCCGACCCACGGCAGCGACGTCAGCGGCGCACCCGCGCCGATCACCATGCCGCCGAGCCACGCGCCCGTCGCATTGCCGAGGTTGAAGGCGCCCTGATTGAGCGTCGACGCGAGATTCGGCGCGCTGCTCGCGCGGTCGACGATCAGCATTTGCAGCGGCGGCACGATTGCGAAAGCGAGCACGCCCCACACGAAGACGGTGATCATCGCAGGGATTTCACTGTGCATCGTGATCGCGAAGATCGACAGGATCGCGACGATCGCGAGCAGGAACGACAGCAGCGACTGCACAGGCCGCCAGTCCGCGAGCTTGCCGCCCAGCGTGCTGCCGACCGTCAGCCCGAGACCGAACAGCAGCAGCACCATCGTCACGGCATGCGGCGTGAAGCCCGTCACGTCTTCGAGGATCGGCGTGATGTAGGTGAAGGTCGAGAAGAGGCTCGCCGATGCGAGCACGCTCGTGCCCAGCACCATCAGCACCTGCGGATTTTTCAGCACCGTGAATTCGTGGACGAGGCTTGCCTTCTGCATCTCGATCTTCGACGGCAGGCACAGCGCGAGCGCGACGGCCGCGATCACGCCGATGCCCGTCACGGCCCAAAACGTCGCGCGCCAGCCGACGGCCTGGCCGAGCGCCGTGCCGAGCGGCACGCCCAGCACGTTCGCGAGCGTGAGGCCCGTGAACATTAGCGCGATCGCCTGTGCGCGGCGGTTTGGCGCGACGAGCCCGGCAGCAACGACCGAGCCGATGCCGAAGAACGCGCCATGACAGAACGCCGTCACGATGCGCGCGGCCATCAGTACCGCATAGCCCGGCGCGATCGCGCACAGCAGATTGCCGACGATGAAGATGCCGATCAGGCTCATCAGCGCTTTCTTGCGCGGCATGTTGGCCACCGCAATCGCGACGATCGGCGCACCGATCGTCACGCCCAGCGCATACGCGGACACCAGCATGCCCGCAGCCGGAATCGACACGCTCAGATCGCGCGCGACATCGGGCAGCAGCCCCATGATGACGAACTCGGTGGTACCGATACCAAACGCGGCAACGGCAAGCGCAAGCAGGGGCAAGGGCATGTTGGTGCTTTCACGGGAGGGGCGCGCCGGCGGGCAGGGACGCCGTTCGCGTTGCCGTCGCGCGCTTTCGGGACGAGTGCGCAGGCGTCAGCAAGGGTAAATCTCTAGGGGATTGTACCTAAGCCAATTTAACCGTGCTGACAGCTTGACGCACTGTTGTATTTCGTCGATTGCGATGTGATTGCGCCGAGAAAAACCCTTATTTCAAGGGGCTTTTTTTGTCAGCCGCGGTATTGGGCACATCGCCGGACACATCGCGGATCGCACTCCCATGACGACCCGCTCCCGCTGCGAACGCCGCCGCGCCCGCGATGCCCTCGGCGAACACAGCCTGATAGCCGCCCGCGCCTTCGCGGCGCAACGCTTCGGGCAGATCTTCGAGCGACGCATTTTCGTAGACGGACCGGCGATCGGCGAGCAGCGCTGCCTGCGGGAACGCGGCGAGCTCGGCGGCCAGTTGCTCGGCGGCGGCGCGCGCGGCGCCCTTCGGCACGACGCGATTCGCAAGACCGAACGCGAGCGCTTCGTCGGCGCCGATGGCGCGGCCCGTCAGGATCAGATCGAGCGCACGCGACTGGCCGATCAGACGCGGCAGGCGAATCGTCCCGCCATCGATAAGCGGAATGCCGACGCGTCGGCAGAACACACCCAGCACCGCATCCGCTTCGACGACGCGCAGATCGCACATCGCCGCCAGTTCCAGGCCGCCCGCCACCGCATGACCCGCGATCGCCGCGATGACGGGCTTCGTGAACATCATGCGCGTCGGTCCCATCGGACCGGGACCGCTGCCGTCGGCGTGCAATTCGTTGCGTCGTGCATCGTCTTGTAGTGCAGTGAGGTCCGCTCCCGCGCAAAAGGTGCCGCCCGCGCCCGTCAACACGGCGACGCGCCACGCATCGTTTGCTTCGAAGTGGCGCAACGCTGCGGAAAGCGCATCGGCCGTCGGACGGTCGACGGCATTGCGGCGTGCAGGGCGGTCGATGACGATCGTCGCGACGGCGTCCAGCGGGTCCGCAGATTGCTGGTTCTGTGCAGTTGGGGTTTTTTGTGCGGTTTCAATTCGCACGTGCTCGCCGAACTGTTGGATAGCCATCATTCTCTCCGCTGGAGTGTTCGCTGAGGATCTAGACTGGAATGAAAAGCGCGCGAATGCGCGGCGACACCCTAAAGAACCGCGCAAAACATCCGCTAAACCGGAAGCTGGAGCCCGCGCAACGAAGCGTGGAGAAGCGGCGGCGATACAGCGCGAATCGCTCGCAAGCCAGTCACGTGCTTTTAACAATCGACTCGTAGCTTAGGCGCTTTTTGAACTGCCAGGGCGCGCGCACGCACCGGCGCATGGAGTACGCCCTATGTCCTCACTGATGGAATTACCGACGAAGTCTTCGCCTGCATCATCGCCATCCGGCAGCGAGCCGGTATGGATCGTTCCGCTGCTCGATCATCCACCCTACAGTCATGTGCGGCTGAAGCGCGTCTTCACGGCGGATGGCACGCGTCATCAGGTCGTGCTCGTCGATGCGCGCAAGCTGATCGCGTGCGCTGATCGCGACGACACCGATTACGTGCTGCGTCCCGTGAACGAATGGCACCAGGGCAAGGTGCGCGGCATCCGCGAATTTCTCGATCCGTCCAATGCGCGCATTCCGCAGATGCCCTACGTGACGATCAGGACGCGCTGCGCGCCGGGGCTGCTCGGCTGGCTCAGGCTGGAACACGAAGGCGTGGTCGCGTTTCGCAACGGGCAGCATCGCGCGCGCTACATGCTGGCGGCGGGCGCCGTGTGGTTTCCTGTCGAAGTGCACGAGCGCGAAGCGGCGCTGCTGCGCCAATACTGCGGCGCGCCCGACGACGCACGCACCGCGCTGCGTCCCGGTTCCGCGGGCGCGGACGTGCTGCCGCGAACCTGAACGATGCACGTCCGGTACGTGCGATCGAATCCGCATAAGTGAAATGGCCAGCGCGACGATGCAAGTCCGCATCATCGCGCTGGCCTTCGTTGCTTCATTGGCCGCTTCGACGTATCCGGCTGTGCGCTGCTTATCCCTTCGCCGGCGCCTCGACGACATTGCGCGGCGCCCCCTCGCGCCACGCTTTCACATTGCCGAGCGTCGTCTGCGCGATCTCGGTCATTGCCTCGCGCGTGAAAAAGGCCTGGTGCGCGGTCACGATCACATTGGGAAACATCAGCAGACGCGCGAGCACATCGTCTTGCAGCGGCTGATTCGAGTGGTCCTCGAAGAAGATGCCGCCTTCCTCTTCGTACACGTCGAGCCCGAGATGTCCCAGCTGGCCGCTCTTCAACGCGCCGACCAGCGCATTGCTTTCGACCAGCCCGCCGCGCCCCGTGTTGATCAGCATTGCGCCGCGCTTCATCTTCGCGAGCGCGCGGCTGTCGATCAGGTGGTGCGTCGAGGGCAGCAGCGGACAGTGCAGGCTCACGACGTCCGACTCCGCAAGCAGCGTATCGAGCGGCACATAGCGCCCGCCGAGCGCGAGGACTTCGGGTGACTCAGGACCGGGGTCGTGCGCGAGCACCTGCATGCCGAAGCCGGCCATGACACGCGCAAAGCACCGGCCGATGATGCCCGTGCCGATCACGCCGACTGTCTTGCCGTGAAGGTCGAAACCGAGCAGCCCGTTCAGCGAGAAATCTCCCTCGCGCGTGCGGGCGAAGGCGCGCGGCAGCTTCCGGTTCAGCGCGAGCACCAGTCCCGCCGCATGCTCGGCGACCGCGTGCGGCGAATACGCGGGCACTCTGACGACGGGCATGCCCAGGCGCTGAGCCGCCGCCAGATCGACGTGATTGAAGCCCGCCGAGCGCAGCGCGATCAGCCGCGTGCCGCCCGCGTGCAGGCGTTCGAGCGTCGCCGCATCGACGGTGTCGTTGACGAACGGACACGCGACGTCGTAACCGTCGGCGAGCACGGCTGTGTCCGCATCGAGATGCGACTCCTGAAAGTGCAACTCGTACTTGAACGCGGTGTTCGCCTCGGTGAACGTGTCGATGTCGTACTGCCGGCTGCTGAACAGGATCATGCGCATGGATTCCGGACTCCTGTGGGCACCGCCGGCGTGTTGGCGACGCCGCGCTGCCTATGACGCGTGCCGCACGACGTGCAGTTCGTGCGCCATCATCGCATGCGCGTTCGTGGGAACCTCCGGCTCCGCGCATCCCGCATGCTCGACCGTGTAATCGATGAATGTACGCGTCTTCGTCGGCAGGTGGCGGCGGCGCGGATAGACGAGCGACACCTTCGCCCGCGATTCATCGACCGAATAGTCCGGCATGATGCGCTTCAATGCACCCGTCGCGAAGTCGTCGGCGACGAGCGTTTCGGGCAGCACCGCGACGCCCATGCCGGCGATCGCGGCGAGCCGCACAAGTAGCCGGCTGTTCACCGTGTACGACGGTTCGAACGCGACGGGTCGCGGGTCGCCATCCCCATCGACGAAATGCCATGCTATCGGGCCGCGCTGCTCGGCCGGCGTCGCGATGCACGAGTGCAGCGCCAGTTGCTCGGGATGGCGCGGCTCGTCGCGCAGCGCGAGGTAAGAGGGCGCGGCGCACGGCACGAGTCGCTGTGTTGCGAACGACAGTTCGACGCTGTCGATCTCCGCGTTATGCCCCGACGATCCATGCTCCGCGATGAAGATGCCGACGTCGTAGCCGTCTTCGAGCAGATGCGGCGCGCGCTCGGTGAGCGTGAGCCGGATGCACACTTTTGGATAACGCCGCCGGTAGCCGTCGAGCAATTGCGTGAGGGCTTGGGGCGACAGTGCGGCTGTCGCGACGACGCGCAGCGTGCCGCTGGGCTCGCGCTCGGTGCCCGCCACCGAGCCTTCCAGAAGATCGAGTTCTTCGAGCAGGCCGCGGCAACCCTCCAGATAGTGTGTGCCCGCTTCTGTGAGTGAAAGATTGCGTGTCGTGCGATTGATGAGGCGCGCATGCAGATGCGCCTCCAGCGTTGCGATCGAACGTGTGACCAGCGCGTTCGACACCTTCAGCTGCTGGGCCGCGCGTCTGAAGCTCTGTGTCTCCGCAACCCGGACGAAGACCCGCATAGCGTAGATCTGATTCATGGTAGCGCCCTCGCAAAGCGCGGTTTAGCCGCGCGTCGTTGACCCGGCGTGGCGTGCGGCAGTGTGCTTTCCGCATCGGCCTCGCTGGCGGTGTACCGGCCGATTACAAACGATTGCCGGTTCTGGAATTTTTACCAGGTCGTCCAAAAAAATAGTATTGACAGTGGCTGGGAATTTCAATATTTATCGAATGAACGATGTTATTTCGCAATTGTAAAAACCAACTTGCTTTAGCCTGGCGGAATCAGACTAGGCGATTTCGCAAGCTTCAAATGCGGACATAAAAGAGTCATCGGCTGAAAAATGGTTTTCGCGCCGTTCGACGGCTTTGCGAGGGAACAATGTCTGGCTGAAAGGAAGCGGCACGGGCTGATTTGATATCGGTCAAAAGCGCCAATACCGGTGGCTGATACGAATACGTCGCATTACCTCCCGTTTCGGATGACACGGGTTAATCCCTGTCGTTATTCGTGCGCACCTTCCAATTAATCCAGTTAATCCGATGGACGAGTTAATGCGCGCATAATTTTTAAAAATATTCATACGAAAATCCATAATGATGGGGTTCGCAGCCGCAAGTGCGCTGTACGAGGACATCGGCATCGCATTCGACGACGAGGACGCGTTTGAGAGAAGAGAGGTCAAGCGACCAACATCGAGTAACGACGGCTCTCCCGGATCCGTCATTGAATTTCTCCGAACGCTTGCGCAAGCGCGAATATCGGTGAATGATCGAAAGATGGCCCGCCGTGCGCAGGTGCTGCTGCGCGCGGTGGGCCGTTTTCCTGCAACGTTCATTTTTCGTGCGTCTCCGTCATGACCCCTACAACGTCCAACGTCGTTCCCTGTCCCGAAGTCGAATCGCTCGATGCAATTCTTCCCGAAGAACCGCTTCTGATGATGGGCGCCGGCCCCGTGCCGATTCCCGCCGCCGTCGCGAAGGCGAATGCGATCGTCATCAACCATCTGGGCGGCACGATGGCCAAGGTGGTCGGACAGGTGAAGACGATGGCGCGTTACGTGTTCCAGACGAACTCGAAGTGGGTGCTGGGCGTCGCGGGTCCGGGCTCGGCGGCGATGGAAATGGCGATCTCCAATCTCGCGTGGTCCGGCACGCGCGTGCTCAGCATCAAGAACGGCTTCTTCAGCGCGCGGATGGCCGAAATGGGACGGCGCGTCGGCGCGGATGTGTCCCTGCTCGAAGTCGCGGACCGCACGGTCGCGACGCTCGAACAGGTCGAGGAGGCGATTCGCCGCGTGCGTCCCGAGATCGTGACGATCGTTCAGGGCGAGACCTCGAACACCGTCTGGAACTATCACCTGAAGGACATCGCGGCGCTCGCGAAGAAGGCGGGCGCGCTGGTCGTCGTCGATGCCGTGTGCACGCTGTCGACGATGCCGCTCGAAATGGACGCATGGGGCATCGATGCCGTCATCACGGGCGGGCAGAAGGGGCTGTCGTCGATCCCGGGCGTATCGCTGATCGCGTTTTCGGATGCGGCGTGGGAGCGCGTGAAAGGACGCTCGCATGCAAGCGCGCACTGGTGCCTCGACGCATCGCTGGCCGAGAACTTCTGGCACAACGCGGGCTATCACTACACGGCACCCGTGTCGGGCGTGCTCGCGCTGCACGAGGCGCTGCGGCTCGTGTGCGCGGAGACGCTAGAAAAGCGCTTCGCGCGGCATCTGAAGTGCTCGCTCGCGCTGCAGGCGGGGATCAGCGCAATGGGTCTGCAACTGTACGCGCCCGCCGCGTGCCGGCTGAACTCCGTGGTCGGCATCGAAGTGCCGACGAAAGACCGACCCGATCTCACGCCCGGCGACATCTGCGGGCACATCTCGCGTCATCATCAGGTCGAGATTTCCGGGTCGTTCGGCTTGCCGATCGTGCGAATCGGCCAGATGGGGGAGCAGGCCCGCGAACACAACCTGTTCCGCACGCTGCACGCGTTCGGGCGGACGATGATCGATCTGGGCGTGAATGTCGATCTGCCCGCAGGCGTCGCGGCGCTGGAGCGGTCGCTCGCGAATAGCGCGAAGGGCGAAGCGCTGAACGCCTGATCGGCGAAAGCGGGCCGCCGATGAAAAAAAGCGACGCACGCGGCGTCGCTTTTTTTCGATCCGGATTCAGACGGCCGTCACGCCGCTGCCGGCGCGTTCGGCGTGCGCGCGTTGCGCAAGTAGAGCATCGTCGACAGCGCGACGGCGGCTGTGGCGGCGACGGCCGCGAACAGAAACACCGAGCCGTAGCCGAACTCGCCGGCGATATAGCCCGCCAGCGGCCCCGTCACGCCGAGCGACAGATCGAGGAACACCGAATACGCGGACAGCGCAGCGCCACGGCTCGCGGGCGGCACGAGTCCCACCGCTTCGACGCCGAGCGCCGGGAACACCAGCGCGAAGCCGAAGCCCGTCAGCGCGGCGCCCGCCAGCGCGACGTGCGGCACGGGCGCGAGCCACAGCAACAGCAAGCCGGCGCATTCGAACGAGAACGATGCAATCGCAACGCGAAAGCCGCCGTACGTCTTGATCGTGTTGGCGAACAAAAGCCGCGCGCCGATGAACAGCGTGCCGAACACCGTCAGCGACAGCGCCGCGTTCGGCCAGTGGTTCGCCGCGTAGAAGAGCGTGATGAACGTCGCGATCGAGCCGAAGCCCGCCGAGCCGAGCGCGAGCCCGATGCCATGCGGCAGCACGCGCGTGAACACGCTGCGATACGACATGCGTTCGCCATGCACGACGGGCACGGGCGCGATCAGACGCGCGAGGTAGTAGCCGAGCGCCGCGAGCGCGATCACGACGACGCCGAGCGCGAAGAACCCGACGGCATGCGCAATCGCGACGCCGAGCGGCGCGCCGATCGCGAGCGCGCCGTAAGTGGCGATGCCGTTCCACGAGATCACGCGCGCATTGTTCGTCGTGCCGACGCGGCCGATGCCCCACAGGATCGCGCCCGTGCCGCACAGGCTTTCGCCGAAGCCGAGCACGAGGCGGCTCAGCACCAGCAGACCGAGGCTTAGCGCCGGCCAGCGGCCGAGCAGCACGGCCACGAGCAGCAGCACGCCGCTCGCGCCGCAGCCGATCAGGCCGATCGTCACCGTCTTCTTCGGCCCGAGCGTGTCGGCGGACCGGCCGGCCAGTGGCCGCGACGCGAGCGTCGCGAAGTACTGGACGCTGATCGCGAGACCCGCGAGCACGGCGCTGTAGCCGAGATCGTCGTGGACGTAGCCCGGCAGCACCGCGAGCGGAATGCCGATCGTCAGGTAGCAAAGGAACGTGAAGAAGACGACGGGAATGATCTGCAACGTGGTCGCAAATTCGCTGCGCGGCGTAGCGGAGTTGACGGACATGGGGAAAACGAGACTTGAAATCGGCGCAAAGGCATGATTTTCCCATGGAACCGATTCCTTTGCCGACCCTGCTCAATATTTTTCGCACCGATGAAACGGGGCTGAACGGTGGTTCTGACGGGTTCCCGTCAATTTTCTCGGCTTCTGGCGGGTTTTGATCGCGCACTGTCAGCGCATAGGCTGTCCGATATGAGCAAGTGGTAATGAAAATAGCTCGAAACGGACTTGGCGACATAAGCGCAGCGGCCCGTCGCCGTCTCAATTTATCGCTCCAGCTGTATGTCCCCCATGCGATCGAGCCTATGGGTTGTGATTATTGATGATGCTACTTTTCGAACCGTCAGCCGCACCGTCCGCATTCCCCATGCGGATGCGAATAACCGAAATGAGCACGAGACATGAGCCAGCCGATCCGCTTCTATCATCGCAACGCGATCCGTGAGATCACCGACGCACCCGTCACCCGCACGGTTCTCCAATACCTGCGCGAAGACGCGCGCTGCACGGGCACCAAGGAAGGCTGCGCGGAAGGCGATTGCGGCGCGTGCACGGTGGTGATCGGCGAGCGCAATGAAGCGGGCGGCGTCAGCTTCAAGGCTGTCAACGCGTGCATCCAGTTTCTGCCGACGCTCGACGGCAAAGGTCTCTTCACCGTCGAAGACCTGCGCCAGCCGGACGGCGGCCTGCATCCCGTGCAAGAGGCGATGGTCGAGTGCCACGGCTCGCAATGCGGCTTCTGCACGCCCGGCTTCGTGATGTCGATGTGGTCGATGTACGAGAAGCATGGCCACGAGCATGTGTGCGCGAACCGGACCGTGCCGGACCGCGCCGAGATCGCCAACGCGCTGACGGGCAACCTGTGCCGCTGCACGGGCTATCGCCCGATCGTCGATGCGGCCGAGCGCATGTTCCAGCTGCCCGCGCCGAAAGCGCCCGTCGACGTGAAAGCGCTGGCCGAAAAGCTCGCGACGCTCGAGCGCGGCGAAACCTTCCACTACGAATTCAACGGCCAGACGTTCGATGCGCCGCGCACGATCGACGCGCTCGCGAAGATCAAGGCCGATGCGCCGACGACGCGCATTCTCGCGGGCAGCACCGACATCGGCCTGTGGGTCACGAAGATGATGCGCGACCTGGGCCACATTGTGTATGTCGGCCAGGTCACCGAGATGCAGAAAGTCGAGACAAACGACGACTGGATCGAAATCGGCGCGGGCGTGACGGTCGAAGGCGCGTATGCCGAACTGGCGAAGCAGTATCCCGAACTCACCGAGATGTGGCTGCGCTTTGCGTCGCTGCCGATTCGCAACGCGGGCACGCTCGGCGGCAACGTGGCGAACGGTTCGCCCATCGGCGATTCGATGCCCGGCTTGATCGCGCTCGGCGCGCGTGTCGTGCTGCGCGGCGGCGACGTCGAACGCGAGCTGCCGCTCGAAGACCTGTACGTCGCGTATCAGAAGAAGGACATGGCTGAGCATGAGTTCGTCGTGGGCCTGAAGGTGCCCGCGCGCAACGAAGCGCGCAGGCATTTCACGTTCCGCACATACAAGATTTCGAAGCGCTTCGACTCGGATATTTCCGCCGTTTGCGCTGCGTTTTCGTTCGTCGCGGACGGCGACACGATTCGCGAGCCGCGCATCGCGTTCGGTGGCATGGCGGCAACGCCGAAGCGCGCGACGCATGCGGAAGCCGCGCTCGCCGATGCCGACTGGCACGAAGCCACCGCGCAGGCCGCGATGATCGCGCTCGCGAAGGACTACGAGCCGCTCACCGATATGCGCGCGACGAGCGGCTATCGCCTCGAAGCCGCGAAGAACACGCTGTACCGCTTCTGGCTCGAAACGCGCCCGAACGATCCGCTGCAAAAGAGCGCGCTCGATGTGCGTGCAGTTGAAGCAGCCGGCGCCACGGCTTAACGCAAACAGCCCTGCTTGGAACCAGAGTAACTCTGGTCGGCAAGGACGGAGAACCAGCAGAATGAACCAGCAAGCCGAACCGTTCCTGAAGGACGCCACGGAACTCGCCGACTTCACGCAAGTGCACGTGTCGCGTCCGCATGAATCCGCGCATCTGCACGTGAGCGGCCGCGCAACCTACACCGACGACATCCCCGAACTCGCGGGCACGCTACACGCGGCGCTCGGGCTGTCGCCGAAAGCGCACGCGAAGATCGTGTCGATGAAGTTCGACAAGGTGCGTGCGACGCCCGGCGTCGTCGCCGTCTTTACCGCCGACGACATTCCCGGCCACAACGACTGCGCGCCGATCGTCAAAGGCGACGATCCGATTCTCGCGGACGGCGTCGTGCAATACGTCGGTCAGCCGATGTTCATCGTCGTCGCGACGTCGCACGATGCGGCGCGCCTCGGCGCGCGTCGTGCGGAATTCGAATTCGAGGAACTGCCTGCCGTGCTGACGGCGCAGCAAGCGCGCGCCGCGAACCAGAGTGTGATTCCGCCGATGAAGCTCGCGCGCGGCGATGCTGCCTCCAAGCTTGCGCGCGCGGCGCATCGCGAAGCGGGCGAGATGCTGCTCGGCGGCCAGGAGCAGTTCTATCTGGAAGGCCAGATTTCATACGCGGTGCCGAAGGACGACGACGGCATGCACGTGTGGTGCTCGACGCAGCATCCGAGCGAAATGCAGCACCTCGTTTCGCACATGCTGGGCGTCCACTCGCACAACGTGCTGGTCGAATGCCGCCGGATGGGCGGCGGCTTCGGCGGCAAGGAATCGCAGTCGGGGCTGTTCGCGTGCTGCGCGGCGCTTGCTGCGTGGAAGCTGCTGTGTCCCGTCAAGCTGCGTCCCGATCGCGACGACGACATGATGGTCACGGGCAAGCGCCACGATTTCCACTATACGTATGACGTCGGCTATGACGACGAAGGCGTGATCGAAGGCGTGTCCGTCGACATGACGTCGCGCTGCGGCTTTTCCGCCGACCTGTCCGGCCCCGTGATGACGCGCGCCGTCTGTCACTTCGACAACGCGTACTACTTGTCGGATGTGGCCATCGACGGCTTCTGCGGCAAGACGAACACGCAGTCGAACACGGCGTTTCGGGGCTTCGGCGGCCCGCAGGGTGCGTTCGCGATCGAGTACATTATCGACGATGTCGCGCGTTCGCTCGGCAAGGACTCGCTCGACGTGCGCCGCCGCAATCTGTACGGCAAGACCGGGCGCAACCAGACGCCGTATGGCCAGATCGTCGAAGACAACGTGATTCACGAGCTGATCGACGAACTCGAAGCGACGAGCGACTATCGCAAGCGCCGTGCCGAAGTGCTCGAATTCAACCGCAACAACGAGGTGCTGAAAAAGGGCCTCGCGCTGACGCCCGTGAAGTTCGGCATCGCGTTCAACGTGACGCACTTCAACCAGGCGGGCGCGCTCGTTCACATCTATACCGACGGCTCGGTGCTCGTGAATCACGGCGGCACGGAAATGGGCCAAGGGCTCAACACGAAGGTCGCGCAGGTGGTCGCGCACGAACTGGGCGTGAGCTTCAATCGCGTGCGCGTGACGGCGACCGATACGTCGAAGGTCGCGAACACGTCGGCGACGGCGGCATCGACGGGCTCGGACCTGAACGGCAAGGCCGCGCAAGATGCGGCGCGCCAGTTGCGCGAGCGTCTCGCCGCGTTCGCCGCCGACAAGTTCGGCGCGGGCGAAGTGACGGCATCGCAGGTGCGATTCGCGGGCGATTGCGTGCTGGTCGGCGATGCCATCGTGCCGTTCGAAGAGGTGATTGCGAAAGCGTATGTCGCGCGCGTGCAGTTGTGGTCCGACGGTTTCTACGCGACGCCGAAGCTCTACTGGGATCAGGCGAAGCTGCAAGGGCGGCCGTTCTTCTACTACTCGTATGGCGCGGCCGTCTCCGAAGTCGTGATCGACACGCTGACGGGCGAAATGCGCGTGCTGCGCGCCGATGCGCTGCACGACGTGGGCGCGTCGCTGAACCCGGCCATCGACGTGGGCCAGGTCGAAGGCGGCTTCATTCAGGGCATGGGCTGGCTGACGACGGAGGAACTGTGGTGGAACGCGGGCGGCAAGCTGATGACGCACGCGCCATCCACCTACAAGATTCCCACTGTCAATGACACGCCGCCTGACTTCCGCGTGCGTCTCTTCAAGAATCGCAACGCGGAGGACAGCATTCACCGCTCGAAGGCGACGGGCGAGCCGCCGCTGTTGTTGCCTTTCTCCGTGTTCTTCGCGATCCGTGATGCGGTGGCCGCTGTCGGCGATTACAAGGTGAATCCGCCGCTGAACGCGCCCGCGACCGGCGAAGAAATCCTGAAGGCGATCGGCGCGGTCCGTGTCGCCCGCCTGGACCGGCACTAAACTCGAGTTATAAGGCTCGCCATGACGCGCGTTCCGTCTTTCTCAGACATGCCCGTTCAGATCGGACGGCGCAGCGGCCACGCGACGAAGTTGCCGCCACCGATGCATATCGTGCTGTTCGGCGCGGGCCACGTCGGTCATGCGCTGATCGCGCTGCTTGGCCGTTTGCCGTGCGTCGTGCAATGGGTCGACGAACGCGACGAACTGTTTCCCGACGAAGTGCCCGCGAACGTGCAGGTCGAAGCGACCGACACGCCCGCTGCCATCGTCGACGAGGCGCCGCCGGGCGCGTACTTCCTCGTGATGACGCACAATCACGCGCTCGATTTTTCGCTGACCGAGCGCATTATGCGGCGGCGCGATTTCGCGTACTTCGGGTTGATCGGATCGAAGACCAAGCGCGTGAAGTTCGAGCGTCGTTTGATCGATCGGGGCGTCGAACCGGAGCGTCTCTTTGAAATGACCTGTCCGATCGGCGTGCCGGGGATCGTCGACAAGGCACCGTCGTCGATCGCGGTGGCCGTGTGTGCTGAGCTGCTGCAAGTGCGTACGCAGCAGGTTTCTCTCGCGAATTTTGGCTCGGCTCAGAACGCGACCTGTATCGGCGTTTGAAGCGGCCGTCGATTCCTCCAGCGGGCGCGGCGAGGAGGCTTGCCGCGCCTGTTTTTTTGCGTTCGCTTCTTTCTCTTGCTTCGCTTCGTGCGAGCACCTGCGAATGATCTCGCGGCGCTTTACTTCGTCCCCCGCCGCCCCTTCGTCGCCACCAGCATCTCCGACACCTGTGCCATCAGCCCGCGCAGCCACGCGATGTCGCTTGGCCGGTCCGGCTGCGGATGCCACATCTGATAGCACTTAATGCGCGGAAACGGAATCGGCACGTCGACGACCGCGAGCGGCAGCATCTCCGCGTAATGCCGCGCGAAGCGGCGCGTCGTCGTGAAGATCAGGTCGGATTGCAGCAGCACCTGCGGCACGAGCCCGAAGTAGGGCAGCGTGGCAACGATGCGCCGCGACGCGTTCGCGCGCTTGAACCCCGTGTCGATCGCGCCGCCGCGCGAGCCGCTGTAGTGCGCGGGTGCGAGATGCGGCGCGGCGAGATATGCGTCGCGCGTCAGCGGCGCTTTCGCGAGGGGATGATCGGCGCGCATCATGCACACGACGGTATCGGAGAACAGGTCGCTGCGCTCGAAGCGCGTGTCGGGCTTCGGCCAGTTGCCGATCACAAGGTCGAGCTCGCCGGCATCGAGCGCGGACACATGATCGAGCAGCGGCCCGAGCGATTCTATTTCGAGCCGCGCGTGGGGCGCCGCCTCGCGAAACTGCGCGATCACCGTCGGCATGAAGAAGTCGTTCAGATAATCGGGCGCGGCGATGCGGAACGTGCGGCGCGAGCGCGCGGGATCGAAGTCGCCGTGAGGCGTCGCGACGAAATCCACGTCGCGCAGCACCTTCTGCGCGGAGGCGAGCAGTGATTCACCGTATTCCGTCGGCACCATGCCCGCCTTGCCGCGCACGAGGATCGGATCGTTCAGCGTTTCGCGCAGCTTGCGCAGCGCGGTGCTGATGGCGGGCTGCGTCTGGTTCAGCCGCAACGCGGTCTGCGTGACGCTGCGCTCGACGAGCAGCGTGCGCAGCACACGCACGAGCCAGATATCGAGTGAGGCGGCGGCGTTGTCGTCCATGAATCGGCGGGGCGGGGAAGGCCCGTTGAAGGCATTCGAATGCGGTGTCGAACCGTGCATCGCGCGGGGGCAGTGGTCCCGTTGCCGGCGTGGCACCGCACGCGCGAAGCTATAACCTTAGGCCCGTTTGCCCCGCGCCGGCCATAGCGCAAGCGGTATGACGGGCATCACGGACCGTGTGCCACGCAACTTGTGGGCGCCGTGCAGCGGGTGCCGTGCAACAGGTGCCGCGCCAGGCACGACGTGCGTCGCAAGCATCGCGCGCCTTGCCGCCGTGCAGCAGTCGCCTCGCTACGGCGCGCCCCGCACGAAACGCCGCTCGCTCAGGCCTTCGCGAGCCCCGACGGCAGCGACGTGATGCGCTTCACTTCCTTCGATTCGAGCCAGTTCGGCGTGCGCGCGCAGTAGAGCGCCATCGGCAGCGCGTCTTCACCCCAGAACAGCTGCTTGTTCAGCCAGAACGTCGGCACGCCGAATACGCCGATGGCGATCGCGTCGGTACTGTTACGCGCGAGTTGCGCGCGCGTCGCTTCGCGCGCGACCAGCGCCTCGCCGTCGGGCACGTTCAGGCGCTTGCACAGCGCAGCAAAGCCGTCCGCCGTCGACGGATCGCGGCCGTCGCGCCAGATGAAGCGGAAGATCTCGCGCACCGTGTTCAGGTCGGCGCCGAGCGCCGTCGCGAGCAGCATCGGCTTGGCCGAGTCGAACGGATGCGCGGGCGGCATCCGGAACGGAATGCCCAGTTGCTCGGCGCGAAAGAGCGCATAGCGGTACGTGAAGATGCGCTTCGCGGGTACGTCGTAGGCGACGCGATGCCCCCAGTGGCGATACAGATCGTTCAGCAACACGGGCGTTACCACGAACGGCAGCTCCGGCCATTTATCGTGCTGTTCGAGCAGCAGATATGAAAACGGTGAGACAAAGTCGTAAAACCACAGTGGCTGCGTGGCGTCGATGCCATCGGTCATGATGTCTCCCGGTTTCCTGAGTCGACGGGCTGCCGCGGATGCCGCGCGTCAGCCCGTTCTGGTTGATTCGATCTTACGCAAAGCACGCCCCGTTCGCATCATTCGATGAAATGACGCTGTTGCGTGCGGCTCTTGGGCAGGCGTCCGCAGGAGCGATCACGTGTCGCGGCCCGGCTCTTCGTGGCTCGACCCTTCGTGGCCCTCATGAGCCTCATGACTGGCGGCGCGTGCTTCGGCGCGGCTGATCGCGCCACCGTCATGGGCGCGTCCCTTGTCAGCCGCGTCCGGCGAACCGGACGAGCCGCTGGCATCGGCCGATTGCGTTTCGCCCGTCACGTCACGCGCGGCGGCCGCCGCCACCGCTTCCGAATCGCGCGTGAGGCGCGCCCGCACGAAGCCGATATGCTCGCGCAGCACATAGAACTGATCCGCATAGGCAAGCGGCATTTTCAGCCCGTTGACCGACTCTTCGATCTTGTCGAGCCGTTCGACGAGCGCCTCGCGCTCGGCCGCCGACGTATCGTTGAGCGCCTCGCGCTCGATCGCGATCAGCGCGCCGTACCAGCGGTAGATGCGCGACTTCACGCGCCACGCATACAGCGACGGCACGAGCCTCAGCCCCGGAATCAGCACGACGATGATCGGCACCAGCACGACCAGCAGCCGGTCCGCGAGGCTCGCGAGCCAGAACGGCAGCATGCGGTAGAGAAAGCCCTTGCCCGACTTGTAGTAGCGGGCGGCATCGTCGCTGATCGGGAAGTCGTGCGCGAGCGGCGCAGGGAATTCGCCCGCCTTCTGCATCACGCTCGCCTTGCTGTGCACCTCGCGCGCCGCTTCGATGAGCAGATCGGAGAGCGCCGGATGCAGCGAATCGCGCGCGACCAGTTCTTCCGTTGGCGCGATCATGTGCAGCGTCGTCGACGGCAGGTTCTTGCCGAGGTCGAACGAGCCCATCGGCATTTCGAGCTGCGTCAGAAACGGAAAGCGCCGGGCATACGCGCCCGCCTGCGTGAAATCGTAGAACTGCACGCCCGCCGTCCGATACAGCTTGCCCATCACGGGAGGTTGCGCGTTGTCGCCCGTCAGGAAGGCCGCGTCGATCTTGCCCGCGATCAGCGCCTGCGCGGCGTCGTCGCCGGACAGCGGCAGCAGCTTCGTCGGGCCGTCGGGCGTGATGCCGTTGGCCTTCAGCAGCTGCAGCGCCAGCTCGCGTGTGCCGCTGCCTTCGGCGCCGATCGCGATGCGCTTGCCCTTGAACTCCGACAGCAGCGTGACCATCGCGCCGCGATAGAAGATCGCCACGGGCACATACGCGACGCTGCCGAGCGACATCAGCCCGTCCGTCGTCGCCTTCGATGGCGCGATGCCATCCTGCACGAAGCCGACATCGACGTTCGCATGCGGATCGGTCAGACGTTTGAGGTTGTCGGCGGAGCCTTCCGTCTCCAGCACGTCGAGCGTGATGCGGTTGCGCGCGAGGATCGCCTTGTACTTCTGCGCGGCCACCCAGAAGGTACTGCCTTTCGGGCCGGCCGCCATCGTCAGCGTGTCGGGTGGCGCGGGCTGGATCAGGCGCACGGCGATGTAGATCGCGATCGCGCTGATCAGCAGGATCGGGCCGAACGACACGGCGAGATCGCGCCATGAGATCGCCACGAAGCGGGCGACGAGGTGGGGCTGCTTGCGGCGAGGAGTGCGTTCCGGTGGACGTCCGTCGGAAGGCTTCATGGGAATGCGTAGCGGTCAGGTTGGTTCAATGATGTCGGGCGGGCTCTCTGGGCGCAACGGCTCGCGCCCGTCTGCTGCATCGGCTGCATCTGCTGCAAATACCGCCCGCCCGTTTCGACGTTCGCGCCGATGGTACATGAGATTGAAGGCGCGGCGGCGCGCGCAACCGAGACGCGGTGCCACAAACGCGCGGCATTCATTCGACATCTGTTGCGCGCGGGGGCAACGAAGCGCGAAGTTCCAACGCGAAGCGCGACGAAAGCGCGATATCCTTTGCAGAACTTGCGCGGCTAGATTACATTGGCATCGCTGCCGCGAATCAACGTTTGCGCTGCGCGACCCGGCCGGACTCACGAGACCAGGGCGCGTTGCCGGCGCGCGGCGGACGGCCAGCGTAAATGAACCGCTGCGCATCAGTAGCGCCGGCCGTCGCACCTTCCAATGCCTCTCTCGCAGACCGTGACAACGCTCCAGGCCCGCCATTGCCTCGTTGCGCCTTTGAGCGCCGCGTGCAATCGGGTCGCCCGCAGTCGTAACCAAGCCGCTAGCCAAACGCGGTCCAAACCAAAGCAAAAAGGAGAAGTCATGAAATCGGTCGATTTTCTGAAGGCACTGGGTGGTGTTGTCGCAATGGTCGTCGCATGCCACACGTATGCCCAGGCAAGCGACTCCATGTCCAGCGGCACGATGGCGACAGCGCCCGCCGCCAACTCGAAGGAAGCCAAGAAGGAGAACCGCGCGCTCGGCAAGAAGGTCCGCGCGGCGCTCGCGAAGACGCAAGGCCTCGACGTATCGGCGATCAACGTCCGCGCCCGTGGCGGCGCAGTCACGCTGACGGGCACCGCGCCCGACAACGACCAGATCCAGAAGGCTGGCGAAGTGGCGAAGGGCGTGGCGGGCGTGACTTCCGTGTCGAACAAGATCAACGTCCAGCAGCAGTAAGCGATGCCGCCTCGCTCGCGCCGGACGGACCGCGGTCCGGATGGCGCGGGTAGCGGATGACGGACAGCGCGACGGGCGGCACCGTGCATCTTGCGGCGCCCTTACCGGTCAGAATGACAAGCGGGCTTCCGTGCCGAACGGAAGCCCGTTTCGCTTTGTGCGATTTGCGCGGCGTTGCGCTGCGCGTGCGTTCGGCAAGCCGGGGGGCCGCGCGGCAAACGGCTGTGCGAAGGCCCCCGTTTCCACGAAACGGGATGGCTCGACCGCCGTCTCCGTGCGTACACGGACAGCGGGTTGCCTCGAAAGCCGCATCCATCCGATATTCCAAGTCATGCGGGCGTCTCGAGGCGGGTGTTGCCGCCGCTGGACTGTCTCCGGCGCAAGACGGCCCACGTGGCTCGCGTTCGCGCTTCTGAATCGCGCGAACCCCCAGTGAACCTGCACGGCAGCGCGCGCGGCGCGACATCCGTGGATTCGGCGCGAAACTTGCATTGAAGCAGCCGCCGTCGGCTCGCCCGCTGCGTGCTTCGACTGACGGCAGCGGATGAGCCCAGGCGCCGACACAACAGGACAATGGAGACGACGATGACAGGGAAAGTGCCGTTCAGACGTGCCGCCACTGCTCTTTGCACGACGATGTCCGCGATACTGCTCGCCGCGTGTGGCCACGGCGACGATCACCACAACAACCCGACCACCAACGCGCTGCCTTCGTTCGTGGTTTCCAGCAGCGTCACCACGACCGCCTATGACGGCAACAGCGACGACCTGCTGACGGGCGGCCTCGGCAAGACGGGCCTCGGCTCGGCAACGCCGCCTTCGTTCGCGAACTCCGCCGCGCCGACGCCCGCCGAGTTGCGCCGCCTTGCGATCTGGTCGAACTACCGGGCGCTCGTCGACATGTCGGCGAACGGCGGCTATGGGCGCTTCTGGGGGCCCAACGTCGACCTGAACGGCAACGACACGCTCGGCGAGGGTAAGATCGCCGGCACCGAATATCTCGCCTTTGCCGACAACGGCACCGGCCAGCAGAACGTGACCTTGATGGTGCAGGTGCCGTCCACGTTCGACCCGAACAACCCGTGCATCGTCACGGCGACATCGTCGGGATCGCGCGGCGTGTACGGCGCGATTTCGGCGGCGGGCGAGTGGGGCCTCAAGCGCGGCTGCGCGGTCGCCTACACCGACAAGGGCGGCGGCAACGGCGCGCACGAGCTGGCGACGAGCCTCGTCACGCTGATGAACGGCACGGTCGCGGCGGCAACGGCGGCGGGCACGAAGAGCCTGTTCACGGCGAACGTGTCGTCGAGCGCGCTGTCGACGTTCAACATCGGGTTCCCGAACCGCTACGCGTTCAAGCATGCGCACTCGCAGCAGAACCCCGAGCAGGACTGGGGCAAGAACACGCTCGAAGCCGTCCAGTTCGCATACTGGGCGCTCAACCAGCAGTTCGCGCCGACCGTCGATAACAACGGACAGCAGCACGGCGTGCGCTACAGCCCCGGCAGCATCACGACGATTGCGGCGTCCGTCAGCAATGGCGGCGGCGCGTCGCTCGCGGCGGCCGAGCAGGACACGCAAGGATGGATCACGGCTGTCGTCGTCGGCGAGCCGCAGATCAACCTGCGCATGGCGTCGTCGGCGAAGGTGCTGGAGGGCGCCGTCCCCATTCCCGCAGCGGGCGCGCCGCTGGCCGACTACATGACCTACGCGAACATGCTGCAGCCGTGCGCGGCGGCCGCGACGGCGGCGGCAGGCTCGCCGTATCTGACGGCGCTGCCGCTCGCGACCACCCAGGCGATCCGCGCGGCGCGCTGCGCGTCACTGGCGGCGGGCGGCTTCGTGAGCGGTGCGGACGAAACGAGCCGGGCCAACGATGCGCTCGACCGTCTGCACGCGGCCGGCTACGAAACCGACTCGGACCTCCTGCACGCGCCGATGTGGGATTCGCAGGCCGTGCCCGCTGTCGCCGTCACGTATGCGAACGCGTACACGAAGTCGAGCGTGATCGACAATCTGTGCGGCTTCAGCTTCGGCACGACGAATGCGACGACGGGCGCAGCGGGCGTGCCCCCGACGGCGCCGCCGATGTTCTCCATCTTCGGCCTGGGCAACGGCGTGCCGCCGACCAACGGCGTCAACCTCGTCTACAACAACGCGTCGGCGCCGGGCGGAGCGGACCACCGGCTCGCGACGGCCGACGCCAGCTTCACGGGCGCCGCGTGTCTGCGCGCGCTGTGGACGACGGGCGATCAGCGCATGCAGGACAACGTCAACGCGATCCGCGTGACCGCGAATCTGCATGGCAAGCCGGCCATCATCGTGCAGGGGCGCAGCGATGCGCTCGTGCCCGTGAATCACGCATCGCGCGCGTATCTGGCGATGAACAACATCACGGAGGGATCGAAGAGCCAGCTGTCGTTCTATGAAGTGATGAACGGCCAGCACTTCGACGCGTTCCTGAGCACGGCCGGCTTCGACACGCGTTTCATCCCGGTTCACTACTACAACATCCAGGCACTCGACCTGATGTGGAATTACCTGAAGAGCGGCGCGCCGCTGCCGCCGTCGCAGGTGATTCGCGCGGTGCCGCGCGGTGGCACGCCGGGTGCTGCGCCTGCATTGACGACGGCGAATCTGCCCGCGATCTCGATGAGCCCGGGTGCGAATGCGATTCAGGTGGGAGCGGGCGCGGTGAACGTGCCCAAGTGAAGAGCATGAAGGGCATGAAGCGCATGAAGGGCCGCTTGTCGTAGCAACGATTACGCCGCTCCTGTCAGTGCAGAAATGACGCGAGCGGTGTGACGTGCGCACGAGATGCCGTCGCAACGACGCACAACGAATGGAGCCGGACACATGGCGCCTTGCGAGCACCCTATCTCATGCATCGTTTAAACGCGACGGACCATCGTGCTTGTTCGCCGTGACACACTGTTTACCCGTCGCGTGAGGTACTGTGGAGTATCGACGCTTCCGGAGCGACGGCCATGGACAGACACGCCTTCATTTACACCGATCTCCCGATCGGCGAACGCGCCGCGTTCGAACTCGTGTGCGCGCGGCATGGTTTTGCGCCCGCGCATTTCGACATCACCGCCACCGACGATCCCGACGACGTTTCACATCACGCGCGCCTGTTGACGATACGGCGCGGCGGCTGGGCGCAGTCGTATCACGAGGACAAGGCAGGCCACTGGATTCGCCAGTTCGAAACCGACCTCAACTGCCGCTTCTTCAAATGATCGTCGAGTCGGTGCGCGCGATGTGCGTTGGAGACATCGCGCGCACCGACGCGACGCATCACGCCATCACGAGCTTCACGCCGACGAGCGTCAGCGTCGCCGCGAGCAGATTGCGCAGCAGCTTGTCGGGCGCCTTCGACGACAGATAGCTGCCGATCATGATGCCCGGAATCGAGCCGACCAGCAGCGACGCGAGCAGCGACCAGTTGACCGATCCGAGCAGCCAGTGGCCCGCGCCCGCGAGCAGCGTGAGCGGCACGGCATGCGCGATGTCCGAGCCGACGATGCGCGTGGTCGGCAGCATCGGGTAGAGCAGCAGCAGCACCGTGACGCCGATCGCGCCCGCGCCCACCGACGTCAGCGACACCAGCACGCCGAGAACGGCGCCCGTCAGCATCGTCAGCGCGAGCGTGCTGCCCCGGTCTGTCGCGCGTGTGCGCGAGGCCGCGAACGCGGTGAGCTGCGGCCTGAACACCAGCGCGATCGCGGTGATCAGCAGCGCGACGCCGAGCACGATGGAAATCAGATGCCCGCCGCGCTGCGATTCCATCCCGTAGCGATGCAGCAGGATCAGCGTGACGGTCGCGGCGGGCACGCTGCCCGCCGCCAGCCGCAGCGTCACCTGCCAGTCGATCGACCCCTTCACGCCGTGCACGAGCGTGCCCGTGGCCTTGGTCGCGGCCGCGTACAGCAGGTCCGTGCCGACGGCCGTCGCCGGATGGATGTTGAAGAGCAGCACGAGGATCGGCGTCATCAGCGAGCCGCCGCCGACGCCCGTCAGCCCGACCAGAAAGCCGACGAAGAGACCCGACGCGGAATACAGGAGATCGATGTGGGGAAGTGCCATTGCTCGGACCGCGGACGGTCTTTTAAAGGATTCGGTTGCGGGCAGGCTTGCCGGTACTGTCGCCAGAAGCCGCGCGCGGGCTGTGCCTGAAGGCGGTTCTTCAGGCGGAGGCTCGGGCAGTCCGTCAGGCGGTTCCATCGGGCTGCGACGCGGCGAAAGACCGCTATTGTCGCAAAACCGGCGGCGCAGCGTCCTGATGCCCGCCGATGTCCGCAATGATGCCGGCTCCAGCCACCCGCTTACAATAGCGTTTCGGGCGCCGCGGGCGCGTCGGACGGCGCTTAAAGGGGGCGTCGACGATGCGCGCCGTGCGATGCGTTGCCCGCGCCTCTCCATCCGCAGACCGACAAAAATGAACTACGGCGTCGCCTACGCAGTCCTCGCATTCACCATCTGGGGACTCTTTCCCGTCTACTTCAAGACGCTGCACCAGATTTCGCCGATCGAGATGCTCGCGCACCGGATGGTGTGGTCGATGCTGTTTCTCTTCATCGTGCTGGCCGTGCGGCAGCAATGGCGCTGGCTCGGGCCCGTGCTGCGCGACCGGAAGCTGCTCGGACGCTTCGCCGCGAGTGCGCTGTTGCTGTCGACGAACTGGGGCATCTATATCTGGGCCGTCAACGCGGGGCATATCGTCGAGGCGAGCCTTGGATACTTCGTCAATCCGCTGATCAACGTGCTGTTCGGCTTCGTGTTTCTCGGCGAGCGGCTGCGTCGCGTGCAGTGGCTCTCGGTGGCCGTTGCCGCGTGCGGCGTGCTGTGGCTCACGTGGGAAAACGGCCATCCGCCGTGGATCAGCCTCACGCTCGCGTTCAGCTTCGCGGGCTATGGGCTGCTGCGCAAGACGGCCCAACTCGGCGCGCTCGAAGGGCTGACGCTCGAAACGGTGCTGCTCTTTCCGGTTGCCGCGCTGTATCTGTTCGTCGCGTCGTCGCATGGGGCGAGCGGTTTCGGCGCCGCGTCGTTCGGCGTGAAGGTGCTGCTCGCGCTCGCCGGGCCGATCACGGCCGTGCCGCTGCTGCTGTTCGCAGCGGGCGCGCGGCGCATTCCGCTGTCGATGCTCGGGCTCATCCAGTACGTGACGCCGTCGCTGCAACTGCTGATCGGCGTGCTGATCTATCAGGAGCCGTTCGGACACATGCAACTGGTCGGCTATGGCGCGATATGGATCGCGCTCGCCCTTTATTCGCTCGACGGCTTGTGGCGCGCGCGCTTCGCGGGCGTGACGGCGACGCGATAAACGAAAGGCCGCCCGCAGGCGGCCTGGCTTGCTGCAAAGGACTTCGCTGCAAGGAGATGGAAGGACGCGTTCGCGTCAGATCGCGCGGCGCACTTCGGCGACGCCGAACGCGGCCAATGCAAACCCCGCAATGCGGTCGATGACGACGCGCAGCTTGTGCCCGATCGCATGACGCGCGAGCGACACGGCCGTCACGAGAAAGCACCACCACGCGATCGATCCGCAAAACACGCCCAGCACCGTCGTGAGCGCGACGCTCGACGAAAACGGTCCGCGTGGCGCGAGCGTCGTGAAGAGGGCGGCGAACATGATGATCGTCTGCGGATTGGTCAGCGTGAGCAGCAGCGCGCTCGCGAAAGCCTTCAGCGCGCCGGTGTGCCCGATGCCCGCGAGCCTGCCTTCGCCGTTGCTGCCGTTGTTGTTCCCATTATCGGCGGGCACTTTCTGCAACATCGTGCGAATGCCGAGGTACAGCAGAAAGAGTCCCGCGACGATATGCAGCGGCTTGTCATACGCCAGCATGAACCGCGACACGCTCACGAGACCGAGCGCGGCGATCATGCCGTAGAACGCATCGCCGCCCGCAATGCCGAAGCCGATCGCGAGACCGGCGCGCGGACCATCGGTGAGCGTGCGGCGAATGCACAGCATGCCCATCGGGCCGACAGGCGCCGCGACCGCGAGACCCACGCCCGCTGCCGTGAGAAAAAGACCGGGACTGAACATCGATGCTCCTGTGTATTTGATGTGAGTGAGGGCCACGGCGGATGACCATCCGCAAGCATAGCCGTGCGGCGCATGGCCCGGCAATGCGGACGAAAATGGCCGCACGTTTCTGGCGAAAGCGTGCGCGTCGCTGCTCCAGTCGTTCATGCCTCCACCGGATGCTCCCTGTCCCGATGATGATCCGCGGCGAGGAACATATACATCGACGGCACGACGAAGAGCGTAAACAGCGTGCCGATCGACAGCCCCGTGAAGATCACGAGCCCCATCGCATTGCGGCCCGCCGCGCCCGCACCCGACGCGATCACGAGCGGCAGCACGCCCAGCACCATCGCCGCCGTCGTCATCAGGATCGGCCGCAGGCGCACGCCGGCCGCTTCTTCGAGCGCCTCGCGCTTGCCGCGTCCCGCGCGTTGCAGCTCGTTCGCGAACTGCACGATCAGAATGCCGTGCTTGCTGACGAGGCCCATCAGCGTGACGAGACCGACCTGTGTGTAGATGTTGAGCGTCGAGAGTCCCATGTTGATGAAGATGAGCGCACCGAACAGCGCCATCGGCACCGACACGAGAATCACGACAGGATCGCGGAAGCTCTCGAACTGCGCGGCGAGCGCGAGAAACACGATGATCGTCGCGAACAGCAGCGTGATCACGAAGCCGCCGGACTCCTGCACGAACTGCCGCGACAGGCCCGAGTAGTCGGCCGTATAGCCCGTCGGCGCGACATCGGAAGTGGCCTTGCGCAGGAAGTCGAGCACTTCGCCTTGCGAGATGCCCGGCGCAAGCACGCCGGAAATCGTCGCTGAATTGAGCTGCTGGAAGTGATTGATCGACTCGGGCACGATGGTCTGCTTCAGATGCGTGACCGTCGATGCGGGAATCACGCTGCCATCGGGCGTGCGCAAATAGTAGTCGAGCACTTGCGAAGGGTTCAGCCTGTCCGTTTGCAGCACTTGCGGAATCACCTTGTACGAGCGGCCCGCAATCGAAAAGTAGTTGACGTAGTTGCCGCCGAGCGCCGCGCCCAGCGTCTGCCCGACATCGCTTTGCGACAGGCCGAGGGAAGCAACCTTGTCACGGTCCACGAGCAGCACGCTTTCGGGCTTGTCGATCTTCAGGTCGCTGTCGACGAAGAAGAACATGCCGCTTTCGCGCGCCTTTTGCAGCACGGCTTGCGACACTTCATTGAGGTTCTCGAACGGCTCCGTCGTGCTGATGACGAACTGCACGGGCAAGCCCTGCGCCCCCGGCAGCGGCGGAAACTGGAACGCGGCGACGCGCGCGCCCGCAATGCCGTTCCACTGCTGCTGCAATTCCTGTTGCAATTGCGTCGCGCCTTTCTTGCGCTTGTCCCACGTCTTGAAGAGCACGCCGCCGATGCCCTGGTTCAGCGTCGGCGCGCCCGTCAGCTGGAACATCTGCGAGTACTCGGGCAACTGCTTCGAGATATCGAACACCTGGTCCGCGTAAATCTGCATCTGCTGGATCGTCGCGTTCGGCGGCCCCTGGATCTGCGACAGCACGATGCCCTGATCCTCCTGCGGCGCAAGCTCCGATTTCGACGTCATGAACAGATACACGGTGCCGCACAACAGCAGCGCGCCCATCACGATGAATACGGGCCACGTGTCGAGCATCGCATGCGAAAGACGCCCATAGCCGCGATGCACGCGCTCGAACTGCCGGTCGACGAAGCGCGCGAAGCGGCCCGACTCCTGGTCCGTGCGGAAAAAACGCGAGCACATCATCGGCGATAGAGACAGTGCGATCACGCCCGATACGGTCACGGCGCCCGCCAGCGTGAACGCGAACTCGGTGAAGAGCGCGCCCGTCAGTCCGCCCTGGAAACCGATCGGCAAATACACGGCAACCAGCACGACCGTCATCGCGAGAATCGGTCCGCCGAGTTCGCGCGCGGCGATCAGCGCGGCTTCGAAAGGCTGCTTGCCTTCCTCCTTCATATGCCGGTCGATGTTCTCAACCACGATGATCGCATCGTCGACGACGAGCCCGATCGCGAGCACGAGCGCAAGGAGTGTCAGCAGATTGATCGAATAGCCGAGCAGCTGCATCACGAAGAACGTGCCGATCAGCGAGAGCGGCATCGCGATCACGGGCACGATCACCGCGCGGAAACTGCCGAGGAACAGGAAGATCACGACCGTCACGATCAGCAGCGACTCGACGAGCGTCTTCACCACTTCTTCGATCGCCGTGTTGATGAAGTCGGTCGCGTCGTAGACGATGTCGCCCGTCATGCCTGTCGGGAACTGCTTCTGCAGATCGGGGAAGATCGTCTTCACGCGCTTCGCGACGTCGAGCACGTTCGCATCGGGCGCCACCTTGATGCCGATGAACACCGAACGCTTGCCGCTGAACGCGACGTTGAAATCGTAGTTGTCCGCACCGAGCACGACGTTCGCGACATCTTCGAGGCGCACGATCGCGCCGTTCTTCTGCTTGACGACGAGCTTCTTGAAGTCGTCGACGGAATGCAGGTCCGTGCCCGCGTTGAGATCGACGCTGATCATCTGGCCTTTGGTCGTGCCGAGCGTCGCCAGATAGTTGTTGTTGCCGAGGGCCGTGAAGACATCGGCGGCCGTGACGTTGTGTGCGGCGAGCCGGTTCGAATCGAGCCACGCGCGCAGCGCGAACTGACGGCCGCCAAGAATCTCCGCCGTCTGCACGCCCTGGATCGAATCGAGCTTCGGCTTCACGACGCGCAAAAGATAATCGGTGACGTTGTTGCTCGGCAGCACGTCGCTGTAGAAGCCCATGTACATGGCGTCGGTGGTCTGGCCCGCCTGCACCGTCAGCACCGGCTGCTGCGCTTGCGGCGGCAACTGGTTGCGCACCGATGCGATCTGCGTGTTGATCTCCGTGAGCGCGCGATTCGAGTCGTAGTTCAGGCGCAGCGTCGCGGTGATCGTCGAGACGCCCGTGCTGCTCGTCGACGACATGTAGTCGATGCCCTGGGCCTGTGCGATCGCGGATTCGAGCGGCTGCGTGATGAAGCCGGCCATCGTGTCGGCGCTCGCGCCGTAGTACGACGTCTTGATCGTCACCACGCCGTTTACGGTCTGCGGATATTCGCCGACCTTCAGCGCGGATAGCGACCGCAAGCCGAGCACGAGGATCAGCAGACTCACCACCGATGCGAGCACCGGGCGTTCAATGAAGATGTCGGTGAATTTCATCGGGCGGCCTCTTATTGTTCCTGAGGCGTCGGGTTCGGGTTGTCCGCGGGCAGCACGCGGTTGTCGATCACGAGCGGCGTGCCGTTCTTCAGCTTCAGCTGGCCGCTCGTCACGACCTGCGTGCCTTCGCTGATGCCCTTGAGAATCGCGACCTGATCGCCGCGCGTCGGCCCCGGCGTGACGAACACCTGCTGCGCGACGGGCATGACCTTGCCTTGCGCATTCTTTTGCGCGCCGGGCTTCACGACGAACACGGTCGCGCCGTACGGGTTATAGGTGATCGCCGTTTGCGGCAAGGTCAGATAGCGCTGCACCGTGCCCGCGTCGATCTTCACGTTCGCGTACATGCCGGGCAGCAGCTTGCGCTCGCGGTTGTCGACGGTCGCTTCGATCTGCACGTTGCGCGTCGTGCTGTCCACGCGCGGATTGATCGAGCGGATCTTGCCGTCGAACGTGCGGTTGCTGAACGCATTCGTATCGACGACGATGGCCTGGCCGACCTGCAATTGCCCGAGTTGCTGTTGCGGCAGATAGAAATCGGCGTAGATCGGGTCGATGGCTTGCAGCGTGACGATCGCATCGCCCGGATTGATGTACTGGCCCGGGTTGACCGTCGTGATGCCGACGCGTCCCGCGAACGGCGCGCGTATCGTTTTCTTTTCGACGAGCGCGGCCTGCTGATCGACCTGGGCCTTCTTGCTCTTCAGGTCGGCGGCATCGGCGTCGAGTTGCGCCTTCGCAATCGCCTGAATGTCGAACTGAGCCTTGTCGCGCTTATAGACGGTTTGCGCGAGTTCCGCAGCGGCTTGCAGCGATGCGAGCTGCGCGCGGTCCGAATCGTCGTTCAGGTGCACGAGCACCTGGCCTGCCCTCACTTCCTGGCCCGAGCTGAACGCGATTTCGCGCACGAGCCCGGCCACTTCCGTCGTCACGTCGACGCCGCGCACCGCGCGCAGGCTGCCCACGGCGGCAAGCTGCGGCTGCCACGTCTGATAGCTTGCGACAGCGGCCGTGACGGTCGCGGGCGGCACGGCATTGCTCGCCATGAACTTCTTGAGCATGTGCGCCCTGAACAGATTGAAGCCGACCAGCGCGCCGAGCAGTACGCCCACGCAGATCAGCATGATGATCATCCGCTTGGTCATCGGTCTTTTCGTTGTCATCGTCGTCTTGTCCTTGTACGGCAAACTGCTCTGCGTGGGACGGGAGTAGGCGCTAAAGCGCTAACTGCCGTCGACCGCTCTGCATGGGACAGGAGTAAGCGCTAAAGCGCTAACTCCCGTCGACATGAAGCACAAACTCGTCCGGCGGCGCTGCCGTCTGATCGCATGCGACGTGCGGCTACTGCGAAAGGATTCACTGCGGCCTGGCAGACGCCGGGGCTGCCGCCGGCTTGGCCTGCGCTGCCTGGCTCGTCGCCGTGTCGTTCCACCAGCCGCCGCCGAGCGCCTGCAACAGCGCCGCCGTGTCCGCATAGCGCGCGGCCTGCGCCTGCGCGAGATTCACGACGGTCTGCTGGTACTGACGCTGTGCATCGAGCAACGCCAGATAGCTGACGCCGCCGATGCGAAACTGGCCGCGCGTCAGATCGAGCGAATCGCGGGCCGCGCGCCATGCTTCCGTTTGCGCGCGCAGGCCGGCGGCATCGTGTTCGAGCGCGCGCAACGTATCGGCGACGTTCTGGAACGCGAGCAGCACCGTCTGCCGGTATTGCGCATTGGCCTGATCGAAGGCGGCTTCGGCTGCGCGCTTTTGCGCGCTCAGCTGGCCGCCATGAAAGATCGGCTGCGTGACGCCCGCGCCGATGCTCCAGATCATGTCGGCATACTTGAGAAGACCCGCCGGCGTCAGCGCCTGCGGGCCATAGCTTGCCGACAGCGTGAGCTGCGGATACATGTTCGCCGTCGCCACGCCGACCTGCGCGCTCGCCTGATGCAGCGTGGCGTCGGCGGCGAGGATGTCGGGGCGCTGCCGCACGAGCGACGACGGCACGCTGACGGGCAAGCTCTGCGGCAGCGTGAACATCGACAGCGTGAACTCGGGCACGCCTGTGTCGCTCGGCGGCTTGCCCGCGAGCACGGCCAACTGATGACGCGTCTGATCGAGCGACTGACGCAGCGGCGGCAACGTCGCGCGCGTCTGCGCGACGAGCGTTTCCTGCGAGAGCACGGCGGCGCGGCTCACGCCGCCAAGCTCGAACTGCTTGCGCAACACGCCGAGCTGCGCGTCTTCGTCAGTGGCGATGCGTTCGGTCGCTTCGATCTGCTCGCGCAGCGACGCTTCCTTGACGGCCGCCGTCACGATGTTCGCCGACAACGCGAGATACGCAGCTTGCAACTGAAAGCCCTCGTAATCGACCTGCGAGCGCAGCGATTCGAGTTCGCGCCTCCCGCCGCCGAACACATCGAGGTTGTACGACACGCTCACCGATGCGTTATAGAGGTTCAGCACTTCCGTGAGTCCCGGCTGGCCGAAGGTGACGCCGTTGAATTTCTCGCGTGTCGCATTGGCCTTCGCATCGACGGACGGATACAGCGTGGTGCCCATTTGCGCGCGCAGATTCTCCCCGGCTTGCCTGAGCGCCGCTTGCGCCGCGGCGACGTTGGGACTGTTGACGAGCGCTTCGCGGATCAGCGCGTCGAGCGGCTCGCAATGAAAGAGCGTCCACCACTGCGCCGGAATGTCCTGGCCGGCCACGAACTGTTGCGGGACGCCCGATGCGCCCGGCGACGACGCCGTTCGATCGGGCAGCGGCGTGGGCGTGTAGGTCTCGGTGGCGGGCGGGGCGGGCGTGCGGTAATCGGGGCCGACCATGCAGCCGGACAACGCGATCAGGACAGCGATCGATGCGGCGCGCGCAAAGCTCTCATACGTTGGGCGGCGGCGAAACGCACCGCGCGAATGCCGGTGCCATCGACTGCGACTGAAGCTGCGGTTGACGTCTTCGATCATCGATCCACCTTGTTTTACTGCGCGGACTACGAACGAAATAGCGGCTGCAGAATTCAACAGCATGATGCCGCGCATAGCCTAGCATGGGTCGTTGCAAACTCCGCGATGCATGCAGAAGATTTAGGGGATTAGACGCGCGTTAATGCTGGCAAACGTTAAATGCATCGAGCGCGCATGCAATAAAAGAAAGGGCACGGCATGCATCGAAACATGATGCATGCCGTGCCCTTGATGTGCAGGTGGAAGAACTATTCGGTGAGCGATCGAAAATCGGCGTGGCGGCGAATTGAAAGCTCAACAACGCGTGCGCGAATGCAAGCGTCGAAGCTAATGCGTATCCGAGCCGCGCTCGCCCGATGTCGCGACCGTGCCCGGCCTGCGCAGCATCTTGTCGACCTCGCCCGCGTGCATCTCTTCGACCGAAATCATTTGCCGCGCGTATTCTTCGAGCGCAACGGAGCGGTCTCGCACGAGCGCGAGCAGATCGCGATACAGGCCGAGCGCGACGTCTTCGGCTGCAAGCGACTCGCGCAGAATGGACGCGATATCGGTCGTATGCGAATCGAGCAATGGCCCGATGCCAAGCGACGGATACTCGCCGAGCGTCGTGATCCATTCGCCCGCGAGATGCGCATGCGCGAGCGATTCGTCAGCCTGCTGACGCAGCCACGACACGATCGGGATGCGGCCAAAGCCGAACACCAGAAAAGAGTAGTGCGTGTAACGGACCACGCCAGCCAGCTCGGATTCGAGAATCTGGTTGAGCACGGCAATGACCTTGTCCTTTTCGATCTCTGACATAGCGCCCTCCGCAAAGCTCGTCGAATGCCGGTTAGACAAAGGCTTTCATTGTTGGCCTCGGCTTTCCAAAGATCAAGTGAATCGGCCCGGCGATGCAATCAGCGCGTGACGACGACGCCAGGCACGACGGCGAGCGGCTGCGCATACACGATGCTTCTCGCCGGCGGCACGGCGTAAGCAGGCGCGGCGACGACGGGCACGGCCACTGTCGCATAAGGCAAGGGCTTCGCGGGCGCGGGCGATGACGCGACGGCGACGTAAGGCACCACGGGCACCACGGGCACGACAGGCGCCACGGGCACGCGCGCGACGACGGGCACGACATAGGGCGGTTGCGGCGGCACGTAATAGAGCGTGCGCGGCGGCGCATAGACGACGGCGGGCACATAGGCCGCATGGACGAACACAGTGCCGGCGAAGGCGCTGGTCGAGCAGGCGATACCCATCGCGGCGATCGCGGACGTATAGGCAGAGCGAATGTTCACATCAAACTCCTCGGGCGGACGAGCGGACAGCCGACGGATGCAATGCGAAGTCCTCACATGACCGCCGACGTTCAGACGATACGCAACGCATCCTCGAATGGGCAGCGATAACTTGTTTCATCCGATGTCGCAAAAAAAGCACGCTCATGCTTGAAGCGTTTGCTGCGTTATCGCGATGCAAAGACGTTTCGGAAACGCACGTGAACGCACGGCTCGCATGAAATGCGGCGACATAACTTTGAAATTGCCCTCGGCCTCCCCGACAGCAAGAATTCGCTTCGCCAACGAAGAATCGCAACACCACGTGAGCGAAGAAGTTGAATGAACCGATTGGAGATGGAAATGAAGAAGTGGATCGCCATGCTTGCTTTGTGCATTGCATCGACGGGCGTGATGGCGCAAACGGCGCCGCAGCCGATGGCCGCATCGCCACGCATGGAGCGCATGATGCAGGAGTTGCAGCAGCGCTTTGCCGCCGCCAACACGACACATGACGGCAAACTGACGCTTGCGCAGGCGCAGACGGGTATGCCGCGCGTCGCGCAGTATTTCGACGAGATTGACACGCAGAAACAGGGCTATGTGACGCTCGGACAGATCGAGCAATTCATGGCGCGGCGCGCGGGATCGCACTGACGGAAAAACGGGTCGGCCTGAAGCTAAACTGTTGCAACGGTAGCGAAAGGAGTCTCCGCATGGACCGACCCGCCCGCATCATCGTGCTTGACGACGAAGCGGAACTGCGCAACATGCTGCAGCGCTTCCTGAGCGGACATGGCTTCGAAGTCCGCGCCGTCGAAAACAGCAAGCGGCTCGAACGCTACCTGCAGCGCGAACCGTATGACCTGCTGGTGCTCGATCTGATGATTGGCGAAGAAGACGGCTTGCAGATCTGCGCGCGCCTGCGCTCGGAAGGCCATACGATGCCGATCCTGATGCTCACGGCCAAGGGCGATCCGCTCGACCGCGTGATCGGGCTCGAAACGGGCGCCGACGATTACCTCGCGAAACCCTTCCTGCCGCGCGAACTGGTGGCGCGCATCAATTCGCTGTTGCGCCGCCAGAAGATCGCAGCGGGCGACCCGACTGTCACTACGCAAACGCTGCGCTTCGGCGACTTCCGGCTCGATGTGGGCAAGCAATGTCTCTATCGGGTCGATGCGCCTGTCGAACTGCATTCCGCGCAGATGCTGCTGCTGACGGCGCTCGCCGCGTCGCCGAATCGCGCAGTGAGCCGCGACAATCTGATTGCGCGCGCCAGAGGGCGCGACCACGATGCGCTCGATCGCAGCATCGACGTGCAGATTCTGCGTCTTCGGCAGGCGATCGAAAGCGATCCGTCGAAGCCGCGTTTCATCAAGACCGTATGGGGCGTCGGCTATATGCTCGTCGCCGACGTCGACGCATGAACGCGCGCACCCTGTCGCGCCTGCTGCCGCGCAGCGTTCTCGCGCGCAACATCATGCTGCTGATCGTGCTGATGGCGATCAGCCAGGTCTGCGCGCTGAGCGTGCTGATCCACTATGTGCAAAGCCCGCGCACCGAGCGCGCCGCTGCCGTGTTCGGCACGTACATCAAGACATTGGACAACGCGCTCACCGCGTCGCCCGAGAGTGCGCGCGACACGCTCGTCGCACGGCTCGACGCGCGCGACGAACCGCCCGCCGATGCGGTGACAGAGCCGCGCGTCAGACTGCTCGCGTTCTATCGGCTTCATCAGTTGCGGGTGTTTCTGGAAAGTCTGAGCCACTATCTTCCGTCGGGCACGGAAGTGCGTTGGCAACAAGCTGGTCCGCGCATGTGGATACGCATGCACGTCGCGGGCAAGCCGTACTGGATCGGCTTGCAGGTGCCGGAAGAAGCGCAGGGCGGCGGCATGCTGACGGCCGTGTTGCTGTCGCTGGGGCTCGGCATGCTGGCGGCGTTGACGGGCTTCGCGCTGCAAAGCTATTTGAACCGTCCGTTGCAGGAACTCGCGCATGCGGCGCGCCGCGTGAGCGCGGGCGAAACGCCGCCGCCTTTGCCTGTCGACGGTCCGACCGAAATCGCGCAGGTGAGCGGCGCGTTCAATCAGATGATGCAGGCGTTGCAGCAGGCCGAGGCGACACGCGCGCTGATGCTCGCGGGCGTTTCGCACGACATCCGCACGCCGCTCACGAAGCTGCGTCTCGCGATGGCGATGGCGAACGATACGGGCGGCGACGAAGCATTCGCCGGCGCGGCGGAGTCGTATCTGGACCAGATCGACACGATCCTTCAACAGTTCATGGACTACGCGGGAAGCGGCGAGCGCGAGACGCCGCAGCCCGGCGATCTGAACGCGCTGATCAGCCAGCTTGCCGCGGACTTCGCGGGACTCGGGCACGAGTTCGAGCTGTCGCTCGGCGAGCTTCCCGAACACGCGTTCAGGCCGATCACGATGATGCGGCTCGTGATGAACCTGATGCAGAACGCGGTCGTATATGGACAGACGGGCTTTGCCGTCAGGACATGGGCCGATGCGGATGCGATCCGTGTGGCTGTCGGGGACCGTGGCAAGGGACTGAGCGCGGAAGAACTCGAACGGCTGAAGGCGCCGTTCCAGCGCGGCAAGAACGCGCACGGCAAGACGGGGGGCACAGGGCTGGGGCTTGCGATCGTCGAGCGCATCGCGCGCTTGCATGGCGGCACGCTGGAGTTTCATCCGCGAGAAGGCGGCGGGCTCGAAGTGTGGGCCGTGCTGCCGATTCAGCGAAGCGTGGCGGCGCAACCGGCTGCGTGATCTTCACGCTGTCGGCCCCTACACGTGACTCGGCACTGCGCGAGACTTTTCCCGCGCGAGCCGCTAATCTGTCGTCAGTCTTGATCGGCCACGCCAGCGGAAAGCGGATCTGCGATGACACGCGTCGAACGCCCCTTCGATATCGAACGTCTGGAAGACGAATGGCTCGAGGCCGATGGCTTCGGCGGCTTTGCGTCGGGCACGGTGGGCACGTTGCGCACGCGCCGTTATCACGCGCTGCTGCTGACGGCGACGCGCGCGCCTGCGGGGCGCGTGGTGCTCGTCAACGGCATCGAAGCGTGGATCGAAGCGAACGGAGCGCGCTATCCGCTCACGATGCAGCGCTACGCGCCCGACATTCTTTATCCCGATATCGCTGCGAGCCTGATCTCATTCGATACGACGCCGTGGCCGACGTGGCGTTTCCGGATCGATGCACAAACAAGCGTGATCGTCGAAGCGTTCGTTGCGAAAGCGACGTGCGAAACGGTGCTGCGCTGCCGAGCGGAGTTCGAACACGATGCGCCGCGCGATCGCACGATCACGCTGCACGTGCGCCCGCTGCTGTCGGGCCGTGACTATCACGCGCTGCATCACGAGAACGGCGCATTCGATTTCACCCCTCGCGTCGATGGCGAGCGCGTGCAGTGGCAGCCCTATCGCGATCTGCCCGCGATTCGCGCGCTGACGAACGGCACGTACGGACATGCGCCCGACTGGTATCGCAACTTTTGCTATGTGCGTGAACGCGAGCGCGGCCTCGACTACACGGAAGATCTCGCGACGCCCGGCGTTTTCAGCTTCGATCTTCTGAGCGATGCAGCCGTCATGGTGCTGGGCGCGGACATGGGTCATGCGGCGTCCGACATGCAAGCGGCAAGCGCTCACGCCGATGCGCTTGCGAAGACGGAGGTAGCGCGACGCGGTTGTTTGTCATCGCGCCTGCAACGTTCCGCCGATGCCTATGTCGTCTCGCGTTCGACGGGCCATACGATCGTCGCGGGCTTTCCGTGGTTCACCGATTGGGGCCGCGATACGTTCATCGCGATGCGCGGCCTGCTCATCGCCACAGGACGCCATGCTCAGGCCGAATCGATCCTGCTTGCATGGGCGGGCACGATTTCCGAGGGCATGTGTCCGAACCGCTTTCCCGACTATGGCGGCGAGCCCGAGTACAACTCGGTCGACGCATCGCTCTGGTTCGCGATCGCCGTGCACGATTATCTGGCGACGGGACACGCGTCGAACGAAACACGAGACCGCTTGCATGAAGCCGTCGATACGATTCTGTCCGGCTACACGCAAGGCACCCGCTACGGCATACGCGCCGACGACGACGGCCTGTTGCGCGCCGGCGTGCCCGGCGTGCAGCTCACATGGATGGACGCGAAGGTCGGCGGCTGGATCGTGACGCCGCGCATCGGCAAGCCCGTCGAAGTGCAGGCATTGTGGTTCAACGCGTTGCACATTGCCGCGCAATGGAATGCTCGCTGGCGCGAGCCTGCCATCCGTGCGGCGCAGTCGTTTGCCGGGCGCTTCATCGATCCGCAAACGGGCGCGCTATTCGACAACGTCGATGTCGATCACGTGCGCGGTGCCGTCGATCGCTCCGTGCGGCCCAATCAGATCTTCGCTGCCGGCGGGCTGCCGTTCGCGCTCGTCGAAGGCGAGACGGCGCGTGCCGTCGTCGCGCAGGTGGAAGCGCATCTGCTGACGCCGCTGGGATTGCGCACGCTCTCGCCGGAAGATCCCGCATATCGCGGGCGCTATGCGGGGACGCCGCTCGAGCGCGACGGCGCCTATCACCAAGGGACCGTGTGGCCCTGGCTGCTCGGTCCGTTCGTCGAAGCATGGCTGCGCGTGCAACGTCCCGATGCCGCCGCACGCGACGCGGCGCGCACGCGCTTTCTCGCGCCGCTCGATGCGCATCTGGACCGCGCGGGCCTCGATCACATTTCGGAAGTCGCGGACGGCGACGCGCCTCATGCGCCGGGCGGCACGCCGTTTCAGGCGTGGTCGCTTGGGGAACGGTTGCGTGTGGGGGCGTTGCTTGGGGAACGCGTAAGCGCCGATATGCCTGCTGCGCCACGCGACCCCCCCAACCGCGCTACGATGTGACTCCTGCCGTCACCACGAGAGGAAGGACGCCGTCATGCCTGCGCTGCGCGCTGCGAATCTGCTTTCCACGGTCGAAGGAACACGTCTGCATTCCGCCGAGTGCGCGCGGTGGCAGCGCTGGGGTCCCTACCTCAGCGAGCGTCAATGGGGCACGGTTCGCGAGGACTACAGCCCGAACGGCACCGCATGGGACTACTTCCCGCACGATCACGCGCGCAGTCGCGCGTATCGATGGGGCGAAGACGGCATTGCAGGATTCGGCGACGAAACGTTGAACTGGTGCGTGTCGATTGCAATGTGGAATCGCGCCGATCCCATTCTGAAAGAGCGTCTTTTCGGCCTCACGAATCAGGAAGGCAATCACGGCGAGGACGTGAAGGAGCTGTACTTCTATCTGGACGGGACGCCGACGCATTCCTATATGCGCATGCTGTACAAGTACCCGCATGCCGCGTTTCCGTATCAGGATCTCATCGAGGAAAACGCGCGGCGCGGCGGCGATATGCCCGAGTACGAAGTGCTCGATACAGGCGTGTTCGACGATCTGCGTTATTTCGATGTGACCGTCGAATACGCAAAGAACACGCCCGAAGACATCGTGATGCGCGTCACCGTCGAGAACCGCGCGGACGAATCGGCGGCGTTCGATCTTCTGCCGCAGTTCTGGGCGCGCAACAAGTGGTCGTGGAAGGACGTCGACGAGCGGCCGAAGCTCGTCAAGGAAACGGTGCACGGCGTCACGCGTCTGCTCGGAACGCATCCGGGCCACGAGCCGATTGTCGTGACGGCATGGTCTCCCGATACGACCGTGCTCGAATGGATTTTCTGCGAGAACGATACGAACGTCCGGCGTCATTTCAACATGGAGTCGACGGGTCCGTTCAAGGACGGCTTCAACGAATACCTCGCGCATGGCGACGCCGACGCGATTCGCCGCGACGCGGGCACGAAGGCGGCCGCGCATGTGCCGTTGAATCTGCCGCCGCATGGCACGGCTGTCGTCTATCTGCGCTGGCGGCCCGAGTTCGCCGTCGACGAAGAGCCGCTCGACGTCGACGAGCTGTTCTCGCAGCGCATCGCGGAAGCCGATGCGTTTTACGCAGCGTTGCAGCGCGACATCGACGGCGCGGACGAGCGGCTCGTGCAGCGTCAGGCGTTGGCGGGCATGCTGTGGTCGAAGCAGTACTACCAGTTCGACGTGCAGCGCTGGATGGACGGTGATCCCGCGCAGCCCGCGCCGCCCGACTCGCGCAAGCAGGGCCGCAACCGCGACTGGCGGCATCTGTGCAATGCCGACATCGTGTCGATGCCGGACAAGTGGGAGTATCCGTGGTACGCGTCATGGGATCTCGCGTTTCATGCGGCGGCGTTCGCATTGATCGATCCCGCGTTCGCGAAGCGCCAATTGCTGTTGCTCGTGAAGGACCGCTACATGCATCCGAACGGGCAAATCCCCGCATACGAATGGGCGTTCAGCGATGCGAATCCACCCGTGCATGCGTGGGCCGCGTGGCGCGTCTATGAAATCGATCGCGCGCTGACGGGCAAGGGCGACCGCGATTTTCTGGAGTTGGTCTTTCACAAGCTGCTGCTCAACTTCTCGTGGTGGGTGAACCGCAAGGACGCCGATGGCCGCAATATCTTCCAGGGCGGCTTTCTCGGCCTCGACAACGTCGGCATCTTCGACCGCTCGTCGCCGCTGCCGACGGGCGGCCGTATCGATCAGGCGGACGGCACCGCATGGATGGCCGCGTATGCACTGGACCTGATGCGCATCGCACTTGAACTTGCGTTTGCAAGCCATGTGTTCGTCGATATCGGCGTGAAGTTCTTCGAGCACTTTCTGTATATCGCGCAGGCCGTCAGTTGCGAAGACAATTCCGAAACGGGCCTGTGGGACAGCGAGGACGAGTTCTTCTATGACAAGCTGCGCTTGCCCGACGGCTCCAGCACGCCGATGCGCGTGCGCTCGATCGTCGGCCTGATTCCGCTGATCGCGGTGCATGTGCTCGAAGAACGCCTGCACGGCTCGCTGCCGGGCTTGCGCGATCGCCTCGTATGGTTCTTGCGTTTCCGCCCCGATCTCGCGCGGCTGGTATCGCGCTGGAACGAGCCGGGACGCGGCAATGCGCTGCTGCTTTCGCTATTGCGCGGACACCGGATGAAAGCGCTACTCAGGCGTGCGCTCGACGAGGCCGAATTCCTGTCCGATCACGGCGTGCGCGCACTGTCGCGTGTGCACCGCGACAATCCGTTCGTCTACCGGCACAACGGCCAGAGCTTTTGTGTGAAGTATCTGCCTGCTGAATCGGATTCGCGCGTGTTTGGCGGCAATTCGAACTGGCGTGGGCCCGTGTGGATGCCCGTCAACTATCTGCTGATCGAGTCGCTCTACGAATTCCACCGCTATTACGGCGACGATTTTCGCGTCGAGTATCCGACGGGCTCGGGCAACAAGCTGTCGCTGGCCGAAATCGGCGATGCGCTCGCGCGGCGCACGACCACGCTCTTTCTCAAGGACAAGAACGGCGAGCGTCCCGTGATGGCCGCGTATCCGCTGTTGCAGGCGGACCCGCGCTCGCAGGATCTCGTGCTCTTTCACGAGTACTTTCACGGAGACAACGGACGCGGCGTCGGTGCATCGCATCAGACGGGCTGGACAGGGCTCGTCGCGTTGCTGTTGCAACCGCGCGAAGCCGCAAGCTCGGGGAACGTGCCCGCCGCGGCAGGCGTTGCTCAATCCGCCGCCGCGGCCGCTCCCGCTACCGTTGACGCACCAGCGCCCGCTGCGGTGAAATAGCGCACGTATTACGACCGACTTGCGTTTGTCTTGCACACGGCCGACGCGTGCTTGACGCGTCGCCAGGTTTGCATTGTTGAACGCATCGACTGGCTTTGATTGAACCCCGCGGCCTAGCCGCGTGTCTTTCAGATATCGCCACTTCGTCTGGTTCATTCAGGGAACAGGGAAGAGTGCCATGTCCAATGACGCGATTAACCCCACTGCTTCATCCGCCAAACAGCCCTCGAGCAGCAAGCTCGACGCCGGGCCGCATCCCGCTTCGCCGGGGCCTGCGGGCAAGCATCGCGCGCCGCCGTGCACGCTGGTCATCTTCGGCGCGGGCGGCGATCTCACCAAACGGCTCTTGACGCCCTCGCTCTACAACCTGACGGTCGACGGCCTGCTCGACGATCGCATGAACGTCATCGGCGTCAATCACGGCGAGCGCGAAACGAAGGCGTGGGTCGATGATCTCAGCCAGTCGTTGCAACGGTTCGCCGCGGACAAGGCGAGCGAGTTTCATACCGGCAAGATCGACGACAAGGCATGGCAGTGGCTCTCGTCGCGCATGGAGTACATGGCGGGCGAATTCGAAGACGACGCGCTTTACGAGGCGATCAAGCAACGCATCGACAAGGCGCCCGACGGCAATGCGATCTTCTATCTCGCCGTAGGCGCGCGTTTTTTCAAGCCGATTGTCGAGCGGCTCGGCACGCACGGCTTGCTCAAGGAAGATCCGCAAGGTCATGGCGGCTTCCGACGTCTCGTGATCGAAAAGCCATTCGGCACCGACCTCGCTTCCGCACGCGATCTGAATGCGCACATTCTGCATTTCGCAAAGGAAAAGCAGGTATATCGCATCGATCACTTTCTCGGCAAGGACACGGTGCAAAGCATTCTTGCCGTGCGCTTTGCGAATGCGTTGTTCGAGCCGGTATGGCGGCGCGAGTACATCGACAACGTGCAGATCACGGCGGCCGAAACGCTCGGCGTCGAAGGGCGCGGAAAGTTCTACGAGCAGACGGGCGCATTTCGCGACATGGTGCCGAACCACCTGTTCCAGTTGCTCGCGATGGTCGCGCTTGAGCCGCCCACATCATTCGATGCCGAAGCCGTACGCGACAAGAAAGCGGAACTCTTCGATGCAATCGAGCCCCTGACGCCCAACGATGTCGTCTTCGGGCAATACGAAAAGGGCGATGCGAAGGCGGCCTATCGCGACGAACCGGATGTCGCGCGCGACAGCAAGACGGAAACGTATGCGGCTGCGCGCGTGTTCATCGACAATTGGCGCTGGGCAGGCGTGCCGTTCTATCTGCGCACGGGCAAGCGCATGACGGCGAAGCGCACGGAAATCGCCGTGCATCTGAAACGCGTGCCGTTTCTGATGTTCCGCGATACGCCCGTCCATGCTTTGACGCCGAACGTGCTCACGCTGCGCATCGATCCCGCGCACGGCACGAGCTTCGACTTCAACGTGAAGGTGCCCGGACCGACAATGCAGATCGGCGCGGCGCGCTCCGCGTTCGACTACAACGACTACTTCGAGGAAAGCGCGAACGTCGGCTACGAAACGCTGCTGTACGACTGCATGCGCGGTGACGAGACGCTGTTTCAGCGCGCGGACAGCATCGAGTCGAGCTGGTGCGCGGTGGACCGTGTGCTGCATCCTCAGGGCGCCGCGTTGCAGGTGCATGGCTATCCGGCGGGCAGCAGCGGCCCGGCGCAAGCGGATGAAATGCTAGCCCGCGATGGCCGCGCGTGGCGGCCGCTGGAGAAAAGCGGCTCGGCGAAATAGCACGCTGAATGGCGCACTGAATCAGCCGCACTGAACAAGAACCAGAGAAAGGGGAACGACTTGGCTACGAGCAGGAAAGAAGCAGCAAGCCGCGAAGAACGGATACTTGCGATCGATGTCGGCGGCACGGGCTTGAAGGCGGCCGTGCTCGATGCGGATGGCACCATGAAAAGCGAGCGCGTGCGCGTGCCGACGCCGCATCCGTGCGCGCCGGAGCAACTCGTCGATACGCTCGCCAAACTCGTGCAGCCGCTTGTCGACGAACATCATCCCGCGTTGATGTCGATCGGCTTTCCCGGCGTCGTGCGTGACAACCGCATTCTTACCGCGCCGAATATCGGCGATGAAAGCTGGCGCGGTTTTCCCCTCGCGGACAATCTCATCGCGCGTGTCGGCGGCATGCCCGTGCGCATGATCAACGATGCCGAGATGCAGGGTCTCGCTGCGATCGAAGGGCACGGCATAGAGTTTGTGCTGACGCTCGGCACGGGCGCGGGCACCGCGCTCTTTCGCGACGGCGAGCTGATGCCGCATCTCGAACTCGCGCATCATCCCGTCAGCAAGGGCCGCACCTATGACCAGTACATCGGCAACGCGGCGCGCGAGAAGGCGGGCAACAAGCGCTGGAACCGGCGCGTCGAAAAAGTTCTCGGCATCCTGGCTTCGCTCGTCAACTACGACAAGCTGTGGATCGGTGGCGGCAATGCGTCGAGGCTCACGTTCGAGTTGCCGCCGAATGTCGCGATCGTGTCGAACGCTGCGGGCATCGAAGGCGGTGCGAGTCTCTGGCATCCGAGGTCGGTGCGCGAGTCGCGCCAGTTGCCCGAACCGAGCCGCAAGAAAGGCGCGTTCAAATAGCGCGCCGCACGAAGGCCCTGAAATGCCCCGAACGTCGCGCTGCGGAATAACGGGGCAAGGTATTCCGTTTGTTCTCTGGCGGCCGCGAATGCGTGGCCGCAGTTTGTTCATCCGGGGTCAACGGAGCCGGTCGATGAAAACATCCCCTTATGCACGGCTGGCGCGCGCGGCGCTCTGTGTCGCGTTGTCGGCGGGCGCGATGCAGGTCCTCGCGGCGGACGCTTTCGAAGTGACGTCGCCGGGTACGCCCGACGGCGGCACGGTCGATTCGAGCCATGCGGCAAGCGCGAACAATTGCGGCGGCGGCAACCAGTCGCCCGCCGTGCAGTGGCGTAACGTGCCCGCGGGCACGCGCAGTTTCGCGGTGACGCTGTTCGATCCCGACGGCGCGAAAGGCCTGGGCGTGATCCATTGGGTGCTGTACGGGATACCCGCATCGTTGACGTCGCTGGCACACGGCGCGTCCGCGCCCGAGGGCAGCGTGAGCGGCATCAACCGCACCGGGAAGCCCGGCTATTACGGGCCGTGTCCGCCCGTCGGCGACGTGCCGCATCACTATGTGCTGCAGGTCTACGCGCTCGATCTCTCGCAGGACGCGCTGCAGCCCGGTCTCAATCACGATCAGTTTCTCGCGGCCATCAACAATCATGTGCTGGCCGCGAGCAGCACCGTGCTGCGCTACGGACGCTAGCGCGCGACGCACGCCCTTTGCACGGCGTTTGCCGCTTATTTGCTGCTTATTTGATGCTTATCGCGGCGCATCGCCCCAACGGTATTCGACCGTCGCCTCGTCGAGCTGCGTCTTGAGTTCGGGGGCGAGTGTGTAGTCGGCAGCGGCGAGCGAATCGTTCAGTTGGTCGACCCGGCTCGCGCCGATGATCGCCGATGTGATGACAGGGTTCGCAAGCACCCACGCGATCGCCGTCTTCGTCATCGGCTCGCCCGTTTTCGCGTTGATTTCGCGCAGCGTATCGATGGTCTTGAACTCTCGCCCGTGCCAGTAGCGCTCCGAGTACATCGCGCCTGCCTTGCCAACTGTTTCGGTGAAGCGTCCGTCCGCCGGCTTCGCGTCGTGACGATGCTTGCCCGTCAGCAGGCCGCCTGCGAGCGGGTTATACGGCATCACCGCGAGACCTTCTTCATCCGCGAGCGGCAGCAGTTCGCGCTCGATCTGTCGGAACAGCAGGTTGTAGCGCGGCTGCACCGACACGAAGCGCGCGGTGCGCAGCACGTCCGCGCGGCCGAGCATGCGCGCGAGCCGATACGCTAGATAGTTCGACACGCCGATATAGCGCGCCTTGCCCGAACGCACGATCACATCGAGTGCTTCGAGCGTTTCGTCGAGCGGCGTGTCGCGGTCATCGGAGTGCAGCTGATACAGATCGACGTAATCGGTGCCCAGACGGCGCAGCGATGCATCGATGGCATCGAGCAGATGCTTGCGCGACGCACCCTGGTCCCACGGTGACGGGCCAACTTTGCCGACAGCTTTCGTCGCGAGAATGAAGCGGTCGCGCTTGCCCTTGAGCCAGCGCCCGACGATCTCCTCGGTGCGGCCTATGACACCTTCAGTGCCTCCGAGCGGATAGACATCAGCCGTATCGATGAAATTCACGCCGGCTTCTGTCGCCTCGTCGAGAATGCCACGCGATACATCTTCTTCGGTTTGCAAGCCGAAGGTCATCGTACCGAGACACAAACGCGAGACAGTAAGGCCGGTGTTGCCGAATTTGCGGTATTGCATGATCGACTCCGCGAGAAGAGAACTTTGAGTAATCGGGTGGTGTGCGGCAGGACGCGAGCACGAAAGCGCGACAAAAGAAGAAGCATAGCGGCTATCGCGGATTCGCGTCGCTGGGCTGTCATGCGAAGTCATCCGCAGCCGTGCGCAGTCGATCGCCGACACCGCTTTGTCCTTCCTTCGTCACGTAATGGCGAAAACTTTTCATTCACGTAAGGTCTAAACGGCTTTGACATCGAGTCGAGGTTGATGTCCGATGAGTGTCGAACGAAGCGTCAACGACAATATCGAGCAAAGCAGTTTCTCCGCGCGTAGTGCGATCGTCGCCGCTGCAGTCGTGGGAGTCGTGGCCTTAGGGATTGCCGTCACGTACGCAGTCCGGTTGAAAGGCAAAAAGGGTAATGCGCGCGTGCCCGAGCCTGCGAAGAGCGTCGATCTGGACCGCTACACGGGGCACTGGTACGAGTTTGCGCGCTACGACAATCACTTCGAACGGGGCCGCGATTTCGTCACGGCCAACTACGCGAAGCGCGATGACGGCTCGCTCAGCGTGATCAACACGGTCCGCGACGGCGCGAACGGCGTGCGGCGCATTGCGAGAGGCAAGGCGCGCGTGATGCCCGGCTCTGACAACGCCAAACTGAAAGTGTCTTTCTTCGGACCGTTCTACGTCGGCGATTACTGGGTGCTCGATCACGCGGACGACTACCGATGGTCGATCATCGGCGAGCCGAGCGGCGCGTATCTATGGATACTGACGCGTGATGCGAAGCCGACGGGGGAACTGCAACACGCGCTGCTCGAACGCGTGCGCGCGCTCGGCTATGACCTTTCGATGTTGCGCCGCACGCAGCACTGAAAGCGCGGCTGAAAATTTTTCTGCTTCTGCGAAGCGGTTGCCGGCTTATTGCCTGCGTTGCGCTATTGAACGCCGCTTCACGGTAAGTTTTGCTCTTTGCCACGCTTGTCATGCGTGGTCGACGTCAACGCTTTTGCGTCGACCCGCGCACGATCAGTCGCGGCTCCGACGTCACGCAAATGCGCGGCGTCTTCTGATGCGCACCATGCTTGCGTGTCGGCCGCTCGATCAGATCGCGCAGCAGCGTCACGGCAAGCTCGGCGGCTTCGACGGTCGGCACGGCGACGGTCGTCAGCGGCGGGCGCGATTGCTGCGCGAGCTGGATGTCGGTGATGCCGACCACGGACAGATCGCGCGGCACGTTGCGCCCGAGATCGGCGGCGGCATGAATGGTGCCGAGCGCGGGCAGGTCGTTCGTCGCGAAGATGGCTGTCATGTTCGCGTCGTGCTCCAGCAGATCGCGCGCGGCCGTATAGCCGCCCTGGATCGTGTCGGGCGCGTAACGCACGTTTTTGGCGGGCACCTTCAGGCCCGCTTCGCGCATCGCATCGATGAAGCCTTCGTAACGCGACGCGTGAATCCCCGAAGGCTTGCTGCCGACAATCGCGCCGATGCGCCGATGACCCAGTTCGATCAGATGCTTCGCGGCCAGCCGGCCCGCAAGACGAAAGTCGACGGCGATGCACGGCAAGCCCGGCGGATCGTCGGGACGTTCCCACATGCACAGCACCACGGGCGCGCCGCGCGCCTGCGTCTTGTGCAGGTCGTCGAAGTCGAGATTGGCGTTCATCACGAGCACGCCTTCGGAGAGCGTGCCTGCGATCTGGTCGAGATACGCACGGCCCGCGTGCGGGTCCTCATTCGTGTTGCAGATGATGACGAAGTGGCCGCTCTTGCGTGCCTCGCGTTCGACGGCGAGCGCGAACTCGGGATAGAACGGATTCGCGATGCTCGACACCATCAGCGCGATCGTGGGCGCGCGGCCTTCGGCGAGCGCGCGTGCGGCAAGATGCGGACGATAGTTGAGCGCTTCGACGGCTTCGAGCACACGCTGACGCGTCTGCTCGCCGACGCGTCCGCGATTGCGCAGCACATTCGAAACCGTGGCCGACGTGACGCCGGCGCGCCGCGCGACTTCGCTGAGAGTAGACATGGTTTGTGCGTCTTCAATATATGGGACAGACGTTCATCATTTGCATTGGCTACGAAGGCGGGGCACCATGCGCGAAACACCAGAACGATGATCGGAGACAACGTTGACCGGCCCACGGCAAGGGTCAACGGAAAGGCCAGCGAGCCGCGGTCGCGATGCGATCGCGTTTTTTCGGCCATTCAGATTAAGCGCTTAATCTCCGCTTCGCGCTGATTAAATCACGGAGTCGAAGCGATGGCGAGCATTTCGTTGAAGGGCGTGCAGAAAGCGTACGGAGACAACGCGCCCGTGATCCGCAACGTCGATCTGGAGATCGGCGAGAACGAATTTTGCGTGTTCCTCGGTCCGTCGGGCTGCGGCAAGTCCACGCTGCTGCGCATGATCGCAGGGCTCGAGGATGTGACGGACGGCGACCTGTCGATTGGCGGGCGCATCGTCAACGACGTGCCTGCTGCCGAGCGCGGTGTCGCGATGGTGTTTCAGAGCTATGCGCTCTTTCCGCACATGAGCGTGTACGAGAACATGGCCTTCGGCCTGAAGCTCGCGAAGAAGCCGAAAGACGAAATCGACCGCAAGGTTCGCGAGGCCGCGCGCATCCTGCAACTGGAAGCGCTGCTCGACCGCAAGCCGCGTGCGTTGTCAGGCGGGCAGCGGCAACGCGTCGCGATTGGCCGCGCCATCGTGCGCGAGCCTGGCGTGTTTCTGTTCGACGAACCGCTTTCGAATCTCGACGCGACGCTGCGCGGCCAGACGCGCATCGAAATCGCGCGGCTGCACAGGCAGTTCGCGTCGGCGAGCGTCGTCTACGTGACGCACGATCAGACGGAAGCGATGACGCTCGCCGACAAGATCGTGTTGCTGCATACGGGCAAGGACACGGAGCGCTACGGCAGCATCGCGCAGATCGGCGCGCCGCTTGAGTTGTATCACCGGCCCAGGAGCCGTTTCGTCGCGGGCTTCATCGGCTCGCCGCGCATGAATTTTCTGCCTGCAAGGGTCACGGCGATCGACGCGCAGGGCGTCGACGTCACGCTCGATCACACGAATGAAGCCGTGCGCGTTCTCGTCGACGGCAGCACGCTGCAAGGCGCTCAGCCGGTGATGCTCGGCGTGCGTCCCGAACATCTCCGGCTCATCGCTGCCGATGTATCACGACGTGAGGCAACGCTTATGCGCACCGTTTCGCTCGTCGAGCATCTGGGCGAGCACAGCTACGCGCATCTGGAACAAGCCGGCGGCGATGTGCTGGTCGCGAAAGTGCCCGGCAATGCGCGCATCGAGCAGGGCGAGCGTGCGGTATTCGAGGCGCCCGCCAACGCCTGCCATCTTTTCACCGATGACGGATTCGCCGTGAAGGCGCTTAACACCGTCGAACACTACGCATAAGGGACATGCGCATGCGCCTTGGAGTCTGCTATTACCCGGAGCACTGGCCGGAATCGATGTGGGAAGACGACGCGCGCCGTATGAAGGCGCTCGGCATCGAACAGGTGCGAATCGCGGAGTTCGCGTGGAGCCGTATCGAGCCCACGCCGGGCGAATACGATTGGAGCTGGCTCGATCGCGCCGTCGATGTGCTCGGCAATGCGGGCTTGCAGGTGGTCATGTGCACGCCGACGGCCACGCCGCCGAAGTGGCTGATCGACCGTCATCCCGACATTCTGCCCGTGGGTGCCGATGGCCGGCCGCGCGCGTTCGGCTCGCGACGTCACTATGATTTTTCGTCGCCGTCGTATTTCGAGGCGTCGCGCAAGATCTGCACGGCCGTAGCCGAGCGTTATGGCAAGCATGCTGCCGTCGCTTACTGGCAGACGGATAACGAGTTCGGCTGCCACAACACGGTGGTCAGCTATTCGCCTGCTGCCGTCGCGCGCTTTCGTGTGTGGCTCAAGGAGCGCTATCAAACCATCGACGCGTTGAACCGTGCGTGGGGCACCGTGTTCTGGAGCATGGAATACCGCAACTTCGACGAAATCGACGCGCCCGTTGCGACGGTGACGGAGGCTCATCCGTCGCATCGTCTCGACTACCGGCGTTTCGCTTCCGATGAAGTCGCGCGCTACAACCGGATGCAGGTCGAGATCATTCGTGCGCATTCGCCGGGGCGGCCCGTCGCGCACAATTTCATGCAGCTTTTCACCGAGTTTGATCATTACAAGGTCGCACGCGATCTCGATGTGGCGACGTGGGACAGCTATCCGCTTGGCGCGCTTGAAGAGCAGTGGTACGCGCCGGAGATCAAGGCGAAGTTTCTGCGCACGGGGCATCCCGATTTCGCGTCGTTCAATCACGACGTGTATCGCGGCATGTCGAAGCTGCCGTTCTGGGTGATGGAGCAGCAGCCCGGTCCCGTCAACTGGGCGCACTGGAATCCCGCGCCGCTGCCGGGCATGGTGCGTCTGTGGAGCTGGGAAGCGTTCGCGCATGGCGCGGGCTGCGTGTCGTACTTCAGATGGCGTCAGGCGCCGTTCGCGCAGGAGCAGATGCACGCGGGCCTGAACACGCCCGACAATCGCATCGATATCGGCGGCAGCGAAGCGGCGAAGGTCGCGCAGGAGATCGCGCATGTGTTGTCGGCTGATGCGGATGCGAACGCCGATGTGCACGGCAAGATCGCGTTGATCTACGACTACGAAGCGAAGTGGCTGTTCGAGATACATCCGCAGGGCGCGGATTTCCACTATCCGCGTTTTGCTTTCGAATACTACTCGGCGTTGCGTTCGCTGGGTTTCGATGTCGACGTGATTTCCGCCAATGCGCCGTTCGACGGCTACAGCATGATCGTCGTGCCGCCGTTGCCCGTCGTGCCCGCCGACTTTGCGGCGCGGCTCGCGGCATCGGGCGCGCACATCGTGCTCGGCCCGCGCACGGGCTCGAAGACCCCTGATCTGCAGATTCCCGCGAACCTGCCGCCGGGCGCGCTCGCATCGTTGCTGCCGATCCGCGTGTGGCGCGTCGAATCGATGCGGCCCAACGTGACGGAACCGGTGCGGCTCGACGGCACGGGCGATGCGCAGCGCGAAGGCTATGCGCGTCACTGGCGCGATCTGATCGATGCCGTCGATGAACGCACGTTCAGTGTGCACGCGCGTTTCGGCGACGGTCATCCCGCGTATGTGCAACATGGTCGCGTTCATTACTTCGCGAGCCTGTTCGACGACCGTCTCACCGAGTCGCTGTTCGCGCGCATCGCGACGGAAGCCTGGCTCACGCCGGCGCCGTGTGGAGACAGCGTGCGCATCAGCCGGCGCGGCAAGCTCGCGTATGTCTTCAACTATGCGCACGAAAAGCACGTGATCGAAGGCGTCGATGCATCGCGCTTCGTGATCGGCACGCGTGAAGTCGAGCCGCAAAGCGTAGCGGTTTATCGGACCGAGTAGGCAAGTGATCCAGCACGTAAAAACCAGACACAAATGACAGGAGACGAAAGGATGACAGCAAGCCAGTTCAACCCGCGCAAGGCGTTCGCGACGATGGCCATCGCCGTTGCGGCAGCCGTATCGTCGTTCGCGGCGACGACCACGGTCGCGCAGGCGGGCACGATGACGATGAACATCGCGTTCAAGGGCGCAAGCCAGCGCGCGGTGTGGCAATCGGTGCTCGACGACTTCAAGAAGGCGCACCCGGACATCGACGTGAAAGTGTCGTTCGTCGATGAAGAGGCGTACAAGGTGCAGTTGCCCGGCTGGCTGTCGACGGTCGCGCCCGATGTCGTCAACTGGCACAACGGCGAGCGCATGGCCTATTACGCGCGGCGCGGCCTGTTCGAAGACCTGAGCGGCGACTGGAAGAAGAACGGCTGGGACAGCATGTATGCATCGACGAAGGAATCGTCGACGTACAACGGCAAGCAGTATGCGGCGCCGACCGTGTACTACTCGTGGGGCCTGTTCTATCGGAAGGACCTGTTCCAGAAGGCCGGCATCGCGTCCGAGCCGAAGACGTGGGATCAGTTGATGGACGCGTGCAAGAAGCTGAAGGCCGCGGGCATCACGCCGTTCGCAGTGGCCGGCCGAGATGCATGGACGCTCGCGGGCTGGTTCGATTATCTGGACCTGCGCCTGAACGGCAACGCGTTCCACCAGAAGCTGATGGCGGGTGAAGTGCCTTATACCGATCCGCGCGTGAAGAAGGTCTACACGACGTGGAAGCAGATGCTCGACGATCACGATTTCATCGACAACTCGCTGTCCTACGATCTGGATGCGGCGCAACCGTTCCTCTTCCAGGGCAAGGCCGCGATGATGCTGATGGGCACCTTCATCACGGGCGGTTTCCCGGCGAGCGTGAAGCCGAACATGAGCTACTTCCAGTTCCCGATCATCGATTCCAACGTGCCGACTGCCGAGGACGGCCCCGTCGAGTCGCTGCACATTCCGGCGAAGGCCAAGAACAAGGCCGACGCGCACACGTTCCTCGCGTTCGTCGAATCGCCGGAGCAGGGCGCGAAGCTCGCGGCGGGTCTCGGCTCGCTGTCCGCGAACAGCAAGTCGCCGGAACCGGAAGATCCCATTTCGAAGATCGGCTTCCAGATTCTGTCGAACACGAAGGGCGGCATCGCGCAGTTCTACGATCGCGATATGACGAAGGAAATGGCCGACGAGGGGATGAAGGGCATGCAGCAGTTCGTCTCCGATCCGTCGAAGCTCGACGCGATTCTCGCGCAGCTCGAACAGACGCGTAAGCGCATCTACAAGAAGTAAGGGCGGACGCGCCGGGCGACGAAAGCATGTGTGCGCCGCCCGGCGCGCAGCAAGTCAGCAGCCCGCTTGCATGAAGAGGAGCATCGTCGTGTCGCACTCGGTCACACGTCAGGACATCAACGCCACGCCGCCTTCGCCGCAGGCCGCGCCTGCGCCCAGAGCGGCGGGCAGGCGGCGCGGTCCGTCGCCCTCTGCGCGTCGGCAGCGCAAGGCCGCGTTTCTGTTTCTCGCGCCCGCGTGTCTGATGGTCGCGGTGTACGTCGTCTGGCCGATCCTGTCGTCGATCTGGCTCAGCTTCTACAACTGGGACGGCATGACCGACAAGGCCTTCGTCGGCCTCGCGAACTACATCGAGCTGTTTCAGGCGCCGACGTTCTACACCGCGTTAAAGAACAACCTGATCTGGCTCCTGCTGTTCCTGCTCGCACCGCCGATGGGACTCGCCGTCGCGCTCTATCTGAATCAGGCCGTGGCGGGCATGCGCGTCGTGAAGTCGCTGTTCTTTGCGCCGTTCGTGCTGTCGGGCGTTGTAGTCGGGCTGATCTTTTCGTGGTTCTACGATCCGACATTCGGCCTGCTCGCGATGATCCTCGGACACGGCGTGCCCGTGCTCGGCGATGCGCGCTATGCGACCTTCGGCATCATCTTCGCCGCGCTGTGGCCGCAAACGGCATACTGCATGATTCTCTATCTGACGGGTCTCACGACGCTCAACAGCGAGCAACTCGAAGCGGCGCGCATGGAAGGCGCGAAGGGCTGGTCGATGCTATGGCACGTGGTGCTGCCGCAATTGCGGCCCGTCACGTTCATGGCGATCGTCGTGACGGTGATCGGTGCGCTGCGCAGTTTCGATCTGATCTCGGTGATGACGGGCGGCGGCCCGTTCGAAAGCTCGACGGTGCTCGCGTATTACATGTACGACCAGGCGATCAAGTACTACCGCAATGGTTATTCGGCGTCGATTGCCGTCGTGCTGTTCGCGATCATGCTCGTGTACATCGTCTATCACCTGCGCCGCATGCTGCGCCACGAACAGTAAGGAGCGGACCATGTATCCGATGCCCGTTGCGAAATGGAAGGCGCTCAACCGGCGCCTGTACAAGCTGTCGTTGCCCATTGCGCTTTTGATCTGGCTGCTGCCGATGATCGCGGTGCTCATCACGTCGGTGCGCTCGACGGAGGAACTGAGCGAAGGCAATTACTGGGGCTGGCCGAAGCACATTGCTGTCTTCGATAACTACCGCGAAGCGCTCACCACATCGCCGATGCTGCACTACTTCTGGAATAGCGTGCTGATCACGGTACCTTCCGTGATCGGTTCGATTGCGCTCGCGGCGATGGCGGGCTTCGCGCTGGCTGTCTACCGGTTTCGCGGCAACACGACGCTCTTCGCAACATTCGTGGCGGGCAACTTCGTGCCGATCCAGATCCTGATGATTCCCGTGCGCGACCTGTCGCTGAGCCTTGGGCTCTTCAACACGCTGTACGCGCTGATTCTTTTTCACGTGTCGTTTCAGACGGGCTTTTGCGCGCTCTTTCTGCGCAACTTCATCAAGCAGTTGCCGTATGAACTGGTCGAGGCGGCGCGCATCGAAGGCGCGGACGAATGGACGGTGTTCTTTCGCATCGTGTTGCCGCTGATTCGTCCCGCGCTCGCCGCGCTCGCGATTCTCGTCTTCACCTTCGTCTGGAACGACTACTTCTGGGCGCTGTGCCTGACGCAAGGCGACGAGGCCGCGCCGATCACAGTGGGCGTCGCCGCGCTCAAAGGCCAATGGACGACGGCGTGGAATCTCGTATCGGCCGGTTCGATTCTCGCTGCGCTGCCTTCCGTCGCGATGTTCTTTGCGATGCAGAAGCACTTCGTTGCGGGCCTCACGTTCGGCGCTACCAAGGGATAGTCCTGCGATCGCGATACGTCACTGGCCCGGTTGCGCAGCCGGATGCACCCCTGCAAGCGGCGATCCATAACCGCCCGAGTGCGCATTGTTCGGCAGACCGTTCACGAGTTGCGCGCGCGGATCAATCGGATTCAGATTGAGTTCGCCCGCCTGCTGGTTGCCATGCGTCGGATATTCGCTGCCGAGCGGCGCTGTCGGCATCAGGCGCGTGTTGTTGATCGGCGAGTTCACGTCGTCATAAACAGAAAGCCCCTGTGCCTGTGATAGACCCGCGCTCAACGCTAGCGCAAGAGCTGTGGCGACATGAAGAGAAACGCCGGTCTTATGCACGATGCACTCCTTGGTGGATGATGCCGCGCTCATGCGAAGGGACTTGCCTCGCAAACTTCACGCGACGCGGTTCGCTTTAAACTATTGGCCATCGCATGCAGGAGTTCAAGGCAGCGAGCACGCCGTAGTGCAGGACGCGTCGCGGATTTGTTTCAGTTCGTCACGACATCGCTCTCACACCTTTTCTCCCGCAATCTCACCAACCGTGCGCCGCACCGCGCGCAAGATCTCATTCGCCAGTTCCGGTCGCGCCTTCAGCACCGCACGCGACGCCGCGATGCCGCCGATCAGCGCCGTCGTGATCGTAATCGCCTTTTCGCGGGCGTTGCCCTTCGTCTTGCGCGCGTGCAAATGTTTCTCGAACACGCTGACCATGTTCTCGATCCCTTCGCTGTAGCGCGCGCTGATCGTCTCGTCCTGCCGGCCGATTTCGCTCGCCGAGGCCGCCATCGCACAGCCATTGGCAATGTCGTCGCGCCTTTCCTCCGACAAATAACTGTCGAGCAGCTCGCCGAGGCTCGGCATATGGCCGTTGCGCGGCGTCGTCATTCGCTCGTGGCTGATCTGCACGCCGTACGCGAGCGCTTCCGCCGCGAGCGCCTCCTTCGACTTGAAGTGCGCGTACAGCGCGCCGTGCGTGAGCCCTGCGGCCTTGCCGATCTCGGCCACGCCGACGCCGTCGATGCCTCGCTCGCGGATCAGCCGCGCGGCCGTCTCGACAAGGGCCGCGCGGTTCTGCGCCGCCTTTTCCTTGCTTACCTTCATGGCTGTTCCACCTTTCCAACGATGCTGACGCAAAAGCCAACGCAAAAAAGCGCTTGACACGCATTCATTGCGATCGATATCATTAATTTAAGATTGCAGTTGCAATTATAAAGCAGCTGCCGGCGGATGTCCGCCTCATCTATCAACTCTGGAGAATTGAATGTCATTCGAAAACAAGACGGCGCTCGTGACGGGCGGCAACAGCGGTATCGGTTTTGCGACGGCGCGGTTGCTGATCGCGCAGGGCGCGCGCGTCGCGATCACGGGCCGCGACCAGGCGAAGCTCGACGAAGCCGTCGCCGAACTCGGCCCGAACGCGCTGCCGATCCGCGCGGATGTGAACGATCCGGAGGCCATCGATGAAGTGATGAAGGTGATCGGCGAGACGTTCGGCAAGCTCGACATCGTGTTCGCGAATGCGGGCGTGAGCGGCGCGACGCCCGTCGGCGGCACGACGGCGGAGAAGTTCGAATCAATCATGCGCACGAACGTCACGGCGGTGTTCCTGACGGTGCAAGCGGCCGTGCCGCTGATGGGCGAGGGAGGCTCGATCGTGCTGAACGGCTCGGTGATGCGCGAACTGGGGCGTGCGGGCTCAGCGGCTTATTCGGCTTCGAAGGCCGCGATCTCCGGCATGGCCCGTGTGCTCGCGTCCGAACTGGTGACGCGCGGGATTCGTGTGAACACGGTCATCCCCGGCGCGACGCGCACGCCGATCTGGACGCGCGGCGACCGCGCGGGCGCGACGCTCGACGCCGCCGAAGCCGCGATGACGCCGATGATCCCGATGAACCGGCTCGCCGATTCCGAAGAAGTCGCGCAAGCGGCCATGTTCCTCGCGTCGGATGCATCGTCGGGGATGACGGCGGCGGAGATCGTCGTCGATGGCGGCAACACGGGTGCGCCGATGGGGGCGCCGGTGTTTCGCGGATAAGCAAGCGAAGTGGTGAACGCGAACTTCCGCGCGCGAGGTTCTGATGAAAAAAAGGGGGCGATGCTCAGCCTCGCGGCTGCGCATCGCCCTCGTCGTTCGAACGCGCGTCGTCGTGCGAATCAGCGCGAATGCAGCGTTTAAGCGAGCCCCGCCACGATAGTCGCGACGATCGACCCGAGCACGAGCACGAGCACGAGCACGAGCACGAGCACGAGCACGAGCACGGGCACGGCCGGCGCCGATCGTTCTGCGTTTGGTGACGCTCCCCGGCATGAATGCAGCATGAATGCCGGGGCTTCCTCGCCAGCAAGAGGTTCCTTCTTCCTGCATCAACGCGGATTGCCGAATGAGCGACTTATGACGCGATCCGGTCTTGTATCCGCTCAGCCCGATGTTCTGGTCGAGGGGCTTTGCCCTCGCAGGCATGCGCCGGCCGCCCGCCGGTCGCATTGCCCTTGCGTCGAAACGCGACACGCTTGCGGGTTTTGGCCGATTCGTATTGGCCGTCGCGCAGTCGCTCGATACCGCGTTCCTTGATGTTGCACGCGGCGTCATGATCAGCATGCGCCTCTAAACCACAGCTTCGACAGACGAACCGCGCGCCCTCGCGATTGTCCGGGTGAATGTGCCAGCAGCGGGAACATTCCTGACTCGTATGGGCCGCGCGCACCGTGCCCACCAGCTTGTTGCGTCGTGCAGCCTTGTAGGCCAGTGTGCGATGGATCGCGCCCCAGCACGATTGGAGAATCGAGCGATTCGGCACCGCCTTCGCACCGGCACCGTTCCGAAGCCACTGCGGACTCGTCGAACTTCGCTTTCGGCCGCTTCACCATGTTAGGGATCTGCAGATCCTCGTGCGGCGATTCGGATTTGTTGAGATCAGCCAGCTAGGCAAATCAAAACTTGCTCATAAATTCAACTCGGTCATCCGGCGGGCGAGACCGGACCGAATTCGCTAGATTCGCCGGATCGATGACGCGAATTAGTTGGACTGGCCCGAGTTAAGCACGATGTGGCCTGCTCTCGTCGCGAGCGGCAGTACGCGGCCATGATCCGTCATTCGCGCGCTCGGCCGTTATGACACTCGGACGTCGGACTCAATCCAGCAAACGGCCGTCCAACTGGCGCAGTCGAATGTTGCTTCCTCGGCCTTTGCGCGGGAGAACTTCATCGTCAGCGACAGTGTCGTCCATTGTTGGGGTGTCATCGAATCGGAAGGAGCGTGCCGCGCGGTCCTGACCACGGCCGACGGCCTGCCATGCGTAAAGCGCGTCGAAGATCATCTCGAGTATCCGGCATCATTACGACCTGGTACGTGGGTGAGGCTGGCGACGCGGACTCAGGCTGTCGAAGCCGCGCTTCATTTGTCGGAGCATTTCTGCGCCGCAGATTGCCACTGTTACCGCCGCGGGGCCTTTTACCCAGGCCAGTCTTGCTTCTGGAAAGGCGGTAGCCAACGCTGAGGAAGGCTAATTGTATTTCCGTGATTGTTCCCTATCCTTGAAAGTGATGGCACGTGCGCCCCAGGCGTAACCACGCAGACAGAGCGCATGCGGCTCTATCCTTGTTTGCGAGGCGGCCATGAACAACAACCCCCGCATTGCCGGGCTCCGGCGCCTTCCCGCGCGCGGCGCCGGTTCCCTCATCGATTCACGGCGTCGCCGCGTCATTCAGGCGGCGGCAGCCGCCGCGCTCGCCACCGGACTCGCCCCTGTGGTCCGTCCCCGCCCCGCGCGTGCCGCCACCACCCGTACCCTCAGAATTCTCCAGTGGAATCATTTCGTGCCGGGCTACGACAAGTGGTTCGATGGCACCTACGTGAAGGAGTGGGGCCAGCGCCACGATACTGAGGTCATCGTCGACCACGTCGGCATTCCGGCGCTGGCCACGCGCGCCGCCGCCGAGGTCTCGGCCCAGAAGGGGCACGATCTATTCATGTTCCTCTCACCGCCTCCCGTGTATGAAGATCAGGTGATCGACCACCGCGAGATCTATGAAGAGTGCCAGCGCAAGCATGGCAAGCCGGTTGACCTGGCGGTGCACAGCACCTACAACCCTAAGACCCGAAAGTACTTCGCGTTCTCCGATAGCTTCGTGCCGGATCCTGTGAATTACCGCAAAGACTTGTGGGATGAAGCCGGGTTGCCGCCACCGGACAGTTGGGATGACGTACTGAGTGCTGGGCGCAAGATCAAGCAGACAAAAGGCATTCCGGTGGGCATCGGCCTGTCGTCCGAACTGGATACCGCCATGGCCATGCGCACCATACTCTACGCCTTCGGCGGTTCCGTGCAGGACACGCACGGCAACGTGGTGTTGAATTCGCCCAGCACGCTGGAGTCGGTCAAGTACGTCCAGGCACTGTATCGCGACGCCATGACGCCGGAAGTGTTGGCGTGGGATCCATCCTCGAACAACCGCGCCATGCTGGCGGGCAAGATTTCGCTATGCCTGAACGCCATTTCCATCACGCGCGAAGGCGAAAACAAGAACATTCCCGTCACGCCCAACATCTGGCTAACGCAGGCCCTGCGCGGACCCGCGCAACGCATCTGCCTGGAACATGTAATGGACTGCTACGTGATCTGGAAATTCGCCGAGAACATTGCCGGCGCCAAGCAGTTCCTCGTCGACTATATCGACAACTTCCGCCAGGGCTTCGTCGGCAGCGAGTTCTATAACTTCCCATGCTTCCCCAGCACCGTGCCGGACCTCAAAAAGATGATCGAGGACGACTCCAAGGCCAAGCCAGGCGACAAATACAAGGTGCTGGGCGCCCTGATGGTGCAGGCCACCAATGTCGGCTACCCGGGCTACGCCAACGCCGCCATCGACGAAATCTTCAATACCTGGGTACTCAACACCATGTATGCGAGGGCCGCAACCGGCGACGCCACGCCACAGGACGCTATTCGCGACGCCGAGGCCGCCTGTAAGCGGATCTTCGCCAAATGGCAAGCCAGAGGGCTAGTGTAGACGGCGGTCGACGGTCGCCAGCGTCGCAGGACGCCAGCAGTCCCCGGCGATTGGCAACACTCCCCGCTCAGAGCGCCATCCGGACCGCCATGGCCACAGTGGAAACCCGCTCGCTCACCAAGCGCTTCGACGACATCACCGCCGTCGACGCGATCGACCTCACTGTGCGCGAGGGCGAATTCCTGGTGTTGCTCGGCCCGTCCGGCTCGGGAAAAACCACCCTGCTGCGCATGATTGCCGGGCTGGAGACGCCCACCTCAGGCGATGTCCTGGTTGGCGGTCGCATCGTCACCAGCCTCCCACCGCGCGCGCACAACATGGCGATGGTCTTCCAGAGCTACGCGTTGTATCCGCACCTGACGGTGGCCGGCAATATTGCCTTCCCGCTGGAGGCCCAGCACATGCACTACAAGACTATCGCGAGCAAGGTCAAGTGGGCCGCAACGCTCTTCGGCATCGATCACCTACTGACGCGCAAGCCGCGCGAGCTTTCCGGCGGCGAACGCCAGCGCGTGGCGCTCGCGCGCGCGGTCGTGCGCGATCCCGTGACCTTCCTGCTGGATGAGCCGCTGTCCAATCTCGACGCCAAACTCCGCGCCTCTGCGCGCGACGAACTGAAGCAGATCCAGCGCCGCCTGGGCACGACGACAATCTACGTGACCCATGACCAGATCGAAGCCCTGGCACTCGGCGACCGCGTGGCGGTGCTGGACCACGGCGGCATGCGCCAGCTCGACACGCCGCAACAAGTCTATCTGCATCCGGCCGATCGGTTTGTCGCCACGTTCATTGGCTCGCCCCCGATGAACCTGATTGCCAGCGACAACGTGGAAACCGGCTTCCGCCCTGAGCATTTCCTGCCACGTGAACTCTTCGACAACGATGCGCAACTCGAGCTCTTCCCAGTGAGCATCACGCGCATCGAATACCTTGGCGCCGATCGCCTCGTGTACGGACTGCTGGAGCCGCCGCAGCCCCCGGTCAAGGTCATCTCCCGGATACCGTGTACGGCAAACGTGGCGCTGCAGGCTGGTACACGGCGCCTCTTCGCCGTGCGACTCGTCGATCTGTGCCGCTTTGACGCGCGTTCCGGCGCCAGCCTGGGCACGGTCCCCAATGCGCCATGAACGTGTCTCCCAACACCTCACGAACTCCGGGCCGCCGCATTGCGCGCGCGCCGTGGGACGATCGCTGGCTTGGTCCTCTGATGCTGGCGCCCGCGCTCGTCTATATCGCGCTGTTGCTCGCCTTCCCGTTCTTGTTGTCGATCTGGTACAGCCTCACTGATGTAACGGTCGGCAGTCAGGTGGCTCGATTTGTCGGGGTGGAGAACTTCCGGCACGTCGTGCAAAGTTCCCAGTTCTGGAAGTCGTTGCGCAATGCACTGGTGTTCACGCTGATTTCGCAGGCACTGGTGGTGGTGCTCGCCAAAATACTTGCGCTGGCGCTGGCGCGCGATTTTCCCGGCAAGTGGCTGGTGCGCCTCATGATCCTGCTGCCGTGGGTCGCGCCGATCTCGCTGGGGTCGATCGGCTGGTTGTGGATATTCGACCCGGTCTACAGCGTCATCAACTGGACGTTGCGTGCGCTTGGCGTGGTCGGCCCCGGCGTGTGGCCGATATGGCTGGGCCAGCCCGATCTGGCGATGACGTCCGTCATCGTGGTGGATGTCTGGCGGTTACTTCCGCTCGCCACCGTCATCATCCTGGCTGGCATGCAAGGCATCCCGCACGAACTGCACGACGCTGCCGCCATGGACGGCGCGGGCTTCTGGCGGCGGCTCTTCCGGATCGACATTCCGCTGCTGATGCCGGTCATGCTGGTGGCGCTGTTATTCGGCRTCGTCTTYACGTTGACCGACATGATCATCATCTACGTGCTCACGCGCGGTGGCCCCTACGATACGACTCAAGTGCTGGCCAGTCTGGCGTTTTTCACTGGCATCCAGGGCGGCGACCTGGCCGAAGGTGCGGCCATTTCGCTCTTCCTGTTCCCGCTTCTGGTGGCGGTGGTCGTGCTGCTGCTAACGGTGGCGCATCGCGCCGAGGTGATCTGACATGCCTGTCGACTCGGCAACGGGAGGTTGGAAGGCCGGATGGATGAGCCCACGCTGGCGCGCGCGGCGCGCAAATCGCGGCATTTGCGACGCTGGCCGCCTTTGCCGTGTTCTGCGCCTTTCCGTTCTACTGGATGCTGATTACCACCTTCAAGGACGTGCACGACCTGATCAATACGGCAAACAACCCGTTCCTTTTCAATCTGCCGCCCACGCTGGAGAATCTGCGCGTCCTGTTCGAGGAAACCCAGTACGCGCGCTGGCTCCTCAACACGCTGCTGGTGGGCGTGGTGGTGGTGATCATCACGCTAGCGCTGGCCGTACCGGCCGGCTACAGCCTGGCGCGGCTCACCGGGCGGCAGGGGCGGCGACTCGCGATCGCCATCTTCGTCACGTACCTGATCCCGCCCACCATCCTCTTCATCCCGTTTTCGCGCATCATCGGCGCGCTCGGCCTGCAGGATTCGCTGTGGTCGCTGGTGCTCGTGTACCCAAGCTTTACCGTGCCCTTCTGCACCTGGCTGATGATGGGGTTCTTCAAAGCGGTGCCTCGCGACATCGTAGAAGCCGCAATGATGGATGGCTTGAGTGGCTTCGGCGCATTCCTGAAGGTTGTCGTACCGCTTTCGTCGGCCGGCATCCTGACCGTCGTTATCTTCACCCTGACACTGGTGATGCAGGAGTTCGTCTACGCCCTCACGTTCATCACCAGTTCTTCGCAGTACACCGTCAGCGTTGGCGTGCCGACCTTCCTGGTACGCGGCGACGTCTACTTCTGGGGCTCGCTGATGGGCGCATGTCTTGTCGTCAGCGTGCCGGTCGCGCTGCTCTACAACGTCTTCCTTGACCGCTTCGTGGCCGCTTTTACCGAGGGTGCTGTGAAGTAGCGGTGCCGTGACGYGCCATTGGATCGCCATCGTGCCTCGAACCAGGCATGAGGTAGGCCGCCAGCGAAGGACCCCTTCGGAGGCACTTCCGCCGCATGGGACCTCCACGCCTGCTCGGAAGCCGCTCGCTTCGCCACTTGCCTGGATATAAATTCGCCCCGTTTCGACCTACGTCGCAACTACAATCCGGTGCACCCGGAGTACGCGGCGCCTGGCACACCTTTMGGAATAGTTAACCTAAACTCAGTGCGTAGCGCATTTCGCAACAAGCCCGGGCGTATTCCCGGGGAAGGCCTGGTCACGCTATTGCGGATGTTGTCGAGGCACGGCGTGCGCAGACTTGTCGCCACGATCGCGCTGCGCAGCGAAGAGGGCAACGTCCGTCATGTGCGTGAATCCCTGACGGCGCGAGCCTTTGTAGAGTACTGGATTCAGGCGCCTCAGCACCGCGCGGCCCGCCGCCGGTGCGTCTGCCGAAATCATGCGACGAGTGCGACAGATGGGGACCCGTCGCGTCACGCTGAGGGGGCGACCATGCGCGCACTCGACATCATGACTCCGTCCGTCGTCACCGCCACACCGGACATGACGATCTACGACGCGGCAAGACTGTTCGTCGACCACCGTATCAGTGGGATGCCCGTCGTCGGCGCGAACGGACAGGTCGTCGGCATTGTCAGCCAGGGCGATCTGCTGCATCGCGTGGAAAACAACACCGGCTACGGGAAGCGTCCGTGGTGGCTCGAATTTCTGTTGTCAACGCCCCGCGAGCAGGCCGCGAGGTATGTGAAGGAGCACGGGCATGTCGTCGGCGACGTGATGTGCGACCAGGTGATTTCGATATCCGAGGACATGCCGCTCGATCAGATCGCAGACCTCATGGAGCGCCGGCATCTCAAACGCGTGCCGGTGCTGAAGGACGGCAAGCTGGTCGGCATCGTGAGCCGCTCGAACCTGATCCGCGCACTCGCGAGCGTCACGCCGCCCGTGGATTCGGCTTCGCACGACGATGCGAGTCTGCGCGATGCGATAGTCCTGGAAATGCRCGGGAAGCGTTGGGGGTTGCCGAAACAGGGCGTACTCGTCAAGGACGGCGTCGCGCATCTATGGGGCGTGATTGAGTCCGAGGAGGAAAAGCGCGCGATCCGCATTGCGGCCGAGGCCGTGCCCGGCGTCAAGCGCGTGGAGAGCCACCTGGAGTTCCCGAGCGTGATTCCAACGCTGTAGTCCGCACGCCGTCGCAAGCTGCGCGCAGGTCGATTCGCACGCGGAGAACGACGTCGGGGATAGTGACGGCGACATTCAAACCGGCGGGCCGCTCCCGACGGACTGCGCCCGCCATGTTCCGCAAAGACCGGCATGTTTCAACCCGCTCGGTTTGCGGCTC
>NZ_WHNP01000199.1 GCF_009362735.1 Paraburkholderia franconis | reverse complement strand
GATCAGTGGATACCGTTCCCACACCGGTTCGACGACAGCGTTGCCTGCAACCATGATTTGCTCCTCTCGCGAGGGATGCTGAGTCGCCACCACAACGATTCAGCTCGGGGCAAGTAAGCGGGCATCGCCTTCGGCACGGGTTATCCACCGGGCCGCTCGCCTCTCGCTACAGAAGAGCGGGCGGCGGCCCCGTGGATAACCCTGCGTGATCTGTTTCAATATGTTCTGCGCACCAGCCAACTAAAAACTGGCCTACCGTAGCACAGATTCAATTCCAAATAACTTATATCAGAAGGCTACGGCGCTCATACCTTTCGGCAATCAGCTCGAACAGCACGCTGGTTTCGGCCTGATCCTTCCGGGCATATGACAGATCGTCCAGGATGATCAGGTCGAAGCGGTCGAGCTTGGCAAGAGCTGAAGGCAACTGCAGGCTCTGACGCGCAGCCTGCAGCTTCTGCACGAGCTCGCTGGTACGCGTGAACAGCACCCGGTAGCCGGCGTCGATCAACGCGTGTCCGATGGCCGAACCCAAATGACTTTTGCCGGCTCCGGGCGGGCCGAACAGGAGCGCCGTGGCGCCTTTCTCAAGCCACGAATCGCCGGTCGCGAGCGCCATGACGTGGGCCTTCGAAACCATCGGCACCATGCTGAAGTCGAAGGTCGCAGCGTCTTGGTCGGGTCCAGATGCGACTCAGCACGGTGTCGTTCAATGCGCCGCTTGGCCCGCTCGGCCAGTTCGTGTTCGAGCAATGCGCCGATCAGCCGCGTGGCCTGCCAGCCTTCCTTGTCGGAGCGCTCCGCAAACTCGGGCCACAGGCGGGCGATGGTCGGCAGGCGCAGTTCATTGAGCATCAAGGCAAGACTGCCGGCATCGTAAGCGGGCGTGCTCATGCGACCTCCTTGCCGAGCAGGTCGTCATAGCTGCTTGCGGGTGGCATCTCAATATTGACGACTGGGCAATCGGCGTGACGCGGCGCGAACTCCTCGCGCAGAGCCTTCAGATCAGGCAGCTTGCCGTCAACCAGCAACGCGTTGAGGCGCGCGGCCAGCACGGCCTCGACGCCATCGAGCGCGGCGAGTTCAAGCAATCCAACGATGACTTTGCATGCCTCGCGCTGCGTCAGCCTCGCCTCCAGCTGTTCCCAGGTCCGGCGATAGGCCTCACGCGGAAACAGCTCGTCTCGAAACGCAAGCCCCTTGAAGGCCTGTGGCTTGCGTTTGAGGCTCTCAATAAAGTGTCGGTAATCCAGCGCGCGGCGGTTGTCGCCGGCACGCGAGCCGCGCGAGGTGCTATGCACCAGCGCGCCCGACAGATAGCAGTCGAGCCTGTCACCATACACGCGCACCTTCAGGCGATGACCGATCAGGCGCGACGGAGCGCTGTACAGAATGCCGCGTACAGTGAAGGTGCTGCAGCGTGTAACGCGTGCTTCTTCCTCGACGAAGTCGGTCGTGCGCCTTAACGGCAGATCCATGAGCTGTTCGCGCTCAAGGCGGAATGCGGCTGCGTTACGCCGGTTGCGACGCATGCGACCTCGCGCAGAAACTCATCGTAGGCCGCACGATCGGCGAAGTCCCGGTGACCGCGCAACATCAACGCCTGGTCGACGGCTTCCTTCAGATAGCGATGCGATGACTCAACGCTACCGTTCTCGTTGTTATGGCCTCGAGGCCATAATCACGAGTATGGTGCGGTAAAAAATATGTCACAGTGGTTCTCAAGAACCCCGCATCGTCTATCGCGTTGACGTTTCCATGACGACATAATTTTCAGGCTGATACTGATATTCCACTGATCAATGATGGGGGAATATCATGTTCGAGACTCTCTTTACGCGTCCGCATGTTCTTGCTGCCCACAATCTCGCGCCCTGCGTGGAATCCAGGAAGCGCTTCCTCGTACATTGTCAGGAACAGGGTTATCCGCTCAGGTCGATTCGGAAGATCGCGTGGCTC
>NZ_WHNP01000198.1 GCF_009362735.1 Paraburkholderia franconis | reverse complement strand
GAGCCACGCGATCTTCCGAATCGACCTGAGCGGATAACCCTGTTCCTGACAATGTACGAGGAAGCGCTTCCTGGATTCCACGCAGGGCGCGAGATTGTGGGCAGCAAGAACATGCGGACGCGTAAAGAGAGTCTCGAACATGATATTCCCCCATCATTGATCAGTGGAATATCAGTATCAGCCTGAAAATTATGTCGTCATGGAAACGTCAACGCGATAGACGATGCGGGGTTCTTGAGAACCACTGTGACATATTTTTTACCGCACCATACTCGTGATTATGGCCTCGAGGCCATAATCACGAGAACGGAAGTGTGGAATCCTCGCATCGGTATCTAAAGGATGCTGTCGACCAGGCGTTGATGCTTCGAGGCCATCGCGACTTCGCTGACCGGGCCGCCTACGATGAATTCGTACGTGAGGTGGTAATGCGTCGAAACCGGCGCAACGCCGCCGCGTTTCGCATCGAGCGCGAACAACTGCAGGATCTGCCTGAACGTCGCACCACTGACTTCGTCGAGGACGAAGCACTTGTGACCCGCTGCAGCACATTTACCGTGCGCGGCATCCTCTACAGTGCGCCATCGCGCCTGATCGGCCACCGGCTGAAGGTGCGGATCTATGGTGACCGGCTTGACTGCTACCTGTCTGGCGCACTGGTGCACAGCACGCCGCGAGGCTCCCGTGCCGCCGACAACCGCCACGCACTTGATTACCGCCACTTCATCGACTCGCTCAGGCGCAAACCTCAGGCGTTCAAGGGACTCGCGTTTCGTGACGCACTGTTTCCTCGCGAGGCTTACCGTCGAACCTGGGAGCGGCTGGAGGCACAACTGACGCAACGCCAGGCCTGCAAGATCATGGTTGGCCTGCTTGAACTCGCGGGCCTCCACGGCGTCGAGGCCGTACTCGCCGAACGGCTCGACACGTTGTTCGACGCAGACGAACTGCCCGACCTCAAGCAGTTGCGCGACGAATTTGCGCCACGTCAGACCTTGTGTCCCGAGGTGGTGGTTCACATGCCACCCGTCGCAGTCTATGACGCGTTGCTCGACAAGGTGGCGGCATGACCGCACCCGCCCATGACAACGGCCGCATGGCCCTGATGCTCAACGAGTTGCGGTTGCCAACAATCGGCAGGTTGTGGCCCGAGTTCGCCGAGCGTTCAGACAGGGAAGGCTGGCAGGCTGCGCGGCTGCTCAGCGCGCTGCTCGAGCACGAACTGGCCGAACGTGCCAAACGACGCATCGAGCGGCACCGGGCTGAGTCGCATCTGGATCCGACCAAAACGCTCGCCACCTTCGACTTCGGTATGGTGCCGATGGTCTCGAAAGCACATGTCACGGCGCTGGCAACCGGGGAGTCCTGGCTGGAGAAAGGCGCCACGATTCTCCTGTTCGGGCCGCCAGGCGCCGGCAAGAGTCATCTGGGATCGGCCATCGGACACGCGTTGATCGACGCCGGTTACCGGGTGCTGTTCACGCGCACGAGCGAACTCGTCCAGAAGTTACAGGCTGCGCGCCAAGGCCTGCAATTGCCGTCCGCACTTGCGAAGCTCGATCGCTTCGATCTCGTCATCCTTGATGACCTGTCGTACGCGCGCAAGGACCAGGCCGAAACCAGTGTGCTGTTCGAACTGATCGCCGAAAGGTATGAGCGCAAAAGCCTTCTGATATAAGTTATTTGGAATTGAATCTGTGCTACGGTAGGCCAGTTTTTAGTTGGCTGGTGCGCAGAACATATTGAAACAGATCACGCAGGGTTATCCACGGGGCCGCCGCCCGCTCTTCTGTAGCGAGAGGCGAGCGGCCCGGTGGATAACCCGTGCCGAAGGCGATGCCCGCTTACTTGCCCCGAGCTGAATCGTTGTGGTGGCGACTCAGCATCCCTCGCGAGAGGAGCAAATCATGGTTGCAGGCAACGCTGTCGTCGAACCGGTGTGGGAACGGTATCCACTGATC
>NZ_WHNP01000197.1 GCF_009362735.1 Paraburkholderia franconis | reverse complement strand
CGCCGCGTGCGTTGAGTGCGAGCCACGCGAGCACGACAAACGGAAGCAGCAGAGCCCAGAACCCGACTTGCCGATACGCGAGCGCGCCTGCGATCGCGCCCGCAGCGAACGCGAGAATGGCCGGCAGCATCTTGCCCAGGCGCGTTCGCGCCACGGCCTGTGCGTCGGATGGCGCGTGCGGCGAAAGCACGTCGATCGCATCGAGCACGGCCTGCGTGACGTTGCCCGTCATCACCGTGTTCGGCACGCCGGGACGCGCGACGAGCCGCCCGTGCGCGTTCTGCACGCCCATCGCCGCCGCGCCGACCATCCCGCAGATGATGACGGGCGTRCTGTCCGAATGAACGACGGGCGAAACGCCGACACCCGCAAGGCAAAAGACCAGCATCAGCGCCGCCTGCACCGCATAGAGAAGACACGCGGCGCGATTGGGCGTCGCCGGTTCCGTGCTCTTCACGAGCAGGCTGCTGACGACCACGCCCGCAACGAATGCCGGGAACGCCATCAGCTTCATGAACACGCCCTGGCCGAAGCCTGCCGCCTCGGCGCCGATCAGCACGAAGTTCCCCGTGACGTGCGCAGTGAACAGGCCGAAAAGCGCGACGAAGCTGAGCGTATCGACATAGCCTGCGATAGCGGCGAGCACGCTGTCTTCAGATTTCATCGATCATCTCCCGCCGTTGGGATGGCACCGGAGCAAACGGCATCGGCACGCGCGCGCGTCCCGCATCGCATGCCGCGCTCTCGCATGCATTACTGCGCCGCTGCATGAATCTCGGCGATATAGCCGCCGGGGAACTGCACGACGGCCGCTTCACGTTKGTCCGAAGTGAACGGYGCGACCAGCACCGTGACGCCCGCCGCCTTCGCTTTCTGCAGCGTGTCGCCGAGATTCGCCACTTCATATCCCGTCATCTCGTGGCCGTACGGATACGGCAGGTGGCCGTCCGTCACCAGCACCGTCATCCGGCCGAAGCCCGACTCGATCCGCACGCGACGGTACGTATCGTTGGGCCGGCCAATCTCGACACCCGGTGCCTTGCGATYGTCGGAGACCACCTTGCCGTGCGAAAAGGCCACGAAATTGCGGACCAGCGCATCGGCGCGTTCCGGCGATACGTAGACGCGGTTCTCCGGCACCGTCTGCAGCGCATCGTAGCTCGGCGCCTKCGTGTGCCAGTAGAGCTGCATGTTGACACCGCCCGGCCACGARACGATCGCGTCGCGTCCGATCGGGTCCGGGAAGGTCGCCACCGTGAYGTCCGCGCCGTGCGCCTTCGCCGACTTCACGGCKGCRTCCATGTCGGTCACGAGGTAGCCCGTGCGCTCGTTGCCGAACGGATACGGAACAGGCGTCTTGAAGCCGAACACCGAGATCGTGCCGACGGGGGTGAAGACGAGTTGCGACATCGTCTGGCTCGGCGTGGGCGTCACCTGAAACACGCCTTGCTGCGACTTGTGACCGCCGAAGGTCGCGACGAAGCTGTCGGTGAACCTGTCAAAGTCATCGGGCGCGACGTAGACGTGCGTCGTGTCGTATTGCGGCCCGACGGAGAGTTGCGGAGCCGCCGCCGGTTTGGCCAATGCAACGGACGCAGCGGACGATGCAACAAGACCGACGGCAACAAGCGTCGTCACAATCAGGGAACGGAGGTTACGCATGATGGTGAAGGTCCTTTAAGGTTTTTATTGAACACCGGCATCGCCGGAAGAATGCTGGACGCCGGCGAGGCATGTCGCCATGACAAGCGCGGCGATGAGTCCAAGGTGTTCGAAGAAGGCGTTCAGCGCAAAGAAGTGCGCATCGCCCGTCAGGTTCCAGAAGTCGTTCGCGACGAACATCGCCACGGCCGTCAATGCGCCCAGCGCGCCCGCGCCCAGCCACACGAAGCGATTGGCGATCACGCACRCCGAGCCGCCAAGCTCGACGACGATCGTGAGCGCCGCCCACAACCATCCTGGGTGCAGCCCAAAATGTTCCTGTTCGAGCACAGCGCCATGA
>NZ_WHNP01000196.1 GCF_009362735.1 Paraburkholderia franconis | reverse complement strand
TGTCGACGAGACCTACATTAAGGTCGGAGGCCAATGGAAATACCTGTATCGCGCCGTCGACAAGGCCGGAAACACGATCGATTTTCTCTTGCGAGCCCATCGGGACAAGGCTGCGGCGCGACAGTATTTCGAAAAATCGATCACCCAGAATGGCGAACCCGAGACGGTGACGATCGACAAGAGTGGCGCCAATCTGGCTGCGCTGGAAGCCATCAACGCCGAGCGCGAAACGCCCATCAAGATCCGCCAGACGAAGTACTTGAACAATATCATCGAACAGGACCACCGCGCGATCAAGAGGCGAACCCGACCTATGCTCGGATTCAAGAATTTCCGCTGCGCCCGCATCCTGCTTGGTGGCATCGAGGTGGCGCACATGATCGCCAAGGGGCAGATGAAAGACAACGGTGTTCGACAAACTTCTGCCGAGCAATTCTATTCGCTGGCTGCATAAGCAGTCCTATTCATGTCAGACCTTGCTCACGTTGCAATCGTTAGCGCGACAAAACCCGGAAACAATGCTGGCGCCACTGTTTATGGATGCCGCCTCGACTGCCGCCTGTCGGAAATCCGCTATATCGTTGCGCAGACAGCCAGTGATGCGGCAAGGCAGTCCCTGCGACCGGATGTTGCGCACGCAGAGCGTTCATGCTGCGTTGACGGCGTGCTTGAACCTCTTGCCGGCTGTGAACTTCACCGTCTTTGCCGCCGGGATTGTGATGGTCTCGCCCGTCGACGGGTTACGGCCGCTACGCTCGGCACGAGTGCCGGTTGAAAACGACCGAAGCCAACCAGTTGCACCGTCTGGCCACGTGTCACTGCGGCCGTCACAGCATCGAGGATGGCGTCAATGGCCTCGGCCGTGCTGGCCCTGCTTTCACCCGTACCGGCGGCGACCGCATCGATGAGTTCGTGTCTGTTCATATAAGCTCCCTTTGACAAAGCGCCCGCGTATCGCGGACAGGACGCAACCCTAACGCATGTGGTGCGATACCGCATGCCCGGTTCTTCGGGGGCTGCGTTTCCGAGAGGAAACGCAGCTACCCAATTACGGTGCCAGGCAACTCGCGAGGTTTTCGGACAGGCAGCATGGCGTTGTCCATACCCCGCAACCCCTTTTTTACGCGGACGACGCCCATGGTCCCCCCTTCTTCTGCCGACCGGGTTATGGCGAAGCTGGACAAGGGGCTTTGAATGCATGACAGTTAGTTACATACTAAACGCCGTGACCGTTGAATGCGCGCTACTGCAGCGACGCTTCGCACCGCGGTGGAAATGAAGAAGACCGACAGACGTTACGGAAGAGAAACGACATAATGCGGCTGCGACGCATCACGGCACGACGTTCCCCAGTGCACGGCAAGGGACTCTTTGCGCTGCAGCCCATCGCTGTTCGTCCGTCGCCTCCCTACATTGGCTTCAGAAATGGCTTTGGGCCGCTAAATGGCGGGCTTTTATCTTCTTCATCCAGGAGCAGCCGAAAAAAAGCCCGGAAATTGCCGGGCATAAAGTGTCTGGAACTGCCGCCAGACCTCGGCGGCGAATCCTCGATGTCACTTCATATTATTGGCCCGTGTAGCCAACAGGAACCGTCGAATTGTTCTTCGCAACGGTCGCGTTGTTCGACACGATGTACTGCGGCACTTCCGTCAGCGTCAGCGATACCTGGCCGTTCGAGTACGGAACCGTCGTGGTATTGCCGTAGCCGTCGATCTTCGTCACGTTGCCCGACGTACCCGGATTGTCGACCTGCAGCGAATAGCCGGTCGAATACGTCTGGCTGTACGTGCCATTGCTCGTCGGCCACTGGCTGTTGCTGTGCGCCCATGCGGCCGTCACGACCTTGCCGTCGCCGAGCTGCTGGAAGGCATACGCGAACGTACCCCCCGGCGTGCCCTTGACGCGGCCCAGCGTGTTCGTGCCGTCGAGCACGCGGGTCATCGTTGCGAAGGCCATCGCTTCAGGCTTCGGCGACAGATTCGACGCACCGAACGCGCCCTGCGCGTTGT
>NZ_WHNP01000195.1 GCF_009362735.1 Paraburkholderia franconis | reverse complement strand
GGGCTGATTACGCCGCCTACAATGTTGCATACTTTTCGCTCCTTCGTCTGAGTCGTTCGAATTTTCGCTGCCGCGAACCGGGGGCTGCGGATCGACACGGAACACAACGACGATTTCGTCCTTGTGGATTTCGACGCGCTTGACCAGGCCCAGAACGATCTTGCGTTTCGTTTCAAGATCAATCGCATCAAGCTTTTCAGTGACAGCGGCTGCAAATTCCTCGAGCCGGTTGATGACCAGAAACAGTTCGCTTTGCATCGCTCCGTGGCGCCGTGATTCCTGGATCTGCTGTTCAATCTGTTCGAGCCGGCTCTTCAATTGCTGCATCCGTGGCTCGAAGTCGGTCTTGTCGATGATACCGTCGGCGTAGCTGTCGATCAGCCGCGATTTGCCCTTTTCGAGCTGAAGCCGCTGCTTTTCCAGGCTGGCGGTGTCGAAGCCGCACTTTTCGTTACGCTCCATCACGTCAAGTCGGCGTTCATACTCTTCTTTCAGTCGATCTGGATTTCTAAGCAATTCGACGATCTGATTCCATACCAGCTCGTCGAGCTTGTCCGTTCGTACCTGCGGGTTGTCGCAGATACGTTCGCCCCCGAATCGGAAAGCGTCGGTTCCAACGCAGCGGTAATAGGCGTAATCCCGCTGATGTCCTTTGGCTGCAGCCTTGCTCACTTTCTTCGCGTAATAGGCGTAACGGCACTGTCCACAAACAGTGAGCCCCTGCAGCAGGCGCAGCGTCGCATTATCCCGGCGCTGGCGCGCCAGCTTGCGGTTCTCGGCAAGCTGCTCCTGAACGATTTCGAATAGTGCTTCGCTGATGATCGCCGGCACAGGAATTTCGATCCACTCCTGCCGGTCCGCACGTTTCGCTGAATAGGGTTTCCTGGGCACGTCGGCGCTGTGACGCTGGGCACGCACGCGCACCGGGTGATCGCACACCTGCGTTTTGCCGAACGCGGCCCGCCCCATGTACGCCGGATTACGCAAGATGCCCCATACCACGCTGCGGTCCCAGTACGGCTTGCCCGATGCCGTCACCGTACCGGCCTCGCCAAGCCGACGTATCACTTCTCCGAGGCTCAGGCGCTCCAGCCCGACCCACTCGAAGATCGCTTTCACCGTGGCGGCTTGCGGCAGTTCGATGACGTACCGGGCTGGCGTCCCGTCGAGCTGTCTTCGGATGTAGCGGTAGCCATAAGGCGCCCCTGATAGCACATTGACCGTACCGCGTTTCGCACCGTGAAGCTTGCCGCGGCGGTGACGCTCTGCGATTTTTGCCCGCTCGTACTCCGCTATCATGCCCTGCATCTGCAGCAGCAGTGATTCTTCCGGTGTTGTGCCAATTGCATGATTGAGAAACACCACCTGTACGCCGCACGAGGAGAGCTCTTCCATCAGCAGCGCCTGGTGCGCATATTTACGCGCCAGGCGGTCCGGCGAGAGGATGTACAGCCGATCGATCGTCCCGAGCGCGGCGACGTCGCGCAGGCGCTCCAGTTGCGGCCTGACCAGCGTTGCGCCGCTCACCCCGGCATCAACAAAGCACATGTCCTCCACAATCTGCGCACCGTCGGCCTGAATACGCTCTTTCAATGCAGCGATCTGGCTGTCTATCGTGCCGCGTTTGCTTTGCTGCTCGGATGACACGCGCGCGTAAAACGCGACCATGGCAACGTTGCTCATCGTTTGCCTCGCTTCATAGCCATCACCGTCGCAGGCCTTGCGTTCGATGAACGCTTCGTGCTTCGGGCATCGATCGGACTGAGCTGCTCGTAGGCCTTCTCCAGTTGTTCGCTGGAATAGCGGTTCGGCTCAAAAGCGAGACGTACTCGCCAGTGTTTGCTTCGTCTCCGTGTCATCGATTGGGCTCCCGGTTAGCGGGAGCAACGGCCTCAAGCACGAGAACCGCATCAATGGCAGGACGTTCTCTGGACCATGGCGCCAGACACTCCCTCGACATGCGAAGGCCCCATATTACCCGCGAGTTTGCTATGTTGTTGCCGGAGCTAC
>NZ_WHNP01000194.1 GCF_009362735.1 Paraburkholderia franconis | reverse complement strand
TGCGTCGGCGCCGAGATGGCAACGCGCCCTGGCGTTGGCGATCGCGATGAGGACTGCGGTGGTATCACCAGCGGCGACCGTGCAGCGGCTGGGCGCGCGCTGGCCATCGCCCAGTGAGAGCTTCCAGCTCTTGTCGCCCAGTTCAAAAGCCATGTACAGGCGGCCACCTGCCGTCGTATTCTGCCCGCGGAGGGCTGTGTCAGGCGCATCCATTTTGCATGCTCCTTCGGAGAAAACGAGTTCGTATCCCGTTTTACTCCGGCTGGCTTACTTCCACGGCCCTCCCATAGCATCTCAATTCCATATAATCACCGCCAACCAGCCGTTCTCGGGCTGGAATGACGTGTTTCCTGATCCCGGCATGACCGTCGCTGCAATCGACCGGCTCGTCCATCATTCGACGATCTTCGAGATGAATGTCGAAAGCTACCGTCGTCGCACCGCCAGCCAACAGAACAGCAGGCGCCGACAATCATCCGGCGACAATCAACAACAGGGAGCGACAACCATGACCGGATAACGACCGACAATCATCCCTGTCGACCGGCCAAAATGATTGTCGGTAAACCGGCCGTGCTGCTTGACGCTATTCATGACGGACTTCCGGCAATGCATTGCTTACGCGGATGATCGATTTCGATGAGCAGCGATTGTCACAGGTCATTGCCCGCGATGTCGCGTTGCTGGGTGAAACCGGAAGCCAGAGTGTTGGAGCGGCCCCCTGAATCGCCGGACACAGTCTCCCACTTAAAATAGCGGGTAGGCATACGACTGTGTTTTTGACTAACAACAAACAGAAGTGATGGAAGTGTTGACGGGGCCGGAGCGCCAGCGGCGGCGGTCAGCGGAAGAGAAGCTGACGATGGTGCGGGAGAGTTTCGGGCCGGGCAAGTCAGTCTCAATGGTTGCGCGCCAGCACGGCGTCAATCCGAATCAGCTGTTTCACTGGCGCAAGCTGTAGCTGTATCAGGACGGCAGCCTGTTGGCTGTCAGTTCTGGCGAGGAAGTCGTGCCGGCGTCGGAGCTAAACGATGCACTCAAGCAAATCAGGGAGCTTCAGCGACTGCTCGGGAAGAAGACGATGGAGAACGAGATTCTTCGTGAAGCGGTGGAGGTAGCGAAGTCGCGAAAATGGATTGCGCGCTCACCCTCATTGCCAGGGGACGACCAGTAAAGCGGGTCTGTGAGGTTCTCGGTGTAGCGCGCTCGAATGTGGCGGGCAAGCTGGCGCGGCCGGCTGACGGGCGGGATGGACGTACGGGCCCGGAGCACTGACGACGCCGCTCTGGTGGAAGAAATTCGACTGGCCGTTGCTGATTGACCTGCTCCCCGCGCTTAGTCCGATAACAATGTAGAGTTCGTTCCCAAAAGGAACGACAATGAAGAAGCGATTCAGCGAAGAACAGATTATTGGCATCCTGAAGGAGGCCGAGGCTGGCCTGAAGCCGGCAGAACTGTGCCGCAAGCACGGTATCTCGGAGGCGACCTACTACAACTGGAAGGCGAAGTTCGGCGGGATGACCGTCGCGGACGCGCAGCGCCTGAAAGAACTGGAGCAGGAGAACAACAGGCTCAAGCGCCTGTTGGCAGAGTCGATGCTCGACAATGCCGCGCTGAAGGAYCTGCTGTCGCGAAAGTAGCAAGCCCGCAAGCCAAACGCGAGGCGGTCGGGATATTGATGACCGAACGCGCGATGGGTGTCACCCGGGCTTGCGGGCTGGTAGGAATTTCGCGTTCACTGTTCCGTTACGAATCGCGCCGCACCGACGACGCGGAACTGACGGACAGGATGATGGCMATCGCCGCGCAGAAACGTCGRTACGGCTACCGCCGTATTCATGTGCTGTTGCGTCGCGAAGGCTGGCTGGTTAACCATAAGCGGACATGGCGTCTGTATAGCAAGGCAGGGTTGAGCGTGCGTAAGCGCAGACGCAAGCGCATTGCCGCCGTCGAGCGAAAACCGCTGCCGGTGCCGACAGGCCCGAACCAGAGCTGGTCGATGGATTTTGTTTCTGATGGACTGGCTTACGGCCAGCGGTTTCGCTGCCTGAATGTGGTCGACGACTACACGCGGGAATGTCTGGCTATCGAAGTCGACACTTCACTGCCGGGTCTGC
>NZ_WHNP01000193.1 GCF_009362735.1 Paraburkholderia franconis | reverse complement strand
CGAGTCGTACGCTTTCAAATAGTTGAGTAGCCCAGCGGAATCGCACCGTCAGGCCCTCCCAGAACTGTACGTGAGCCTCTCGACTCATACAGCTCCTATCGTCCAGCCGTGGCTCCGAGCGTCCAATGCGCGAACAGGGTCGGGCGTTGCGTTTTAAGACGCCGCAACCAATCCCATGCCCGCAGCTTGTGCGTGCGGAGTTTCTTGTATTTGCGCTGAGCCCAACGAACAATGAACGAATCCAGTGTACGCAAGGCCCCGCGAAGCGCAGAAGGCCGGAACCGCCCGTAGTAGCGAACCCAGCCCAGAAGCACGGGCTGCGTCCATCGAGCGACTTCGACAAGTTCAAGATCATTGCGACTGTGCAGCCGCCATCGACGCATTCGCAACCGCATCGACTTGGCCGCCTGGTCGCTTACCGCAGGAGCGAAACTGACGAACAGTGTCCCAGATCGATTCAGTGAACTCCGGGGCCGAAAGCAATAACCCAGGAAATCAAAGCGTTGCACCGGATAGCTGCCGCGTCGGTTGTCGTCCTTGCAGTAGACGATTTTCGTCTTCTCCGGATGAAGCTGTAGTTTGCAAGCCGCAAGCCGGGCATCGAGCTCCGCTCGTAATTGCTTGGCCTGCGCCTCGCTCTTGCAGTGGCAAATGACATCGTCGGCGTAACGCTCAAACTGGACGCCGGGATAGTTCCGTGACATCCATTGATCGAACGCGTAATGCAAGAACAGGTTAGCCAATATGGGGCTGACAACTGCCCCTTGCGGTGTCCCCCGATCCCGCGATACCAAAGCGCCATCGGGCATACAAACCGGTGCAACAAGCCATCTCTCGATGTATAGAAGCACCCACTTGCAGTTCGTATGCCGACGTAGCGCGCGCATCAGAAGTGGATGGTCGATATTATCGAAGAAGCCTTTAATATCAAGATCCAGCACCCAGTCCGCGCGCCAGCAACGCTGACGCGCAACGGCAAGCGCCTGATGCGCTGAGCGGCCCGGTCGATAGCCATACGAATCGTCATGGAACACTGGCTCCAGAATCGGTTCGAGATATCGCCGTACCACCATTTGCGCGATGCGATCCGACACAGTTGGTATTCCTAACGGTCTTGTTTTGCCATCAGCCTTTGGAATATCCACGCGCCGCACGGGAGGCGGAACATAACTGCCCGAGGACAGCCGGTTCCAGAGTCGGTAGAGGTTATTACTCAGGTCCTCTTCAAACTCGGCAATCGATTGTCCATCGACGCCCGCCGCGCCGTGATTTGCCTTCACCCGCTTGAACGCTTCCCACACTTCGCGTTTGGAAATATCAAACGGCTTTGCCTTATCCATGCGAGTCCTCCCCTTGCGGGTTGCTCGCACGATCAAGCCAGACGACGGCGTTCCTTCGGTCCAGCCCCATTACAGAGCCTTCAACCCTACTACGAACGCCTCCGCCCCTGTGCCCCGCATCGGTACTCTCATCCTTGCGGAGGCTATCCGCTTGGATTTCTCCCTTGGCATCGGGACGACAGGTTCCTACGTTCCTTATCAAAGCCTGGATCAAGATCACGCCGCCTTCATGCCGGAAGCCAGTTGGGCAGCAAACAGGTTAGCCCCCAACCTTTGTCGCGGGATAGAGGTCAAGATCCCGGTTTCGACTTCAGTTAGTACGTTACGACACGTCATCAGCGGTTCACTCACGTTCGTCTTCCTGACCCTCACCTGACGGAGTCGAGCTCCGCCTTTTCCATCAACGCTCACCACGCGAGCTCTTAACTCGCGCAGCTTGTGGTGGTTTGAAGCCTGCTCCTGCAAGCCGACTCCGAGGGGCCCGCCCTCATCTTTGATAAAGCATCGCAACGGCTCTACCTTCGAACCGTCGCGTTCGTAGCACACAACCTCTTCATATTTGACGCTGCGCCACACCCGTTCGACGAACACGTTGTCGCGCCAGGCGCCTTTTCCGTCCATCGACAGGAGAACCTTCCGGCCGAGAACCGCGTCGGTGAATTCGGTTGCGGTGAACTGGCTTCCTTGATCCGTGTTGACGATCTCAGGCAGCCCATATTTCGCAAACGCTTCCTCCAGCGCCTCGACAGCATGGCAGCTCTCCAGCGTGATCGCCACCCGGTGCGCCAACACCCGGCGGCTCGCCCAGTCCACGACGGCCGTCAGATAGACGAAGCCCCGCGCC
>NZ_WHNP01000192.1 GCF_009362735.1 Paraburkholderia franconis | reverse complement strand
GGACATCAATCGTTCCGAAGATTGCACTTATCGTTTTGCCGGCCCCGGGCGAACATTGCCAAAACCACAATCGACCGGATCACCGCGTATTTTCTGGATCTCAGGAGACACCTCGATGCACCCCTCGTCTAGCGTTTCGACCGGACATTCAAAGGCCGCTGCGGTTGTCCGCGTAACGGCCGGGAATTTCCTGGAGCAGTTCGACTTCTTCCTGTTCGGCTTCTACGCCACGCAGATCGCCAACGTCTTCTTTCCCGCCGAGAGCGAGTTCGCCTCGTTGATGATGACGTTCGCGGTCTTCGGCGCCGGCTTCCTGATGCGGCCGCTGGGCGCGATCGTGCTTGGCGCCTACATCGACGACGTCGGCCGCCGCAAGGGCCTCATCGTCACGCTCTCCATCATGGCAAGCGGCACCATCCTGATCGCGTTCGTACCGGGCTACRCCACGATCGGACTTCTCGCGCCCGCGCTCGTGCTGCTCGGGCGGCTGCTGCAGGGCTTCTCGGCGGGCGCCGAGCTGGGCGGCGTRTCGGTGTATCTCGCCGAGATGGCCACGCCCGGCCGCAAGGGCTTCTTYACGAGCTGGCAGTCCGCSAGCCAGCAGGTGGCGATCGTCGTRGCTGCGGGCCTCGGCTTCGCGCTCAATCAATCGCTGAACGCRGCGGCCATCGCGGCGTGGGGATGGCGGGTACCGTTCTTCGTCGGCTGCATGATCGTGCCGTTCATCTTCATGCTGCGCCGCAATCTGGAGGAAACGCAGGAGTTCAAGGCACGCCAGCATCGTCCGGGCATGAAGGAAGTGTTCGGCACGCTGGTCCAGAACTGGGCCGTCGTTGTCGCCGGCATGATGCTGGTGGCGATGACCACCRCGAGCTTCTACCTCATCACGGTCTACGCGCCGACGTTCGGCAAGTCGGTTCTGCACCTGAGCACCGCCGATAGTCTGCTCGTGACGCTGTGCGTCGGCGTGTCGAACTTCGTGTGGCTGCCAGTCGGCGGTGCGCTCTCCGACAAGATCGGCCGCCGACCACTGCTCGTCGGCATGACGGTGCTCGCCATCGCGACCGCATACCCGGCACTGTCGCTGCTCGCTCACGCGCCGAGCTTCGTCAACATGCTGCTCGTCCTCCTCTGGCTCTCGTTCATGTACGGCATCTATAACGGCGCGATGGTCGTCGCACTCACGGAAGTGATGCCGGTGCAGGTACGCGTTGCAGGYTTCTCGCTCGCCTACAGCCTYGCTACGGCCGTGTTYGGAGGCTTCACGCCGGCGATCTCGACGGCTCTCATTCACATGACCGGCGACAAGGCKGCGCCYGGCTACTGGATGAGCCTGGCCGCARCGTGCGCCCTTTTGGCGACKTTCGCRCTCTAYCGCCGCCGCGCAGTGGCGCTGACGCCGGCGCACTGATGCGCAACCCGTCCCGCATGTTCCCGAATACGCACRACCCCGCACGACCACAATCATGAGAAACCTGCTTCTGAAACTRTKCGCGGCAGCGCTCGTCGCAACCTCGGCCGCTGCGGCGAACGTGCAGGCCGCCGACCTGCACGTCATGAGCTCGGGCGGCTTCACCGCCGCGTACAAGGTGCTCGGTCCCAGGTTCGCGTCCCAGACGGGCAACACGCTCGACACCGCGCTTGGCCCGTCGATGGGCAAATCGCCCGAAGCGATTCCCAACAGGCTCGCGCGTGGCGAGCCTGCSGACGCCGTCATCATGGTCGGCTACGCACTTGACGAGCTGATCAAGCAAGGCAAGGTCATCCCCGGATCGCGGGTCGAGCTGGCCGATTCGCGCATCGGCATGGTCGTGCGCGAAGGTGCGGCGAAGCCCGACATCGGCTCGGCCGAAGGCCTCAGGCAGACCCTGCTGCATGCGAAGTCGATCGCCTACTCGGACAGCGCGAGCGGCGTCTATATCGAGCGAGAGTTGTTCAAGAAGCTCGGCATCGAGGATCAGGTCAGGTCGAAGGCGAAGATGATTCCGCGGATTCCAGTGGCGTCGGTGGTGGCGAACGGTGACTACGAAATCGGCTTCCAGCAGGTGAGCGAGCTGCTGCCCGTCCAGGGCGCGACCTTCGTCGGAAAGATTCCCGAGTCTCTGCAGTCCGTCACGCGCTTCGCCGCCGGCATCCCCGTCGGCGCGCAGCATCCGAAGGAAGCGAAGGCGCTCCTCGACTATCTCGCAGCACCCGATGTACAGGCAGAAGTGAGATCGACCGGGCTCGATTCCGTCTCCGCACATTGAGGCAGCACCATGGGAGGGCTTGCCCCAGCCAGCCTTCCCGTCACCCCGGGGTGTCTGTC
>NZ_WHNP01000191.1 GCF_009362735.1 Paraburkholderia franconis | reverse complement strand
TGCTGCACGACGGCAGCGGTGCGTCGCCGTCGCCGGCGCACGTCAGAGAGGCGGCAAACTTTGTGATCAGTGAAAATTCCAGCTCGGGCGAACAGCTCGATATGCTTTGTGGACGCTTCATTGTCGACGCGCCTCACGATCGGCTCATCGGCCAATATCTGCCTCGAACGCTGGTCGTTCGCTCGAGAGAATCAGGCGCCGATGCCGACGCCGCTTCCGCTATCGACGAGCTGACAGGCCTCGTTCATCTGATGAGGCTCGAATCTCTGGAATCGAAGCTTGGTGGATTCGCGATGCTCAATGCACTTTCGTCAGCGCTATTCACGTTAGCGATGCGCGTTGCAAGCGAGTCCTCGCGGGCACCGACGGGCCTGCTCGCATTGGCCGGCCATCCGCGTCTCTTTCCGGCCATGTCAGCCATGTTGCAAGCGCCCGCGAAACAGTGGACGTTGCCGATGTTGGCGCAACTTTGCAACATGTCACGCGCTACGTTCATGCGGCACTTCGAAACGGTGCTCGGGCGGTCTGCCACTGATCTGCTGGCGGACATCAGAATGAGCATTGCAGCCAACGCACTCAGGAATCCCTCGGTCGGAACGGAAGCCGTGGCTGAACTCGTCGGGTATCAATCCATCGCTGCGTTTCGCAGAGCCTTCACACAACGAACGGGCAACACGCCCGGCGAATGGCGACGCAACGCACGTCAGGTTGCCTGAAGAGGCACGGTAAGCCGGACCGGCCGTGACACGGTCAACGGCAGCCGTGCGTCGTCAAATCGAGAACGGTCCGCTGAGACACGTGTTACTTAACCGGCAGCGCAAGCGCGCTATCTAGCGGCCGCAGGCCCGTCTCGCCAACCGGACAAGCGGCCCGAGACGCCAACGCGACGAACGGAGCGGCGCCGCTGGCTGAGCGCGAACGGTCAGCCAGCGCAGACAGGTCAGCCCTTCATCAAGAGGTTCTGGTGCAAAATCGAGTCGGCGAATCGGTTAGAGCTATCGGAGCAGCAATGCAACATCGAATCCTCAACGGGTCGGGTCATTCACTACCGTATCGTCGCCTGCGCGCGAGCGGCAATCGCGACATAACGGTTGTCAGCACCGCCAGGTTTTTTATGTTGAGCGGATGCGGCTACCGAACTCCGCCACCGCTTGCGTCTACGGTTTGCTCATGAGGGACCGACAGCTGATGCGCCTCGTGCCAGGCTTTCCATCAGGCCGAATTCCGGTCTTCCCTACGCCTGGATATGGTTGAGGGCAAGTAAGTTGCGTGCAGGCGTTAACCCACCGAATTGCTCCGCCTTTTCAGATCGTCCGTTATCAACGGTGTTGTCAGGAATTGCGCTCACTGGCGTCGCGTAGGCGTGCGCTAAAGGATGCGTCAAGAATCGTCCCGCAGGTCGGGGCGCAGCTCCGCCGCGATTTCGCGAATCGACGGCAGTTTGGTTTCGAGCGAGCACCTCGCGCAGCAACTAGTACTCGGCGACCAGCCAAACCGCGCTATAAAGATAACTTTTCTAGAGCGTGTTAGGTACTTCGAAGTACTGGAATTGCGTGGACAAACGAAGCCCTTTTTTGCTTCATCCAGCTTGACCACCTGAAGATCGATTCCCTGGCCTCGCGCGGCCTGCGCGGGTTCTTCACCCGTGTAACCCTGATCGGCAAAGGCCACTTTCACGGTTTCTCCCGTTGCCTGCTGCACCTGACGCGCCAGCTCTGCCACCTGCGCGCGTTCCTGTTCGTTGGCCGGTGTCACGTGTACGGCGAGCAACTGACCCAGCGTGTCGACCGCCATATGCACCTTGCTGCCACGCTTGCGCTTGTAGCCGTCATAGCCTGCACGTGGACCGCTTTCACATGTCGATTGCAGCGTGCGTCCATCCAGAATCACTGCACTGGGCTGTCCCTGCCGCCCCTGCGCCACACGTATGATCGATCGCAAATCACTCACCATGCTCTCGAAACAGCCGGCCGCCAGCCATCGTTGCGTCTGCTGGTACACGAGTTCCCAAGGCGGATGAACCGCCCCGGCTTTCCCGGAGACTGTTTTGCTTGAGTCATTCCACGTTGGCAGACCCAGCGAGATTTGCATAATAAGCGGCTTCTGCCTCGGCAGGTGGAATGTTGCCGATGGGGCCGAAGAGCCGACGATTGTTGAACCAGTCCACCCATTCGAGGGTCGCCATTTCAACGGCCTGCAGATTGCGCCACGGTCCGAGGCGATGGATGACCTCTGCCTTGTACAAGCCGTTGATCGTTTCAGCCAGAGCGTTATCGTAGGAGTCGCCCACGCTGCCCACTGACGGCTCGAT
>NZ_WHNP01000190.1 GCF_009362735.1 Paraburkholderia franconis | reverse complement strand
GCTCCTTTTCGCGCATGCCCACCAGGTGATCAGTTTCAACGAAGTGAACTGCATAGATGTAGAACCGCTGCAGGAACGTGTCGATCCTGGTGACGTAGCCTACGTCGCCCCTGTTCGCGAGAATCTCGCCCATATTCTTGCCGGTGTATGTACCGTCGTTGCGGATTACCGAGCGCGCGACCACACGCTCTCCAATACTGAATGACGGCGCAAATGCAACCTCGATGGCGTCGTCGTTGTGGAAGTCATGCATGACCTGCTCCCGCGAAAGGCCGAACTGCGTACTTCACGATACTGGYGGTGGCAACAAGGGASGTCCGTGTCCGATCCGACCCACGTCAACGCGCGTGACACTGTGTTCGCCTGCGCTGGGGGCAACATCAGGTCCGTGATTGTCCTTCACGAACGCAAAACCCGACCGGTCAGGCGTGTCGACGAAGTCGATCGTCACACCGTCCAGCAGCAGGCGGCTTTCCGCCGGCAGGAATAGACGCAGGCCATTGATCTCCATCGCCTCGTCGCCTGGCTGCGCCTCGGTTACCGCACTGAATCCGGCATCGTATCCAGAGCAGCCGCCGGAGTTCACAAGCAGACGAAAACCCGCACCAGACGGCAAGCCGGAAAAACGAACCATACGGCGCATGAACTYTTCGGCGGCGGACGTAACGGTAAGGTTGGGCAGCATCGTGTCAATCTCCTCAAATTGAGCRGTCGTTAGACTGCAGGCAGTACGATGCGCGGAGAACAGGGCTAGGCCGGAACGATGCATCCGTCCACGGGGCACACCGCCACGCATTGCGGCGTATCGAACTGTCCTTCGCACTCCATGCATTTCTTCGGATCGATTGCGAAGACACCGCCTTTCTCACAGATGGCGACATTTGGGCACTGCGGCTCGCAGGCCGAGCAGCCGGTGCACGTCGACGCAATGATCTTCAGGGCCATGCGACACTCCTTGCAATGATGATCTGTGTAAGCCGGGCGAAACAGGCATGACTATCCTGCCTGCCGCTCAAGCGGCGGCATCCGCAGTCGCAGCCATCAACGCGCTCTGCCGGATTGCGGCCTCGCCACGTTCCTCGTGCACGATCACGCCGCCGGCGACACGGCTGCAATAGTCGGCGAACCACGCAAGCGCCGCCTTTTCGATGAATTCGCCCGCGTACTGGTCCACCGGCTCGACGCCCGCGCGCGATAGCTCCTTGCGCGGACACGCGCCAATCTTTGCGACCAGCACGGCATGGCAATCGCTGATCGCGCCGATGAGCCGCGGCAGACCCTCGTCGTCGCCATAGCCGCCATGGCAATAAAGGTCCACGCGACGGTGGCCAACAAAGAACGCTCCGGTAGCGCTGATCTCGAAAATCTGGAACTCGCGGACGTGCCCGAAATGTGCGTTCACCCGGCCGCGCCCCTTTGTCGCGACGGCGATCAGGGCCCTCCGGTCGCCCTGCACTTCGCGCCCCTGCACGAAGGCGAGCGCCTCCTGTTTCTCACCACGCTGCACATCGACTTCGGCTTCCAGGCGGCGCTGATATTCGCGGCGGCGGTCGAGGTCATACCCGATTTCCATGTGGTCGATCCTGTCGAGCGTGAACTCCTCGCGGCGATCCTCGCCGAGGAGCCCCACCGCGTCCGCACGGCACTGCCGGCAATGGCGCATCAGGTTCGCGCCGCCCATGCAGGCGTCCTGCACGCTCTTCAGCTCACGCGCAGTCGGGCCGCGCTGTCCGCGCAGGCCGAAATACGTGCCATGCTCCGGTTCCGAGATCAGCGGCATGATGTTGTGCAGGAACGCACCGCGCCTCTTTACCTCGCGATTTACCTCGATCAGGTGTTCGTCGTTGATGCCCGGAATCAGCACCGAGTTGATCTTCGTAAGTACGCCACGCGCACCCAGCATCTCAAGCCCTCGCATTTGCCGCTCGTGCAGGATGCGCGCGGCCTCCTTGCCCGTGACTCGTCGGTGGCCCCAGAAAATCCACGGATATATCTTTTCGCCGATGACGGGATCGACCATGTTGATGGTGATCGTCACGTGGTCAATGTTGTGCTTGCAGATCTCGTCGACAAGGTCCGGCAACGCCAGGCCATTCGTCGACAGGCATAGCTTGATATCCGGAGCCCGCTCGCGAAGCATGCGGAAGGTGTCGAAAGTTTTTTTCGGATTGGCCAGTGAATCCCCGGGACCCGCAATGCCGAGCACGGTCAACTGCGGAATCCGGGCGGCGACGGCCACCACCTTTTTTACTGCCTGCTCCGGCGTCAGCTTCTGCGACACAACGCCGGGCCGCGACTCGTTCGAACAGTCATATTTGCGATTGCAGTAGTTGCACTGAATGTTGCAGGCCGGGGCCACCGCCACATGCATGCGCGCATAATGACGATGCGCCTCTTCCGAATAGCACGGATGGTTCTTTACCTTTTCCCACACCTCTGTCGGCAGACCGTCGGGTATGCCCGACG
>NZ_WHNP01000019.1 GCF_009362735.1 Paraburkholderia franconis | reverse complement strand
TGCGCGGTTCAGTTGCTGGAACGCGTGCCTTACTGGCTGCTGGCCATTCCGCTGCGCCTCGCGGTTGCAACGATTTTCTGGAATTCGGCGATGACCAAGCTCGCAAACTGGGATGCGGCGCTCGAACTGTTTCGCGACGAATACAGGCTGCCGGTATTGCCGCCGGATGTGGCAGCGCACATCACCGTATCGATAGAACTGAGCATGCCGGTGTTGCTGGTGCTCGGCCTGGGCGTCAGGCCCGCCGCATTGGTCCTGCTCGGGATGACCTCCGTGATCGAGATCTTTGTGTACCCGCGGGCATGGCCGACGCATATCCAGTGGGCGGCCATGCTGCTCGTCCTGTTGTGCCGGGGCGCCGGAGCCTTGTCGCTCGACCATCTGGTGCGTCAGCGACGGTGGCGCGTTGCTTCGTCGGAAGGCGCCCGACGTCAGCGCGGTGACCGCTGATTTCGACAGGAAGACCGCCACCGTGAGCAAAGTCGTTCTCGCATCCGTGCTGACCTGCCCGCAATGTGGAGTTGCCACGCCAGAAGTCATGCCCACGGATGCATGTCAGTTCTATTACGAGTGTCAGGCCTGTCATGCGCTGCTGCGTCCGAAGCCGGGCGATTGCTGCGTGTTCTGTTCATTCGGCTCGGTACCGTGTCCGCCTGTTCAGTACAAGCGCGCGTGCTGCGAACCTCAGACGAGGTGACGCCAGATACGAACTCAGCGGTCGATGGATCGAACACGTCAATCTCACGTCACCGCGGTTACCGGCCCGGATGTTGTCCTTGTGATCCCTTCTTCACAGGAGCCCAACGAGACTTTACATACGGTAGATGAGTCGATGTCCGCGGTACGATGCATAGTCGACGCTCAAATGCCGGTGAAAATGCAAGGACCCGTGCCCGCAGATGACCGCACCAGGTCCGACGTCGATCGGGAGCCGAGGTCCTCCATCGATCGATCCGCATCCGGCAGCGATCGCCCCCTCAGCGGTCCTTCGAACTGCCGAGCATCGAGAGACCGCGTTGCGAGGTCAGCCGGTCACCGACGCCTATATTCGTGACGCGCGGCGTTTCGACGAGCCTCGGGGCACACAGTCGCGGACTGCGGAAAAAGGTACATCGGTCTGGTTGCCGTGTAAAAAGTGCCCATCTCCGGCCGGACATTGATTCGCCCCACCATTAGCGATACCTTTACATCTATCCTGGTCGTCGAATTCTGGTCAACGAGGGAGAACCGTTTCGTGAAGAGAGCGTGGGCTTTCTCCTGCATCGTCGCCTTGAGCGCGATCCTCGGTGGATGCGGCAAGGAGGGATCGCAAAACGTCACTGAGGCATCGGGCGCATCCGCGAGTCAGGCGCCGGGTCAGCCAGCGCAAGGCGCAAGCGATACACACGCCGCATCAGGCGCGCAAGCGACGGGCACGCTGGGCACCGTCACCAGGACACAGTTGCCGGGTGAAGCAGCCGAAACACTGCGGCTGATCAAAGCGGGCGGCCCCTTCCCTTTTGGCGAGGACGGCGTCTTGTTCCGTAACAGCGCGCTTTTGCTGCCGAAGCATCCGCGCGGCTACTACCACACATACACGGTTCGCACGCCTGGCTCGACGGATCGCGGGCTGCGCCGGATCGTATGTGGTGGACCGCGCAAGCAGACCAGCGACTGCTATTACACCGACGATTACTACGCCAGTTTCAAGCGCATTGCAGAATAAAGACGGGATTAACTGCAATATATGTCGGCCGGGCGGCAGAAGCTGGCCCGGACCGAGTCGTTGTCGGCGCCATCGGCTTTAGAGCGCCTCGCTCGCAAGCGGTGTTTTGTTGCCGACGGCGCCAGGGGCAATCAATTTGCCGCAGAGTCCCCATCGTTGGCAGCCCAGGCAGTTAGCTGGCGCGCACCTCGCTGGAGATATCGCGCTTGCTCCGCGTTCTTGTCCTGACGTCTCCTGAGATAATTTCGCGGGTCTTGCGCAACGCGGCACAGATGAACGCACTCCGCCACCCCCAACGCTACCGCGCATCGAACTGCAGATACTTGTGCGCGAAAGCGATTGCCATGCTGCCCTCGCCGACTGCCGAAGCGACGCGCTTGACGGGACTCAACCTCACGTCCCCGCACGCAAACACACCGGGTACGCTGGATTCGAGCAGGTATGGGTCCCGCCTATGGGACCAGCGGCCCGCCTTGACGACATCGTCACCCGTCAGAACATAGCCGCGTGCGTCGCGCGCGATTTCCGCCGGCAGCCAATCCGTTTCCGCATCAGCGCCGATGAAAACGAACAGGCCGCCACAGTCGCAGCGGCGCACTTCTGCGCCCGTTCCATCGCGCACGTCGATCGCGCTCAGACACGTATCGCCATGTGCGCCGACGACTTCCGATCGCAACTGCACCGCGACATTCTCCTTGCCGGCGAGCTGCTCGATCAGATAGCGCGACATGCCTTTCTCGAGCGAATCGCCTCGCACGACGAGCGTCACCCTGCGCGCGTGATTGGCAAAATAGAGCGCGGCCTGTCCAGCCGAATTTCCACCGCCGATCAGATGAACATCCAGTCCATGCGTCGCGCTCGCTTCGCTGCGCGACGCGCCGTAGTAGATTCCTTTGCCAATGAACCGGTCGAAGCCATCAATGGCGAGGCGCCGCCATGTCACCCCCGTCGCGAGAATAATCGTCTGCGACCGCACGACATCGCCGCCGTCGAGGTAAATCTCGCGTCGTTCAACATCGATTCGCGCCACCGACCGCGTAACGAGAATCTCGGCGCCGAGCCGCCTCGCCTGCTGTAGCGCGCGGCTCGCGAGTTCGTCGCCGGAAACGCCGTTCGGAAAGCCAAGATAGTTCTCGATGCGCGACGATGTGCCGGCCTGCCCGCCCGGCGCCTCGCGCTCCAGCACCAGCGTGCGCAGGCCTTCCGATGCGCCGTACACTGCCGCGGCCAGCCCGGCCGGCCCGCCGCCGATGATCGCCGTGTCGTATTCGGCGAAGCGGGGCTGGGTCTGCAAACCCAGCAAGCGTGCAAGCTCGCGCGTCGCGGGCCGGCTCAGCACCGTTCCGTCGACGAGCCGCAGCGCGGGGCACCCCGCCTCAGACGGAATGTCGCCGGGCCAGCGCGCCTGCAGCTCTGGCGCGTCGGGCGTCATCCAGTCATGGCTGATCTGATTGCGCGCGAGGAACTGGCGCAACGCGGTACAGGCGTCGTCCCAGCGACTGCCGACGATGGTCACGCGTGCCTTCGGCGGTTCGGCGGAGAGGCTCTGAAGACCGCCGATGCGCTCGCGCGCGAGAGCCCCCATCTTGAGCGCAACCTCCGGCGACGCGGCCGCGAGCGCGTAGTAGCGCTGCGCATCCACGCGCATGACGCGCGAGGGCTCCGCGGCCCGATACGCGCCCGGAAACGGCGAACTCAGCGCAAGCGGCACTTCGCCGAAGATGGTGCCCGGCAGACGCCAGCCCAAAGTGCGCTCGATGCCGTCGAACGTCTTGATGACTTCCATCTTGCCTGACAGCACCGCATAGAGCGCGCGTTCGCCGCCTTCATGGACGGCGAATTCGCCCGCGCACAGATGCAGGTCGGCGGACGTGTGCGCGAGGCTCTCCAGTTCGTCGGCGGGAAGTGACGAGAAAAGCGGAACTGCCCGGATGTCATCGATGGTCAGCATGGCTTCGTCCTGTCTGGCAGGTGCCGTCAAGCCCGGACCACCAGGCCTCGTGGTCGTCACGTCCGACGAAAGGACATGCGCGGGCAAACGGCTGAGCGATACGGTTACGGCGTTGTTTGTTTTCCAGTCGCGGGGCGTCCAGGCGTGTTCGATGAGCGTTTATGCCGACGCATGCTCCAAACGCACCGAGCCAGTATATGACTTCCGGATGCGAATGCTCACTCGTTGGTGCACTGTCACCGAAGCGAACGTCCGCATTGCCGTTTCGGTCATGCAACGAGCCGGTCCCACTGACCGAAACTCGCCGCGTTCGGAAGGTCGTCGGCATCTTGCTGACGCGGCGATAACTCGTGCATACAGTCAGTGAACCAGCAATCGGGAAATCCGGGTGCACGCCGCACGAAGGCGTCGGGCGCGGTCTTCAAAAATATATGAAGCGGCCAGCGTCAACAGGCCCGACATCACACCGGTTACGACCGCCTCGGCAAAAGGAACACCATAGTGATTCGGGTGCGAGTACGCGTCGCCTAACATCGTCAGGAAGCCGACTATCAGCGCGTTGCCGTATCGCTGCGCATAGAGCCTTGTCAACGGCGTGAACGTCAAAAGTACGGCGAGGATTCCGGTGAGCAGACCTGTTTGCAATGCAATCGTCCAGTGGGCAAGACTCAAGATATTGCCCCAGCTACCCGGCATGCAGGTCATGCACGCGCTGGTCGGCTGCCAGAGACGCTGGATGAACAGCCAGACGCGGCGCTTCCACTCGATTGACATCATGCTTCCTTCTGTCCGTCCGGATTCCGCACCCCGACTTGCCTGCCTTTCTGTGAACTCCAGAAAGTAATGCGCACACCGTGGAATGCTACACCGCGATCGCGCAGATTGTGGCAGGCTGGAATTGCCCCGTACTTCGGACACCATCTCGAACCAACGTCGATGAATCGATCCGGCAACGTCCGATAGAATTTCACGCAGGATGGCATTCGTTCTTCACGTTGGATGGCGTCAAGTTGTTCTGCCGATGGATCAAGGACATTCAGCAACGTGCGAACGACGACATTGTCTTCGGATAGCACGTAACCTTCGCGGCGATCTATCCTCCCCAGCACTTCGGAACCGGCACGGCGCATCGTCTCCGTGGCTTCGTTTTTGTGGCTTCATGTCCCGCCCCCAACAATCGCACCTCTTCTTACGATATATCGCCGTTGCGCTCGCGCCGGCCCTTCTGCTTGGATCATTCGCATGGGTCGGAGGGTGGGTCCGGCTGCCCGGAGGAGCGGACGCGCTGACGCCCGATCGTCTGGTCGATTCTTTCGAAGCCGTCGCGGGCAGGCATCCGGGGTTTCGCCGCAATCACGCCAAAGGCATCTGCGTGAGCGGCTATTTCGACGGCAACGGCAATGGCGCGGCGCTGTCGCGAGCGGATGTGTTCACGCGAGGCCGCACGCCCGTCACAGGCCGCTTCTCTGCGCCTGGCGGCAATCCTGCTGAAGCGGACGCCGACACGACCGTACGCAGCTTCGCACTGCGCTTTCTTCCCGCCGACGGACAGGAATGGCGCACAGGCATGAATTCCGCGCCCGTCTTCGCGGTGCGAACGCCGCAAGCCGTCTACGAGCAGATGCAGGCGTTGCGGCCAGATGCGCGCACCGGCCGTCCCGACCCCGCAAAAGTCGACACGTTCGTCGCGCGTTATCCGGAAACGAGTGCTTTGCGCGATTGGCTCGCGAGTCATTCGCCATCGTCGGCTTTCTATAACGCCAGCTATTTCAGCATCAACGCATTCCGCTTCACCGATGCGCACGGCGTCACGCGATTCGTGCGCTGGAGCGTGGTCCCCGACACGCCTTACGCGCCGCTCGACGAACACGACGCGCGCGCGAGCGATCCCGATTTCCTCGCGCACGACCTGAGAACGCGGCTGAAGTCGGGCCCCGTGCGCTGGCGTCTCATGCTGACGCCGGCGGGCCCGGGCGATCCCGTCGACGATGCGACACGCGCCTGGCCGGCCGAGCGCGAGTTGCATCGCATCGATGCGGGCACGCTCGTGATCGACCATGCGCAATCGCAGATCGACGGTACGTGCCGCGATATCAACTTCGATCCGACGGTGCTGCCGGACGGCATCGCGCCTTCGGACGATCCGCTGCTCGCCGCGCGCTCCGCCGCCTACGCGGTATCGTTCAACAGACGCACGCGCGAAGAAGCAAAGGCGGCCACGAGCGGCCATTGAAGACACGCAACCAGAGAGACAGAACAAGGGCGTGGAATAAAGCACCACCGCCAGGTGTTCCGTCTTAAGTTAGACTAGACGGCCCGAACTTCGCGCCCACAGCCAGACGATCGCACACGATCGCATTCGCGCAAGGTCGGCCCGCACGGGGATCATGGAGAAACACCTTCGATGAGCGGTGCAGACTTACCCGGCATGCTTCCCGCCATGCTGCCTCGACTGTGGGCGTTCGCGCTTCGCCTGTCGGGAAACCAGCATGACGCCGAGGACCTCGTGCAGCGCGCGTGCCTGCGCGGGCTGGAACGCGCGCATCAGCTTCGAGCCGACACGGCCCCGTTGAGCTGGATGTTTTCCATCGTTCATTCCACCTGGATCAACGAGTTACGCGCCCGCAGCGTGCGCAAGCGGGCCAGCTTCGAGTGTGACGACGATTTCCTCGAAAATCTGCCCGATCCCGTCGACAATGGTCCGGAAACCAGGCTCATGCACAGCCAGATCGTCGAAGCGATCGAACGCCTGCCCGAAGCACAGCGTGTCGTGATGCTGCTCGTCGCGGTCGAAGGGCTGACGTATCAGCAAGTCCCGTTCGGCCCTTCATCACTAGCTTCGGTCTCATCGACCTGTCCTGTGACTACTACGGCCTCTGCTGACTTCTCGCTCCGGCTCGACGCCGTCGCCCTTTCAGGCACAAGGCGAGATCTCCCCAGGTAAGAACGCACTCCTTCATCGCACAACCGCCGCATCTACGCCACTTCGCCTTGATCACGGGAGCTTCGCGGTTACGTGCCCGCTCGCCCTGCTCGGCAGCGCCTTCTATACGGTTCTTGTCCATCGGCTCGCGATTTACGCTGCCGACGTACTCGATATACCCATCGGCACGGTGATGAGCCGGCTCTCGCGAGCCCGGCAATCTGTCGGCGCCATGTTCGGCGGCGACACGCCCAAGGCGCGTCCCGCCCCGCAGCACAAGGACTCAATCGCATGAAGGCCGACGACGCTCAGTTACTCGCCTATGTAGACGGCGGCCTGTCGCCTGACGAGCGCGCCGCAGTCGAACTGCAGTTGCGCGAGTCCGCCGAGGCGCGCAAGAAGGTCGCGCTGCTGCGCGCCTCGCAGGTCGATTTCGCGGATGCCTTCGCGCAGCAGACGCTGCCACCCGTGCCGGAATCACTGCGGCTTCGCGTCGACGAGATGGTGCGCGCGCATCGTCCTTCCAGCGCGAACGACGCAGCCATGCCAACGTCAACGCAGTCGCCTTCCGCGCCCGGGCGTTCACGTCTGCGCGGCGTGCCCGTGTGGCTCGCGGCGGCGTGCGTAGCAGGCGCATTCGTGGCCGGCCAGTTCGTTCATCCCGGCGCACTGTTCGGACCCGGCGCGCCGGGCTCGAGCGGCTCGCAGATGGCAAGCGCATCGAACGTGTCGCCGTGGGTGCAGGCGGCCGTCGGTTACCAGAAGCTCTATACGCGCGATACCGTTGCGTATCGCGAGGACGATCCGGCGGTCGCCGCGAAGGTGGTCGAGGACATCCGCCGCGACGACCATCTCGCGCTGCGTGTGCCGGACCTGAGCAGCGCCGGGCTCACCTTCAAGTCGGTGCAGCGTCTGCGCTTCAACAACAAGCCGCTCGTCCAGATCGTCTATCTGCCGCGCAACGGTCCACCCATCGCGCTGTGCGTGATGAAGGACGCGCGCCCCGATCAGGCGGTCGCGTCCCGCACCGTCGAGTCGATGGAGGTCGCCACGTGGCGTCAGGCCGAACTGAGCTATGCGCTCATCGGCCAGGCGGACGAAGCCGATCTCGCCGCGCTCGGCAAGCGCATCTCCAACCTCGACATGGCCCCTCTGTTCGGCGATGCGCAACAGGCGGACCCGTCGCGCGCCGGATAGCGCCGTCTCGCGGAAACGCTCCACGCATCGAATGGAATAACGACCCGGCACAGGTGTTATGCCATTGACCCGCATGGCTGCATGCGGGCGCGGGCCGCGCCATGCACTCGTGGAAATGCGCGGCACACGCACTGCGAACCGCGTTGGACCGGCCTTATGAATTCGGACGACATCGAACTGATGGCCTACGTCGACGGCGCGCTGGCCGCCCGACGGCGCGCAGAAGTCGAGCGCATGTTCGACGATGATCCCGACGCGACCCGGCGCGTCGCGTGGCTCGGTGCGTCACGCCTGCCCTATGTGCAGGCCTTCGCGCATCAACGGCTTCCGCCCGTACCCGCGAGCCTGGCCAACACGATCGATGTCATGGCGCATACGGCGCGGCGCAGAACCGATTTCACCGCATTCGTCGACGGTCGCGAGAGTGCGAACGATGCCTTCGCAGGCAAGCGGTGCGGCACGACGTGGAATTGGCGCCGATGGATTGCGCTCGCGTGGTTCGGCGCGGCCCTGGGCATCGCCTTCGTCGCCGGTGCGTCCGTTTGCAGGCTCGTGCTGTGTCTCGCGCATGCCGCGAACTAGCTCGGAATAATTTCTCTGTCCGGCTGTTGTGCTGAAGGGACCGGCATTTGCCGGACGCGAACGCTCCTTCAATCAACGGTTGAGCATGATTCATCGATTGCACACATGGGCGGCGGGCGACGCCCTCCCCGACGGCGATTTCATCGAATCGCGCGAAAGCATTGTGCGTTTGCGGGATGGGCGCGGCACGCTCGTCGCGCTCGGTCTGCGGACGCGCGCGACGCTCACGGCCGATGCGTTATTCAGTTAGATTTTTGTTTTGCATTGCAATCCTTGCTATATGGACGAATATGATCGAACAGATGAATCGCGGGTCTAACCTGCAGTCTTACCTGTAGAAAAGATAAGTCGCGATATAGGGCGAGCTGCCCGGCTGATGCTGCACCGTGCAGGGCGCGGTCGGCTTCACACCGCCGACTGTCTTTACTCGCTGCACATAGCGCGCCGAAGCGAGCAAGCCTTGCGCTCCTGTCGAGCGCGCCCGCAGCAGAAGTTGCGGCACGCTGCCAGGCATGTCGCTCGGCTTCTGCGCGATGATGTCTCCTTCGATGCGGCTGCCGTCGCGCGCTTCCCATGAGGGTCCAGTCGAATGCGCGATCACGGCGGCGCCGTTCGCATCGTAGAGCGTGGCGCGCGGCTGCCGGAAAACCCAGCCGAGCGCGTGATCCGAACCGTACTCGCATGCATAGATCTGCACACCCGATGCGGTCGCACTCAGAAACGCGCGTGCGTCGGGCAGATCGATCGATTCCGCTCGCGCGGACGATCCGATCACGGCCCAGATCAAACCAGCACCAATTGCAATTGGTGTCCCGTGTGAACGACGAATCATGGCGATGCTCCTCCTGTTGTTGGGTCGAGGCGGTTCGAACCGCTCTTCCACAACACTCCATCGCATGAGCCTATTCCATTTATTTCGCGGATTCGTGCATCGCGCTATATGGAATATTCGACGACGTCCGGCTGTTTCCTCTCCCATTGCGGATTGCTCAAAGGCGCCCGTTAGCCGGTACTTCGGACGCGTGCCTTCCTCTCGCGCTTCAGACCCATTCGTCAGTACTTCGTCTTGAATGCAGCTTGCCATCGCGCAGAACTTCAGGCGCGTCTGTTCGCGTGACCGTGCGGGACCGGCGTGCGCAACTCCGAGCTCAACTAACACGGATCTTTTATTGCCATGAATTGCGCACACCGTCTCTATCGACTGACACATCCTGCGTGGCGTTCCCTCATGCCACCGCAACCGTGATCACCGTGCGGCCCTTGGCCCGATCGACAAGTTCAGAATATGTCGGCGCGCCACCCAGCCAGCGAGCAAGCCCGTAACGCCTTCGATGACCGACGACCAGCAGGTCTGCGTCAATCATTTCAGCATGTTGTGCGATGCGCTCGACCACGTTGCCAACCGCGAAGTGTCCACTCACCTTGATGCCGCGCGCGGTCATGTGATCGAGTGCTTCCTGTAGCACGTCGCGCGCCCTGTTCTCGATCAGAAAGTACGCCGGCTCGCACAACATGCCCGAAGTTGACACGATAGCTGTGTTGGTGTCGACGACAGTAAGCACATGAATATGCGCATCGAGCGCCAAAGCTATCCGACTCGCGCGAGCGATCGCCGAACGAGCCTCCTCGGTGCCGTCGTAATAGATGAGTATCCGCTGATTCGAAGTCATGTGTTGTTCCTGTTTCAATTGTCCTTTCCTTCGCGAAACGAGGTGACTTCTCGTCGCGTCCGGCACTCAGAAAACACGTCAGCGCTATTTCTATTCCATGCGCTATTACTATCGTTCCGGTTGCTGGCCGCACGGACGCATGAGCGGAATAGCTCTGTGAGCGACGTGTTCTCGTAGGAACCGACGGGCATGGCCGCGCCGGTGCAAGCAACCCGGCGCGCGAGTGAAAGCAACCAGTCAATCAGGCGTTCAATATATCGGCCATTTTTCGTTCTATCGCATCACGAGAAGGAGTTGAATCATGAGTCAATTGACGACAGCGGTGGATAGAAGAGAGAAAAGGGCGACTCGTCGATAGCACTGCAACGACGTTCGAGGCGTAGGCAATTGATCAGAAATACGAACTACGTGTCGACCGTGACAGCGCGCGAATTTTCGCCTTGATTGATCGGTTATCGCACTGCCCTGATGTTGCATACGTCATTGGCTTAGGCGCTTAGGCGCGAGGGCACCTCCTTCAACCTGCGCACGTGCGAATTTTGCGCTCACGCTCCGCCGCGCTCGACATAGACGGCTCATAACTGTGCCGATCGGCACATCGAGGACTTTCGCAGCCTCTTGATAGCTTCTTCCCTCAGCGTCCACCAGCAGTACAACGGCACGCTGCGCATCCGGCAATTGCTCCACGGCCTTGATGATCTGCCGACTCATTGCCTCACATTCGGGATTACGAGTTGCAGAGTCCGCGACCATTTCGAGGAGGCTATCGTCCCATGCCGCGCTTGTGCGGCTTCGCATGTTGCGTGAACGAAGTTCGTTGATCCACGTGGAATACACGATCGAAAACATCCAGCTCAAGAGCGACGTGTCCGGCCGCAACTGATGCTTGAGTTCGAGCGCGCGTAAGCACGCGCGTTGCACCAGTTCCTCGGCGTCGTAGTGATCCCGCGAAATTCGTAACGCGAATGCCCATAACCTCGGAAGAAGTTCGGGAAGAACCTTAGGTAAATCGCGAGCCATCGACGCCAACCTCATGCTTGATCTGTCGTTGTGGGCGAAGTCGCCGAAAAGGAAAGACTCGATTTTCCGGAGCCTCAACATTGGCGGCCCTTTCCGGACCTGGATCGTCAAACCCGCATGACGGAAGGTGGCCATCCGCGCGAGCAGGTCCTTGAGTGATTCAACCGCTTTTCGTCGCAGAAATGGTGCCAGCAACAAGCGTATGTGCAATGCGCGGTCCACGTCCAACCGCATTTCGCGAAACTGACTTCGTGAAATTCGAACGGTTACTCTGCGTCGCTGTTGTCATAACGAGGGACCGGTGCGCCCTTCCGGGCGATGGCGTCGACGCGCAATCGCCCTGAACTCCGCTTCGCACCCGCTGATTTCCAAGTAGGTGCACGACCTATCTGTACGACGACACCGTGGCCTTCATTTCGTCGCGGGCGGAGCACTACGCGTTGTCCAGTCAAAGCGCGCGGAGTTCTTTGCGTTCGAGTGCAGTCTCTTCGAATTGCTGTGGAGCGTGAGCCCGCCCGATCGGTTCGACAAACCCGCACGAACTGCTTTCACGCTTATCGATAGTGTTGCGAACTAATTCAAAGACGCGAACCAGAAAGAAAGCGATTGCAAATCCGTTCGCGGTCTTCGCGATAGTGCTGTGGGCGCGCAATTCGGATCGCACGAACGAACGCCCGTCTGCACGTCGCGATCGCGTGTCTGGCGGCCATTATCGACATGCTGATGTCCGGACACGCGAGCCAAGCAGTCGTGCTGATCATCGGACTGACGCTTGCGAACGTCGGCATCAATGCGGCAAAGCCGCCGTTGTGGAGCATGCAGACGCAGTTCCCGTCCGGTTCCGCGACGGCCGCGCGCATCGCGCTGATCAACGCAATGGGTAGCCTGATCGCCGGCACGATTGGGCCGATGGTGATCGGCAGGCTACGCGACATCAGCGGCGACTATTCGCTGGGGCTGCATTTCGTCAGCGCGACACTGCTCGTTTCATCGGTGCTGTCGTATTCGTTCGGTCTGCACGCCGCCACCTCTGCACGGTGCCTCGCGATGAGCGGCGTGCATAACCGGCAGACGCATTCACCCGCCCGGCGCGTCCGCGAGCGGCGCGGGCGCGATGTTCTGGTTCAGGCGGAACAGGTTCGTCGGGTCGTACTTTGCCTTGATCGAGGCAAGCCGACCGAGTTTGGTTCCATACGCTGCCTGCAATCCGTCAACGCCCTCGTCGCCGCCGAGATAGTTCACGTATGCACCGGGCGCTGTGTACGGACGCAGTGCGTCGAGCAGCTCGCGCGTCCATGCAATGTTCCGTTCACTATCCTTCGCATCGGACCATGCAGACGTGACCACGATATTCCACGGCCAGTTGCGATGCCCGAACGCGGTCGCGGATTCGGGAACGCGGCTCCATGCGCTGTTGCCATAGTTCTCCAGCACGATCACGGTCTGCCGCGACGGGACACGCGCAAAACGATCGACGACGATGTCGACGGCTGCGTCGTCAAGCGCCTTGAGGTAGCTCGATTTCCAGTAGCTATGCAGGCCCGGCGGCCACAGGAAGTCCGCCATGCGCTGAGCCTCGTTGTATGGCGTGGGTGCGAATTTGTCGACAAGAGGCGGCCCGTATTCGCGCAAGCGCCGCAAGACTTTCTCGCCCTCTTCCACCGGACCGGCGTAGACGCCACCGAGACCTGCGACGGGAGCGCCGCGCATCGGTGGAGGCAGCGAAGGATCGTCCGGCATGTGAAACAGAAGCGCGCCTAGCGTCGATTCGTCCGGGGCTTCCGCTTCGAGATCTCGCCACCTGCGGATCGCACCCGCGGCTGCGCTGGCGGGATGGAGCACGATGCCGGCGAGCACGGTACCAGCCGGGTGCGCCTGGAATTCGAACGACGTCACCACGCCGAAGTTGCCTCCGCCGCCGCGTATCGCCCAGAACAGATCCTCATTCTCGCGGCTGTTGGCCTTCACCTTGCGGCCGTCGGCGAGCACCACCTCGACGCCCAGGAGATTGTCGAGCGCGAGTCCATGCTTGCGGACGAGCCAGCCAAGGCCGCCACCCAGCGTCAGTCCGCTTACGCCGGTAATCGACACGAAGCCGCCCGTGGCGGCAAGGCCGTGCAACTGAAGCGCGTCGTTGACTTCGCCCCAATCGCAACCGCTTTCCACACGCACGGTACGCGCCGACGGATCGACCGTGATGGCTTTCATCAACGACAGATCGACCACGACGCCGTCGTCGCAGACTGCATATCCGGCGACGTTGTGACCGGTGCTGCGTATGGCAAGCGGCAGGTTGTGCCTGCGTGCGAGCGCCACGATCCTTGCCACGTCGTCCGCGTCGACGCAGCGCGCGATCAGAAGAGGACGCCGGTCGATCGAGACGTTGAACACGGCACGCGCTTTGTCGTATTCCGGATCGCCAGATTGAATGACTTCGCCCTGAAAGCCGGATTGGCGAATTTCAGAAGAATTGATCATTGCTTTCTCCTTCGGTGATTCGCCCGTCACGTAGTAGAACTGTGTTGGCCTGAGACGCTAGACAAATGCGTCGCTATGCCGACGCCGATGAAGCGTAGGCTCTTGTCGAAAAGCGGATGACGATCGCAGATCAGCCGACGGGCTTCTCCAGCGCTTCGGCGCAGATAATCACTGACGATCGGTGAATCGGGTAGTTCAGGATGGGCGTCATTCTTGCCCGATACGGCCAGTTCACTTTAGGAAAATGTAAGCCGTATATCAAGGTTCGCGACAGGATAGCGTTGATTTTCGTTGCGCGTGCAGCGTCTGGTCGCGCCCACTAATCCCACAGTGAAGTGCTTCGTTAATACAGTGGAGATCCAGGTGAAGGTCGTGTTGGATATCGGCCGTCCATTTCGCAAGTCAGTTCAGTGTCTGCGCTTGCGGTGGCGTGAGTTCACGCAAGTGGAATTTGCGGTCGTCGTTGAACAGCCAGTCCTCGAACAGTTCCAGCTGCCCGCGTCCATCGAGCAGTTGCGCCGGCGGCTGCGGCAACGGCGAAGAGCGGCGAAGAGAGGCGAGCGCAATGCTCTCAGCGTCGCCGTCGCCATTCGTTCGATACACCGAAGATTCGATCACGCGTCCCTCGCGGTCGACGACGAACGAAAGGACCACGACCGAGCGCAGCATCGCCTGGGGATCGCCGTGCAGCACATCCGACGGGTTGCTCTTTTCAATGCGTTGCGCGACCGCGACCTGGTATTGGTCGAGCTGTGCAGTGGGAGCTTGCATGTCGTTCGCCATCAGATCGTGATGCACGTCGTGCGCGCGTTTTTCAGCCGTATTTTTCTCAGCGATATCGAGTGGATGCGTCACCTGCCCCAAACGATCACCGCCTCCACCTGTATTCGCCAGCCAGCTTCCGACATTTCGTGCATCGAGGATGGTAACGGCGACGCTCATCGGTTGCCGGGCACGAACCAGCTGTACTGCGATAGTTACCCCGGGACGCAGGTTTGCCACAGCCTCGGAGAATGCGGCTGCGTTGGCAATCGCCCCGTCGCCGATCCGGACAATCAGGTCCCCCGGCACGATGCCAGCGACCGCGGATGGAGATTCCGGCTTGACTGCGTTGACCAGCGCCCCTGACGGCTGAGGCAAGCCCAGCGCAGCGGCAACTCCCGTACCGACATCCTGCACATCCAGACCCAGATCATCGGGTGCCCGTGCTATCGGACGTCCCTGCCGGCTTTGCAATGTCTTCAACAGCGCGCTTGCGGCGTCGACGGGAATGGCGAACGTCATTCCCGTATACCGACCGACATCCGGGTGCATCTGCACGCCAATGCCGATAACCTGGCCGGCCCGGTTGAACAACGGACCACCGGAATTGTCTGGATTCGTCGCTACCTCGGTCTGGAAGAACGTAAACCGCCTGCCATCAACAAGGGTGGTTGGCGCAGCGCTCACGATGCCCGCTGTCACCATGTTGTCCCCCGCAGGCGTCGTTCCGATCGCGAGTACCGGTTCGCCGACGCGTACGTGCGAAGCGTCGCCGAGCCTGACGACGGGCAGATTCGTTGCCTCGATCTTGAGAATCGCCACGTCGCTTGCGGTATCGACCAAAAGCACCTTCGCCTTGTATGCGCGATGGTCGGTCATGGTAATCGTCACATCGCGTGCATGATCGATGACATGCGCTGTCGTCAAGATCAAGCCATCGGCACTGGCGATGAAACCCGAACCAGCGCCCGTCATCACACCTGGGAAATGGCCCGTGGTCGGCCGCATCTTAGGCGACGAAGTATTGAAAAACGCAACGAGTGGATCGGCGGGATCGACGGCTTCTACTGCCGGTGGCTTCTGCCTGGACCGCGCTATGACGCTGACCACCGCGGGACCGTATCGGTCGACGATAGCCGGAAAACCGCCAGGCTCGCTCTCTCCTGACCCGACTGGCACAGCGTCGGCCGTTCCCGGCGGAGGTTGAATGACATCGGCAGCGAACGCTGCAGGTAGCGAACAGGAAATGCCGACGACGACGGCAAGCGCGACAGTCCGCAAGGGCCTGCGAACGCGCTTCTGGAGCAACACGGACTACTCCTGGTTCTGCTCGTCGGTTCGACCGAACGCCTTCTGGCGGCAACGCAACTGCTGCTGAGGATGGCGAGAAGAACCGGCACGCATCTCGCGCGTTCGATTTACCCAAGCATACGGAGTGCCCGGTGCCCGAGCTGCTGCCAGGCGTGCGCTCCTTGCCAGCGAACGGGCTCTTCCTTTAGCACGGAAGCCCATTTCATTGCCCCTCTAGCCGATGCAGAACTGCCCGCATCAACCGATCGAGCACATCCAGGACGGGTTAATCTTTCAATAGCTGTTGCGATTTTTTTCTTCGCTCGCTCTATCGTTTGGTGTCAATTGTCAGACGAGCGTCTGCGGCGCTCGAACAGATGGCCATGCGGCTGAACTCGAATCCGCGAGCAGCATGACAACGCCGATGTGCAAGACGCCTTCGTTCAGTGATGTCGCGAGCCGCAAACGTAAAATGGTTCAAACCGAGCCGCGCAACGGGTTTTCGTCGAGCCGCCGCGCCGGCACTGATTTAAGCCCTCGTTCAGCGCTGATTCACTGAAGGGAGACGTTGCATGAAGAACTCGCCGACGATCTGGCCAGTGCTTCTCGCATTGACCTTCTCGCTCGCTGGCTGCGCCACAGCCGGCACGCCGGAAGGCGCGGCGCATCTGAGCGCAGCGCAATGCCGCGACCTCACCGCTCTCAGAAACAACGCACCCCCCGCATCCCAGCGCAACAGAAGTGAACTCGCCGCGCTCGAGGCAGCGGGATACGACCCGTCAAGGTGGTTCGATCCGTACTATCCGGATGATCTGCAAGCGGCGCAACGTCAAGTGGATCGTTGGTATCAGCAGGATTGCCAGCAGGCGCGGCTTGAGTGAGGCATGCACGGCAGCACGTGAAGGTCGCCGGACTCGTTGTCGATTCACATGCGAATTGTTCGTCGTATCTTAGGGAGCGGTTGGGTCCGTAGACCTGGAGAACATCATGCGCAAGCTCATCGTTTCAGCTTTCATCAGTCTGGATGGCGTAATTCAGGCCCCTGGCGGGCCTGGAGAAGATCTCAGCGGCGATTTCCGCCTGGGTGGCTGGATCGTTCCCTATGCCGACGAAGCCATCGCCCAAAACTTGCACGACCTGCTCTCGCAGCCGTTCGACTTGCTGCTGGGGCGCAGCACCTATGACATATTCGCGGCGTATTGGCCGCACGTACCGGCCGATTCAGGCAGCCGCGCCATCGCTGATCTCTTCAACAGCGTACCCAAACATGTGGCCACGCATCGACCCGGTACTCTCGACTGGCAGAACAGTCACGCCCTGGAGGGCGATCTTGCGGACGCGACACGCGCGCTTCAACGCCAGGACGGCGCCGATTTATTGACGTTTGGCAGCGGCGACATGGTGCGCCAACTGCTCGCAGCCAGTCTGGTGGACGAACTCCGGCTTGTGATCTACCCGGTCATACTTGGGCACGGCAAGCGCTTGTTCGGTGACGACGCACTGGCGTCCGCCTTCACTCTGGCGCGCTCCACCAGCACGCCTGGCGGTGTGCTGATTACGCGCTACGTACGCGACGGCGAAGTGCGCACAGGAACGTTCGAATAGGACGATCAACACTCCATGCAGCAAAGTAGCTTGACATTCTATCTATCAGTAGATAAGGTTCGTCCCATGGACACGACAACCACAGTTCGCGATCAGATTCTCGACCACGCCATCACGTTGATGATGCTGCGCGGCTACAACGGGTTTAGCTATCGCGACCTGTCCGGGCTGGTTGGCGTGAAGACTTCAAGCATCCACTATTACTTCCCGTCGAAAGACGACCTGGTGCTCGAAGCCGTCAACCAGTACAGTAGCGGCATTCTCGCGACGCTCGGTTCTATCGACGCTACGCTCCGTGCGGATCAGAAACTCAGCAAGTACACAAAGCTGTTTGGCAGAACCTTGGGCGAAGGCGATCAGATCTGTCTTTGCGGCATGCTCGCCGCCGATATCGAGGCATTGCCCGACAACGTGCGCGCGGCGGTGCAAGCATTTTTCAAGGCCAACGAAAGCTGGCTCGCAAAGGTGCTTGCGCAAGGTGCGAAGGAGGGCACGTTGAACGTCAACGGCAAGCCCGAGCATGTCGCACGAACGCTGTACGCTGCCTATCAGGGCAGCGTACTTGCAAGCCGGCTGTTCAGGACGAAGGCGCGGCTTGAAGAAGTCGAGACTTCGTGGAAGGTTTCGAAGTAGAGGTATTGAGGCGGTCGAGCACCGCCTTTTGTTGGGTCAAGTTATCTATCTTCTAGTAGATTCATGTCTGGGCAAGTTGCATCGAAGACGGGTCGAGGTTCGCACAGCTGCCTATCTACATGTAGATAGCAGACGAATCGCTCCGCATTTCAACCATTGTTTGTCAGGAGTTACATCATGTCGATCGAAAAAGTTCTGTACCGTGCCCACGCTCATGCCACGGGAGGCCGCGACGGCCGCGCTGTCGTCCCCGAAGGCAAGCTCGATTTCAGGCTGGTCACGCCGCGCGAACTGGGCGGCGCGGGTGGAGAAGGCGCCAATCCGGAGCAGTTGTTCGCCGCCGGCTACAGCGGATGTTTTCTTGGCGCGATGAAGTTCGTTGCGGCGCGCGACAAGACGCCGATTCCTGCGGACGTCTCCATCGACGGCAGCGTCGGCATTGGCGCGATCCCGAACGGCTTCGGCATAGAAGTCGAACTGAGGATCTCGCTGCCCGGCATGCCCCGCGACGCCGCTCAATCGCTGATCGACAGGGCCCACATCGTGTGCCCGTACTCGAATGCAACGCGCGGCAACATCGACGTCACGTTGACGCTGGTTTGATCGACTTCGCCTCATTGACGGAATACTGGAGCCCAAAATGAAAACCCTGAAGCCTTTCATCCTCGCCGCCGTTCTCGCCGCGAACGCCGTGCTTGCTTCAGCAGCAACGCCTGCCACGCAGGCAACGCCGGACCGTGTCACGATGGCATTCCTGACGCAGCTCAACAGCGGCACGGGTCCCGCCATCAATACCCTGCCGCCCGCCAAGGCGCGTCAGGTGCTGATCGATGCGCAGAACAGCGTGAAGGTCGATTTGTCGGGCATCGAAGTGTCGAACCGCACGATCGTACAGGACGGCATTAGCGTGCCGCTGACCATCGTCCGTCCGCAAGATGCCACGGGCACGCTGCCCGTGTTCATGTTCTTCCATGGCGGCGGCTGGATACTCGGCGACTTCGAGACTCACGAACGGCTCGTGCGCGACCTCGTCGTTCAATCCGGCGCGGTTGCCGTGTTCGTGAACTACACGCCCTCGCCCGAGGCCCGTTATCCTGTCGCGATCAATCAGGCCTATGCCGCAACCAAATGGGTCGCGGAACACGGCAACGAGATCGGCGTGGACGGCAACCGTCTCGCCGCGGTCGGCAACAGCGTGGGCGGCAATATGGCGGCCGTGGTGAGCCTGATGGCGAAAGACAAGCACGGTCCGCAAATCCGCTTCCAGGGTTTGATGTGGCCCGTCACGGACGCAAACTTCAACGACGGCTCGTACCTCGCCTACCAGAAGAACCATTTCCTGACGCGAGCCATGATGCAGTGGTTCTGGGACGCGTACACCTCGAACCCCGCGCAGCGCACGCAGGTCTACGCCTCGCCGCTGCGTGCGTCCGAGGAGGAACTACAGGGACTGCCGCCCGCATTGATTCAGGTTGCGCAATTCGACGTGCTGCGCGACGAAGGCGAAGCATACGGACGCAAGCTCGGTGCAGCGGGCAACGAGGTCACGACGACGCGCTACAACGGCACGATCCACGATTTCGGTCTGCTCAATGCACTCGCCTCCGACGCACCGACGCACGCTGCGACGAAGCAACTCGCGAACGAAATCAGGACGCGGCTGCAATAGTGGTTTGATTCCCGTCCCGGCGAAACGGCAGACAGGCCATCATGTCGGGCTCCGGGTTTCGGCGAAAGCGTCAACCTCGAGCGCTCTCGCCTCTCCGACGACATTGACCCTACTCCACAGTGTCTACGTCAGGGGATCACATCGCGCGAACCCGCGATGTGTTTGTGAAGGCATCGCGATGCCTTTAGCTCCACGGTGCTTCTTGCGGACTGATGTTCTCCGATGCAAGACTCACTTCGGGGCAGCCTGTTCACGGACGATGAATTCGGCATACCAGTCCGGCCAGTTTTCGTCGTGCTGGCCGGTTAGTTTCTCGTGCTCGCCGTGCGCGGCAGCAGCACGGCGCAGCGCGCCCGCGAGCTCCATCGACGAAGCGAATGTCGTTTCGCGCGTCTCCACCCTTCCGGGGAGCCGTGTGGTCACCTCCTGAAAGACCCAGCCATTTCCATCGGGATCGCTGAACGAAGCGAATGAACCGTAGCTTTTTCGTTCAGGATGAGGGCCGCTCACACGCCCTTCTTCACCGGCATGGTGGAATACGCCGCCGACGTCGTGGAAGATCTCGCTCACGTCGACGCAACGATCGACAAGCGCTGCGCGCGCCGCGTCTATGTCGGACACAATGAGGTGGAGTCCCTGCGCCGAGCCGGGCTCTGCTGTCGTGACGCCCTTGCCGAACAGGACCGAGCACTGCGAGCCCGGGGGCGTGAAGTGTACAACCCGAAACTGATCATCCTTCGCGATATCGACGTCGAACCTCCATCCCAAGCCAGCGTAGAACTGCTTCGCGCGGTCGACGTCCGACACGGGAATGACGACGACCTCAAGTTTCATGTCGACCGTGCCCGCTCTTCCCGTCGCCGCCGCAGCAGCCTCGCCGCGCGTCTGTCCATTGCTCATGTCAAGCTCCTTTCGATTGCAAGACCCACGGGTATTAAATGCAAACAAACAACGGCAGAAACAGGCAATCGATTCGATTGCTAGTAGAAACGGTTGAGTACAAGTTCAGCGCTGCTTTAGCAGATTGCCGTTGCTCACGTAAAGTCTCTGTAAGACCTTTACTCTCGTCAAAGAAATCTGCTGCGTGTGCGCTGCACCCGGGGCGCGCGAACTCGACGGGTTGCGCATGTCGTCATGTCGGACACCGCAACAAGCTCATCGTCGAAAGGTTTTATTCGTATCGGAACTCACGACCGAGTTCCATCTGCGAAACATCAATGCCAGGCTCGATGCGAAAAACCGAACCCAAGTTGTCGCGACAGGAAGAGACTTCGCGTTCGGCGTCATCGTGTCGAAGTCGCAGCGTCGACTTGCATGTCGACAAACGGCGTCGCGGTCATGGATGCGGCTACGTGATCCGATGCCGGTAGAAGACCAGCAAACGCCGCAATACCTGTCGCACACATTACCGCAACAGAGAAAACGGCAATGATGACGAGCGAACGACGGGTTGCGAAGGATGCGACAACGTTCCGCGGGATGAGCATGACCATCTCCTGTATTGACGCAGCGATGGTCCGCAATAACCGCGCCAATGGAGATAGCGTCTGCCCCGCTTTTGCAGCATCGTGGTGTTTCGTCGCGCTGCCCACGATTGCGCGCGGCGAGCGATTGGCGAACGATCGCCGCGATGTTGGATTTGGTCCAACACTGCATCGCGTCCGCTACGCTTCAGGCCAACACCGACACCGCCCGACACGCGTCTTATCGCCCGCTCCCCGAACGATGCGAGTGCTCGCACAGGCGCAATCCGCTGGCAACGGCAGCCGTGTTAAGCGACAGCAATGCCTTGTCCAAGCTCGGCCGGTTCGAGTATGTGCCGCGTCACCTCGATAAGGCCCAGCACTGCTCCGAGGATGCCGAACGTCGGCGCATAGCCGCCCGCTTGCTGCCAGATGCGCGCGGCGGCCATGTGGTTGCGCTCGTACGCATCCAGTTCACGCTGAAGCGCGTCTTCAAGCACGGGGGTAGGCACGCCATTGGCCAGAAGCTCCAGGCCTTTTTGCGCGAACGGATTCAGTCCTCCCGTATCGATCGACTCGAGCGCCAGCATCCCGTTGAGCTTGGCCTGATCGCCCCACTCGAGCACAGCGCCAGGTTTTCCCTGTCGACCTGGCGTGCCTTGAGGAACGCAAGACGAATCTGGCCCACGCCAACGAGCACTCTGTAGCATTTGATTAACGTGGTAGGTACTACCACAATCATGACGTCGGGCGGGAGAAGCGCCGAGTGACTCACTGACCGGCGTGCGACTTTCCCACCGTCAATGCTGCCCGCGAAGAGCACACGTCTCAAACGTCAGTCGAAAGGCACATTTTTCTCGTTGTTCCAGCGTCGTATTGCGTTTGATCTGCGCGCCGGTGCGTATTAGCACTGCGGCTTCAGGAAGAAGCGAACAATGGGTACCATCCGGGGCAATTCCAGGTTCAGCCTTTTCCTGCACACCGGGATCGTTGCATTGGCATATTACGCAGGTGCAAGGATAGGTCTTGCCTACGCCGTCGTGGGCGGCGCGATCTCCCTGGTGTGGCCTTCCAGCGGTATCGCTCTTGTTGCGCTGCTCGCTCTGGGCTTCAGAGTTGCGCCGGGAATTGCCATTGGCTCATTCCTCGCCAACGTGTCGGGGGGCGTGCCGGTTGCAGTGGCGGCAATGATCGGCACCGGGTCAATGGTTGGCGCCTTGACGGCCGCAATCGTGCTGAGCCGCGCGACCCGATTCCAGATCACCCTCGACCGCATCAACGACGTGTTGGCCTTCATTGGCGTCGCTGCCGTGATGAGCACGGCAGTCAGTGCGCTGGTCGGCACGACTGCCCTGCTAGGAGGGGGCCTGGTGCCCGTCACCCAGTACGTCGCAGCCTTTCTGAAATGGTGGCTCGGTGACATGATGGGCGTCCTGGTCGTGGCGCCGCCGCTGTTCAGCTTCCTCACGTACTCGAACCCTGTCCGCTCTGCGGAGCAGGCCATAGAGGCGTGCGGACTGACCATTGCGACTTTCTGGGTCAGCTATCTCGTCTTCGGCGCCCCGCAACTTGCCGGGCTTGGCTACTACCCTGCGGCTCTCGCGATTTTCCCGTTCATCATCTGGGCGGCTCTGCGCTTTCAGCACCTCGGCACCAGCATCGCGACCCTGATGGTCTCAATCGTTGCCATCTGGGGCACCACCCACGGCACGGGCCCCTTCGCCGCCGAATCTCCAGTGGATAGTCTCGTGAGGTGGTGCACCTTCGCGAACGTCGTGGCGGTAACGGGACTGCTGCTGGTGGCGGCACGCGCTCAGGAACAGCGCGTCTATCGCCTGCTGCAGGCAGCTCACGTCGAACTGGAACGACGCGTCCAGGCGCGAACAGAAGATCTCGAGAAGGCAAACGATGAACTAAAGGAGGAGATGGCGCGACGCCGTCTGCTGGAAGGAGAACTGATCCAAATCGGCGATCAGCAGCAGAAGCTCATCGGCCGTGAACTGCATGACGGACTCGGGCAACAGCTGACCAGTCTGGGGCTGTACTGCACCGCCCTGAATCAGAAGCTGCAGACGCAAGGCCACCCCGCCGCCGCCGACGCCGCTACCGTCGTCGGCCTGGTGAAGCAGGCGTCGCTGACGACCCGCAGGATTGCTCATGGCCTGGACCCGGTCGCGATGGAATATGGTGGCCTTGCGGCCGCACTGCATGGGCTGGCAGACACGACTCACACGCTCAACGGCGTGGATTGCACGCTGCGGATCGCGCCGGACGTGGACTTGCTCGATCCGCTCATGCAGATCAACCTTTACCGTGCAGCGCAGGAAGCGGTCAACAACGCGCTGAAGTATTGCCACGGCCACCGCATCTGGATCGACCTGGAGCGCGCGGGCGGTCTGCAGACGCTTTCAATCAGCGACGACGGCGTAGGCATCGGCCAGGAAGAAATGGAGCGTGCGTCAGGACTGGGACTGCGCAATCTGCGTCACCGGGCAAGCCTGCTGGGCGGCTCTTGCACCGTGACTCGCAATGATTTGGGTGGCACCACGGTCGCCATCAGCTATCCGCTGCCTGAGGGCCCTGGCCATGCACGAGAAATCCGCTAGCCCGGGCCGCAAGACCCAGATCCTGATCGTGGATGACCACCCCATCATCCGCGAAGGGATGACACATCTGCTGAATCTGCAAGAGGATCTGCACGTCTGCTGTGCAGCCGGCAGCGCCGAACAGGCTCTCGCAGCGATGGCCTGCCGGCCCGACATGGCGATTGTGGACATCAGCCTGCAATCGGACTCCGGCCTGGAGCTTGTCAAGACTCTCCGTCATCGCTATCCCGATCTGATCATTCTCGTGCTCAGCATGCATGACGAAAGCCTCTTTGCCGAACGCGCACTGCGGTCCGGGGCAAACGGGTATCTGATGAAACTGGAGGCCACCGAGCACGTCATGAGCGCCATCCGCGAAGTGCTGGCAGGCAATGTCTACTTGAGCGCCGCCATGCACGAGAAGCTGGCGAGAGCGCTTACGGCCCCTCATAAAAAGCCGGAGGGCCGAATTGCGAGCCTTTCGGAACGGGAATTCGAGGTACTGCACCTGATCGGCCTCGGCTTCAGCACCCGCGAAATCGCAGAGAAGCTGAACCGGAGCGTGAAGACGATCGAGGCGCACCAGGCCAATATCAAGGAAAAGCTGAATATCCGTAATGGCAAGGAACTGATGCGGTTCGCCATTCAGTGGATCGAGAGCCAATAGAAGCCAATAGAACGAAACCAGCCTGCAGAATAGGGCAATCCCCGATCCTCTTTTAGGACCGGGGCCTTATTCATGCGCATGTGACCAGCGAATACAGTCGGCGATGCCGGCGTGCTGCGTCGGCAATGTCAATGCACCATGCTGGAGAATGCGATGAAAGCCTTGATTTTGATTCCCGTCGCAGCATTGTCACTGTCTGCGATGCAGGTCCATGCCGCCGATGCCGCGAGTACTTCGAGTACTGGTTCCGAAAGCAATGCCGCGATGGCAACCGACTCCGTCGGCGGAACGACGGCAGGCGCGACCACCAGCGGAGCGAGCGTCGGCAAGACGCGCGCCCAGGTCTATCAGGAACTGATCCGTGCCGAGAAGGATGGGACGCTGAATCGGATAAACGAGTACTACGGTGGAAATTGACGCCTGATTAAGAACTGCACGGCGCCCGTTTGGAGCCGGCGACTCCCGGGCGCTGCTCGAACATGTTTGGCGATCCCTGGATGCGCGACCACAGCCAGACTGAAATTGATATCCGCGTTGATCGTTCTCCAATGGCGCGATGACGCTCGACACTTCGCGATCGCCTCGGACTAGCGGTACAAAGATTTCGGCTCACAGCGGCTTTCACAACAGGCAGTCCCCAACCGGATCTCACATCGGCTTATTGAACCAAGCGCCTCAGCACCGAGCGATCCTCTGCCGGTGCGTCTGCCGAAACCATGCGACGGGTGCAACAAATGGGGACCCGACGCGACACGCTGAAGGAACGATCATGCGCGCACTCGACATCATGACTACGCCCGTCGTTACCGCCACACCAGACATGACGATCCACGACGCTGCAAGACTGTTCGTCGACAACGGCATCAGCGGGATGCCTGTCGTCGACGAGGACGGAAAGGTCATCGGCATCGTCAGCCAGAGGGACCTGCTGCATCGCGTGGAGAACGGCACCGGCCACGGGAAGCGTCGGTGGTGGCTCGAATTCCTGTTGTCGTCGCCCCGCGAGCAGGCGGCGAGGTATGTGAAGGAGCACGGTCACGTCGTCGGCGACGTGATGTGCAATCAGGTGATTTCGATTTCGGAAGACATGTCGCTCGCTCAGATCGCGGACCTCATGGAGCGCCGGCACCTCAAACGCGTGCCTGTGCTCAAAGACGGCAAGCTGGTCGGAATCGTGAGCCGTTCGAATCTGATTCGCGCACTGGCGAGCGTCGTGCCGGCCGTTGACGCTATTTCGCTCGACGATGCGAGCCTGCGCGACGCGATCGTTCGGGCAATGCGCGGGCAGCGCTGGAGGGTGCCGAAGCAGGGTGTGCTCGTCAAGGACGGTGTCGCACACCTGTGGGGCGTCATCGAATCCGAGGAGGAAAAGCGCGCGATCCACATTGCGGCCGAGTGCGTGCCCGGCGTCAAGCGCGTCGAATACCACCTCGAGTTTCCGAGCGTGATTCCGACGCTTTAGCTGTTCTCCGCGCGCGCCAGACAACATCGGGCTATAGCAAGTCCCGCGACAAGATCCAACCGGAGACCATTCATGAGAACATTGCGCACCTTGATGGCCAGTCTGCTTTGTTGCCTGTTTGCAGCCGCGGCCTATTCCGCCGACATTACGGGAGCCGGCAGCACGTTCGCCGCGCCTCTCTATGCCAAGTGGGCCACCGACTATCAGAAGTCGGGCGGAAGCAAGGTGATCTATCGCGGCACGGGCTCGTCCAACGGACTCAAGCAGATCATCGCCCACGAAGTCGACTTTGCCGGATCGGACGCACCGCTCACCGACGATCAGCTGGCCAAAAACGGATTGCGGCAATTCCCAACGGCGATCGGCGGCGTGGTGCCCGTCGTGAACCTGCCCGGCCTCAAAGCGGGCGAGGTCATCCTGACGGGGCAGGTACTCGCCGATATCTTTCTCGGCAAGATCCTGTATTGGGATGACCCCGCAATAGTGCGGCTGAACCCGAAGATCAAGATGCCCAACTACCCGATTGCCGTCGTGCGCCGCCAGGACGGCTCAGGCACGACGCTCATCTGGACGCACTATCTTGCGCAAGTCAGCCCGGAATGGAAGCGCAGGGTCGGCGAAGGCACTAGCGTGCGCTGGCCGCTCGGCATCGGCGGCAATGGAAACGAAGGCGTTGCCACGTACGTCGGGTATCTGCCTGGCGCGATAGGCTATGTTGCGTGGGACTTCACGAAACAGAACCACTTGACGTACACGGCGATGACCAACGCCGCTGGCAACGTCGTTCAACCCGGCGTCGCGACGTTCAAGGCAGCGGTGGCTAGCACCGACTGGTCCGGTTCCCTCTATCAGTTGCTGACCAACCAGCCGGGCAAGGATGCATGGCCGGTGATGGGGGCCACGTACGTGTTGCTTCATCAAACGCCCGACAAGCCGGGCCACGACGGAGCAACGTTGAGGTTCTTCGATTGGGCATTCAACCACGGGGGACAGACGGTCGATACCCTGGACTACATACCGCTTCCAGAGTTGGTCCTGGCGAAAATCCGCGCGCAATGGCCCGCGACTGCGGGCGAAAACGTGGCGGGTAAGCGGCTCGCAGGCCAATGATCCGAAACGGCGGATATGAACTCGCCCCCAATCGGGCGTCCTTCAGACGGGGGCATGAAGCGATATCGGGCACTGCTGGCATCATACGAATCCGTAACGTGTGCATTGTCCGATTGCATGGGACGGTTCGGGGCAATGTCCGCCCGACGGGCACTCACCGTCCCATACGTCTGTCATAGCTGCGCGAGATGCGATCGAGCAGCGAAGGGTCGCGTGCGTCCTTCGAATTGAACTGCACGACGACACTTCCATCGGCTTGCTGTCGTACGCTTGCGGTCACAGTAGCACCGTCAAGTCCGCCGGCGATCGTGCCGCTGGCAGGGTCCTGCACGGTAATCGACAGACCCTCGTCTTGCATTGCGCCCGATGCGGCAGCGAACGAGCGGTCGAAGCTTGCCGGCGTTGTGATGACGGTGCCGGGAGGCACGGCATAGTATGGACATCCCGTCAGAGCCAGCAGCGAGCCGAAAACGCCCATCAGCAAAAGGCACCTGAAAATGACGCCGCCTGGTCCGGGCTTGCCTTTGCCGCGCATAGCCTTCTCCGTGCCTGCATGAAACCGGCTTGTTCCGCGAAGAATCATCGCTGTTCCCTGGATCGAACACGACATCCGCGTGCACCATTGGCTGCCGGCGTTCGCGCGTCTATACGTGATGTTTCGCGCCGTTTTTACTGTGTGGCACCAGGCGTGACCGTGATCGCGACGGCTTCTGTGTAGACAATCTCCACCTGATCACCCTTGCGGACGTTCTTCATCTGCTCCGGGTCCTCCACGTGCACGTCGACCAGATTGCCCTGCGGTCCCTTCAACGTGACCGTCTTCGCCTTTGGATCGACCGAGACGACATCTGCCATCACGGTGATCTCCCGGCCGATCGTGCCGCCTGGCTTGGCTCCGGGAGCCGCGCGCTCTTCGATCAGGCGTTGCGTCGCTGAACGCGGACCGTTGGTTTTCGAGAGGCTCAGCGACATCGCTTCCCTGTATTCGGTCGTGACGATATCTCCGACCTTCAGCTGATCGAAATTACGCGCCTCTTCTCCGACCTCCAACTGGATCACCTTGCCTTTTCTGTCTTTCAGCGTAACCGTCCGGGTCGCCGGCTCGATTGCTACGACCGTGGCCGTCACCTTCGACGTTCCGACAACCGTCGCGCTTCCCGCCCCTTTCGTGACATCCACTGAGGTTTGCGGTTGGGCAAGCGCCGGGCACGCCGTCATTACGACAGCCATCGCAAGAAAAACGTGACTCGCTTTCATTTCTGCGCTCCCGGCAATTAGCCAGTAGTCCGCTGCCCGGAACAAGTTCTGCCGGAGAAGGACTGCGGACCACGGTCAATGGCGATTGAATTCAAGAATTCAGCGTGGCTCATGTGCGCACACGCGCTCGACGCGTCGCGGCCAGTGTGCGCGCATTCAGTCTAGACGCTGCCTCTGATGGACGGTATTGGACTTTGGTCTTATGGACTGCGGACGTGCGCAGCGCGCATTCTTCCTGGATAGGCCGCCCGATCCTTCTATTGCCGTTGGCGTGACTGAACTATTCTTCTTTTGAAACGGCATTGCGACCGCTATCCGGTTAGTGGCTCTTTCGATCTCGAGCATCAAGCAAATGCAATCCGATCATCCAGTTCCTGAAGGCGGGCAAGCCGCGGCCAGCGCGCCGGGATGGTTGCGCTGGCTGCCGGGCCTGACGATGCTGAAGACGTATCAGGCGAGCTGGCTGCCAAGAGATCTGACAGCCGGGCTCGTATTGACCACCATGCTGGTGCCCGTCGGCATTGCTTATGCCGAGGCGTCTGGTGTTCCCGGCGTCTACGGCCTCTACGCGACGATTGTTCCGTTGCTTGCGTACGCCATTTGGGGACCCAGCAGAATCCTCGTCCTGGGTCCGGACTCCGCACTTGCTGCACCGATTCTTGGCGTCGTCATATCGGTCGCGGGCGGCGATCCGTCGCGCGCGATCGCGGTGGCCAGCATGATGGCGATCGTCTCCGGCGTGTTCTGTATCGTGATGGGGCTTTTGCGACTCGGTTTCATCACGGAACTGTTGTCCAAGCCGATTCGATACGGCTATATGAACGGCATTGCGTTGACCGTGCTGATCAGCCAGTTGCCGAAGCTCTTTGCGATTTCGTTCGACGATCAAGGTCCGCTGCGGGACCTCCTGACGCTCGGCAACGCAATCGCTGCGGGCAAAGCCAACTGGTACAGCTTCGCCGTGGGCGCGGGAAGCCTTGTGCTGATCCTCGCGCTCAAGCGCTTCGAGAAGGTTCCGGGCATTCTGATCGCGGTCGTTCTGGCGACGCTGTGCGTCACCGTATTCGACCTCGACAGCGTCGGCGTGAAAGTGCTGGGCAAGATTCCGCAAGGCCTGCCGTCATTCGCGTTGCCATGGGCGAGCGATGCCGATCTCGTCAGGATATTGCTTGGCGGCTGCGCGGTCGCGCTGATCTCGTTTGCGGATACGAGCGTGCTGTCGCGCACCTTCGCGGCGCGGTTTCACACTCGCGTCGATCCGAACCAGGAAATGGTCGGGCTTGGGGCAGCCAATCTGGCGGCCGGCTTCTTTCAGGGTTTCCCGATCAGCAGCAGCTCGTCGCGAACGCCCGTGGCGGAGGCGGCGGGTGCCCGAACGCAGTTGACGGGCGTTGTCGGCGCGGTGGCGGTAGCGTTTCTTCTGATGGTGGCGCCGAATCTGATGCGCTATCTGCCCAATAGCGCGCTGGCTGCCGTCGTCATTGCCGCGGCCCTCGGACTCTTCGAATTCGCGGACCTCAAGCGCATCTATCGCATTCAGCAATGGGAGTTCTGGCTCTCTGTCGTCTGCTTTGCCGGAGTCGCGGTTTTCGGCGCGATTCCCGGCATTTGCATCGCGGTGGTGATTGCGGTCATCGAATTTCTATGGGACGGATGGCGGCCTCATTTCGCCGTTCTCGGCCGCGTGGAGGATTTACGCGGCTACCATGACATCAAGCGCTATCCGCATGCCACGCGGATCCCGGGACTGCTGCTGTTCCGCTGGGATGCACCGTTGTTCTTCGCAAATGCAGAGCTCTTTCAGGAACGCCTGCTCGAAGCGGTGGACGAATCACCGACGCCCGTGCGCAGGGTCGTGGTGGCCGCCGAACCCGTGACCAGTGTCGACGTGACTTCTGCCGACATGTTGCGGGCGCTGACGCGAATTCTGGACGAGCGCGGAGTCGCGTTGCACTTCGCCGAAATGAAAGACCCCGTGCGCGATAAGCTCAAGCGTTTCGAACTGCTCGACATTCTCGGCGATGAGCGCTTCCATCCTACCGTGGGCAGCGCAGTGGATGCCTACGTTGGAACCAATGGACAGCGGCCATAAACGTTGATCGATCGCCGGCATCCACGTGACGAACGGCCGACGTTTTCGAGGAATCAGAAGCTCACCGCCAGCCCGAACGACACGCCGTGCACATTGTGTCCGAACACATATCTCACGAGCGCGCGCGTGCGAGTGATGACGATCGGATATTTGCTGCTGTCGAGTTCCAGTCCGACGCCCAGCGACGTCAGATCGTTGAAGCCCAGCACGCCGGCGCTGTCGCCGAAGTAATGCGAGTAGGCAAGCTCCAGCACGTAGCGGACCGGCCGGTCCAGCGCACGCCAGCCGGTCGGCGCGCGCCAGCGCGTCCACAAGCTCAGTTGCTGCGCCATCGCTGAACCCTGAACGGCGTCGGAGCCACCAAAGCTGCGCAGATAGATATCGGTGGCTCGCAGTTCAGCGTCGATTTCGTAGTTCTCGCGGTAGTGCTCGTAGTCGAGCATCAGCGAGCCGCCATAGCCGTATGCGTCCAGCGATCCATTCTCGAGAAACTGGAGGTTGCTGTCCGTGACGTGGTTGAAGACAGACTGTCCTACCTTCAGATCGCTCGACACGCGTCCGATCGTACCGTTCAGGATGGGACGGAACACGAGTTCATCGGTGATCCGGAAATCCCAACCGAGGCCCACCGTGCCGCTGAAGGTGTTCCATCGGGTCGGCACCTCGCGCTGCGTGGCGCCATCCGTGGCGATGAACGTCGGGTCGTAGCGGCTATAGGCGAGCGTGCCCTCCATGTACAACGGAAACGACTTGCTGATCGTGAACCCGCCGCCGAGCTGCGTCTGGCCAAACCCCGGGTTGCCCGTGGCACCGCTATTGATCGACAGCGAACTGGTCGTGACATCGGGAACGGTCGTGTACGTCATGATGGCAAGCACGGCGTCGGCGTGCTGCTTCACGTTACCGCCTATCACAGTGCGGCTCGACAGTTGATTCGGTGTCCCTTGGGCATGTGACTGCGAGGAAAACAGCGCGATGAGCAGATACGCGCCCATCATCCATCGCGCGTAACGTGACCGTTTGCACCGGACAGCGCCGGTTTTCATGCGAGCTCGCGGACCGTCGAGTTGACCGCACGCCCATCTATCGGTGTGCGCCTGCATATGTGCTCCGTCGATTTGCTGCGTCTGATTGCTTCCCTGCAACTTCCGTCGACCATTCCGGTTTTCTATCCGGCTAATCCGCTGCGCCCGACAGGCGCGCGGCTTCCTGCACCCCACGGACGGCCGCCGCAACGATCAGCCCCGTAAACACCACGCCGATCAACCCGAGCAATACGGCGTCGATCCGACCAAACGTCGAAGTGGGCACCACATCGCCATATCCGATCGTCAGCGCCGTAATCGCGCAGAAGTACACGGTTTCATCCATCGGCGAAGGTGTGCGGTTCGCCGTCTCAACAGGACCGCCCCAGTGGTACATGCCGAGCGTCAGCAGAACGAACAGGACAAGAAGGCCAGCCAGAATCGCGCGGAGATACCAGAGGGTCCTGCCCATTTCTCGCAGAATCTCACCAGCCCGCAGTCGGACGATGGTATCCCTTGTCGCATTTCCCATTGCACGCTCCTCTCAGAACACGATAGACCGCTTCAGGCCAGTCATCTTGCAGAAAGCCGCCCGACCGCGTTCGGCTGGCTGGCGAACGACTGGACTGAACACCGCTTCATCCCGCCCGGTGGCGTTGCTCGAAAAGCAGAAGCATGAAACACGCGTAGACCGTTACCGCCAGAAAGAGTCCCATGCGCACCGCGAATGCGGTGTACACATCCTTGCCCGCGACGCTGTCCTGCACCGACTGCCCCAGCAGAATGATCATCGTGACAAGGCTGTTCAGCCAGAAACCCGGCGAGTAGCGCGTCTGGCTAAGGCCGTGAAGCTTGCGTCCCACCAGCAGTCCGAAAAGCAGCATCCACAGAAAGAACATCCATAGATCTACAAAGAGCCTGAGTGAAAACCAGAATGCGATGGCGAGCAGGCCGCCGAGCAGCGTGGAGCCGATCAGATCGCGTGCCGCACTGCGGGCCGTCGTTGTGCAGCTTTGTCTTCCGAGGCTGACGGACTTCATGATGATCGGCATATAGCCCGCGGGATCGGTCATCGCGAGCAGATACGCCGGCATCACCACTAGCGCGGCGCGAAGCGCGATGTACGCGGCCTGATCGTCGGGCATGGCTCGCGGGGCAGGCTGCGGCCGCGCGCTCACGGGTTCGGGAACGAGCCCGTGCGTCAGTGCGGACACCAGCACGGCAAGCAGGAGCCCCTTCACCAATGCGCCGACGACCGTCATGGCCAGTTCGAAGTCAGCCGTGCCTGCTGCGGAGATCATCGTCAGTCCGGCCACCAGAAACGTCGCGACGAGATTGTTGCCGCCGCGCAGTCCGTAGCGGAAGGCGAGGAAGAGCATGAGGCCAATGAGCGCCACGCCAGCGAACGCATAGTGACGAAGCAACGGAACAAGGAGAAGGCCGCTGCCCGTGGTCAGCGCCACGACCAGCGCGAGAACCACGCTGGCCTTCAACGACAGTGGCCGGTTTCGGGTGGCAAGCAGATAGACGGCAAACACGGGCGCGACGACGGGAATCGACAGGTCCAGCGCGAAACTGAGCGCGAGACATAGCGCCGTCCCGATAGCCAGGCGGAGCGCGCGTCGACCGGGAAGCAGGAGCCTGTTTTCCATAGCCGTCGTCAGTAGAGGTAGGAGACCCAGCTCATCACACGCAGGAACACGCGACCCAGCGGATTGAGCGGATTGCCCTGACTGGGAAACGCCATGACCTCGGCCTGCCCGCCCACGCGAATGTCATGCAGACGCGCGCGCTCGTCGCGATCGAACTCGACGATCACCGGAAAGCGTTGAGCGGGACGCAACCAGTCACGGCTGTTCTGCACGGTGGGCAGGCTGCCGGGCGGCGTATCCTGACCCACGCTCACGCCATAGCCGATACTGCGGACCCGGCCTTCGAAGACTTCGCCCGGCAGTGCGTCCAGCGCGATCGCGACGGGTGTGCCCGGCTTCAGATGACCCAGGTTGTTCTCGGTCATCTCCGCGCTGACCCACACATCGCGAATCGCGATCAGCGTCATCACCGGCTTGCCTGCCGCCGCGAACTGGCCGACCTCGGTACTGAGATCGGTGATAACACCACCCGTGCGCGCCTTGATGCGCGTATTGGCCAGATCGAGTTCGCTTTTCTCGAGCGCGGCGGCAGCGCTGCGCAATTGCGCGTTTCCGGCCTCTTCGCCACCTTGCTGCTCGCGTGCGCGCTCGACTTCGGCGCGCGCCGCGGCAACCTGGCTCTGTGCCTGCTCATGCGTCGCTCGCGCCACTTCGAGGCGCCGCAGCGAGACCGTACCCTCGTCCTCGCGATACAGCCTTTCGAGCCGCTCGCTGTCCTGCCGCGCTTTCACCTCGTTCGCGATCGCTGCGCGAAGCGACGCGAGCGCCGAATCAATGCCGGCCGTGCTCGCCCCGACCTGGCGTCGTGTGGTTTCGAGGTCGGCCCGCGCGCGATCGGCTGCAATGCGGTACTGCTCGCCATCGATTTCGAAGAGCACGTCGCCCGCGTTGACCTCCTGGTTGTCGTGCACGAATACGCGCGTCACCCGTCCCGATACCTCCGCGGCGACAGGGACGACGAAGGCCTGCACGCGCGCCTGCTGCGTATAGGGCGTAAAGCGGTCGGCAAGCAGATACCAGATCAGGCTCACCGCGATCAGCCCGACGATCCACTTCACCGCCCGGCGCGACGGATCGGCGGGGGGCGCTGGCGGCGGGCCCGGCGACGGCGCAGTCGTCGATCGGGAGGTCTCAGTCGTTTCGCTCATTGCGACGTACCTTCGGATGGAGCGGTCGCCGCTGGTGCGCCCGTTTCGTTCAGCAAGTCGCCCCAGTCGGTGCGTTGCTGCATCTGCTGGCGCGTCGCGGCATCGACGAGCGGCTGTTGCGTGGTCCAGCCGCCGCCGAGTGCCTTGTACAGCGCGACCAGACTGCCCACCGCGTTGCTGCGGTTGACGATGTAGGCGTCCTGCTGTGCGAAGAGCGCGCGCTGCGCATCGAGCACACGCTGGAAGTCCGAATACCCTTCGCGGTAGACCGTGTTGGCGAGCGTGAGCGAACGCCGCGCGGCCGCTTGTGCGTCGTTCAGGATCGAGTCCCGCTGCAACGCGGCGATCAACGCGGTGGCGGCATCGTCGGCCTCTCGCGCCGCCTCGCGCACGGTGTTCTGGTAGGCGACAGTCAACTGCTGCAACCGGGCATCCTGCACGCGCACGTTGTTCGTGATCCTTCCATGATCGAACACGTTCCATGTCACGCTCGGGCCGGCGGCAAAGGCCAGCGTGTTCGGCGAACCGGTCAGCGAACTCGCGCTCCAGACCAGCGAGCCCAGCAACGAAACGGACGGATACAGATCGGCCTTGGCGACGCCGATAAGCGCCGACTGCGCTGCCATCTGATACTCGGCGGCGCGCACGTCCGGACGGCGCAACAGCAGATCGGCGGGAACGCCCTGCAGAACGGCACGATCCACGAGCGGCACCAGGCCTTCTTTTCCGGATTGCGCATCCAGTTCGGGGAGCGGGCCCGGTGGCCGCCCCATCAGCACGGACAGCGCGTGACGCGCGAGCACGATCTGGCTTTCGAGATCGGGGATGCTGCTCAGCGTGCCCAGATACTGCGTCCTCGCCTGCTGGAGATCCAGTTCATCCGTCTCGCCGGCCTTGAAGAGCTTCTGTGTGATGTCGTAGCTGCGCTTTTGCAACTGGGCGTTTTCGCGCGCAATACGCAGACGCGCCTCGGCCGTGCGCAGCACGAAATAAGTATCGGCGACCTGCGCGTGCAATAGCACCAGCGCCGCATCGCGGTTGGCCTGCGCGGCGAAGAACGCGGCGTCGGCCGACTCGATGGCGCGGGCGAAGCGCCCCCAGAAATCGAGCTCCCATCCGAGGGTGAAGCCCGCGCCGTACTGCAAATAGACGCCCGAGCGCGTATTGAATCCATCCGAGCGCTTGCGCGCCGAGGCAAGAACATCGGCACTCGCCTGTTGCACCTGAGGATAGCGCCCCGCGAGCGCGATGCCGAGCTGGGCGCGTGCTTCCAGTACGCGCAGGCCTGCGATCTTCAGATCGCCATTGCCGGCATCGGCTTCGGCGATCAGATGCTCGAGGTTCGCGTCACCGAATACCTGCCACCACTGCCGCACGTCGGGCTGCGCCGCCTGCTGCGTGACCTGTTCTATCGACGCGCTGCTCCAGTGTTCGCTCCATGCCTCATGTTGCGGATGAAAGTCGGGTCCCACGCGCATGCAACCCGTCAGAACGCCCGCGAGGCACACGATGACGCCGCCTGGCCGAAGCAGCAGTAGCGTCCCGTATCGGCGAATCGAAGGCAACATGGCGCCGTCTCCACAGCGTCCTTCACGGCTGCTTCTGTTTATGCCACTGCTCGCGTTCCGGCTGTTCTTTCACCCAACGCCAGAACAACTGATAGGCCACTGCGAGCATCACGGGACCGATGAACAGCCCAATCACCCCGCCCGTCACCATGCCGCCGAGCGCGCCGATCAGCACAACGGGCATCGGCACCGCGACACCACGCCCGAGCAGCAATGGCTTGAGCACGTTGTCGGCGAGACCCGCGACGAAAACGTAGACGGAGAAGATGATCGTCGCCGTGCTCACACCTTCCGTAACGATCACGAAGACGATGACGGGAATCGTGATCAATGTGGCGGGTAACTGCATGATGCCGATCAGCAGCACAGCGAGCGCGAGCAGACCCGCGCCCGGGATGCCCATCACGATGAACGCGATGCCGATCAGCAGCATCTGGATGAACGCGATCCCGACCACGCCCTGCGCCACGGCCCGGATGGTGGCTGTGCAGAGATCGGCGATCTGCCGGCCGTTCTCGGGTCCCGAGATGCGCGACGCGATCTGCACTGCGCTGCCATAGCCCTTCTCGCCGTGAGCCATGAAAATGCCCGCGACGATCAGCGCGAAGAAGAAGACGAGCAGCCCTGCGCCAAGACCCGTGACCATGCCCAGCAGGGCGACACCCGCTTCCTTCAGTTGAGGTGCGAACCTTTGTGCAAGACCGGTGATATCTGTCGAAGCCTGCGCCCAGAAGTCGTACACCCGCTGGCCCACTATCGGCCAGGCGGCAACCGATTCGGCGGGCGGCGGAATCTGGAAGCTACCGCCCCTGACAACGGCCATCGCGCGCTCGATCGAATTGGCCACCGCGACGCCCAGCAGATAGGTCGGCACCAGAATGACCGCAAACGCGACGAGAATGATCAGCGTGGCAATCAGGCCGTCCTTGCCGGCAAGCGGACCGCGAAGTTTTACCTGAAGCGGATACAGTGTGATCGCGAGGATCAGTGCCCAAACCATCAGGTTGAGGAACGGGACGAAGATCCGGAAACAGAAGACGGCCAGAACAGCGATCAGTCCGGCGCGAATCAGGACATCGAGCAAGTCTCTCGATAGCGTCCGTTGGGTAATCGGCGTGAGCATCATCAGGTGTCTCCTCACAGGCTGCCGCAAACAGTTGTCGCTGCCCTGGCGACCCAAGGCCTGCCTGGGCAGGACGCTATCGTGTGCGCGACCCGCTGGCAGAAGTTCGTCGAAACGGACGAAGCCGTCCCGACGTGCCGTCTACTGGCATGCGCTCAAAGGACTTGCCGCGCAGCCGCCGTTTTAACGAATCAGTTTCGTCCCTGTTGCTTCGGGAACGGTGCCGCCTTCTTCTCGCGACGTTACGCGGCCGTCGCGATTCCGTTCAAACTCAAGCGCGGAAATGTGCTCACGCTTACTCATGTTATTTAACGGACCCGAAAATTCAACGCTGTTGCAATGTCCAGTCAGTCCGGCCGGTACCGCAAAAGTTGGGGTGGAGATTCATCGACTGCCCTTTCGCAGACAGGACGACGGAAACACGACGGCACGTTTTTTCGCCTTCGTGGCTCGTGCTCTCCGGTGTCATTGCCGCATCAATCTTTACGCTATTTCCCGTACCCTCGTTTATCCATCGAGTCGTCTCGCCGTCATTCTTTGTGTTGAGCACCTCGACCAGCGCACTTTTGATTGAGTCCATGTCGCGCTTTTTAATGTATGACATCGGCGTGTCCTTGAGGAAATTGAGGTTGCTCGCCTCTGCAGACGCCGTGCTAGCCAATAGCAGCGCCGCGAACATCACGCGCACGCAATGCGTCAACAACGGGAACTCGAGTTTCCGTAACGACATAAAAATTTCCTCCTTCTACCGCCGCTCATTGCCTTGCATGGGATCGCAGCGACGCGTGAAGCGCATATAGCAGAGAGTAGTGCACGACGCACTACCAGAAGTATTTCATCGAGAAAACACGTTCCCCTATTCACCATTGCCGGAGCGAGCGAATCGACCTTTGGCTGACCTCGTATGAAGACATATCGCGTCCCAGTTTCAACGATAACGATCGATCCATATGTCATTTGAGACGCACCCACAGCGGTACAGATTCGAGCAGGTCATCGATGCCCAGCCACAAGATCTGAATTCCGATGCAAAAGAGTACGAACGCGAAGAGCCGCTCGGCGACTTCAGTGCCGACTGGCCCAAGCAGCTTCTCGATGTTCGCTGTGAACCGGATGCACACGTAGATGCTGCACCATAGAACGGCCAGGGCCACAAGCACACCGGCGAGGTGCATCAACGCGACGCCTCCGCGTGGCCTGCCAGTGCCAAGTGCAATCGCGACGGCGATCGATCCTGGGCCGACAGTGATGGGAAGCGTCAGCGGATAAAAGGCCCTCGCGCGCAGCGAGGCCTCGCGAGTCGCGTCGGACGCCGTCCTCTGTTCCGGCTCGCGATCCGCATCCGAAGGCGCGTGCAGCAGATTCCATCCGGCAAACGCAATCACCATCCCACCGGCCACCCGCAACGCCGGCAGCGATATACCGAAGAAGGACAGCACATACGCGCCAATCGAGAGCGAGAGAAACAGGATGACGAGACTGTTGATCGAGATGCTTTTGGCAAGATAGGCTCGCTCAGCCGGCGTCGCTTGCGGGACCAGGCTAAGGACGATGAATCCCGCCGCCGGCGGATTGATGACGGGAAAGAGACCCGCGACGACGAGAAGAAAGGTCTCGGCAAACTGATTCAGCATTCTGCCTCCAGGCTTGCACGAACGTCAGATCAGCGGAGGGCGTATGCGGTCCCGACGCCGTATGCGATCTGGTTGCGTGTCCCCGCTGCGTGACGATGGTGAGGGTCGCGATCGTCACGCTCGACAGCAACGTGCACGGACAGCGCAGCGGATCGGCAGACTTCCATGACAGCCTGCCCGCTGTGGCGAACTGGCGCGCGTAAACTATGCTCCAGTAACTTCACTGGCGTCCTTCCACGCACAGCAAGCGAGTGCGGCAATGCCGCCGGTTTACTTGACTCGCCGTCTGCCGGAGCCATACTCCAGCCGTACTCTTCTATCGCTGCAAGCCATCGGGACATTGGAGGGCGCATCATGTTCACCTGGAATCGTGGTTTCACCGTTGCGATCGCTGCGATAGTCCTGGCGATGTCTTCTGGTCATTCCTCTGCTACAGAGCAGGCGCAACAACGTCGTGCGGGCCGGGACGTCCGGCAGGAAACCCGTCAGGGGGCCCGCCATACGAAGCAGGAATGCCGCGCCGCCGATCAGAAGAACAATGCGCAATGCCGGCAGGACAAGCGACAGACCAAGCAGCATGGCCGCCAGGTTGCCCGCGATATCAAGTACTGAGTAGCGTGCCGCGACGACACGGGCAAATCGCGGCGCTTGACCTTCTGTACGTGGCCAGGCAGCTTCCACCAAGGCGGCCCGACGACGAGCCAGAAGCGCAATGCTGGTCAAGGCACCGCCCTTTTTGTTCCACCCTTTTTGGTCCCCCGTCGTTAGCAGGCGACAGCAGGCATCGTCACCTGTGGCGCGCAATAGCATCGATGGCTGTCGTCACCACCGGGTCCGCCTGCGGCCACGGCGCGTACAACCCGCGTTCTTCATGCCTTTTCCTCGCGACCGTACCGGCGCACGCAAACACGCGCGCCCCCCGGCCGCGATGACTCGCGCAAACGTGGCGCGTTACCTGCAGCGCTCCATCGGCCAACATCACGCGTACGGCGACGAGCACCTCGTTGCGGCTCGTGCCCAGTTGCTGCGCGATCTGCATCGCGGTGCGCTCGCCGCCATCCGCCAGCAGCGCCTTGATTTGCCCAGCCAGCCGTTCCGTCCTCTGGGGCTGACGATCAACAGCCCGGGGAATCAACGTCCCGCTCTTTTCACACATGTCTCGCCTGATCACAGGCGAACGGGCTGTTAGCTCGCTGTCATGCTTCCCGGGATTGCGCGCCCAATAGCAACGCCGATCGACATCGAGACGGCAAAGCGGGTTCTCGAAGATCGTCGTCAGTTGATCGACGGTGAAGCGCGCACGGAGCGCACGCCATACGTCCTGCCATCCATCGCAAACTCCGCTACGAGCGAGATCGTAGGCAGCCTGCCTGATCGTTTCGCGAGTCTGGAGGATGTCCCAGTCGGGCACCCGTTTCATGGCCGGCTTCGCCGTGCGCGGCCCGTGTTTCGCCTGCCCGGCATACGGGCTGTGTGGAATGGGCCCTGAATGGAACATTCTGCCGGTAACATCGCCCGAAATCGGGTCATAGTCGAAACGTACGGCCAACCGACCGCCGCACGGACCATGGCTATCAGCAGATTCTTTGACGTCGTCATGCGAATCTCCGAACGAACATGCGCGAAGTCAAGAATAAGCCGGGCGTGCGCCAGCGGGTATTGGACCTTGGTCCAATACCCGGTCCGAGCATTTTTACCTGCGTCTGCCCATTGCGTTCACGGTATTCGGTCATGATTACCTGCTAGATGTGTTCCAGCAGATTCTCCACCCGTTTTTCTATTTCGCTTTCCCTATAACGGCTTCTTCTATTCCGTCATATTCTTGCCGAAAAAATGACCGACAGATGCGGCAATGGCACTAATTACTGGTCGATGCGACGTGCCGGCAACGGCGGCTCGTGTCGTTACCCGTCTGGCACCTCCACGGTTTGTTTCCGGTACTCCGGCGGCGGAAAACTTACATGCTCAAAAGACGGCAGATTCTCGGCTGCCTGACGGCGCTCGGCGGCAGCTATGTTCTTGGCGGATGCGGGGGCAGCGGTTCCGGCCCAAGCGCTGTCACGAACAATCCGCGTGTCGTCAATGCTGCGACGGCGGGCACGTTTTACGGTATCAACGGACACTTCGACTATCGCTACACGCCTGCCCAAGTCGTATCGATCATGAAGAGCATCGGCTGCTCGACGTATCGGCTCGGCTGTACAGACGACCCGGCGCAACTGAATGCCGTGGCCAAACTCGCTCAGGCATTCCAGTCGGCGGGACTGACCTTGTTCGTGCTGATCGATCTCAGCATTTACGATAGCAACCGCAGAATGTTCGCGAGCGAATCGATCGCGTACGATCGTGGGCAGTCCTGCGCGGCAACGGTCGCCAGCGCGCTTGCCCCGTATGGCGTGACGATGTACGAGTGCGGCAATGAGTTGACACGGGCAAGCGACATCATTCTCGATTCCACCAATGCCGGCACGAAGGCCGTGGACTTCAACAACACCAACTGGCCGGTCATGCGCGGCGTCATGCGCGGAATGATCCAGGGCGTGAAGTCGGTTCAGCCCGGCGCGAGTTGCGGCATCAATTTCTGCGTCGCCGACATCGGCGCATCGGACGCTTTGTGGGACGGCATGCAGCCGGATGGAACAGGCGGTCATCCGACGGTACGATGGGACATGACGACGTGGCACAACTTCGAGGTTTACGGCGACATCTTCAATATCGGTTCCGATGGGTCAGGTCCGGGCTTCAATCTGCCGGCGTACTGCAAGTCGCGCTACGGCGTGCCGTTCCTGCTCACCGAGTGGAACACGGGGCCCGAAAAGACAGAGGCCTATCGGGCCACCTATATCAGTGCTCAGTTTGCCAACTACTTCATGGCCAGAAAGACGGCAAACATCCAGTCGGTGATGTACTACGAACTCGATAGCGGAGACTCGACCTACGGCCTGATGATCGACGGTGCGATATTGAGTCAGCCGTATGACGCATTCACCAGCTTCATCGCGGGACACCCTGATACCTGACGGCGCCGCCCTGTGAGCGTACGCGTACGCGAGGATTCGCAGCGCACAGTCAGTCCGGCATGCCCACGCCACGTGTCTCGGGCAGGAACCACGGCAACACGATACCGAGCACGTACACCGAACCGAGCGCGAGCGCCGCATGCGACACGCCGCCGAACGACTTGATCATGCTGCCCGCGATAATCGGGAACACCCACGCGATCAGCCGCGCCGCGTTGAACACGAAGCTGATCGCCGTCGAACGGACGGAGCTCGTGAAGAGCTCGCAAGGATAGATCGCCATCCACACATAGGCGCAGCCCAGCGTGAAGAAGCCGTTGATCGGCGCGATCACCATCATCGCTTCGACGCTCGACGTCAGCTTATAGGTGATGAACGTCGTCACGAGCGAGCCGACAAACGTCAGCGACAGGAACGTGCGCCGCCCGATCGCATCGACGATGAAGCCCGCGAGCATATACGCGACGATCGCGCCGACGGTATAGACGATCGATACCTTCGAGCCCCACGACACGGCGTCCTGAATGCCCTGGGCCCTGGCGACGGCCACCGTATAGGTCGGCAGCCAGCTGGAGATCGCCCACCAGCCGACCGTCGTGATGATCGACAGCGCGAGCAGGATCAGCGTGCGCCGCAGCGCCACGCGCTCGGCGAACAGTTGCGCGAGCGTGAACGGACGCTTGCCGGTTTGCGGCGCGTCGCCGGCGGCGTCGCTGGCGGCCGATGCAGCCGTGCCAGCCGTACTCGTAGCCGCCCATCGCTTTTCGCGCACGGCGCGCTGCCACTTCTCCGATTCGCTCACGCCACGCCGGATATACAGCACGAAGAACGCAGGCACCGCGCCGAGCACGAACATCAGCCGCCACGATTCGGCGCCGAGCGGATGCGTCGACGCAAGCGCGTACCAGATCACGGCCGCGGCCAGCGTGCCCCAGCCGAAGCCCGACTGCAGGAAGCCCGCGCCTTTCGCGCGTGCCTGCTCCGGCCACGTCTCCGACAGCAACGCGATGCCCGTGCTCCACTCGCTGCCCATCGCGAGGCCCGTCAGGAAGCGCAATGCGCACAATGTCCAGACCGTCTGCGAAAACGCGGTGATGCCCGAGAAGAGCGCATAGAGAAACACGGACCACAGCATCATCCGCTTGCGGCCGACATAGTCGGCAAGAATGCCGCCGACCAGTCCGCCGATGCCCCAGCCGAGCAGCGTGATGCCGATCACAAGGCCCGCATACACCGTCTGCGACGCCGCCTGCTCCGCCGTCAACACCGAATGCAGCATCGGCCCGAGCACGACGACGATGGCGAGCGCCTCGTAGCCGTCGAAGATCCAGCCGAGAAAGCTCGCCTTGAGCACCTTCCAGTGCATCGACGTCAGTCCGTCGTACCAGCGGGTGCGCACGCCGACGGCAAGTTGTCCGTGTTCCATCTGTGTCTCCTTCATGCATTCGTTCTGAAGTGTCCAATGCCGGTCGCGCGCCGGCTCATGGATCAACGTGATTCAACCTCGTTCAACGTCAGGCGGCGGTTAGCGCTGGCCGAACGACGCGCCCTCGAACACGCGTCCTGCGCCGCGCGGCTCGCATCGCCAGTATTGCGGCGGTGCCTTGATCGTCGAGCCGAGTTGCGCAGCCGCGTGCCATGGCCAGCGCGGGTCCCACAACACCGCGCGCGCGAGCGCGATCAGATCGGCCTCGCCTTCACGGATCACACGATCGGCTTCGACGGCATCCGTGATAAGGCCGACGCCGATGGTCGGCATGCCCGTCGCTTCGCGCACCGCGCGTGCAAACGGAACCTGGTAATGCGGCCCGACGGGAATCTTCTGCAACGGCGACAGGCCGCCCGTCGACACGTCGATCCAGTCGCAGCCCCGCTCGCGCAAGCGCTTCGCAAGCTCGATGGTCTGCTCGAGGTCCCAGCCGCCTTCGACCCAATCCGTCGCCGACACGCGCACGCCGAGCGGCTTGCCTTCGGGCCATACGGCGCGCACCGCTTCGTAGACTTCGAGCGGAAAGCGCATGCGGTTTTCGAGCGAGCCGCCGTACTCGTCGTCACGCTGATTCGCGAGCGGCGACAGGAACTGATGCAGCAGATAGCCATGCGCGAAGTGCAGTTCGATCGCAGCGAGGCCGAGTCGCGCCGCGCGCTTCGCGCTATCAGCGAACGCATTGCGAATGCGCGCAAGCCCCGCGTGATCGAGCGCGACGGGCGCGATCTCGCCGTCGCCCTGTGCGATCGCGGAAGGGCCGACCGCCTGCCAGCCGCCGTCCTGCTGCGCGATCTGCACGCCGCCGCGCCACGGCGGTTCGCTCGATGCCTTGCGTCCCGCGTGGGACAACTGGATGCCGATCGGCATGTCGCTGAACTGTCTCACTTCGTCGAGCACGCGGCCGAGCGCTTCCTCGTTCGCATCGGAATAGAGGCCGAGGCAATACGGTGTGATGCGGCCCGTGGCTTCGACAGCCGTCGCTTCCAGCAGCATCAGGCTCGCGCCCGACAACGACAGGTTGCCGATATGCGTGCGATGCCACGCGCTCGCCGATCCGTCGATGGCGCTGTACTGGCACATCGGGCTGATGACGATGCGGTTGTGCAGCTTAAGCGAGCCGAGTTCGAGAGGAGAAAAGAGTGAAGCTGAAGCGCTCATTGATCCGGTTCCTGAACGAGTGATGCGAATGACGTGCACGCACACGCAGACGCGTCGCGGACAGTCTCGACGACGGCATCGGCGGACCACCTTAGAATGACGAATCGCGATGCTTGCGTATGCCGATCGAGACGCGGCGGGCGGCGTGACATGCCTTGTATCGCCGATAGAATGGGCGTTTCCGGCCTGTTTGAAAACTTCTCAATCTTCAACGGAGCCATCGCGAAACGCGATGCCCGACGCGTCGCGGATCAGGGAAAACCCGAGAAAGGAGTGCCAATGCGTGCTGCACCAGACCGGCCGATGCGCTTCGATATGGAGTCGCTGCGCATCTTCGTGGCCGTCGTGGAGGAAGGCAGCATTGCGGCGGCATCGGGGCGCACGCACCTCGTCGCATCGGCTGTCAGCAAGCGCGTGTCCGACCTCGAAACCGACGCGGGCACGCCGCTGCTCTATCGCCATAGCCGGGGCGTGCAAGCGACGCCTGCGGGCGAAGCGCTCTATCACCATGCGAAGCGGCTGATCGAGCACGTGCAGCAGATATCGGATGAATTGTCGGAGTATTCACAAGGTCTGCGCGGACACGCGCGCATCTACGTGAACTTCACGGCGATGGTCCAGTATCTGCCGGGCGCGTTGCATACGTTTCTGCGCGCGAACCCCGAGGTGCGCGTCGACATGGTCGAGAAGAGCAGCGATGAAGTCGTGCAGGGCATCGCGAGCGGCATGGCGGATCTCGGCATCTGCTCCGCGCCTCGCGATACGCTGCAAGACCTGCAATGGCGCACCTATAGCGTCGACAAGCTGGTGCTGATCGTGCCGGACAGTCATCGGCTGGCGCGGCGCGCGGCCGTCAAATTCGCCGATGCGCTCGATGAAGACTTCATCATCATGCCCTACGCCACGTCCATTTCGAAGCTGTGCCGCGCGGCAGCGGAGCGCGAAGGACGGCGCTTGCGCGTGCGCATCGAAGTGACGAGCTTCGAGGGCGTGCGCAATATGGTCGGCGCGGGGCTCGGCATCGGCGTGCTGCCCGAGGGCAGCGTGATGCCCTACGCGCAGACGGCGAGCTATCGAATGATCGAACTCGACGAGCCGTGGTCGCTGCGCCCGATGCTGATCGTCGCGCGCAACTTCGACACGCTGCCGCTGCCCGCGCGCATGCTGGTCGATCATCTGGCCAAGCACGGGGCAGCTTCTGCGGGAGCAATGGGCGTCAGCTCTCCGCCTTCGACATGACGGCCGTGGCCGGGTCGTACCGGTAGCCTTTCTGGGCCAGCTGCTGCGCCATCGTCGTGCCGATCAGCTTTTTTTGCGCCTCGCGGAAGATCAGTTCGTGATCGGGCTTGAGCCGCTCCAGCTCGAACGAGAGTCGGCGCAACAGCGCCACTTCGCCCGTGCTGCGCGCATCGATGAACAGGATCTTCTCGTTCGCCTGCTCGAGCCGCTGTTTGATTTCCTTCGCGTACGTGACCCACTGCTCGGCATTGGCGCGCAACTCGTTATAGGCCTTTGTGTGGGCTTTCGACTGAGCCGCGATCTCGCGTTGCAATGCGGCGATTTCGTCCGCAGTCGTGGCTGCTCCTGCCTCGATGCCGGCTTGATGCTCGCGTTGCGCGTCCCTTGCGGCTGCCGCTTCGCGCTCTTGTTCGGCGAGACGCTGCTCCAGTTGCGCGGCATGCTGTTCGGCTGCGTCGGCTCGTTCTTTTGCAGCGAGTGCTTCCTGCGAGAGGCGCTCTCGTTCGGTGTCTGCGGCGGTCCTGGCCTCGGTCACCGAGTCGATCTGCGTTTTGGCTTCCGCGAGTTCGCGCGTGATGCGCTGAAGTTCTTCACGTTGTGCCGCTGTTTCTTCGGCTCGCGCAGCGTTTGCCTGCTGCGCTGCTGTGAGGTTTTGCTCCAACTGCGCGGCGCGCTGTTCGGCTGCATCGGCGCGTTCTTTCGCGGCGGATGCTTCCTGCGAAATGCGCTCGCGCTCGGCGTCTGCTGCAGTCCTGGCCTCGGTCATCGCATCGATCTGCGTTTTCGCTTCTGCCAGTTCGCGCGTGATGCGCTGAAGTTCTTCACGCTGTGCCGCTGTTTCTTCGGCTCGCGCAGCACTTGTCTGGCGCTCTGCTGCGAGGTTGTGCTCCAACTGCGCGGCACGCTGTTCGGCTGCGTCGGCGCGCTCCTTCGCTGCGGATGCTTCCTGTGAAATGTGGTGCAGTTCGGCGTCTGCGGCGGTCTTGGCCTCGGTGATAGCGACGATCTCCGCTTTGGCCTCTTCGAGTTCGCGTGTGATGCGCTGGAGTTCTTCACGTTGTGCCGCAGTTTCTTCTGCCCGCGCAGTGCTTGCCTGCTGTTCTGCTGCGAGGCTTTGCTCCAACTGCGTTGCGCGTTGTTCGGCGGCATCGGCGCGTTCCTTTGCAACGGATGCTTCCTGCGAGATGCGATGCAGTTCGGCGTTTGCGACGGTCTTCGCCTCGCCCATCGCGTCGATCCGCGCTTTAGCTTCTGTCAGTTCCCGTGTGACGCGCTGAAGTTCTTCGAGCCGCGCCGCCGCTTCATCCGCCCGTGCGGCGCTCGTCTGCCGCTCGGTTGCGAGTGCGGCGCGGGTTTCGTCAAGCTCGGCCTCCAGCGCCGCGAGCCGCGCCTGGCGTTCGCGCGCCTGCGCCTCGGCGGCTTCGGCACGCGATGTCGCCGCGCCCGCCTCCTGCGACCATCGCGCCACTTCTTCCGTCTTCGCCTGGCACGTGTCGTTCAACGTCGACACTTCGTGCCGCGCCTCGTCGCGCTCCTGCGTGAGCCGCGCGATCTCGTCTTTCTGACTCGACACCGTTGCGGCCAGCCCTTCATTCGCGTTGCGCTGCTCGTCGAACGATGCCTGCATGGCTTCGAGCTTCGTCTCCGCTGTCGATGCCCGTTGCGCGAGCTCTTCGACCTTCGCCTCCGCCGTAACCGCGCGTGCGGTCGCAGAGGCCAGTTCGGCCTGAACGCGCGTTGCGGTCTCCTCCGAAGCCTGCAATTGCCTGCGATGCGCCTCCAGATCAGCCTCCAGCGCGGCGATCCGCGCGAGGCTCTCGCTTGCCTGCGCAGTGGCGGCATCGGCGCGCGACGCGGCGGCGCCCGCCTCCTGCATCCATCGCTCCACTTCGGCGGCCTTCGCCTGGCACGCGTCGTTCAACGTCGCGATTTCGTGCTGCGCGTCGTCGCGCTCCTGCGTGAGGCGCGCTATTTCGTTGTTCTTGCCCGAAACCGTCGCGGCGAGCCATTCGTTCGCCTTGTGCTGCTCGACCAGCGACGCCTCCGCCGCCTCCCGCCTGGCCTGCTCCGCCGTTGCGTGCTGCGCGAGTTCCCCCGCCTTCGCTTCGGCCGTCCCGGCGCGAGCGGTCGCCTCGACAAGCTCCGTGCGCGCGCGCGTCGCCGCATCGTCCAGCGCCTGCAGTTCGCTGGTCAGTCCGTCGAGCCGGTCGCGGCCCGTTTCGACTTCTTTTTCCGTCTTCTGATATTCGGCCAGCGCCTCGTCGCGCTCCTTCAGCGCGACGGCGAGCTGATGGTCCACCGCGCCCAGACGGTCGCCGAGCACTCTCGACGTCGCGTCGTGCGATGCCGTCCAGAGCCGGTGTGCGATGTTCATCAGGGCCTCGGCGAGGTCGTCCGGCACGTCGGGCTGGACCTGAGCCGGCGGCGTCTGGGGCTGTCGCGCGTCGCGCCAGCGTTGCAAGGCGACGGCAACGGCGACGATCGATCCGCTGTGGACCTCCGACCAGATCGTCACGGGGGAAACATCACGGCCTTCCTGGGTCATGCGGTCTGCGATTGCAGCAACCTGTTCGTCGATAGTGGTGTCTGCGTCTATGGACATAAGCGCCTCGAGAATCAAAGGGGCCGGGCGAAAACTGGCTCCCGCGATACATTACTACGTTCTGCGCGATACGCTATGAAAGAACCATGCCCATAGGCATTCAGAGGGCATTTCCTGAAGGGAGTCGCCGGCGAAGGGCATGAAGGTTATGCCGTGCAGGCCTCGCAGAACCGGCCGATTGACGACGACGCCGAATAGGCCGTCAGCGTACGTTGCGCAGCGAAAACTGCCACGCAAAAAGGCCTGGAATGAAGATCAGCAGATCCCGAATGCGCCGCGCGCCAGCCAGCGCAAGACTGGTCGCCGGCTCGATGCCGAGCCATCCGCCGATCAGCACGAAGGCGCCTTCCTGAATCCCCAATGCGCCCGGCACGACGAAGGCCGCGCTGCTTACGGCCTGGATCAGCACTTCGATGGTCAGCGCCGCGAGAAAGCTCACGTTTGCGCCGAGAAAATACAGCGCGAGCCAGATTTCGAGCGCCGTCGCAAGACATTGCAGCGGTTGCCAGAAGAACAGATAGCGAAGAACGACGGCGCGACGGCGCCAGATCACCTTGATCGACTGGTCGGTTTTCACCGAATGGCCGACCAGCGCGGTAAGCTTGCCGCTCGTCATCCGGTCGAGTCCTCGCGACACCAGCGCGAACGGATTCGCATGCTGCACGAGCGCGAACAGGATCGGTACGGGCACGAGCAGCGCCGTGCTCCATGCGAGGCCGCCGACCACGTGTCCCGTTGCCGAATCGCCGCGAGCCGCGAGAAATCCAATCCCTGCCATCGTGAAGACGAACTGGCTGATGATCGTCAATTGCATGTCGACGACGAGACTCGCCGCCGCCGTCGACGCGCGCACGCGCCAGCGCCGCAATAGCTGGAACGAGACCAGCTCGCCGCCGACGCGGGCAACGGGCAACATGCAGTTCACCGACTCGCGAATCCACACGAGCTTCAGCATCGAAAGCAGAGTGGGCCGATTGGCGCCGCGTATCAGCGTTTGCCAGTCGCGAGCGTTCGCCAGCATCGGCAGGACGTGCGCAAGCCCGGCGACCAGCAGCCCTGCGCCCGCATCGCGCAGGAGACCCAGTACCTCTGTAGGATGACTGCGCCACACGACGAAAAGCGCAATCACGAGACCTGCCAAAGCCGCGAACCTGCTGACGTGCCTGATCATCGAATTGGAATTGAGTGGGAAGCTACCGTTGCTCAGTCGGTGGACGAACTGGCGGGCGCGACTTTGAGCAGGCCATCGTCGTCTACGTCGAAACTCACGCCTCTCCAGACAACACGTGAAGAAAGCAGACTTGCGAAAAGAATGGCAAATGCCATCACGTCCCACAACGGCAGAAGCCAGGGTTCACGAACGGAGCGCTTCAGCGCAAGATCCATGCGGCACTGAAGCAGGAGCCTCGCGCACAAGGCGGCTGCGAGCAGATACATCGTCCACGGCGGCGCACTTGCGAACAGCAGCGCGAGTAGCGCCAATGGTACCGGGTAACTCACGGCCGAGCCAAGATGGCCATACGGATCGATTCGCCGGATAGTTCTGCTCCACCGCAACTCATGCTCGAGAAGCCGCGCGGGCGTGGACTCAGGACATGCGTGGCCGATCACGAAACCGGGAACCACCACGCGCTGCCCTGCCGCTCTCACCGCCATACCGATCGCATGATCTTCGGCGAGCAGATTCGCGAACTGGCGCAGCCCGCCGATTTTATCGAGCGTTTCGCGACGCATCGCAATCGTCTGACCAAAGCACGGTTGCGCAAGGCCCAATGCAAGCGCGAACAGCACGCCGGGAAGGAATTGATAATCGACGGCCCTCGCCGAGAGCTTCGGCCAGAAGCCGGGGTCGGGCGCGCCCACGTACGCGCATGTGACGAGGCCGACGCCCTCTGCCTGAAGTTCGCCCATCACTCTGCTGAGGTAATCGCGGTCGACCGCGACGTCGCTATCCGCAAACACGTAGTACTCGTGGACGGCCGAAGGAAGCATGTTGAGAAGGTTGCTGACCTTCCGGTTGCACCCGTGCAATTCGCTATTCGCGACCACGGTGATATGCGCGTCCGGATAGAGGCGTTGAAGCTCTTTCACGACATCGAGCGCGGGATCGTTCGAATCGTGGACACCGAACAGGTACTGCACTTCCCCCTCGTAATCCTGTTCGCAGAAGGTTCGCAGACTAGAAAGGAGCGCGGTCTCCATTCCGCGCAACGGCTTGATTACCGTGACGGGCGGAAAGCTTTCGGGCTGAGGCGAGCTTCGCGCGAAGAACCGGCCGACCAGCGCGGCGGCCGCGACGGTGTACAGAATGCCGAATGCCGCGCATGCGCCGCACAGGCAAGCCAGAAATTCGCGTACGAGCCCGACATTCGAAACCAGCGTACTAATCGCCATCGAAGTGCCCAATGTGAAGGTTCTATGAATCAGGCGCTCTACCGACGCCGTAATCGATGGGCCGCAACCGCATGTGAAGAACCGCAGAAGCGCGGGACTGACACGAAGCGGACACGCTGGGGACGACCGCCGCTCCAATGACCGCTTCGCGAAGAGGAAAGAGGCTGATCAACACAACGACGATCGCGATTGAACAGTCAAAGCGATCGTAGTAGGACAACCTGAAGAAAACATTAAAGCTCGACGGCCTTTATATTTCGATTGATTACAGCGGGACTTACCCAATGCGATGCCTTGCATTTATCGAATTGAAATATTCTTGCAATACAAATCGCGCTATTCTGAAAGGTTCAAAGCGCCTGCAATCGACGCGACCGCCTGTGCCCCAACCCACACACGATGGCGGAAAAGAGAGCGACCTCGGCGGTTCCGTGCGGTCGCGCCCATGCACAATCAAAGCGATATCCGGCCGGTCCAGCGCATCGACGCGACGCGCGCGTAGCCGGCCGCACACGCGCACTCATAATGCGCGCCGACGGCGACAACCACGTGCCAGCATGGAGAAGCGATGGGTTGGAAAAGTCTGCTGATCGAGACGCCGGTCTGGCTGATCGGCCGGTTCTGCCCGCCACGTTTTGACCCGCAGCGCGACACGCCGCGTGAAATTCTCGTGCTGCGCCCGAACGATTTCGGCGAACTGCTCACCACCACGCCGCTCTTCGAAGCGCTGCGCGAGCGCTTTCCGACGACGCGCCTGATCGCCGGCATCGGCAGCTGGGGGCGGCCGATACTCGAGAACAATCCGTTCATCGACGAGATCGTCGAGCTCGATGCCCCCTGGAACAACAAGCTGGTCGATGACCGCTCGCATCGCAACGTGTTGCGCTTTCTGTGGAAGTCACCGCAGGTCGCCGCGCTGCGCGCGCGAGGCGGCTTCGATGTGGCGATCGACGTGTTGGGCAGCTATATGGGCGCGTTGCTCATGATGCGCGTGGGCGCGCGCTATCGCATCGGCGTGCGCGGTTATCGCGGCGGATGGAGCGCGTGCCAGGCCTATGTCGAATATGCGAGACGCCAGTGCGGACGCGCCGCGCTCGCGCAAGGCGAACTGCTCGGTGCAACGGTGCTGCCTGAAGTGCGCCCGCAACTCTTCCTGACGGGCGACGAGCGCGCGCAGGCCGCGCAGTATTGGAACGCTGGCGACATACCCGGCCGCAGGACCGTACGCATGGTCGTCGGCGTCGGAGCAGGCGTGCCGACCAAGGCATGGCCCGCGCAACAGGTCGGTGCCGCGCTCGCGCAAATCGCTCACGCACTCGAACGGGCCGGCAGCGCTTGCGACTTCGTGATCGTGGGAAGCGAGGCGGATCGGGCGCGCGCCGCCGAGGCGATTGCCGCAGCGGGACCGGGCGTGCCCGTTCGCTCGCCGGCCGGCGAAGTGTCCATGCGCATCGTGTTCGCGCTGACCGAAAAGGCGGACGTCGTACTGACGAACTCTTCGATGTTGATGCACGTCGCGGCCGCGTTCCGCCGTCCGACTGTCGCCGTGATCGGCGGAAGCGTGACAAGGCCCGAAGTGCACGACGCGATATGGGGTTATCCGCCGCCTTATATGAGCGTGTCTGCGCAGCAGTATGTGCCGGGAGAACACGCGAAGAACTGGCCAGGCGTGGAGCGCGTCGTGCAAGCCGTGCTGCAGTCGGTCCCGACAGACGACGAGGCACGCGCGCGCGTCGGAGCGGCGGCCTGACGGCGCCGCCCCTTCTCTCTGCTACTTATTGCGGCTCATCCGTCCACGTATAGGTCGGCAGCGTGCTTATGGGCTGTCCGATCTGCAACGTGATGTCGCGATGCGAGATCAGCTCGATATTGCGCGGATCACCCATGTAGCGCCGAACGTCACCGTTGTCGTTGATGTACACGATCACGTTGCCCATCACACCCGCCACGTTGGTGGTCGTCAGCGGTTCGCCCCAGATGTCGAAGAACTGGCCGAGCGTAAAGGCCTTCACACTGGGCGTCTCGATGTGGATGATTCCCGTCAAATCGTGCGTATGCATCTCATAGTTGCACGCCGACGGAATGCCAATTTGCGCAGGCAGCGCAAGCCCTTGACCATCTCTGACGATCGCCACATGCGCGTGCACGTGATAGGCCTCGCTCATGCCCACGCCGCAGACGATTCCATCGACAGGCGCACCCGTGCCGCCCGTCGGCGTGCTGCCGCTCGGCCAGTTAGGGGCACCGATCGTTCCGCCGAAGGCCAGGGCAATCGGCTGCTGTTGATTGAACGGCGGTGGATCGTTCCACGTGTAAGTGGGAATCTGCGCGAGCGGCGTGCCGACCATGATCGTCACTTCGCCATGCACCGGCAACGGAAGGCTCGCGAGATCGCCCGTGTATTTCGTGAGCGTGCCGCCATCGTTCACATAGACCGTGACGGGCAGCCCCGTCAATCCGGCGACATTCGACGTCGACAGCGGCTGTCCCCAGATCGCGAAGAACTGGCCCAGCGTATAGGACGCGCCGGAGCTCGAGTCCATGCGGATCTTGCCTGTCTGGTCGTCGGTGTGCAGCGGATATGCGCAACCCGTCTGCACGGCCATCGTCGGCTCGACAGTACCGATGTTTTCAGGCAATGCCAGCAGCCTGCCGTTCAGATAGATCGACAGGTGCGAGTAGGTGTACGCATTGCCGCGCACGCCGCAGTTCAGGCCGCTCACCGGTTGTCCCGTTCCACCCGTTGCTGTCGAGCCCGCAGGCCAGTTCGTATCACCCATCGTTGTGCCGTCGTCGACTTTCGTCGCGGCAGCGAGTTGCGGCGAACTCGTGCTGCCGGAAGACGCGGAATTCGATCCGCCTCCACCACCTCCGCCGCAACCCGCTAGCGCAAGAAAAGCGCCAACGACCATCACCCTTGCACCGATGCCATACCACATGTCAGACTCCGCTTTAGTCAATGAACAATTCTGTCGGCTCGTGCGCTGAGTCATGCAAGCTCAGCGGAAGAAACCGTATTCGTGCGTCATCGTGTCTCCACGTGTCCGCATGCCCTTTTGCTTCACGCTCCGCGCACCAACGCCTTGAGCCGCCGCCATATCGAAGGCAGCGGCGCCTCCTCGGAACTGCCGGCGTCCGCGAGCCTGTGCGGCATGTGCTGCAAATCGTCCCAGTCGACTTCAAGCGACCGTGCATGGCCGGCCGCGGTAAAAGGCCATTCGATCGCGGTGGCTCGCACGATCGACGCGGACGCCTTGTCGCCCGCGTGCTCGATATATGCGTTGATCGCCGATGCCTCCCGCTCGGCTGCCTCACGCGACATGGCCGCAACGTAATCGTTGATCCCTTCGATGTGCACACACCAAAGCTGTTCGCTCAAGTCGCGCTCCTTCTCAAGGCCGACTCGCCGCCCGCCGCTTTTCTGTCCGCTCACCTGCTCGTTGCATTGCGCGCCGAGCGCGGACTTCTCCAATCTGATTGCTTGAGGCATTGACTCACCTATGCAAACGATGCCTTGAGGCGCTCCCATTTCAGATCCGAGAAACATGGACCTTGGGTCGCTTCGCTGAACTTGACGTCGTTATGCTCGGCGTTCCACTCCATCACCTTGACGTTTTCATCGACATCGACGGTCAGGTCCCAGCCGACGCATCGCGCGAAAGGAATCTTGCCGTGCAGCTCCAGAACTGTCGCGACACATTTCCAGAAAGCCGGAATCTTGACGCCCTCGAAAGAGCACCCGGAATCGGGATGCGCGTCGACGGCCAGCCAGTTGTCGAGATAGCCTTCGCGACGCAATTCGCCCTTGAGCAGATCGACGGGAACGCACACCTCGTCTTCCGCCGTGACGTGCGTATGCTCCGCTCTGCCGAGGCGCAGGAAGCACGAACGAACGGAAATGTCGCCGGCATCATCGACCACTGTCGTAAAGCGCAATGTCGCAACCGAATTCGACGTGAACTCGCTGAACACCCGATGCTGTTCGATGTACGTCTGGATCACGCCATTGCCATACGACCTGATCGCTTCAGGATCGAATGTCTTCCGGTCGAAGATGTAGATGCCCGAGCCGCGCGCGGACCCGTCCAGCTTGTAGACGATCCGGTCCGCGTTCTGAAATACGAATCCCTCGACATGCGCCTGCGGAATCGCCACCTTGTGAGCGGAAAAGAACAGGCCATTCGCAAAGTACGCGATGTCGGGAAAGGTCTCGCTCCCAAAGATCAGCTGTGAGACCGTCTTCAGGTTCGAGATCTTCCCGTGCCATCCTTTCATGCTCGGGACGACGACGGTTCCGTAGAAGTTGTCGGGAATCCAGCCTTCCTTGAACTTGCGGTTGAATGCCGTATAGGCGCGAAGCCACGGGGAGTAGACGGCATCGCCGAACACGTCGCGTGCATACGTATCGGCGAGCCTGAGGTTCATCGGGTCCGCCTTGCCGTATGTATTTTCGAGCACTCGCAGAATTTTCTTCGCCTGCAGCGCGTGCTCCCAATGGAACTTGCGGCGCCCAATAGTCTTCAGCGACTTTCTCACGGCGCTCTCGAGATCGCTCGCGATCGTACTGGTCTCGCGCTTCAACCACGTAAGCCCGCTATCCGCTCCCTGTCGAACGTTCATTATTTTTGGCCTTATGCTCAGTACGCGTTGGGATGAACAATGCCTTTGAAAATCGTCGCGAGGATGATGCGCACGTCCAGTCCGAAAGACCAGTTACGCAGATAGTAGAGATCGTGCTCGACACGTCCTTCCATCTTTTCGAGGCGATCCGTTTCACCGCGATATCCGTTCACCTGCGCCCAGCCCGTGATGCCGGGTTTGATCCGGTAGCGATGGATATAGCCGGACACGACGTTCTGATACAGGTCGTCATGTTCGAGTGCGTGCGGACGCGGGCCCACGACCGACATCTCGCCGCGCAGCACATTGAAGAATTGCGGCAATTCATCGAGGCTCGTGCGACGCAGGAAACCACCGACGGCAGTGATGCGCGGATCGCCACGTTTGGCCTGTTCGAGCACACCCGCCTTCTGCTTGTGCAGACGCATCGTGCGGAACTTGTAGATCGTGAAGACCCTGCCATCCGCGCCCTTGCGGCGCTGCTTGAAGAACACGGGTCCCGGCGAACTCAGCTTCACCGCAATTGCACAGCCAAGCAGAATCGGGGAGATCGCGACGAGTGCGCAGAACGCAAACAGCCGATCGAATATGTCCTTCTTCACCATTGCGTTCGGGGGCAACGGCGACGCCGCGAGATTGATCGTCGGCAGACCGAGCAGGCTCATCACGCCACCTTCGAACAATGCGAGCGCGCGCACGTCCGGCATGAAGCGGATGTTGATCAGATCGTTGCGAAACTCGTTCACGAGCTTCAGGATCGTGCGCTCTTCGGCGAGCGGCAATGCGAGCCATACTTCGCTGATCTGCTGCTCGCGAACGTAGCTGGCGAATGCCTTGTGATCGTCGAATGCGGGCACGTGCGGCAACGTCTCCGCCTCGGGTCGCAGATTGTAGATCGCCCGCGGCCGGAAGCCCGATGTAGTCTCGCTCTCCATCCGGTGAATAATCTCGTTGCAGTGCTCTCCGCAAGCAGCCACCGCAACCGGCTGCAAATCCAGACCGGCATTGCGGGCCCGGCCGAGCAACCTGTGCATCACGAGACGGCTGACGATCATCGAGCCGCCGGAAATACCCGTCCAGTACGCAAACCACAGACGCGACACGAAGTCGATGCGGTGGAGCGAGAACATCAGCGCCAACGCGCACGCCTGCACGATCAGCCAGCCCAACGCCACCTGACCCGCCAGCACGCGCTTCGAACGACCCCGCCACGACTCGTAGACACCGAGTGCCGGAAAAACGGCGAGAGAAAACGCCGCCGCAAACGCGACAAACGCGAGATAGAACCCACGCTGCGAGACATCGTCGAATCGGATTCGCGATGCCACGAGCGCACCTGTCACGATCAAGGCGACGTCGAACACCCTCGCCAGTAGACCTGTCATTGCACGCATCACTGCCCCCTTCTATCCATCACCCATGTGCGACACCCGTCAATCAGTTGCAACGGCCGTACTGGTCGTCGAATCTGACTATGTCGTCTTCGCCGAGATAGGCACCCGACTGGACCTCGATGATCTGAAGAGGTACGTGTCCGGGATTCTCCAGACGATGCCGCACGCCAAGGGGAATGAAGGTTGACTGATTTTCAGTGAGCAAGAACTGTTCTTCGCCGCGCGTGACCAGTGCGGTTCCGCTCACGACGATCCAGTGCTCTGCCCGGTGATGATGCATTTGCAGAGACAGACGCGCGCCTGGACTCACGACGATCCGCTTGACCTGAAAGCGGTCCCCGTTATCGATCGAATCGTAAAAGCCCCAAGGGCGGCGTACTTTTCTATGGTTTTCCGCTTCCGGTGATTTCGTCTGCCGGATACGCGATACAAGTCCTTTGATGTCCTGCACGTGGGAGCGATCCGCCACAAGGACGGCATCGTCCGTTTCGACGACGACAAGACCGTTGGTACCGACGCACGCCACCAGCCGGCCGCCTTCGGAACGCGCATACGTGGCCGTCGCGCCTTCCATCATCACGCGGCCGTTCGCGACGTTGCCGAACTCGTCCTTGTCCATGGCCTCCCACACGGCGTCCCACGAGCCGAGATCGGACCAGCCCGCTTCGAGCGGCACCACGACACCCTTGAACGGGGAGCCCTCTTTGCCGAGCTGCTCCATCACCGCATAGTCGATCGAATCAGACGGGCAACGCTCGAACTCGTCCGCGCCAGGCGTGATGTACACGTCGTCGCGCTTCGCGTTCGTATGGGCCTCGACACACGCCGCGTGCATCTCGGGCTGAAAGCGCTTGAGCGCATCGAGCCACACGGAAGCGCGCACGACGAACATGCCGCTGTTCCACCAGTAGCTGCCCGACGCAACATATTCAGCTGCGAGCTCGGCTGCGGGCTTTTCGACAAAGCGGTCGATCTGATGCGCGCCGTCTTTAAGTGGCGCACCAAGGCGGATATAGCCGAAGCCGGTATCGGCGCGCGTCGGCGGTACGCCGAGCGTCGCGATCACGCCCTCTGCCTGCGCGAGCTGTGCAGCCTGTTCGATTGCGGCCTGCAATGCCGCCACGTCCGCTATCGCATGGTCTGCGGGCATCGCCACCAGAATGGGATCATCGCCGTCGGTGCTTGCTGCCAACGCAGCGAGCGTCAACGCAGGCGCGGTGTCGCGACGCGCAGGCTCGACGACGATGCACGGCTTGACCTCGCATTGCTGAGCCTGCTCGCGAGTCGCAAACGAATGCTCCGCGCCGCACACGATGACGGGCTCGGCCGCCACGTCCCATACTTTCGCGAAGCCATCCATTCGCTTCATCGTCGCTTGCAGCAGTGACTGATCGCCGACGACACCGATCAACTGCTTCGGATACTGCTCGCGTGACACGGGCCACAGACGTGTACCCGATCCACCCGCGAGAATGACCTGCACCAGCCGCCGGCAATCCGCAGCGGGTTCGGCGACAGCTGTTGCAACGGCGTGTTGTTCTACATTCATCGTTTGTTTGTTCACTTCAATCTCCCTGGCATTGAAGTTCATTCTCATCGTTCGCACGAAAGAACGTCGCAGGACCAGACAAGCGTCGCTTTAACTACACATCGTGGGCGTGTGCCTGATTCAGGCATCGACGCCACAGCTTGATGGGCGAAGATCGCATCAAGCAGAGTTGTACGAACGATCGACGGACGATCGTTCGTCACCGTGCCCTGCTCTCACGATCTTGCAATGTGAACGGAAAATGTTCTCGACCAATAATGAAAACACCATCCCGCGGACGTTTTGATAGCGACCCGAGGCCACGACATTCAATTCGACCTATATCGATGATAGACAGGTTGCGCTACGCGACAGCACCTCTGGCGCGAACGGTTGAAGTTATGGCCCCGCCCGCTGAAGCTTTCGAATATCGGCCACGCGCTCGCCAAGTTATCTTTTTATTGATGGTCTCCGGCGTGGAAATCCATCTCTATTCGTGGTAATTTGCGACGAGCGCGGCGCTATTGTCTTCTCCGTGAAGCGAGCATGACCAGCCTGTGCCGCCTCACATATCTGCGCAAATCCTGCCACAGCAGACGTGCTCCGAACGCTGGCATCAATACTGCACGTCAAGGCTGTATGCAATTCTTCTGCGGCAAGCCGATCGTCGCGCGATCACTCGCCGCTCGCAGTTTCATCCTCTTACAAGTTCATTGACGACAGCCGAGCAGTCGTCAATGAAAGTGCATTTTTAATCGCGAGAGTCGAGATGGCTTACATATCGTTACTTGCGCTATTTCTGACGGTGACTAACCTGGTACCGATTAGCGCAGTGGGCTTTGTCCCGATCATTCTTTGCGCGTGGCGCTTCTTCGGACGCAGTTATCCCTCGTTCTTCGCACCGCTGACGGCACTTACCCTGTTCGCGCTGATCTCGACGCTGCTCTACAATCCGCACTCGCTGACCGAGTTCGAGTTCTATCGACGCGACGGTAACTTTTTCATATCCTATGCGCCATTTTTTGCCGGTTGCGTCTATGCGCACCGCTTCGACCTGAACAAGATTCTTCGTTCGTTCTTCATCTGCGCGGTGGTCGCCAATATTCCGCCGTACCTGGTTTACCTCGCGCAAAACGGACTGCTGAGCATTTTCAAGCATCCCGACGATAGCTTCGGCAGTTTCTTCATTGCGCGTAATGCGGCGGGCGGCTTTCTCGCGATGCTGTTCTGCCTCGGCATCGCCTGCTACCTTCAGGAGCGCAGCAAGCTGCTCCTCTCGCTGCTCTTCCTCAACTTCCTGATGCTGTTCTCGACTTACAGCCGAGGTTCGCTGCTCGGCGCGATGGCGGTCTTGCCGTATCTGTATTTCGGACGCAAGCGCTGGATGCTCGCGACGTTAATGAGCGGCCTCGTCATCGCGTCGATCGGCGTGGCGATGTATCACGTGAGACCGAATGTCGATTACATGGGCTACACATTCAGCATCCAGAATTCGGATGCGAAGGTCGCGAATCTCGACATCCGGTATGAATGGCTGTGGCCGCGCGCGCTCACGTACTTCCGCCAGAGCCCGATCGTGGGTATGGGATTCGGTTCATTCGACGACCAGGTCCGCAATGTCGTGTCGTACTTCGGCCTGCTCGGCGTGCCTTCGGATATCGTGGTCGAGCATAGCGACTCGCACGCGCACAACTCATATCTGAACTTCCTCGCGGAGCTTGGCGTGGTCGGGCTGTTCCTCCTTCTGGCGTTCTACTGGAAGCTCATCAAGTGGAGCCAGGATGGCGCCGCCTATAGCGCATTGAGAGATGCGGGACGGAACTTCGCGGGATTCCGCTTCGTCGAAATTTCTTCGGTATGCCTGCTCGTGATGGCGGCCACCGAACACCGGCTAGTCACGCCGTCGAATGTTCTGATCCTCTCCCTTGTCGTGTCACTTCTGCTTGCCGCGCGCTCCGAGCGCGCCCCGGTTCAGCAAAATCGCCCGGTGCTGAACCCGCGGCCCGTCGTGCCGACTCCACCCTCCCGGGCTATTCTAGGACATGTTGCTCGAACACGGAATCAACCTGAGCGGATTTGATCGTACTGATATGTGGATGATTTTTACCAATATCGGCGATGCAGCGCTAACCGTACCCGTAGCCATTCTGTGCGCAGCATGGCTTGCGCGGGTCGACGTGGGCCTCGCATGCCGATGGATACTCGCGCTGACCTGCGGAATGGCGCTAGTCGGCGCGACTAAAATTCTCTATTCGACGTGGGGTATAGCGCTGCCGCTTGGCCACTTCCGCGTGATCAGCGGGCACACGATGCTCTCCACTGCCGTGTGGATCGTGACCATCGCCTTGTTAGCGAAATGGTGGCGCCAGCCGCCTTCGGCGGGCATCATCGCGGGTCTGCTGATCGGAGCCCTGACAGGCTACTCGCGCGTATTCGATCACTCGCACTCGGTGATGGAAGTGATCGTCGGCTGGGCGGTCGGTGTGATTGCGGCTGCGTGGTTCCTGCGAACCGCGTTGCACGTGGAGTTCAAGAAGTTTCGGCCGATCTGGGCGACAGTGAGTTTGCTCGCCGTATCAACCGTGGCCTACGGGCACAAGGCACCGCTTCAGGACATCATCGATGCGAAGTCGGAGGTGATTCGCGGACACGCGCCCACGGTCAAATGCGCGCTGTCCAGTATGCATCCTCTGTCCGCACTGGGAGGACGCCTATCCTCCCGCCTACGTCCCGATTAAGCCAGCGTTCGAATCAATCCAGCTGGTCAAGCCAGCTGATGATGATGTTCGTCGTCGCGCGCGCGTTCCTTCATCGCATACGGCGCTGTGCGATCGACGAATTCATCGGGCAGGCGTGCGTCGACGAACGACATCAGCGCCCGCTTGAACTTCTCTGACGAAAAGCGTTCGGCGTTCTTTCGGCATACACGCGCGTCAAAGAGGCCCGCATTCTCTTCAAACCGGGTCACGGCCTCAAGCAGCGATTCCTCTGTCTGCTCGCCGAAAAAGACACCCGTGGGCCGCTCAAGCGGCAGTCCCATCACCGATTCGAGCGCGCCCCCTCTGCCATACGCAATGACAGGGGTGCCGCAAGCCTGCGCCTCCACGACGGAGATGCCGAAATCTTCTTCCGCCGCGAACACGAACGCACGTGCACGCTGCAGATGGTCGACCAGCACATCGAACGGCTGATGACCCATGATCGTCACGTTATCGCCCGCGACCGCCTTGATCTTCTTCATCTCCGGTCCGTCGCCGATAACGACCAGGCGGCGTTCGGGCGTCTGTGAAAACGCCTTGACGATCAGGTCGATACGCTTGTACGGCACCATCCGGGACGCGGTCACGTAGAAATCATCCTTGTGCTCGCGTAGCCGCATGTTGCTCAAATCGACGGGAGGATAGATCACCGTCGCGTCGCGTTGATAGGCCTTTCTGATGCGCCGCGCAATGAACTGCGAATTCGCGAGCAGATAGTCGACGCCGTTCGCCGAACGCGAATCCCAGCCGCGTATGTAGTGCAACAGCACGCGCGCCAGAACCGACTTCAAGCCTGCCGTCAGTTGCGACTCCCGCAAGTACTGATGCTGAAGATCCCACGCATAGCGTATCGGCGAGTGAACGTAGCTGACGTGCAGCTGGTTCGGACCCGTCAACACGCCTTTTGCAACGGCATGCGAGCTGGAGATGACGAGATCGTAGCCCGAGAGATCGAGCTGTTCGATCGCAATCGGCATCAACGGCAAATACGCGCGATAGCGCTTCCGTGCAAACGGCATTCGCTGAATGAACGACGTCGAGACGGATTTCCCTTTAATGCACTTGCGGTCTTCCAGAAAATCGACGATGGAAAACAGGTCCGCGTTCGGAAAGCACTCGATGATGTTCTCCAATACTTTTTCGGCGCCGCCCGATACCACCAACCAATCGTGAACAATCGCAACTTTCACTTCCACCTCCTGTGCTCGTCCGGTCCGTCTGTTCTTGCGCTCTTCATAAGTACCGACGCACGTTGTAACACCATTGATAATTCACCCCCGACGCAGCAAACATCTGATGCGTCAATATCATTCGTCTTTACCCGTTCCAGCATGTGGCTTGGCCCACGCCATCCGTGCCATGATTTCCATCGCGCGGCCCGCTCCCGGCAGCAGCGTGATGAGTTGCAGACGCACCATGATCGTCAGCAGCATCACCGAAAGCGACAGTTCACCAATTACACGGGCAAACGCCATGCCTTCTGCCCCGAATCGCGGCGCGAGCCACAGCGCCGTGCCAAGATTTGCAATCCCCGCCGCTGCGCCCGCAATTGCGAGTACACGGTCTTTCCTTCGCGGAACGAATACATAGAAGGCCGCGAATTCGTTGAATGCTGCAAACGGGAACATCCATGCAAAGCACGCCAATACCCGCGCGCTAGGCGTGAACGCTTGCCCGAGGATCAGTGGCAGCACGAACGGCGACAACGCCAGTGCACCGCAAAAAACCAGCAGTCCGTAACCGAGCAGCAACATCGCACCGCGTCGCGTGGTGGCGTGCGCGCCCGCCTTGTCGCCCTGCGCGAGCTGGCGGGAGATCGTGGGGATGAACACCTGTCCCGCAGGCCCCATCAGAGCTAGCGCGATCGTCGCGAAACGTTCAGCGGCACCGAAATAGCCGACCTGCGCGGGAGTCGACAACAGCGTCAGCAGATAGGTCGATGACGCCGTCAGCACGACAGAACCCGACGAATAGCAGAACAGCATCGTCGAGTTCTTTATCAGCGGAACGATGCCCGACAGCGACAGGTGCGGCCGGCCCAGTTGAAACGTCGCCAATCCGTAGGAGATCGCGGCCGACGCGATGCCCGCGACGAACAGGCTCGCGACAACCCATATCGAGTCCGCAGGCCCTTTGACCAGGCTCAGCACGAGCGCGAGACTCAGCGCGAAGCCGAACACCTCGATCATGATCGGCGTTCTGAAGTGCTGACGGCCCTGGTAGAGCCAGCCGAGATTCAATGCGGACACGATGCCGAGCAGCGTCGCCAGCACGCCGATCAAAGGCCGCTCCGCCAACGCTGGCGAGCACATCGTCGCGATGAGCCCCACGGCGCCGCCCAACACGCCCAACGCGAGGCGCGCGCTGACATGCAGCGAGTAGATGGCGTTGCATTCCTTCGTGTCTTGCGCCTTGGAAACTTCGCGCATGCCGACGAACGTGAATCCGTAGCTGACGAGCATCCAGATCACGTTCATCAGCGACATGGCAGCGAGCACGCGGCCATATTCCGCGACACCCAGCACGCGACCGTAGAACGGCACGACAATGATGAGATACACGTATCTCATCAAGTATCCGCCGTAGACAAAGGCTATGACGTTAGCGCTCTTCTTACCGTCCATACCGACCTCTTTGATATCGTCGATGCCGCATGGCGGTCTCCTAACGCTCGACCGCGGCGCTACGACGCGCAAGCGGATTGGTGATGTACCGGACCACGAAGTTGGAGAGCGGTGAATACGGCAACAGGCAGAGGCTAGACAGAAGAAGCGTTCCCGCCTTCTTTTTCAGGCTCCAGAAAGGATTGGCGACGATCGAGTACCGATAGTCGTAGGAGTCGTTGATCGCCCAGCGCCAGCGTGTCGCCAATGGAGCCTGATAGAGGTTCGAGCAGAAATAGGCCTTCTCATGCGCGAAATCGTGAAATGACATCGGCAGTTCCCGACCGAGTCGCGTACGGGCAAGCTCACGCAACGTCGCCCACCGCGCCTTGAATGCTTTCGGCGCCTTCGTCAATTGCTCCGAGTTGGCAAACGACACACTCGATTCGCTTGCACGTTGATGAACGCGATACGCGCCGAGCGACTGGGGCACCATTGCAACCGGTCCGACCAGGGCGACGCCATAGATCGCGTAGAAGTCAGCGCCGTAGCGGTTGATCGCCGTTTCCGGAACCGGGAACAGCTTCTTCAGCGCGCTCACGCAATAGGCATTGCCCGACGCGGGCGGCGACGGATAAAGCCAGCCGCCCATCAGCAAGGTGCCGCAATCGGTCGGCGGCGCAGAGTGCGGAACGTGGGCGCCTGTCTGCTTGCCCTCCACGTCGATGACATCGAGGCGAAATTGCACCTTCGCCACGTCGCCGCGCTCGAACATGCGCATCACTTCCGACACGGCGCCCGGATAGAGCACATCGTCCGAGTCGAGGAAGAGTACATATTCCGTGTCGGCGAGTTCGAGTCCCAGGTTATAGGCGGACACCTGGCCGCCGTTCTCCTTGAAGACTGCGGATATGCGCGAGCCGTAACTCTCGATGATCGTGCGCGAACCATCCGTCGAGCCATCGTCGATGACGATCACTCGCGTGCCCGGATAGTCCTGGTTCAACGACGAGTCGATCGCCTCGGCAATAAAGCGGTCGTAGTTATAGTTGCAAATAACGATGGCCATCTGTTTCATGGGATCTCGCGGCGATAGGTTGAATCCGTCGATGTTCAAATCTTCTCTCTCGGTAATCGGCACTATTGCCTCGCCGATAAAAAGCTGCGTGTCTCACGTCGTCTTCTGTCGCCGGACGACGAGATAGGCGAGATGCGCGGGCGACTTCCTATCGGCACCATTGACTGCGGCGGGCACGCGAAAACGGATGCTCAGCGCCCCGCTATTCGATGTCAGCGTGGCGTCTTCACGAGGTGCAACGGCGCCCGTCACGGCGTCGATGAAAAGCACCTCTGCGCCGTCCAGTGACGGCTGCTCGACGCCTGCCGCTTCGACCGTGCGCCAGCCCGGTGCGGCGCTCACCTGAATGACAATGCCGCTGTCGGAAAGCAGTGCAGAACCTTTGGCTTGCGGCCCGAAACGAAGCGGCTTCGAAAACGGCGCAAGCAAGCCGGGAACCGTCTTGTTCAGAACGACCAGGCTGCGCCCTGAAGGGTTGTACGTGCGGGGCGGCCCGCGATGTGTCAGCCGGTACGGCTCGTAGCCGTCCCAGTGGTAGACCATCGTCACGTACTTGTCAGGGTCGTCCCAGTTGCGATCCAGCGCCCACACCGCAAACTCGAAGAAATAACGCGGCAGGTAATGCGGGTCTTCCATGTACCTGTCGCCGATTTCGGTTTGCCACAGCCCGCGAGCCGGCCCCTGCTTCACATATCGCTGATACAGACCGTCGAGATCGCCGACGGACAAGTAATGAGTGTCGAGGTAGTCGACCCAATCGATCATCCGTTCATTCGAGCCCGCGCTTCTGTATTCGAGCCATTTGACGTACGTGTCCAGTCCACCCTGATCGGGCCATCCGCCGTAGACGATGTAGGCGCCGTACTTGCGGACAATGCGGGCCGCTGGCAAGTGAATCTTGTCGACGTAGTCTTGCATCGCGCGCTCGTACGGCCCTGAGCGCTTTTCTTCGTCGCGATCGAATTTGGGACCATGCCAGAACGTAGCCTGCGGCAGCCCGCCCGACAAGCGGCCGGCAGCCTCGTTCCAGATCTGGAAATGACGCACGTTATAAGGCGGCTTCGAGTACTTGCTGACGACGGCTTCCACATATCGTTGCCACGCGTCGACATCGACGGGCGCCGACTTCGAATCGCCAGGTACGCTCGCATTCCACTTCGGCGTATAGCCGAGAAACAGCAGCGACCTGATTCCATTCGCGTTGTTGCGCAAGATGACGGACGGCAGATCGCTGTCGTACGCATTGCCCGTTCCGTTGACGCGCATCGCCTGCTTCGCGGAATCGGGCTGTCCGGGGCCCACGGAACCGCGGCCCCAGCTGATGCCCATCGCGCGCCACATGCTGATGTCGGCGTCCGATCCAGGCCAACCGTTCGTTCCGATCATGTCGGTCATCCTGCGCGCTTCACGTTGCTTGCCCGCTGCGTCGGCCGCGAATGCAACCGGCGTCGTGCGCATGCCCGGCAGGCCCACACACGCGAGTGCAGCAAGCGTCTTGAGCGCGCGTCGTCTACCCTGTCGGCTTCTATTCCGATACATTGGCCCGTCCCGGCGAGTACCGCTGATCAACCCACCGTCGCCCGCGGAAACAGCTCCGGCAGAGGCTCGCTTTCTTTCCCATACAAGAGATCCAGCAGCCTCTTCGCCGACCGGTCCCAACGGTACTCGCGCGCGTGCGCCATCCCTTTGCGCCGATAGCGTTGGCGCAACTCGCCGTGACTCATCATCAGCGAGATCTTTTCAGCGATGTCCTCTGCGGACATCGCGTCGCAATACATGGCGGCGTCTCCGCATGCTTCCGGTATCGACGTGCGCGACGAAGCGATCACCGGGCATCCGCAGTACATTGCTTCGAGAGGCGGCAACCCGAATCCCTCGTATAGCGACGGAAACACGAGGCAGCCCGCGTGCTCGTAAAGTGCCTTGAGTTCGCCATCCGTCACGAAGCCAGCCCAGATCACCTGCTTCGACTCGGGCCTGTCGCCCACGCCTTCGCCGCTGAATACCCGTTGATTTCTGCCCCCGACGATGACGAATTTCACGTCACGCAAATGCTCCAGTTTCGCAATGGCATCGAGAACGCGTTGAAGGTTCTTGCGCGGATCGAGACTGCCGACGATCACGCAGTACGCGTCCTCGTCGAGTTGCAGACGGCCAATGACGCCCGGGTCCGAGACGACACGGTCGAGATGGTCTGCGCCGGGCGGAATCACGGCAATGCGCGACTCGTCGATATTCAGATGGTGGCTGATCCGGCGCTTCGAAAAAGACGACACCGTCAACACGAACGGGTCCAGCTTCGGCAGCATCGAAAAGCAGAGCCGGTACCAGAGCCGGAACTTCTTCGAGAAGCCGTCCGGCACGTCATAGACGGCCATGTCGTGAACCATCACCACCTGACGGCGCTTGAGAATCGGATTGGTATTGCACAGATTGACAAGCGTCATGCGACGCGCGGCAATCGGCAACGTAATCTGTTCCCACAGCGTGCCCCGCAACCACGGAAACCGGCGCTGCCGCTTAAGGGACGCACCCGGCTCCATCGCGTTTTGCGGCACGAAGACCTCGAGTTCACTACCCGGGTTTTCGCGCATCTGCATCGCCCTGGTGAGCTCATAAGCGACCCTTTGCACGCCCGTGATGGGTTGCGAGGTGAATTTTCCGTTGATCGCGAATGCCATAGGGTTTCTCCGCCTCACGAAGTTGTACTGTTTCCTGTTGTCGCGTAAGCGTGGGATAGCCCGACATCAACTGGCCGTCTCGACATCCCCGACATCGCTCGCGTAGTTCGTCGCGTAGCCGTAGCTGCGCGTGCTGCGGCGCACGGGTATGCCGTTGAAGACGCACCCGGCGATACGGCCGCCTGCGCGCTCGATCTTCTTGACCGTATCGGCGATCTCTTCCTCCGACTGCATTTCCGAGCGCAGGACGAGCAACGAGGCACCTGCTTCGTTCGCGATGATCGACGCGTCGGTAACGGCGAGGAACGGCGGCGTATCGATGATCACCAGGTCGAAGTGATTGCCGAGCCGTTCGAGCAATTGCCTGAAGCGTGGGCGCGTCAGCAGTGCCGCCGGATTCTCCGGACGCGCGCCGCACGACATGAACGTGACGCCGTCAATGCCGACTTCGCGCAGCGCATCACGCAGCGGAATGCGGTCGGACAGGACTTCCGACAGGCCGCCGCGATTGCTCTGGCTAAAGAACGCAGCGAGGTGGCCGCGGCGCATGTCGCCGTCGATCAGCACCACGCGCGAGCCCGCTTCGGCGTGCAGCGTTGCAAGGTTTGCGGCCACGAAGCTCTTGCCCGCCGACGTCGTCGGCCCCGTCACCATCACGATGTTGTTGCGGGCGTTCGCGAGATCGCGCGACATCGTCGTGCGAACCGCGCGCAGCGCCTCGACAGACGGGTCATGCGGGAAACGCGCCGCGAGTACCTTGGTGCCCGAATCGCTAAACGAAGGATCGATCTTCTCGTTCGCGCCGGCCCCCGATTCACCCCCATTTCGTTGCGGCGATCCATTCTTCCCGCTCACGCCAGGCAGCGGTTTTCGCGCAGCGGCGGGCAGACTCCGGTCGAGCATCGTTTGCTGATGACTGAACAGCACTTCGCCGACAACAGGCACGCTCAGGCGACGCTCGACGTATCGCGGATCGGTCACGCCCACGAGAACATGACGACGTATGAAGACGAGGAAGATGCCCGAAACGAGGCCAAGCACGACGCCGCCCGGCAACACGATCAGCGGATTCGGCTTCACCGGGCGATGCGGCCGGATCGCCGAATCGACGATGTGCGCGCCGCCCGTCGTGCTCGCGCGACGAACCGTCAGTTGCTCCGCTTTCTGCACCATGCCCATATAAATCGTCTCGGCGACCTTCTGCGCGCGAATCAGATCGACGCTCTCGCGCTCGGATGCAGGCATGCCCTGGAAGCGGTTGTCGAACTCAGACTTCGTCTTGTTCAACTGGGCGAGCTGCGAGTCGATGCTCTGAATCCAGCGGCTTCCCGGCGCGTACTTGTCCAGCAACTGGGTACGCTGCAATTGCAGGCTCGCGATCTGACGATCCAGGTCCAGACCTCCCTGCAAGTAAGTCTGCGATTCAGCCGTCGGCTGCATCGAATTGGATTTCGCCCGGAAGTCCTTGAGCGCTTGCTCCGTCTTGCGCAAATCCGCAAGCAGGCGCGGCAGTTCGCCCTTGATGAAGTTGAGCGTCTGCGTGTCATTCAATTGACGGCTCGCAGCAGCCGTAGTCAGATACTGCTGGCCAAGCGCATTGGCGACATCGGCAGCCATCGACGGGCTCTTGTTTGCATACTCGATCTGGATGAGACCGGAGTCCTTCACCTTGTCGGTGATCTTCACGACATCCATGAAGCGTTTGACGGCGTCGACGCCATTCCACCGGATCACTTCGAAGTGCGTTCCGGGCCGCGCGGCCATCTGATTGATCAGGACCGAGACGCCGTTGGCCGTCGCAGGCTTGCCCACTTCGCCCTTCAGCAGAAACTCGCCCGACGGACCCAGCAGTTCATATGTACCGCCATCGAGCGCAACGAGCCTGAGTTTCTCTTCCTCGAGATTCTGCGGGACGTTCAGATAGCCGACCTTCACGACCTCACCGCCCCACGCAAACGACTTCAAGCCGAGCCATGCACTGTTAGGCTCGCCAGGCGTTGCGAACTTATCGGCGATGTCGCCCAAAACCGGGATCGTGCGCGGCTTGACCGTCACGTCGAAACGATATCGTTCGATCACAGGATCGAGCACCGAACGGCTTTGCATCACACCCATTTCGGTGCTGGGCGACGGTGCGGGCGGCGGAAGCATCGAATCCTGATTCTGCAGCGCGATACCGAGTGCATTCGCCTCCGGTGGATCGACACGCACGAGCACATCGGCCGAATAGATTGGACTCGCGACCAATTGATAGATGAGCGCGAGCAGAAACACGGCCGCCGTGGTTGCCAGAATCTCCCAGATATGATCGCGCATGAGGTTGAGCATCTCGCGTCCACTGAGCTGCGTGCGCTCGTTGTTGACGGGAGCGGGAGGAGCAGGAAGCGAGTTGTAGGGGTAGTAATCCACCTGAATCATCCTTTCATGTACGTTTCCCTGGAGCACCCTGCGATACGCAGAAGTGCAGCACCGGATCGCGAACTGAAGCTGCTGTTGCCGCTAAAGTTGACGCGGATTCGGCGCGTCGGAATGTCACTCAGCCTGGCCGTAGCCGGCAGGACATGCGAACGCCATTTCGGCGTCGGCACTCAAACTCTCTGACTAGCTAGTGCCGTGCCGGAATCTCCGGACGAGAAGATCAACATGCGTGCGCATTCCATTCATGCGTTTCCTCCTCTGGAGTAAAGCGGTTTGCCAAATATCTAGACGCATCTCTATGGCATCAGTGCGCCAATAGAGATGTACTGTCCAATACGGTGATTGCGTACTTTTATCCCACGACCGAAGGAAACATCAGCACGCGAGGTCACTACATTTGCGCGCTTTCGGCGTAAGCGATTTCCTGGTGAAGACCCGCAAGCAACATTCCAGCGAATCGCGGAATTGGCAATGGCCTCTCCAGGCTGTTGCAGCGAAGCATAGACGGGCAGAATTCGGATTTGAACGACTTCGGCTCAAATTCGGGTACAAATGGCCGATAACGTGGAGCGTGTAACGGGGTTTACCAGGGAAAGAAAGAGTTGTGCCGATCTGAAATTGGTGTAACAGATTGATACGATCCGGCCGAAATCGCGTAACAGAAGTTTAGTGCCAGTACCGTAAGTCGATATTTGGGGAACGAAGCGAGATATGCCTTTCTGACGCTTGTGCAGCAAGGCTCACGGGCGATTGACCCCGCTTTTCTTTCATAAATGTCAGATAATTTTTACGCGGAATAATTTCCTCAGCCGGAAAAATGGACGATAAACATAAAGCCGATAAGCGGTAACAATTTCCATTTTCGAACAATTACGCCACATCGTTCGCACAAATCCGACAGCTATTCAATCGATCTATTCACTACGGTATTCTGGGCCGCATCGAAGTATTTCGCATTAATTTGGAGAGCTAAGCGTGAATGGGTTTGCTCGATCGCATCCGTGGCACACAGACGAACGACAGGTTGATTCGAGGCTTGAGAGGCACATTGGCGTGCTCATCTCGCACCACTGCTCAATGGCAGCCGTAGGCGCCATTGGAGACGCTTTTCGCCTCGCCAACGAGTTCGACCACGATAACGGCGAACATCTTCCTTATCGGTTCACCGTGCTGTCGGAGTCCGGTGGCTTTGTTACGGGCGGGTCCTGCTTCTCGATCTGGACGCAGAAGCTCGATCAATACTGGCTTGCCGACTTTCACGCGCTCTTTGTCGCTCGCGGTTCTGATGTCGCGGCACAAAATAACGAGACACTCGTTTCGTGGTTGTCGCGTCAAGGCTCAAATGTGCCGACCGGCATGCAGCCGAAGCTCGAAGCGTTTACGCCCCCTGCTCAGTCATCCGTGCCAGTATTCGTCCTTGACGACGGCATGTCCGAAACGCGTCCCGCCGGCCCGACGCCGTCGGAGATGGCGCTCTTGCAGATCGAACGCGACCTGAATGGGGAGATCGCGCGCAGGGTCGCTCGTGCGTTGCAGACGAACGTGCCTGAGCGCGTACGGCCCGACGCCGACGACTTGAACATTGCGACGACAACGGAAAAGATCCGGGAGTCGGCACGCTGGATTCGCGAAAACTACAGCAAGCCGATTTCCGTGGGCCTTGCAGCAGAGTCGGCCGCGATGAGCAAGCGGAACTATCAGCGCCGGTTCAAGAGCGAGTTCGGTATGACTCCGCTCGAATATCTGCTGCGCACGCGCTTTGAAGTCGTTTGTTCGATGTTGATCGAAACTGACCTTCCTATTGACAAGATTGCCCGGCGTTGTGGAATGGGCGACGGCAATCGGCTCGGAAGAATATTCAAGCTGCGGTACGCAGTATCGCCAACCCATTTCCGGGCGCTGCGCCATCTGCCGGCCGAGGAACGTGCGCAACCGTCAGCAGCAGCATCGACGGCCGGCGCGGTCGTGCATGCCGTAGCAGTTGCGCCGTCGGCAAAGTTGATCTACTGACCTGACGCACGGGGAGCGCAAAGAATGCCAACAATTGAAGGTGTGCGGTCGAGCAACGCAATGAGCGCGTCGCAAGGCACGAAGCACGACGGGGCTCACGGTGGATCGAATGAGCTTCCGTCCACGTTCAGGAGAATGAAAGAAGCCGCCAAACAGGTATTGCCTGACGCGCTCTTTTTGAGTCTGCTACACAAGAAGTGTATCGGCCGGTATCCGAAGCTCATTCACCCCACCACATTCAATGAGCAGATCCTGCAACGTAACCTTCGGCCAGACCCGCGCTATGTGCCTCTGACCGACAAGATTGCGGTTCGCGAGTACGTCGGGAAGAAGCTCGGACGGGAACATCTCGTTCCGCTTATCGCGGCACCCGAGATTTTCACGCGCGACGTCTTCGACAGACTGCCGTCTTCTTTCGTCATGAAAGCAAATCACGGCAGTACTTTTGTTGAAATAGTCAGAGACAAATCGACGACATCGTTCGAGAAGCTAAAAGAATTGGCCGATCGCTGGTTGTCGACTTCGTTCTATCGCGTTGCCCGTGAGCGACACTATCTGAGCATCGAGCCACGGATCTTTTTTGAAAAGCTGCTGCTCGACAAGCAGGGGCAGATTCCCGCCGATTTCAAGCTGCATTGCTTCGGTGGACGAACGGGGCATCCGACCATGTACACGTTGCTGATCTCGGACCGCTTCGGGAACAACACGCATGGCGATGTGTTCGACGAAAACTGGAACGTCATGGATGTGATGATCGGACCGTATACTCGCAGCCCTGTGCCTCCTCCGCGGCCGAAAAACCTGGACGCGGTATTGCAAGCGGCGACGCGACTGTGCGAAGACTTCGACTATGTACGTGTCGATCTCTATGCACCGGATGACGAAGTCTATTTCGGCGAATTGACATTCACGCCGGGCGCGGGCGTATTGCCTTTCACGCCGGACCACATCGACTATGAATGGGGAAAGCTTTTGAACAGCCGACCCGGTGCGTGAAATCGCCCCTCCTCCACTCGACGAGCGAGCGAGCGAGAGGCGATCAACAACGGCCCGCGCAGAATCAGTTCGCGGGGTTGCTTGCCATGAAGCTCGTTAGCGCGCTGTACGGCGGATTGAGCGTCGTACCGTTGGTCATAACACCATAGGTGTTGTTTCCGCTATCGAGCACGTAGTACATCACAGCCTGAATATTGTGAGACTTCCGCGCCTGATAGTACTTGCTCAACGTGTTGGTGATGTAACTGGCTCGATAATCCTGCGCCTTCTCAGGACCCGTGTTCCATTCCGTGATGATGAACGGCACACCGTATCGAGCCTTGCAGTACGTCGGCAGGTCGAAGCCCGGACCGGAACCGTCAATGCCGATGTTGAAGATGTCGCCATACACTTCGTAGTTGTGCCACGTCGTGATGTCCCAGCGCACCTTCGGGTAGCCGCCCGTGCCATCGGGTTGCATGCCATCCCACAAAGCGTCGGCCGCACCAATGTCCGCGACACAGAAGTTGATGCCGCATTTTGCATTGGATTGAACCGACTTCACGCCGTCGATCATCCCGCGCATCACGCCACGCATGGCCGGCCAATTCCCGTTGTTGAAATCGACCGCTTTCGTACCGGCGTTGGTGAAGTCCAGAATCGTCGCGTTCTGGCGCGTCAGCTCGTTACCGCATTCGTAGATCGTCACGCCATACTGCTTGAGCGCATTGGCGACGGCCATTGAAGCCTGTTGGCCACGCGAATATGCAGCCGACTCGCTGCTGAACACATTGCCATTGGAATCGTAGACGCCCTGATTGATCAGGACGAGCAGTTGGAGTCCGGCCGCCTGGAAGGCAGCAGCCAGTTTGCTGACGGCATTCAGCTGATTCGGATCGTCGGTACAGCCCACACGGTAGCTCGTGCAGCCCATGTTCCTCAGAATCGCTACAAGCTGAGACGGCGTGTACGTATAGTCAAAGTGCCCGTTGACACCGTAGAACATGCCCGTCGAAGCTGCGATCGCAGCAGTGTTCCGAGGGTCGTTACACGGCAACCAGCGATCGAGGTCCGTGAGCACATAGAACTGTCCACCCGTACCGATGTGCCAGATCTTCCCGCCGTACCACAGCAGCAGCGATACGTTATATGTGTTGCCGACGGTCCCACCGTTCCGATAGATGACACCGTTGACGACGGTCCACATTGCGCCCGCCTTGTCGATGATGTACGAAGCAGACGGAATAGTCGTGCCGTCAGGCGACGTTCCGCCGAGGCGCGGATCGTTGCATGCCGTCCACGTGGACCCGTTCCACGCATAGAACTGCCCGCCTGTGCCCTGGTGATAAATAACGGCGCCATAGATCATCAGCAGCGTCACGTTGTACGTATTGCCGGCTTTCACGCCATTCCGGTAGACGGATCCTTGCGACAAAGTCCATACGGCACCAGACGTGTCCGTGATCGAGCTTGCCGATGGAATGGTCGTGCCGTTTGCCGATGCCGTGCTTGCGCGAGCCGCAACGTTCGCGACAGCTGCGCCGGAAGCGCTGCCGGCGCCATCGCCTGAACCACCGCCACAAGCGGCGAGAAGATAGCTGCCACCGAGAGCCGTCAGCTGACCAAGAAATTGACGTCGTTTATTCATGACAAATACTTCCCCTGTCGAGAAATTTCTCGAATAAAAAGTCCCAAGTGGGTGAATGCTCGAACTTCGAACGCGATGTCGGCGTCGACGAAGCGCCAATTAATCAGTAATCCTTATGTACAAGGACAACTACCCGCGCTTTCGGTAAGTGACATGAGAAATGATTGAACTGCCCACTCAGAATGCTTCTCGAGCGGGTGACGCTAGGATTCAAAGTCCACGACTGAGGGCAGATCCGTCCACCCCTAGGAGGCTTTGACTAGCGAGCTCCGACGATTCCCAATGCGTTGCCACGGACTACCGCCCATCTTTGTGCAAAGCGCAAACGTTTGCCGCGCAGATACGGAAAAATCGCCCGGCAATTTGTGCGCGCCTTTCTTTTGAATCGGTGCAAATAATACCCGGATACGACTGATATTCACATACAAATCGGAAATGAATGGGTAAATAGCACGATTCTTCTGATTGTTTGCGGTCGAAAAGGAATTCCGCCTTTTTTGGTCACGCGCGAGATAGTCTTGCGCGTATGGGCGGGAGAAATTGTTCGTTGGGTGTATTCGACTTGTCTGGCGCAGCAGAGCTACTGACTAGATTGGCGCAGCGCAGGCCAATGCGCGCCTGTTTCTCTGCTTAGCGAAGAGGGGGAGAACTTACTTGATAGCACTAAGCGGTGATGCAATTTTCACCGCGTCGAGAATATTTTTTCGGTATCGACCCTGGAAGCGTCTTAACGAGTAGCGGCAATCTCTACCATATACGCCCAATATCGGGTTCTTTTTTACCGAATTAAGGAATACGGCGCTGCAATAGCGCAGCAATTCATGATTTCGGAGATGAGTAAAAGGTACTGTCGAAATAACGACAATAGGCCATATAGCGTGAAAATAGTACTGCCTACCGTCGTGTAAGTGCATCTCTTACTGCTCGCACAACTTCGCCAGGATCCGCCGATCGGGGGAACCAACGATCCCATTCCGGCCCCCAGTCGAGGCACACGTCATCGATCGAGAAGGCGATCATGACGGGACGATGCGAACGGTCCGGCAGTCGCGAAAGATCTCCAAGCAAATCACCGGCATTGGCTGCGCCAATCGGACTCGATGCGACGATGACACGCGGATTGAGCCGTCGAGCCTCATTTCGCGCTTCCTCTGTCGTGATGGCGGGCATGACCTGCATGCCCTGCGAAGTGAGTCTGGATACGAGTCCGGACAGCCGCCCCGCATCCGGATCGAAAACGAGAACATCGACTGCTGCAGTCGACCTGATCGCATCACGCTGCAGGCGCCCGTCGTAACGCGATCGTGCGCGCGAGCGGACCCATCGCCTGAGTGGCCAGACGGTTCGATTGAGCTCGTGCCGCAGTACCAGATTTCGCCACACCCGCTCTGCACTGAAGGTGTCCCGGTGCGCCTCGCGCTCGAGCAGCCGCTTGCACCCGGGCAGATGGAGCAGCGAACATCCTTTGAACCAGCGAAGATCCCGGTGTGTATTGCCGGACCAGTGGCGTCCAACAAGCCGGTGTGCGCCAAGATCGATGATCTGATGGCCCTCGTCTGCCAACAGATTGAGTGCTGCAGAAATAAATGCCTCATCTCCGTTGTGATTCAAGTCATCTATGGCAAGTCTGTAACGCTCGAAGCACGCGTGAGCATAAGGCACGAGTTCATTGACGAAGCCGGTCGACGCAAGCAGTACCTCGCCGCCAAACCATCGCGGATTTCGAAGCGACTTTCCCGCTACTGTTTCGAGGTCCCTAATGACGCGTGCGTCACCGTAGGCCGAAAACTCCTGATCAGAGATGTCAAATGCGCCTACACCTATCATTTGACACCGTCGTAGAAGTTCTTCGTCGAGCGCCCGAAGCGCGAGCATGTCGGTATCGAGCAGCATGAGCAACTCGCCTTCGTGCAGCGTCGCGGCGACTTGCTCCATCATGTCCAGCTTGAAGTGTGCGCTGTAGAACCGCGTCATTTTCGGCAACGTCAATCTGGACGGGCTCAATTGCAGCACGCGGGGACGCGAATCGGAATCGACCTTCGTCAGATATTGCTCGATCTGCTCGGCGACGTTTGTCGCGACGGTCAATCTCGGCAGCCCGACCGCGATCAGGCTGCGGTTGAGCGTAATGGCCTGTTCGAGGTAGCACAAGGGATCAGTGCGCGTGCAATTAGGGCTTCCCGTACTGCCCGTTTCGATGAATACGAGCGCGCACGGGACAACCGCGACACGCTTCCGCGTCGAGCCGGAAGAAGGGGCGGCCTGCCTGCAAGATGGTTCGTCGAAGTTACGGCGCAAGAGCGCTGACATACATCGTTGCCTCCGGCTGACATTGATGGCGGACACCGCGACCCTCCCCGATTGCAGCTCGTGTCATGTGCGCCGATGGGCAGGCAATGCACGAAGCGAGGAAATGCAGTATCTGTGCCATCCGAACGCAGATCAGCCGTCGTGGCTTGAATTAGTTATTTCACGGCGCATTGAAAAAATGCCCTGTAGAGAGTGCAAATTCTTTCTTTACCTTGCACGACGACTGCAATGGGCTCGCTATCAATGAGACTCGTTCGCGTGGAGCGCTGGCCGCATTCAAAGCGCCTTTGAAGCCACACTCGCAATTCTGCGGAGTTCATCGAATTGCGTGACGAGCTCGAAGCACAGAATGAACGCCAGCATCGAGGAAGGCCCCGGATAGCGCTCCATCCATTGCAACGATGGCGTTGCATAACGCGTCCGGACGGGGGTCCGCGTCATCAGATAAGTAATAGCAATTCCAATTGCCGTACCCGCGAGCAGGTCAGTCGGATAGTGAAAGCCGAAGTAAGCGCGCGGAAAGCAGATGAAAATGGCCGTATACAGAAATACGAGTGCTCCCGCGAAGCGCGAGACGATAAAAACGCCCGTCGCGACCGACATCCATAGCATCGCGTGGTCGCTCGGAAACGAGCTCCAGTTCGAAAGCATAGCGTCATGCAAAGAACCTGTCGCGAATTGCAAATGCAATTCAGTATTGTAGACAGGACGTACCCGAAACGGCAGGCAGTCGGCGAGCAGTCGTCCAACGGCAAGCGCCAGTAAGCTGCTCGCAACGGTTGCGATGACCACTTCGCGCTGCCATTCCTGCCGCTCACCGGGCTTGAACCAGATCCACCATAGGATCGGGATGAGCACGAGCCCTCTGAACGTGTACATATCGGTGAGGGCTCTCATCGCAAGGCTCGGCAGCGGACCGAGATTCAGGTGCGCGAGATATGTCTCGATGGTTGTATCGAAGGTAATCATTGTTGTAGTACCACCGGATTCGTAGCAATAGCAAGAAGACAGGCAGAAAGTGGAGATCCCGGTGCTCATGCGCGTCGCCGACGCGCACTGCGACTGGACCTCGACCTTAGCCTGCTACGCGCAAACCCGTCCGCTGCCGTGCTTTCTCGTGGTAGCCATTTTTGTTCCTGAACGGCCAGTCGGGCGAGCTTCTTGTGTACAACGCCTCCATTTGGTTGTCGATGCCTGTCCGGGATCGCGCACACGCCTGACTGGCTCGCTTCCCGGCTCACGCGGTGGTGAGACCGACCATCGTAATGGCGATTGCCTCATGCAATGAAGAGCAAAAGCAGACCAAACATTCAACAAATATAGCCAAAATGTAAGCCCATATTTCTGTCATTCACTGTGCCGTCGGAGAATTGAAAGCCCAACGTTTTTGCGCGATCCATTTGTACGACGCGTCAAACCGACTATGCGTTGAGCAAGCGCACCGACTTCTATCTCGAAGGCGTCTACCAGAACGTGCACGGCGCACCCGCAGATTCGGTGCTCTCGCACGCGATGATCAACACATTGTCGCCATCGGCGACCAACACGCCAGTCGCCGTTACCGTGGACATGCGTCACACGTTCTGATCGTATCGACATACCCTCGCGAGCAAGGACCTATGCCCAACGGCATCGGAGAACATACGCCTTGCTCGACCCGCTGGATCGCGTGCCGCTCCACATAAGCGGCACAATAAGCGCGATCACCGCTGAAACCACCGCCCCTTTCCCCCAACGCAATCACACACGTTGCACCTGCAACGATGCACGCAGCATTAGTTGCGATATCGCACTCATATCGACACATTGGCAAACTAAAATACCTGTCATTGCGAGCGACCAGTAACGAATGGTGAGGGATCACTCTTTCCAAAGAACTGCTGTAGGGAGAACAACGCAGATGAGCACGAAGCGAATCCAGCATGCATTCTTTGGCGCCGTGATCGCATTGATCGCCACAGTTTGTCATGCGCAGTACACCACCGACTGGCTCGCGAACACGTTCGGAACGCTGGCGTCGCACGTAGGCAATGCCGCGCGCTCGATGTGGGTCGCGCCCGAAGGCGTCATTTATACGGCTTCCTTCTGGGACGAAAACGAAGGCGGAATCGCGGTCTATCAGAATGGGCAAAGCCTCGGCTCCATCGGCATCCACAACGAGCTTCAGGGCGGTGCGATTACGGGCAACGCCACCGCGATCTTCGCGGCGATGCAGTCCGGCAGCTCGTATGGAAGCGGGGCCGTCGGACGATATAACCGGGCAACGCGTCAACGCGATCTCGTCATCAACGTCAGCACGTGGAACAAGGTCAGCCGGGCCGACGCGATCACCGGGCTTGCAACGGCCGGCTCGCTGCTGTATGCGAGCGACTTTTTCGCCAATCGCGTCCGCGTCTTCACGACGGACGGCGTCTGGCAACAGGACATCGGCGTGACGAGTCCCGGCGCACTCGCGCTGGATAGCGCGGGTAACGTCTGGGTCGCCCGTGAGAGCGCAGGCGTCATCGCCGAATTCAGTCCGGCAGGCGCGCCGCTCAATACCATCCAGATGCCCGTGACGTCGCGTCCGTCCGCGTTGTATTTCGATGCGTCGTCCAATCGGCTGATGGTCGGCGACGAAGGCCCCGATATGAACATCAAGCTCTATGACGTTTCGGGCCCGCCGACGCTTGTCGGCACATTCGGCGTTCAGGGTGGCTATCTCGACACCACGTCGGGCATCAAAGGCCAGGTGGGCGACAAGCGCTTCACGCGCATTACCGGCATCGGCAAGGACTCAGCCGGCAATCTGTATGTACTCAATAACCCGTGGGGCGGCGGATGGGATCTCGGTCGCAACGGCGGCACCGATATTCACGCATATGACAGCGCCGGCAACCTGCAATGGAAACTCCAGTCCCTCAACTTCGAGGCAGTCGCTGCACCCGACCCTGCGACGGATGGCGCCTATTTCTACAGCGGCACCAACATCTATACGGGCACTACGGGCGGCACTTTCGTCGCGAATACCGTCGATCCGTTCAGCTATCCGGATGACCCCCGGCTCAACGTGAACGACACGCAACGCAACGAGCACTTCGGCCAGCTCGTCAGTGTCGGCGGCAATCGGATTCTCGTTGCGTCCGGGCAGAACCCCGCGATCTTCTACTTCTTTCATTTCGATCCGGCCAAAGGCTACATCGCCACACCCGATGGATCGATTCCGGGGCCCACGTTCAATACGACGCGGCCGATCACGGGGGGCTTTTGCATCGACAGCAAAGGCGACGTGTGGGCCGGTCTCGATAGAACGAATCACCTCTATCACTATCCGCTGACGGGCTTCGACGGCAATGGCAAGCCCATGTGGGGCCCAGGCATCGCGCTGCCGATTCCGCAGAGCATCCGTCCGTTGACGCGCATCGTCTATCTCGCGGATACCGACACCATGATCCTTGCGCAGGGCATCGCGGGAAGCCCGGACTGGACCGCGATACAAGCGCGAATCGAGGTGTATCACGGCTGGAGCGCGGGCAACACAACCAAGCCCGACCCGGTGATCAATCTGACGAGCGCCAACCCGAAGTCGATTACGGCAGCGGGCAACTATCTCTTCGTCGGATACGTGCATACCGTGCCCAATATCGACGCATTCAATCTCACTACGGGCCATCTCGATGCCACGCTGACCAACTCGAGCCCCGGCACGGTGGACGTGGGCAACGATGTGGACTCGATGTATGGGCTGAGAGCCTACCTCCGGTCAACAGGCGAATACGTGGTCACGAAGGACAACTACAACGGCTCTAGCATCATCGTCTATCGCTGGACGCCGTGACGCACGTGCTTTACGCGGCGGGTGCGGCCGGCGCGTCGGGCGTGTATTTGCGCAGCCGCTGTGAAACCAGATGCGAAGGCCGTTCGATCATCCGATAGAACGCATAGCTGATGACGAACGCCAACGGCACTTCGACGAACCATGCAAACCGTGACGTACCGTCGAGTCCCGCTACTTCAAGCAACGCAAGCGCAGTCTTGTGACAAAGATAGAGGCTATAGGACCACGCACCCAACGCGGCCATTCGGGACCAGACGCCGGATTGCGAAGGCGTGGCCGTCTCCGCCGCAATCCAGACCGCCGCAAGAAACTGGAACAGCGAAAGCGTGATGTCGGGTGTGATCAGCGGCAACATCGCCGGTTTGAGGCTCGATCCGGATAGCAGGATCATGATGGCCGCGCCCGACGTGACGACTGCCACTCTCAGCGCGACGAGATGGTTCGCAAAACAGCGGGTGCTTCGCGCAAGGCCTCGCTCGATCGTCATCGTAAGCGGCGAATAGGCGCCGCGAACCTGGAACCGCGCGGCGTTACGCTGCGTCTCCGCAATCATGCAGCCGGAAATCCAGCCCGCCGCGTACAGCAGCGCGGTACCCGAAACGCCATACGTCTCGTAGACGCAGCCGTGACAAGCGGGATGTCCGAAGAGGCGCACCGATGCCACCATCACGGCCGCCGCCATCGCAGTGCCGACGATCATTTCGCCGATATAGCGAAACCGCGGCCGCAAGATCGGGTACACCGCGTAATAGACCATCTCGCAGTAGAGCGACCACAGCACGGATTCCAGATAGTTTTGCCCTGTCGGCAGCGGCTGAACCACGCACAACAGGATCACCAGCGGCAAGCCGATGCGAATGAAGCGCGACGCGTAATAGTTGACGGGCTTGAGCGCCACATCCCGGTGATACGCACTATGAATGCAATAACCGGAAATCACGAAGAACACGATGACGGCGGCAGGCCCTGCAAACAGCGCTGTCGATCCTGACCACAATGCGCCGCCCAAAGAGCCAAGCTGATGCGGCAGCAGTTCCTTGAACGCCGGCGGCCGAAAGTGGTACATCAGCACCCAGAAGGCTGCGAGAAATCGAATGGCGTCTATCTTCGACGACTTGCTCGCGCCCGCAGACGCAGACAGCTTCAACGTGCTCGCCATTTCTCTCCGCCTCTTTTCTATTTTCGGCTGCGATGATCTTAGCTCCGCAGCCGACGACAAAAATCGAAAATAAATGGCGAAAATATGCGAGCGTCATGCGAGCGGAAACCACACAAGCATCAATTGCGACGCGCAACGAAGGGCAGCGACGCTGCCCTCCTGCCACGAGAGGCCCCTACCGCGCCAACCACGGATACCGCTCCGTATCCGCACCCTCATAATCCGGATCGAGGTAAATAAAGCACCGCTGAATCTTGAAGCCGCGGATCTCGAACACATCGCACCAGCGCCCCGCATGCGACACGCCCGCGCGCCAGTCGACGCCGCCCTTGCTCGTTCCGTAGCTCGTGCCCTCGACGACCACCATGTCGCCCTGCTGAATCACGTTCAAATAGGCAAGATCGTGTTTGAACTTCGACACGATCGAACCGAGGTCCGTGAAAAGCTTCTCGAACGACGCGCGGCCCGACGCAATGCCCCATTTCGGAAAATACACTTCCGCGTGGTCGTCGAAGAGATCGAATACGGACACGCCGCGGTCCAGCCTGCGCAAATATTCGATTGCAATGGTCTTGCGTTGTTCATCCGTCATCGTGGTGGTTTCCATGTTCAGTCTCCTGTTGATGTCAGTGAAGCGTGCTCAGATACGCGATGATCTTTCGCCGACGCGCATCGTCGCCTTCGAAGTACGTCATTGCGTTGCCCGGCGCGACGGTCTGCGTATCGGAGAGCCACGCGTCGAGCAATTTTTCGTCCCACACCTTGCCCGACGCAGCCGCCTGCATGCCCGCCGAGTACTTGAAGCCGGGCTGCGCAGCCATCGGCCTGCCGACGATGCCAAAGAGGTTCGGCCCCTGTCCGTTCGGCTCGCCCTTGCCGAACGTGTGACATACCGCGCAGTTGTTGGTCGCGAGCTTCTTTCCTGATGCGGCGAGAGCCGCAAGGTCGGCCGAGTCCTGAGCGTAACCCGCTGCGCTCATGAGCGCGAACGAGGTGCCGATCGCAATCGATAATGTGCTGATGCGTTTCATCTTGCCTCCCGTCATGCGCGTGAAGTGTTCTCGGCGTGCGCCGCGTTCGCCGCGCGATACGCGAACGCGATGATCGGTCCGAGCGTGCCGCCGCCCGCCCAATACGCGCGTGCCGACGCCGACGCGACGCAATTGCCGACGCCATACAGACCTTTGATGGGCACCTCGCGCACGTCGAGCACCTGGCCATGCGAATTCGTCTTCGGGCCGCCCTTCGTATCCAGATTGCCCGCGACGATCAGCGCCGCGTAGTACGGTCCTTTCGTGTTGAGCGGGTACATCGTTTCGTTTTTCTGATCGGCCTTCTTCTGGACGGGTCCATTGAACAGCTTTTCGACGATGCGTTCGCCGCGATGAAAATCTGCATCCTTGCCTGCCTTCGCAAAGCCGTTGAAACGCTTGATGGTCGCATCGAGGTTCTGCACGAAGTCGTCGCTCAGCTGCATGCCGCCGAGAGCATTCGCATGCTTCGAAAGCCGCTCGCGAATGGCGTTTGCCAGCTCCTGCAATGTGTTGCCGCGCATCACGTGCCTGTCGTTCGAGCCGGACGGCACAATCAGGCTGCCGTAGTCGTCGCTTGCGCAGTGGTCCTGCGCCTGTTGATCCCAGATCGAGATCAGCGCGAGATTCGGGTACTCGCCTTTCGAGCCGTCCCATTGCGAGAAAGTCGCGCACACTTCGTTATAAGCGAGCTTCTCGTTGACGACGCGCTTGCCATACCGGTTCACGTACAGCATCGAATCGCCCGTCGGCGTGAAGATGCCGGAGAGCGAGCCGTCCTTTGCAATGGCCTTGTCGAGCGAGATCGGCGCCATCCACGAGTAGTTCATGTTGCGCAGCTGCACGTCGAATGCGCTTGAGATGCGAACGAAGTCGCCTTCGTTGGTGACGGCCGCGCATCCGCCATACACGGCGCCGTGGAGGAAATTCCTGCGCAACTCCGGATCGTGCGTAAAGCCGCCCGTTGCAAACACGACGGCCTTCGTTGCACGCGCGCGAAAGACCGTGCCTTCTTCCGTCAGCGCCTCGACGCCCGTCACAGCGCCGTTCGCATCGACCAGTACTTTTTGCACGCGATAACCCGTGCGGATATCGATGCCGTCGCGCCGAGCGGCAGCGCTCATCGTGCGAATCGCGACGCGGCCGCCATCCGACATGCTAGGCAAGCCTTCCTTCGGAAACAGTACGCGGCCACGCGGCGCCTTGTTTTCGGGCAGCTCGGCCCAGTAGTCAGGGACGGCCGCTTCGTGCCGGTACGGCAGCGCGCCTTTCGATGCGAGCAATTCCGCCGCCGGCGATGCGCTGTCGTAGATCGCTTCGCACATCTCGTACTCCCACTCGGAGAGGCCGAACCTCGGCAGCGCGGGATCGTATTGCTCGGGCCGCGAAAGACGCGCGACGTAGCGCAGATAATCGTCCTTCGGATCGGCGATGCCCGCGCGACGCATCGGCTCGTTGTTGGGCACCCAGTACCAGAAGGCCGCTTTCGCCGCCGTGCCGCCGACGCTGCCCGCCTTCTCGAGAATTGCAACGCGGTTGCCGAGCCAGCGCGAAAAGAGCGCGCAGGGCAAGCCGCCGCCTCCGCCGCCGCACACGACGATGTCGTATTCCGCGTCGAATTTCAGTTGATCGGCGGCTTTGGCGGAAAGCGTCACCGCGCCGAATGCGGCGGCCGCCGTGCCCGCGCCTGCCGCCTTGATGAAATTGCGCCGCGACGTGGCGGGCATCTGGATTTCGTCACTCATGGTTGTCTCCTGGGTTATTGCTTTCGATCGGTGAATGGGGGGCATCGCTTACCAGTAGTGCCACGCCTGCACGAGAACCGCATTGGTCATCGTCGTGTTGCGCCCCGACACCGAGTGCTGGTACTGGATGGAAAGCTGGTCGTACATCTTCTGATGCACGAATGGCAGGCTGTTCGGCTTGAACTGGAACAGCACGCCCGCGCCGACCGTCGTTTCACGGCTCGCGCTGTTTCCAACGGGGATACCCAACGTCTGGTTGAAGGTGCCGCCGCTCGTCTGATGATCGAGCGCGAAAAAAGGAATGGCGAACGGATTGTCCGGTGGCGAAATGCTGTAGCCAATGCGCAGATTCAGATGAAACGTGTCGCCGGGACTGAGATCGTCGTGACCCGATTGCAGCGTGCGTCCGCGCAGAATGCCGCCGACGAGAAGATCCACGTTCACATGGCCGTACCAGTCGTCGTAAAACACGGAAGGCCAGAACGACCAGGTGTTAGTCGATACGCTGTTCTGTCCGATGGGCACCTGCACGTAGGCCTGAAAACCGAGCGTCGTCGCAGGTGCCGGGTTGTACCAGACGAGTCCGCCGATCAGCGGATCGCCGATTCCGCTTGCGGCGAAATGCGAGCCCTGTGTGCGGATCGCGGGCAAAGTAATGCTCGCATTGAAGCCGACATGCGGAAGCGACGGCAGCTTCCAGTAGTGGATGAACGTCGACAGTCCGACGAAGGTATTCGTGTCGGGGCCGTCGATCTGATTGCCGTGCGAATCGAACGCGCGGCTGTCGTGATTCCACCAGATGTTTTCGCCGAACGAATCGTAAGTGCCCTCGAAGTCAGAGCTGAATTGCCACGTCTGCGGCCGGTCGGTTGCGAACGGTATGCCTGAAGCGTAGGCGGCATCGGCGAGCGGCAGCGTGCCCGTCATGCCGAGCAACGCGACCAGCGTCCTGCCGAGCCGCCGCGCGCCGTGCCGCCAATGCCGAATGCGCTTGCGCGCCAATGGTGCTCTCATCGTCGTCTCCGTTTTGGTGTCGTGTGCCGCGAGGCATGGAGTGCACCGTACGTCGACGTAATCAACGAGTCTTTCAGGTTTCGCGCTTTACAGATTCCGGTTTAAATCGCGCTATCAGGGTCGCTACCAGGATGAAAATCGCGGACGCGGCGTTCGCGAATGGCGAACCATCGGAACACGTCCGCGTCGATGCGCTCTTCTATACTCGAGTGAATGCAGAAATACGAACGTCGAGCCGCAAGCCTGCGTCAGTGCGTCATCGACGGAAACGGAGACAAACATGACCGCATTGACCCAGCGACCGGCTGGCCGAACTATCGATGCATTCGCCGTCGTGCCCGGCGCGCGTGGGCTCGAATACTGCATTTCGGGCGCGCAGCCGTACACATTCGACATTCACAACACGTCGGATACGGTCTGTCTGCTGCTCGGCACGATCGTTTCGAATACGCGTTACGACGACGGCCCCGCCCTTCCGCTCACGTTTCGCGCGGAGACAGCGGCATTTCATCCGCGTGGCGGAAAGATGCATATCGACGCGCAGCAGGTCCGCCTCGGCTTCGTTGCGTTTCGCTATTCGGATGAATTCAAGCGCGGCATGAACGACGTGCATGCGGATGCATCGAGAAGCGCCGTCAATCGCGACAATCTCGCTGCTGACGCGATCCGTCATCTGGTGCGCTATGCGCGGATGAAGACGACATCGAATGCCGCGTTGCCCGTCGATCCGTGGGAAATCCAGTGTCTCGCAACGCTCGCATGGATCGAAACGACGCGGCAACTTCAAGCGGCTAAGGACGTTCATCCGTCGACACTGTCGAACGTCGAATTCGATCGCCTCGAACAGTATGTCGATGAGAACCTCGACGACGCATTGAACTGCACGCAAATCGCGGCAACGCTCGATCTTCCCGTGCGGGTCGTCTCCGATGGCGTGAAAGCGCGAACGGGTCATTCGCTGTATCGCTTCGTGGTCGAGAAGCGCCTGAATGCGGCTGCCCGCATGCTGCGCGCGACGGCCACGCCGCTTTGCGATGTGGCCGCAGCTTGTGGATTTTCTTCGCAGCAGCACATGACAGCGCTTTTCTCCGAACGCATGGGCACAACGCCGTCGCGCTACAGAAAGCACGGCGCATGAGGCCACGCAGTGGCTTTTGCTTATGGTTTCCCACTGCTCAACGATGCGCGCGATCATGTCCCGCGAGGCGCGTTCATCATTGCGTGAATGTGCTAGCCTGAGCGTCCACCATCCGACGTGATCCGGCGAGGCGCAAAATGGAACTGCGGCATCTGAGAATATTTTGTGCGGTCGCGGAGCACGGCAGCTTCACGGCAGCGGCTGAAAAAATTCACAACGTGCAGTCGAACGTGACGATGCGCATCAAAGAGCTGGAAGCGGAATTGAACCAGCAGCTATTCATTCGACAGAAGAATGGCGTAGTGCTTACGTCGGCAGGGCAAATCTTCCTGGGCTACGCGCAGCGTATTCTTCAACTGACGGATGAGAGCCGCAATGCGTTGCTCGACAACGCATCGCCACGAGGGCTGTTGCGGCTCGGGTCGATGGAAACGACAGCCGCGATCCGTTTGCCGAAAATCCTCGCCAGATATCACGAGCAATATCCGCAAGTTCAGCTGTCGCTGATGACGGGCACGACGACCGAGTTGATCAAGGCCGTCCAATCTCATCGGCTGGATGGCGCTTTTGTCGGCGGCTTTCATCAGACTTCGTCGCTGTATCAGGAAGAAGTCTTTCATGAAGAACTGGTTCTCGTGAGCGGCATCGAATTCGACTCGCTGTCGGCTCTTACGAACGAGATGTCCCGTCAAACCGTCCTCGTCTTCAGGACGGGTTGTTTCTATCGTTCAACGCTCGAACACTGGTTCTATCAGGCGGGCATCATTCCTGGTCAGATCATGGAACTGGGCACGCTGGATGGAATCATGTCGTGCGTCGCTGCCGGCATGGGCATCACGTTGCTGCCGCGATCGGTCGTCGAGGGCCACGGCACGCGGCACTCCGTTCACTGTCATGAACTGCCGCAGGAATTTTCGAACGTCAAGACCGTGTTCATCCGCAACAAGGACGCGCTCGTCACGCCGGCGCTCACGGCGATGATCGAACTTGCGCATCAGCAGATTGCAGTGGATGGCAGCGCTCAGGAACCGGCCAATGAGAACATCTTGACGACTGTGCTGGCACGTATCGACGCTGCGGAATCCGGCGCGAGCGTTCACTGACTCGCTCGCCTTTCTGCCTTGCCCGATATGGCAGGCAGGTGTCGTCGTGCAAAAGAGTGCTGCGAAAAACGACACGCCTTGAACCATGATGTCGGTTCACAACACGTCGTCTTTCGTTCAAGCACCGTCAGGCGTAACGCAAATGTACTTCGTTGAATGGCTCGACTGAGCCGGCCCGAATCCGTTCGCGGCCGCTGCTCAAACCTTGAGCCAGTTCAGCCACACGCTCGGCGGCCGAGATAACGCGGTCGATCTTTCCCACGCCCTGGCCCGCATAGAGCGACAGCTTTTGCGCCATCTTCGGCTTGTCGATCGCGCGCGCGCCGCCGCCGATAAAACGCAACAGGTTCCACTTGTCGCGATTCGGAATCACGCGATGCGGCGTGCCGTATTTCCATCCGAACGAGTAACCCGTTCGATACTCGGTGTCGTCGACGGTAGCCTCGACGATCTTCTGCTTATAGAGCGGATGAGCATTCGACTCCTCACACGCGACAAATGCAGTACCAACCAGCACGCCGCCCGCGCCCATTTCCATCACAATGCGAACGTCATCGCGATTCGTAATTCCGCCTGCGGCCAGCACGGGCCGTCCTTCCGAAACATCGATAAGCGCAGGCAACAGCGAAAGCAGCCCAATGGTGCCGCGATTCAAATGGCCGCCGCTCTCGCTGCCCTGGGCCGTGATGATATCGGCGCCGTGCGCAATCGCCTGTCGCGCAAGCTCGACTGAGCCCACCTGAACCATGACTATCATTCCCGCGTCTTTTGCGCGCGCGATCATATGCGGGTAGTTCTCGGCATAGAACAGCGACAGCATGCGCGGCTTTTCCTGAAGCACGATCTGAAACTGCGCTTCGAATACTTCCGGGCCGCCAAACGACGGCACGAGATTCACGCCGAACGGCTTGTCCGTCAGACTTTTCGTTTCCCTTAGCCACTTGCGCAATGCGAGCGGCGGCAAGCGCAATCCGCCTATCGTGCCCATTCCGCCTGCGTTCGCAACGGCGGCGACGAGCGTCGGACCGGAAATAGCGGCCATACCGGCGAGGAAGATCGGGTATTCGACTCCGCAAAGTGCCGTGACGGCATTGCCGCCGAATTCATAACTGATTGTGCTCATGGTGTTAAAGCTCCACACGTTTTCCAAGCATCCGTTTCAAGGCGTCGTTTTTCAGCACGAAATGGTTCTTGCAGGCACCGAAGATATGCAGCGCCAACCCGATTACAAACGGCGTTGCGCCGATCTTGAAGAGAACGTCGAAGATTCGCGCCGCCTGACGATCCGGCGATATCGGCGCAGGAATGAACAACCCTCCGGGCAATTCGATTGGCAGACCAGCCGCCGACTTCGATAGCCACGCCGCAATCGGCAGCAGCACCATCGCGAGCGCGAGGGCCGTCGCCACCGACCGGCTGACCATCACTTCAACGGGATTCGGCGTGCCGAGGGGCAACGGATGATAAGACGTGGTACGTGCCCAGAACCGGTAGACCGATACCGGGAACAGAATTGTGCCAAGCAGGTTCAGCACTTTCGCGAGCTCGCTGTTCGGCGAAACAGAAAGCGCGATTTCGATCGCGATGATCGACAACACGAGCGCGGCCACCACCCAATGAAGCACGATCGTAATCGGCGAAAAGCCCAGGCCGTTATCGCGCACCTGAAACCTGGACTTCACGCGCTCGCCGTCCGAACGGGAATCAGACACGTATGAGGTTTGCAGCTTCGACATTTCCCACTCCAATCAATAGCTAGTGACTGACCGCACCCGAAGAGCCAATGCCTGTTTGAGCGCGAACGAACTGATCGTCGAACTTCTCACGCTCAATCGATGCTCGCGCGCCCTGATCGGTAAGCGAGCCGATCCACGTGAAGAAGAACGCGATCGTCATCGAGACGATGGCGGGGTAGTCGTACGGAAAGATCGCCGTCGCGTGCCCGAGTACTTTCACCCACACAGCGGGCGAAAGCACGACGAGACTCACTGCGCTCACGAGGCCAGCGATGCCGCCCATCAGCGCGCCGCGCGTCGTCAAGCCTTTCCAGTAGATCGCAAGCGTCAGAATCGGAAAGTTGACGGATGCCGCGACGCTGAATGTCAGCGCCACCAGAAACGCGACGTTCTGATCCTTGAAAAGAATGCCGAGCAGAATAGCGACACCCGCGATGGCGATCGACGCGATTCTCGACACGCGCTTTTCCTTCGCGGCATTGGCCCTGTTTCGCTTGATCACCATCGCGTACAGGTCGTGCGAAATCGCAGAGGTTCCTGCCATCGTGAGCCCCGCTACGACGGCCAGAATGGTTGCAAATGCGACCGCGGACAGAAAGCCGAGTACGAAATCGCCGCCCACGGCCTTGGCCAGATGCATCACAGGCATGTTGCCGCCGCCGATCAGTTTTCCGCCGAGTACGCCATGCTCGTAGAAGGCGGGATTGCGTCCGACGATCACGATCGCGGCAGTACCCAGCACGGTGACAACGAGGAAGAAGTATCCGATGAACCCCGTCGCGACGAACACGGACTTGCGCGCTGCCTTCGCATCGCGCACGGTAAAGAAGCGCATGAGGATGTGAGGCAGTCCCGATGTGCCAAACACCAGCCCCACCGACAGCGAAATCATCTCGAACGGATCGGCCACGAGTTTGCTCGGCAGCATGATGCCGCTTCCGCTCTTGTGCACGGCGATCGCCTGCTCGAACATGTTGTCGATCGAAAAGCCGAAATGGCTCAACGACAATATCGCGAGCAGGCTTGCGCCGAACAGCATCAGCACGGCCTTGATGATTTGCACCCAGGTCGTCGCCACCATTCCGCCGAACGTAACGTACACGGCCATCAGAATGCCGACCACCACGACGGCGTAGTTGTACTGAAGCCCGAACAGAAGCTGAATGAGCTGCCCTGCGCCCACCATCTGTACGACCAGATAGAAGCAGACGACTGTCAACGAACCGAACGCCATCAATGTACGAATTCTCTGCTGGTCCAGCCGGAACGACGCAATATCGGCGATGGTGACTTGCCCCAGGTTTCTGATGCGTTCGGCAAAGAGAAACATCAACAGCGGCCACGCGACAAAGAAGCTCACCGCGTAAAGCATGCCGTCGTAGCCGTTGAAGAAAATCATGCTCGTCAGCCCGAGCAAAGCCGCCGCCGACATATAGTCGCCCGCGAGCGCGAGACCGTTCTGAAATCCGGTAATGCCGCCGCCGGCGTTGTAGAAGTCCTTCATCGACTTCGTCTTCGATGCGGACCAGTACGTGATGCCTAGCGTCGCGATCACGAACACGACGAACATCGCGATTGCAGTGGTGTTCAGCGGCTGCTTCTGTACTTTCTCCAACGATTCCGGCGTGGCCATCGCCGCTCGTGCAACGAAAGCAGCGATCACAGCGACTGCGATTCTGATCGGCTGCTTCATTTGGCGCCTCCCGCGACAATGCGAGCGGTCAGTTGGTCGAACTCGCAGTTTGCGCGCCGGATGTAGATGCCCGTCAAAACCCACGTTCCGAGGATCAACATCACACCGACAGGCCAGCCGATCGTAATCACACTTCCTGGATAAAGCCGCGTGGCAAGCACTTGCGGCGCGAAACCCGCGATGAACACGAAAGCGTAGTACGGCAGCAAGGTGCCCAACGTAAGCCATGCTACGAGCCTGCGTCGTCGGGCGACCAGTCGTTCGAATGCCGGCGACTGCCGGACGTCGTCATGCGCAGTGGAATCGACCACGATGTCTCCTGTATTTCGTTACGGGTTAGGCGCAGTGCGCCGCGCTCTTCCTCTTTTGCTCAACGATAGGAGCGCGAGTCGATCAAGTAAAATGATGTTTGATGATGCGTGCCATCACAGCGAGTGAAATGGCGCTTCGCCCGCTTCATTCAATGAGTAGCGGAATTCCGCACCAGTGAATTCCAGAACACGCACAGATCGCACATCGCACCGCCCCGGCCTCGCGCTTGAACAACGCCTGGCGTCCGCACCGTTATGACGCGACGTCAATAGTCGCCCCACTCACACACCGTTTCGCGCGGCCATATCCGCGCCGTCCGCACGCACGCGCCGCCCGTCGGCTATTGACGGGCGTGGGCAAGGCATCGCATTTGTTCCCACGCGTCAAAACTGTTTGTCCACCGCGGGTGTACGCAAGCGGATCGAGGAAGCCTAGATTGACGACCTAACGGCGCTGTCGATTCCCGACGGCAAATGCCACCAACGTCTTGAGGTCAATCATGAGCAACTCGCAAAAGGTCGTTATCGTCACTGGCGCATCGCAAGGTATCGGTGCAGAACTCGTCAAAGCTTTCCGTGAGCGCGACTATCGCGTCGTCGCAATCGCGCGTTCGATCAAACCGTCTGACGATCCGAACATCGTGACAGTCGCCGGCGACATCGGCGATCGCGAAGTGGCGAAGCGTGCCGTCTCCGAAGCCGTCGAACGCTTCGGCCGTGTCGATACGCTGATCAACAACGCGGGCATCTTCATCGCGAAGCCGTTCACGCAATACACGGCTGAAGACTATGCCGCCGTGCTGAACGTCAACGTCAATGGCTTCTTCCATATCACGCAGCTCGCAATCGCCGAGATGGAGAAGAACGAAAGCGGCCATGTGTTGCAGATCACAACGAGTCTCGTCGATCATGCAGTTTCCGGCGTGCCGTCGGTGCTTGCATCGCTGACGAAGGGCGGGCTGAATGCGGCCACCAAATCGCTCGCAATCGAATACGCGAAGACGGGTATTCGCGCAAACGCCGTCTCGCCGGGCATCATCAAGTCGCCGATGCACGCGCCGGAAACGCACGAAGCGCTCGGCGCGCTGCATCCCGTCGGCCATATGGGTGAAATGCGCGACATCGTCGACGCCGTCGTGTACCTCGATTCCGCGCCGTTCGTCACGGGCGAGATCCTGCACGTCGACGGCGGCCAGAGCGCAGGCCACTGAGCGCAACGGCAAGGCATCGGCAACGGTGCCTTATCTGCCCAACATCACGGAGATTGCCATGCCTATCGTGACCATTCAGGTTACTCGTGAAGGAAACAAGCCCGGCACCAACGCGGTGACGCCGGAAGAGAAGGCGCAACTGGTCAAGGGAGCCAGCGAGCTGCTGCTCAACGTGCTCAACAAGCCGCTCGAAGCGACATTCGTCGTCATTCAGGAAGTCGAGACGGAGAACTGGGGATGGGGCGGGCTGCCCGTCGAGGAATATCGTCGGGAGAAAGCGAAGAAGCCGGGCTGAGTGCCGGCAAATTGAAGCAGCCGTTTGCGGGCTATTGGGTAAAGGGATTTAACGGTTCTCCGCGCAATAGGCCCGCACTATTTCGTTCAGGGTTCTCTATGCGCGCGGCTGCGGCGCAAGTCGAGCATGCTGCTGATCGATTGCTCGCGACGCCCCGGCACAAGTCCGATACGCGAACCCGCCCGCACCAGCCCCGTTTGCACGACGCTCAAATAGACGCCCGCAAATCCGCTCTGATACATGTGCTTTACCGCGCGCCTGTAGCCCATCACCGCGTTCAGCTTGAAGCACGGACTACGTGGCGCTTCGACACGTAACCTGATTTCGTCGATGACAAGCACGTCTCCGACCCACAGGTCCGTTTCGAGCACGCCCTGAGTCGTCAGGTTCTCGCCCAACGCGCCGAATTCGAGCAGTCTGTCCGCCTGCGCGACACCCGCCTCGATGCGCCGCTCGCGCCACCATGCGTAGTGCTCGATCGGGTACAGATAGACGGCCTTGTCGAGCCCGCCGTGAACGCTGAGGTCCGCCTGCTCGTCGCCGACGAAGCCCAGCTTCTTCACTTCGACGATCGCGCCTTCGCTCGCGCTGCTAATCGAGCGCTTGCGTATCGCCGACTCGACTTGCAGCCCCTCGGAAGACAGCCCGACGTCGAGAGGCTGGATCAAGCCGACATTGATCGACAACACCGTAGCGCCGATGTCGCGCAAGTTCTCGCCGGCTTCTGCACAGCTAGTCTGGTCTGTCATCTCGCGCCGATCCATTCCTTCACGACGCGAACTGCTGCAAACGCCGGATTGCCTCGACGAGTTCCGTTTCCAGCTGCGCGACCAGCTCAGCGGCGGGCAGCGAGCGGGCGAGCGCAGCCGCCTGGCCGCCCCACTGCGCGCCATAACCGAACTCACCTTTTGCTTTCGCGGCGGCATGCAGCGCCTTGCCCGCGTCGTAGGTGATCGGATAAGACGGCGTCTCAGGACGATCCGCCGAGCGGCCGAGTTCCGTGAACCTGTTCACCATGCTGCGCGCCGGCCGCCCCGAAATCGCCGACGTCAAAACGGTGTGGTACGCCGGATCGCCGAGAATGGCGCGGCGGTAGCCTTCGTCGATCGACGTCTCCGGGCACGGGACGAATGCCGTTCCGAGTTGCGCGGCCTGCGCGCCGAGCGCAAGCACCGCCGCGATGCCGGCGCCGTCCATGATCCCGCCCGCCGCAATCACGGGCAGATCAATTTTCTGCACGAAGAGGCGCGTGAGCGCGAACGTGCCCAGGCCTTCGTCGAAGGCTTGCGTATCGAACACGCCGCGATGTCCGCCCGCTTCGATACCTTGCGCGACCAGGCCATCGACACCCGCATCGGCGACGGCGGCCGCCTCGTCCAGATTCGTCGCCGACGCCAGCAGCTTGATGCCCGCGTCCTTTAGCGCCTCGATGATCTCTTTCGAAGGCAAGCCGAAATGGAAGCTGACGATAGCTGGCTTTTCCTCGAGAAACACGTCAAGCATCGCCTGATCTTCGACGAAGCTCGTATAGATCTCGCTGAGATTTTCAGGTGCGCTTGCGCCGTACTTCTCGAAGTGCGGCGCAAGCCAGTTCAGCCATTCCTTTTCGACTTTCGCATCGGCGGTCGCGGGTTCATGGCAAAACACGTTGATGTTGAAAGGCGCGTTGGTCAAAGCGCGCGTATCGCGGATTGCCTTTCGCGCGGCTTCGGCATTCATCGCGCCCACGCCGAGCGATCCGAGGCCGCCCGCATTCGAGACGGCCGCGGCGAGCGCAGGCGTGCTGGTGCCAGCCATGGGCGCCTGAATGATCGGCTTGCTGATGCCAAGCAGCTTGAGAAGCGGCTTGTCTTCGAAACGATTGCTCATCTGATGACCTCATCGCGTAAGTTGGAGACCGTGCCGCCTGCAATCCACACGCCCGCGCGGCTAGTCGAAGGTCCCTGCTTTCGGCTGGAAATGCTCCTGCAAGCATAGCCTCTTTACATGGGATGATCGGTTATCGGGCAAAGACCGGTCAACCGGTTGCCAGTCAAGACACTGTTGAGCGGCGGGAACAGATCGGGCAACTCGCGTATCGTTGCGGCAGCAGTGGCTCGTTGTATCGCGAGCCGTAACCGACACGCGCGGCGCTGCGAGCCGGCCCCTACCTCAAGACCTGCTATCCTCTGCGGACCCGCCGTCAACCGTCCCGCTGCACCGCGCCGTGCCTTTGCGTCAGGCAAAACGAGCGGCACATCCGGCAGATCATGGAAAGGCCATGCAGCGTCAATTCGAAGACCTTCTTCTGGGCAGCATCGAACTGTTCTGCCTCGCGGCCGAACTGGAGAGCTTCACGGTCGCCGCGACGGCCGCGAGCGTGACGCCTGCTGCCGTGAGCCGTTCCGTCGCGCGCCTGGAGTCGCGCCTCGGCGTGCGGCTCTTCGTGCGCACGACGAGACAGATCCGGCTCACCGATGCGGGGCGCCGTTACTTCGAGCAATGTCGTCAGGCGCTCAACCAGCTTGCCGACGCCGAGCGCGAAGTGACGGGACAGCAGAGCACGCCCACGGGCGTCTTGCGCATCAGCATGCCGACGCCGTACAGCCACTATCGCGTGCTGCCGTTGCTGGCCGAATTCCGCGCGCGCTATCCCGGCGTGACCGTCGAGGCACATCTGAGCAACCGCAATATCGACTTCGCCGACGAAGGCTTCGATCTCGCCATACGAGGCCGCGCGCCCGACGACTCCGCACTGATCGCGCGCAAGCTCGAAGATGCCGAGCTCGTCGTCGTCGCTTCGCCGGCGTATCTGAAATCGGCCGGCAAGCTGGAGACACCCGACGATCTGATCAACCACGAGTGCATTCAGTACGCGTTGCCGAGCACGGGACGCAATCTACCGTGGCTCTTCACGCGAGAAGGCGAAGAACTGGAGATGATGACGCGCGGCGGATACAGCACATCCGGCGACGTGCTGGCCGGCGTCACCCTTGCACGCCACGGAGCGGGCCTTTTCCAGACCTATCGGTTCGTCGCGGATCGCGATCTCGAGGATGGAACGCTGCGCGAAGTGCTCACGCCCTATGGCGGCCGCACACGTCCGTTCGTTTTGCTGTATCCGCATGCGCGGCATCTGTCGACGCGCGTGCGCTGCTTCGTGGACTTCCTGATGGAAAAGCTTAGAGCACAATAAGCCCATGCTGCCGAATGTCGATTCGATTGCCGCGCGTCTGCGGCTCAAGCAACTGCGTCTTCTGATCGTGCTCGACGAGCACGGCTCGCTGCATCGCGCCGCCGACGAGATGGCGTTGACCCAGCCCGGCGCAACCAAAGCGCTGCGCGAAATCGAAGCGACGTTCGGCGCGACGCTTTTCACGCGCTCGCCGCACGGCATCCAGCCGAATGAACTCGGGCGCTGCGTGATCCGTTACGCGCGCCTGATCCACATGGACGTCGCGCATCTTCGCGAAGAGATGGAAGGCATTCTGCAAGGCTCGGGCGGAAGGCTCGCCGTCGGCGCGATCACGGGCGCGGTGTCGGGCGTGCTGGTCGATGCGTTGATGCGTCTGCGGCAGAGACAGCCCACGTTGTCGGTCGAAGTCGTCGAAGACACGAGCGCGCGGCTCCTCGCGCTGCTCGACCAGGGGCGGCTCGATCTGGCCATCTGCCGCAAGACCGTCGCGCGGCAGCCCGATCATTACGACTATCGGGAACTGAGCGACGAACCGGCTGCGATCGTCGCGAGCCTCGCGCATCCATTGGCGGACGCGCAAGACTTGAAGCTCGCCGATCTCGCGTCTTCCCGATGGATCGTCTATCCGAGCATGATGCCGCTGCGCGGGCTGTTCGAACGCGAGTTCAAGGAGGCGGGACTCCCCGTGCCGCCTCACACGATCGAAACCGCGTCGACGATGACGACGGTGCTGATGCTGCAGCGCGACCCGGCACTCGTTTCGCTGATGCCGCGCGACATGGCCGCGATGCTGTCCGATCATGGCCTTGCACGGACACTTGCAATCGAAGTGCAATCCCGCACCGAACCGTATGGGATTGTGACGCGGCGCGGTTCCGTGTTATCGCCCGCCGCGCGGTTGATGATCGACGAACTTGGGTAACGGGTAAAACGGGCTAACGGGCGGCGAATGCATCATGCTGTGCCATTCATCGCGGCGGCGCGGCGCAAAACGGCGCCGGCGCGAGTTCACGCGCCTTCGAGCCCGCCATTGAATGCCCAGCCAAAGGCTTTCATCTCGGACTTGTGCAAGGTAGCGAGCCGAAGCAGAAGGCGTTCACCCTTGGACGTCAAATGCACCTCCACCTGGCGGCGGTCGCTGCGGCTTGTCTTGCGCGCGACGAGCCCCGCCGATTCACAGCGCGACACGAGCGCCACCGTGCCGTGAGGCGCCGCCTGCAGACGCTCCGCAAGCTCGCCGACCGTCGCCCAGTCGCGTCCTTCGATGCCCTGCACATGCAGCATCAGCTGATACTGCAACGGCGTGATGCCGGCCGTGTGCGTCACCTCCTCGGAAAAACGCAGGAAGCGCCGCAACTGGTATCGGAACGCGGACATCGCCTCCAGATCCTGCTTGGTCGGGGCTTCGACCGCAGCGGCGGGACGTGCTGCCATGGGAGACTCCATCGATGTCGGGTGCTGGTTGAAATTATGTCACTGCGTGACTAATATCGATTCATAGCCGCGGATTGGCGCATCGTGCGCAAAGACGCGCCGACGGATCAGTGTGCGCATTTCCGGTAGCAGATGAAATCTTACGTCGTTCTGCTCGCAGCGTGGATGGCAGCGTTTGCCGCAGCCGGAGTTCATTCGGCTGGCGCGGGCTCGCAGGCTATCGTGCTCGCCAACCTGCCATCCGGTTCCGATTTCGATTCGGCGCTCCTGCAGCCACCGCCCGCGCCCGAAAGGCATCGAGCATCGACGCCGTCGCCAGCCATCATTCACGGTCCGTCCTACTTGTCCGCGTTGCGCGACTATGATCTGCTCGCTCCGAGGCACAGGCTTTCGTATAGCCCGTCGGCGGGATTCAAGCTGAACGATCGCGGAGACTAGCCCTCACGCGCTTCAATGCACGACGGGCGTATGGCCCTCGTATTTCTGCAGCGACACGCCGACGACGTGCTCGTGCCATATCCCGCACTTCGCGACGACAGGAATCCACGACTGCTTACTGCGCACGCGGGCAAACGCGCGCATCGTCACCGTCGACTCGACGGGTTGAGCGCCATTGTTGCCGGAGAAAACGCCGCTGCCGCCGTCGACCTTGGCTTTCAGCACACGGCGATCGGGCGCGAGAAACATGTCATAGCGTGACGTAGTTCGAATCCAGCGGTCGAGTTCGGCGATACAGTTGATGACGGCGGGATGCACGTGAAGACGCGTGAGGTACGCATAGTCGTCAGGCACGTCGGTCTGGGACGGAGACTGCGAAAAGGCGGTCGAGCAGAACCAGATGAGGCACAAGATGCCAGATATAGCGGTGATGCTTTTCATTGCAGTGTGGCGCCTCGAAATTCAATGCGATGCACATGCATCGCGAAACATTCAAGGCGCGAAAGTATACTCGCTCTCGCTGGCTCTTATCGCCGCGCGCGTTTCACAAGCTCTCCACGCGCTTCAACTGCCCTGACGGACCGAAAATTGAACCTCTCTCATCTCGCTGTCGCCGCGATCATGTGCGTCGCGCTCGCCGCGTGCTCGCGCAAGGACAGTCTCTTTTCACTGGCGCCGAACTACTCGGCGCAAACTGTGCAGACGGTATCGGATGTGGAGGGATGCATCGCCGGCCGCTGGCAATCGAGCGTGCGGCATTTCAGCGAGGTGCGCGCGAACGGCGCGGTCAGGATCGAGGCGCAGTCGCTGTTTCGCGGTATCGCGATCGGCGTTCGGCTCAGACCGCACGCGAACGATACGCTCGTCGAGTATTTTCAGCGCCGTGTCGCTGATCCGATCTATCGGTCGATGGTCAGAGAGTGCACGCGAACGATGGCGTCAGCGGAGGCCTGATCGTCGCTCAGAATTCCACGAGCGCAAAGTCTTGCTTGCCGACATCGCAGAGCGGGCAGCGCCAGCTTTCCGGCACGTCGGCCCAGCGCGTGCCGGGCGCAATGCCTTCCTCAGGCAAGCCGGCTGCCTCGTCGTAGATCCAGCCGCAAATCACGCATACCCACTGCTTGAATTCGTCTTTTGATGACGGCGTTTGCGTTGCGGCCGCGTCATTCGATCCGCGCGATTCCACCGCTGCCGCGCTGTTGTCGCGATCGAGCGACACGACGAGCGGCGTCGGCTGCTCACCGGCTGACGCATTGAGATAGCGTTGCAGCGCCTGATGCAGGGCCACCGCTTCCGCCAGGTTCAGGTCGATCCAGAAGGGATCGCCGGCGCCATCGTTGAGCCGGTCGGGCGAGAACTGGATTTCTACAGCAGTGGCTTTCTTGTACATGCGAAATGGACGACAGGCGAACGGCGGGTCTTGCCGGCCGCCGTCTAGTAGAAGTGACGCAGCAGCGCGCTGCACATCACGGCGGCGATGCCTACGAGAGAGAGCAATTGGAGCAGAGTCAGCGAACGGCGGCTATTGGCGCGATTGGGTGTCGACATGAGATTGAACGAAATGATTGAGGGGCAGATCCGATGCTGCGTTTTCGTGAAAAACGCGAGCCCGGATTGTAAACGCTCACTCGTTCGATTGAATCCTGACTGGATTCTTTTCCCCGTCGAGTTGCGTTGGTCGGGGTCCGGCATGCGTGACGCTTGACTGATGTGAGAGACGCTTGATTATCGCCCACGCCCCGCGCCGATATTCCTTCTTCGTGGTTGATAGATTCTTTCGGCCAGGGAGTTGTGGGCGCGTGCGTGGCTATGCTGCGGCGGCTGATGAAATCAGCCATCAAGGCGCAAAGACGCTTTGCAGAAGCAGGGATTTCGTTGCGGCGGGCAGCCGGGACCGATCCACCGCAAACAGAACCTACCGCGAAACCACTACCGGCCCGAAGTCGACGACGCCTGGCCATGCTCCGCCTGCCGCGCAGCGTCTTTCGGATCTCCGGACGTATTCCGCACGCGATCTTCAGCGCGATAGTAGTCCGCGTTCTGGTCGATCTTCGCGTAAGAGGCCAAGGGCGCGGCCAGCCCGGCGAAACCAGCAAGTGCAAGTGCAAACGCAAGGGTCTTCATTTTTCAACTCCTTGTCCGATCGTTGCAACTTCAATCGATTGACGCGAGCGCGCAAGCTCACGCGGCCCTGGCAAAGTCGTTTGCTAACGTCGAAGCTATGTTCAACACACGTCAGCTCGATATAACCGACGCAATGCCCAAGCCTCATAAAAGGATAGTCGCTGGATCGCGAGGGCGTTAGTTTTGCCGAAGCGGGACGTGCGCCAGACCACGCATGCGTGTACAACGCGCACACGATTCGTCACATCGAGCCGCCTTTGCCGGACGGCATCAGCACTTGTACGAGCCCGTCCATATCCTTGACGATCAGGCTCATCACAAGCTCGACACCCGGCGCGAATGCGGGACGATTGCCGCCCGCATGTCCGTTGATCCTTTCCAGCAACGGCGCGAGCGACGCCCGCGCGTCGCGCAGCTTGCGCTGACTCACAGGCACAGCGCCGACCGCATCGGCGAGCAACGTCAATACGCGCGGCAATGCCGGCCACGCCTCATCGACGCGCGCCGAACCGTCGCCCATCCGCTCATGCAAGAGCGCCTGGCCGAACACGAGCACATCGCGATGCAGGCGGACTAAAAACGGCTGCACCTTGTCGATCGCATCCGAGCTGCCGCGCAATATCGGCACGAAGACGTGCTCGCGCCCGGCCTCCTGCAACGCTTCGGCAAGCGCCGACTGCGCGTCGATGCTGCGCTGTTCGAGCCGCGCCAGCGCGGCATCGTCGCTCGTCGCCGCAAGCCGAAGCTGGATCATCTGTGCGAGCGCTTCCAGACATTCGCGCGCATTGCGATGCGCGAGCTTCACCGCGCGATTCGGCCACATCACGGTCGCGATGAACGCGGCCGCCGCGCCGATCATGATTTCGGCCACGCGATGCAAAGGCCGCTCGAATGCCGACCCGCCGCCGCCCGGAACCAGCACGACGATCACGAGCGTCACGCATGCGAGCCGCAGTCCGGGCCGCGCCGCGGCGAGCGCCGCGAGCGGCAGTAGCGCGATCGAAACGACGGCGACCGGGTCCGCGCCGCGTTCGATCACGACGATGCCGATCCCGCCGACAATCGCACCGATGCACGCGCCGATGACCTGGTCGCGCGCCGTCGTAATGGCTTGCGTGAGGCTCGGCTGCGTGACGACGATCAGCGTCGTGATCAGCGCCCAGTATCCCTCCGGCAAAGTCGCGAGCCGCGCAGCGCCGTAGCTGAGCACGCAGCCCGTCAGCGTGCGCGCGAAACGGCGCGTCTCGGGCGCGATCACCAGTCTTCTGATCCAGTTTTGCTGTTGAACAGTCATCGCGTGTTTCCGTCTAAACGCATGGTGCGATGCGCCGGCCGTCGTGCGCTTCGTTCGCGAACGCGCGGACATCCGCCGCCGGGGAACATACCTTGCTCGCGCGACTCCTTGTCTTCGAACGGTCTTCACTGAGGAGCGCCCTTCCGATGCCGCAACCCCAAGCCCGCCGCATGCTTTCGATAGCCTTCGACGCCGCCCGCATCGTTCGCATTACCCTGTGCGCCGGCGCGCTGCTCGCGTTCAACGCGCAGCCCGCCGACGCGCAGGCCTTACCCGCAAGCGCATCGTCCGGTGCATCCGCTACAGCGTCGGTATCGAACCGGGGCACACAGAACGCATCGCCCGTCGTGCCCGTTCCGCCTTCGGATTTATACGGCGACCTGTATCGAGACGTCGAACTCGCGCATCTCTATCCGGACAGCAAGACATTCGCCGATATGGTGCCCAACGTGCCGCCGAAGGAAATCGTCGCCGATTATGCCGGTCAGAAATCAGACGCGCATTTCGATCTCAAGTACTTCGTCGACGAGCGCTTCACGCTGCCCGCACGCGAAACGAAAAACTACGTGTCCGATCCGAACCAGAGCGTCACCGCGCATATCGACACGCTGTGGCCCGTGCTTCGGCGGGACCCCGATTCGAACGCGAGCCCGTGGTCGTCGCTGCTGCCGCTTCCGCATCCGTACATCGTCCCTGGCGACCGCTTCGACGAAATCTACTACTGGGACTCATACTTCATCATGCTGGGTCTTCGACAAAGCGGCCGTGAAGATCTGCTGAAAGACGAACTCGACAACTTCGCGACGCTGATCGAACGCTACGGCCACATTCCCAATGGCAACCGCACGTACTACCTCAGCCGTTCGCAACCGCCGTTCTTCGCACAGATGGTGCGTCTCGCGGCCGAACGCGAAGGCGATCGGGTCTATCTGCACTATCTGCCCGCGCTGCGCAGAGAATACGCTTACTGGATGGACGGCCAGAACCAGATCGCACCCGGCAGCGCATATCGTCATCTCGTGCGCCTGCCCGATGGCACATTGCTCAACCGGTATTGGGACGAACGCGGCACGCCGCGCGACGAATCGTATCCGGAAGACGTCGTCACCGCGCAAGCGACGCCTCAGCGCAACGCGGACGACCTGTGGCGCAACCTGCGCGCGGGCGGCGAAACGGGCTGGGATTTCAGTTCGCGCTGGTTCGCCGACGGCAAGTCGCTCGCGACAATCGAGGTCACGTCGCTGATTCCCGTCGATCTGAACTCTCTGCTCGTCGATCTCGAACGCACGCTGGCGAAGGCGTATCGCGTGCAGGGCGACGCGTCGCACGCAGAAAACATGGAACAGCGCGCGGCTGTGCGCGCCGAAGCGATTCGCCGCATCACATGGGATTCGCAGCTGAATGCGTTCGGCGACTACGACTTCGTCAAGCATCAGCTTACGCACCGGCTCAGCGCGGCGACCGTCTATCCGCTGTATTCGGGCATCGCGACAAAGGCGCAGGCTGCGTCGGTTGCCGCGACGGTCCGCGCGCGCCTGCTGCGTCCCGGCGGCATCGCAACGACGACAGTCCAGTCGGGACAGCAATGGGACGCGCCGAACGGCTGGGCGCCTTTGCAATATCTCGCGGTGACGGGCTTGCGTCGCTATGGCCACGCGGACCTCGCGCAGCAGATTGCGACGCGCTGGATACACACCAACGTCGCGTACTACCAGCACACGGGCAAGCTGGTCGAAAAATACGACGTCGATGCGAGCGCGGGCAAGACGTCGGCGGGCGGCGGCGAGTACCCGTTGCAGGATGGATTCGGCTGGACGAACGGCGTGCTGCGCACGCTGATGGCGATGTATCCGAACGCTGCGGGCCCTGCCACGCGTCCCGCCGATGTGCCTTCGGGTCCGAGCGGCGTATCGGAAGCGGCATCGGCGGCGGCCGCCGCGCCGAAGACCTCGCACCGTCTGCGCGCGACGCCGCCGCCGCAGTGACCGTGCACTGTCACGTGACGCCCCGCGCTGGAATTGAAGGGCGCCACGCCCTTCAATTCCGTCTAACTGCTTGTTACGAAACTCGCAGACGTGTTGCACCTTCGGCCTGGGCTGCCGCGTACACTGCGCTGACGCTATCGTTGCGAATCGACTCGTGAAGGCTATTGAATTCAGCCGCGCCGACGCAACATCGGATCGAACAACTGAAACGGGGTATCAGCATGACAGCATTCGGTAAGGCCGCGCTTGCCGCCGCAACACTTCTTGTCGCCGTCAGCGGGACGGCGCACGCGGCGGGTTGCCTCAAGGGGGCTGTGGTCGGCGGCGTCGCGGGACACTACGCGGGGCATCACGCCGTCATCGGCGCGGTCGGCGGCTGTGTCGTCGGGCATCACGTTGCGAAGAAGCATGCCGAAGAACAGGCGGCGCAGCGTCAGGCAGCGCATGCGCAATACCAGTAACTTTCAATGAAGCCCGCGTGCGGTGATCGGCACGACACTCGCGATTTAATTCTGTCTTAATTGTCGCGGCTCATTATCCGTACGCAGATAGTCATTGATTTCTTTCCCCTGTACGTGCCGCCAGTGCATCGGCGGCATCTTTTTCCGCGCGTTCATGAGCTATCCGCACTCGCCGGAATCGAAGAGAAGAGGTACACCACCATGTCGCACAAATCGCGAAGCCGCAAACAGACCCGTCCCGCCATGTCGCCGCTGCTGCGCGCGCTGACGTTCAGCCGCGCCGCGCACGAGCCCATTACGCGCGCGATGCTGCTGCAGGCGTACGCGAGTCTCGACGCGTTCCGCCGAGGTCACGGCACGCGCGAGCTGTACACGACGCTCGGACGGCAACTGCTCGTCGCCGAAGAACTCGGCCGCATCGGCCATCTTCCTGAAGCGCTCGACGATATCGCCGAAGCGCAGATCGCAATGACGGAGATCGATGCGATCGAGAAGATGCACGGCAAGTGGATCATCGAAGGTGACAACTACGCGTGGCTGACCATCGCGCTCGGTATCTTCGAGCGGCAACTCGCCGATGCATCGCTGGATGACATTGCGAAGGCCGAAGCGCGGATGATCGAAGGCCTGATGCGCATCGAGCAGCAAATCTCGCACGGCACGCTCGCTGCCACCGTGACGGCATGAGCAGCTAGCGCGTCACGCGGCGCGCGATCCGGCGACCCGGCCTTCGCGTGGCACGATGCGAAAGGCCCGCGCTAGAGCTTCTTCAGCTCCGACTGCATCCAGTCGTGAACGTCGTGAATCAGTTCCTGCGGCGATCGCTCGGCAGGCGACAGCGTAGGACCGACGACGACACGGATGTGTCCCGCCCCCGTCGGCCAGCCTTTCGCGGGCCACACCTTGCCCGCGTTGTGCACCACGGGCACGATCATCGCGCCCGTTGCGCACGCGAGGCGCACGCCGCCCGATGTCAGCCTGACGGGCGCATCATGCTGCACGCGCGTGCCTTCCGGAAAGATCACGACGACATCGCCTTTCGCAAGGCGCTCCGCTGCTTCGCGCGTGACGGCGACATGTGCCTGCCGCGGCGAGCCGCGGTCGAGACTCACCATGTCGAGTCCCTTCAGCACCCAGCCGAAGAACGGGATGCGCAAAAGATCCTGCTTGAACACGAAGCTGATCCGGCGCGGAAAGAGCGCGAGAAACGCGAGCGTCTCCCATGTCGACTCGTGCCGGCAGAGGATGATCGACGGTTCTTTCGGCAGATGCTCCAGGCCTTCTATCGAGCAGCGGATGCCAGGCAACACGCGCATCACCCGCACCAGCGCGCGGCACCATAACGCCGCGAGCGAATAACGGCCCGAGCGGCCGACAAACGGGTAGAGCAGCAGCATCACCGTGGACCAGATCGTTCCGCTGCCCAGCAGGTAGACGATGAAAAGCCATTTGTTGAGCACAGCGCGCATGTTATGTGGCATCGACGGATAGGGAGCGAAGGCGCAAGCCAAACCCAGATACTACCGGCGATGCGCGATCCGCACGCAGTAATGCTGCAATGCGCGGGCGATCGGCGTCGGGCTATCCGCTGTGTTGTCCTTTGATCCGCTACCGCGCCGCACGGCACGCGATGAAGAAAACGCCGGCCAGAGCCGGCGTTCAGTCTTTGGTTTTTGAGGCCGAAGTGCCGGGCGGCGCCGCAAGGCCAGATGTTCGGCAAAGGTTCGCGCCGCGTGGCGCTGGTGGCTTGCAGACGCCACAACGCTTTGCCTCTTTCGACTTGTCGTGATGCGCAAGCTTCCCCGTGCGCGAGCACAGTATCGCCGACAAATGCGCGCTGCACCGTGGGCAAGCCAACGTTCAGACGAAACCTGCCGCGCGTATCGACATTCAAATCATGCGTCGCGTGAATCGTCCTCCTCTTCATCGACGCATCCGTTTGCGCATGCCCTGCTTCGCGCGCACGTGATGCTTCGGTAGCGGCGAAGTCTGGGTCCGGAACTTCCAGATTGTGAGCGGCACGCAAGGGCATTACGCTCCAGTCTCACGTTGCCGGCACCCATCGCCCGTGAAGAGGAGACGTTCATGCTTTCCGCGTTGGTCGAAACAATCGGTGCGCTCGGCATTCTGGCGAGTGTCGCGGCGAAGATCGCCGAGTTGCGCAAGCAGTACAAGCGTTGCGCAAAAGTGTGCGGCGATAAAAAGGCCCCTCCGAAGAGGGGTCGATGAACCGCGTGAGAGCCATGCCTTTCGTTTCGGCCCGAAGCGTCATCAATTTCCCCGTGATGCGTCTTGACGGGACCGCTGCGAGCGTTGCCGTCAAGCCGGCTTGATCGAGGTGGGGTCTGCCGTCAGATAGCCGACCGCCGCACCGGAGCGATCCTTGTAGTTCGCGCGCACGAGCGGATCGAGCGTGGACTGCACCTTCGCGTGCGGGCTGCTCCAATCGCCCGCATGCTGGAAATTGCTCATCATGCAGGGCGATAGGTTCAAACACGTCCGGCGACCGGAATCAGCGCCCCTGTGATGCACTGCGCCTCTTTCGACAGCAGGAACGCGATCACCGCGGCGATCTGCTCCGGTGTCACCCAGCGCGTGAAATCGGCGTCGGGCATGTCGGCACGGTTCTGCGGCGTATCGATGATGCTCGGCAAGATCGCATTGACGGTCGCGCCCTTGTCCTTGAGTTCTTCGGCAAGCGCTTCCGTCAAACGCATCACGGCAGCCTTCGACGCCGCGTAAGCGCCCATCCCCATTCCCGCTTTCAACGCAGCCATCGCGCCGACATTGACGATGCGGCCGCCCGCCACCGCGGTCAGATGCGCAAGCGCCGCTTTCGATGCGTTCAGCGTCGTCTTCACGTTCACGTCGAACATTCGCTCCCAGGTCTGCGCGCTGCCATCGGCGACCGTCTCCCAACTGAAGCCGCCCGCCACGTTGACGAGCGCGTTCAGGCCGCCGAACCGGTCCGCGATCGAATCGATCGCACGTTGGGCGGCTTCTGGTTCCGCGAGATCGACAGCGCTCGCGATGCAGGCCTGCGCGAGCGGCGCGGGCAGGTCCGTGGGCGCCGCTCCGCGTCCGATGAGCGCGACTTTCGCGCCGCGCTGCGCCAGCAAGTTCGCCGTGCCGAGACCCAGGCTGCCGAAGGCGCCCGTCACGGCGACGATGGTTCCGTCGAGACTGTTCATGAAGTACGCGCTCCCAAATCTTTGTCCGTCTCATGCCGCTTCGAAAACGAAATGCCATGCGCGTTGCTGCGCGCCGCGAAGATTTCGTCGGGCGGAAAGCCGATGCCCTCCGCGAGATGCGAAGGATCGAAGACGGTGTTGTCGCACGGCTCGCTCGCGCCGACAGTGTTACCGCCTTGAGCATTCATATGACCACTCCTTTTTAGTCGACGCAGACGCCAGGTCCACAGACCAGTTTTAGAGCAATCGAAACGAAAGCGCACGTCAAGAATAACTAAAGGGCGGTCGCGTCAACGCTATGCGGCGCGTCCGGCGCGGTTTGCGTGCTGTCTTGCCGTGCGCCGCTTGCAATATGAGTCCGCTCGACGCACCCACGAAAACAGGACGATCGGACAAAGAGGCGCGACGCAAGGGCAATGGTCATTCGCATGCGCGGCCTCATAGTGATTCACAAGACGGCATCGAGCACCATGAATCATCTGTTGCAGCAAGCGCGTTTCTTAACGTCGGGCAGCAAGGTCTTCTGAAATCAGGGTGTCCTGCCTTTTCCGTCGCCGTGACCGGATGCGATGCATCACCGGCTATCGGCGACAAAAACGCGCCCCTTGCGAACGAGGAGACCCTGTCATGCATCATCTGCCGGACCCGCGCCGACGCTCCATCAGCGAAGACCCATACGAGCAACTCCTGCTGCAACTGCAAGGCGATGCGCTGATGCAAGGCGGCCTCGCGCTCTTGCCGCCCGTGTTGTTGCTCGCGCTGCTGCATGTGCATTCGCATGTCGGCTGGGATGCCTGCTATGCGGCGCTGCGTCAGCTGAACAACGATCACGGCAGACATATGCGGGAACTCGGCACCGCGCTGTCGTTATTGAAGTCGCTGCGCGGCACCCGGATACTCGATCCGCTCGCATGGCACGCCGCGATGCGCCGGTTGATGCATGACATCGGAAGCCGTTTGCATCCATCGCCTTCGACGCGGATGCGAGCGATGCGGCGCGCGGTCATTGTCCGCGTCACGCGCATCGACCCGCGCGGTTTTACGTTGCGCAAGCCTTCATGCATTACACCCACAGTGAGCCCGATGCGCGCCGCGCGAACGCCGGTCGATTGGCAGCAACGTTACTGGCTTTCGGCGATGACCTCGGCGCCGTCGACATGGCTATGACGCTTTCGCCACGCCGCGGGCGGCATGCCGAACTCGCGCCTGAACGCGCGATGGAACGCCGATTCCGATTCGTAGCCGACCTGCTCGGCGATCGCCGCAATCGCCTTGCTGCTGTACGACAGCTCCTGCGCCGCGACGATCAGACGCCAACGCGCGAGATATTGCATCGGCGGCTGCCCGAGCAGATCGCTGAAACGATGTGAAAATGCGGAGCGCGACAGACCGACTTTCCGCGCAAGCTCGTCGACGGTCCAGTCGTATGACGGTTGCGCGTGCAGCATCGACAGCGCGCGGCCGACGAACCGGTCCTTCACGCCCGCGAGCCAGTTCTTGCGTTCGGCTGGCAAGTCGTCGATGCAGCGTCGCACGGCCCACACGAACAGCAGTTCCGACAGCCGTGCGAGAACGATCGCGCTGCCCGCGCGCGATTGCGCGGCCTCGGAGGCGGCGAAGCGCAGCGATGCTTCGAGCCACGCCGACTGCGGATCGTTGCGCACATCAACCTTGAAGAGGCGCGGCAGCGAGCCGAGCACGGGATTGCTCAGCGCGTCGTCGCAAGCAAGAAAGCCGCACAGGATGCGCGTGGGCGCGCCGCCGCCGCCATGCGAGAGATTCAGCAGTTCGCCCGGTGTGGTATCGAGCTGCGATTCGAGGAGCGGTCCCGCCGGCACGGGCGCGAGATCGAGCGCGCTTCCCATGATGTGCGCCTCGCCTTGCGGCACGACGAGCAGTTCGCCCGCGCTCACGCAGATGGCGGGATCGGCGCGGTCGGGAAGATGCGCCCAGCAGGTCCCTTCCGTGATCAGATGATAGGAGACCACGCGATCCGCTCGTGGCAGCCAGGCGGTGCACAACGTCTGATCGGCGTGGCCGATCAGACACCACGGCGCCGTCAGTTCAGCGTGCAGATAGACTGCGCCGGACAGACGCACGACACGCAACACATCGGAGACCGCATCCATGAAGCACCGCCATTCGATTTCGGCACGTAGCTAAAAAGACGGCGATGACGCCGTCTTTTGCAAGCCCATCGAAAGAATACTCCGTTCACCCGATGGCGGTGGCGTGAGGCGCCATCAATGCCCTGCGCGGATAGGCAGCGCGTCGGAGCGCCGTTCTGAACGCCTAAGCGTGACATAAGTTTCGGCCGGTACGATTGGGCCGTTCTTCTGCCTTCCTTTCTTCTGCCTTCCTTGTCAGGCAGCTCCGTTCATCGACACGATCGCAGCATGCATACACTCGAAACATTCAATCAGGCGCTCTTTCTGATGATCAACGCGACGGCCTCGACGCCGCGCGGGCAAATCGACATCGCGATTGCGATCGCCGATTACGTTATCTATCTCGTTCCGCTGACGCTCGCCGTGCTGTGGCTGTTCGGCGGCCAGCACCAGCGCGCAGCGGCCGTGCGCGCATGCTGCGTCGCGCTGCTTGCACTCGGGTGCAATCAGATCATCGGGCTTTACTGGATGCATCCACGGCCCTTCATGATCGGGCTCGGCCATACGTTCGTCGAACATGTCGCTGATTCGTCGTTTCCCAGCGACCACGGCACGGTATTCGCCAGCGTCGCGCTGACACTGCTGCTGGCTCGCGTTCGATGGTACGGCGCGCTAATGCTCGTGGCCGGGCTGGCGGTTGCGTGGGCGCGCGTGTTTATCGGTGTGCACTTTCCGTTCGATATGGCGGGCGCAGTCGTGATTGCATGCGCAGCGTTCGTCGTTGTGACGCCGCTTTGGTCGTCGGCCGGCGAAGCGATGATGGGCGTGCTGATCGCGCTCTATCGCAAGTTGCTCGCGTGGCCGATCGGGCGTGGGTGGATTTCGCGGTGAGCGTGACGTAGTCCTGGCGCGTGCACGCGCCGCGATCATGTCGATCAGCCCATCTGCTCCGGCGCAAGCGTATCCAGCGTCTCGCCGCGCACATCCCGCATCGCCCACGCACCCAGCACGAAGATCGACGCGGCAGCAACGACCGCGGGTATCGCGATGAGCACGAACATCGCCGGCAGCGGCAGCCCTGCCGCCAGCATCGCGCCGCCCGCCAGCGAACCGACGACCGATCCGCTACGTCCGATTCCGTTCGCCCAACTGACGCCCGTCGCGCGGCAGTTGGTCGGGTAGAACACGGCCGACAATGCATTCGCGCCCACTTGCGAACCCGACACGCAAAAGCCCGCCGCGAACACAGCCAGCGCCGCGAGCCACGGCGACGCGGCAAGACTGCCGATGGCCGCCGTGAAGAGCCCCGCCAGCGCATAGCCGAGCGCCAGCACGTAATGCGGATTGAAGCGGTCCATCAGCCAGCCGAGCACGATCGCGCCAACCGAACCGCCGACCTGGAACATCGCCGTCACGAGCGCCGCCGTATGCAGCGAAACGCCTGTCGTGCGCAGAAGCGTCGGCAGCCAGCTCGACAACAGATAGATCACGAGCAGACTCATGAAGAACGTCAGCCACAGCAGCAGCGTGCCGCGCAGCAGATCCGCGCGAAACAGGTGGCTGACGGGCGAGCCCGCCGGCTCGCCATGCGGCGCGACGAACGTCGCTTGCGAAAAATCTTCATGCGGCGCGATGCGCGCGAGCAGCCGCGTCACATGCTCCGCGCGCTTACCCGCGTTGACGAGATAGCGCACGGATTCGGGCAGCCGCCACGCGAGCAGGGGCACGAGCAGAAGCGGCGCGACACCGCCCGTCAGCAGCACCGAGCGCCAGCCGAAACGCTCGATCAGTTCCGCCGCGACGATGCCGCCCAGCGCCGAGCCGATCGTGAAGCCGCAGAACATCGTCGTGACAAGAAACGAGCGGCGTCTCGCCGGGCAATACTCTGACGTGAGCGTGATCGCATTCGGCATCGCGCCGCCGAGACCGAGTCCCGTGAGAAAGCGCCACGCGATCAGCTCATGCAGTCCGCCCGACCACGCCGACGCCGCACTCGCAGCGCCGAAGCACAGCACGCACGCGAGCAGCAGGCGCTTGCGTCCCACGCGATCGCCGAACGGGCCGAACACAAGCGCGCCTGCCATCAAGCCCGCGAGCCCCGCGCCGAACACAGGCGCAAGCTGCGCCGGCGACAACTGCCACTGCGCGCGAATGACGGGCGCGATGAAGCCGATCGATGCCGTATCGAATCCATCGATCGCGACGATCAGAAAACACAACATGACGATCGTCAGCTGAAACGGCGAAACCGGATTGCGGTCGATTACGTCCGTGACGTTGACTGGCTGCGCGTACACCATCACCTGTCTCCTTCAGTTAGACGCCGGCGTCCGTTGTATTTTTTTGGCGGGCCGCCCGTCATTCATTTCACTTCGCGTTTCAGGCGATGCTCTTCAAGCAATCTTCCGCGCGCCATCCATGCAGCCATTGCAACGCATCGTAGAACTGCTCCTGCGTGCGGCCGACCCACAGCGAATTGCGCACCAGACGCTCGACGCCCTTCGCGTGATAGATGCGGCCCATTTCGCGCGTCGAGTACAGCACGCGCGCAGTGCGCGGAATACGCACCGTCTCGTACAGCTTGAACGCCGCTTCGAAATCGCCATCGGTGGCGGCGACGGCAGCGCCGAGCGTGACGGCATCTTCCAGCGCCTGACAGGCGCCTTGCGCGAGGTATTGCGTCATCGGATGCGCGGCGTCGCCGAGCACGGTCGCGCGTCCATAGCTCCAGCGCTCGACAGGCTCGCGATCGGCCGTGGCCCAGCGCTTCCATGAAGTCGGCCGGTCGAGCATCTGATGCGGCAGCGGATGAATGCCTTCGAAGTACGACAGCACTTCCTCCTTGCTGCCTTCGCGCACGCCCCATTCCTCTTTCTCGCGACTATGGAACGTGACGACGAGGTTGTATTGCTGGCCGCCGCGCAGCGGATAGTGCACGAGGTGGCAATGCGGCCCGGCCCACACGACGGGCGCATTGATCTGCAGATCCTTCGGCATGTTGTCGACTTCGACGACGGCGCGATACACGACGTGTCCCGTCACGCGATGATCGTCGCCGATCAGCGTGTTGCGTATCGCCGACTTCACGCCGTCGCAGCCGATCACGGCATCCGCGCGATAACGCTCGCCGTGCTGATCGGTGACGGTCACGCCGCTTGCATCCTGTTCGAGCGAGCAGACCTGCGTGTTCGTGCGGAACTGGATCAGCGGATGATCCTGCACGGCTTCGAGAATCGACAGATGGATGTCGGCGCGATGAATCACCGCATACGGATTGCCGAAGCGCGCGCGATACGGCGCGCCGACGTCGATGCGCACGATTTCCTTCGCGTCGAGCGCATCCATCAGCTTCATGTAGTCGGTGAACACGGCGCGGCTGCGCGCCGCCTCGCCGACGCCGAGCGCATCGAGCGCATTGAACGCGTTCGCGCCGAGCTGGATGCCGGCGCCGATCTCCTTGATCTCGGCGGCCTGCTCGAGCAGTTGCACGCGAATGCCTTGACGCGCGAGCGCCAGCGCTGCCGCAAGGCCGCCGATCCCGCCGCCGATCACGAGCACGCGCCCGCCTTTACTGTTTGTCTCACTCATGACTGTCTCCATGCCTTACTCGTGGTCTCGTGCAAGATGGTTGCGATCCTGCAATCAAGCGGTGTAATCGGGCTGACGCTGCGGCTGCGCGGCGTCGAATGCCGGATGTTTCAATGCATGCTCATACACGGCGAGGCTGCGTCGATACGCGCGCAGATCGCAGTCCATGCGCAGCGCGTTCGCGATCTGCGGCACGAGGCACACGTCGGCGAGCGTCGGTTGCGCGCCGAAGCACCACGGCCCTGCGTTGCTGCGTTCGAGCAGGCGCTCGATGCCCGCCATCCCTTCCGCGATCCAGTGCCGATACCACGCGGTCTTCTGCTGCGGCGTGACCTTCAGCTCCGCGTCCAGATAGCGCAGCACACGCAGGTTGTTGACGGGATGAATATCGCAGGCAATGAGCGCAGAGAGTTCGAGCACGCGCGCGCGCAATTCGCGTTCGAGCGGAATCAGGCGCGGCTCGGGATATTTCTGGTCGAGATAGTCGATGATCGCGAGCGACTGGCCGAGTCGAAAGTCGCCGTCGATCAGCGCGGGCACCGACGCGGACGGATTCACGTTCGCCACGTAATCGTCTGCGCGATGTTCGCCGACGCGGATATTGACGGGCAGCGTGTCGTACGCAAGGCCTTTGAGCGCGAGCGCGATGCGCACGCGGTACGACGTCGAGCTGTTGAAGAAGCTATGGAGTTGCACGGCTTGACCTTCCATCGAAATAGCAGAGCGCCGCGTCAGACGACGCGCACAGTCAGTTCACCCAGACGCTCGACGCCGACTTTCATCGTGTCGCCCGGCTTCACCGCGCCGACGCCCTCGGGCGTGCCCGTGAAAATCACGTCGCCGGGTTCGAGGCGGAAGAACTTCGACAGATATGCGACCGTCTCCGCGACCGACCAGATCAGATGCGATACATCGCTCTTCTGCTTCGTCTCGCCGTTGGCCGTCAGCCACAGGCCGGCGTTCTCGAAGTGGCCGGCCGTGCTCGCGGGATGAATCGGGCCCATCGGCGCGGAACGGTCGAACGCCTTGCCGATTTCCCACGGACGGCCCATTTCGCGCATCTTCATCTGCAGATCGCGGCGCGTCATGTCGAGGCCGACCGCGTAGCCCCAAACGTAATCGAGCGCATCTTCGACGGCAATATCCGAGCCGCTCTTGCCGATCACGGCGACGAGTTCCGCTTCATAGTGATAGTTCTGCGTCTGCGACGGATACGCGAGTTCGAGCGTTTCGCCATAGGCGACGGGCACGACGGCATCGGCTGGCTTGCAGAAGAAGAACGGCGGCTCGCGATCGGGATCGAAGCCCATTTCGCGCGCATGTGCCGCGTAATTGCGGCCCACGCAGTAGACGCGGCGCACCGCGAATTGAGCGTCGCCACCGGCGACGGGAACAGCGACGGGCGCTTCGGGCGGGAAAACAAAAGCCATGATGAGTTCGACTCGACAGATAAAAGGATGGAGCACGCGCCGCCGATGCGGCGCGCGACGACAAAAGATGCCGAAAGAGGCGGACGAAAAAGCGCGCGTCTAGCTGCGTTCTTCGCGCAGCAGATTCAGCGCGGCGAGCACAGGGCGATCCGAATAGCTGAACAGCACGCTTTCCGCCGACGCCGACAGTTGCACGGGCGCCCACGACGGCGCGACGAACACGTCGTGCGGCTCGAACGCGAATTCGTCGTCGCCGATCTTCACCGTGCCCTTGCCCTCGACGACGCAGTAGATCGTCGCGTCAGTGCTGCGATACGTGCGGCCCTTGAATCCCTTCGGCAGGTATTGCATGAAAGTCGCGATGGTCGGCATCGGCCAGCCGCCCGTCGCCGGGTTCACGTAGCGCAGCTTCACGCCGTCCCATTCGTCGAACTCGCCGTTGCGGTACAGCGCGTCGAGCGCCTCGCGGCTGCGCTCGTACGGGTAGCTGAAAATCGGCGACGTCGGATCGGACACGCGATGCCGCACGGGCACCATGTTGTGACCGAAGCGCGCGAAGCTGTCGCCTTCGGGGCGCGAGACGGGCTGCGTCGCTTCGGGATAGTTTTCGGCAAAGCCTGCATCCATCTGCGCAACGAGCGGGATGTCGAGACCATCGAGCCACACGACGGGCTCGCCGCCTTCTTCGACGGACGGATTGCCGTGGTCATGCCACGTCCACGACGGCGTGATGATGAAGTCGCCGGGATGCATCGTCGTGCGCTCGCCGTTGACGGCCGTCCACGCGCCCTTGCCTTCGACGATGAAGCGCAACGCCGATTGCGTATGCCGATGGCTCGGCGCGATCTCGCCAGGCAGGATCAGTTGCAGTCCCGTGTACAGGTTCGGCGTCATGCTCGACTTGCCGGGCAGGCCGGGGTTTTCGAGCACCAGCACGCGGCGCACGGCTTCTTCCGCGCTGATCACGGACCCCGCCTCCATCACGAGGTCGCGCACCTGCGCATACTTCCAGATCGCGGGCCGCGCTTTCGGCTGCGGCGACTTCGGCACGAGGTTGTGCAGCGACTCCCACAGCGGCGTCATGCGCTGGCGGGCGATCTGCTCGTAATAGGCCGCGCGCGATGCGCCCGGATTGTTGTTCGTCATTCGCGTCTCCTGTCTTGCTTTCGGTGTCTCGCGGGCCGGATACGCTGGACCGCGCGTCGCTTTCCCGGACCCTGTGCATCATTTATATGCGACGGAGCTATACCCGGTAAAATGGCGAATTAATCTAATTCATATGGTTTCGGATATACCTCCGCCAATCCGGGCTGGATCGGCGGATCGTCAAGGGAGGACTGTGCGATGGACTGGACTTACCGCCTGCGTCTGCGGCATCTGCAGGTGCTGCTGAGCCTTGCGAGCACGGGCAACCTGAGCCAGTCGGCGGCCGCCCTCAATACGACGCAGCCGGCGCTATCGAAATGGCTGAAGGAACTGGAGGAGGACGTCGGCCTGGCGCTCTTCGAGCGACATGCGCGCGGCTTGCGGCCGACACCTTATGGCGAGGCGCTGATCGAACACGCGCGCCGCATCGAAGCGCATCTCGACAACGCGCGCGACGACATGCTGGCGCTGCGCGAGGGCGGCAGCGGACTCGTGAGCATCGGCACATCGGGCGTATCAGCGGCGGACACAGTGCCGCTCGCGGTGTCGCGGCTGCTCGAACGCATGCCTCGCGCGAAGGTGCGGATCATCGAGAGCACGATGAACCAGCTGATGCCGCAACTCGCGCGCGGCGAGCTGGATATCGTCGTCGGCCGCTCGGGTCAGGAATACGACGATCCGCAATTGCAAACCGAGCCGCTCTATACCGAGCCCATCAACTTCGTCGCGCGGCCGCATCATCCGCTGACGGACAAGACAAAGGTCGGCTGGGACGACGTACTGGCGTATTCGTGGATCGTCTGGCCGCAGGGCACGCCCGTGCGCAATGCGCTGGAGACCGCGCTCTCCGCAGTGGGCCGCGCGTTGCCGAACCATTGCGTCGAAACGAATTCGTCGATCCTCAATCTCACGCTGCTCAACAACACGGACCTGGTGGGCGTCGCCTCGCATCGGGCCGCGCTGCGCTTCGAGCAGTTGAATGCCGTCCACATTCTGCCGATGCAGCTCGAAGGGTTCGGCTCGGTGTCGATGTACTGGCACGCGGAAAACGAGAATCGCGCAGCCGTGGCGACGGCGCTCGAAGCGCTGCGCGCCTACGCTGACCCGAAGACGGGCGGATGGCATATGGCGCGCGAAGGCTGATCCGCGTCTGAATCGTCCGTTAAGCGCGCTCAGCGCAATCCACCCGCGAGCCGCTGACGCTCGCGCAGCACGCCATGAATCTGCCCGACTACGGCGGCACCTTCGCCGACGGCGGCCGCCACGCGTTTGGTCGATCCCGAGCGCACGTCGCCGATCGCGAACACGCCCGGCACGCTCGTTTCGAGCGTGAGATCGACGTCTTCGTAGCCTGCGTGCACGGCGGAGCCTGTGCGGATGAAGCCTTTGTCGTCGGTCTCGACGCTGCAGCCTTCGAGCCAGCCGAATTGCCACCGCCCACGACGACGACATCGAGCGCGCGGCAGATTGGGCGGCCGCCACTACGATACGAACAGCGTGTTCGCCGCAAGCGACGCTCGTCAAAAGAAGAAACCGCGACATGCATTCCGTCGTCTGACGGCGCGTGTCGCGGCTGGCTGGTTTGCTACGTCACGCTGGCTGCATGGAGCCAGCGCCGTCGATCAATGATGCTCGAAGACGGGAACCGAGTACGAGCTTGCAGCGAACGATGCACGTTGTCCTGCCTGCGACGTGCCATCCGCCGTGCCGCCGATGCCGCTGGTTTGGGCGCCATTCGCAGCTTGAACCTTTGCTTCGGCTGACTGGATGTTGGCGGGGTATTGCGTGTCGCTGCTGTTCGAAGGCACATAACCGGTCTTCTCCAGTTGCACCAGTTCAGCGCGAACCTGTGCACGGCTAACCGGCTGACTGGATTGCGCGAACGATGCAACCGGGACAGCGAGGACAGCAGCAAGTGCAACGGCCTTGATGAGCGATTTCATGATCATTACCTCCAGATTGATTTGAATGCGTCGAACGATTTGTTCGTTGCGTTGAAGACAGTCTAGGAGTGTCGGCACCTGGGATAAACACCTATTCGGCCAACTCACAGTTGCGCCAAACGTGACAAATCGGAATCGCTTTACATCGATGAATTTCCGTCGCGGCAGGGCTCGTCGCTGATCGCATTCCGAGCCGCATCTACACTTCGACTACGCACACTCCGGCGGATCGCGCAGAAGTGATTGCGCGTCAACGCTCTGACGCCATACGAAAAGGGAGACGAAATGAACGGACAACACGCCACGCCGCACTTCTCTTCTGTCGATGCGCAAGCGCTGCCGTGGACACAATCGGTTTGTGCGAGCGGCGTGCAGATCAAGAATCTCGGCAAGGCCAACGGCCGCGCGATGCAACTCGTGCGGTTCGAGCCGGGGACGGTCTTTCCCACGCATCTGCACACAGGCCCGGAGTTCATCTACGTGCTCGAAGGCGAAGCGACGCAGAACGGGCAGCGTCTGTTGCCGGGCTGGGTCGGTATCGCCGAATCGGGCACCGTCGACACGGGCTTCAAAAGCGATACCGGCTGCGTGTTCCTGTTGATCTACGAGCTGACGCAGCGCTTCTGCTAGTGGCGCATCTATCACACGCGCGAGCGAAGACAGCCGGCCGTTACTACCCGTTACAGACGCAACATGCGGGATGCAACATGAGAACGAGTGCATTTATAGAATGCCATCACTCGCCACCGTGGCATTCATTGCGCGAACGCCCGCAACGGAGCAACAAGTTGAAACGCCTAACCCTCATTTGCACCGCAGGCCTCATCGCCGCCTGTACGTCTACGGCCGCATTCGCCCATGTCGATGTCGGCGTGACGTTCGGCATCCCCGCTCCCGTTTATGTCGAGCAGCCGCCTGTCGTGTACGAAGCCCCGCCGCCCGCCGTCTATGCGCCCGCGCCCGTCTACTACGACTATGGATACGGCTATCGCGACGACCACTGGCGGCACGACCACGGCCGTCATCGCGGCTGGCATCATCATCACGACGATGACGATGATTGAAGGCAAGGCGCTTGAACGCGCTTGAATCGTCTCGAAGTCGATCGGGCCAAAGCTTCATTTGTTGAACTCGACGACAGCCGCTCCACGATTTTCGGCAAAGAAGTCGAATCAGGCATTGCCATCCGACGAACCGTCGTGGTAGAAGCTCCGCTCGCCCGTTTCCGGCGCGAAGTCAGTGAACAGGAGCATACGGTGAAGAGGACCGCCGAAAACAAGTTGAAGGTGGTTGCGGTACGGGTGGACCCCGCGATCGAACGAAGGTTGCGGCTATTGGCCGAAGTCACGGGGCGCAGGCAGTCGTTCTTCCTGCAACAGATGATCGAGAGCGGGATCGGCGCGATGGAAGAGACCTGGCTGCCGCCCGCCGTACTCGCACAGGTCCGCGACGGCACGTTGCCGCCGCGCGAGCAGATGGACGATACGATGCCCGATCTCTTTAGCGGCATCGTCGCTGAACACGAAAGCTAACGCGTGATGCCTTTATCGGCAGGTTTATCGGCTAAGAAACGCTTCGCGAATCGTTGCGATCAGCGCGCGTGCAAGACGCGGATCGGATGCGAGATGACCTGCATCGACGAAGCGTCCGTGCACGGCAGGAACCGCGTGCATCAGTCGATGCAGATTCTCCGGCGAGCACACGGGGTCACGCAGGCCATGCACTGCGCGGATCGCGACACCCGCTGAAACGGCCCGCTTTGCCAGCGCAATCAGACGCCGCTCGCCGAGCCAGCAGCCGTGCATCAGATAGTGGGCCTGGATGCGGTACTTCGCCGTTATCGCATCGTCCCGGCCACGCGTTCTCGTCTTGCGCGACGCTGAGGGTCGCGACGACGCCTGCATGAGGATCGCGTTTTCATACGCGCGCCACGCCGACGCGACGGCATCGGCCTGCATGCGCCGCATCGCGGGCATCCGCATGCACGCCGCCGACAACGACGACGTGCGCTCGCATCCTGCCGCATGCATCAGCGCGCGCCAGGCTCGCGGCGCACGAGCACGCGACGTCACGAACAGTCGGCGCACTTCGCGCTTCGACGTCAGGAAGAGTCCGCGCAACACGACGGCGCCGACGGCCGCCGGATGCGTTCCCGCATAGGCCAGCGCAAGCGCGGCGCCCCACGATCCGCCCACGACGCCCCATCGCGCGATGCGCAGTTCGGCGCGTATCGCTTCGAGATCGCCGATCAGCCGTTGCGTATCGTTGTGACGCAGACTACCGCGCGGCGTCGATGCCCCTGTGCCTCGCTGATCCACCATCACGACACGCATGCGCGCAAGATCGAACAGACGCAGCGCGCCAGGCTGACTGCCGCTTCCCGGCCCGCCATGCAACACGACGACGGGCACGCCGGCGGGGTCGCCGTGTACGGTGTAGGCGATCGTATGGCCGTCGCGGGTGAGTCTGCGATGCGTGGTGTCGGGCGATCTGATGCGCGATGCCGCGCGAGGACGGGTCATGGTCGAGTCATCCGTTTTCTTCGCGGCGAACAGGCGTGCGCGAGTTGTGCATGCTATCCGCGCATATCGCCGCAGTCCGCGTAATCACCAATTTTCGCAGCCGTCGCGCGACCGTAACTTCGCGATAGCTACAGCCGTGGCCATCACGAAGGACCACTGGCGTACAGCGTCTCGCGATCTGACCATCACGTCGCTCGCGCCCGTTCGCCGCCCGCAAAGGACCAAGGCGAGTTTGCCCCGACGACGACCGCTTCGGCCATGACGCTACCCTTTCGTTCGGCTGACGGCTTCATTCGCTGCTGAAGAGAGTATCGGCTATTTGGCGCAGGTCTTGCTTTTTAATCCGGCGATGCCGGCACACGACCGGCACGACAACAGCCACCATCTTGCATGGGACCGGAGGAGACAATGCGCGAAGAGGCCCACCCGATCGCTGGATCATTCGTCAGCCGCGACTGCGGCTGGCTCACGCCGTCGATCCAGAAAGCGCACGAGCGGTCCGAAACGTTCGGGCTCAACGCGACGATGCGTCCGGACTACGATGTGCTGACGCAAAGCGAATTGCGGATGAAGCTCGAGCAGAACCGCGCGCTGTGTGCGCACGCGACGCCTGTGATGGAAACGCTGCGCGAGCAGATCGCGAACACGCAAAGCATGATCGTGCTGACGGATGCACAAGGGCTGATCCTTCATTCGATCGGCGACGACGACTTTCTGCGCCGCGCCGAAAAGGTCGCGCTCAAGGCAGGCGCGAACTGGGCCGAAGAACGGCAAGGCACGAATGCGATCGGCACGGCGATCGCGGAGCACTGCGCGACCGTCGTGCACGGCGACCAGCACTACCTCGCCGCCAACCGCTTTCTGACGTGCTCCAGCGTGCCGATTCTCGATCCGTATGGCGATGTCGCCGGCGTGCTCGACGTGACGGGCGATCATCGCAGTTACCATCAACATACGATGGCGCTCGCGAAGATGTCGGTGCAGATGATCGAAAACCACCTGTTTACCAGCACCTTTCGCAACACGCTGCAAATCGCGTTTCACGGCCGGCCGGAATTTCTCGGCACGCTAATGGAAGGCATCATGGCCTTTACGTGCGACGGACGCTTTCTGTCCGCGAATCGCAGCGCGCAGTTTCAGGTGGGCTTGCCGCTCGCGGCGATGCGCGCGCATACGCTGTCGTCGCTGTTCGGCCTGACGACGCCGCAACTGATCGACCGTCTGCGCGCGAGCCGGGGTCATCACCTTTCGCTCGATCTGAACAACGGCACGGTTGTTTGCGCGAGCGTCGAGTTTCGCCGCGCGACGCACGAAGAGAGCGCATGGTCCGCGGACACCGTCACCGCACCGCCAACCGCCGCCGCCCGCGCGCAGCCCGCGAGACGCGCGTCGCTCGTCAACGCGCCGTCGCGGCTCGACTGCCTCGACACGGGCGACCCGCAGATTGCCGCCGTCATCGCGAAGGTGCGCAAGGTGATCGGCAAAGACATTCCCATTCTGATCACGGGCGAAACGGGCACCGGCAAGGAACTGCTCGCGCAGGCCATCCACAACGATTCGCCGCGCCGCGCGGGGCCGTTCGTCGCCGTGAATTGCGCGTCGATACCGGAAAATCTGATCGAGTCGGAACTGTTCGGCTATGAGGAAGGCGCCTTTACGGGCGCGCGGCGCAAGGGCGCCGTCGGCAAGCTGTTGCAGGCGAATGGCGGCACGCTCTTTCTCGACGAGATCGGCGACATGCCGTATCCGTTGCAGGTGCGGTTGCTGCGCGTGCTGCAAGAGCGCGTCGTCGATCCGCTCGGCTCAAGCAAATCCGTTCCCGTCGATATCGCCATCATTTGCGCGACGCACCGCAATCTGCGCGAGATGATCGTGCAGAACCGTTTCCGCGAGGACCTGTACTACCGTTTGAACGGCCTCGTCGTCAAACTGCCGCCGTTGCGCGAGCGCACGGATCTCGCCGGCGTGATCGAAAAGATGCTGCAACTGACGCCGCCCGACGAAGTCACGGGCTCGCGGCTCAGCGTCGCCGACGATGTGATGACGCTCTTCGAGCAATGCGCGTGGCCCGGCAATTTCCGGCAACTCGGCAATCTGCTGCGCACGGCCGCCGCAATGGTGGACGACGACGGCCAGATCAGGCGCGAGCATCTGCCCGAAGACTTCTTCGACGATCTGCGCGTAAAGCCGGCGCCCGCGCCACAGCCCGCAGGCGATACGTTGCCGCTGCCGGGCACGCGGCTTCAGGACGTTCAGGCATGCGCGATCGCCGCGGCTGTCGCGAGACACAACGGAAACGTGTCGGCGGCTGCACGCGCGCTCGGCATTTCGCGCAACACGGTCTATCGCAAGATGCCGTCGTTGGGCAACGGCAGCGGCGCGCAAGCGGACTCAACAGGCGACGACACGTAGCACGCTCCCCTTTCCTCTGTGTATTTGCAGCGTGCTGCGTGCTGGCGCACCCACTGTTGCTTTTCGGAACAGGTGTGCTCCAAATCTAGACAACCTGTTCACCGTCGAGCAGCGAGATCGCTCGCGCTTGCTGGCGTCATATGCGGTATCGCTCGATCCGTCCTCCTCCAAGGTCAGTTGCCACTGCTTGTGCGCAACGTCCAGACGGTAGCCGTATTCGTGTTGTCGTTGACTGCCGCGAACTGCGATTGGCCACTGCTGCTCAGACCGAACGCAAGGCCGAATGCGGAGCCCGGCGTCGGATCGACCTGCATCTGCGCAACGAAATGCCCATCGGGTGTGAACTCGACGATTTCACTCGGTTGCTGCGCGTCAGGATTGATGGCATCGCCATTCGACGTCACCAGATCGCCGTTCGGCGCAAGCGCCAATGCCAGTGGCCCGTGAAGATGGTCATTGTCCTGATAGATGACCGTTCCCGGACCGTTATCGTGCGTGAGCGCCGCAGCACCCGAAATGGCGAACACCTCGTTGTTGTTGGTCGATGCGACGTAAAGCACGTCGTGGGCTGCGTCATAGGCCAGCCCCGTCGGGCCGACGACGAGCGCTGCGGGATCGGGCCGATGCGCGTAGCCGGACGCAATGATGCGCGAGCTGTTCAGGAGCGTCGCGCCGCTTGCGCCGATGTTGATATCGATCCGCGCCACGGTACCGTTCAACACGTTCGAGACGAACGCGGTGACTTGCGCCCCCTGTTCGCTGATGACGGTCATGTCCCACGGACCGTCCAGCAGGGTTGAATCTTTCAGTTCGCTGAGGAGCCCGCCTTGCGGGTTGATCACCAATAGCGAGCCAGGCGAGGTGATGGCTGTGCCATTCGTCGTCGGAAGATTGCCGACCAGCACAAAGCCGCTCTTCAGTACCGCGAGTGCGGTGGTGAGGCCCAGATTCTGCCCCTGGAAAAAGGTCACTGGCTTGCCGTCGGTCACCAGCTTCACGATGGTCGTCCCGGTGCCTTGCTTGTTCGACCCGGCGTTGAAGTTCGACACGAGGACGTCACCGGGGCTCAGCGCGCTGCCCGACGGCACGCCGCCCGGCACGAAAGCAATGCCGTACGGATTGAGGTCATGCTTGACTGGAACCGTCGAAGCGACGGTCGATGTCGGCGGAATGACAGGCTCTCCGCCTGCAATGGAGGGCCCCAGCAACAGTACTGCGAGGCCAATGCCGCACATGGCGGCGTGTAAGCGCACGGGCGTGAAGCGGAACGGGCGACGGAGTTTCGACGGGCGTATGAACGCCGTGGGTGATTCGAAGGCAGACAACTGCATCAAAGCTTTCATAGGGCACCTCCTTCCCTTGCGGGCACCCCAGCTGCCCCGGCGGCTGGGAAAAGCTCTGAGAGTCTTCAATGCTTCGGCGCGAAAAGCCGCTCGAACGCGTAAACGTGCGAGCGGCCCATTTATTCCGCGTCTCTCTGTGCTTCGCGCAAAGAACCTCCATCTTCGCCCGGATAACGCCCTTCACGGTGTGGCCGCAAGCGACGCATGCATGCCCATCGCATAGTGACCAGGCTTGTTACACACGAGTACGTAGTGGCCCGGCGCAAGCGTGATCGTGAGGCGTCGACTCTTGCCTGGCGCAACGTCCTCGACTTCGCCCATCTTTTTGAATTTCTGCTCTGGCACCTGGCCTTTATGAACCGGAAGCGCATTGTCGGCGAGCGATGTCTTCAACACGACGAGTTCGTGAACCATCTTGTTGTCCGCGGCATTGCGGACGTCGAACGTCACGGGACCAGCTTTGACCTCGCTGGTGTCGAGCTGAATTGCATCCGAGAGCAATGTCGCGCTGACGTGTTGCTGAGCGTCACCGCGAGCCGGGAAAATGCCAAGCGCAATTGTGCTGGCGAGAATCATCACGTGTTGAACGAATCTCATGGCTGCACCTTTCATAAAGCCCTGCTGCCGCAATCGACTGATTCTCCATAGGACAATGACCGGCATGCACACGCAAACAAGCGTGTAGAAGCAGGTCAATTGCGCGCCGGCACGCGTTTCACCTAAACGCGGGCCACGAGCGATTTATTCCGACGCCAGTGCGACGGCGGTTTCATCTGCATCGCGAGTGCTTCCGGCATGGAGCTTGCGTTTCACGGCCCCGACCGCCATCGAGCCGCGGTCGTTCGTCAAACCATCCAGGAGACAGCCATGCAGTGGAGCACACCCGCCTATACGGATCTGCGTTTCGGTTTCGAAGTGACGATGTACATCGCCGTTCGCTGAGGTCATGCTGAAATGCCGTCGCGCGTTGCACGCGGCGCGTGACGGCGCATCATCGACGCAAACAAAAAGGCCGACACGCCATGATGCCGATGCCCGCCGATGCCGGTCCGAGCACGCGCCCGCGCCTCAGCCAGCTGTTCCGGCTGCACTGGGAGCCCGGCGAGCACGTCTATGTGCTGCGCTATCCGCAAGGGATGGTGAGGCTCAATCCGAGTGCGGGCGAAATTCTCTCGCGCTGCGACGGCACGCGCGAACTCGATGAAATCATCGACGAGCTCGAAGCGCTCTTCAACGCGTCCGGCCTCGCACCGGATGTCTATCAGTTCATCGACCACGCACGACAACGCGGCTGGCTCGACTGACGTTTCCTATTCCCGCGCAGAACGTGAGGATCACCTCATGTTCTGCTTTGTCGTGTTTCGACAGCCGCGCTGAACGACGTCGCGCTGTCACTTTTGGCAACACGCGATCTGTCCACTGCTCCACGATGCAACACAACACGCGCTGCGCCACCACGCGCCTTGTCGGCATGCACGCCTGCGACGCATGGGCTCCAAGCCGATTCGAGAGGATCGCCAGGTAATGAGGAGGCAATGGCATGCGACTTGCCTTAACGGCCACGCAGCCGACACGCAGAGCTAGGACCTTCTGCCGACAGGCGTCGCACCGATAACTCAACTGGAGACAACGATGAAGACAAGTTCGGCTTCGCCCGCGCGGCTCGCGATACTGGCCGCTGCCGTCGCGGCAACCATCAGTCTGAGGCCGGGGCCCGTTGCCGCCGCGGCCGACTATCCCGCTGTGACGTATGACCGGCTCACGTCGGCGCAAAGCGATCCGGGCTGGCTCACCTACTACCGCACGTACAACGGCCAGGCGCATTCGCCGCTCAAGCAGATCGACGCGTCGAACGTGAAGGGTCTCAAGCAGGCATGGGCCTACAAGTTTCCCGCCGATCTTCAGCAAGGCTTCGAAGCGACGCCGCTCGTCAACGGACGCTATCTGTTCGTGACAACGCCCAAGGACAACGTCTATGCGTTCGATGCCGTGTCCGGCAAAACGCTGTGGAAGTACGAACCGAAGCTCGGCGCCGAGTCGTTCAAGACCGCGTGCTGCGACGTCGTGAACCGGGGCGTGGCGCTGTACGGCAAGAACGTCTATGTCGCGATGCTGAGCGGCGAAGTGGCTGCGCTCGACGCGCAAAGCGGCGCGCTCGTATGGAAGAAGCAGATGTTCGATCCGGGCACGGGCTACGCGTTCTCGCTCGCGCCGCTCGCACTGGACGGCGCGCTCGTGGTCGGCAGCTCGGGCGGCGAGTATGGCGCGCGCGGATTCATCGCCGCGCTCGATCCCGCGAACGGCAACGTGCTGTGGAAGCGCTATACCGTGCCCGGCGCGAAGGAGCCGGGCGGCAACACGTGGCCCGACGGCATGCAGGAGCACGGTGGCGCCCCCGCATGGCTGACGGGCACCTACGATTCCGGCAGCAAGACGCTCTATTGGGGCGTCGGCAATCCGGGGCCGTGGCTCGCCGATCTTCGTCCCGGCGACAACCTCTATTCGGACTCGCTGCTCGCGCTCGATCCGAAAACAGGCGACCTCAAATGGCACTACCAGTACACGCGTCACGACACGTGGGACTATGACGGCGTCAACACGCCCGTGCTCGCCAATATCAAGTACGAAGGCAAGGACTATGACGCGATCATTCACGCGGACCGCAACGGCTATTTCCACGCGATCGATCGGAGCAACGGCAAGCTGATCTATGCGCGCCCGTTCGTGAAGGCGACCTCGGTCACGGGTTATACGGCCGATGGCAAGCCCGTGCAGGACGAGTCGAAGTATCCGAAGACAGGGACGACCATCGAGACCTGTCCGAGCTTCCTCGGCGGCAAGAACTGGTGGTCGGTTTCATACGACGCGGACAAGCACATCGCCATCGTGCCGACGCTGCACGCGTGCATGTCGCTGTCCGGCAAGTCGGTGAACTACATGGAGGGTTTGCCGTATCTCGGCGAGGGCTTCGAGATCAAGCCTGAACCGGGCAGCCAGGGCTACGGCGAACTGCAAGCGATCGACGTGAACACCGGCAAGAAGCTCTGGAGCCACTGGAGCAAGCTGCCGTGGAACGGCGGCGTGGCAACGACGGCAAGCGGCCTCGCGTTCAGCGGTTCGCTTGACGGCCATCTGTACGCGTTCGACGTCGCGAGCGGCAAGGTGCTGTGGCAAAGCCCGAAACTCGCGAGCGGGATCATCGCGCAGCCGTCAGTGTTCGAGATCGACGGCAAGGAATACGTCGCGGTGCTCGCGGGCTACGGCGGCGCCAATCCCATCTGGGGCGGCCCGATGGCAAAGGTCGCGGACAAGGTGCCGCGCGGCGGAACGCTTTACGTATTCGCGCTCAGCCATTCGTGATTTCGCAGAACAGGGACGCGGCGCGTCGCGCCCGTCCCGATCTTTCCGGACGCTTCGACATGAACCACTCTCTCAATCGTATTCCGGCAGCGAGCGCGCTTGCTGCCTGCCTCGCGCTCGCATCGGTGTCATCGATGGCAAGCGTGAAGGTCTGCGCGTTTCCCGGCAGCCCGTCCGCGGCACTGGATCAAACCATCGCGCGCAACGTGTTCGCACAGGCGGGCATCCCCGCGACGCTCGTCAAGCGCGGCATCGGCGATGGCGATGACGACGGCGTTTCGCTGAAGGAACTCGACAGGACACTCGCACGCGATTGCGACGTGATCGCCGGCTTTCCGCGCTCGACGGTCGCGGATGCTTCCAACAGCAAGCTGCAGTTTTCGCGCGGCTATCTGCGCGCGGGCTATGTGAGCATCGAAGCGCCCGACGCGAACCCGCAAGGTGCCGCAAAGAACACAGTCGCGGCAATGTACGCGAGCCCCGCGCAGCTGATCGCCGTGCAGCAGCCGAGCATCAAGCTCGATCTGCAGAACACGTCCGCATTGAGCGTCGATGCCGTCGCGAAAGGACATGCGCAGCGCGCGATCGTCTGGTATCCCGCCGTCGTCGCTTATCGGCTTGCGCATCCGCAGCAGCGCTTCACGGTCGCCGCCGCGCGCTCGCCGTACGCGGACTGGCAACTCGTGTTCGCATTCGGGCCACGTACGACCGCTTTGCGCGAACGGATCGACGCGGCGCTCGATACGCTGTCGAACGATGGCCGCCTGCTCGCCTTGACACGCGACTGGACGATGCCCGCGAATGCGATCGCCGAAAGCTCCGCTGACGATCCCGCACGCTATCGCGACGGACCGCGCGCATCGCATGCATCGCGCGCGGTCGTTCGGCCAGCGCTGCTCGCGGCCGCGAATGCGAACGACGCGGGCGGCTTCGTCAAGATCGCCGCCGACGCGGCAAGCGGCGCGCCGTCTTTCGATCAGGCGCAGGCGACGCACGGCAAGATGCTCTATTCGGCGGCTTGCGCGAAATGCCACGGCGCGCAGTTGCAAGGCGTGACGGCGCCCGCGCTGCAAGGTCCGGCGTTTGCGCCCGCGTCCAACGCGCATCTGACCATCGGCGGCGTGTACACGTATATGGCGACCAACATGCCCGCCGACAAACCCGGCAAGCTGAAGGATCAGGATTACGCCGACATCATGGCGTTCCTGCTCTACTCGAATGGCTATCGGCCCGGCGGTGCGAAGATGACGGCGGACAACGTGCGTGCGTCGGCGACGCCGCTCAATGCCGGGAAGTGACATCGGGCGCATGGGCCGCGCCGCGATCCTCGTGTTTCGGATCGGGCGCGGTCCATGGCTTTATGGCGCGCAGCAGTGCAATCGGCTCAAAGGGGGCCAAACCCCGTTCGTGATTTGGTCGCCGTCGGAGCCGTGCGCGTGCGCAGTCGTGCGGCTTCATCAAGCTCATGTGATAGCGCGAGGCATAAGGGCAAGCGGTTTGGCGAGCCGGCCCCGTTTGGTATGTTTCGGTAAGCTAGTGCTTTTGTCCGACCCGTGCGCTTCGGCCATAGAGCGAACCTTTTTATGAAGCCAGTGAAACCGACTGAGGCGTTGCCATGCGCGTAGGCAAACCCGTGAAGGCGCTGCCGCAACCGCTGTGCGACTACTGCGGGGCAAAAGCCGTGCTCGCGCGCGCAGGCGACGAAAGCTATCCGTATCGCGACGATCACGGTCCCGTGTGGATCTGCGCGCCGTGCCAGGCGTGGATCGGTATTCATGCGCGCAGCACGCGCCACGTGCCGCTCGGCCGGCTTGCCGACGCCGCGCTGCGCGACGCGAAGAGCCATTTGCACGATGCGCTCGAACCGCTCGTCGCCGGCAAGGTGCGGCGCGACGGCGTCAACGCGTTCGAAGCGCGCGCGAAGGCGATCCGCTGGGTTGCGACGGAACTCGGCTTCGATCCGCTGCCCAATTCGATTCATATGCTCACGCTCGATCAATGCGAGCAGGCGCTTCGCTTTGTCGAGGCGTTCATGGCTGCGCGACGCAGCAGCTGATTGCGTTAGCCTTTTGCGTGATCCCGAATCGCGATGTCGCGCACGTGGCGCTCACTCGCGCGGCCAGACACCTGAGCTGCCGCGCCGATGGCTGTCGACGAGATTCGTGTCGATGATGCCTGTCGCTTCCATCAACGCATGCATCGTCGTCGGTCCGACGAAGACGAAGCCGCGCTTGCGCAATGCCTTGCTCAACGCGACCGATTCGTCCGATGTCGTGGGAATTTCGGCGATCGTGCGCGGGGCAGGCGTCGCGTGCGGCTGGAACGACCAGATCAGCGCGGCAAGTCCACCCTCTTCACGCAAGCGGACAGTTGCTGCGGCGTTTGTGATCGTCGCCAGAATCTTCGCGCGATTGCGGATGATCCGCTCGTCGGCCATCAATCGTTCGACGTCGTTCTTGTCGAATGCGGCCACCACGTCGGGATCGAAGTTGCCGAATGCCTCCCGGAACGCTTCGCGCTTGCGCAGAATCGTTGCCCACGAAAGCCCGGACTGGAACGCCTCCAGGCTCAACCGTTCGAACAGTCCGTGCTCGTCGCGCACGGGCATGCCCCACTCGGTGTCGTAGTAATGCTTGAGCAGCGGATCGACAGAGGCCCACGGCGGACGCGCGAGGCCATCGGCACCGATGACGGCATCGAGCGGCTGCGGCTTCTTCGGACGCACGGCCTTCTTTGCCGCAGCACGCGCCTTTTTGACGGCGGGCTTCGCGGTGGGCTTCGTAACAGGCTTCGTGGCAGGGCTGGTTTTCTTCATGCTCGAATAAGTGGGTTTTGCTCGATGCGCGACCTTTGTGCTGACGCGCGCCTATTGTCGTATCGCTCTTCTATCGACGGCAAGGATAGCGGCAGCGAATGATGCGCCCACTGCAAGCACGCTGACATTTGCGTATGCTTGAGCGTATCGGTAGCGCCCATATATACGGGTACGAGTGGCCGTCGCCGGTCGCGCTGGAAAGCGGGACGCCCCTCGGGTCCGACAAAAGCGGCAGACGCAAGCGCTGCCCTGCAAATCAAGGAGAGATTCACACATGCCCGCGTACGCAAAAACTCCGGAAGCATTGGACCGTCTCACGCCCGAGCAGCGTCGCGTGACGCAGGAGAGCGGGACGGAACGCCCCTTTTACAACGAGTTCTGGGACAGCAAGGAAATGGGCCTGTACGTCGATGTCGTATCGGGCGAGCCGCTCTTCACGTCGCTCGATAAATTCGACAGCGGCTGCGGCTGGCCGAGCTTCACGAGGCCGCTCGAGGACGAACACGTCGTCGAGTTGCGCGACACGAGTCACGGAATGATCCGCACGGAAGTGCGCTCGAAACACGGCGACAGTCATCTGGGTCACGTGTTTCCGGACGGCCCGCGCGAAGCGGGCGGGCTGCGCTACTGCATCAATTCGGCGTCGCTGCGCTTCATTCCTGTATCGCGCCTCGAAGAGGAAGGTTACGGGCAATACCGCAGCCTCTTCGACAACACGAAGAAGTAAGCAACATCGCGCGACGGCGGCCCGCAGGTCCAAGCCGCTGTCGTGCGCAGCCACGACGTATCTCGCGGCAGCGCTAGCCGGCCGCGTGCAACGCTACGGGCAGCGCTTCGATCCCATCGCCAATCCGGATCTCTCCGCCCTTCACGACGCGCGCCGTAATGCCGCCGAATCCACGCACGGCGTTATAGCCGCCTGTACCCAGCACTTCTTCCATGCGGGAACACGGATGACACTCGCCCGTCGCTTGCAGCACAGCGCCGCCAATCTGGAATTGCCGGTCTTTCAGCGCCATCAGGTTGATGCCTTCCGTCACGATGTTGCGCCGCAAGTCGCTCGCGGCAACATCGCTGCGCGCCAGATGACTCGCGATGCTGCGCAGACTTTCGACCTGAATCAGCGTGACCTGCCGTTCGCCGCCACGGCTCGCGTAGTGGTCGCCGACGAGGCCCGCGTTTGCGTCGATCAGTGCCGTTTCGACGACCGTCATCGCGACTTTTCGCCGCGTACGCAAACCTATCCAGACGATCCTGCCGGGACGGATCGGACCGTTGATCAGCCTGGCGAGCGGCGACGAAGGATTGAGCGGCATGGGCAACCTGCGGATGCGGGTGAGGACGATATGGATCAGCGGGGCGTGCGCCACAGTGCATCGCGCATCCGCCCATCTCTATACTATCGCCCATCGGATAACAGGACCCGCAAATGAAACGAGCAGTACTCACGGCGGCGCTCGCCATCGGCCTCGTGCAACCGTCGATGCATGCGTTCGCGCAGACAGTCGCCGACCAGTGTTTCGCGATCGGCGATATCGCCGGTCAGGTCGCCTCCTGGCGCCTGCACAAGAAGACCAGGGCGCAGGCGCTGGACCAGGCGCGGAAGTACTACAAGGACGCGTCGGATCGTCAGGCCGTCGATGCGGTGATCGACAGAGTTTATAGCGGTGCAGCGATGACGCCCGACCAGGCCAGCATGGTCTTCACGCAGAAATGCGCGCAACAGAAGAAGCCGTCGGGCACGCAGTAATGCCGCGCACGCGTTACCACGCGTGCAGACGCACGAACGCGAAAATCTGCGAGCTCGCATAGAGCAGCAGACCGATGCAGCCGCCCACGATCGTCCCGTTGATGCGGATGTATTGCAGATCCTTGCCGATGTTCAATTCGATCTGCTCCGACATGTCGCGCGAATCCCAGTTCTTCACGGTGTCGCTGATGTGGCGCGTCAGATAGCCGGCAAAATCCGGCGCCATTGCGCGCGCCGCTTCTTCCATATGCTGATTCAGCGAACGGCGCAACGCTTCGTCGTTCGCGAGTTCGCGGCCGATCCATTGCCCCATCGCAGACACTTTCGTGTGCAGCACGGAGTCGCCGCGCTCGAGATCGACGCGCAGCCAGTCGCGCAACTGGCCCCACAAGTCGCGGACGTATAGCGCGAGATTCTCGCTGTCCTTCAGGTAGCCTTTGATCTCCTCGCCCTTCTGCAGAAAGACGGGATCGGACTTCAGCTTGACGATCAGGCGTGTCGCCGCTTCGTCGAACTTGTGACGCAATTTGTGTTCGGGGTCTTCGCTCACGCGCAGCAACATGTTGTTCACCGCCTGCGCGACAACGTTCGCGCCGCTCTCGCCGAGCCACTCTGACGGCATCAGCTTTTCCAGCGTCGGATACTCGCGCTTGAACCAGTCGACGATCTGCTCCGCGATGAACGCGCGGACGCCGGGCTCGCGAAGCAGCGCCATCAGATGCTCGATGCCGTCGTCGAGCAGTTGCTGGTGCCGGCCATCGCGCGTCAACGTATCGAGAATCGCGCCCGTTGCCTTCGACAGATCGATTCTGTCGAGCATCGCGTCGAGCGCATCCTTGATGAAACGCTGGATGCGCGCGTCGTCGAGCAATTCGAGTATCCCGGCCGTCAGCTTCACCACGTAGTCGCCGAGGCGCTGCGTGTTCGCGTCGACGCATAGCCAGTTCGTGACGCTCTGCGCGGGATCGTGCTCGCGGATCAAGCCGACAATCGACGATTCGTCGAGAAACTTCTCGCGTACGAAAAGCGCGAGATTGTCGGCGATCTTGTCCTTGTTCTGCGGGATGATGGCGGTGTGCGTGGCCACGCCTGGAATCGGCACGCGCCGGAACAACGCGACGACAGCGAACCAGTCGGCCAGCGCGCCGACCATCGCCGCTTCCGCCACAGCCTTGATGCCATCGACCCACAGGCTCGCGCGCATGAACGCGGTCGTGACGAAGACGGCGGTGGCGATCAAAAGCAAAAGCGTCGCGCGACGCTTCGCATGTTTGAGTTCTAGTACCTTGTTCATTGGACTGGCTTGTGTCGGTTCATTGGCATTCGGGACGCAGCAGATATTCGCACGCGGATTCGCACGCGGGGCGTTGGGTGGATCGCCAGCGTGGCCGTCGGGTCTTCGATGCGTTGACACCAGATTGACCGCCGTGCTGTACTGCCGCCTCATTACGCATCGGTGGACGCCTGCGCTCACGCTTCCCGTCCGCGCGCGGCGGTTGCGACAGCGATGTGGGTTTGCGGTGCGACGCTGCGTCGACTTTCGTTCAGCGGAGGTTATTTGTTTTCGGATTCGCAGATTCCCCGTGCGACGATCCAAGCCTATCTGGAGACGCACTATTGCGTGCGCGGTTCCATGCCGGCGACGCTGAAGATCGGCGAATACAACGCGTTGCTGGCTGCCATTCACGATGCGCATGCTGTGCGGAGCAGCGCGTTCATCACTGCGTGCAATCCGTTTAGCCGGATGCTCGACGACGCAGCCAACGTCGACCGGCAGCTCTCGCTCGCGCGCGAACTCTCGCAGCGCGGGTTGACGTCTATCGATGGCGTCGGCGAGCACCCGTCCAACGGCTGGCCCGGCGAGCCGAGTTTTCTGGTGCTGGGAGTGTCGGTGAAGGATGCCAAGGCACTTGGGATGCAGTTCGGCCAAAACGCAGTCGTGTGGTGCGGCGGCGATGCGGTGCCGCAGTTGGTGCTTTTGCGGTAGGGTTTGACGAGCCTTCTGCGCTTTGGGTCGCTGGCGCGCGGGCTCGATTGGCGAGTTGCCGGGAAATATGTAGCAAACATCACAGATTACGTACTAAAGAGTACATATCCGTGAATTTGCATCGGAAAATTAGCGAAAGCCGCGTTTGACGCAAAATATCTCGTGCCGGAGCCGAAATATCGTGAAACATACAGCAGTCGATCGGCTAAGTCATTGCATTGTAATGGTTTCTTCGACTGGGCGGTTTTCTTAAGGTTGTTTCACGGATTCTACGACAAGTGCTTGCCGATTAAAGGTTTTCAGTGATGTGCGGTGTTTTTGGGTCGTCGCAGCGGCGTGGGTTTTCGCGGTTGGCGGCTGGCGTGCGACCGCTAGAACGGCATGACTGAAATACTCTTGTGACCACTGCCCGGTCGTTGCGAGTATTTGTCTGTACAGCTGATTATCCTTTGAGATCAAGACGGGAGACCCATCTCGCTCCGAGGCATCCAAGGGCAGCTCTTCGATATAGTTCGGCGGCGCTTCCAGTGCGATCTCCCTGTCCATCAACGGCTTGGGTGCATGGTTGCGTACGGCGGCACATAGGTGTCGCATTTGTCGACCGATACGTAGGCGCGTTATCTACTTTTCGATCGTCAGTTTTTGACTCCGATTCGACGTCGCGTGTGGCATGTGCTGTCTTTGGAGCTGTGGTCGTTCGACCGGCGTGCAGCAGATCGGATCACACGCAAGTGCGTATTTCGAGTCGCTTGTATGTTCCAGCGAGACGGTGCCGGATCGCTAGATCAACTGGCTGTGATCGGTCACGTGCGAAGATTCACTGAAAATTCGGCAAAGAACTGTGCGTCGTTAGTCGTTGTCGCGCTCCACAGACGGCGGCCAACGCGGCAACGCGCATCTCCCACTGTTCATTTGCCTGGCGGCAACTCCAGAGGTCTCCGGTCGTCCGGTGATCTGGCGGCGTCCGCGAGTGTGGCGAGAAGCCAAAATCTATCGGAGCATTGTCGACCGCAAATCGGCGTTTTGGGTTTGACGGGCCGAGTGAATTCGCCGTGCCGATCCGCGGGACAGCTTCGCCTCAATCGCAAGGAATCCTGCTCCGGCATCGACGGAGCCGCTACCGCATGCGGACGTCCGCGCCATAGAGTCTCGCAATCCACACGTATCGGTTGCGCCGCCATTTGGTACGGTTCGTACCGCTTCCACATTTGGTCGCGTGTGGCGGGGCGCCGGTGCACGCCGATGATGTGTGATCGCTCCGGCACTTTCCCGCTCGCCGTCGCGGCTCTCGGTTGACAAGCACCGGCGCTGCGTTTCGATGACGAGCGCGCCAAGCTCCGCTTCATCGCTCCGCCTCTGTCTGTCGTTCCAAGAGTACGCGTTCCTCTATCGACGGTAGACGAGTGCCGCCTACGATTAATCTCGGGCGTTGCAGGTAAAGTACCACTCGTGGCTAGCCTAAGTTCAGCTTCCGCACCGGTCGCACATACAGAGTGACGCTTTATAACATGATGACGCCCGCCCTGACCGTGTGGCTGGAAGCGTCGCCTGGGCACAAGCGGTCGAGTTCACTCCGGGTGTCTCAGCGGCTGTAGGTGGTCGTGCCACCGGTTATTTACGGTAAATAGTCCGCGAAACCAGGCGACCACGGGCTCGTCGCGCTTCCACCTATTTACCGTAAATAGCCGCGAGCCGATTTTCTCGCAGAGAATGTTCACAGGTTTGAGGGCGGCGCCCGGTCCGGTTCTTGAGATGTCGCGACGCGAAGCCCACAGACACCATCCTATTTACGGTAAATAACCGTGGCGGTGGCCCACTGACATCGCAGTAAGCCTGGACGGCCCGAATTACTCGTCAGAGAAAAACACCACTCCCGCGACCTCAGATCGCCGGAGTGGTGTGCAGGCAAAAGAGCTGCGATTGCGGCCACTCATACGGCCGCGGGAAAGAAATAGGGGATGCAATACGAGGGGGCTGGTCGGTATCGACCGAGGCAAGGAAAACTACGAGATCACGTGGAATCAGAGCAGCGTCAGACCAACCACCGCCGCCCCTAAAACTTTTCAAAGAATCCAACAGCACCTACCGACCGCAACGGCAGGCACCGGTACACCATTAAGCTCCCGACGACTGCACGTCCTCGAGAAACCCGGTAATCAGCTGTCGAAGCTCCTCAACCCGATCTTGCGGAACGCCACTTGCACGCAACCGGATCACGAGCAAATCACCCTTCCGTTCGATGCCAACTTCCTCTTCCTTTCGAGCGGATGCCGCAGGACGCGTTGCTCCCAACAGCGCAGTCAGCACTTCCGGCGCCGTTCTCGTCGGATCCTCCGCAAGCTCGATGGCCCGTTGCACGATCTCGTCCCGCGCCTTCTTGACCGCGCCAGCCAATTTCCGGGCACCTTGAAACTGAATATCGTGCGGCGAAGGAAATGCGGCGATGACTTCATCAGGCAATTCAGCCACCAGCAGCGCACTCGAAATATTCCCTTGCGACAGCCCGCATGCCTTCGCCATCGCGTTTTGCGACGGCCACAACTTGTCATCCAGCGCGCGCTTGTACCAGACACCCTGTTCCCACGGACTCAGATTCTTGCGAGCCCGATTCTCCTGATCCATCTGAACGAACTGGCCTTGTTCGGTGATTTCGCGATCGACTATCGCATTCACCGGCAGCCCGAGCTCCAGACACGCGCGATGGCGTCGATGACCGAACACGATCTCATACCCTTCGCCCTCGGTGTCCGGTCGAACCTTGATCGGTTGCGTGTTGCCGCCCGCTTCCGCAATAAGCGACTTCAATTCGGCAAAGCTCTCATCCCCAAAATCCTGGCGATTTGCCCATTTCGACGCATGAATCGCCGTGGGATCAAGCGCGCGAATCGGCACGGTTCCGTCGTAGTCTTTCAGCTGCGCCTCCAGCTGCGAGACACGATCGGAACTCTCGCGCATCGCGCTGCGGAATGCGAGCATCTGACCGGGCGCCGTGCGAGGAGAAGCACCGCGGCCACCTTCCGGAGACGCTGGCGCGGGCACCATCAGATCACCAGTCTTTTTTGCAAGCCTGTCCTTGATCGACATTTAACGCTCCCTTATTTGGACTTTGCCCAAAAGGCCACAATGGATTGCTCGACGATTTCGGTCACGCGGTCGTACGCCTCACGCGCCCGGCGATAGGTCTTCGCATTGCCGTCGTATCGCGAGATGTCATACACGGTCCCGAACTCCGCCGAACTCGCCGCCGTCACAGCCGTCTTCGGAATCTCCACGGGCAGAACTTTTTCCGCATACGTCGCGGAAATCCATTCGCGGACGACACCCGCCGCCGCATCCGCAGGGTCGACCCGTGACAGCAGCACGTGAATGAACTCGAATGACTTGTCGGTGTTCGTCTCCGCAGTCAGATTCGAAGCGAGATCGCTGAACAGCGTCCAGAACTGAGCCGAGCTGGCGAAGTCGAGCGCATTCGGCGGTGTCGGAACGATCAGCCCGTCCGCGGCCATAAACGCGTTGACTGTGCCGTAGCTCAGCGCGGGCGGCGTATCGATGATGATCACGTCGTAGTTGCTGCGCGCCTGCTCAAGACTGGTGTTGAGCACGTTCCAGAATTCGAAGTCCGGCTCCTTCATCTGGCGACTCGGCAAAATAAATTCCACGTTGAACAGCGACGACGAAGCCGGGACGAGATCGATCCCATCCCAGTACGTCTCGCGGATCGCATATTCGATGCTGCTTTGGTCGCCCGTCGCGAGGGCAGTGATCGTCGAATCTTCTTCGACCTCTGTGTCCGGCAGAATTCCGAACAACGTGGTCAGCGATCCTTGTGGGTCGGTGTCGATCACCAGAACGCGGTGTCCGCGCAAGCTGAGGCCCTGCGCGAGCGTCATCGCCGTGGTCGTCTTGCTCACACCGCCTTTGAAGTTGCCGATTGCGACGGTCATCGCCGGCGCGCTGGCCGGACGCAGCGCGTTGTTGCGATAGGCCCGCACCCACTCGCGCGCTTCCGGCAATGAGAATTCGCGTCGCGAACCCGTCGCATTCACCGTGCCTGGCGGAAGATCGCCCTTCGATGCGCGATAGGTGATTTGACTCTTGTCGACTTCACAAAGTACGGCCAGCTGTGAAGCGTTGAAGACAGGCGGGATTTTGCGGGCGTTCGGCGCCAGCATGCGGCCCCGAACCTGCGAGACGATGTCAGTCGCGCGCGCGGCCTGATCGACGATGTCCTGGATGGTGATGTTCATTAGCTGATCCGCAGAAGACGATGCAGTCAGCTTATATCAGATGGCTCGACAGAAAGCCATTAATTCAACGGAAAAACGCGATTTTCAGGAATTTCGTTGCGACGCAATGTCCTGGTGATTTTGAGAAAGCCATGCATCGAACTTGTCACCGTCGAATTCCGGCCGCACGCGATTTCTTAGCCAGGATGCGAAATTCACGCGGCCGACAGAACCCGAGAAGAGTCCTGGACTGTCGGGCCGGAACTCGCGCGCATATTTGGCGCCATCGCCCTCGACGAACTGTCGCGCGAACGCACGCTTCTCATCTTGCGTCAGCGCCTTGACGGCCGCCGCGCACTGGAGACGATCGAAATCGATACGCAATTCCTGGATGCGCGCATCCAGCGTCCGCGAGCGAGCCGCAGCAGCCTGCTTCTGCGCCTTCTCGCGCTTTTCCTTTTCGTATTCTGGCTCGGAGACGTCTGCCTTGTTCTCGATCAACGTACGAATGAAGCCAGCCGTCGACCGCTTGATCTGCCCTTTGCGGTCCTTGTCTTCAGCGAGTTGCACGACGAGGCGCGCGCGCTCTTCGTCTTCGATGACAAAGCTGAGCGCGAGCTTGTCGCCAATTCCGTGCGCGCGAAGTTTCCGATAAATCTCGGTATCGCGTACGTGTGCGAACTCGTCTTCGGTCTCCGGCGTCAGAAGCGACTGCTGAGCGCCTTGGTGAATGAGAAATTTCACTCCCGTCACCGAACGACCAAGCCGTTGATATTCGACGTCGACGTTGATGTCTGAAACGTCGTTGATTTCCTTCACGGCCTTCTGAATGACCTTGCTGTTCAACCTGCGAAAATCGTCGTAGTACTCTTGGGTCGCGCCGAGCAGCTTCCGCAGCACCGGCAGTTCAATCCAGCCCGTCGAGCCGACCTTCTGAAAACGAAGGCAATTCTCGTAAAGCGTTAGCGCGTGCGATTTCGAAAACTTGCGTTGCACGCCGAGATTGACGGTAGCGTAAATCGACGGATCGTACAGTTTCTCGGCGAGCGCCTCGTCATAGCGATACGAGCACACGCCTGCCCGGATTTCGGCGAAGGACAGAATGGGCATCACGCTCCAGCGCTCCCGCCCATCGTCCATGACGTTGAACTCGACAGCCGTAGTGGCGAGCTGGCGCAACGCTTCGCGCAGCTTCTCGGTATTTTCGCTTTCCGTCCAGCCGAGCACGAGCATGAGCGTCCGCACCGGAAGGCGGTGCGTTCTCGTGGTCAGAAGGTTGTCGTACGAGTGCAGCAGCAGCACGTTGGAAAGCTTTCGCTCCAGCAGCGAAAGTTCGCCGCTCGTATGAATTGCGGCCACGTGCTTTTTGACGCTCTCGCTACGAACCTCACCCGGCAAAGTTTTGCGCATGGCGGGATTGTGCGCCAAATGACCCCAGCTTGCAATCATCGTCTGGGACATGTCAATTACGCATCCATCGGATTGTCCCGATTCGTCCGCACGTTTTGGGCAGGTCGATCTCGTTTTCCGCGAATCCACCACAGGCGGGGACAATCCCACCTCGATTGGGGGCGCAAGACGCCCCGGACGGGGACGTTTAGCCGAAAGTGACACCCCGACGGGGGACGTTAGCCACCCCAAACGGAGACATAAGGGCGCTTGAACCGTTGTCTGATAAGGGACTGAGCGATGTAAACGCTGTAAACGTTGTTTACCAAACGGTATACAAACCTCAAGACACCCTAGACGGGGACAACTCGCCAGAATTTGTTGCTGCTTCGATTGAGAAATCTCCAGTCTGAATCGCACCAAGGGACATTGGCCTCCAATTCCCGAAAGCTCGAAACATCGCGAGAGATTCGTGCTAACTCACTGAACCGAAAATCAATTTCCTCCTTTTCTCGTCGAGCGTGCTTTCTGCACGCATATATTTATCGTAAATAACACCCGGCCAATTCCCCAAGTTGCTGACCCAATCCACCCTAACTGGGGACACTCATCCTCTAGCACCGTTGGACAATAGCGCGCACCCCAACCGGGGACATTCGACCATTCTTTCCGACAAACGTGCACGAATCGGGCAATTGCAGCGCTCGCTGTCGCAGCATAGTGGCTCACATTGGGCAAATTCGTGCTTCCGTCACCCCAGATGGGGACCATTGCGATGTCGTGATTTTTCCCGAAGCCGCGCGGTGGAGCTTCGCCGCCCCAAATGGGGACATTCGACCCGTGCACCGTATTTACCGTAAATAGATTGCGAGGAATAGCGAGCCAGATCGAGCATCACTGCGCGTACGAATTGGCTCGCGTCCGAACTCAGTAGGAACAGAACGTACGTTGCGACAAACAGTCGCGTACTCCCTTACGCAACTGCTTGCGAAAAAGCTCCTCAGGTTCTCGAATTGCGCCCAATTACGTGAATAGTAAGGATCGCCAGGAAAACCGCCAACAGGCCCTTCCGACCCAGCCCGCACCGTTATTCACATCAATATTGGTAATTAATCGACACGTCGCACACGCCGTTGGTTTTCGACTGCGTAATCGGGCTGCCCGCCGCGCTGCCGAGCAGCCGCTTGATCGCGCCGTCAGCGGTGACGAACCAATGTTTGTCGACGAACCAGATCACCGTCACGCCGAATCCCGCCGACTTCAATCCCGCGCTTGCGTCGTACTGTGCGTATTGAGAGGCTGCCGCCTGCGCGGCATTCACGCCGAACCAGCTATTCATGTACTTGGAATCGGCGAACGTGACGGATGGCCCCGCAAACCAGAAGAAGTTTTCCGAACTGCCCGGCAGCGGCATGTAAGCGCCCAGATCGGCGATCCATCCGTTCGAGCCACCAAAACTGCGCGTCACGGTGCCGCGAAAAACGAGAGGGAATTCCTTGGAGATCACATACTCCCCTGCCAGCTTGACTTCGGGCGCGGGATTGATGTTGCCGAGTCCGTCGAGCCGAGACGGATCATCGTGTGCGCGCCGGCCCAGGTCGTAGACGGCTGCGATGCTGACGCGCCAGTTGTTCCCTTGCAGTACGTTGACGCCTACGCCTTCTCCCGTCGACAGGAAGGCGAGGTCCTTATACCGGATGTCGACGCTCGGGCCGACCAGCGTGTGATAGCGGTCCGATCCATCGTATCGAGGCTCGAGAGTCGAACCGACACCGAGTCTCACTTCCCAGTCGGGGCGGCTTGGCTGGTACATCTTTTCGAGCGGAATGCCTGCGGAATATTGCCACTCGCCGAGCGGCGACGGCGTTTGCGCGTTCGTGGCGGGCGCGCCGCAGATCATATAAGCGAGGCTGGCGTAGAAGGGTAGCTTTGTCATGTCGGCGAACATCACGGGTTGCGAGTTCGGGGATGCGGCTCATTGTTGCTACACACAACGCCCCCAATTTACGACATCTGGAGGCTACGCGGAAGCAGCAAGCCTCGTGCCCGTCTGCCGAAGCGCCGCGCCACTCATGACCTGATTTGCTTCACCAGCGAGCGCCCGTCCTCGGAACGAAGTCAACCACCATTCGACAGATCATCCGGCGAAGCTCTCTGGTTCATCTATATAGTTGTCTTGCTAATCAAATCGTGATCGAATGGTTGCCATGTTCGATCAATGCCTCTACTTCAATGCATCCGCGTTGGCCCGTCTCGTCGAGCGGGAGTGGGCGCCCGTCTATGCGGAATTTGGACTGACGCCCGCGCAGGGTTTCGTCTTGCGCGTCGTGCTGGCGTCGCCGGGATGCCTGGGCAGCGAAATCGCCGACAAACTGGGCATTGCGCGTCCTACGGCGACGCGGCTCGTCGACAGCCTTTCCGAAAAGAAGCTGGTCGAGCGCCAGCAGGGCACATCCGATGGGCGCGAATGGGGCGTCTATCCGACGCGCCTGGGCAAGGCGCTAGAAAAATCGATCGCCGACGCAAGCGCGCATCTCGCGAGGCGCCTGCGCGCGCGGATCGGACCGGACATCGTCGAAACGACGGTGACGGGCATGCGCAAGATACGCAAGGCCCTCAGATGACGAGGCGCTTTCGCCGGCAAACAGTTGTCTTGCTAATCAACCACGATTCATTGCGACCAACTTCAGCGTCCCGCAGATATTTCAGTGCATGAAATTGTAGGAGTGGACTGAACAGTCAATTCAGTGACAGCCGCTTTATCCGCGCGCTTTACCTTTGTACAGTCCAGCATCGGATCTCTGACTCTCGTTTTCCTCAAGGCAAGCGACTTCACAGAAGCGGCAACGATGGACTATTTGCAGTCACTCAGGATGTTTGTAAAGGTCGCGGAGCTTGGCAGCTTTACGGGCGCGGCGGACCGGATGAACGTATCCAGCGCGGTCGCGACGCGCAGCGTGGCTTCGCTCGAAGAACGCCTGGACGCGCGCCTGCTGCAACGGACGACGCGTAGCGTCACGCTCACGGAAGCGGGCCGGCTGTTTCTGGACCGCGTGCGCGCGATCGTCGCGGATATCGACGACGTCGAAGGCGGGCTGCTGGCCGCGACAGGCGTGCCGTCGGGCACGCTGCGCCTTGCGGTGCAGGGCACGGTCGGCGCCGGGTATCTCGCGAAACTGTTGGGCGCTTACACAGCCCGCTATCCGCTCGTCGTGCCGCAGGTGATTTATGCAGACGGTCCCATCAGTCTGGTGGAAGGGCGCTTCGACGCGGCCCTGACGAGCGACTACTATCCGCATCCCGGGTCAGTCGTGGTGCGCGTGGTCGCGCGTTCGCAGACGATGCTGGTCGCGTCACCGCGTTATCTGGCAAGCGTCGGCAGCATCAGACAACTGGCGGACCTCGACCGCCTCGTGATGCTTTCGCATGAAGACGGCGCATCGGCGGCCGAACACGATCCCGCGCGCCGATGGCTCGACGCGAACGCGCCGCATGCCACGCACATCCGCGCGAACAGCAGCGACATGCTGCGGCGCATGGCGCTCGAGGGCATGGGCATCGCGCTGCTGCCGGCGTCGATCGTCGCGGAGGATATCGACGGCCATGCGCTCATGCAGGTTTTGGCGGATACGAATTTGCCTTCGACGGGGCTGTCGATTGCATACGGCAGCCGCCGCAATCTCGCGCCGAACGTGCGCGCGTTTGTCGATTTTCTCGCCGCGCAGTCCGCATACGATTCGCTCACGGCGCCCATCAAGCACGACGACGTCGCGCTGGAAGAGGGCGCGTGAAGCAGCGGCCACGAAGCGCGGTCCAACCCGCTTCGACGACGAAGACGAAAGTTCGCGTTCCCGACGCACGAAGTGCCGCCCGCTGGACCACACTGTGACGTCACGCGGATCGATCGAAAAACGCATAGCCCCATGTTCAGGACCCTGTGCACGCGTGTCGCCGCATGCGATGTCGAAGCGCATCGCGCCGATATCGGCCACTGCGTACAAATCGCCATGACGCAATTCGGAGGTGTCGATCGTACCGGCATGCCACTCATGCGCCGAAAATCTCAATCGCGGACGGCGCCTGTCTTCAATATGCGCCCCGTTCGCGATGACAAGCACTTCATTCAGACGCTTGCGTGTCCGTCAACATCGCGCGATCCCATCCGCCGCCGAGCGCCTTCAGCAACTGCACGCTTGCGTCGACTCGCCGCGCGTCGATCTGATCCGCCGTGCGCTCGTTGGTGAGCGCGATGGTCTGCGCGGTGACGACGTCGAGATAGCTGACGGCGCCTGCCTGATAGCGGTTGGTCGTCAGCTTCAGCGAAAGCGCCGCCGCCGATGTCGCGCGTTGCTGGCTGTCCGCTTCGCTCGCGAGCGTATTGAGCGCGGCCAGGTTGTCCTCGACCTGCTGGAACGCGACCAGCACCGTTTGCCGGTAATCGGCGACGGCGCCGTCATATTGCGCGGTCGCGTTCGTCAGGACGGCTGTGCGGCGGCCGCCATCGAAGAGCGTCCCCGCGATCTGCGCGCCGAGCGACCAGAAAAGACTCGGCGCGGTGAACCACGGCGCGAAGTACGTGCTTTCGAGCCCGGCCGCCGCCGACAGCGTCAAATCCGGATAGAACGCCGCATGCGCTTCGCCGATCTGCGCATTCGCCGCAGCGACACGCCGCTCGGCGGCGGCGATATCGGGGCGGCGCTCGAGCAGTTGCGACGGCATGCCCGTCGGGATTTGCGGCAACGCGACGTTGTCCACTTTCGGCGGCAACGCAAACGACGAAGCGGGCTTGCCGATCAGCGTCGCAATCGCGTGCCGAAGCTGCGCGCGCTGCACGTCGATATCGCTGTCCTGCGTGCGCGTGCTTTCGAGCTGCGTTTGCGCCTGGGCGACGGCGGACGCATCGATCGCGCCGTCCTTCAGTTGCTGCTGCACGATTTGCAGCGCGGCGGCGTAGGCCGTCACGGTATCGTCGAGCAGTTTCTTCTGGCGGTCGAGCGAGCGCAGGTCGAAATAGTCGATCGCGAGATCGGTGGCGACCGACAGGCGCACCGATTGCAGATCCGCTTCGCTTGCTTGTGCGTTGTCGCGCGCATTGACGGTCGCGTCCTTCACGCGGCCGAACAGATCGGGCTCCCAGCTTGCCGCGACGCCGACAGAGTAGTCGGGTACCGTCTTGCCCGCGAGCGATTTGCCGACCACGTTCTGCGACGTGCGCGCCCGCGATTGCGCCACGCCCGCCGTGACGACCGGCGCGTAGCCCGCGCGCTGATAGTCCACCATCGCGCGCGCCGCCTGCAATTGCGCGACGGCCTTGCGCACGGTCTGGTTCGACACGTCGACCTGTGCTTCGAGGCGATTCAGCTCGTCGTCGCCGTAAAGCGTCCACCAAGGGCCGCGCGGCTGCGCGTCGGCGGGCGTGGCAACGGTCCAGCCGGACGCTGCCTGCGGCGCGCTTGCGTAGTGATCGGGCACAACCGTTTGCGGCTGCGAATAATGCGGCAAGGTCGAGCACGCGCTCAACGCGCACGCGATGCCGACGACGAGCGCCTTGCGGAAAAACGATGCGCGGACATTGAACATGATCAGCCTCATCTCGCGCTCAACCGTGCTGCGCGGACTTCGCGGCCGCCGTCGGCGTGGTCGGCGTCGTTGAGACATGCACGGTTTCGCCGCTGCTGATCGCGTCGCCGAGATTGTCGATCACGCGGTCGCTTGCTTCCAGCCCCGTCGCGACTTCGACGTAAGTGCCGAAATCTCGGCCGATCGTCACGGTCCTGAGCTGCACCTTGTTGTACTTGCCGATCACGGCGACGGTAATGCCATCGGGCCGGAAGAGCAGGGCGCTCACGGGCAGTTCGAGCGCGGGATGCGCGGTTTGCAGCGCGAGATGAACCTGCGCATATGCGCCCGGCAGCAACGCGCCATCGCGGTTGTCGACGTCCACTTCGACGCGCAACGTGCGGCTCACCGGATCGATCGAATCGGCGCTGCGCGCGACGATCGCGTCGAAGCGGCGGCCGGGATATTGCTGCGTCGTCAGATAGACCTTCGTTCCCGGCGACACGCTGCTCGCGTCGTTTTGCGGCACGTCGATGTAGACGCGCAAGCGGTCCGTCTGCTCGATGTGAAAGAGCTCGCCGGCGTTGGCCGCAAGGCCCGGCGATCCGCCCGCCGTCACCAGCGCGCCGACGTTCACGTTGCGCGCGGTGATCACGCCGTCGAAAGGCGCCGTTACTTTCTCGTACGACACCAGCTCGGAGAGACGCGCGACATTCGCCTGCGCAGCCTGCCACGCAGCGAGCTTCGCCGCGCTGTCGCTCGTCTTCGCGTCGGCGTCCTGCTGCGAGACGGATTGCGTTTGCAGCATCGTCTGCCAGCGCTGCGCGGTGCTGTTCGCAAAGCGGTAGTTCGCCTTCGCGTTCGCCTCGTCGGCGCGCGCCTGTTGAAGCTGCGCGTCGAGCTCCGGCGTCTGGATGTCGGCGAGCGTTTGTCCTGCCTTCACCTTCGCGCCGATGTCCTCGTACCAGTGCTGGATATAGCCGCTCGTGCGCGCGTAGATGGACGCATCGGCGTAGGGCGTCACGGAACCCGGCAACAGCAGTTCTTGCGACGCGGGCGCGCGCTTCGGCGTCACCGCATCGACGGTCAGATAGCGCTGTGCGTTCACCTGATCCGTGAGCGCCGTGCTCGCATGCAGGCGCGGCACGATGCCGATCGCGAGCAGCGTGGCGGCGATGGCCGCGAGCGCAATGGGCAAGACGAAGCGCGTGCGCTTGCCGGTGGTGGCGGGTTGCTGCGTGCCGGCAGAATCGGCGAGCGCGAGGTCCGCGCCGGTGGACGGCTCGTGCTCCGTCGGCAGATTGGGCGTGGTCATGGTATGTCCTTATTGAGCGTGTGTGGTCACGTCGGCGCGCTTCGCGTCGGCATGGGCGCGGCGCTTCGCGAGCCACGCATGCACGATCCCGAAGACGACGGGCACGAACATCAGCGTCGACAGCGTGCCGATCGCGAGGCCGCCGATCACCGCGCGGCCGAGCGGCGCATTCTGTTCGCCGCCGTCGCCGAGGCCGAGCGCCATCGGCAGCATGCCGATCAGCATCGCGAGCGCCGTCATGAGCACGGGGCGAAAGCGGTTGAAGCCTGCATCGATCGCGGCGGCGAGCGGCTCCATGCCGGCAGCGAGCGACTCGCGTGCGGTGTTGATGACGAGAATGCTGTTGGCCGTCGCGATGCCGATGCACAGGATCGTGCCCGTCAACGCAGGAACGCTGAGCGTTGTATGCGTGGCGAACAGCATCCACGCGATGCCCGCGAGCGACCCCGGCAAGCCGCTGACGATGATGAGCGGATCGAGCCACGACTGAAAGTTGACAACCATCAGCAGATAGACGAGCGCGATCGCGAACACGAGACCCGCGCCGAGGCCGGCAAACGACTCGCTCATCGACTGCACCTGTCCGCGAATCACAATCGACGAACCGGGCGGCAACTGCGCGCGCGCCGCATCGACGAGCTTCGTCACGTCCGCTGCGACGCCGCCCAGATCGCGCCCTTGCGTCGACGCGAAAATGTCGAGCACGGGCTGCACGTTGTAGTGCGACACGACGGCCTGCTGCGAGCTGCGCGACATCGTGCCGAGCGTGCCCAGCTGATTCTGCGGATTGACGCTGACTTGATTCGTCGTCAACGGAATGTTGGCAAGCGTCTGCAGCGAGTGAATGTCGTACTGCGGGACTTCCGCCATCAATGGATAGCTGACACCGTTCTTCGGATCGAGCCAGAAATTCGGCGTGGTCTGCGAGCTGCCGGATAGCGCGATCAGCAGATTCTGCGCGACGTCCTTTTGCGTGAGCCCCGCTTGCATGGCCTTCGTGCGATCGACGTTGACGTCGATGGTCGGTTCGTCGCCGGGCTGCTGGATGCGCGCGTCGACGAGACCGCGCACGCTGCGCATCTGCGCGAGCAGCTTGTCCGCGACGACGCGATTCTGCGCGAGCTTGTTGCCGACGAGCTGCACGTCGATGGGCGCGGGCAGACCGAAGTTCAGGATCTGGCTGACGATGTCGGCGGGCAGGAACGCGAACGTGACCCCCGGAAAGGATGCGGCAAGCACGTTGCGCAACTGCGCGACGTATTGAGCGGTCGGCTTGTGATCGGGCTTGAGCGTCACCATGATGTCGGCGTCTTCGGGGCCGATCGGGTCCGACGAGTCGTAGGTCAGGTTGATGCCGCTCACGGGCACGCCGATGTTGTCGAGCACGGCCGCCTGTTCCGACTGCGGGATCACCGTGCGTATCCTCGCTTCGACTTCATCGGTGATGCGCGCCGTCTGTTCGATGCGCGTGCCCGTCGGCGCGCGCAGATGCAGACGGATTTCGCCCGTATCGACGGCGGGGAAAAAGTCGCGGCCCGCGAACGGAATCAGCGCGAGCGATCCCACGCACAGCGCGAGATAGACGGGAATGAAGCGGCGGCGGCTCGCAATCGCGCGTTGCAAGACGCGACGATAGCCGCTGCGCAACGCTTCGAAGCGCTGCTCGAAGCGGGCCTGAAAGCGCGCGAAGATCGCAAGGCGGCCGCGCGCGGCATCGCCGTTCTTCGAAGGCGCGCGCATCAGGTACATCGCGAGCGTCGGGATTAGCGTGCGCGAGAAAAAGTACGACGCGCACATCGCGAACACGACGGCTTCCGCCATCGGCACGAACAGATAGCGCGCGACGCCCGAGAGCAGAAACATCGGTACGAACACGATGCAGATCGAGAGCGTCGACACGAACGTCGGCACGGCAATTTCGCCGGACCCGTTCAGTATCGCGTCGTGCAGCGGCTCGCCTTTTTCAAGCTGATGCGTGATGTTTTCGATTGCCACGGTCGCATCGTCGACGAGAATGCCGACGGCGAGTGCGAGCCCGCCGAGCGTCATGATGTTGATCGTTTGCCCAAGGGCCGACAGCGCGATCAGCGACGTGAGCACGGCAAGCGGAATCGACACGGCGATGATCAGCGTCGCGCGCCAGCTGCCGAGAAAGAGCAGGATCATCGCGGCCGTCAGACATGCGGCGATCAGCGCTTCGCGCACGACGCCCGAAATCGCGGACTTCACGAACACGGATTGATCGGAAAGCGGCGTGATGTGCAGCGCGCCCGGCAGGCCGGCTGCGATCTTCGGCAGCATCGACTTGACCTGCTGGATGATCGTGAGCGTCGATGCGCTGCCCGTCTTTTCCACCTGCAAGAGCGCCGCGCGCTTGCCGTCGCTGCGCACGATGTTCGTCTGCGGCGCGTAGCCGTCGATCACGTGCGCGACGTCGCGCACATAGACCACGCTGCCGTTCACTGTCTTGACGGGCAGATCGTTGAGCGCGGCGACTGTGTCGGTGCTGCCGTTCATCTCGACGTTGTATTCGCGCGAGCCGATCTTCGCGGTGCCGCCCGGCAGGATCAGGTTTTGTGCGTTGACGGCATTGACGACGTCACTGGGTGCCAGGCCTTTCGCCTGCAGCGCCTTCGGATCGAGCTGCACCATGATCTGCCGGATCTTGCCGCCGTACGGCAACGGCACGGCGGCACCCTGAACGGTCGCGAGCTGCGTGCGGATGAAGCTGTTGCCGAGATCGTAGAGCGTCTGTTCGGGCAGCGTCTGGCTCGAAAGGCCCAGTTGCAGCACGGGCACCGTCGATGCGCTATACGTGATGATGTTCGGCGGCAGCGTGCCCGGTGGCAGGACGCGCAGGATCGACGCGGAGTTCGACGCGGCTTCGGCGATCGCGCGATTGATGTCCGCGCCCGGATGAAAGAACACCTTCACGACGGACACGCCATTCAGCGATTGCGACTCGATGTGCTCGATATCGTCGACGTCGCTCGTGAGCGCGCGCTCGTAGTTCGACGTGATCCGATGCGCCATGTCTTCGGCGGAAAAGCCGTTGTATGACCAGACGATGCTGACGACGGGAATGTCGATGTTCGGGAAGATATCCGTCGGCGTGCGCAGAATCGCGAGCGGCCCGACGATGAAGAGCAGCACAGCCAGCACGACAAAAGTGTAGGGCCGCCGCAGGGCCAGCTTGACGATCCACATGACGTTTCCTTGGACGATGATCTGTCGGCATGCGCCATGCGCGGTTCACGCGCGGGCATGTCATCGGGTCGCAGTGTGGCGGCGGCGCACTTACCCATTAGTGACTGGCACATTACAAATCCGACATCTTGCGCGGCGATTGATGGGCCGTGATGCATGCCCATTGAGTAGATGACGCATTTGTCATGTGAGAGACAGGCTTAGGTCAGCACTCATTGCACACAATGGCGTTAACCCTTTGCGAACCGAAACCGACAAGAGACGAACCACGCGAATCTGCGGCGAAGGGCATTGGGGCCGCCTTCATGAAGAAGGTGGCGCTGGTCAACGACTCACATGCAGGTGAACCATCATGAAAGCACTGATTCAGGCTGTAATCGTTTCGTGCGCGCTGGCTGCGCCGGCACTTTCTTTTGCTCAGGCCGATCAAGGGCCGGTCACGCGCGCTCAGGTGCGTGAAGATCTGCAACGCGTCGAACAAGCGGGCTATCGCCCGGGCGGCGACGAGGCGACTTACCCTGCCGATATCCAGGCAGCCGAAGCGAAAGCATCGACAGGCGAGCAACAGCCGATGGAGCGGACGGCCGTCGGCGGCGTAGCGCCGAACGGCTCGATGCAGATGGGCGCGCCCAACGCGACGGACGGGCATCCGAAGTCGATTTTCTTCGGCGGGCAATGACCGCGATGCGGCGAGCGCAATACGCTCGCCGCATGTCTTGAGGAAGTCCGCACCGGAATCCCGTTGCAAGGACCGAGAGGAAAACAAAGAGCGGGGCGGACGCTCGTAGTCGATCGTCAGCGTCGCAACACGTTCACTGATCGTCGCCGCTGTGCGCGGCTTCGCCCGTCGCGCCATCCGATCCTTGCGAGCCGGCGTGCGCCGGCTTCGTGTGCTCGCTTGTTCGTTCCGCTCCCGTACTGACCTGCTCGGCGGCCGCTGTCGCGGGTGTCTCGACCGTTTCGTCGAGAACGGGTGGCACGCCGCGAACCGGATTCATGTCATCGGGCGTCGATGCGGGATTCGCTCGTGATGTCTTTGGGCGATGGCGATGCGGGGCCGCCGTCTTCTTTGCGGCCTTTGCGCTGGCCTGCGCGGCGGGCTGTGCATCCATCACCACCGCTACGGCTTTATTGTTGTCAGCGGGCGCGGCATCGGGCGATTGCAGTTCTCGCTGCAACGCCAGTGCTTGCGGATTGTTCTTGTCCAGCATCAGGATCGCGTCGACCAGCACTTTCGCGGATGCGCGGTCGTGACGGCCCAGGCTGTCGCGCGCCGCTTGCAACGTGGACGCAAAGCGCGGATCGAGCGGGCGTTCGAGCGAGATGGCGTCTGTGTCGTGAAGCGGCAGGTAAGCGCTGTCGCGCACGCTGGCGGCAGCCGCCGTTTTCATGTCAGACGGATGATGCCTGTCGGAATCGATCAGCCACGCCGTCACGACGGCGCCGCCGATCAGCAGCCCCGTTAGGGCAAGGCTTTTTGTCTGACTGATCATGCCGGCCATCCCGTGAGAATGTGAGCATTGATCTGATCTACGCGGCGCGGTTTCCCCTCAATGGTAAGTGTGAGTGTGCGGCGCTTGCGGTGCCGGGTCCGACAATGATTAGTCGCAGTCGGACAGCAACGCAGCGATAGACCCGCAACGACTTCTCGAAGAAGTGGGCACGTTTTCGTCTGTTGGATGCACGCGTACGGCCGGTCGACAAACGTTGGCTATCGCCCGACATCACGCCACCATCACCAAGGCATACAAGCAGCCCCAACTGCGGGCGAAGTCCTTTAATTCCGGGCGCTCAGGATCGTTTAGACGATACGCATCCCGGCATTGGCATAAGCCGTGCAATTGTGGATGCGGGCGCAACGACGACCGGTTTCGTGCTGCCGCTGCGGCGTCAGCAATATCGATCGGATTCCGAAAGGCGGGTTGTTCGTTCGAGCCTCTTTGCTGGCGCGCGGCCTGGCCGATCGTTCCATCAACGTTGAACATGGCGCGCGCAATGGACCTGAACCAGGTGCATCGGGATGTTCGACACGCTTATTGGAGTCGTCATGAAAGCGAAATCCCTCGCTGCGCTGCTGGTCGCGTGTGCTTCGACGCTGGCTGTTCCGTCCTTCGCGGGCGGTTATGGCTCAGCATCCTCCTCCGATTACTCCGCTGCCCATGCGCCTGTATCTCACCACGCTCAAACCGTTCGCCCCAGGACGATGAAACACGAGCAGGGCAGCATGGACGATCAGAATCAGGGCGACGTCGGCGGCGACGAATTCACCCGCTCGCAGTCGGGCCATCGCGAACCGTCGGACACGCTCGATCCGATGTATCACGGCGGTTGACGGGCGAGGTCGCAGAGCGCTTGACTCGCGCTCTGTGACCCGAACGTTCCTTGAACAGATCGGGCTTTGTTCATATGATTGAATCTTTCCGTGTTCGCGGAGCCTGCTGCGATGGAACGCGCCCTTCTCGTCGACGACGAGCCCTCTACGCTCGACGCATGGGCGAGCGCGTTTCTGCAGGCGGGCTATGAGGTGCTGACGGCCGCCGACGGCGTCGAGGCACTCGAATTGCTGTACGCGTCGACCGTCGATTACGTCATTGCGGATCTGCGCATGCCTCGCATGTCGGGCGGCGTGTTGTGCGAGCGCATGCGCGACGATGCCACGGTCGCCGACGCCATCTTCATTCTCGTATCGGGAGAGCTGACGCCACCCGCGTTCGTCCGCTACGACGGCTACTTCCGCAAGCCGCTGGACCTGGCGGCCCTGTTCGAAACGATGCATCGTTTGCGTTTCAGTACCGAGCGCGTGTATCGCGGTTTGGGTGAAGCACGCCTTCACCGCAATGCGCCTGCGGAAAGATCGATACGCAAAACAGATGGCTGATTGAAACAGGCCTGCGTGTCGCGTTCGTCAGCGAAGGCGCTTACAGTACTTTTCCCGGATTGAGTATGCCTTTGGGATCGAGCGCGGCCTTGAGCGTGCGCATCAATGCGAGTTCAGCCGGCGAGCGCGAATAGCCGAGAAACGGCTTCTTGTGCGTACCGATTCCGTGTTCGGCAGAGATCGAGCCTCCCATCGCGCGCACGACCTCGTACACGACGAGATCGACCGCATGCACGCCTTCCGCCGGCAGTTCTTCGATGGATACGCCGATGTGCACGTTGCTGTCGCCGAGATGTCCAAAGAAAAGGCTGACAACCTGCGGCCAGCGCGAGATCAGCGCCTTCTCGCAGCGCTCGGCGAACTCGCCGATGAGACCGATGGGGAGGCTCACATCGTAGTTGATCAGGTTGGGCAACTCGTCGATCGCGAGGCCCTCACGGATGAGCCATAGCGCTTGCGCCTGCTGCAACGAAGTCGCGAGGACTGCATCGCTGACGAGACTCGCTTCGAGCCAGGCGCCGAGGCAGCTTTCGAGGCGGGCGGCGCTCGCTTTCGTATCGTGGGCGGCCGTCGCGCATTCGACCAGTACATAGAAGGCCTGCTGGACCTGCAAAGGCGCTTGCACTCCAGGCGTATTCGCCGACACATAGCGATAGAAGTCCGGCCACATCACCTCGAAGCTGCTGGCATCGGGCAATTGCGCGCGCACCTGCTGCCAGAGCGCCACCACCGACTGATAGTCGGGCACCACGCACAGGCACGTCGAAGCCGAAGGAAGCTCGGGGTAGAGCTTGAGCACCGCGCGGGTGATCACACCGAGCGTGCCTTCGCTGCCTATCAACAGATGCTTCCAGTCGTAGCCGCTGTTGTTCTTGAGCATCTTGTTGAGCGAGCTGACAATCGTTCCGTCGGCGAGTACCGCTTCGAGTCCGAGAACCTGATCGCGCACGACGCCGAAGCGGATTGCTCGATTTCCGCCGGCGTTGGTCGCGAGATTGCCGCCGATCTGGCACGAGCCGCGCGCGCCGAGGTCGTACCCCAACTCGAACCCGGCGGTGCGTGCCGCTTCCTGCACCGTCTGCAGCACGGTGCCGGCCTTGACCGTGACGGTGCTGGCCGCAGCGTCGATTTCTTCGATTCCGCTGCAGCGCTCCATCGACAGCACGATCTCCCCGCCCAGCGGGACTGCGCCGCCCGCGAGACCTGTCATCCCCCCTTGCGGGACAACTGCGACGCCAATGTGGTGACAGAGCCGCACGATGCACGATACCTCGTCGACCGTGCGCGGACGCGCGAGCGCCAGAGGGCGGCTGCCGGGTGCCTCGCCGTAGCCTGTGAAGTAGCGCGGCGCGACGTCGATGCCCGGCGTCACGATGTCGGTTCCCAGTTCCTTTATCAAGGTGGCGAGGATGTCGGCTTGGTTCCGCGATTCCACTTGAACGCTCCAGAGACGGCCGGGTCAGGCCAGATGCTGACGCGCGAACGCGCACGTCGACGGCAGAGGCTCACTATTGCCGACTGGCCGATTCCGCGCAATCGATTAATCCGCATGCAATACATGATAAAAAATGATGCGGCATCGCGCGTGGCCGACGCGTATGCGTGCGTGGCTCTGGGCAATCGGATATCAGATTCTGTTCTTGAATTTGGGGATGCTCCGCAACTTCGAACGGAACCGCGCTGCAATCTTGTCGAATCCGTCAGGAGTGGGATGAAGTTCATTTGCCCAGTCACCGGATGACAGCGTACCTTGCGTTTCGACGAGGACGACGTTCTTGTTGGCCGCGCATAGCTCTTTCAGCCTGCTTCTAAAGGCTTCGAGAATGGCCTTCACAATGTGCCGGCCCTGCTTGACGTCGGGCCAACCTTGCTCTACCAGCGAAGGCCGAAGCCATGGGCCTGCAAACGGACATGCGCCAATGCCCGTCGGAATCGCGAAGTCGTACGCGTGAAGCAGTATCGTCGCGTGGCTCGCATATCGGTTTCGTATTCGGATCAACTCGAGATAGGCGCCATTGATGACGCCCAGTATGTCGCGCAAGAGTTCGTTGTTGACGCCTTGGGTCGGATCGTTATTCACGTCCGTTGCATTCTCCAGCCAGAAGCGAAACTGGTCGCCAACCAGATCGTTGCCTCCGCCTGAGAACATGAGGACGTCGATTGGGCCGTGGGCCGGCTCACTGATGTAGTCGATCAATCGCTGACGTTTGGTCACGCCCATCAGGGTCGTCGTTGCTTCGCCGTAGTGGGCGAGTTTCATCATCGCGGGTGTCAGTGTTGCCTGGCTTTGCAGGCTGTCTGCAACGTCTGTATGGCCGATCAACGGAAGCGGATAGTCGAACCACGAGTCGCCATCGGCCACGATGATCAACGGAGTGGGGCCCCCCGACAGATGTCTGCGCTGTTGCCTTATTTCGTCGACGCGCGCCTGATTTTCCTCTGCCCGTCGTTTCAGATCTTCTTCGATCCTGCGCTGTGTTTCGCTGTAGACGTTGTTCTCTGTGGCGTCATGTGTGCTCACGATGGCCCTCGATATCTCGTCGTATCGACTGTGACAGACACCCGACATCCGGTTTTCAGATCGCGCAGCTTGTGCAGCCTGTTCATCGAGTGTGTGCCAAAAGACTAGTCAACGGAGGTTCGTTAAACAACCCCGTGGTAAGCGAGCCCTGGTAGTCGGATGTGTGTGGCCCGGCGAACCGATGTGCCAATTGCGCAATGAAGTCGAACGCACGAAGAGTGCAAAGGAATTCGTGAGTGTCCCTTGACAAATGCAATTGCTCTATGCGCACGACCGCTTATTCTGGCCCGGAAAAATTATTTGCAGAAATGCTTGACGCGGTGAATGGCGATCCGCATAATTCGGCCTCTCCAAACGACGGGGACGCGAAAAAGCAGCAGCTTTTAGCGATGTTCTTTAAAAACTAACAGCCGACAGGTGTGGGTGCTCGATGACGGCGCGCGGTGGTTCTCAGGAGCTGCCGAAGGCAAAAGTAATCGAGACTCACACAGAAAGAAATTGAGGAAGGTTTGAGAAATCGAACCATCAGTCAGTGATTTTGAGTGAGCGACCGGGTTCGAGAGAGCCCGAAAACAGTAACAGGTTTGAACTGAAGAGTTTGATCCTGGCTCAGATTGAACGCTGGCGGCATGCCTTACACATGCAAGTCGGACGGCAGCGCG
>NZ_WHNP01000189.1 GCF_009362735.1 Paraburkholderia franconis | reverse complement strand
GTCGATGGACGGAAAAGGCGCCTGGCGCGACAACGTGTTCGTCGAACGGGTGTGGCGCAGCGTCAAATATGAAGAGGTTTATTTGAAAGCGTACGACTCGGTAGGCCACGCGCGTCGCTCAATCGGCAATTACCTGAACTGGTATAACCAGAATCGGCCTCATTCGAGGCTGGCCGATCAGACGCCGGATGAAGCATACTTCGCCACGCTGCCAGCGATAAAATCGGCAGCTTGATTGCCTCAACAATTCCACTTAAAAATCTCGGGACCCTGTCCGAACAAGCGGAGCCACCTCTGATCACATAGTGCGCACGCAACGGTGAATCCTGGACCAGCATCTCCAAAAGCGCCAGCGATTGCGTTTGCGCCGTGTACACCATCGCGACGCCTTTGGGATTCCAGCGGCCACCATACAGTCGTGCACCTTCTCCGGAGAAAGCGGTATCCGCGTATCGCTCGGTGACCACCCGCCATACTGTGAGCATCACGCAAACACGCCATGCTCGATGCGCCCGAGTGTGTCCATGACACTGTCGGCGCCAATATCGGTATCCACGAGGCTAAGGGGCGTCGCACTCTCCAGCGCGGCGATCGGAGTCTTGAGCCAGGCGAGCGCCGGGTCGAGATCCTCAAAAACCTCCGCAGCGCGCGCGACCACGCGTGCAAGCCGCAGCAGCTTTGCCGACTCTTCACGACTCAGCACCCCTTCCCGCTTGCGACGTGCCAGGGTGCGCTCAGGAATGTCGAGTGCCTGCGCCAATTCCGCTTGCGATAGTCCGATCGATCTGAGCATGGCGTCGAGCGCCTGCGATGAAATCCCATGGCGGACTACGTCCACCCACTCAAGGCCAGATCGGGGCGCGCGCGGGAATACGCTGCGACCGCCGAGCAGTGAGTCGGCTGACACACCTCGGGTAAGACTCATGATTTGACCCTCCTGCCATTTGGCTTGTATTTTATACCAAAATGGCGGCAACCGTCTGAGGCCATCCCGTCAAACCCTGAAGGCTGCATGTCGTCCACACGGGCCGGTCTGGCATTTTCCCGCGGGTCATTGGCAGCACCGCGAACTGGCTGGCGTACTTTCACGGCGGGACAGCTTGTGCCGCTCGCCCCCAGATCGATCGGCAGCCTGAACGCTGGTTCCACTCGGAAACCCGCTGACAGTACCGTCCGCTGGTTGGTTTTGGCCGTGGATGTGCGGCGGCTGACGCTTTGCACTGAGCAACTAAAGTCTAAATGTTGGAGACGAAAAGCGTCCGCTGAAATTGAGCTTCGGAACCACACACGTTTTTCATTTCACTGCGGGGCCAGGAGGTCTGGCATGGCACGCGCACCTATCGTCGGACGGCGACTCCTTTGGATCATTGCGCTCTTCATTGCCGCGACATGTCTGGCAATGGGCGCGGCGCTGTTGCACGAGTTATCCGTTGTGAGCCACGCGATGAACGATTTCAGCCAGGACGAGCGGCGTGAACAGGCGCGCATCGCCCAAGGCGCACAGGTTACGCTCGACGAACGCCTCAGGCCGCCCTACCTCAAACACTACGGCTTGGACCCGAGCGAATACACCGACCATTTTTCACCGACGGGTGCCGACTGGCGGCGATGGGGTCTCCGAACCAAAGCCGCGGCGACGGTAATGTGGCTTGGCCACCATCCGCCCGGCGCATGGTGGACGCTGCTACAGATCAGATGTGTCGATCGCTTTCCCGAAGCTCACGCCGACAGTGAGCCGATCGTCGAGGTCGCCGACGCGTGCCTCGGCCAGCCGCACTGACTCGTGCACTGCTCAGCTGGTGAGCGAGGAAGGACCTGAAAATTGGACGATGATTCTAGTCGGCACTGCGAGCAGGAATCGGCCGTTCGCTAGCATTCTGGGCACGGCAGGCGCACGTATCCCATCGATGAAGCAGTTCAACGATCCGAACTGACTGTTTTCGCATGTGAACAATACTTGGATCGATTTATGGTTTCGACTCGACGCTCTCGTCGTCGCGCAGCATGACGGGCAGATTCGATTCGCAGCGACCTCAGCAGCTGAATCTAGCGCTGCGGTCGCGATGCCTCACGCACGGCCACCATTGCGATTACCAATGTGGACATTGCAATGGTGGTGTTGCGCAAGTCTGTGCCTTCCATTATGTCGAAAGGCACCCGGGCACATTAGTGGGCATCGTTACAGCATACGAGTGTCGAACCGCGAGATAAGGTCAAGTCTGGTGTACGGGCCGTTGATAGCGGGCGACGTCAAGCGGCGAGTTTCTGCTGACCCGGTTGATCGTCTTGCACCGGCTCGCCGTCCTGGAAGGCAATGCCCTCCAGCAACAGCTGGATCTGTTCGGGGCCGTTGATCCGGCGCCAGGTTTTTTCCGCTTCCTCGATTAGCTTGAATGCCAGACCGAGGAAGGTCGGTCGCGACACGCAGTTGCGCGTACGCGTAGTACGGTGGCGCACCGTCGCGAACGTCGACTCGATCGCGTTTGTTGTGCGCAGGTGCTG
>NZ_WHNP01000188.1 GCF_009362735.1 Paraburkholderia franconis | reverse complement strand
GTTCTCAAAGCAGCCTGCCTGAAGCCAGCGCTGGGTCTGCTGGTACACCAGTTCCCACGGAGGAAAGTTGTTGGGCATCATTCTCCATGGCGCACCAGCACGTACGATCCAGCGCAACGCGTTAAACATTTCTCGCAGTTCGTACTTGCGCTGCGGTGCTGCTTCATCCATCAGCGTCAGATACGGCGCCGCGAAGCTCCACTCTTCGTCGGACACGTCTGTCGGGTAGGGTTTGCGTCTTTCTTTTGTCATCCCTCCAGGGTACCAGGTTCTATAAAAAGTTCCTAACACGGTCTAGCGTCACCGTGAAAACAAGTCGCCGGTTGAGGTTGGACAATGTCGCATCAAGCCAATCAGGCGAAGCCCATAGAATCTCACCGTCGTCCTGATGGCGATGTCGGTTGTGATCGGGATCGGGCTTCCAACTGCCCCAGACTTGGCTTCTCAGCGCGAGACTTCCGTCAGTCTTGCGCCAGTCACAGCTATTTGGCTCATTCATCAACACCAGGCTCCTCGTGAACTCAATTCCAAGACGGGGTCTCCCGCCGGGTCCCCTCGCGGCGATTTCGTCGCTCAGATCGATACCGAGGCTTTCGGTCTCAGGCGCCCACACAAACGGAGCGAAAGGGCTCTTTTGGCGACTACGGTGGTCGTAATATCCATCGTCCCAAAACTCCGGCAGCCAAAGATCATGACTGGGCCGCTTGGCGAATGCGATGCACCGACCAATGGCGCCCGTTCGTTCCGTCAGCGCCGACGTGATCTCTACAGTCACGCCGTCAGGCGATGACCAGCGTCCATATAGTGGAAACAGCGCGTCGACGGCGGTGTTCATGAAGCCCAATTTCCGCAGCACTGCTTCTTGATCCTGCAGCGTTTCCTGCTGGGCGATCTTGTTGCCTAACAGATTTTCTTTCGCCTGCTGAGGAACAGGATCTTTCCGGTCTGACAACCACGAACCGTCATCAAATGTGACGTCGTAGCGATCGCGCCACTTCAGCCAAGGTGAGCAGCCTTCGGTTTCATAGCTCCGAACGACCACCGGCAGAACCTTTGAAAGGCTGGTGGCAGCGTTAAGCAACGCGTGTCGTTGAATGTGCTCCCGATAAGACTCGTGTCGATCTTCCCGGTCCCACTGGTACCGCTCGCGGCCCGGAAAATAATCCAGCGAAGTGGCCTGCGGCCATCGGCGCGTAATTGCGGCCGCCATCGCATCTTCGACCGTTGCCTGCGCGACATTGAACAGATGAGCCAGGGTGCTGATCTCGATTTTCGAAAACTCGTGGTCAAAGCGAAAGCCGGATGTAGGTTCCGCAGCACGCGGGTAGACGTCGCTGGCAACGATGCCGCGGGGACTAGTGTTCCGTTCCGTTGTTAACTGATCTATGTTCGCGTAGCATGTTGACGTCAGTGGAACGGGAGACATCAGCATGTCGATGGGACGACCTAAGGCGGAACTGGTGCTGAACGAAGACGAGCGCTCGCAACTGATATCGATCACACGTTCTCGCTCGATTTCGGCTGCGCTGGTCACGCGGGCGCGCATCGTGCTGGCTACGGCTGACGGAGAGCCCAACAGTGCGATCGCGCAGCGCCTGCAACTCACGCGCGCTACGGTGGGCAAGTGGCGTCTTCGGTTTCTGGATCAGCGCATCAACGGACTCTATGATGAAGTGCGCCCCGGCAAGCCGCGCACGATCGACGATGAGCGGGTGGCTCAGCTGATTCACAAGACCCTGCACACCAAGCCCGCCGATGGCTCCACGCACTGGAGCGTACGGACGATTGCCGCCGAAACAGCTATCTCGCCGACCAGTGTGCACCGTTACCTCAAGCTGTTGGGTCTGCAACCGCATCGCAGCGAAAGCTTCAAGCTCTCGACCGATCAGTTCTTCATCGAGAAATTGCGCGACGTGGTCGGCCTTTACCTGAGCCCGCCGGAGAACGCCCTGGTCTTGTGCGTAGACGAGAAGAGCCAATGTCAGGCGCTCGAGCGTACGCAACCCATGCTGCCGATGGGTTTCGGATACGTCGAAGGCGTCACGCACGATTACGTTCGTCATGGCACTACCACGCTGTTCGCCGCCCTGAACGTACTCAACGGCGCCGTACTCGCTACCTGCAAACCGCGTCACCGGCATCAGGAATTCCTGTCGTTCCTGCGCGAAATCGACAACGCGGTGCCGGCCAACCTTGACGTGCACTGCATCGTGGACAATTACAGTGCCCACAAGCATCCGAAGGTCAAAGCGTGGTTGGCAGCACGTCCCCGGTGGCATATGCATTTCATCCCGACTTACAGTTCGTGGCTTAACCAGGTCGAACGCTTCTTCGCTCTGATCACCGGCAAGGCCATACGCCGTGGCTCGTTTGGTTCGGTCAAGCAACTGGTTAAACGTATCGATCAATTTGTCTCCCACTACAACCAAAACTGCGAGCCATTCATGTGGACCGCTACCGCTGACTCCATCCTCGCCAAGCTACAAAGACTATGTACGCGAATTAGCGGAACGGGACACTAGC
>NZ_WHNP01000187.1 GCF_009362735.1 Paraburkholderia franconis | reverse complement strand
TCTTTAGGTTTGTTCGACGCCTGCCCATGTCCGCAGGCTCGCAAGCGCGCGTCAGCGCATGCGGGCAGGCGTTGGACAAACCAGAAGGGAGGAAACCGCGGAGTGCTCCGATGTGGTCGAAGTGGCGAAGGCTATGGTGATTGATGGCCCGCAATGTTCAGGGACGTTGCCCGATGAGTGGTCGAACTGTCTGGCAGATGGTCCGTGATGCGGTGACGAAGCGGTGCAGTCGCGTAAATGGACGGGCGAAGCAGATGTGTGGGAGTCTGTACGAAGTGACAGGCGCAAACGTGCACTCGCGGGCGGCGTTGCCGTCGGGTCGCACGTTCAGGAGCAGTTGTCGTCATGTCACGCCCCGGGGCGTGGGTGGCGCGCGAATCGGCGCGGTCCGCGCAAGGATATCGGTGATGATCATCGGGGCGCCGCAGTGCCGGCAGATGAAGGCCGGTCTCGTTTCGATGAGGGTATCTTCAGGTGATGCGCTGACCTCTGGCGTGACGTGCAGCAGTTCACGCACCTTCGCGAGACTGGCGCGGCGCACCGGATTCGCAAGCAGTCCATAGTGACGGATGCGGTGGAAGCCACCGGGCAGTACATGCAACAGGAAGCGGCGCATGAACTCGCCGGCCTCGAGGGTCATCGTCTTGTAGCGGGTGCGCCCCTTCGCACGATAGTCCTTCCAGCGGAACGTCACGCCGCGCTCATCGAACGCAAGCAGGCGCTGGCTGGAGATCGCCACACGGTGTGTATAGCGTGAGAGATACGCGAGTACCGCTTCGGGGCCCGCGAAGGGACGTTTGGCATACACGACCCATTCGCAGGTACGCAGCGGCGCTAGCCACCGGGCGAAGACAGCCGGGTCGGCAAGTCCGGCATACTCACCGAAGAACTGCAACCGGCCGCACCGGTGTGCGTCCGTGAGCGCTTCGAGGAAGCACCTGCGGAACAGGCGTGAGAGCACGCGCACCGGCAGGAAGAAGCCAGGCCGGCAGGCAATCCACCGCTCACCATCCGGTGACAGGCCGCCACCGGGAACGATACCGTGCACGTGGGGATGATGCGTGAGCGCCGAGCCCCAGGTGTGCAGCACGAGCGTGGCGCCGATCTGCGCACCGAGGTGCCGGGGATCAGCGGCGATCGTGCGCAGCGTGTCGGCGGCGATGTCGAACAGCAGTCCGTAGATAACCTGCTTGTTGTACCAGGCGATGGCGCCGATCGGCGCGGGTAGCGTGAAGACGACGTGGTAGTACTCGACCGGCAGCAGGTCGGCCTGGCGTGCCTCGAGCCAGCGGCGTGCGGCACTGCCCTGGCACCGGGGGCAATGGCGGTTGCGGCACGAGTTGTACGCGATCTCGGTGCGCGCGCAGCCGGAACAGCGCAACACGTGTCCCCCCAGCGCCGCGGTGCGGCACTGTTCGATGGCCGACATGACCTTCAGCTGGCCCAGGCTCAGGCGGGCGCCCTGTCGCCACGCCGGCCCGCGGGCGCGGAAGATGTCCGCGACCTCCAGCACGGAGGGCTCCGCGTGCGGCCGGGCTATCCGGCGGGCAGGCGGTCCAGTGGACTGATCACCTTGCGCAGGAGATCAGTGGCGACCTGGGTATAGAGCGTGGTGGTCTCGATCTGCCTGTGTCCAAGGAGCACCTGGATCACGCGGATATCCTCCTTCTGTTCCAGCAGGTGCGTGGCAAACGAATGCCTCAGCGTATGCATGGAGACGCGCTTGTCGATGTTTGCGGCCTCGGCGGCCGCATGGACGGCGCGGGTCAGTTGCCTGGGCGTGAGGGGATCGACGGGATCCATGCCGGGGAACAGCCACCCGCCATCGAGCATGCAGCCCTGGGCACGGGCCACGCGCCACCAGACACGCAGGCGTTCGAGCAGGACCGGCGAAAGCATCGCGTAGCGGTCGCGGCGGCCCTTGCCCTGCTCGATGCGCAGGGTCATGCGCTGGCTGTCGATGTCACTGACCCTGAGCGCGACCACTTCGCTCGCACGCAGCCCGGCACCATAGGCGACCGACAGCGCGGTCTGATGCTTGAGGTTTCCGGCTGCCGCGATGAGCCGCCGCACTTCCTCGGGGCTGAGCACAACCGGAAGCGTGCGGGGCACGCGTACCGGCTGCATCCGCGCCATCAGCTCCGGCTTGCCGAGCGTGACTTCGAAGAAGAACTTCAGCCCGCTGATGGCGGCGTTGAGCGATATCGGAGACACGCCGTGATCGACCAGATGCAGCTGGTAGTCCCGGAGGTTCTCGACGGTGGCGGTATCGGGTGAACGCCCGAGGTATCGGGCGAACTGACGTACGGCACGCAGATAGGCGGCCTGGGTCTTCGGTGCGAACCTGCGCATGCGCAGGTCCTCAAGCATATGGCGGCGCAGCGGGCTGATGCCCGGATCGGAGGAGGTCATGATGGGGCTCCTGCTGGAGGGCGAGGCGGATTGCCTCAACCACCAACATAACCACCGGCGCCACTGGCCTCCCATTCGCCGCCAGAGTCGGGCCGCAGCCCCCTACCGCGCGAGCGGTTTAGTCCTGTCGGCCAT
>NZ_WHNP01000186.1 GCF_009362735.1 Paraburkholderia franconis | reverse complement strand
TCGCCGGATCCGGCCGCCGGACGGCGACCGTCGTCCGGCATTCGTCAGGCGGTCAGCTCGGCCGCCTTTTTTCCGACCTGCGACTCGTCGACCTGCACCATGATGCCTTTCTCCATCAGCAGGTCCTCGAGCTGGTCCATCGTGATCGGCGTCGGAATCACACCATTGCCGCCGTTGTGATGAATCTTCTCGGCAAGCGCGCGATACTGGCCCGCCTGTGCACTGTCCGGCGCATACTCGATCACGGTCATTCGCCGCAGTTCCGCGTGCTGGACGATGTTGTCGCGCGGCACGAAGTGGATCAGCCTCGTGCCGAGCATCGTCGCGAGCGATTCGGCAAGCTCCAGTTCCTTGTCGGTCTTGCGCTCGTTGCAGATGAGCCCGCCCAGGCGCACGCCCCCACTGTTCGCGTATTTCAGGATGCCCTTCGAGATGTTGTTCGCTGCGTACATCGCCATCATCTCGCCTGACATGACAATGTAGATTTCCTGCGCCTTGTTCTCGCGAATGGGCATGGCGAAGCCACCGCACACCACGTCGCCGAGCACGTCGTACGACACGTAGTCCACACCGTCATACGCGCCGTTCTCCTCGAGGAAGTTGATCGACGTGATGACGCCGCGGCCCGCGCAGCCAACGCCCGGCTCAGGGCCGCCCGACTCGACGCAGCGGATGTCCTTGTAGCCGATCTTCATTACGTCATCGAGTTCGAGGTCCTCGACTGAACCCGCTTCCGCCGCGAGCGAGAGAATCGTGTCCTGCGCCTTCGCGTGCAGTATCAGGCGTGTCGAGTCAGCCTTTGGATCACACCCTACGATGAGGATCTTCTGCCCGAGGTCGCTCAGCGCCGCGAGCGTATTCTGCGACGTGGTGGACTTGCCGATGCCGCCTTTGCCGTAGAAGGCGATTTGCCGAAGTTGAGACATTGTCGTACTCCATTGACATGGAAGGTGAAACCAGGGTTGCGAATCAGGTCTGCAAAGCCGCGACCATGTCCTCAGCCTGCGGTGTCCGTATGGTCTTCTTCTGTCGAGTCACGCATCGGCCGGATTGTGTCCGCGCGGCCCCGTCGACGCAGCTTTCGTGCCATAAATGCGCAGATCGTCGAAACCCGGGGCAGGCCGGGTTTCCGGCAGGTGTTCCTGCATTGCGGCCTGCAACGTTCGCGACGTCGCCTTCCCGACAAACCCCGCGCCTTTTGTCGCAAACGACATGGGCAGCACCGGGCCGCCCGTCCGTTCAGCCTGCCCGGCCCCGCCCTCGCCGCCCTTGGCGCTGGTACGGATGTTGCAGCTCTCTGGGCCGTCCCGCTGAGGATGTACGATCCCGCGCCCGGATCCACGGGCGCGCCAGAATCTGGAAAAGAGGAATGCTAATGACTGACACGATCAGCCCCCGTGAACTCGACGAAACCCCATTGGCCCGTCTGCAGCACGAGGGCCGACTCCTTAACGCGGTGTTCAAGGGGCATACGGACGCGCCTGGCCGGATCGGCTTTCGCGGTGAGCTCGCGCTACGCTTTGGGCCGCGGCTCGCCGACGAGGCGCGCCCGCCCGAGCTTTCCTGCGAACAGGTCATGGCGGTAGCGGACGTCGGCGACCCGCACCTCCCGTTCTTCGCCGGCTGGCTATTGAGCTTCGAACACCTGAGGGACGTCGCGGAAGTGCTCGGCGATGCCCTCTCGGCCAGCGGAACGTATTTCCTGTTCTGCGACAACATCGATCTGTCCAGGCGCTATCAGGTGCCGTACAACGGAGCGATGTTCTACGTGCTGCCGATTGTGGAATCGACCGTCTACAACGAGATGCTCGAACTCCTGCATCTGGAGAAGAGCGAACTGAAAAGGAAAGACACGGCCGGCAAGCTCGACGCGATCGCCGACGCCGCGATCCTCTTTGACGTACCGTTTGACACGATCAGTTACGCGGAAGGACTCGAAGTGATGGGACCGGTTCGCAATCCAAACGAAAACAGGCCGGTCTGACGTACCTTTCAGTGCGCGTCGGGCGCCTCAACCTGCAGCTGTGCGCCCCCGTGACGGCGACGCCTATCCACCGAGCCGGAGTGCCATCATGTCACTGCCCAACGAAACTGTCCCATACGAAAGCGCAAGCGGCCGCGACGCCACGTGCGCAACGCTCGGAACATGGCTGTCGAGCCACGACTTCCCGGACATTCATTCGCGCAGCATTGAGGGCATGACGCCGCTGATGGTGGCGGCGCTGCACGGCGAAGACCGCATAGTCGCCGGCTTGCTAGGCGAAGGTGCAGACGTCGGCGCGCTCGACGACGAAGGTAACCAGGCGCTCTGGTACGCGTGTCTGGGCGGCGCACCCGCGCCGATCCTGCGGTTGATCGGGGCCGGCCTCGACATTGATCACGCGAACGGGAACGACATCACGTGCCTGATGCAGGCCGCCGCCAGCGGCCGGGTCGAGCTCATGTGGCTGCTGATATCGCTCGGCGCGAGCGACGGCCTGGTGGCGCCCGACGGGCGCAACGCATTCGACATGGCCACCGATTTCGGACTGCAGCTGCTGCGCATGGTAGGCCGACTCAGAGACGCCGCCCGGGCATCGTCCCCCGTCACCGGGCGGTACGTTGCGCAACCGGGGCAACCACGGATTCCGGGTGACGTCTTGCCGGATAATGCTTCGCGCTGAAGAGAAC
>NZ_WHNP01000185.1 GCF_009362735.1 Paraburkholderia franconis | reverse complement strand
ATTGATCACGCGAACGGGAACGACATCACGTGCCTGATGCAGGCCGCCGCCAGCGGCCGGGTCGAGCTCATGTGGCTGCTGATATCGCTCGGCGCGAGCGACGGCCTGGTGGCGCCCGACGGGCGCAACGCATTCGACATGGCCACCGATTTCGGACTGCAGCTGCTGCGCATGGTAGGCCGACTCAGAGACGCCGCCCGGGCATCGTCCCCCGTCACCGGGCGGTACGTTGCGCAACCGGGGCAACCACGGATTCCGGGTGACGTCTTGCCGGATAATGCTTCGCGCTGAAGAGAACTTCTCATGCCGCTCTACGACTATGTATGCCACAATTGCGGGTTGCGTTTTGAAGCACTGGTGCGCGCCGGCACGACGCCGCGCTGTCCGCGCTGTCGCAGTACTGCGATGGATAAACAGGTCAGTGCGCCGTGCGCCCCTGCCCGCAGCACGGCGATCATCACGGCGGCACGCCGTCAGGCCGCGCGGGAAGGACATTTCAGCAACTACCCCGCTGCGGAACGCCGCAACCTCCTGCGCCGCAGCTGAAGCGGCACAGCAATGGGTACGGCAGGCTATCCAGCCCGGAAGAAGCACGAATCGATGATCTGCACCAGTGTGTCGCAAAATTATCGGAAGTAACGCAACAAAACGGGCAATTCTGCAGCCGCCCGGAGGGACAGACAGCAGCTCCAGCGCCGACGTTGGTCACGGTGTCCTTCAATTGTCTTGACGATGTACCTCCTCACGTCGTGCGCACGGAGCTGCGTGTGCAGCGGCAACGCTGGCGCCCGGTTGCCGATCCGCTCCGCGTCAGGAGCCACGCCCCCCTCGGATCGGGATCGCGTTGGCGGCCCTCATGTAGTGAAGGTGAAAAGGACAGCTGTAGGCCGCCGTTTCCATCCCACAAGCCTGCATGTCCTCGATCATTGGTGCACGCACGCTGTGGGTAAATCGCTTGCCCAGGTGCACGATATAAGCATCCAGCGCACTTCCTCCACGTCCTCGGCCCGACCGTGATCCGGACTTCCATTCCCTTGCGCCGGGCGGAGCCGTTCCTCGAGCCCCGCCAGCTGTGCCGGCCCGAGCGCCGCCGTCATTTCGCTCATACCCGCGGCAACGACGCGCAGGCAACGACCAGCACTGACTTAACGGTCCGCGACCCAGCGCGAGGCAGGTAACGCAACTCGTACGCCAAGCTTTCGTCGTCGGCGACGAACATGCCGCCTTTTCCAGCGCAACGAGCAGAGGACCCCAAAAGAATCGAACGCCGATACGTCGTCGAGCGAACCGACACGGCACCCACCTGTAGCGTGGGTCGAGCGCCTCAGTACCGTGCTCGATCAGACCGGGATGATTTCATCCGCAAGCTCGCGCAACGGTCCCCAGGCAGTGAGACGCCCGTTGGCATTCTCAGAGAGAATTGCTCGCGTGCTCTTACCCGTCTTCTGCTGTGCCGTGGCAACCTCCAGACAACCGCTCCACCAATTAATATCGACAAACACCGGCGCCGCGCCAGCCAATGTGTTTGCCTGCGCGACCTGATGCCACGGGTGCGATGCGCAGATCACTTCGTCACCCGGATCGATGCCGCACGCTCGCAGCACAATCCTGGTACCGCCGGTGTCACTCGCCTCCGCACGGGCGCGGCCACTCGAGCCAGCAAACGCGGCCTCAAACGAAGCGAGCATTGGCCCATCGCTCCAGCGCGTGAACTGCAATATGGCATGAACGAGTTCGATCTCTCGTGCTTCACGGGCTGGCTCGCTAAGCGCGATTTCAACAGTCTCCATCGTAGGCGCCCTCTTCGGCTAAGATGAGCATATCGGCCTCACTTGCCTCTGCCGTCACGGAGACGCAAACCCCTGTCGACGTCGCGAAATAGACGCGGCGACCACGAAACTCCAAGACCGGCTTTTCATTGTACAGTTCGCCCGCGCTGATCCGGATGACACGCACGTTGGGATAGCGCTTGCGCCAACTTGCCGCGGCTTCCGACAACGTCGGTTCGTTCAGAATCAATTCGGTTATCGCATGGATCTGATCTGCAGTGAGCGCCATGTCAGTCGTGCCCGCCCGCCAAGCGCCGGGCTTCTACGGTGACCGGAAGCGTGGTGTCGGGCGCCATCTCCGGCAACTCGAACTGCCAGCCGTTCGCAAGCGTGACGAGCCCGCCCCACATCCGCGCCCGCGCGATAGAGACGATCGGCTCCTCCAAATCCGTCCTCGGAATATAGGCGCAGAGTATGCCTTTGCTATCCTTTCGGATCGTGATTTTCACTGTAAATGCTCCTGTTCGGTTAGGAAATTTGCGCCGTACGAACGTGCATCGTTTTCAATACGGCGCGAGCAAATGCGGCGACGCTGGCAGCAGGCGACAAATGCCGCCGCGACAAACACATAAACCGTCACGGGTCCAACCCGTCTCCTTACGCAATGGTCGCACTGCTGCAGGAACAGTTTCGCCCTCCGTGCAGCCGACCGTAAGCCCCGTCAAAGAGGTACATCGGCTCGCCGGTCTCGGTCACATACCCGATACGGGCGATCTCGCGGCGCGCGCCGCCGCAAGACCACTCATTTTCGCCCCGGTCGTGATATCGGCCGTCGTTGTAGATATCGTGCCCTGCGCCCACGTTCATGCCTCACGAATAGGCCGGCTCGAGCGACTCCATTGTCCGATGCATCGTCCCGGTGTTCCGAGCGCCAAAGGCTGCGCCCCCTACGACACGGTCGCCGTCGGCGTTACCTAGCCCGATCGAGCGAAGAGCGGCGGCCCGCTCGCCCAGACATGCGAGCACGTCTTCAGGAAGATGGTCGAGCGTGCACAGCTCCTTTTCGCGCATGCCCACCAGGTGATCAGTTTCAACGAAGTGAACTGCATAGATGTAGAACCGCTGCAGGAACGTGTCGATCCTGGTGACGTAGCCTACGTCGCCCCTGTTCGCGAGAATCTCGCCCATATTCTTGCCGGTGTATGTACCGTCGTTGCGGATTACCGAGCGCGCGACCACACGCTCTCCAATACTGAATGACGGCGCAAATGCAACCTCGATGGCGTCGTCGTTGTGGAAGTCATGCATGACCTGC
>NZ_WHNP01000184.1 GCF_009362735.1 Paraburkholderia franconis | reverse complement strand
TGTCTACCGTGATGGATGCAGGCAATCCACGCATCTCGCCTAACCGTTGCAACACGTGCTTTACGCGCAGACCCGGCAGTGAAGTGTCGACTTCGATAGCCAGACATTCCCGCGTGTAGTCGTCGACCACATTCAGGCAGCGAAACCGCTGGCCGTAAGCCAGTCCATCAGAAACAAAATCCATCGACCAGCTCTGGTTCGGGCCTGTCGGCACCGGCAGCGGTTTTCGCTCGACGGCGGCAATGCGCTTGCGTCTGCGCTTACGCACGCTCAACCCTGCCTTGCTATACAGACGCCAYGTCCGCTTATGGTTGACCAGCCAGCCTTCGCGACGCAACAGCACATGAATACGGCGGTAGCCGTATCGACGTTTCTGCGCGGCGATGGCCATCATCCTGTCCGTCAGTTCCGCGTCGTCGGTGCGGCGCGATTCGTAACGGAACAGTGAACGCGAAATTCCTACCAGCCCGCAAGCCCGGGTGATACCCATCGCGCGTTCGGTCATCAATATCCCGACCGCCTCGCGTTTGGCTTGCGGGCTTGCTACTTTCGCGACAGCAGGTCCTTCCGCGCGGCATTGTCGAGCATCGACCCTGCCAACAGGCGCTTGAGCCTGTTGTTCTCCTGCTCCAGTTCTTTCAGGCGCTGCGCGTCCGCGACGGTCACTCCGCCGAACTTCGCCTTCCAGTTGTCGTAGGTCGCCTCCGAGATACCGTGCTTGCGGCACAGTTCTGCAGGCTTCAGGCCAGCCTCGGCCTCCTTCAGGATGCCAATAATCTGTTCTTCGCTGAATCGCTTCTTCATTGTCGTTCCTTTTGGGAACGAACTCTACATTGTTATCGGACTAAGCGCGGGGAGCAGGTCAGAAGGGCGAAAGGTTCACGCCCGAGACCGCTTTTCACATGGAAACTACGCTTGGGTTGCCGCATGGGTTTTTTGACCATCCCAATCCCGCGCTCGCGGCCGAGACCATCGCCCGTCTGAAGTCACCGCTCGACTTCGTTCAAGCGGACGACGGGCCAGACGTGGAGCCTGAAGCACCTGAGCCGGCTTCTGCCCTGAACGTCGATCAACAACCATTTCTTAGTTTGTCCGAGGAAGCGCAAATGCCAAGGAAAGCAGCTGGCGGGTCGCCCAGAGCCGTCAAGAATCGTCACAGCGAAATGGCCGGACAGCCTCAACCAAATGCGCCGCTAAAAGCTTCGCCGTCGAAACGCAAGACGTCTCCTGAAACGCCCCAACAGCAACCGCTGGCATTAAGCGACAGCGCCGAGGTAGAAAGCATCCGACGCGCCAATCTCCACGTTCTCACGAGCCGCAAGGGATCGAAAGTAACACTGGGTGTGGTTATGGCGATGAGTGGATCCAACATGAACCATCGGCTATACGGCAAGAAACGCATGGACAGCGTCGAGGCAAACCGGTTCACGGAGCGACTTGGTTTGCCAGTTGGCTGGTTGGATACGCCGCGCTCCGAAGCCGAGATTCCGGAGTCGGTGGCGCGCATGCTTACGCCTGCTTCGCGCGGTCGTGTATCCGAACAACACGAGCCGGTTGCGGCCGCAACAAACGATGGCGTGCCGGGGAGGGTCGATGCGAAGGCGCACCCGGCGCGCGCGCGGGCGGGCGCCCTGGGCGATCCGGAAGGCCCCTCGCCTGTTTCGGTGGATGTCGCAGAGGAGAAAGAGACGACCGTCGTCAGCCCGCAGGATCATGTAAGTGATTTCCGCGACGACCTTGCCGGTCGCTCACCTGAAGAGAGTGATGGCGAGGCCCCGGCAGCCACACCGGCAACCCCTGAGTCGTTCCCTGCCTCCGCCGTACCGCAGCGAAACCCTGTACCGCTCCCCTTCACTTCCGTGACCAGCCTGGACAATCTTCACGGTATTGAACCGATAGCGGAAGCATTGATCAAGACGCTGGCAGGTAAAGCGCGCACGGGTCGACTGGACGAATTGAAAGCGCTGGAACTTTTGCAGCAAGCGGTCCTGTTGTAAGCCGGTGGTAGCGGGCCAAGCCCCCGCGTGCCATGACGTATAAAGCGATAAAGCGCATCGAGGTGGCCTGGCCCCGGTGCGCACGAATAATCCCCCTGGGCGATTTTCTCCCCCTTTCCGCTCTGCGACGATGTTACCGCGATCTCGGGCGTGCCAACGAGAAGCTTCACACGGTCGGCTTCGATCATCGCATTCAGCGCAAACGACGCCCGCGATTCGAGCTGACACCAGCGGCAGTGGCAGCAGTGGACGAACATGGGTCCGCTGCACATGCGATGCCGTATCGCACCACAGGTACAGCGGCCGTCCAACTGGAAGTTATCCATGAAGCCCCCCCATTCGAGTCCGGGTAAAACGCGCACGGCCATCGTAGGGTGTGTAGTCCGTTATCACAAGCAATCCGAGCCGCATGCGACATTTTCAAACGCTGCCCCTAGCCTCCTGCACAGCGAGCCAAAATTTTTGCGAGCGGAGTTCCAGCGAGGTGCGCACTATATGCCACGCGGACAATGACTGTGTTATCGACTTCACCCTGCCATGGGCCAATATGGCCTATTGCTGACAGGGCGTACTGCGCCCGGAGACGTTTATCTAATCTAGAAAAGGGACTCGGTGGGAGCTGAGGCTTGTAGCGGCAAATCGCAGGTGTGTGGATGATGCAGGCAGTGGCTTCCCGCCAGGGCGGCGCGTAGCCTGTGGAGACGGCGGTCTACGTCCTGCCACTGGGTGGCGTCCAGTAAAGACGCGTCGGACAGCGCATAATTCAGTGAGGTAAGCCACCGGCTCTGCCGATGGACTCACCAAGGTTTGACCTTTACGACGGTCGGCGCGAATTTCCTGTCTCTGCCAAGAGAAGGAGATTCACAATGAAAGAGTATCAGAGCCTGAGCCACACGAGATGGGACTGCAAGTATCACGTGGTGTTCATCCCGAAGCGGCGCAAGAAACAGATATTCGGCGTGTTGCGTCGGCAGCTCGGGGAGATATTTCATGAACTGGCGTCCCACAAGGAGTCGAAAATCGTCGAGGGACACCTGATGGGGGATCACGTTCACATGTGCCTGAGCATTCCGCCGAAATAAGCGGTATCGAACGTGGTGGGGTACATCAAGGGCAAGAGCGCAATTCAGATAGCCCGGAAGTACGGCGGTCGGCAACGCAATT
>NZ_WHNP01000183.1 GCF_009362735.1 Paraburkholderia franconis | reverse complement strand
CTCTGTGAAAACACCAGCAGGAGCCACGCGATCTTCCGAATCGACCTGAGCGGATAACCCTGTTCCTGACAATGTACGAGGAAGCGCTTCCTGGATTCCACGCAGGGCGCGAGATTGTGGGCAGCAAGAACATGCGGACGCGTAAAGAGAGTCTCGAACATGATATTCCCCCATCATTGATCAGTGGAATATCAGTATCAGCCTGAAAATTATGTCGTCATGGAAACGTCAACGCGATAGACGATGCGGGGTTCTTGAGAACCACTGTGACATATTTTTTACCGCACCATACTCGTGACCCAGACCACGATTGTTACGCGTGCCCTCCATGCCGTAATGATCGAGCAGAGCTGCGTAACGCGTCGTGAAGTCCTCCTGTTCGGTCAGGTTCCTGAAGGCCGCCGACAGGCTGTCAGTGCGATGTTCGCGCGGGCAACCTCCCGCCTGCCATAGAGCGTTCTGCAATCCGGTCGCGAGCGCTTCGAAACTCTCACCACCCTCAACCACGTTCGCATACTCCCAGCGTGAGAATGCCAGCACGAAGTGATACAGCCGGTGGCCAAACGGGGCGCCGCCGATCGTCACGCACAGCTTGCTCATATCTGTGAAGTCCGACAGTCCACGCACGCCGGGCTGGTGCTCCTGCGGGAAGAACACCTCCTGGGTAGGGCCCTCGAGAGCGCGCCACTGGCGAATACGCCGCTCCAGCGTACGCCGCATGCTATCGGGATAACGATCCGGGTGATCATCCTGCAGCTTACGCAGGACCGTGATGCCCATCAGGTGGGGTGCGTTGCGCAGCAACGGCACGACTTCGCTGTCCCAGACCTCGGCGAATGGATCGGGACGGGTCCGCCACGAATGCCGTGGCTTCTGGGATGGCAACGTTGCATCGCGTTCGATGCGGCGTGCCGTACGCACGCTGATGCCGGTCTTGGCGGCCGCCACCTCCTGCGAATGATGTTTGCGCTTGTTCATGTAGAGACGAACCTGTTGGTCGGTAATGCGGGTTCCAGACATGAGCTGACCGCTTCTTATTTAAGCTTCGATCAGCCCATCCTAAAGCCCCGCCGACACAGCGCTGCCGGTGGCTCGTCGTCTCCGGCGGCTACGCCGCCTGCGACTCCTCACCACCGGCCAAAACAATCGTCAACGACCGGCCAAGATAATTGTCGCCGCCCACGCGGCGATCTCGTGCTCGAACTGACCGATTGCGGCCAGCACTGCGCGTAGCTGCGCGACCAGTGCCAGCACGTGCAGCCGGCACGGACCGATGATCGCCGGGTCTTCAGTCAGCGCTGCCGCCGCGCGAATCGCCCCGATACGGGCGCTGATCTGCTTCGCACTGCGACAGTGGTGTGTGTGGAAGAATGCTTCAAGGGTCGTCGTGCGTGCCTGCTTAACTGAGCGCAACGTTGGCCAGCGGTCGAGAAAGTCGCAGAACAGCATCGTGCCCCGGTCATGAAACCATTCAAGCGCCTGCGGGTAATACTGCTTGAGCGTGTCGCACAGCCGGTTGGTCAGCCGGGTCTGGTCGCCAACCAGTTGCCGGCGCCGCTCAACCAGACTCACCAGCGTCCGCATCTGGACGCTCTGCGGCTTCAGGGGGCCGAACCGTTCTGGATGGTGCAGAAGGAGGTCAAGCGCGAGCTCCGCATCGCCCGGATCGTCCTTGGCGCCACTAGGGTGGAACGCCTCGCGATATTTCGCCAGGGTCGCCGGGTTGATCGGAAACAGCACAAAGAATTCGTACTTCTGCAGCGCAGCGACGATCGGTCCCTTGGCCAGTTCAATGGCAACCGCAACCGGACCACCGAAGCGGCGATGCACCGTGTTTGCCCATTCGTCGATGGCCGCGACCTGATGTCGGATGCAGCAGGACTCGCGCCTGGTATTCCCGGATGCCTGCAGGCAGATATCGTGTTTCGTGTCCGCCCAGTCGATACCGACATAGGCCGTAAAGGAATGCTCGGCTAGAGGTGACATGTGGACCCCTGCAAGTGCTAGATTACGTGAAGGGACATGCATGCCTGCGTCCAGCGAAGGCGATATAGCAAGCCGGTCGGACGGCAAACCCTGAGTATTCGGGAGAGAGGGTAGCCGCATTCCCTCTCGAAAACGCGGCCCCCGAAGAACCCTGCGAGCGACTTTCACCGCACAAGGCTCGCGCACAGCGTGAAGCGCCTTACTGACGCCGGTCTTGCCAATCTACTCAAGCCCTTCGCAAACACCGCATCGTTGATCCATTCCGTCGCCGGAACAAGGGCGCTGAACCGCTGATAAGCGGTCTCTCACAAGCTGCCCCGTGTCGAATCTCAAATGTGGAATTGCGACAGCTGCACCACGCGGAAGTCTGCACCCTTTCGGGTCGGGGCAAATCTTGAACCCCTATGTGACCCGTTACAGGTCACCATTCGCTTTCTCCGCGTTCTCTTACCCGCTTCTCCAACAGCTTCCCTCGCGAGTCACCTGCCATCGGTCCGATGTTCTGCACCGATGGCGGAGAATCGGGCTTACCACGTTCCCAGTCTTGCCGACGCAACAAGGAAGCTGTGCGTTGCCTTGCCCCCACACCGCACGGCTGCTGGCAGTGTCGATTCCTGCCGAGTCGCCACGGTGAACCGTCTACTGAAGGGTACTTTGTCTCCGGAGCTTCGCACCCGATCGTTACCAATCGCGCACGTCCGGATAGGCAACTGCTGGTCGTGCAGCAGGTCACATTTCGACAGATCCCGAATGTGACAAGGCAAGAAAGAGCTTTGCCGTCAACTTCATTGCCGATTTACGTCCGGCGGACGGCGACACGTGTCGCACGCTGAAATGAAGTATAGCGGCATCGATCTGCACTCGAACAACGCTGTAATCGCCGTGATCGACGATCAGGACCGTGTGCTCTACTGCAAGCGACTAGCCAACGATCTGTCATCAATCATCGCGGTTCTCGCCTCGTTCCACGAGGACTTGCAAGGGGTCGTGGTGGAATCAACCTACAACTGGTACTGGCTTGTCGATGGCTTGATGGCAGCGGGTTTTGCCGTTCACCTCGCAAATACCGCTGCCATCAAGCAGTACGAGGGCCTGAAGTACGCAGGTRATGAACGAGACGCCGTGTTTCTCGCGCATCTCTTCCGGCTTGGGCTTCTCCCAGAAGGTTACATCTATCCGCCGGAGGAGCGGGGCCTGCGTGATCTCGCCCGCAAGCGCATGCA
>NZ_WHNP01000182.1 GCF_009362735.1 Paraburkholderia franconis | reverse complement strand
ACGGCCGGCTTCGTGCATTAACTCGTCGATGCTGGCGCGGGTGTTCTGAATCAGATCGAGCATGGGCAACAGGAGCTGACTGTTCTCGGCAAAACAGGCGCGCAGCCCGTCCGGGTCCTGCTTGGGCACCACGTGCAACGGCGCGCTGGCGCTTTGGGGCTTCTTCTTGGTACGCTTCATTTGGCGGTTCTCCTTGGTCCCCTGTCCGGGAAGTTGGTCGTCGAAACCCGATTCTCTCGGATTTCCAACGGGGAACCGCCGCCTTCAACCTTCAACTACGCCCGGGACATTGCCGTCGCCGTTGCACCGGGAGATTGATGCACCGCCGTATCGAGTTGTCGTCAACGCTCGACCAGAGTATCGACCTCGCTCGCCCACTGAGATCGAAGGCTACGTGGCGCGAGCGACCATCACCAGGCTGGACGGATCGCAGGTTTATGAAAGCTGCCTCACGTATCAAATCAACGAGGGTGATACCTTCGTTGATCTCCAATCTGCAATGCGAGATGGCGAACAGAGGGCGCGAGATGCTATCAACACCGGTTTTCCCGGCTAGAGCTGTACGCAGGTGATCGAAAACAATCAACTTTGAGGGTCCCTCTTTGTGGATGCCGCGATAGCGGCGCACCATTCGATTAGTGGCTGATCTGAGGACACGTAAAGCGGGTGACGTGGCGAGCCGTACTTGGTCGTGCCGAGGCACCACAGTCGAGCGCCGGCGTCAGTCAGAATGCTGGCGACGCGTGCGGCGCGTTCCGGCTTTGCATTCGATCCCCACGCGCATACGACGTCGCCGCACTCGCGCGCGAAATTCCATAGATAGTCGTCGTTGTCCGGGCCGATTGGGTCAGGATGCGACCAGAGTGCGGCCGGATCGGTCGAGCGAAGCGCGTACAGGTTCGCTATGGCGAGGCCATTGCAGTCCCATAGCTTCGCGAAACCTCGACAGCGACGAATCGTCGGATCGTCCAGCGTCACGTCCGCCTTGCTCGGATTCAGCATCACGAACAGCGCCATCGACTTCATCGGGCGCATCGGTTCTGCCGGGCGCGTCAGCAGGTAGCGATAGGTGCCGCAGTCACTCAGAATGCAGCCGCGCTCGCCGGCGAGATCGGTGTCGGTCAGGTATTGCATGCTAGGATTCCCGTAACGATTGGGAGTGAGCAATGGATCTGAATGGATTCACGCGATATAGGGCCTCCTTTTATCGCGTCTCGGCAAACTACAGCCCCGCAGGCGAGTGGCGTGGCACTATCGACATCCGTAAGCAACGGTCGGATGGTGTCGTCGAAGCCCTTGTCTCGCACAAGGACGTACCCGGCAGCTTCCCGTCTGAAGACCTGGCGCGTGTCGCCGCAGGCGCTTATGCCAGAGTGATCATCGACGAAGAAAAATTCAGCGACGCGTAGGTTCAAAACGCCCTCCTGAACTCGACCACCCATACCCACGGATTTGCATTCCAACCAAAGTCGCGTGTGGCATAGAGGTTGTCCCAAAGCGACCGAAGACCCACCATGTAGTCCTCCGGACAGGTGATCGAGCACGCGATGTGCGCAGGTATCGGACCGGCGCCCTTGGCGATGGCGTCTCGCACGCGTATCCTCCGGTCCGTCCATTCGATTTTGCTGTTCTCGCTCATGCAATTCCTCCTACGGATTCCAAGAAAGGTCTCGATTGAGGCTGAATTAGCTCGGCGCCGCTCGGCATGTTGGATGCTGCCGTGATCCAGGCACCATCTGATGACCGTGGAAGCAGCCGATGCGCGCAACTCGTCGCTTCGCGCCGTGTTCTGTAGCGAGGAAAGCCATGTCCACCAAGTCCTATACGCCGTATCGCGGTTGCAAAATTGAAGTCCACGTCACGCCAGCAAAGTGGCATGCGTTCGGTTGCATATGTCGGCGCTATCGCGTGTCGTGGATGGTCTCTTCGCCCGGTAATCCAGATGAATTGCTTGCAAGTTTTCCAGAACAGTTCGACTTTCTTACTGAGCAAGAGGCATTCAGGTACGGGGAGGGGCGAGCGCACACATTCATTGATTCCATCCTGTCTACTCCACCGCAGAGACGGATCGCGGGCAACAGTTCCGAGCACGCAGATGAAGCGCCCACGGTTTGATCGTTTTCTTTGTTGCTCTCATTGCCACGATAATCGGGATTTTGTGCTTGCTTGCTTTGTGGAATCTCGCGGTAGCGCTCGGCGAGTTTGATTAGCCAACGTTTTCTGCGGATGCAGCGATAGCAGCGTCGATAGCCGCATCTAAATCCGCTTCGCCGTGCGCAACCTTCACCACAACATGGAAGAGTCCAATCTGCTGCGGGCCTGCGAGCATGTAACCGTTGTGGTCGGCGTTTCGAATATGCCTATACCGCTCCGCATCCTTCGTCTTCACGCTGTCAGCTGCAGGGGAGGCCGCAGCGCGACGCTTCATTCCGTCGGTCTCAACGCGTGCGCACCCTAGTTCCGTTTGCTGGTGGTGCAGCTCCAGCATCTCAATGGGTGACCCACGACCGACATCCGGAATCGCCGCCTGCGCGGTGGTCGCAAGGCAATCAGGGCCTAACCTTTCACACAAACCACTTGCCGCAGCGTATGTACCACCTCGACCAGGCTCCGCTGCGCGGCCATCACCGCGTCGATGTCCTTATAGGCCATCGGAATTTCATCAATGACCCCTGCATCCTTGCGACATTCGACATGCGCCGTTGCGCTGATCTGATCCTGGACCGTGAAGCGCCGTTTGGCCTCTTTCCGGCTCATCGCGCGCCCGGCGCCGTGACTGCATGAGCAGAAGCTCTCTTCATTGCCGACGCCGCGAACGATGAAGCTCTTCGCGCCCATCGAACCGGGAATGATGCCGAACTCGCCCACTCGCGCCGACAGCGCGCCTTTACGCGTGACGAACATGTCGGCGCCGAAGTGCCGTTCCGAGATAAGGTCAAGTCTGGTGTACGGGCCGTTGATAGCGGGCGACGTCAAGCGGCGAGTTTCTGCTGACCCGGTTGATCGTCTTGCACCGGCTCGCCGTCCTGGAAGGCAATGCCCTCCAGCAACAGCTGGATCTGTTCGGGGCCGTTGATCCGGCGCCAGTTTTTTCCGCTTCCTCGATTAGCTTGAATGCCAGACCGAGGAAGGTCGGTCGCGACACGCAGTTGCGCGTACGCGTAGTACGGTGGCGCACCGTCGCGAACGTCGACTCGATCGCGTTTGTTGTGCGCAGGTGCTGCCAGTGTTCGGCCGGGAAGTCGTAGAAAGCCAGCAGGCTCTCCCGATCCTTCTTTAACGTTTCCGTGGCCTTCGGATATTTCGCCGCGTAGACCGTCACGAAACGATCAAACGCCGCATACGCGTCGGCTCGCGTGGCGGCCATCCAGATGGCCTGCAGAT
>NZ_WHNP01000181.1 GCF_009362735.1 Paraburkholderia franconis | reverse complement strand
CGGATGTCCTGGCGGCACTGTGGGGCGAAATCGACACCGCTTTACGTGATGAGCTGGCGAGCACGGGGGAGTCGCTTCAGGCATTTCTCAAGTCGCGTCATCCTGCCTGGAATCTTGTGGGCCGTGTTCACTTCAACCTTGCCGAAAACCGCAAGGATCCTGAAGCCCCTTTCGCCTTCCTGGCAACCTACGCAGCGCGCATATCGGCCCATGGCAAGACACAACATCAACCACTTTCGCGGGCGCTCGAGGAATTTTCCGGTGCGCGGAACAAGGCGAAGCTGCTCTCTCTCCTGATGCCGGTTCAGCGCGCCGCTGAACGCTGCGACTGGCTTCGTGCGATGCTCGATTCGCGCGAAATATACCACCCGTTGCGCTGGATGCCGGCTGACGCTTACCGTCTTCTCTGCGATTTGCCCGCTCTGGAATCTGCCGGAATCATGGTCCGGCTACCAGCTACCTGGGCGACGGGCCGCCCCGCGCGACCTGCGGTCAAGGCCAGCGTTGGGGCACGGCCTCCGTCGCTCCTCGGCAAGGATGCGCTGCTCGACTTCAGAATGGAGGTGTCGCTCGATGGCGAAGCGTTAAGTCCGGCCGAGATCCGGCGTCTGCTCAAGGGGGCCGACGGTCTCCAGTGGATTCGTGGACGCTGGATCGAAGTGGACACGAAAAAGCTCGGCCACGTACTCCAACGCTTCGAGAGTCTGGAGAAGGCCGCGCAATCGGGGCTGCCGTTGAACGATGCCTTGCGTCTCCTCGCGGGCGTATCAGGCGGCGAAGCTGAAGGCTCCGACGAGCGCGACTGGGCACAGGTCGTTGCAGGAAACTGGCTGGCAGAGACGCTTGGGCATTTGCGCCAACCGGAAGGGTTGGCGCAGGTCGATCCGGGCCCCGACCTGAGAGCCCAGCTTCGGCCATACCAGCAAGCCGGCGTGCGATGGCTATACCTGCTCCGCCGGCTCGGGCTGGGCGCGTGTCTGGCCGACGACATGGGCCTCGGAAAGACGATGCAGGTACTCTCCCTGCTATTGATCCTGAAGCGCGAACAGGCCGACTCGCGCCCCAGCCTGCTGGTCGCACCCGCGTCCTTGCTGGCAAACTGGGCAGCGGAAGCTGAACGCTTCGCACCCGGCCTGCGTGTGCTGGTGGCTCACCCGTCCGTGACGCCTGCAGAAGAACTATGCGCACTGAATGACACGCAGCTTACGCAGACAGACCTCGTCATTACCAGTTTCGGTTCGCTGCTGCGTCAACCCGGTCTGGAAACGATCCAGTGGCGCATCGCGATTGTCGACGARGCCCAGGCGATCAAGAATCCCGGCGCCAGGCAGACGAAACAGGTMAAGAAGCTTCAGGCCCAGTCACGTATCGCCCTGACGGGCACCCCGGTGGAAAACCGCTTGTCGGATCTGTGGTCCATTTTTGATTTCACGCATCCGGGCCTGTTGGGCTCGGCCAAGGAATTTGCCGATCTCAGCCGGCGTTTGGCRAAAATCGAGCATTTCGGTCCGCTTCGCACGCTTGTGCGGCCCTATATCTTGCGCCGTCTGAAAACCGACAGGCGTGTGATCGCCGATCTCCCGGAAAAGACCGAACTCAAGGCGTGGTGCCACCTGAGCCCCGTCCAGGCCGCGTTGTACGAACGCGCGGTCAAGGACCTGGCGGCGGCGCTCGAGGGTGCCGACGGTATTGAACGCAAAGGCATCGTATTAAGCTACCTGATGCGTTTCAAGCAGATATGCAACCATCCGTCCCAGTGGCTTGGCGACGCGGCGTGGAGCCCCGAAGCCAGCGGCAAGTTTGGCCGCATGCGGGAGTTGGTCGACGTGATCGCGGCGAAGCAGGAAAAGGTACTGGTGTTCACCCAGTTCCGCGAAACCACCGAGCCACTTGCCGCGTTCCTGGGATCCCTTTTCGGCCGGGAGGGTTTGATTCTCCACGGCGGTACGCCCGTAGGCAAACGGCGCGAACTGGTCAGGCARTTCCAGGARGACGAATCAACRCCGTTCTTCGTGCTGTCGCTCAAGGCGGGAGGATCGGGACTGAATCTCACAGCGGCGTCTCACGTGATTCACTTCGACCGYTGGTGGAATCCCGCCGTAGAGAATCAGGCGACCGATCGGGCGTTTCGCATTGGCCAGCGCAAGAATGTTCTGGTGCACAAGTTTGTTTGCCAGGGTACGGTCGAGGATCGGATTGACCAGTTGATCGAATCGAAGCAGCAGTTGGTGAACGATATGCTTGAAGGCGGTGCGGAACTGCAGCTGACCGAAATGAGTGACCAGGAGCTGCTTGATCTTGTCAAGCTCGATATTCATTCCGCGCAGGAAAACTGATCATGGAGAGGAACGCTGATGGCTAACTACGGTGGATGGAAACCTTACGTCCCGGTGGCCGAGCGGCGAAAAAAAGCGCAGCAGCTGGCCGCCAGAGCGACCAAGGCTGGCAAGACCCTGTCACCCATCGCACCGTATCGCGGGGCCATTGCGAAGACTTTCTGGGGCAAAGCGTGGTGCGATAATCTGGAGCATTACAGCGACTACGATAGCCGCCTGCCAAGGGGGCGCACCTACGTGCGCAATGGTTCGGTGATCGATCTGCAGATTACAAAGGGCAAGATCCATGCGCAGGTGATGGGTTCAAGCCTGTACGAGATCACAATTGAGGTCGCCGCCTGTCCGGAAAGGCAGTGGCGCGCGTTGAGCGCCGATTGTTCGTCGTCGATTGACTCTATGGTCGAATTGCTGCTGGGTAAGCTATCGGCTGCGGTGATGGGCCGCATCTGCAAGCCCGGCACCGGGCTTTTCCCCGCACCGAAAGATATCAGGTTCGGTTGCAACTGCCTGGATTGGGCGGTGATGTGCAAGCACATCGCGGCAGTACTCTACGGCATTGGCGCACGACTCGACCAGCAGCCCGAATTGCTCTTTACGTTGCGTGGCGTTGACCCTTCCGATCTCGTCAATCACACAGGCGCGAATTTGTCCGGGGCGGGAAAAGTCCCGGCGTCCGGCAAGCTGCTCGATAATGCGGTTCTGGGCGATGTGTTCGGTATCGACATTGACACGGAACCCTTTGCAGATGCCGGCACGGTCCGAGGCAACCGCACGCGCAAACCATCCACTTCGCAAGCGAGAAAGTCTGCTTTGACCACGCCGAAGCCGTCCGTGACCGTGAAATCGGCACGGAAAGGCAAGGTCGCGACGCCGACCGCGAAGTCCGGCCCCGCCGCCATGAAAAAGCCCAGGGGCAACACCGATCCCGGCACGTCGAAGACGAACCGTTCGGTCGCGTCTCAAAAGCCCGTTGCACGTCCGCGTACTACGTCGAAATCCGCGAAACGCCGCGGGTGATCTTTTGTCCCGCGTTTCACCGCTTGAGCCGGCGACCTGTTTCGC
>NZ_WHNP01000180.1 GCF_009362735.1 Paraburkholderia franconis | reverse complement strand
TCACGAGTATGGTGCGGTAAAAAATATGTGCTGCTCGATAAAGAACTAGGCCAAGGCAGTACCTTTGTGGAAAGCGAACAGCACATATTATTCGCTACAAGGTGCGGAGGAAGGTCATCAGGTCGGGCTGATCCCGCCATTGCTTTTGGCCTTCGGCACCGCCTTCCACTTCGCATGTCGCCAGTGCCTGTGCCTTTGTTTCCAGATTGATCTCGGCGTAGATGTTGGTCGTCTCCAACGAAACGTGCCCAAGCCAGCCGCGTATCGTATTGATGTCGACACCGGCCTGGAGTAGTAGCGAGGCGGTCGTATGCCGAATCACATGTGGGTGCACATTCTTGCCGGCAAGCGACGGCGCGTTGGCTGCAGCACGGATAGCGCAGCGCTTGACCAATGCATGAATGCCGGAGCGCGTCATCGTCTCGTGGAATCGATTGAGGAACACCGGCGCGTCTGCGGTCCTCCCCTCGGACTGTAAGCGCAACGCATCGAGCGTGGATTTCCAGAGCGGGCAGCGGCGATGTCTGTTCCCCTTGCCGACGATACTGACCGAGCGCGTGTGCCAGTCAACGTCGCCAATCTTGAGCTGCGCAGCTTCGCTTGCACGCGCTCCTGAGTTAAACATGAAGAGCAGTAACGCATGTTCGCGCTGCCCCTGCGCTGTATTGACGTCAGAGGCAGCGAGCAGGGCGTCCATTTCCTGCCTGCTAAGATAGTTGATCTCCGGCCGACTGGTTCTCTTAACCGGAATCAGATGAATCTGTGCCCACCAGTCGACGTATTCAGGCGCATGTTCGCCGATGAAACGAGCCAGCGCATGGATGCCACCAAGCCGCTGATTTCGTGTGCTGACCGTACAGTGGCGTTGTTCTTCCATGTGCGTCAGGAACAGGCGGACCATTTGCGCGGAGAGATCATCAACGGTCAGGCGGTCGATCCGCTTGTCGACCTTGGCGGCCAAATACGGAAGCAACAGCATGAGCATGTCGCGGTAACTTCTTTGCGTATTCACGGCAAGGTTACGTTCGTCCACCAGATACTCAATCAGGAAACGTCGGATCCACGGACCCAGCAGGGATGAGTTATTCATGTTGCACCTCAAGGACGTACGTTTCAAAGCGCGTGCTCGCTGCATTCAGCAACTCGGGCGTCAGGGTAAGGTAGCGTTGGGTGCCCGCGAGATCGATGTGGCCGAGATAGGTCGCGAGCTGCGGCAACAACAGTTGCAAATCTGCGCCGCTGCGATACCAGGCGATTAGCCGGTGCACTGCGCCTGAGTGTCGCAAATCATGCAGCCTCGGCTGGCAGGACGCACCGCCTTCGCGTTGGATATTTGCCAGAGTACGCTGTCGCTGAAAGGCCTTGCGCACAGCTTTCTGGCTCAGGGGGCGACCATCGCGTAAGCAGAAGAACGGCGCATCTGGTGCCTGCCCAAATCTCTGGTTGCGTTGCCGGGCATAGGTTTGCATCGCTCTATTCAGATCTGCGCCTAGCGGAACCAGCCTCGATCTATAGAATTTGCTCTCGCGCACGTGCAGGACGGCTTCGTCGAGATCGACGTCCTGCATGGTTAACCGCAAGGCTTCGCCATGGCGGAGGCAACCGCCGTACAGAATCAGAATGAGTGCACGCAAAACATATGCATCCAGCAGACCGCGTGGACTGCATGCCGCCGACGCCACGTCGAGCAGGCGCTTTAATTCCTGCTGCGAATAAATATAGGGTGTCAGCGGTGGCGGCAATCTCGGACTGTAGCGAGGAAGCGGCGAAGCCTTGACATATCCACGCGAGAGGGCAAAACGAAACAGGCAGTCAAGTACAGACCTTCTCTTCCGCCAATGGTTAGTCAGCGGTCTGTTGCCAGTCAGAAAGTCCTGTACCTGTTCGACCGTGACCGATGCCACATCAATGTTGCCATCAACCCGGTGGCAGAATGAGGCAAGCGTGGCCGCCTCGGAATTGAAGCGCATGCCCAACGCCCGTTTGTGGCTCACGTATTGGGCGACGAGTTCGGAGAGCTTCATAGCAGACTCCCCAGATCGATTTCGGCCACACACCGCAGTCCGGTCAGGTCGACCTTTGCATAGATTCTCGTCGACGAAGCGCTGCGATGGCCGAGGTGATCACCGATCTCCTTCAGCGCAAAACCAGCGTCGAGTAAATGCCGGGCGTTGGCGTGCCTCAGGCAATGTGCGCCACGCCGCGGAGTATCGATGCCCAGCGTCGTGAGACGCGAGCGGACAATGCCGCTTACGCGTCCGGGTGACAGCGGTCGGATCGGCGCCTCGACCGACAGGAAGAGCTCTCGATGGGCGCTTCGTGGACGCGCTTCCTTCAGGTAGCGCAGAATGGCGTTTCCGACGGTTGCCACCAGCGGGTATTGCTGTGTGCAGCGTTGCTTCGGACGATTGACATGAAGGATCTCGCCGCACCAGTCGATGTCCTCCAGACGGAGCCGTACCACCTCGCCGCGCCTCAGTCCGTAAACAACCAGCAGCATGATCATCGCACGGTTGCGTAGATCGATCGTGCTCTCGCCGACAAAGCTGGCGACAAACCTTTGCACGTCATCCCAGTTCAGCCCGAGTGGCAACCCCTCCTCTCTATACACCACAGGTGCCTCAATGCCCGACGCAACGTTGGTAGCCCACCCTTGTCCTTCTGCGTACCGGAAGAAATTGCGCAGCGTGCTCGCAAGCGCGTGCAATGAGACTCTGCTCCAGCCGCGGTGGCCTTGATAGGCGAGGTAGGTGTCGACATCGTGGATAGTGAGAGCATCGAGCGCCTTGTCAGGGCGACAGACCATTGCCAGAAAATGGCCGATCTCATCACGACAGGTTGAAATCGTGGCAGAGGAAAGTCCTCGCTGGTCGCGCATGAAATCGACGTAGTGCTCGACATAGCGAACAAATGGTTCTTCTATAGGATGCCGTTCCTCCAGACGCCCCAGGAAGCGCAGCCAAGCCGTGGCGGTATGGATGAAGAGAAGCCGCGAGCTGCGGGACTCGTTCGTGCGCTCACTTCGGAGAAGTCGAATCCGATGGTCAACGGCAAACGCGATTTCCTCGTGCGTTATTAACCGCGGGCGGGACAGATCAATGCTCTGTGAAAACACCAGCAGGAGCCACGCGATCTTCCGAATCGACCTGAGCGGATAACCCTGTTCCTGACAATGTACGAGGAAGCGCTTCCTGGATTCCACGCAGGGCGCGAGATTGTGGGCAGCAAGAACATGCGGACGCGTAAAGAGAGTCTCGAACATGATATTCCCCCATCATTGATCAGTGGAATATCAGTATCAGCCTGAAAATTATGTCGTCATGGAAACGTCAACGCGATAGACGATGCGGGGTTCTTGAGAACCACTGTGACATATTTTTTACCGCACCATACTCGTGA
>NZ_WHNP01000018.1 GCF_009362735.1 Paraburkholderia franconis | reverse complement strand
GCTACGGCCGGCTTCGTGCATTAACTCGTCGATGCTGGCGCGGGTGTTCTGAATCAGATCGAGCATGGGCAACAGGAGCTGACTGTTCTCGGCAAAACAGGCGCGCAGCCCGTCCGGGTCCTGCTTGGGCACCACGTGCAACGGCGCGCTGGCGCTTTGGGGCTTCTTCTTGGTACGCTTCATTTGGCGGTTCTCCTTGGTCCCCTGTCCGGGAAGTTGGTCGTCGAAACCCGATTCTCTCGGATTTCCAACGGGGAACCGCCGCCTTCAACCTTCAACTACGCCCGGGACATTGCCAATTCTTTCCGCGGCCACGGTAAGTGCCATCGTCTTTCCCCAACATGTCGCGGAAACGTTACGGGACGTCGTACGCGCTCGCTACACGCGTTTTGCGAAAATCGTAACGGATGCTTTTTCCGCAAACGGTCACGATGCGAATAAATTAAGGTCATCCGCATTAAAAAGTCAGGGGAATTTGCGGGCATGCCCAGTCATAACAGGCGAGCAGACGTGCTTGAAGCTCCGCACGATGACGGGCAGCGTTCATCCTGTGCCGGGGCAAAGCTAAGTGCTGGCGGATGGGTGCGAAGCGGGAGAGAAATGACTGCGTGCGCCGCAGATCGCGGAAACCCTGCATCTGGCGCTCACGCCGACGTGTCGGTTGGGTGGCTGTTCTCCGCGCGGATGTTCGCCCTGGCCGAGGCCTTCACGAAGACGTGCTTCACGCCGGCCAGCTCCGGCACTTCTTCCTTCGCCGCCGGGTAACTGCGCAACTGGTCGGTGACGATCTTCCGGGGCACCGGGTATGAACGCAGCATCTTTCTGAAGAAGTGCCATCCGGCGCCGCCCTCAATTTCACAGAGCCCTCACCACGCATCAGTTTGGCTCATGCATGGATCGGTATAACTCGTTTGTGACAAAAAAAAAAGAGTTCTTAGACTGCCCTCAGTCTTAGTCCAGCAGTGCACCGCGGGACTACGGGAGGAGTAACTAAACTAGGAGACTATCGTGAAGAAGCGTTACAGAATTCGCGCCCTTATCGCGGCGGCAGTGTGCACCATCGGCCTTACCGCGACCTTTTCCGCAAGCGCCGCTGGGATCTCCAACGGAGTTGTCAAAATTGGTGTCCTGACCGATATGTCCGGTCCATTTTCGGACTGGTCCGGTAACGGATCGCTTACAGCCGTCCAGATGGCCGTCGCTGATTTCGGAGGCAAGGTAGCGGGTTTGCCGATCGAGATAGTCTCCGCCGACCATCAGAACAAGACCGACGTGGGTTTGAGTATCGCCCGCCAGTGGTATGAGAATGGCAAGGTCGACGCCATCTTTGATATCTCGAACTCCGTGGTCGCACTCGCGGTGATGGGTCTTACGAAAGAAAAGAACAAGATTGTTGTCCTCGGCGGCGTCAGCACACCGCGCGTTACAGAGGATGCCTGCACGCCCAACAGCATCCAGTACATCTATGACGCCAATGCCTTGTCAAACGTAATCGGCAAGGCTCTGGTTAAGCAAGGCGGTAAGAGCTGGTACTTCATTACCGTCGACTTCGCTTTCGGCATCGGCCTCGAGAAAACCACCACCACCGTCGTCGAACAGCAGGGAGGCAAGGTTCTAGGCTCCGTGCGGCACCCGTTGAACACGGCCGACTTCTCGTCCTACCTCCTGAAAGCACAAGCTTCTGGCGCAAACGTCATCGCGCTTGCCAACTCGGGTACCGATACTGTCAACGCCATCAAGGGCGCGAGCGAATTCGGCCTGTCAAATGGCGGCAAGCAACACGTTACCTCCCTCCTGACGTTCATCACCGACGTGAACAGTATGGGCCTCGATCAGGCCGGTGGACTCGTGTTGACCACGCCCTTCTATTGGGATGCGGACGATGCTTCACGTAAGTTCGCCAAGCGCTTCTTCGACCGGACAAAGAGGATGCCGACGATGGTCCAGGCAGGCATGTATTCCGCCGTTACGCACTACCTCCAGGCAATTGCAGCGACTGGCACCGATGATACGGCAACGGTCATGGCCAAGATGAAGTCAACTCCGATTAACGACTTCTTCTCGCGCAACGGTCACATCCGCCACGATGGTCTCGCACTACACGACATGTACCTGATGCAGGTCAAGACGACGGGCGAATCGAAGGGACCGTGGGACTACTACAAACAGATCACCACTGTTCCTGCAAGCGAAGCGTTCTCGCCGGAAAAGCCCGGCGCTTGCAAGATGTAACAGCAACAGATATCCCGCCACCCATCCCTTCCTGCACAGACGGCACTGATCGTTTGTGCAGGAACACACCGTCGTCATCAAGAGCCCGCCATGTTTGTTGATTCCTTATACCGGTATCCGGTGAAGGGGTTGTCCGCTGAACACCTCGGCAGCGTTTGTCTTAAAGAAGCGCAAGGCTTCCCGTTCGACCGGGCATACGCAATTACCGATGGGTCATTCTCGTTCGATCCGTCAGACCCCAAGCCAGAGCCGAAGACGAAGTTTTTGATGCTCGCCAAGTACGAACGACTGGCCAAGCTCAAAACACGATTTCTCGAAGAGACGTCAGAACTTGAGGTGACACACGAATCGGCCACGTCCCGCTTCAATCTTGCCTCTGATATCGGACGAGAAGAAGCAGCGTCGTTTGTGAGTGCGTTCCTCGGAGCCTCTTTCCCCGGCAAACCAAAATTCGTACATGCGCCCGGTCATCAGTTCACTGACGTCAGCGTCCATTCTGTCGCCTTGATGCGAAGCATCTCTTTCATCAATCTCGCGACGGTACGCGACCTCGGCGCCCGAGTCGGCATGGAACTGGCCCCCCTTCGCTTCCGCGCGAACGTTTACTTCGATGGATTCCCTGCGTGGTCCGAGATGGAATGGCTAGGCCGTCACATCCGCATCGGCGACGCTCGCCTCAAGATCGTCCGTCGTACGAAGCGCTGCGCGGCGACGAGCGTCAATCCCGCGACCGGTGAGCGAGACGTAAATCTGCCGATCGAGATCAGGGAGTACGTCAACCATGGTGACCTTGGGGTCTACGCCGAGGTATTGCAAGGCTGCACCATCAAGCCCGGCGATGCAATCATGCTGGCGGAGCATTGATGGATAACCACCAAATCGAGCTAACCAGCTATGCGTTGGAAACGCACTCCCTTAACAAGGAGTTCCTTGGCTTTCGTGCGATTTGCGACGTAAACCTCAGGGTACGTCGCGGTGCTATCCATGCGCTGATCGGCCCGAACGGGGCAGGCAAGACCACCATGTTCAACCTGCTCACCAAATTTGTTTCGCCATCTTCCGGAAAGATTCTGCTGAACGGGAAAGACATCACGACCGCTTCACCGGCTTCAATTGCCGAACAGGGCATGGTTCGCTCTTTCCAGATCTCCGCAATTTTTCCGGAAATGTCTGTCCTGGACAACGTCAAGATTGCCCTGCAAAAGCGCCACCGGTTGTCTCGGAACCTCTTCGGCAGCGCCAAGGCAACTCAACATCTCGATGATGAAGCGATGGCGTTGCTCTCCGAAGTGGGATTGAGCAGATGTGCCCGCTCGCTGGCGAAGGAGCTTCCCTATGGACAACGCCGCAGCATTGAGCTCGCCGCGACCCTTGCGATGGATCCGCAGGTTCTCCTGCTTGACGAGCCAACCCAGGGCATGGGGATCGAAGACGTCGACCTCATCTCACGACTGATCAAGAAGATTTCGGCTAATCGCACGATCGTAATCGTCGAACACAACCTCAAGGTCATCGCCAATATTTCCGACAGGGTGACAGTTCTGGCGCGAGGCAGTCTGCTTGCCGAGGGCACATACGCTGAAGTGTCCAAGAATGCCGCCGTGACGAGTGCCTACATAGGAGCCGCTCATGGATAACGTTCACACCAACGTGCTCGAGGTTTCGAATCTGCACGCGTACTACGGAGATTCGCACATTCTCCACGGTATCAACCTCAGCGTCGCTCAAGGCGAACTGGTCTGCTTGTTGGGGCGAAATGGGAGCGGTCGCACCACCACCCTCCGAGCGATCATGGGCTTGACCGGGAAGCGGACCGGTCAGATTCGGTTCGCGGGACGCTCAACCATGTCGCTTGCTCCACATTCGGTGGCCCGCTTAGGCATCGGCTACTGCCCCGAAGAGCGTGGAATCTTCGCTTCGCTGTCCACTGAGGAGAATCTGCTTCTCCCGCCGGTGGTAGCCAAAGACGGGCTCGGACTGGACGAAATCTACAAGCTCTTCCCTAATCTTCTCGAACGGAAAAACAGCCCGGCCGGGCGGCTCTCTGGTGGCGAGCAGCAGATGCTCGCGCTTGCCCGCATCCTGCGCACCGGCGCCCGCACGCTTCTTCTCGACGAGATTACTGAAGGCCTTGCGCCGGTCATCGTGCAGGCCCTCGAAGCCGCTGTCGTACAGCTCAAGCTGCGTGGCTTCACGATCGTGATGGCGGAGCAGAACTTCAACTTCGCTAGCAAGGTTGCTGACCGGCACTACGTACTTGATCGGGGCAATATCGCAATGAGCGTTACATCTACCAAGCTCGACTCGAATCGCAGTTTGCTCGACGAACTGCTGGGAGTCTAATCATGACCGAAATACTTGGCCAGCTGTTCATCGGCTTGATCAACGGATCTTTCTACGCATTGCTTAGCCTTGGTCTCGCGATCATCTTTGGCATGCTCAACATAGTCAATTTTGCCCATGGCGCCATCTACATGCTCGGGGCGTTTCTTGGATGGATTGGGCTCACACAGCTTTCAGTGTGGACAGGAATCAACGGCCTCAAAATCAACTACTGGCTCGCCCTGCTCATCGTTCCCGTCATTGTCGGCTTTCTCGGTGCCGGCTTTGAGCGGTCGTTGCTCCGGCGTCTACGCAAGGCCGATCCCGTGTACGGGATGTTGTTGACCTATGGCCTCGCCCTAGTGCTGGAGGGTGGTTTTCGGCACCAGTACGGCGTCTCGGGCCAGCCGTACGAAATCCCTGAAGCTTTTCGCGGCGCAATCAATTTCGGTTTCATGTTCTTGCCGAAATATCGTCTCTCGGTAGTTCTCGTGTCTCTCGCCGTCTGTGCCGCTGCGTGGTACCTCATCGAACGCACGCGCATCGGTGGCTATCTTAGAGCCGGTACCGAAAACCCTGTCATCGCTCAATCACTCGGTATCAATGTCCCAATGCTGGTCTCACTGACCTACGGCGTAGGCGTCGCACTCGCAGCACTCACTGGCGTCTTGGCCGCACCGATTCTCCAGGTGAGTTCTCAAATGGGATCGGAGCTGAACATCATCATTTTCGCCGTCGTCGTTGTCGGGGGAATGGGCTCTATCACAGGCGCCATTATCACGGGCATCACACTGGGGCTGGTTCAGGCAGTCGCCACGCTCGTGTATCCAGAGGCCTCATCCATCGTCATCTTCATCCTCATGTCGGTAGTGTTGTTCTTCAGGCCGGCCGGACTTTTCGGGAGAGAAGCATGAGCCATCGCTCCGGTTTCACTATCGGCCTCGCGCTACTGGTTGCGTTCGGCATCGCAGCGCCCTGGATCGGTTTTTACCAGTCGTTCCTGATGAAATTCTGGTGCTCCGCCCTCTTCGCCTGCGCGTTCAATCTTCTGGCTGGATACGGCGGTCTGATTTCATTTGGACATGCTGCCTTCTTTGGCGGTGCGGCTTACATCGCAGGCTACACGATCAAATCGCTCGGATTTCCGCCCGTCCTTGGGATTCTCGCAGGAGGCCTCTGTGGCGCCGGTTTTGGCGTGCTGGCCGGTTATCTGTCTGTGCAGCGCAAAGGAATTTACTTCTCCATGGTCACCCTCGCGATGGCACAGCTGATTTACTTTGTCTTTCTGCAAGCACCCTTCTCGGGAGGCGAAGACGGTCTGCAGAATATTCCTCGCGGACACCTGCTACCCGGTGTGAGCCTTGATAACAATGTGACGATGTACTACTTCGTCTTCGCGATCTTCCTGGCCGGGTTTCTCGCGATAGCCAGACTTGTCGACTCGCCGTTCGGCCAGGCCATCAAGGCGATTCGTCAGAACGAGCCGAGGGCAATATCACTCGGCTATCAAGTTCCCAACTACAAGGTCGCTGCGTTTGTCATCTCCGCGACGATTTCAGGAATCGCAGGTGCGACCAAGAGCGTCGTCTTCCAACTCGCTTCGCTCAGTGACGTGCACTGGATGATGTCCGGAGAGATCATTCTGATTACTCTGGTCGGCGGCCTAGGCACGCTCTATGGTCCGGTAATCGGTGCCTTCCTCATTGTCTCGCTTGAAAACCAGCTTGCAACCACGGCCGGCTCATGGAGCCAGGTGATTCTCGGCCTCGTCTTCATCGCGTGCGTCTCCGGATTCCGGCAGGGCATTGCTGGAACGTGGAATGAGTGGGCACGTATGCGGCTCACGTTCAAAGCGAAAACCGAACGATTCGTTCCACCAGACGGCCAGGCCGGGCCGCCAGCTCACTAAGAATTTCCTGGCCTTGTTGGAAGGGAAACTCTCGGAGTTGCAAAGAAAGCGATTCGGGCGTCCCTATCAACAATTTCTCTCCTGACAAGGTGATCGATCAGAGTTTCATCGCTGTTCGCTGCCTGGATTCTTTGGCGCGCGCCGACGAATGAATAGCCGTAATAGATAGACGAGAACAAATCATTTGTTAGTCGTCCATTACTTGTAGAAACTAGTCTTATTGCCACTGCAATTTGAATAAGTCAATCATGCAAAGCACTCCCCGAACGATGATGCTTCAGATCCAGAAGATTCGCTCAGTTGGTGCGAACGTCAAGGAATATGAGCTTGTATGCCCAGACGTAGCTTCTTTGCCTGAGTATGAGCCAGGGGCGCACATTGATTTGCATATCCCCGAACTTGGAGAGCGCCACTATTCGCTCGTCCAGCCGTGGACGCCACAGGGGGCCTACATCATCGCCGTCCAGAGCGAACCGATGGGGCGCGGTGGCTCTCGTTGGTTACACGCGAATCTCGCCGTCGGGTCGGTGATCGAGGCCGGCCTTCCGCGAAATCAGTTTCGGCTTCTCGAAGATGCCAAACACAGCGTTCTCATTGCGGGTGGGATCGGGCTCACTCCGTTGCTTTGCATGGCCAAGGTACTCAACGACCGACGGGCATCCTTTGAGCTTATCGTCTGCGCGCGCGACGAATCGCGATTGATATATGCGCACGAATTGCTCACACACGGCTTCGCACAGCATGTTCATTTCGTGCTGGATGGGAACGATCCCGACAAATTCCTCGATGTTCGAGAACTTCTGCAAGCCCAATCAAAAGGTACCGCAATCTATTGTTGTGGACCGAACACCTTGATGGACGCCGTACGCGCAGCAGGTTCGGACTACCCGCATCTCAGCCTTCATTTTGAGGCGTTCGGTGCAGCGCCAGCATCGGGTAACGCAGGGTTGAAGAACGAACCCTTTCAAGTCGTGTGCCAGGAGAACGGCATGACGATCGATGTGCGCGAAGACCAGTCATTGCTGGACGCACTTCTTGAGGCTGGCCTTGACGTTGACCACTCCTGCAAAGAGGGCTACTGCGGCACTTGTGTCACAAGGTGGGTTGAAGGCGATCCGATTCATCGAGACAGTTGCCTGTCTGAGAAGCAAAGAGAGAAGTACATCGCTGTATGCAGCGGACGGGCCGCGCGGGGCGAAACAATCATTCTCGATATCTAATATTTTCATGGAGAGAGAAAAATGACCAAGAACATTACCTGCGCATTCGGCGTGGATGTTGACGCGGTCGCCGCCTGGATTGGCACTTTCGGCGGCGCTGACTCTCCGCACGACATTTCCCGGGGGATGTTCGCCGGGGAAGTAGGCAGCTTGCGCCTGCTCGAACTTTTTGAGCATTTCGGGTTGAAAACGACGTGGCTCATTCCCGGTCACTCAATCGAAACGTTTCCCGAGCAGATGACGAAAGTGGTAGCTCACGGCCATGAAGTCGCGTTGCACGGGTATACGCACGAGAACCCGCTGGCCATGACCCCGACACAAGAAGCTGACGTCATCGACCGTTGCATCGAGCTGATTGTTGATCTCACCGGCCGCCATCCGGTCGGCTATGCCGCACCATGGTGGGAGCTGAGCAACTCAACACCAAATCTACTGCTTGAACGCGGGATTATTTACGACCACAGCATGATGCACAGGGACTTCTCATGCTATCGCCTGCGCACTGGCGATCGCTGGACAGCAATCGACTACAGCAAGCCCGCTAGCTCATGGATGAAGCCGTTGGAACGCGGTGTCGAATCGCGCCTCATCGAGATTCCGGTCAGCTGGTACCTCGATGACCTGCCCCCCATGATGTTTATCAAAAAGTCGCCGAATAGTCATGGCTTCATGAACCCCAAGGACATCGAGGAACTCTGGCGAGAGCAGTTTGATTGGGTGTATCGGGAGAAGGATGAAGCAGTATTCACCTTCTGCCTCCACCCCGATGTTGCTGGCCGTCCTCAGGTGTTACTGATGCTCGAGCGCCTCATCGGGCACATGATGAAGCACCCCGGTGTTCGCTTTACGACGCTTGAGAATATCGCAATGGAGTTTGACAAGAAGCATCCCTTCCAAAGGTAAATAAGTCATATGTGTGGAATGTGCGGCATCTGGGGCAATTCGTGGCACTGGACGGTCATCGCAGCGCCGACCGAAGGAGTCTCAACGGACCGCCCCCGGATGGCAGTTCGTGCTGAGCAGGCAAAGACCCTGTCGAAGGTAGCCGCAACGCTGCACGTCAACATCACCGACTGGTCGGGTTCGTCCTGGACAGTACAAGGGCCCTCAGGCAGCACAGAAGTGGTAGAAACCTTGCCTCAGGTTTGGGAGAGCATCGAGCGTGTGAGTGGGCGAAAACTCGAGCCACTCTCCGACGCAATCATCAATGCGTTCGCTCCCAACGCCTGATTCTCAGGAGCAGTCGATGAACACGTATGGTTCCGGGAAAAAGCGAATCCCCGTTGTAATCGTGACGGGAGCCTTGGGGAGTGGGAAGACAACTTTTCTAAGACGCTCCCTCAATCACCGAGCGCTGGCTTCCTCGATGCTGCTAGTCAACGAAGCTGCAGAGTATGGCGTAGATGATCTCCTGTTGAGGCAAAGCAGCGCATCCGTTGGATTGCTCTCTAATGGATGCCTTTGCTGCACCGTTAATGACGATCTTAAGGAAAGGCTCTGCGCAATAGTTGAACAAGTGGATACCGCACAGGCAGTCGACCGCGTAATCATCGAAACTACCGGGCTTGCGGACCCAACGCCCGTGATCGCGACGATAACCGGGAATCCTCTGCTCAATGGCAACCTCTCCGTCGAACTGGTCGTCACAACGCTCGATTGCCTCTTGGCGAGCAGCGACGTCTTTGATGACGCTGCTGCTCAGCGCCAAGTCCAGCTCGCTGACGTCATTTTGCTGACCAAGTCAGATCTGGCGCAACAGCGGCAAGTCGCCGACGCTAAAGCTCGAGCCAGTTCTTTCAACGCATTGGCGCCGTGCATAGATTCGTCGGAAGCCCTATTGCACGATATCTTGGAATTGCATTCGCCACGGAACTCGCCGAAGTTACAGCTAGGACTTTTCAGTTCTCTTTCCGAAAATTCGATCGAATGTCAGGACGAGAAAAATTGGCAGATTGAAGCGAGTCAACGTCATCTTGCAACTCGAAAGTCGGACGTAAGGACATTTACTGTTGAAATCAAATCATCCATTAGTTGGTCTCAGTTTGCCATCTGGCTATCGATGCTTCTACATACGCATGGCGACGACATACTGAGAATCAAGGGTATTCTTGCTCTTGGCGACGCAACCACTCCAATCTTGGTAAATTGCGTGCGCCATCTAGTCTACTTTCCAGAGCACCTTTCGGGCTGGCCTGATGCGAGCAGATCTTCGCGACTTGCCTTCATTGTAAAAAATCTTGATCCTGCGCGAATCGTGCGTCCTCTGAACGCCTTCGCAAATCCGACAGTCTCTGAATAACTAGACACATCTTCCCGTTGAGCAAGTTCAATGAGCATCGAGAACGCAAAAAACTATCGCTTTCAGACGGCACTACGACTGGCAAGATCGTTCTCAGAGGGGAAAGTCGATCCGGTTGAGGTCACAAGGCATGCACTCGCGAAAGCCGAAGAGTCCCCTTCTGTCTTTCTAACGGTCACGGCCGAACGTGCGTTGAATGAGGCTGCGGAATCGGCTGCTCGCTGGCAAAACGGTAAACCGTTATCTGCACTCGACGGTGTTCCCATCGCATGGAAAGACCTCTTCGATATTGCGGGCACGGTCACGACCGCAGGTTCTCGCGTATTCTCGGAACGCCCCATTGCGACGGCAGACGCGCCGCTCGTCGCAATGGCGGCTGCATCCGGTATGGTCTGTATCGGCAAGACGACACTCAGCGAGTTTGCATACTCTGGCCTTGGTCTAAATCCCCACTTTGGGACTCCCACCAACCCGTTTCTCGACAATGGGAGGCGCGCCCCCGGGGGATCTTCCTCGGGGGCAGCAATAGCCGTGGCGATGGGAATTGTCCCGATTGCGGTCGGCACGGACACCGCCGGCTCAATCCGTGTGCCATGTGCTTTCAATGGACTTACCGGCTATCGCTCAACCCGCGGCCGCTATGACGCCCGTGGCACGATTTCACTTGCCGCATCGTTCGACACAATTGGCCCGATCGCACGCAACGTTGCCGACTGCGTGGCATTTGATGACGCATTGAAGCGTGCAACTACACCTCAAACTCCTCATACGCTTGAGGGCGCGCGATTTATTGTTGATCCGTCGCTTGTGGCTCGCTATGACGTCACCCCGGACGTAGAACGAAATTTCCATGGATACATCACGCGGCTCAAACATCTCGGGGCATTTGTCGGGGAGCGCGAGCTCAATTCCCTTGGAGACGTCTTCAAGCTGATTCGAGAAAGAGGATGGATGGGCGGCCTTGAAGCGTTCGCGCTCTATCGAGATCTGCTCGATTCCCCTGATGCGCAGCGCATCGACCAGCACGTTCGAGCACGCCTGGAACTGGCCAGGGACGTGCCAGTGAGCAGATTGGAAGAACTACAGCTGCGGCGTACGGAATTAAGGAAATCGTTCGCTCTGGACCTCGGAGGCGCGACGCTCGCTATGCCGACAGTTGCCCACGTCGCTCCGGACCTGTCGAAGCCCGAGCGTGACCCCGAACTGTTCATCCGGGTAAACCTCGCTACACTGGCAATGACCATGCTTGGAAGTTTCCTCGACACCCCGACCATTGCGATGCCGACTGGTGCGGACCCTTCGGGGCTTCCAACGGGCGTTCAGTTGATGCGCCAGGAAGGAGATGACTTGAAGCTGTTGAGTCTCTGCCTTTCGATCGAAGCAGCATTTCGTAGTTGAAAAGAATGTACTGCAGTGTTCTAGTCGAATTTCGGTAATTCCAGTAAATGACGCTTCCCTTAAAAACGGCACACCGCACGGCCGCTTCGACTACTGAGCAAACAAACATCCGCCCGACCGACCCGGTGTGAAGATAAGAGTGATTAACGGCGACGTCATTAGCGCCGCCACGTCAGCCGGTAGCGGCGTATTGTCCGATAAGCCAGCTTGAAAAAAGTTTAACTTCTGCCGAGAGTGCCTTGTCCTTCGGGCACAACAAGTAATAGGCACCGGCACTACGTAAACGCGGCCCAAACGGTTGCAATAACTCATCCCGCCAGTCCAGATTGTCGACCTCGATAACCGGAACACATGCTACTCCTCGTCCTTCGCGAGCAGCCACGATCGCCATAAAAGAGTGACCAACGTCTAGCCGGCCAGCACCGTCACATTGGTCGATGCCGACTGCAGCAAACCAGGCCTGCCAGCAGTCTGGTCGTCGCATATTGTGGATGAGCGGCATCTTCGCGAGATCTAGAGGCGAGTCGAGAGGACCATGTTCCGCGAGAAACGAGCGACTGCACACTGGAGTGATGAAATCATCCCAAAGATGCATCACCGCAACGTCATCCCACGATTCAGTCATGCGAAATGTAATCTGCGAACCGTTGCGGCTATATTCGACCCCTGGAACCTTTCCAACACGCAGTGCTACATCTATACCGTCCCGCTTAAAGTTTACCGGCTCCAATGATGAAGAAACTTCAAGTCTGATCTCAGAATGCTCTGTCATGAACGAGGTAAGTCTCTGCATCAACCAGAGCGCACCAAGCGTCGGCAGCACGCTCACAGACAATGCCTTCGCCTCTTGCAAGCTCTGGACTGTCGCGCGTTCGATACCATCGAGGGCAGCGACTGCTGCTGACAGATAGTTCTGGCCGAACGGCGTAAGCTCCACCTGACGGGTCAGGCGACGAAATAACGGTGCACGCAAGAACTCCTCTAGCAACTTGATCTGCCGGCTGATGGCGCTTTGGGTGACATTAAGCTCGTCGGCGGCTTTCGAGAAGCTCATGTGCCGTCCGGCCGCCTCGAACGCGCGGAGCGCAAGGAGTGGAGGAAGTCGTCGTTTCATCTTTCGATTTACTCGAATCAGTCTTGGCGAAAACGTCACTGCATCAGGACAGAGTATTAGCGTTCGCTTAGCGTGGGCTCCTTCTGCAGTGACTTTGGCCCACTGTACGCCTTGCCCACGTCCGAGAACTCAGAAGGCCAGCTTTTTAGCACGGTGGTGACGACCTGGCGTAGGTGACGGCGCGTTGCGCCACCCTTTGCCTGAACAGCTAGCCCTTGAATTAACGTCGAAAGCAGAGCGGCTGCCTCGCTACTCGTCATGCCATCCGGTAGCGGACCTGCATTCTTGACCGACTCGAAGCGCTCTCGCAGTCGTCGCTCAAAATCATTGCGGCTCGCCGAGAGCTCTTCGCTAAGCGGCTGTGCTTCCGCACTGCAGGCGAGAACGGCCAACGTGACAAGGCAACCGGGTGGAGTGTTATCGCCAGTGTGTAGCCGGACAGTCCCTTGGAGTAAAGCTTCCGTGATCAGCCTTGGCGTCGGTTTCGACAACGCGACTTTCCGGAAACCCAGATGATCCCGTTCGTAGACGTCCACGACCCGTCGGAAAAGCCCTTCCTTGCTTTCGAATGCCTTATAAAGGCTCGACTTCGTAAGCCCGGTTGCTTCCAGCAGATCGGACAGCGACGTGGCTTCGTAGCCCTTGTCCCAGAATAGATACAAGGCCTTTTGCAACACGTAGTTTTCGTCGAACTCTCTGGGCCGTGCCATTATCGTTTCCTTAGTCAGCTTACATTGTAGACCAAATGGTGCCAAATGTACCTGCCGACAACCTCTTGTGACCCGGCACAATTTCTTCTATCCGAAGCGCACGCCGGATTCGGGTGCGTCCGAATTGCCTCACACCTTTGCGTTGCCACGCACTGGTCGCCACGGCTTTGTCAAATTGAGGGCATTCTATCCGGCGCTGCCCTCAATTTGACAAAGCTCTCACCACGCATCAGTTTGGCTCGTGCATGGATCGGTATAAGTCGTTTGTGACGAAAAAAAAGAGTTCTTAGACTGCCCTCAGTCTTAGTCCAGTCGCAGGACTACGGAAGGAACCGAGCTAACCAGCCATGCGTTGGAAACGCACTCCCTCAACAAGGAGTCCCCTTGGCTTTCGTGCGATTTGCGACGTAAACCTCGGGGTACGTCGCGGTGCTATCCATGCGCTGATCGGCCCGAACGGGGCAGGCAAGACCACGATGTTCAACCTGCTCACCAAATTTGTTTCGCCATCTTCCGGAAAGATTCTGCTGAACGGGAAAGACATCACGTCCATTTCGCCGGCTTCGATTGCCGAACAGGGCATGGTTCGCTCTTTCCAGATCTCCGCAATCTTTCCGGAAATGTCTGTCCTGGACAACGTCAAGATTGCTCTGCAAAAGCGCCACCGGTTGTCTCGGAACCGCTTCGGCGGCGCCAAGGCGACCCAACATCTTGATGACGACGCGATGGCGCTGCTCTCCGAAGTGGGATTGAGCAGATGTGCTCGCTCGCTGGCGAAGGAGCTTCCCTATGGCCGATTTCCGTCAGAAGCCACGGGATCGCCACGCCGCTGACGTTGCAATCAATAACCGCTACTCCTAGACATTAGGAACTGTGTGGTCCACAATGCAAGCGAATTGCCGATGGCGCGAGCGTTACAGCATGCCAATCCTGTGAAGGAGCGTTGAAAATGGTCAGTCGGGTGGAAGATGACATCGTCATACATGCGTTATTGGGCGTCTTGATGTCAAGGCCGATGGATTCGGGCAGCCGAGACCGCCGTAGTCGCGAGAAGAAGGTGCGCCTGAAAAAGTCAGTAATGTCAGGTGCATTTGAGCCAGTGGATCGCGGACGCCCCCCGACGCAGATTTGCATTCTTGAGCAGCCGTCGTCGATAACATTGAGCGTGTATTGGAGCGATGCGTGTTCAGGCCATTATGCGGATCAGGAATGGCGGATGGGCGTTGCGCGAGAAGATTCGCTTTGTGTACTGACGGGCATGTCGATTCGCCGCGGGGATTCGGTCTTCCGTCCGCGCGTTCACGGAACGCAGTGTCCGGGCAATTACGGTCGAATGATCTTGGCTTCTGCCGTTCCGGGTTATCTTGGAACTTAAACATCCTCTCTTTTAAGTGCCGCGACGAGGTCGGCTATCGGAAGAGCATCGAGCGTCTATTGGGGACCAATCAGTTTATAACTATGTGAATCGAGGTACGCCTTATGGCACAACCACAAGAGTTCGATGTAGACCAGGTACTGGAAAAGGCAATGCTTCTCGCCTGGAACAAGGGCTATGAGTCAACGTCGCCCACTGACATTCAAGATGCAACGGGAGTCAGCTGGCCCAACCTTAACAAGGCGTTCGGAAACAAGGAGGGGTTGTTTCGCACGGCTCTTGACCGCTATAAACAGAAGAATCTGGCTTTTCGTGCTAATGCTTTCGCTCAGCCCACGCCGAGGTTGATCGTGCGAACACTGCTGCTCGGTTTCGTCGATTTGGATACGGAGAGTAGCACGCCCTCTGGGCGCCTTGTGGCGTTATCGGCGCTTGCCTGCATGGGTAATATGGGTCCATTGGGAGACAGTCTCTTGCAAATCCGTAACGAATTCGAGCGAAACCTGCGGGAGCGGTTAAAATCCGTGATGGATGCGGGACCGCTTCCTGACGGTATGACGGCACATGATGCGGCTGCTTTCATCTCGACAATGATCCAGGGCATGGCAGTCCAGGCAAAAAGCGGAGCGACGCGGCGTCGTCTGCGTGAAATCGTAGACGCAGTGCTTGCGAACTGGCCTGCCGATTTTCGCGACCCCGAACAACACCAGGCGGGAGCAGGCTAGCTACTCGTTACAGCGTTCCGCGAACTCATCAATTTTACCGGCTTTGTCAAATTGCCTTATCACGGCTTCCCCGCAGCGGTCATCGGCCCAGGCTCGAATCGGTTGATCGACGAACTGCTTCACAACGATATCCGTGACGTGGTTACATGACGCAGGGAAGCAACGCGTGGCCAGATGGACTTCTTGTGGCCGCCACTTCGAAGTGCGTAGATCGCCGCTCAGATGACAACAGCGTCGCCACCGGATCGCTTGAGTGTTGCCCCGAACGGAATCTCGCCATATTGCAGATAGGGGTAATCGTCCGAATCGTGCAAGATCTGGCGGTTGCTGCCCGTAGCGGCGCTCGCAGCAAGGCTCCGTGATGGCTCGGTGTTCGGCTCAACGAAAATTTTGCAACTCGTTGATAAGTAATCGCGTTTTCGACAAAAGCGCCATTTTTTGCACGATTCGGACGATTACCCCTCATCAGGCATGCGTGCAAGTTGCCGCAGGAACTGTATAAATCGCTGACCTGGGATCGGGGAACGGAGATGGCTGACCACAAACGTTTCACCGTGGCTACGGACATCAAGGTTTATTTCTGTGACCCAAAGCATCCGTGGCAGCGTGGGTCCAATGAAAACACGAACGGGCTGCTAAGACAGTATTTCCCCCAATGGCACAGACCTGTCCGTGTATTCGCAGGCGAGACTCAATGCCGTGACGAGGCGATTGAATGAGCGTCCGAGGAAGACCCTGAACTACGAGACGCCAGCCGAACCGTTTTACCAAACTATTGCATCCACCGGTTGAATCCGCAAATTAACAGCGGCCGATCGCCCGTCGGGTAATCAGGCGGCGGCCCTTCTCTTGAACCGCCGATCGTAGCTGATTACTTCACGGCCTGAAAGGCATCGTGACGAGTGGCGGCATGCAGCCCGCGATCAACCGAGCCATTCGAGGCCTCAATATCCGACTGCATTATCTCTCGCGCCTCGCCCCCGATGCGCGCGCCTTGCGAAACGTATCGAGTACCGTTGCGGCCTCGAAATGCGTTGTCGCCGCGCAATTGCTCTTCATCAGTGCCTCGATGCGCTGCGCAGTATCTGTCGATGGTGCCGGCGTGTAGACCATGATGCGCATGCCTGGCGCATCCGGCACTTCGAGCGACAACGCATCCAGTTCCAGCACGCCTGCAATGGGATGCTCAATGACCTTGCGCCAGTCGCTGCGCTTGAGAACTTCGTGCTCGGCCCACCAGCGGCAGAAGTCTGCATCCGTATCGTTCAGTTCTTCGACGAGATCGCGCAAAAACACCTCGCCCGAGGGTCGAAGGATGTAGTCGCCGCGAAACTGCGCAAGCACGCATTTCGCGTATGCATCCCATCCTCGAAAGAGCGAACGCGCGCCTTCCTGCTGGAACGTGAACCACAGCAAATTGCATCGGCCTGCAGGCATTTTGCGGAAATCGGCGAATACGCGCACGGCAGCGTCGTTCCATGTCACGTAATTCCAGTTGCCGTCGATGACATACGCCGGCATGTTGCCCAGTTGATCGAGCATGCGTCGAACGGTATCCGTCACGTTCTGCGCAATCGGATATGGACCGGGCGGCGTGTAATGGTTGGCCAGTTCGAACAGATGCGTGCGCTCGTGCGGCGAAAGCTTCAACGCGTTGGCGAGGCTTTCGATCGTCTTGAACGACACATTCACTTCCCTGCCCTGCTCGAGCCATGCATACCAGGTGACGCTGATGCCGGCGCGTTCGGCCACCTCTTCGCGGCGCAGTCCCGGTGTCTTGCGGCGGCTGCCGCTCGGAAAGTCGATGTCTTCCGGCCGAAGACGCGCGCGGCGCGTCCTCAGAAAATCGGCAAGTTCGTTAAGGCGCTGCTGCTTTTCCATGTCTCGCTCCTTATGCCTTCCCTGTTATTGCCATTACTAGTAATGGCAATTGCTAGATGCGCTTCGTCAACCGTGCCACATTGGCGCGGTCGGGAAGCACGCTGTGTCCAGCCTGGTAACGCCAGATTATAGAACCCGTTACCCGTGCATGTGGCCGCCAGCCGCGTCGAAGATTGCCATCGCTACACGCGTGTCTCCCGACAGATATCAGAACATTTACGGAGACATTCATGCGTCGTTCGACCCGCTTTCACCGTGCGAGCGTTTTCGCCGCTGCGGCCTTCATCATGACGGCTTCATTTGCCGCGCGCGCGGACTACACCGGCGCGCCGCGCACGTTTCTGTTTAATCCCGCCGTGCAGATTCCGTTCTCCGACACGACGAAGTTCAAGAAGAAGCCGCCGTACGTGATCGGCTTTTCGAACGCAGGGCTTGGCGATAGCTGGCGCGTCGTGATGCAGCATTCGCTGATGAAGGCCGCGGCCGAACACCCCGATCTCATCAAGCAGTTGCTGATCACCAACGGCAACATGGACGACGCAAAGCAGGCCGCCGACATTCAGGACCTGATCTCGCGCGGCGTGGACCTCCTGATCGTAAGCGCGAACACGCAGAAGGCACTCGATCCCGTTGTCACGCGCGCAATGAAACAGGGGATTCCCGTCGTCATGGTAGACCGGCGCATTTCATCGGACAACTTCGTTTCCTTCGTCACGGGTTCCGACGCGATGATGGGCCGTGTATGGGCACAATGGATCGTCGAAAAGCTGCACGGCAAGGGCAACGTGATCATGCTGGCAGGCCAGGCAGGCTCCAGCGTCAGCGCCGATCGCGAGGCGGCTGCGCATGAAGTGTTTTCGCAATACCCCGGTATAAAGGTGCTCGATACCGTCTATTCCGACTGGAGCCCTGTCAAGGCCAAGCAGCAGATGCAGGCGATGATCGCGAAGTATGGGCACAGCATCAATGCCGTCTGGTGCGCGCATGGGTTACCCGTTGCCGGTTCGATCGAAGCATTCCTCGCTGCCGGATTCAAGCCGGGCGAAATCCCGCCGCATACGACCGCCGACCTCAACGGGCCATTGCAGCTTGCGCTGAAGTACAAGATTCCGATGCTCGAAATCGGCTATCCGCCTTCGATGGGCGGCACATCGCTCGACGTTGCGCTCAAGGTGCTGCAAGGGCAACCGCTTCCGAAGATCTACGAGATCAGCCCGCAGATTGCGTTGACGCGGGGCGACGAAACCGCATCCGTCCCGCATCCGGACCAGTACATCGATCAGGTGGTCGATGCGAAAGGGCCGCCCGACAAGATCATCGACGGCGGCATGGGCCCGGACTACAACCCGTCGACGTTCAAGATCAAGCTGCCGGGTGAGAAATGAGTACGCCTGCATCCACTCCCTCAACCATTGGCCTTGAGACGGCGCAGCCCGACGTAATCGAAGTCAGCGGTATCACCAAGCGGTTTCCTGGCGTGAAGAGCCTCGATGCGGTGAGCTTCGGTGTGCGCAGCGGCGAGATTCACGCACTGGTCGGCGAAAACGGCGCCGGCAAATCGACGTTGATGAAAGTGCTCGCGGGCGCCTACCTTGCCGATGAAGGTGAGTTACGTTTCGACGGAAAGCCTGTCGCATGGAAGTCTCCGGCTGATGCGAAGGCGCACGGCGTTCACATCATCTATCAGGAACTCGTGCTGTTTCCGCAGTCGAGCGTCGCGCAGAACATCTTCGCGGGAATCGAGCCTCAAACGCGGCTCGGCGTCATCGATCATCGCGCGATGAACGAGCGCGCCGCGACATTGCTGCGCGAACTGGGCGTGCATCTCGATCCGCAGGAGCGCGTCGGTGCCCTCTCCGTCGCCAGTCAGCAAATGGTCGAGATTGCGAAAGCGATGGCGAGCGAAATACGCGTGCTGATACTCGACGAACCGACGGCCGTCATTGCCGGCAAGGAAGTTCAGCTGTTATTCGAACGGCTGCGAGTGCTGCGCGAGCGCGGTGTCGCCATTGTCTATATCTCGCACCGGCTGGACGAAATATTCGAATTGTGCGACCGCGTGACGGTGATGAAAGACGGTCGCAAGATCGACACGCAGCCCGTGTCGGAAACGACGCGCGCCGATCTTGTGCGCATGATGGTCGGCCGCGAGATGCGGGACGTCTATCCTCCGAAGCCCGGTATGGAGCCCGCCGGTACGGTGCTAATGAAGGTCGACAGACTGCACGTCGGCAATCGCGTGTTCGATGCTTCGCTTTCGGTGCGCGCGGGCGAAATCGTCGGGCTGGCCGGCATGGTCGGCTCAGGCCGCACGGAACTCGCTTCAGGCATCTTCGGTGCACTACCTGCGCGCGGCACGATCGAAGTGCGTGGCGCACGCCATGCACGAATGACGCCGGCAACGGCCATCCGCCTCGGTCTCGGCTTCGTCACGGAAGACCGCAAATCCGAGGGCTTGCTGATGTGTCTGAATGTCGCCCAGAACGTCACCGCGACCACCCTGCAACGCGTGTCTCGCCTGGGCTTGCTGAACGCGAAGGAAGAGCGGACGGCGGGCGCCGATGCCATCCGCGAATACGGCATTGCTGGCGCGCGGCCCGCGGGCAGCGTTGCAACGCTGTCGGGCGGAAATCAGCAGAAGGTGCTCATCAGCAGATGGGTGCGCGTGTGCACCAGCGTCCTGATTCTCGACGAACCGACTCGCGGAGTCGACATCGGCGCGAAGGCGGAAATCTATCGACTGATGCGGCAGCTGACCGACCGCGGACTCGGCATCCTGATGATCAGTTCCGAGCTGCAGGAAGTGATCGGCATGTCCGACCGCGTGCTCGTCATGCGAGAAGGTCGGATTGCGGGCGAAGTAAGCGGCACGCAGATGACCGAGCACGACATCATGGCGCTCGCGACGGGCGGCGCGCAACGCGCTCAGACGGGAGGCACCCATGCATTCGCACACTGAAGGACGAGCCCGGTTCATCAGACGTCACGTCGCACCGCATGGAGTCGGCTACATCGTCGCTGGACTGATCGTCGTGCTTTTTGTCGCAGGGGCGAGCGTCAGTGATCGATTTTCGACGCTCTCGAACCTGTTGAACGTTCATCAGCAGGCGACAGGCCTCGCGCTCGTCGCACTCGGGCAGACACTCGCCATACTCACGGGCGGCATCGATCTGTCCGTCGGCTCGCTCATCAGCGTGACAGCGACGCTGACCTCCGGACTCTCGGACGCGACGCAGGGCGAGTGGGGCATGGCGATCGCGCTCGCGCTTGGGCTGTCCGTGCTGGTGGGACTCGCGAACGGTCTGCTCGTGCTCTGGCTGCGCGTGCATCCGTTGATCGTCACGCTCGGCATGGGCGCCGTGCTGCAAGGCGGCATCCTGTATTACGCAAACGGACCGGCCGGCAGCGTGCCTGATGGATTCGACGCGCTGGCCTACGGCCGCTACGCGAATGTGCCCGTCACGGCGACCATCGTGCTGCTGCTGTATCTCTGCGTGTCCTACTTCATGCGCAATACGCGGCTTGGCCGATACGTCTATCTCGTGGGTGACGACGACAACGCCTCAACGCTGTCAGGCATCCCGCACAAACGGGTCATTCTGTTCGTCTACACGTTCTCCTCGCTCTGCGCGGGTCTGACAGGCATCTACCTCGCTTCGCAGTTTGGCTCGGGGCAACCGTATCTCGGGGTCAACTACACGCTCGCATCGATCACGCCCGTTGTCGTCGGCGGCACGATTCTGAGCGGAGGACGCGGCGGCGTGATCGGCACGCTGCTCGGCGTGTATCTGCTCAGCATGCTCAACAACCTGATCAACTTCGCGGGCGTGCCGTCGCAGTATCAGCTCATCGTGCAGGGCATCGCGATCATCGCGGCCGTCTGCGTCAACGTCCAGCAGAAACGGAGGCTCGCATGAATTCGGTCGCCCCGCGCCGCGACGCCACCCAGGCCCGCGCGCTTTCACTCGACTTCGCGCGCCGCTACGGCATCTACCTGTTTCTCGTCGCACTCGTCGCGCTTTCCGGCGCATGGTCGCCCACTTTCCTGCGGCCCGGCAACGTGCTCAACATGCTGGTGCAGTTCGCGCCGCTCGGCATTGTCGTCATCGGTCAGGTTTTCGTGATCCTCGTGGGTGGGCTCGATCTGTCGGTTGCATCCGTGATGGCAACGGCGGCCGTGATCGCCACCGCGTTCGACGACACGAACCATTCGGCTCCCGCCATCTTCGGCGTCACGTTCCTGCTATGCATCGGCGCCGGGCTTCTCAACGGCCTGCTCGTCACGAAGCGCCAGGTGTCGCCGTTTCTCGCGACCTTCGCCTCCGCCGTCGTGCTCGACGGCCTGCGCTTCGCCTACACGCAGGGCGCACCGTCGGGCAACGTGCCTCCACTATTTCACCTGATGGGAACACGTTCGATAGCGGGTGTGCCCGTCAATGTGCTGATGCTGGGCGCGTGCGCGATCGTGTGCGGGACGCTGCTGCACCTGTCCACGTTCGGACGACGCGTGTACATGGTGGGCGGCAACGCCGTCGCAGCGCGACTGGTGGGTGTCAGTCCCGACACCGTGCGCATCGCCTGCTATGTGATCAGCGCGCTGCTGGCGGGACTCGCAGGACTGACGTTGTCGGGCTATGTCGGCATCGTCGACAACTGGGTCGGCCGCGGCTTCGAACTCGATTCGATCGTCGCTGCGGTGATGGGCGGCCTCGCGCTCTCCGGCGGTCGTGGCTCGCTGCCGGGCGGCCTTGCAGGGGCTGCGATTCTTGTCATCGTCTTCAACATCGTGCTGCTGATTGGCATGCCCGTGCAGGCGCAGATCATCGTCAAGGGCGCCATCATCATCGGCGCATCGGCCTGCTATGTGAGCCGCCGGCAGCGCTGAACCTTCGACATTCACATGAGGCCATTCGAAACGGCCCGACTAACCAAGGAGTCAGACATGAGAGCTGTGCGTTTTCACTGTGCACACGACATCCGGGTCGAAAACGTACCGGACCCGACGGGCATGGGCGCGAACCAGATGATCGTCAAGCCGCTGTGGTGTGGCATCTGCGGTACCGACCTGCATGAATATCAGGCGGGTCCCATTGTCGTTCCGACTGAACCGCATGCATTGACGGGCGCAAAAGCGCCTCAGGTATTGGGCCACGAGTTCAGCGCGGAAGTCGTCGAGGTCGGAAAGGAAGTGAAGAACGTGCAACGCGGCGACCGCATCTCGGTGATGCCGCTCGCGTCGTGCGGCCAGTGCTACTACTGCGCACGCGGCATGCGGCACCTGTGCACGAAGATGGGCTGCGTCGGCCTTAGTTGGGACGGCGGCGGCATGGCCGAATATACCGTGCTCAACGACTATCACGCGAACCGTCTTCCCGACAGCGTCAGCGACAAGCAAGGCGCGCTGATCGAACCTGCCGCCGTCGCGCTGTATGCGGTCGACCGGGGCGGCGTCACGGTCGGCTCGACTGTGCTGATCACGGGCGCGGGACCGATCGGCGTGCTTGCGGCGCTCGCCTGCCATGCAGCGGGCGCCACGAAGATTTTCGTCAGCGAGCCGAATGCGGCGCGCGCAGCGAAGATGGCCGGTTTCGGCGTGACGATGGAAATCTTCGATCCATCCGACGGCGAGTTGCCGCAAAAAATTCGCGACCTCACTGAGGGCGTGGGCGTGGATGTCGCGATCGAATGCGCTGGAAACCAGCACGCGCTGAACGCCTGCGTCGATGCCGTGCGCTCGGCAGGTGCTGTGGTGCAAGCGGGGCTGCATGTCGGCACGGCGAGTGTCGATCCGATGAAATGGTCGTTGAAGGATATCCGCATCGAGGGGACGTGGTGTTACCCCGTCACCATCTGGCCGCGCATCATCGGCATGATCGCGAACGGAAAATTCCCGGTGGAGAAGCTGATTCACGATCTGATCGATGCCGACGATGTTGTCGAAAAAGGCTTCGACGTGCTGAGTGACAAAGGCAGCGACAAGATGAAGATCCTCATCAATCCCCAGACACGGTGACGACATGCCGCACACGCAAGAAAAACATAACACTCAACGGATAGGCTGGATCGGACTCGGCAAGATGGGTACGCCCATCGTGCGCAATCTGCTCAATGCAGGGTTCGATGTGACCGTGTACGACGTCGACGCTGCACGCATAGACGAGGCCGTGCGACTCGGTGCGCACCGTGCTGAAGACGTCCGCAGCGTCGCACGTTCGGCGCACGTCATCTTTTCGATCATCCCCGACGACGCTGTGCTGCGAACGATCGCACTCGGTGGCGAGGGCTTGATCGACAGCGCGAACGACGGGGCCACCTACGTTGACATGAGTACGGTGTCGCCCGCAGCATCCGGCGACGTGCGGAATGCCGCGCTCAAACGAGGTGTCGGCTATGTCTGCGCGCCCGTCTCGGGCAGTACCGTCCTTGCCGAAAAGGGCCAGCTGACCGTTTTCGCATCGGGTCCGCGAGACTCATACGCACAGGTTGTCCCAGCCTTTCAGGCCGTTTCGGCGCGACAGTACTACGTCGGCGAGGATCAGCAGGCGCGATATCTGAAGCTCGCCATCAATCATCTCGTCGGCTCGACAGCTGTGCTGCTTGCCGAGGCGCTCACACTCGGCACGAAGGGTGGACTCGACTGGTGCGACATGCTGGATGTAATCGGCGATAGTGTCGCGGCATCGCCGCTCGTCAAATACAAACTCGATCCATTGAAAAAAAGGGACTTCTCGCCGGCCTTCTCGTCGCGGCAAATGCTCAAGGACATGTCGCTCGTGGTCGATGCGGGCATAAGTGCCGGCGTTCCCATGACAGCCGCAGCGCTCGTGCGAGAGCAGTTCGCGCGCTACGCACAGGGCGACGGCGCAGAGCTGGATTTCTTCTCCATCGTGCGTGCTGTCGAAGCACAAGCCGGCCTCGACCACTGAACCGCTCACATTTCATTCCGGAGTCGCAATGCACTACACCGTCTACTGCCTCGATCACGACAACATGGTCGAGCGCCGTCTTGCCCATTACGAACAGCACAAAACCTATCTCGCCACTTCGCCCGTCAGGATGGTCATGTCGGGCCCGCTGCTGGCAGGCGATCAGGAAACAATGATCGGCAGTTTCTTCCTTTTCGAAGCCGACGAAATCGGCGAGGTGATGCGCTTCAACAGTAACGATCCTTTCAACAAGGCGGGGATCTGGCGCTCGGTGGATATCCGGCCGTTCCTCAAGCGCGTCGACAACCGCTAGTCAGACCAACGGATTCGATTCATGCGAAATCTCGACGAGAACTCCATCACGGATGCCGTCCTCGCGCGCCACGAACATGCACCCGACGAGCGGCTCAAGGCGATCGTCACCAGTCTCGTGCGGCATCTGCACGCCTTCGCTCGCGAGGTCGGCCTGACCGAGCGCGAATGGGAAGCCGGCATTCGCTTTCTCACCGATGTCGGCCATATCACTGACGAGCGACGCCAGGAATTCATCCTGCTGTCGGATACGCTTGGTCTTTCGATGCTCGTGACGGCGATGGCCCATCGCAAGCCCGATGGCTGCACGGAAGCGACAGTCTTCGGCCCGTTCTTCGTCGGGGACGCGCCGGACTACCGTAACGGTGACGATGTGGCCAACGGCGCGTGCGGCGAACCCTGCTTCGTGTCGGGCGTGGTGCGCGGTCCGGACGGCGAGTCGGTGAGCAGCGCACGCATCGAAGTCTGGCAGGCGGACGCCGACGGTTTCTACGACGTCCAGTACGGCCATGCTGACACGCATCGGGCAAGAGGCGTGCTGCATAGCCTGCCCGATGGGCGCTATCACTTTCGCTCGATCGTGGCGGAGCCCTACCCGATTCCACACGATGGTCCCGTGGGACGCATGCTCGAAGCGCTGGGGCGTCATCCCTGGCGTCCAGCGCACCTGCATTTCATGATTACGGCGCCCGGCTACGAACGGCTCGTCACACACGTGTTTCGCGAAGGCGACCAGTACCTCGACTCGGATGCCGTATTCGGCGTACGCTCGTCGCTCGTCGCACCGTGGGTCCGCCATGAATGCGGCACGGCGCCCGACGGCACGGTGATGGCAACGCCGTTCAGCACGCTCGCATTCGACTTTGTTCTGAGCCGATCCTCATGATTGCCTTTACCTACACCAGCCGGCCGGGTCGTATCGTGTTCGGCACAGGTGCGATCGACCATCTCGCGGACGAGCTCGATGAGCTGTGCATCCGCCGGGCGCTCGCGCTGTGCACGCCCGAACAGCGCTTCCTCGCCGACCGCGTCAGGAAACTCGCGGGCGAGCGCTGCGTGGATGTGTTCGACCGGGCCGTCATGCACGTACCCGTCGAAACGGCACAGGAAGGCGTCGCGGCGGCGCTCGCAGCGGGCGCAGACGGACTGATCGCGGCGGGCGGCGGTTCGACGCTCGGACTCGCGAAGGCTATCGCACTCGAAACCTCATTGCCGATACTGGCCATCCCGACGACCTATGCCGGCTCGGAAGTCACGCCCATCTACGGCCTTACGTCCGGCAGCGAGAAAAAGACAGGCAAGAGCTATCGCGTGCTGCCCCGCACTGTGATCTACGATCCGTGCCTCACGCTGACGTTGCCCGTGGCGCTGTCGGCCACCAGTGGCCTCAACGCGATTGCGCATGCAGCCGAGGGACTCTATGCACAGGACGCCAATCCCGTGATGTCGCTCTTCGCGGAGGAAGGCATACGCAGCCTCGCACGCGCGTTGCCTCGCATTGTCGAACGACCGGACGACATTGCCGCACGCGAAGGTGCTCAATACGGTGCATGGCTGTGCGGAACCGTGCTGGGCAGCGTCGGTATGGCGTTGCATCACAAGCTGTGCCATACCCTTGGCGGCATGTTTAACCTGCCGCACGCTGAAACGCATGCGGTGATCCTGCCTTACTCGATGGCGTTCAACCTGTCGTCCGCCCCGGTGGCGCACGAGCGGCTGTGCAAGGCGCTCGATACGCCGGAGCCTGCTGGCGCGCTTCATGATCTCGGCCGCGCGCTGCATACGCCCGCCTCTCTCAAGGCGCTGGGTTTTAGCGCAGTCGATATCCATGCAGCCGCATCGGCGGCAATGCAGGCGCCCTACTTCAACCCGCGTCCACTCTCATATGAAGCGGTACATCGCTTGCTGACCTGCGCTTTCGAAGGCATACGCCCCGACAGCGGAACGTTCGACGGTGTATAGGCGCTCGCTTTATCGCAAACTTAACCACGCTTACTCTTTATGGAAAAACGAGCTCTCATCATCGGCGCGACGGGCATCGTCGGCGGTAACCTTGCGCAGCATCTCGTCGCGCGGGGCGACTGGAATGTGACAGGCCTCTCGCGCGGCCGCACGGCGACAGATAGTGGAGTCGATTCTGTCACGGCGGATCTGACTTCAGCCGACTCCGTCACCCGTGCACTGCACGGGCGGCAGTTCACGCATGTCTTCTTCACCGCGTGGTCGCGGCAGGCGACGGAGCGCGAGAACATCGAGGTGAATGGCGCAATGGTCCGTCACGTGCTGGACGCGCTGGGGCCATCCGGCGCGCTCCAACATGCCGCACTTGTCACAGGGCTCAAACACTACCTCGGACCCTTCGAAGCGTACGCGCAAGGCAGCGTGCCGCTCACGCCGTTTCGCGAGGAACAGGGGCGACAACCCGTTGACAACTTCTACTATGAACAGGAAGACAGGCTGTTCGAAGCAGCGCGTCGATATGGCTTCAACTGGAGCGTGCATCGCCCGCATACGATCATTGGTTTTGCACTCGGCAATGCGATGAACATGGGCACCACGCTCGCCGTATACGCGACATTGTGCAAGGAAACCGGGCAACCATTTGTGTTTCCCGGCTCCGAAGCCCAATGGAACGGTCTCACGGATATGACCGACGCACGTCTGCTTGCGCGTCATCTCGAGTGGGCAAGCGCTTCACCTAATGCGCGCAACGAGGACTTCAACGTGGTGAATGGCGACGTGTTTCGATGGAAATGGATGTGGACGCAGGTCGCGCAATACTTTGGCATCGAGCCGGCGCCATTCGATGGCAGAATGCGCCCGCTCGAAAACCGCATGCACGAAGCAGGCAAGCAATGGTCAGGGATCGCCGAGCGCCATCGATTGAAGGAACCGGCTATTGAAAGACTCGCGTCGTGGTGGCATACGGATGCCGACCTCGGGCGTCCAATGGAAGTGCTGACCGACATGAGTAAAAGCCGCAAGGCAGGATTCCTTGATTACCAAAGTACATCCGATGCGTTCTTCGCTCTGTTCGATAAGCTAAGGCACGAGCGGATCATCCCATCATAAGCCTTTCGAAGGCGCCGTTGACAAGAAAGTACGGCGCCCCTTACCGGTCGTGACCACCCCCATTCTCAGCGCGTCGTCAGCTTCTGGTTCATCCTTTGCCAGCGGTGGCCGACTCGGAAATCCCGCCATGTTACTCAACTGGCAAGCTCATTGTCTGCTTCGCGCAGAAGCACCGAGTGCGCATGAATCTTTTCGGTAGTCAACCGCACCTGCGGACCCGCCAGACTGATGACGCCGACGCAAGGTGAACCACTCACTACGGGCGTCCAACGGCTGACTTCGCCGTATTGTTCCATCTATGAGCTGTGAACATTATCGACGGCGGCTGCTCAAGAATGCAGATCTCAATAGGCGGCCGTTTTGAAATGCCAACTGCGTACGCATTCGGCGGCAGCGCGAGCCTCATGTGCCGCCAGGTCTCGCTATCGCGTCAATCCGATCCGGTGAAGCTCATTAGTCTTCGCATCAAAAAGGCCACTAACGCATGCGTGGCGAGTGTCATCGTCCATCCGACTAGCCAATGCTCCTTTCCGTCAAGAGATTGACTGACGCGGTGGCGTTGACTCTATAGCCCTACAGCGCAGACGCGACGTCGTTTAACGTGCGTACTACCTGGTACATAATGTTCCGAATCCCTGTTTGCGGTTGCCTCGACAGCGTTGCGATGGTGAAATACTCCGAACTTCACGATCCCACCTACTACCGAAGGCGTTGTCACGTTGCCGATGAGACGGCCGCGTAAAATGGCGCGATGAAAAATGCGAAATCTCTCTACCACGGGTACCGCTTCCCACCGTCGGTAATCAGCTGTGCGGTGCGCTGGTACTTCAGGTTTCAGTTGAGTCTGCGCGACATTGAAGAATTGCTATTCGAGCGCGGCGTCGTTGTCAGCTACGAGACGATCCGGCGCTGGTGCGACAAATTCGGCAAGGGCTTTGCCCATTGCGTCAAGGCTGCTCGCCGTAAGCCGAGTGCCACATGGCATCTCGATGAAGTGTTTGTTTCGTTGCGCGGCGAACCTTACCTGTTGTGGCGAGCGGTCGACCAGCACGGCGCCGAAGTCGATGTCCTGCTGCAGAAGCGCCGCGACAAGGCGGCAGCCAAGCGGTTTTTCAAGCGCGTGTTAGACGTCGAGTCGTGGCAACTGCTCGCCTAACAGGTCGGCCACGGCGCAAGCTAGACATCGTCGGACACGGCATTGGAAAAATTTGCCGTCTCCATCCAGCACCAATTTGAAGATCACCGAGTCGAGACGACGGGTCGGCGAGAGTTACTGCCAGCCCACAGTTATTGACTATCAAAATTGGTGCACTGCAACCAAGTTTTGGCGTTTGGAGCAGACTTTGTTGCACGTGAATGCAGCTCAGGCCTTTGGTGCAGACTTTGTTGTGTGTCAATAGACAAAAAAAAGGCGCCATGTTGCCATGGCGCCTTCAAAAAGTTCTAGCCATTCCGAGGGCCGTGCTAGAACCTGAGAGACGGTACTGCAGAAATCCTGCCTTCGAAGCCGCTGCGAAGCGAGCCAAACCGGGCTAACGCCGGCTTGCACACTGGTTGTACGCGCAATTATAAATGGGCGCGAGCCCACCTTTTCGGTTTCGAAATACAGTTCCATTTTTTATGGTAATGCTGACTAAGTCAAGCAAAATTTGAGCAGTTCGACGGACCTCCATCTCACACTTCGATACAATGAATGGTCGTACGAAAAAAGGAACTTAGGCCTTGCTGAGAGAGGGCCGAGCGCGGCCCGGAGGCGTCTGCCTTTCGGCGCGCGTTCGACTATAGTGAAATAACGTTTCATAAAAACCACATGAACCAGTCATCGACGCGTCCGTCCGCCACCGATCCGTTGAAGGAAAAAGACGGCTCCGGCGACGAGGTCACTGCGCTCGCGCGCGGCCTGACCGTGCTCCGGCGCATTGCCGCGGCCGACGCGCCGCTCTCCAACCGCGAGCTGACGGAACTCACTGGCATTCCGAAACCGACCGTCTCGCGGATCACCGCGACGCTCGTCAGCGCAGGCTTTCTGTTTCGCCTGCCCGACAGCGAGCGCTTCGTGCTCACGTCGTCGGTGCTCGAGCTGAGCAATGGTTTCCTGCGCAACTTCGATATCCGCGCGCGCTCGCGGCCCTTCCTGATCGAACTGGCCGAACGCACGTCGCTATCGGTGCATCTCGCCGTGCGCGACCGGCTGGACATGGTCGTCATCGACGCGATCAAGCCACGCTCGGCCGTGCTGGTGTCGCGACTCGAGGTCGGCTCGCGGATAGACCTGAGCCGCACGGCCGTCGGCCGCGCGTATCTCGCCGCGCTCTCCGAGACGGATCGCCAGAGTCTGCTGACGGGCCTGCAGGCCGCGGCAGGCGACGAGTGGGGGCACATCAGCAACCGTCTCGACGCGGCGCTGCAGGAAACGGTCGCGCAAGGCTTCGCGATCGCGACGGGCGAATGGTACGAGGGGCTCAACGCGATCGCGGCCGGCTTCATCGGACCGTCGGGCGAGCGCTACGCGGTCAACTGCGGCGGCTCGGCGCATCAGTGTCCGCGCGACTGGCTCGTGTCGCGCGCGGCGCCCATGCTGCTCGAAACGATCGAAAAGATCGTCCATGAGATCGGCGGAACGCCGGGCCGCCGGCTCGACGATTGAGCTTCGCACCGCGCGAGGCGTCGACGCGGCCGCTCTCCCCGCCGATATGCCTGTTGCCGCGCCAACTTGCGCGACACCCGGCTAACCCAGGCTTTCAATTTACCCAACCGTATGTAACGGTCGTAATCCGCCGAAAAATACGCCGCTGGACTGTAACTCGGCCGGAGACGTAGCATCATGCTTTCCCGCGCGCCGACGCTCGGTGCGGCCGGTTTCGGCGCGGCCCGGCCACGATGCCTGTCATATGCACGCGACGCGCATCGGCAACGGCCAGCCCCGTCGAAGCGGCCATCGGTCCGGTCTTTCGTTGCAGCGGCGCGAGCGCTGCTGCGGCAACGCGACGTCGAACGCGCAGCGGGCAAAAGCACGGCCATCAGGGAGGAGCCGTCATTCATGTCGACAACGCGTCAGGCCGCCAGCGCGGCCGCCGTCACCGTCACATCATGGTCATCTCGATGAGCCACGCATCGCGTAGCATCGCGCGGACAAACGCGAGCACGACAACCCGCGCGCGGCAGGCGTCAGTTCGCGCGCCGCGCATCGCACGTTTGCCTCAATCCACGCCAGCCATTTGATCGAACCGATGGACGAACAAAAAAATCAGCCAGAACCTTCACGCAACGCCGGTCCGTCCAGCCCGCCTACCGGACACGAACCCGGACCCGGCGCCGTCAAGCGGCATCGCGGCCGCACGATCGCGCTGATCGTCGTCGTCGTGATCATTGCGGCGATCGTGCTGGTTCGCTGGCATCCGTGGAACAGAAGCGATGCCGGCGCGAGCGCAGCAACGGGCGCGAGCGGCGCGCGGGCCGCATCCGGCGGGCGTCGCGGCGGCGGCGCAGGCGGCATGAACCAGCCACAGCCCGTCCATGTGGCTGCCGTCACGCAAGGCGAAATGCCCGTCGTGCTGAACGCGCTCGGCACTGTCACGCCGCTCGCGAACGTCACCGTGCGCACGCAACTGACGGGTACGCTGCAGACGGTCGCGTTCCAGGAAGGTCAGATGGTGAAGCAAGGCGATCTGCTCGCACAGGTCGATCCGCGTCCATATCAGATCAGTCTCGCCAACGCCGAAGGCACGCTGGCCAAGGACATGGCGCTCCTGCAAACGGCCCGCCTCGACCTGAAACGCTATCAGACGCTGCTGTCGCAAGACTCGATCGCGAGCCAGCAGGTCGATACGCAAGCGTCGCTCGTCAGGCAGTACGAAGGCCAGGTCAAGTCCGACCAGGCGAACATCGATACCTTCAGGCTCGATCTCGTCTATGCGCGCATTACCGCGCCCGTATCGGGGCGCGTCGGGCTGCGCCAGGTCGACCCCGGCAACTACGTGACGCCGGGCGACACGAACGGCGTCGTGGTCATCACGCAGCTGCAGCCGATCAGCGTGATCTTCACGACCTCGGAAGACAACCTGCCCGCCATCCTCAAGCAATTGCACGCGGGCACGAAGATGTCGGTGACGGCGTATGACCGCAGCAATACGACGTCGCTCGAAGCGGGCTTTCTGGAAACCGTCGACAACCAGATCGACACGACGACGGGCACCGTGAAGCTGCGCGCGACGTTCCAGAACAACGAAGGCCTGCTGTTCCCGAATCAGTTCGTCAATACGCGCCTGCTCGTGAACGTCGTGAAGAACGCCGTCATCGTGCCGACGTCGGCCGTGCTCAACGGCTCGATCGGGTCGTTCGTGTATGTCGTGAAGCCCGACAACACGGTGACGGTGCGCCCCGTGAAAATCGGTCCCGTCGACGGCGAGCGCACCAGCATCACGTCGGGCCTGCAGGTCGGCGAGCGCGTCGTGACGGACGGCTCGGACCGTCTGAAGGAAGGCGCGAAGATCACCATTCCGGCCGACCGGCCCCGTGGTGCTTCGGGTGCTTCGGGTGCCCGCGCCGCATCGGGTGCGGCAAGCGCGTCGGGTGCAGCCGGCGCATCGGGTGCGGCGAGCGCATCGGGTGCAGCGGGTGCATCAGGCGCGCATCGTCACCGGCACGCGTCGCAAACGTCGGCGGAATAAGGTAATGGCTTCCGCATGAATCCATCCCGCGCCTTTATCCTGCGCCCGGTCGGCACCGCCCTTCTGATGGCGGCGATCATGCTGGTCGGGCTCGTCGCGCTGCGCTTTCTGCCGCTTTCCGCGCTGCCCGAAGTCGATTATCCGACCATCCAGGTGCAGACGTTCTATCCGGGCGCGAGCCCCGATGTGATGACGTCGTCGGTGACGGCGCCGCTCGAGCGCCAGTTCGGGCAGATGCCGTCGCTGAACCAGATGTCGTCGCAAAGCTCGGCGGGCTCGTCGATCATCACACTGCAGTTCAGTCTCGACCTGCCCCTCGACGTCGCCGAGCAGGAAGTCCAGGCCGCGATCAACGCGGCGGGCAACCTGCTGCCGTCGGACCTGCCCGCGCCCCCCATCTACGCGAAGGTCAACCCCGCCGACGCGCCCATCATCACGCTCGCGATCACGTCGAAGTCGATGCCCCTCACGCAGGTGCAGGACATCGCCGATACGCGCCTCGCGCAGAAGATCTCGCAGGTCGCGGGCGTCGGCCTCGTGAGCCTGTCGGGCGGCCAGCGCCCCGCCGTGCGCATCCAGGCAAACCCGCGCGCGCTCGCGTCGTATGGCCTCAATCTCGACGATCTGCGCACGACGATTTCGAACCTCAACGTCAACACGCCGAAGGGCAACTTCGACGGCCCGACGCGCGCGTACACGATCAACGCGAACGACCAGCTGACGGACGCCGACGCGTACAAGAGCGCCGTCGTCGCGTACAAGAACGGCCGCCCCGTGATGCTGACGGACGTCGCGAGCATCGTCTCGGGCGCGGAGAATACGAAGCTCGGCGCATGGGTGAACAACACGCCCGCGATCATCCTGAACGTGCAGCGCCAGCCGGGCGCGAACGTGATCCAGACGGTCGACAGCATCAAGAAGCTGCTGCCCACGCTTCAGCAGTCGCTGCCCGCCGCGCTCGACGTGCAGATCGTCACCGACCGCACCACGACGATCCGCGCGTCCGTGCGCGACGTGCAGTTCGAGCTGCTGATGTCGGTCGTGCTGGTCGTGCTGGTGATGTATCTATTCCTCGCGAACATCTACGCGACGATCATCCCGAGCCTGTCGGTGCCGCTTTCGCTGATCGGCACGCTCGCCGTGATGTACCTGTGCGGCTTCTCGCTCGACAACCTCTCGCTGATGGCGCTGACCATCGCGACAGGCTTCGTCGTCGACGACGCGATCGTGATGATCGAGAACATCGCGCGCTACGTCGAGGAAGGCGACACGCCGCTCGAAGCCGCGTTGAAGGGCTCGAAGCAGATCGGCTTCACGATCATTTCGCTGACAGTCTCGCTGATCGCCGTGCTGATTCCGCTGCTCTTCATGGGCGACGTAGTCGGGCGCCTGTTTCACGAGTTCGCGATCACGCTTGCCGTGACCATCGTGATTTCCGCCGTCGTGTCGCTCACGCTCGTGCCGATGATGTGCGCGAAGCTGCTGCGCCACACGCCGCCCAAGGAAAGCCACCGCTTTGAAGCGAAGGCGCACGCGGCGATCGACTGGATCATTGCGCGCTACGCCGTCGCGCTGGAATGGGTGCTGAACCGGCACCGCTCGACGCTCGTCGTCGCCGTGCTCACGCTGGTGCTCACGGGCGTGCTGTATGTGTTCATTCCGAAGGGCTTCTTCCCCGTGCAGGACACGGGCGTGATCCAGGCAATCACGCAGGCGCCGCAGTCGGTGTCGTACGCGTCGATGGCCGAGCGCCAGCAACAGCTGGCCACCGAGATCCTGAAGAATCCGAACGTCGAGAGCCTGACGTCGTTCATCGGCGTGGACGGCAGCAACATCACGCTGAACAGCGGCCGCATGCTGATCAACCTGAAGCCGCGCGACGATCGCGACGCGACGGCAAGCGAAGTGATCCGCCAGTTGCAGCGCGACACGTCGCACATTCCGGGCGCGACGCTCTACATGCAGCCTGTGCAGGACCTGACCATCGATTCGACGGTGAGCCCGACGCAGTATCAGTTCATGCTGACCGATCCGAACATCGAAGAATTCGCGACCTGGGTGCCGAAGCTGATGGAGCGGCTGCAACAGTCGCCCGAACTCGTCGACGTGGCCACCGATCTGCAGAACAACGGTCAGTCGGTGTACGTGGAAATCGACCGCGCGTCGGCCGCGCGTTACGGCATCACGCCCGCGACCGTCGACAACGCGCTCTATGACGCGTTCGGCCAGCGCATCATCTCGACGATCTTCACGCAGTCGAACCAGTACCGCGTGATTCTCGAAGCGCAGCCGCAGATGCAACACTACACGGAGTCGCTCAACTCGATCTACGTGCCGTCGTCGACGTCGACGGGCGGCCAGGTGCCGCTCGCGTCCATCGCGAGCTTCCACGAGAAGCCCGCGCCGCTGCTCGTCACGCATCTGAGCCAGTTCCCGGCCACGACCGTGTCGTTCAATCTGGCGCCCGGCGCGTCGCTCGGCGCGGCCGTGAAAGCGATCGAACAGGCGGAAAAGGACATCGGCCTGCCCGCGTCGTTCCAGACGCGCTTCCAGGGCGCGGCGCTCGCATTCCAGGCGTCGCTCTCGAACGAGCTGTTCCTGATTCTCGCCGCCGTCGTCACGATGTATATCGTGCTCGGCGTGCTGTACGAGAGCTTCGTGCATCCCATCACGATCCTGTCGACGCTGCCGTCGGCGGGCGTCGGCGCGCTGCTCGCGCTGCTGCTGACGGGCCACGATCTCGACATCATCGGCATCATCGGCATCGTGCTGTTGATCGGCATCGTGAAGAAGAACGCGATCATGATGATCGACTTCGCGCTCGAAGCCGAGCGCGTGCATGGCAAGCCGCCGCGCGAAGCGATCTATCAGGCGTGCCTGTTGCGCTTCCGGCCGATCCTGATGACGACGATGGCGGCGCTGCTCGGCGCCTTGCCGCTGATGCTCGGCACGGGCGCGGGCTCGGAGCTGCGCCGGCCTCTCGGTATCGCGATTGCGGGCGGCCTGATCGTCAGCCAGTTGCTGACGCTCTTCACGACGCCCGTGATCTATCTCGGCTTCGATTCGATTGCGCGGCGGCTGCGCGCGCGCTTTCATCGTGACGGCCATCCCACGCCGCCCGTCACCGACGCCGACGCCTGAATGAAGAGGCCGAAACGATGAACCTGTCGCGCCCTTTCATCCAGCGCCCCGTCGCGACGACGCTGCTCGCGATCGGCATTGCGCTGTCGGGCCTGTTCGCGTTCGCAAGGCTGCCCGTCGCACCGTTGCCGCAAGTCGATTTCCCGACCATCTCGATTCAGGCGAGCCTGCCGGGCGCGAGCCCGGAGACGGTCGCGACGAGCGTGGCGAGTCCGCTCGAACGGCATCTCGGATCGATTGCCGACGTCACCGAAATGACGTCGACGAGTTCCGTCGGCTCGGCGCGCATCACGATGCAGTTCGGCCTGAACCGCAACATCGACGGCGCCGCACGCGACGTGCAGGCCGCCATCAACGCGGCGCGCGCCGACCTGCCCACGAGCCTCCGGCAAAATCCGACCTACCACAAGGTCAATCCCGCCGACGCGCCCATCCTCATTCTCGCGCTCACGTCGAAGACGATGACGGCGGGCCAGCTATACGACTCGGCGGCGACGGTGCTGCAACAGTCGCTATCGCAGGTGGACGGCGTCGGCGAAGTGGACGTGAGCGGCTCGGCGAACCCGGCCGTGCGCGTCGAGCTCGAGCCGCAAGCCCTCTTTCACTACGGCATCGGTCTCGAAGACGTGCGCGCGGCGCTCGCTTCGGCGAATGCGAACAGCCCGAAAGGCTCGATCGAATTCGGCCCGAATCGCGTGCAGCTCTACACGAACGACCAGGCGAAGCAGGCGTCGCAGTACAAGGACCTCGTGATCGCGTATCGCAACGGCGCGGCCGTGCATCTGTCCGATGTCGCCGAAGTCGTCGATTCCGTCGAGGACCTGCGCAATCTCGGCCTGATGAACAACGAGCGCTCGGTGCTCGTGATCCTGTACCGGCAGCCCGGCGCGAACATCATCGAAACGATTGACCGCGTGAAGGCGATGATTCCGCAGTTGCAGGCTTCGTTGCCCGCCGCCGCCCAGATCACGCCGACGGCCGACCGCTCGACGACGATCCGCGCGTCGCTGAAGGACACCGAGCGCACTTTGATGATCGCCGTCGCGCTCGTCGTGATGGTCGTGTTCCTGTTCCTGCGCAACTGGCGTGCGACGCTGATTCCGAGCGTGGCCGTGCCGATCTCGATCATCGGCACGTTCGCGGCGATGTATCTGCTCGGGTTTTCAATCGACAACCTGTCGCTGATGGCGCTCACGATCGCGACGGGCTTCGTCGTCGACGACGCGATCGTCGTGCTGGAAAACATCACGCGCCATATCGAGAGCGGCATGCCGCGCATGAAGGCGGCGTTCGTCGGCGCGCGCGAAGTCGGCTTCACGGTGATGTCGATCAGCATTTCGCTGGTCGCCGTGTTCCTGCCGATCCTGCTGATGGGCGGCATCGTCGGGCGGCTGTTCCGCGAGTTCGCGCTCACGCTGTCGCTCGCGATCGGCGTGTCGCTGATGGTATCGCTGACGCTCACGCCGATGATGTGCTCGCGCCTGCTCTTCGAGCCGCACGAGAAGCGGGAAGAAGGCCGCTTCGCGCGCTGGCTCCAACGCGGCTTCGACGGAATGCAGCGCGGCTACGCGCGCACGCTCGGCTGGTCGCTGCGTCATCCGCTGCTGATCCTGATGGTGCTGTTCGTCACGATCGCGCTGAACATCGCGCTCTACATCATCGTGCCGAAGGGCTTTTTCCCGCAGCAGGACACGGGGCGTCTGATCGGCGGCATCCAGGCCGATCAGGCAACGTCCTTCCAGGCGATGAAGGTGAAGTTCTCCGAGATGATGCGCATCGTGCAGGCGAACCCCGCCGTCGACAGCGTAGTCGGCTTCACGGGCGGACGGCAGACCAACTCGGGCTTCATGTTCGTGTCGCTCAAGCCGAAGACAGAGCGCAAGATCTCCGCCGATCAGGTGATCCAGCAGTTGCGTGGGCCGCTGTCGGGCGTCGCGGGCGCGCGCACGTTCCTGCAGGCGGTGCAGGACATACGCGTCGGCGGCCGGCAGTCGAATGCGCAGTATCAGTTCACGCTGCTCTCGGACACCACGGCCGACCTGTACAAATGGGCGCCGCTTCTCACGGAAGCGCTGCAAAAGCGCCCCGATCTCACCGATGTCAACTCGGACCAGCAGCAAGCCGGTCTCGAATCGATGGTGACGATCGACCGCCAGACGGCGGCGCGCCTCAACATCAAGCCCGCGCAGATCGACAACACGCTGTACGACGCATTCGGCCAGCGCCAGGTCTCGACGATCTACAACCCGCTGAACCAGTATCACGTCGTGATGGAAGTCGCGCCGAAGTATTGGCAGAGCCCCGACATGCTGAATCAGGTGTGGATCAGCACGTCGGGCGGCAGCGCGAGCGGCTCGCAATCGACCAACGCGACGGCGGGCACGGTCACGTCGGCCACGACGGCCACGACGCGTTCGTCGGCGGGCGGTACCGCGGGCACGGCGGCGTCGAGCGCGGCCGCCATCGCCGCCGACTCCGCGCGCAATCTGGCGAACAATTCGATTGCGGCAAGCGGCAAGTCGAGCGCGTCGACGGGCGCGGCCGTGTCGACCTCGAAGGAAACGATGATTCCACTGTCCGCGATCGCCCGCTTCGGCCCCGGCAACACGCCGCTCGCGGTGAACCACCAGAGCCAGTTCGTCTCGTCGACGATCTCGTTCAACCTGGCGCCCGGCAAGTCGCTCTCGCAGGCCACGCAGATCATCTACCAGACGATGGCCGAGATCGGCATGCCGGCGACGATCCACGGCAGCTTCCAGGGCACCGCGCAGGCGTTCCAGCAATCGATGTCCGACCAGCCGATCCTGATTCTCGCGGCGCTTGCGGCCGTCTACATCGTGCTGGGCATTCTGTACGAGAGCTACATCCACCCGCTGACCATCCTGTCGACGCTGCCGTCGGCGGGCGTCGGCGCACTGCTCGCGCTGCTGCTCTTCAACACGGAGTTCAGTATCATCGCGCTGATCGCGGTGATCCTGCTGATCGGCATCGTGAAGAAGAACGCGATCATGATGGTGGACTTCGCAATCGACGCGTCGCGGCAAGGGCTGTCGTCGCGCGATGCGATCGAGCAGGCATGCCTGTTGCGTTTCCGCCCGATCATGATGACGACCTGCGCGGCTCTGCTCGGCGCGCTGCCGCTCGCGTTCGGGCGCGGCGAAGGTGCGGAGCTGCGCGCGCCGCTGGGTCTTGCGATCGTCGGCGGGCTGATCGTGAGCCAGATGCTCACGCTCTATACGACGCCCGTCGTCTATCTGTACATGGACCGCCTCCGCGTGCGCTGGGAGGCGCGAAAGAACAAGGGGGCGCAGGCGGCGGCTTCGGGGAGCTGATCCCGTTCGGTTCGCTGCAATCGGTGGCTTTTGTTGCGCTTTGCATTGCTGGGCACTGGCGTCCGCGAAGCATCATGCGAATGCAGGCGTTCAGCGAACCGTTCAGCTAACCGTTAAGCGAACCGTTCGACTGACCACTGCCCCGCCCCCGCCTCTCAAAGCTTCTGCGCCATCGCCAGCATGAATATGCGCGTCCACTGACGCGCCTCGCGCTCCGACACCATCGGCAAGCGCCATTCGGGATGCGCCGCATCCTTCACATCGAGCTTGACCTGCCAGCGCTCGCCATCGCGCACCGGCTGCGCGTGCCGAAGGTCCGCGAAAATGTACGAGCCGCGCGTGCCGCTCACCTGCACGTCGCAAAGACGCTTGCCCGCCGCGAGCCGCACGTCGCCCCATTCGCCTTTGAGCTCGTGCGTCCAGTCGCCGTCGCGGATATTGGCCGCGACTTCGTTGCGGCGACGCCACCACCACGCAAGCATCGCGAGCAGCAGCGCGACGACGATCATCGCGACGCCGATCGCCACGCCCAGCCCGAACTGCGCCGACAGCGCGTGAAACGCCTGCACGGCGCCGTAGATCAGCGCGGCCAGCACGAGCAGTCCGACGACTATCGGCATCGTGTATCGACGGTCAGAAGTGGAGCAACGCGGACTGCACGCGATGAAGCAGCGTCAAGGCTGCTTGTGGGTCGCGGCCCACTCCTTGAGCGCCTGCATCGTGTTTTCGACGTGCTTGTCGGGCGACAGGCTCGTGTATTCGTAGATGACCTTGCCGTCGGGCGCGATCACATACGACACGCGGTTGGCCATCGGCGCGTGCATCGGCAGGCCCGCATCATATGCGTTGATGACCTTCGAATCGGGATCGGCCGCAACCGGGAATTTGCTGCGGCATTCGCTGACCGAGAACTTCGTCAGCTTGTCGATGTTGTCGTGCGACACGCCGATCACGGTCGCGCCGTACTTCTTGTACTCGTCGACGGCTTCCGCGAATTCGTGCGCCTCGATCGTGCAGCCCTTCGTGAAGGCGGCGGGATAAAAGTACAGGACGACGGGCCCTTTCTTGAGCGCATCGGCGAGTTGGTACTGATAGGTCTTGCCTCCGAGCGACGCCTGCGTCGTGAAGTCCGGCGCGTCGTCGCCGGGCTTGAGCGTGGCGGAAGCCGTCAGCGCATACAGCGATAAACTCGCGCACAGCGTAGCCGCCAGCGCGAACGGCACAATCTTCTGCTTCATGTCGAGTCCTCGAAATCGTGAGCGCACGATGCCCGTGCGATGCCGCGCAACGCCCGCATCAACCATGCGAGCCGTCGCAACCATAACCTGCCGTCCAATATTGGACCACGTTTGGCGAATGTGCGTCGGCGCGCAGCATGAACGCTGTCGATGAGTCCACGAACTTTGCAGTCCGCTGACATCGCGCACCATCACCCGCCAATGCATGAAACGAACGGGATGCGGACTTTAATCCATGAGATGCGCGCCGAACCACGCGGCCGCCGACAGGTTCAACTCGGCGAGCACAACGGGCGTCAGCGCCGCGAATTCCGCCGGCGATGCCGAGCTCGCGATCGCTGCAATCGCGGCGGCGTCCTGCGCTTCGCCCGCCGCTTCCGCGATCCGCAGCAGCGCGCCCATTGGCCCTGCGCGTGCGACGATCGCATCGCGAATGATGGGCGACAGGTCCAGCGGATCGAGCGTCTCATCGGGCGTCGAATCGACGAGCACATGCACCAGCGAGAACACGCCCGTCAGAAACGCTGCATCGGCGAAGGCTTCGTCGTTCGGACGTATCCAGCGCGCGGCCAGTTCCATGAAGCGCGCGCGCGTGCCCGCCAGCTGCACGAGAGGATCGGAGCGCCACGGCAGGTCGCCGCCGTCCGCGTACAGCAACAGTTGCGCCCAGCGCGCGATCTGCCGCGTGCCTGTCGCGATGATCGCTTCGCGCAGCGACGAGATATTGCGTCCGAGCCCGAACGCACTCGAATTGACGAGGCGCAGCAATTGCATCACCACATTCGGATTGCGCTTCAATTCGTCTTCGAGCTCGACGATGCCCGCGTCGCGCGCGAGCAGCGCAAGCAGCCGCAGCAACGACGTGCGCGATGAATGGTTGCGGCGCGTCGATAGCACTTGTGGCCGCGCAAAGAAATAGCCCTGGAACAGATGGAAGCCCAACTCGCGGGCAAGCGCGAAGTCTTTGCGCGTCTCGACCTTTTCGGCGATCAGCGTCTTGCCGTGCATGCGCAGTGTCCGCGTGAGCGTGCGCAATTGCGCGCGGTCCGTCTGCAGGAAGTCGATCTTGACGATGTCCGCGTGCGGCAACACGGTCAGCAGATTCGGCGACAGCTCGCACACGTCGTCGAGCGCAATGCGAAAGCCCGCGCGCCGCAATTCGGCGATGCGCGCAATGAGCCGCGCATCGAACGTGACCGTTTCGAGGATTTCGAGCACGAAGCGCTCGGGCTGCATCAGATGCACGATGTCGTCGAACAGCAGCTTGCGGCCGATGTTCACGTAGCCCCGATGTGTGCCGAGCACCGACTGCACGCCGATGCCGCCGATCGTGCGCACGACGACCTGTGCAGTCGCTTGCGCATCGTCGAAAACTTCTGCGTAGTTGCGCGCGCTGCCGCGAAAGAGCAATTCGTACGCATGCAACGCGCCGTTGCGGTCGAGAATCGGCTGACGCCCCACGTAGACGAACTGCGACGACAGTAGCGCATCATCGTCCCCACCCGTTTGCGCAAACGTTTGGAGGCGAACGGCTTCATCGTTGTCGTGGGACGGATCGGACATTTTTCCCGGCGGCCTGAATTCCATAGCGAGTTGAATGGGGTGGCGCGCGCCACCCTTCGGACAACGCGCGTGCTTCGCCAACGCGGCACATCAGCCGCATTAACGGTGCACGATCGCCGCGACTTTAGCGGAATTCATCGGCGCATGCATGGTCGGCTGCCTCTACCACACGTTATGGCGCTTTTTATGTGCGAACGCTAAAGATTCCGCTGCGAGGGTCGTTATCCCGTTCTGATGGATGGCCTTACGCCCTGCACGGACCCATCGTCCCGCGGGCATTGCGCGGCCGTCCCGCCTCACGACGAACCCGGGTAGTCAGCGACATACATGGAAGCGACCAGGATCACCCCACCCCGCCGGGGCTTGCTGCGCACGGCTATCGACCGATTCCGCGCGGTCCGTCAGCCCGCGCGCACGACGGTCGCGCAAAGCCTCGCGGCCGGCCTCGAGCAGGCTGCGGGCGCGGTCGACTTCCTCGCGCACGTGGCGCGCAACCTCACGTTTTTGTATGTGTCGGAAGCGAGCCTGCGCTTCATCGGCTATCACCGCGAATACCTGCAGACCGTCACGCTGCACGAACTCGTCGCGCCCGCCGACGTCGCGTCGCTGGACGCCGCCTTGCGCCGCGCCGACGAAACGGGCGCCGTCGAAAAGGTCACGCTCGATCTGATCAAGTCGCTGACCTACCCCGTGCCCGTCGAGCTGCGCATCGTGCGCAACTGTCACGACGGCATCGAAGGCTACGCGATCGCGGGCTTCGACGTATCGAGCTGGCGCGCAGCAGAGGCGAACCTCAGGCATCAACTGCATCACGATCATCTGACGGGCCTCGCGACGTTGCCCGCGCTGATCGAGGACATGCGCAACGCACAGCGAAAGGCCGACGCGACGGGCAAGGCCGCCGCGCTGCTGCTGCTCGATCTCGACGACTATCAACGCGTGAACCGCGCGCTCGGCTATGACGCGGGCGACGAGATGCTGCGCGACACCGCGCGGCGCCTCGCCAATATGGCGACACAAGGCGAAGTGATCGCGCGCATTTCCAGCGACGAGTTCGCGATCCTGCTGCCGCCCGTGCATGCGCGCGCCGATGCGGCGATCGCCGCCGAAGCGCTCGCGCGGCGCCTGCTAACGGCGATCCAGCAGCCCTATACGTTCAATCGTCAGCCCGTGCATCTGTCGGCGAGCGTCGGCATCGCGCTGTATCCCGATACGCAGCGCATGCCGGACATGCAGCACATGCCCGACGCGCAGCGCATTCCTGACGCGCAGCGCATTCCTGACACGCAGCGCATGCCCGACTCGCCCGACGCCTCGCCGCGCGACAGCCAGCTGTTGCGTTGGGCCGATCATGCGCTGCTGCGCGCGAAGGCGGCGGGCGGCAACACGCTCGCCTTCTACGTGCCCGACGACAGCCCCGCCGACGCCGAGCGCCTCAAGCTCGAATCGGACCTGTACGACGGCGTGCGCAACGGCGAATTCTCGCTTCACTTCCAGCCGATCACGAGCAGCCAGACGCGCGGCGTAGTCGGCGTCGAAGCGCTGATCCGCTGGCAGCATCCCGTGCACGGGCTCGTGCCGCCGTCGATGTTCATTCCGCTCGCCGAATCGGTCGGCCTCATCAACTACCTCGGCAACTGGGTGCTGAAGGCCGCGTGCATGCAGCTGATCCGCTGGGACGCGCAAGGCATCCGGCTGCAATACGTCGCCGTCAACGTGTCGCCGCAACAGTTCCGCGATCCGCGCTTCAAGGAGAGCGTGCGCGAAGCGATTTCACTGACGGGCATCGATCCGCGCCGCCTCGTGTTCGAGATCACGGAAAGCCTGCTGATGCACGACCCGCAGCACGCGACGACGTTGCTCGAAGAACTGACGGGCCTCGGCATCCGCTTCGCCGTCGACGACTTCGGCACCGGCTATTCGAGTCTTGCGTACCTGCAACGCTTTCCGCTGGCCAAACTGAAAATCGACCGGAGCTTTGTGGAGAATCTGCTAACCTCGCGCAACGATCAGGCCATCGTGAGCGCTGTCGTGGGCCTTGCGCAGACGCTCGATCTCGAGCTCGTCGCCGAAGGTGTCGAGACGGAAGAACAGCGCAATCTGCTCACCGAGATGGGCTGCGATCACATTCAGGGCTGGCTCGTCTGCAAGGCATTGCCGTCGGAAGAACTCGCACAGCGCTTCGAATCGCGCGCGCTACACGTGCATGGTGAAGCGTGAATGAGATGACGCGTGTTCGCACTGTGCATCGGCCACGCATCGGCGTGCCGCTAACTGGGACTTGTATGGCTTTTGCGGGATTCTCATGCTAAAGGCTGCGCTGCTTGACCGGCTCTGGGCTCGCATGAACGAGCGCGGCGATTTTCCGATGCTGCAGCAGTCGCTCCGCACGACGATGGCCGCGATGAACAACGACGATCTCGACTTCAGCGCGCTCGTGCAGATCGTGCTCTCCGACTTCGCGCTGACGCAGAAAGTGCTGCGCCTCGCAAACTCGGCGATGTACATGGCATTCGGCGGCAACATCACGACCGTCTCGCGCGCGTTGATGGTGCTCGGCATGGACGCCGTCGGCCATCTCGTCGTCGGCCTGAAAATCGTCGATCACTTTCATCACAGCGCGCCGCGCCGCATCGACGCGAAGCTCGAACTGAACCGCACGATGCTCTCGGGCTGCGTCGCGCGCAAGATCACCGAACGCGGCGACCTGCGCCAGGGCGAAGAGGCCGTCGTGTGCACGCTGATGCGCCAGGTCGGCAAGCTGCTCGTCGTGTTCTATCTCGATGCCGAGTGGGACCAGATTCGCCGCCAGGTCGATACTGGCATGGGCGAGAACGAAGCGTGCGAAAGCGTGCTCGGCGTGACGTTCCAGGAGATCGGACTCGAAGCGGCGACGCGCTGGCGTCTGCCGGACATGATCCGCGTCGGCATGACCGAGTTCGATCCGCTGCAGCACGACGAACCGCGCCAGGCGCAATGGCTGCGCGCGATCACGAACTATTCGACGGAAGTCGCGAACGTGCTCACGCAAGCGCATCTGCCCGAGTCGCAACGCGACGTGCGCCTCGCCGAACTTGCGCAGCGCTACAGCCGCACGCTCGGCACCGACCCCGAAGTGCTCGTCGACATGAGCCTGACGCTCGCCGAAGAAGAGACCCGCGACGGCGTGATGCGCGAGATCTTCGAACTGCGCGCGAACGCCGATGCGATCGCGCGCGAGTCGCTCGACCCCGAATCGTGCATTCTTGCGGGCGTCAGCGAGCTACAGGCGTTGCCGGGCGACAGCGGACTTGCGCCCGCGCTCGCGATGGCATCGGAGACCGTGCTTGCCGGGCTGAACTTCGAGCGCACCGTCGTGTTCGTGCGTCAGGGCAACGGCATCTTCAAGGCGACGATGGGCTTCGGCGCGAAGATCGAAGGAGCGTTGCCCGAGCTCAGCTTCGCGACGGCGTTCGAGCCCGACGTGTTTCATCTCGCGATCGCGAACTCGGTCGGTATCTTCATTGAGAACGCACGCGATCCGAAGATGCACGCGCGCTTGCCGGGCTGGTATCGCCGCGCATTCGACGACGTGCATTCGTTCGTATTGCTGCCCGTGGTGCTGGAGAACAAATCGACGGTTGCCCTGCTCTACGGCGACTGGGCACGTCACGATATGCCGCGCCGCATCTCGCAGCGGGAAATGGCCGCGCTCAACGACCTCGCGCGAGAACTGGGACGGTTCTTCGCTCACGCGCCGGTGAGCGAAGTGGAAACGCTGTGAAGTAATCCGGAAGACCGCGCTGACCGGCTCGGGCAGAGGTCGAGCGCACGCGTTCTGCCATCGACCTGCACGGCTCGTGCATTCGAGCCGCGCGTCTTCTTCAATCCTCGATCCGCTCGAGTCCCGCCGCTTCCGCGCTGCGATCGGCAACGCCCGCCCACGCGGCCGCGATCAGGCCCATTTGCGCGACGTCGTGTACCTGCAGGCCTTCGAGCAGCGCACAGCCGTTTTCGATGTCGGCCCATGCGCCGCGCTCCAGCGCTTCGATCACGGTCAGCAACGCGCCGAGCACGCCTTCGCGCTGGAGAATCGCGTCGCGGATCGGCCTGGACAGCGCGAGCACGTTCAGCGTATGTTCGAGCGAGCCGCCGAACACCGAATCGACAAACGAGAACACCCCCGTGAGGAACGCCGCATCGGTTTCGTGGCGGCCCGCCTCGGGCAGGCGCTCGATGGCCAGTTCCATGAAGCGCGCGCGCGTGGCGGCCAGTTGCAGCAACGGATCGTCTTCGAGCGCGACCTTGCGGCCGTCCGCGTACAACAGCAGTTGCGTCCAGCGCGCAATACGGTTGGTGCCCGTCGCGTTGATCGCCTCGCGCAGCGTCGTGACCTTGCGTCCCAGCGCGAGGCCGCTCGAGTTCGCGAGGCGCATCAGGTGCATCACGAGCACGGGGTTCAGCTTCAGTTCCGCTTCGAGTTGCGCGACCGTCGGCTCGCCGCCGAGCAGTTGCAGCAGGTTCAGCAGCGCATGACGCGGCGCGCTGACCTTGCGCGCGTCCGCGCCCTGCGGATGCGCGAAGTAATAGCCCTGGAAGCGGTCGAAGCCGAGATTGAAGGCCTGCTCGAACACGGCTTGCGACTCGACGCCGAGCGCGATCAGCAGCTTGCCCGCCGATTTCAGCACGCTCGCGAACTTCGGCAACATTGCCTGCGGGATGCGGTTCATATCGATCTTCACGGCATCCGCATACGGCAGAAGACGCGCGAAGGTTTCGTCGGCCTGCGCGACGTTGTCGAGCGCGAAGCGATAACGGCGGCCGTGCAGCTCGACGATGCGCGCGATCAGCTGATCGTCGGCTCCGATTCCTAGCGGCAGCCCGAACATGAAACGCTCGGCGGGAATCTGGCGAAGCACGTCGTCGAACAGCAGTTCACGCGTGATCTGCAGATAGCCCGGATGACCGGCGAGCGCGGCGCGCACATCGGCGTGCAAAACGGCGTGGATGATGGCTTCCGTTGCGCTGCCCTGGGCCTTCGATGACGGCTCGTCTGCCGCTGCCGGCTCTTCGCTCGCTCGCGCGACGGGCGGCTGGTGCACCTTGAGTTCGAACGCGCACAACATGTTGTCGCGATTCAGAACAGGCTGACGGGCAAGCGAAACGTTTGCCCGCTCGTCCAGCGCGATGCCGGGAACGCCCTCGGCCTGGCGTTCCTCAGTGACTACGGTGGTGGTCATTCCGGTCCCCTGTCGACCAGACCTGGCGTGTAGATGGGAGTGGGCGCTTTAGCGCGTGCTCCCGTCCATGCCTACTGGTCCCATGCAAGTGGTTGCGGCGAAGCGTGGCGCTTCGTGCTCTCATCGTATTCAGTGTTGTTCTTCAGGCTTCGAAGCGCCCGCTTCCCGAGCGCGGCGCATCGAGCCCCTTTCCCCGCTCGCCGATTTTAGCGCAGCCACAATGGCCCGGGAGCACGGCTGCGTGAAAAAGACCATGAAACAAGGGCAAAAAAACAAAACGGCCGCTCGAAGCGGCCGTTAGTCGAACAACATCGGCGAGCTTATCCGCAGCCGATGACACGCGTATTACTTGAGCACGACTTTCACGTCGAAGTATTTTGCGGCGAGGCGGTCGATAGTGCCGTCGGCCTTTAGCTCCTTCAATGCCTGGTTGACGGCGTCCTTCAGCGCGGCGTCGCCCTTGCGGATGCCGAAGCCGACGCCCGAGCCGAGCAGCTTTTCGTCCGAAACGGGCGGGCCGGCGAATTCGAAGCCTGCGCCCTGCGGCTTCTTGAGGAAGCCCTTCGAGGCCGCTTCCGCGTCCTGGAACGACGCATCGAGGCGGCCCGCGACAAGGTCGGCGTACACCTGGTCCTGCGTCTGATACGGAATCACGTCGACGCCGGCGGGCGCCCACTTGGCCTTCGCGTAGGTTTCCTGGATCGTGCCTTGCAGCACGCCGACGTGCTTGCCCTTCAGCGATGCGGCCGTCGGCTGCAGGCCGCTGCCCTTCTTCGCGATCATCTGGTTGGGGATCACGTAGATGGGATCGGTAAAGTCGATGGCGGCGCGACGCTGGTCGGTGATCGACATGTCCGAGTTGATCGCGTTGAACTTGCGGGCCTGGAGCGCGGGAATCAGGCCGTCGAACGCGTTCTCGACCCACACGCATTTGGTCTTGAGCCGGGCGCAGACGGCGTTGCCGACGTCGATATCGAAGCCTTGCAGTTCGCCGGCCGGCGACTTCGATTCGAACGGCGCATACGACGCCTCGACGCCGAAGCGGAGTTCCTTGATCTCAGCGGCCGTTGCGTTTACTGCCATCATCGCGCCCGCGAATGCGGCGAGCGCGGCCATCTTTTGCCAACTCATTTTCATCGATACTTTCCTCAAGAATGCTGGTATGCGGTACGCCCCGCGTTGGGCGTGCGCGTGATCATTGCAACGCCAAAAATGCGGTACAAACGCATGCGCGGGGCTTGGTGCGGCGCACAAGGCGGTGGATTTTACAGGGTCCGGGGTGTTCGCTCCGCGTGGTGATGTTTTGGTGATCGCTCGTTGCGTCGTTTTGCTTCTCGTCTTGAGGGTTCTCGCTGCGCGTGAATTCGCAAGTTCTTGTCGGAAAGGGGCAATGGAATTGGTGTCTGCCGATGGGTTTTTTTGTCTGCGACGCTTTGGTTTTTTTAGCGTGCCGCTGGCATCCGTGATGTGTTGGTTTGCTTTGCCCTTATCGCGGGCATCCGCGAGGCGCCTCGCGGCGCGGGGGTTGCCCCTGTGCGGGGCGGCACTCACTTTCTTTGCCGCCGCAAAGAAAGTAAGCAAAGAAAGCGGGCTCACACCGCCAGTGCTTGACGATTACCCACGGGCTCTCAACGTCCCTGTGTTTCACGCGGCAGCATGCGTGGCCTATGCGCGTTGCCAACGCTCCGGCTAAACGCCTCACCCACTTCATGCACGTGTGGCACGCTTAAGGGTATCGAACGTTGCAGCGCCCCATTGCGGTAGTGAATATAGGTCGCTGTGTCGTACGCGGCAAAGCCCTCACTACGCAGGCGTATCGCATATCGAGGGTGTCCTGTGCGGTGCAAATGGCTACACACAGTTTGCCGCAAAGGGGCGCAGAAATGTTCGACGTCGCAAGCCGCAATTCGGGTGCGCGATGCAGGTGAGGCGCTCGATCAGCGCGTTGGCAACGCGCACAAGACAGCACACTGCCGGTTGAAGGATGGGGCCGTTGAGGGCCCGTGGGTAAAGGTCAAGGATTGGCGGTGTGAGCCCGCTTTCTTTGCTTACTTTCTTTGCGGCGGCAAAGAAAGTGAGTGCCGCCCCGCACAGGGGCAACGCCTGCGCCGCGAGGCGCATCGCGGATGCCCGCGATAAGGGCAAGGCAAACCAACGCATCGCGGATGTCAGCGACAAAGGCAAAAAAACCAACAGCGTCGCAGACAAAAAAACCTACACCAGCACCGAATGCGCCTCATCGGTAGTCTCAACGACCAGCAGCCCTGCCCTCAATCCAGGCTTGACCGTCGCATTAGGAAACACAATCCGCTCTTCATCGTGCCGCACGACATACCGATAGTCGCCATCCCGCGCGAGCACCGTATCGCGCCCAAACGCGGTGAAATTGGCCACGTCTTTCGCGAACAGCAACTCAAACGCATCGCTCTTCTTGGTGATCTGATCGATCACAGTGAACACGCGCGGCAATGCCAGCGAAGCATCTCCCGCTTCACCGGCGATGAGCTGCCGCACCGCATGATCCGCGCCGGAAAACCGCGACAAGTCGTTTTGCCCAAAGGGCCTTACCTTCCCCAGCTCCAATGTGCACGCATCCGCGCCACACGACTCGGCCGTGAAATGCGAGTACGTGTTGCCCTTCGTCGTATGCAGCAGCACAGCCGCGATACGCGCATCGCGCAGCCACTCGAACATCGAGCGCGACAACGGCGCACCCGTATGCGGCAGCAATGCAAACTGTTCGAACACGGAAGCGCGAATCGCCGTGTGCATGTCGATGTGCCAGCGCGCGCCGGGCGCATCCGGTGCGTCGGTGAAAAAGCGCATCGCGATGCGCTCGAGTGCGGCAGCACGCGGCGCCTCGTGACTCTCGGGCAACTGCGCATGACGCCCGCTGAAGAGCCGGTTCAGATCGTCGTCGATATAGCGGCACGACTCGCGCATCGCCTGCACGTTGCCCAGGATCACGAGCAGCCGGCACGCGAGCACAACGCGTCCCTGCGCAATGTCGCGGACCAGAAACGACAGCAACTCGACGGGCGCCGTCTCGTCGCCATGAATGCCCGCCGATACGAGCACGCTGCGCACGTCGCCGCCCGATGACGCAGCGGGCTCGAACTGCAGCACGCCGTCGTCGATCCACTTCCATTGCACGCCGTTCGCGCACACACCGGCGCGCGCATCGTCGGCAGGCTGCGCGCCCGCGAGCGTGAACGCGAGGAAATCGCCGAGCATCGCCGGCACGGCCGTATCAGCGCTGGAAGTCATACAGCGATCCCAAACCCAGAATCTGCGTCAGTTCGTCGAGCGCAGTGCGCGACTCGCTGAGCAACTGCGGGTCGGCCAGATCCATGGGCGCGAGGCGGTCGCGATAGTGCTTCTCGATCCACGCATCGAGCCGCGTGAAAAGACTGTCGTCGATCCACACGCCCGGCGTCACTGCACCACGCTCGGCATCGTTGAGCACCACACGCAGACGCAGGCAAGCAGGGCCGCCGCCGTTCTTCATGCTCTCGCGCAGATCGAACACGAGCACGTCGTCGATGGGCGCCTTGCCCGATGCCAGTTCGTCGAGGTACGCTGCAACGCGCGGATTCTCGCGGCACTCCTGCGGCACGACCAGCACCTGGCGGCCGTCGCCGCGCAACAGCAACTGGCTGTTGAACAGATACGACGTCACGGCATCGGCGACGCTCACCTGCGCGTCCGGCACTTCGATCACGTTGAATTCGCCGTTGAGCTTCGACAGCTTCGTGCGCAGTTCGTCGTACACGGCCTGCTGATCGACGAACGCCAGCTGATGACAGAACAGCGTGCGCGCATTGCCCACTGCGATCACGTCATTGTGGAACACACCCGCGTCGATCACGTCGGGCGTCTGTTGCGCGTACACCGTTGCATCGTCGGAAAGGCCATGACGATGCGCGACGGCGCGGCTCGCCTCGAACGTCTGACGCGCGGGATAACGTTTCGGCTCTGGTCCGCGGCGATATTCGCTGCGGCCATAGACGAAGAACTCGACACCTTTCGCGCCGTACTGCGCGCAAAAACGCGTGTGGTTCGCCGCGCCTTCGTCGCCGAGCGCTGGCGTGCCGGGCAACGCTTCGTGCACGACGAAGCGCGACGTGTCCGCGAAAATCGCGCGCAGCGTGCGGCGCGTCGATTCGTGTTCGATCGCGCGATGCAGCTTGCTCGTCAGGTTCGCGGGCGTGAAATGCACGCGGCCATCGTGCGTATCCGCGGACGGGCTGACGGTCGCCGCGTTCGCCGTCCACATCGCCGATGCAGAACTCGCCGCCGCCAGCAATTCGGGCGCATTCTGCGCGACGCGCGCGATCACGCTCGCCTCATCGCCGGAGAAACCCAGCTCGCGCAACAGGCGCATCGACGGACGCTCCTGCGGCGGCAGCACGCCCTGGTTGAAACCGAGGTCCGCGAGCTGCTTCATCTTGCGCAGGCCCTGCTTCGCAGCGGCCTTCGGGTTCGCGACGGACTTCTCGTTGGTCTGCGACGCGACGTTGCCGAACGACAGCCCTGCGTAGTTGTGGGTCGGTCCGACGAGTCCGTCGAAATTCGCTTCAGTGGCTTGCATCGTCGATCCTTAGAAATGAAGACCCGGCGACACGCTCGCGGGCATTTGCAGTTGTGCGCTTTCGACGGAGGCCATCGGGTACGCGCAGTAATCGGCCGCGTAGTACGCGCTCGGCCGGTTGTTGCCCGAGCGCCCCGTGCCGCCGAACGGCGCCGCCGACGATGCGCCATTGGTCGGCCGGTTCCAGTTCACGATGCCGGCGCGGATCGCGCGCTGAAAGTGCGTCCACAGCGCTTCGTCGTCGGCGAGCAGTCCTGCCGACAGACCGAACTCGGTATCGTTCGCGCCCGTGATCGCTTCGTCGAACGAACCGTAGCGAACGATCTGCGCGAGCGGGCCGAAGTGCTCCTCGTCGGGCAGGCTCTGCACGTTCGTCACGTCGAGGATCGCGGGCGTCACGAAGCCGAGCTTCGGATCGCGTTGCTCCATCTTCAGGAGCGGCTTCGCGCCATCGGCGATCAGGCGCGCCTGCGCTTCGACGAGACGCGCCGCCGCGCGCGCCGAAATCACGGCGCCCATGTACGGCTGCGGATCGGCGTTGTATTCGCCGACCGCGATGCGCGACGTCACGTCGACAAGACGTTCGATGAAGCGCTCGCCGAACGCATCGTTCGGCACGAAGATGCGGCGCGCGCATGTGCAGCGCTGGCCTGCCGACAGGAACGCCGATTGAATCGTGTGATGCACGGCGGCGTCGATATCGGCGACGGGCGCGACGACGAGCGGATTGTTGCCGCCCATCTCCAGCGCGAGCACGATCTCGGGCCGGCCGCCGAACTGCTTGTGCAGCAGCGTGCCCGTATCCGAGCTGCCCGTGAAGAACAGGCCATCGATCTGCCGATGATTCGCAAGCGCGATGCCCGTGTCCTTCTCGCCTTGCACGAGGTTCAGCACGCCAGCGGGCAGACCCGCGTCGCGCCACACTTCGACGGTGACGCGCGCGACGCCCGGCGCGAGTTCCGAAGGCTTGAACACGACGACGTTGCCCGCGATCAGCGCAGGCACGATATGCCCGTTCGGCAAATGCCCGGGAAAGTTATACGGACCGAACACGGCCACGACGCCATGCGGACGATGACGCAGCACGGCCGTGCCGTCCGCCATCGCGGCGCGGCGCTCGCCCGTGCGCTCGTTGTACGACTGGATCGAGATCTCGACCTTGGCCGCCATCGACGCGGCTTCCGTGCGCGCTTCCCACAACGGCTTGCCCGTTTCGCGGCCGATCGCCTCGGCGATCGCTTCCTTGCGTTCGTTGATCAATGCAGCGAAGCGGCGCACGATGGCGATGCGTTCGTCGAGGCTCACGGCCGACCACATCGCGAACGCACGGCGCGCGCTCATCACGGCGCGATCGACATCGTCGGCCGATGCGCTATTGCCTTCCCACACCGTCGCGCCCGTGCCCGGGTTGCGCGATGCGAATGCGTGTCCTGTGCCGGCGATCCATTCGCCGTCGATGAAAAGCTCGCTCATGTCAGTCCTTGTTTCTATGTCACTTGCGCTTATTTGCGCTTCAGCGGCAGCACGCGCACGGGCTCGCCTGCCTTCACGTTCAATGCCGCCGCCTCGTCCGCCGAAAGACGGAACACCCCGTTCTCGACGATGCCCGCCGCCACGCCCGTGCGGAAATCCGCAAGCGACGTGTTCGAAACGAGCGAACGCGGCCCGCTTTCCGGCGCGGCGTCTTCCTGCGCTTGAACCGCGGCGATCTCGACGGGCACGACGACGCTCTCGCGCACCGTCCTCAAATCGGCGACATGGCATTCGAGTACGGGGCCTGCATCGAAGATGTCGACGTGATTCTCGTAACGCAGCCCTTCCGCTTCGAGCATCTTGCGCGCGGGCAGCGTATCGCTATGCGTGAGGCCGATCGCCTGCTGCGCGTCCTCGGGCAGCAGCTCGACATACACGGGGAAACGCGGCATCAGCTCCGCGAGAAACGACTTGCGGCCATGCGAGCTGAGATAGTCCGCCGCGTTGAAGTCGATCTGATAGAAGTGCGAGCCGACCGCGCGCCAGAACGGCGACGTGCCGTCCGCGTCGAAATGGCCGCGCAGCTCCGCGCAGATGCGCTGCGGGAAACGGTCGCGAAACTGCGCGATGAACATAAAGCGTGAGCGCGACAGCAAGCCGCCCACGCCGTGCGCGCGATAACGCGGGCTCAGGAACAGCGAGCACACTTCCGCGTAACCTGTCAGGTCGTGCGAGATGTTGAGCGCGCGCATGCGCGTCCAGATGCCGAGGTCCTGCGATGCATGCACGACCGTGCTCACGCGATAGTTATAAAACGGCTGCTCGAGTCCCACGGCCGTTTCGATTCCGCAGACGCCTGCAATGTCCTTCGTCTGCGAATCTTCCATCACGAAGAAGTAGCCCTTCTCGTGCGATGCGGCCTTGTCCTCGATCGTGCGGCGCGCGCGATCGATGCGCGCGGCGAGCGCATCGCGGTCCGGCTTGAAGGTCGTGAGGCCGGGCCCTGTCTCCTGAGCGAGCGCGACGAGCGCGTCCACATCGCCCGTCTGCACGACGCGAACGACGATCATTGTGCTTCTCCCGTAGTGTGTTTCTGTTCCTGCTGATGCAGCGGCACGCAGCGCACGGCCTCGCCGTCCTGCACGCCGAGCACATGACGCGCGGCCGCGGGCAGCGGCGCGCCTTCGTCTTTCTGCGCGGGCAGATCGGCGAGCACGCAGCGGAATTCGCCGGGCTTGTTGCTCGCGATCAGATACGTCGCGCCCTGTTGCGCCGATGCCTCGCGCACCGTGCGCGTCTCGTTGCGCGCCACGCATGTGCTGCGATCGACCTGTGCGGTGAGCACCGGGCCCGCATCGAAGATATCGACGTAACGGTCCGTCTCGAAGCCCTCTTCCATGTGGATGTCGTAGGCGAGCAGCGCCTTTTCGTCGGGCTCGCCGAGCACGCGCTGCGCGGCTTCGGGCAACAGCGGCACATAGATCGGATAGCTCGGCATCACTTCCGCGATGAACGTGCTGCTGCGTCCGCCCGACTGCACTTCGATGTCCGCGAAATTGCGGCCGAAGAACTTGCGGCCCACTGCCTCCCAGAACGGCGACACGCCCGCGTCGTCCGTCACGCCGAGCAGCAGCGAAAAAACTTCGGACGTGAAGCGCTTGCGGTTCGCGGCGATGTACATCATGCGCGCGCGCGACATCAGGTGAGCGGCGGCATCGCCGCGCATCGCGGGGTCGATGTAGAAGCCGGCGAGACGGCTCTTGCCCGTCAGTTCGTGCGACATCGTCAGCGCGTGAATCTTGCGGTTCACGTGCAGTTCGCGCGACGCGTGAATGAGGGCATCGTTGCGGAACACGTAGAACGGTTCCGAGTAGCCGGCTGCCGCGACGATGCTGGCCGTGCCGTGCAGCTTGCCCGTCTCGCTGTCCTCCAGCACGAAGAGATAGAACTCCTCGCCCGGAAAATCGACTTCCGCGCGAAACGAGTCCTCCGACAACGCGACGCGCGCCTCCAGCGCGCGCCGGTCGTGCGGCAGCGAATGCAGCACGGGCTGCGCGTTGCGCGCCATCTGTTGCAAGGCGTCGAGATCGGCCAGGCGGCCAGGGCGGACGAAGAGCATCGTGGTCTCGTGTAATGAAGCTTTAATGTGGCTTGAGGGATTACTTGGCCAGCGCCGCAGCGCCGACGACTTCCTCGATTGCCTTTTCGAAGCGCGCGAGACCTTCGTTCATGTCGTCGAGCGGAATGATCAGCGACGGTGCGAAACGCAGCACATCGGGACCCGCCATCAACATGATTACGCCGTGCTTGCCCGCTGCCGTCACGAAGTCTTTCGCGCGGCCCTTGTAGGCGTCCGAGAGTTCGGCGCCGATCAAGAGGCCCTTGCCGCGAACGTCGCTGAAAATGCCGAAGCGTTCGTTGATCTTCGCGAGCGTCGCCTTTAGCTGTTCGCTGCGCGCGCGCACGCCTTCGAGCAGCTTCGGATCGCTGACGAGATCGACCACCTTCAGCGCGATCGCCGTCGCGAGCGGATTGCCGCCATACGTCGTGCCGTGCACGCCGACCTTGAAGTGCGCGGCCAGCTCTTTCGTGGTCAGCATCGCGCCGATCGGGAAGCCGTTGCCGAGCGCCTTCGCCGTCGTCAGGACGTCGGGCGTCACGCCCGTGTCCTCGTATGCGTAGAAGAAGCCCGTGCGGCCCACGCCCGTCTGCACTTCATCGAAAATCAGCAGCGCATTGTGCTGGTCGCACGCTTCGCGCAGCGCCTTCAGAAACGCGGGATCGGCGGGAATCACGCCGCCTTCGCCCTGCACCGGCTCGACGATCACGGCACACGTCTTCGGGCCGATGGCCGCGCGCGCCGCTTCGATGTCGTTGTACGGCAGATGCCGGATGCCTCCCGGCACGGGGCCGAAGCCTTCCGAATACTTGGGCTGGCCGCCGACGCTCACCGTGAAGAGCGTGCGGCCATGGAACGACTGTGTGAACGAGATGATTTCATCCTTATCCGCGCCGAAGCGGTCAAAGGCGACTCGGCGCGCGAGTTTCAGCGCGGCCTCGTTGGCTTCCGCGCCCGAGTTCGCGAAGAACGCGCGATCGGCGAAGGTCAGTTCTTCGAGACGCCGGGCCAGACGCAGCACGGGCTCGTTCGTGTAACCGTTACCGATGTGCCACAGCTTCGCACCCTGATCGTGCAGAACCTTCAGCAGTTCCGGATGCGCGTGACCGAGCGCCGTCACGGCAATGCCGCCCGCGAAGTCGATGTAGTCCTTGCCTTGCGTGTCCCACACGCGGGAGCCGACGCCGCGGTCCGGCACGAAAGACGCCGGCGCGAATACGGGGACCATGACTTCGTCGAAGGTCTGGCGGGTTACGTTCTGGTCGTTCATGGCGGGTCCTTGGGGCTCGTTCACAGTAATGGTTCCTAGTGTAGGTGACGTGGCGCGAGGCGTCTTGCGTGGAAGCGACGGGTTCTTTTTAATGTCTGGCGACTTATGTCTTGCGACGCTGTTTGGTTTTTTGCCTTTGTCGCTGGCAGCGGCGATTGCGTGGCTGTGTCAGCGTGCCGCTGGCATCCGCGATGCGTTGGTTTGCCTTGCCCTTATCGCGGGCATCCGCGATGCGCCTCGCGGCGCAGGCGTTGCCCCTGTGCGGGGCGGCACTCACTTTCTTTGCCGCCGCAAAGAAAGTAAGCAAAGAAAGCGGGCTCACACCGCCAATCCTTGACCTTTACCCACGGGCCCTCAACGGCCCCATCCTTCAACCGGCAGTGTGCTGTCTTGTGCGCGTTGCCTACGCGCTGATCGAGCGCCTCACCTGCATCGCGCACCCGAATTGCGGCTTGCGACGTCGAACATTTCTGCGCCCCTTTGCGGCAAACTGTGTGTAGCCATTTGCACCGCACAGGACACCCTCGATATGCGATACGCCTGCGTAGTGAGGGCGTTGCCGCGTACGACACAGCGACCTATATTCACTACCGCAATGGGGCGCTGCAACGTTGAATACCCTTAAGCGTGCCACACGTGCATGAAGTGGGTGAGGCGTTTAGCCGGAGCGTTGGCAACGCGCATAGGCCACGCATGCTGCCGCGTGAAACACGGGGACGTTGAGAGCCCGTGGGTAATCGTCAAGCACTGGCGGTGTGAGCCCGCTTTCTTTGCTTACTTTCTTTGCGGCGGCAAAGAAAGTGAGTGCCGCCCCGCACAGGGGCAACCCCCGCGCCGCGAGGCGCATCGCGGATGCCCGCGATAAGGGCAAGGCAAACCAACACATCGTGGATGCCAGCGGCACGCTGAAACAACCACAGCAAAAGCAGTCGCAGACAAAAAACCTTCACCGCCCGCCAGCATCCGGCGGCTCGATCAACGCCCCCGGCCGCGGCTCATCGATGCCCGCACGGGCAACCCCCGCCCCGTGCTGTTTCTCGATCCAGTTGCGCCGCTCTTCGCGCGGCGTCACGCCGAATCGCTCGCGGTAAGCATTGGAAAAGTGCGCCGCCGACGAGAACCCGCATGCGAGGCTGATCTGCACGACCGACTTGCTCGTGCGCTGCAACTGCGTGCGCGCCTTCGCAAGGCGCAAGCCCAAGTAGTACTTCGACGGCATCGAGCCTAGGTACTGGCGAAAAAGACGTTCGAGCTGCCGGCGCGATACCCCGACCAGTCCCGCTATCTCGTCCGAGGTCAGCGGGTCTTCGATGTTCGCTTCCATCAGCAGCAATGCATCGTTCAAACGCGGATGACGCTCGCCCGGCGCCGTCACGAACGGAATGCGCTGGCGCTCCTCGCCCGAGCGCAGCGTGCCGACGCCCATCGTGTCCGCGATCCGTTCCGCCAGTTCAGGGCCGTGGTCGCGGCCGATCATCGCGAGCATGAAATCGACTGTCGCCTGGCCGCCCGCGCAAGTCGCGCGGTCACGATCGATCTCGAAGATCTGCTGCGTGACGATCGAGCGCTCGAATTGCTCCGTGAACTGCTGGTACGTCTCCCAGTTCACGCTCACGCGATAGCCGGACAACTGCCCCGCCATCGCGAGCCACCAGACGCCATGATGAATGCCCGTCACGAGCGGCGTGCGCTGGCCGACGCGCGACAGGCTCGCGAGGAACAGGCGGTAATCCGCGAATTGCTGGAAGCGCTCGCTGACGATGATCAGCCAGTCGCATGAAACGGCATCGCCGAACGCGGTGTCGGCGGGCCAGTGCGCGCCGCCCGCAAGCGGCACGGGCCGGCCGTCCCACGAGCACACCTGCCAGCGGTACAGCGCGCGGCCGTCGATTTCGTTGGCGAGATTCAATGCATCGACGATGGGACCCACGCCCGACATCGAGACGGGCGGCAACGCGACGATCGCGACCTGGGTCGTGCGCGCCGGACTGGACGACGGGCGTGCCATTGATGTGTGCTGCAAAGTAGTGCCGCGCGATGCCGGGATTACTTGAGGCTGCCGGACAGGAACTGCTTCAGGCGCTCGCTCTTCGGCGCGACCAGCACCTCGGACGGCACGCCCTCTTCCTCCGTGCGGCCCTGATGCAGGAACATCACATGGTTCGACACGTTGCGCGCGAAACCCATTTCGTGCGTGACGACGATCATCGTGCGGCCCTCGTCGGCGAGCTTCTGCATCACCTTCAGCACTTCGCCGACGAGTTCGGGGTCGAGCGCGGACGTCGGCTCGTCGAACAGCATCACGTCGGGATGCATCGCCAGCGCGCGCGCAATCGCGACGCGCTGCTGCTGGCCGCCCGACAGATGCGCCGGATACTGCTTCTCGAGACGCGGCGCGAGGCCCACTTTCTCCAAGTATTCGCGCGCGCGGTCTTCCGCTTCCTTGCGCGGCACGCCGAGCACGTGAATGGGCGCCTCGATCACGTTTTCCAGCACGTTCATGTGCGCCCACAGGTTGAAGTGCTGGAACACCATCGCGAGCTTCGTGCGAATGCGCTGCAACTGCTTGTGATCCGCGACTTCGAAGTTGCCGTGGCGGTCGACCTTCGTGCGCACCGCTTCGCCGTCGACGATGATCTGTCCGGCATTCGGCCGCTCGAGAAAGTTGATGCAGCGCAGGAACGTGCTCTTGCCCGACCCGCTCGCACCGATGATGCTGATCACGTCGCCCTTGTTGGCGTTCAGCGAGACGCCCTTGAGCACTTCGTTATCGCCATAGCGCTTGTGGATGTCCTGCACGGCGAGCTTGCAGGCTTCCGTTTGAGTCGTGTGGAGCAAGATGCTCTCCCAGAGTGAAGACGGGTGAAACGGATGCTTCGGTGTGATCGGGCCGCTGATCGATGCGATGCGATGCGATGCGAACGATGCGCACATGCGCTGGGGCGCCAAGTCCGGTCAATGCCGGCGCACGGCCAGATACGCGAGCCAATGACGCTCGGCGCGCCGGAACAGCGCAACCAGCGCGAACGATACAGCAAGATAGATCAGCGCCGCGAGCCCGAATGCCTCGAACGAGCGGTACGTCGCCGAGTTCGCATCGCGCGCGACCTTCAGCACATCGGGCACGGTGGCCGTGAAGGCGACGGTGGTCGCGTGCAGCATCAGGATCACTTCGTTACTGTACAACGGCAGCGCGCGGCGCAGCGCGGACGGTATCACGATCCGCCGGTACATCGTGAACCAGCTCATCCCATAGGCGCGCGCGGCTTCGACTTCGCCGTGCGGCGTCGCGCGGATCGCGCCCGCGAAAATCTCCGTCGTGTACGCGCACGTGTTCAACGCGAACGCGAGGATCGCGCAGTGAAAGCCGCTGCGGAAAAACGTGTCGAGCAGCGCATGCGAGCGTACGAACTCGAGGCTGTACATGCCCGTGTAGATCAGCAGCAGCTGCACGTAGAGCGGCGTGCCGCGAAACACGTACGTGTAGAAGCGCACGGGCATCGAAAGCCAGCGCTTCTTCGACACACGCGCGACGGCAAGCGGTATCGACGTCACGAAGCCGATGCCGATCGATGCGACCAGCAGCCACAGCGTGACGGCAAGCCCCGAGATGCGCTGGCCGTCCCAGTAGAGGAACGCGCGCCAGAACTGGTTGAGGATGTCGATCATGGTCGTCGTCTCCTGCGGATTCGGGCAGTCAGAGTTCGGCGTGCCGCACGCCCGTCGAATAGCGCTTGTCCAGCCAGATCAGCACGAGGTTCGACACGGTCGTGATCGCGAGATAGATCAGCGCGGCGACGAGGATGAAAAAGAACATGTTGAAGGTGCTCTTGCCGGCGTCCTGCGCGGCCTTGACGACATCGGCGAGCCCGATGATCGACACGAGCGCTGTCGCCTTCACGAGCACCTGCCAGTTGTTGCCGATGCCGGGCAGCGCGAAGCGCATCATCTGCGGGAACAGGATGCGGGCGAACACGCGCGCCCCGCTCATGCCGTACGCCGTGCCCGCTTCGAGCTGGCCGCGCGGCACGGCGAGAAACGCGCCGCGAAAGGTCTCGGTGAAATACGCGCCGTAGATGAAGCCGAGCGTCAACACGCCTGCGGAGAACGGGTCGATGTCGAATTGCGGCAGGTCGAGCGCGTCGGTCAGATTGTTGATGGCGATCTGGATGCTGTAGAAGAGCAGCAGCATCAGCACGAGATCGGGCACCGAGCGGATCAGCGTCGTGTAGCCCGTCGCGATCGCGCGCAGCGGGCGGTTGAACGACAGCTTCGCGGCCGCGCCGATCAGGCCGAGCACGACGGCCGCCGCCAGCGAAAGAACCGACAGCTCGATCGTCTTGATCGTGCCGTCGAGAAGCACCGGGCCAAAGCCATAAAGAATCACGCGCGTCTCCTGTGTCGACCAGAGTTGGCGCTTTAGCGCCTTACTCTGGTCCCATGCAAAGCTGTCGACGGGAGTTGACGCTCCAGCGTCTACTCCCGTCCCATGCGAAGCGGTCGACCAGAGTTGGCGCTTTAGCTGTCGGCTGGAGTTAGTGCTTTAGCACTTACTCCAGCCCCATGCAGAGCACCTACTCCCGTCCCGTGCAAAGCCGGGTTGTTCGAAAGCCGCATCCGCTGCGGCATGGCGCGGATACTCGCAGGCAAAAATACTTTCTCAAATCGGATCAGTCGGCTCTTGTGCATTGCAACATCCTCAATGTCGGAGGACAGCTCGCGTCGAACGCCCGCAGAATCGGGCGCTATCCGTTTGTAAGCGGGCGCCATGCGCAATCGGCGTGCCGTGATTTCGCAAGTTTCGGGTCGCTTTTTCGATAGACGCGCAAGCCGTGCGAAGAGGCCGCAAACCCGCGCCGATTGGGGCTTTCCCTGAATGACAGGCGCCTCTCGTGCGGCCCGATGTGATCTGTCGAAGCCGCATTCGCCACCGCGCGCTAGACTTTCCGATGCCTCTTGCACTCGCCGCCGCATCGCTCCACAGGACCAAGGATCGCCGCATGACACTTCGCCCCGACTCCGCGACGCTCGACGCGTACACGCGCGACGCCGCCCGCTACTCGCGCGAATGGCTCGATCAGCCGCCGCCCGACGACATGTACGCGCTATGGCACGACCATCTGCTGCCGATGGGCAAGACGGCCGACATCGGCTGCGGCAACGGCCGCGATACCGCATGGCTCGCGGATCACGGCTACCGCGTGACGGGCTTCGATGCGTCGGAGGGGCTGCTCGACGAAGCGCGGCGGCTCTATCCGCCTATCGCGTTTCGCACGGCGGCGCTGCCGTCGCTGGCCGAGATCGACGAGCAGTTCGACAACGTGGTCTGCGAAACCGTGCTGATGCATCTCGCCGCCGACGCGATCACCGATGCCGTCGACAACCTCGTGCGCATCCTGCGCCCGAGCGGCATCCTGTATCTGTCGTGGCGCGTCACCGAGGGCGAGGACCAGCGCCAGCCGGACGGTCGCCTCTATTCGGCGTTCGAGCCTTCGCTCATCACGAATGCGTTGAGCGCCTGCGTGATCCTGTTCGCCGACGACACGACGAGCGCCAGTTCGGGCAAGCGCGTGTGCCGCATCATCGCGGCCAGGCGCATGGAAGGCGCCGGGGGTTGAAGGCGGCCCGGCACAAGTCCGTCAATCGATCGCGAGACACGCTCGAATCGCGGGCAGCATGGCCTCGACGGCTGCGCGCCCTTCCTCGATCGCGGGCTCCGCGCGGTGGAAATCGAAAATGCCCATGCCGCCCAGACGCGGCTGGATCAGGATGTCGGCTGGCTCGCCCGCGAGTCGGCTGCGCGTGATCCGCACCTGCATGATGTCGATGCTTTGCGCGATCGAGCTGAGCAACGAAGGTACGCGCGCGCTCGGCGCGGGCGGCACGCGCACGTCGGGCGAATACTCGGGCGAAGGCTGCAGCCAGTTCGGAAACGGCTTGCCGTTGCGCCGTAGCAGCGGCGCCGGCGTAGCCGTGGCGATCTCCGGCGGCGGCGCATCGGGGTCGACGCCGACGGGCTCCGCTTCTTCGACGGGCAAGGGCGGCAAATCGACCACCGCGCCGCCGAAATCGCGGCCGTTGAGAATATCGTTGTTCAGATCGACGGCGATCACGTAATCGGCCCGCATGCCGCGCGCAACAGACACGGGCACGGGGTTCGACAGCCCGCCGTCGACGAGCCACACGCCATCGTGCAGAACGGGCGTGAAGATGCCGGGGATCGCAATCGACGCGCGCACCGCATCGACCACGCCGCCATCCTGCAGCCACGTCTCGCGGCCCGAATCGAGCTCGGTCGCGACGGCGGCGAACGGCATCTCCAGCTGGCTGATATCGCGGCCGTTGAAGCGGTTCGCAAACACCTGAATGACTTTCTTGCCGCCGAGCAGGCCGCCCGAGATACGCAGATCGAGCAGCCGCACCACCGTCTGCCACGTGAGCCGCGACACCCATTCCTCGAGCCAGTCGAGGTCGCCGTTCGCGTAGACAGCGCCGACCAGCGCACCGATCGACGTGCCCACGACGATATCCGGCCTGATCCCCGCATCGTGCAGCGCGCGAATCGCACCGATATGCGCCCAGCCGCGCGCAGCGCCCCCGCCGAGCACGAGGCCGATGCGCCGGTAGCGTCTATGAGTTGACACCGTTGTTCTCTCCCTTGCTTGCAGCCATTTTTATGATTGGACCGGCGTTTTCGGCGTTTGTTTTAATCGTCCGCTTTTGCACCCGGTAATTCGCGCCCGGTATTTCGCGCCCAGTTCGCGCCTGCTATCCGGTCGTGGTCGTCGCCTGGCGAGTGTCGTCCTCCGCTTCGTTCGCGGTCTCGCGGTCTCGCGGTCTCGCGTGCTTTGCGCTTTGCGCTTCGTACTTCGTGCTTCGTGCTTCGTACTTCGTCAGTGGCCGCGCATCACGTCCGAGCGCGACGTCGTGTAGACGACGTGATTGACGTCGAAATGCACGTTGAAAAAGCCTTCCTCGGTGACGCCGCCTTCGCGCCACTTCCAGCTCCATACCGTCTCGGGCTTGAGCGGATAGACGGCCACTTCGCCGGGCTTGCCGAGCAGGCGCCGCACTTCGTCCTCCGTCATGCCCGGGCGGATCTTCGCGAAGTTCGCGGCCGTCAGCACTTGCGTGATCGCTTGCAGCGTGCCGTCCGGGCCGATGTCGACCATGTACGTGTTGAGGCCTTGCGGGCCGCGCGGATATTCGAGCCGTTTCGAGCCGTCGGTGAAATCGCGCTCGGTTTCGGGCTTGCCCATCTGGTCGCGAATCTGCGCTTCCGTCGTGACGCCGGGCGTGAGGCCTTTCAGAAGCAGCGCATCCGGCTTGACGGCGTTGAAAAATTCCTTGAGTTTTTGCACGGCTTGATCGCTTTGCTGTTGGTCGCAGCCGGCAAGCGCGGACAGCGCGCCCGCCATGGCCACGAAAAGCATCATGTTGCGCAACGAGGTGCGGATAACCATCTTCGATGACATGTCAATCACATGGTGTGAACCACAGAGAGGATAACCCGCTCGACGGCGAAACCGTGAGCGAACGCGAGGCGGATGTGTTTGGAAAGTTAAAGAATTGCTACGCGAGATTTCGCGCGGATGGAGAAGTGTGGAGTGCGGAGAAGTGCCGGGATAATTCGTTGCACGAGCGCGTGCATGAGTGAGGGCCAGGCCGACGCAACCGGTTCGCTGCGAAGAACGCAAGCTCCGGATACGAGCCGCAACGCAGTTAGCGTTTCGGCCAGAAGCCACTCGGGCATCTGGCCGTCACGCAGTTTCACCACTTGATCGGCCGCCGGAGCGACGGCCACTGGCCCCTCGACTATCCCGCAAGTGCTGACAATCTAGCGTCAGCACGCGAATTTCGCGAGAGCGCGTTTACACCGAATCGGCTGATGAATCGTGCGCTGACGTCGCCGATTTCGCGGGCGCACGCAAAGATAGCAGGCAGGCGATGCGTGCCCGGCTGACCCGGCCGGCCCGGTTCGCCCGGGTGTGCGTTGCGTAGCCGACCTACGCGTGACGTGACGGACCGACCGGCGTCAAGGTCCGTGGAGGCCGCCGTCTCGCCGCGCGAGAACGCGCCGCGCAGTTTCGCGTCGTCGACGGCGACGCCTTCACCCTAACGCGCGGGCCCGCCGGACTCTGTGCGACGACACACGCATCGAAGCAGACGGCAACGCGCCAGACAGCAACGCATTGCGAGCCCGGTTTTCAAGGGGTTTCTGCCGTCGCGCGGCCTCACTTTTCCGCTCGTATCAGGCGCGACCCTCCAGACGTCAGGGGCATGATCACGCCGCCAGCACGAATGGGGGCCCTTTGGCACAATCCGCTTTTGCCCATGCCGATCCGGCTCGCCCATCGCCGCCCCTTGCAGCGGACGATGGTTGGCCGCACATCCATTGCCATGATTCCTTTTTCGGTCCTAGATCTTTCTCCCATCACGGCTGGCGCGAGCGCCGCCGACGCGTTCCGCAACACGCTCGATCTCGCGCAGCACGTCGAGCAATGGGGCTACAAGCGTTACTGGCTCGCCGAGCATCACAACATGACGGGCATCGCGAGCGCGGCGACGTCCGTCGTGATCGCGCATGTCGCGGGCGGCACGAAGACGATCCGCGTCGGCTCTGGCGGCGTGATGCTGCCGAATCACGCGCCCCTCGTGATCGCCGAGCAGTTCGGCACGCTGGCGTCGCTCTATCCGGGGCGCGTCGATCTCGGCCTCGGCCGCGCGCCCGGCACGGACCAGACGACGGCCCGTGCACTGCGCCGCGATCTGCACGGCAGCGCCGATTCGTTTCCTGACGACGTCGTCGAGTTGCAGCGCTATTTCGCCGATCCCGTGCCGGGCCAGCGCGTGCGCGCCGTGCCGGGCGCGGGGCTGCACGTGCCGCTGTGGCTGCTCGGGTCGAGTCTCTTCAGCGCGCAGCTGGCGGCGGCGCTCGGCCTGCCGTTCGCGTTCGCCTCGCACTTCGCGCCCGACTACCTGATGCAGGCGCTGCATGTATATCGCGCGCAGTTCCAGCCGTCGGAGACGCTCAAGAAGCCGTACGTGATGGTTGGCGTGAATCTGTTCGGCGCCGATACGAACGAACAGGCGCAACGCCTCTTCACGTCGTTGCAGCAGCAGTTCATCAATCTGCGGCGCGGCACGCCGGGGCAGTTGCAGCCGCCCGTCGATCGCATCGACGCATCGGAGATGGAGCTGGGCAGCGTGCGGCATTCGCTCGCGTACTCGGTCATCGGCGATCGCGACACGGTGCGCGAAGGCCTGCAATCGATCATCGGGCAAACGGGCGCGAACGAACTGATGCTGACCGCGCAGATCTACGACCACGCGGCACGCCTGCGTTCGTTCGAGATCGGCGCGCAGGTGCGCGACGAGATCGGCGGGAAGTGAGGTCTCGATCGGTTACGGTACGGCCGGCGCGTGGTGCGTGCGAGGCAGCGGCACCGCCGCAATGACAGGCGTACTCGACGCGGGCGAAGGCGGCACCACCGCCTTCGCACCATCGAACATGCGCCTTCAGTGATCGGCCGGCACCGCGGCGAGCCCGTCGAGCAGCGCCTTGTGAAAGGCTTGCGGGTCCTGCATCTGCGGCGCGTGGCCCAGCTCGGCGAACTCGACGAGCTTCGCGTGCGCAATGGCCTGCGCGGTCTGCTTCGCCAGTTCCGGGTAGTGCCCGATCTTCGCGCGCACGTCGGGCGGCGACGCATCCTTGCCGATGGCCGTCGTGTCCTTGTCGCCGATCAGCAGCAGCGTCGGCATCTTCAGTTGCCCCAGTTCGTAGACGACGGGCTGCGTGTAGATCATGTCGTACAGCAGCGCCGAATCCCACGCGACTTCCTTCTTGCCCAGGCCGCGATACATGCCCGCGAGCATCTGCACCCACGGCTCGAAATCGCTGCGCCACTGACCCGAGTAGTAGGTGGCCTGTTCATATCGGCGGATGCCGTCCGCAGTGGTCTTGAGTTCGCGCTCATACCATTGATCGACGGAAAGCGACGGCACGCCCTTCGCCTTCCAGTCCTCGAGTCCGATGGGGTTGACGAGCACCAGTTGCTGCGTCTGCGCCGGATACATCAACGCATAGCGGATCGCGAGCATGCCGCCCGTCGAATGGCCGATGACGGTCGCGTTGCTCACGCCGAGCGATTCGAGCAGCGCGTGCGTGTTGCGCGCGAGCTGCTGGAAGCTGAACTGGTAGCGCTGCGGCTTGCTCGACTTGCAAAAGCCGATCTGGTCGGGCGCGATCACGCGATAGCCCGCCGCCGACAGCCGCTCGATCGTGCCTTCCCATGTCGCGGCGCAAAAATTCTTGCCATGCAGCAACACGGCCGTGCGGCCGTTCGGATGCGCGGGCGCAATGTCCATGTAGGCCATGTGCAGCGCTTCGCCTTGCGACGCGAACTCGAACTGCCGCACGGGCGCCGGATAGTTGAAGCCCTCTAGTTCGGGACCGTACGCGGGACCATCGTCGCTCGCGGCCGCGTTTGGCGAAGACGCGGCGGATGACGCAGAGGCACCCGCGGTATCGGCGGCGAAGGCATTCGCGCCCACAGCGGCGACGCTTGCGGATAAGGCGACGGCAATGAGGGATGAAGGCAATCTCATAGGCAGTGAGCGTGGAAGAGGAAGACACAGGAAGAAAGAGCGGACAAGCCCGCATGATGCCCGCGTCGCGGCCGCTTTGCAGCGCCGCGCGCAGGTGCGCTGCGCGGAGCGGCGAGCGCAGTCCAAACGCGAGCGCAGTCCAAACACGCGTTTGACTACGGCATCAATTACCGCATGCGCCTCATGCCGCAACGCGTAGCCGCCGTTTCTACCGGGTATTGGCCGCTTCCCCCATCGTGGCGCACGCGCAATGTGGCGTGCCGAACGCGCGACGTGCAATACGCCGATGCCCCACCGTTGCGCGCCGCATGCGCATGGTCCAGACTAAACGCTGGCCGGCGCAGCCGACGTCAACAATACCCAGCGCCAGGCCAGAACAACAAAAACGCCGGGGGCAAAGTAGGCGAAGACAGAAAGCTTCCACCAGGGCTCACCCATAACAGCAACCATCCTGGATGGGACCAGGGTATGGCACTCAAGCGTCGAGGTCGCTAAAGCGCCAACTCCGGTCAACCGCCTTGCATGGGACCAGAGTAGGTGCTCTGCATGGGGCTGGAGTAAGTGCTGAAGCACTAACTCCAGCCGACAGCCAAAGCGCCAACTCTGGTCGACACCGGAGACGCACATGGATACGCCGGCAAGCCTCAACGATCTTCAGCACACGACACTCGCCATCGTTCTCGCTGGTGGACGCGGCACCCGCCTCGGACCCCTGACGAACAAGCGCGTCAAACCCGCCGTCCATTTCGGCGGCAAATACCGGATCATCGACTTCGCGTTATCGAATTGCCTGAACTCAGGCATCCGGCGCATCGCCGTCGTCACCCAGTACAAGGCGCATTCGCTGCTTCGCCACGTGCAGCGCGGCTGGGGCTTCCTGCGCGGCGAGTTCAACGAGTTCATCGATTTGTGGCCCGCGCAGCAGCGCGTCGAAGGCGCGCACTGGTATCGCGGCACGGCCGACGCGGTGTTCCAGAACCTCGACATCATCCGCTCGATCAGTCCGAAGTACGTCGTCGTGCTGGCGGGCGACCACATCTACAAGATGGACTACACGCGGATGGTGATGGACCACGTCGAGTCGCATGCGGACTGCACGGTCGGCTGCATCGAAGTGCCCCGCATGGATGCCGTCGCGTTCGGCGTGATGCATGTGGACGAACAGCGCCGCGTGACGGGCTTCGTCGAAAAGCCCGCCGATCCGCCCGCGATGCCCGGCCGACCCGACATCGCGCTCGCGAGCATGGGCATCTACGTGTTCAACGCCGAGTACCTCTACTCGCTGCTCGAGGAGAACATCACCAGCGTCGCAACCGATCACGATTTCGGCAAGGACATCATTCCGCGCGTCGTCACGTCGGGGCATGCGATCGCGCATCCGTTCAGCATGTCGTGCGTGTCGTCGGACCCGAGCGTCGAGCCGTACTGGCGCGACGTCGGCACAATCGACGCCTACTGGGCCGCGAATCTCGATCTCGCATCGACGATTCCCGCGCTCGATCTCTACGACCGCAACTGGCCGATCTGGACACATCAGGAGCAGTTGCCGCCCGCCAAGTTCGTGCGCGATCTGAACGGACTACAAGGCTCGGGCACCAACATGATCGTGTGCGGCGGCTGCGTGATCTCCGGCTCGCAGATTTCGCGCTCGGTGCTGTCGTCGAATGTCGTCGTGAATTCGTTCTGTAACATCGCTGAGGCAGTCTTGTTGCCGCAGGTGACGATCGGCGCAAGCTGCCGCCTGCGCAAGGTCGTGATCGACCGCGGCTGCCAGCTTCCCGACGGCACCGTGATCGGCGAAGACCCCGCGCGCGACGGTGAGCGCTTCTACCGGACAGATAGTGGCGTCGTGCTCGTGACGGCCGAAGCGCTCAGGCGCCAGGGGGCGTCGGCGCAATAGCGGGCGCGCGCGGGCGCGGCCATCGCCGGCACTGGAATAACGAACCCAACCCATTGCGAACAGGACCCAGCCCATGACGATCCGCGCGCTGCACGTCGCAAGCGAGCTGTATCCCCTTCTGAAAACGGGCGGCCTCGCCGATGTCGTGGGCGCGCTGCCGCCCGCGCTGATCGAGCTGGGCGCCGACGTGCGCGTGCTGCTGCCGGGCTTTCCCGCCGTCGTCGCCGGGCTGTCGGACCTGCAGCCCGTCGCGCGGATCGGCGAGCGCTTCGGCGCGCCCGACGTGACGCTCGAGCGCGGCACGCTGCCCGCGAACGGCCTCGTCGTGTATGTGATCCGCGCGAAGACGCTGTACGACCGCGGCGGCAATCCGTATCTCGACGCCGAGCACGTGCCCTACGGCGACAACGCGCAGCGTTTCGCGACGCTCGGCTGGACGGCGGCGCAGCTCGCGCAGCAGCTCGATCCCGAATGGACGCCGCAGATCGTCCACGCGCACGACTGGCACGCCGGTCTCGTGCCCGCGTATCTGAAAGCCGCCGGGCGCGAGCGCGGCAAGCCGCTGCCGCGCACGGTGTTCACGGTTCACAACCTCGCGTATCAGGGCATCTTTCCCGCGCATCAGTTCGGCCAGCTGGGACTGCCCGCCGATTTCTTCCACATGAGCGGCGTCGAGTTCTACGGGCAGATGTCGTTTCTAAAAGCAGGCCTCTTCTACAGCGACCGCATCACGACGGTGAGCCCGACCTATGCGCGCGAAATCCAGACGCTCGCGCAAGGCGGCGGGCTCGACGGGCTGCTGAGCCAGCGTTCGCACGATCTGTCGGGCATTCTGAACGGCGTCGACTACACGGTGTGGCGACCGTCCACCGATCAGCTGATCGCCGCGCGCTACACCGACACGCGCCTCGCCGGCAAGCGCGCGTGCAAGACGGCGCTGCAGGAGCGCTTCCATCTCGCGCAGACGAGCGACGCGCTGCTGTTCGGCGTCGTGAGCCGGCTGACCGAGCAGAAAGGTCTCGACCTGCTGCTCGCAGCGCTGCCGGAGATCGTCAAGCGCGGCGGCCAGCTCGTCGTATTCGGCACCGGCGATCCGGCGCTCGAGAACGGCTTGCAGCGCGTCGCGCACGCGCATCCGGAGAGCGTCGCCGTCGAGCTCGGCTTCGACGAGACGCTCGCTCATCAGATCGTCGCGGGCAGCGACGTGATCGCCGTGCCGTCGCGCTTCGAGCCATGCGGCCTGACGCAGCTCTATGCGCTCGCGTACGGATCGCTGCCGCTCGTGCATCGCGTCGGCGGACTCGCGGATACCGTCACGGATGCGTCCCTCGAAAACATCGCCGACGATCTCGCGACGGGCTTCGTGTTCGAGCGCTTCGAGCCCGATGCGCTGTTGGGCGCGATCCGCCGCGCTTTCGCGCTCTACGCGCGGCGCACCGACTGGAAAGCGGCGCAGCGGCGCGCGATGCGCCAGGACTTCAGCTGGGGCGCGTCTGCGGAACGCTATCTCGCGCTGTATCGCGAACTGGTCTGAGCGCGCGTCAAGGCGTGCTGCGGCGCCACGTGACCGGGCGCAAGCGGCTGTGCCAACGGCCTTCGCGGTGATGGTTCGGCGCAACACGAAGGGGCCGGATCGCTTCCGTCGCGCGAAAACTCATGTATCTTGTGCTGATCAGGGCATAACGCGCATGCTGTCCATGTATCGATGGACATCGACGCCAAAACGGTGCAAGGACGTCGCGCGCGGCTGCCCGACAAGCCGTTTGGCGCATGAGCCAACGCATGCTGCCTGCCGGGTGCCCAGTGCCCGTCAATACATCCGATCCGCATTCGACCAGCGCCTTCGCCGCGCCATATCGGTTCAACATGAAAAACGTTCTGAGCATTCAGTCACACGTCGTGTTCGGGCACGCAGGCAATAGCGCGTCGGTGTTTCCGATGCGGCGTCTCGGCGTCAACGTGTGGCCGCTCAACACGGTGCAGTTCTCGAACCATACGCAATACGGCCATTGGGAAGGCAGCGCGATCGACGCATCGCAGATGCTCGCGCTCGTCGAAGGCATCGGCGCGATCGGCGTGCTGCCGCGCTGCGACGCCGTGCTGTCGGGCTATCTCGGCACGCCCGAGCAGGCGCAGGCGGTGATCGAAATCGTGCGCGCCGTGAAGGCCGCGAATCCGCATGCGCGCTATATCTGCGACCCAGTGATGGGCACGGCGACGGGCCGCCGCGTCGAGCCCGGCATCCAGCAGTTTCTCGTGCGGACGATGCCCGAAGTCTCCGACGTGATGTGCCCGAATCACAGCGAATTGCAGCGGCTCGTGGGCCGCGAGATCGAAACCGTCGAAGAAGCCGTCGCCGCGTGCCGCGACCTGATGGAGCGCGGACCGAAGACGGTGCTCGTCAAGCATCTGCTCGATCGCAACAGCGCTGCGGACCGCTTCAACATGCTCGTCGTCACCGAGCGCGAAGCGTGGATGGGACAGCGCCCGCTCTACCCGTTCGCGCGGCAGCCCGTCGGCGTCGGCGACCTGACGAGCGCTGTGTTCGTCGCGCGCATGCTGCACGGCGATTCCGTGCGCGGCGCGTTCGAACATACGATGGCCGCCGTCAACGCAGTCGTGCGCGCGACGTGGGACGCGGGACGCTATGAACTCGAGATCGTCGCCGCGCAGGACGATATCGCGCATCCGCGCGACTGGTTCGATGCCTGGGTCGTCGAGTCCGCATAGCGTCCGGCGATACATCGAGCGCCCCGCGAACTTTACCTTTCTGCCTGACGTCCTATAATGCGTGCCGCGTGAAACCGCGCGGCATTTTTATTGGCACTGGCAGACGAGGCACCGATGGACGGCACTATCCGCAGCGAACGTGAAGAGCAGTTTGAAGAGTTGTGCATCAGCGCCGATGCAGACGAAGCGCACGAGCAGGAAGCGATCGAGTTCTTCGAATCGCAGTTCGGCGAAGCGGATTTCGACGCGGCTCAATGGCTCGATATCGCGCTCTACTATTCGCCCGCCGTCGCGCGCGGCATCATCGACATGGTCACGCCCGACGACAAGGCGCGCAGCAACATCGCCGAAGTGATCGGCGACAACCTCGACATCTCGTATGGCGCGGACGAATGCCAGCAGTTCGCCGAGACCCTTCACTTCGCAATCGCGAACGGCGTGCCCGTCGATCTCGACGTGGTGCTCGACGGTTGCCAGCGCGCAATCGACGATCTCGACACGTGGGCCGAAGACGACATGAAAGAACCGCTGCTGCGTCTGCGCGAAGAACTGCTGCGCATGCAAGGCGAGCAGTGAGCGCATCACACTGATTGTCACGCGCGGCGCCTTCTGCATCTATTGCATCAACGGGCGTTGCGCGATCGCCAGCGCGTGATGCGGACACGACGCGCGGCCTCCGCACATTCCCTCCCCTTGCGCGGCCAACCACACGCGCATCTTCCCTGCCCCCGCTCGATAGCCGGCACACTCGCTGTGCTGAAATGCGCATTCAACATGCCGCGAACTGCCAAGACGCAAGCATATTGGCTTTCTATATTCGCGCCACGGATCGGCTGCAGCACGCGGGTTGCGCGAGGGCTTAGGTCCGTCGGCGGAGGGCATGCAAGCGATGCGGCTTCGGTGTTTTCCAGCATTGCCGTCCGTGCTCCATCGTCCGTACTCTCGTCCGTGCATTTGTCCGATTTCGTCACGAAGGAGACCTGCCGACACACTGCATCGAGCAATCCGACCGGTAGCGCTTCGCGTCATTCGACGCAAGACCAGACGTCGAGCCGACGTGAAGCGCGCACTGCAAGCCGGCTGTTTTCCCATCCCTGTCTGCCGATGTAAGGAGAAACCATGAGCCTTTGCAAGACGCTGAATCCGTTTGCCGTGATGTTGGGCGCTGTGCTGTCCATCGCGCCGCTCACCAGTTTCGCCGCAGACGAAATGCCCGTAAAAATAGGCTTCGCCGCGCCGATGACGGGCCCCAACGCAGGGTATGGCAAGGACCTGCAGAACGGCGTGCGGCTTGCCATCGAGGAAGCCAACGCGCAGAAGATCAGGATCGGCGACAAGGTCGCGCATTTCGAGCTGGTCTCGGAGGATGACCAGGCCGACCCGCGCATCGGCGTGCAGGCCGCGCAGAAACTGGTGGACCAGAGCGTGTCCGGCATCGTCGGCCACTTCAATTCGGGCACGACGATTCCCGCGTCGCAGGTCTACGAGCAGGCGGGCATTCCGATGATCGATCCCGCCGCGACGAACCCGACCATCACGAACCGCGGCTTCGCGAACACGTTCATGGTGATCTCCACCGACGCGCAAAACGCCGGCAACGCAGGCACGTACGCCGTGCAGGTGACGAAGGCGAAGCGCATTGCGATCATCGACGACCGCACGGCGTTCGGCCAGGGTGAAGCGGACGAGTTCGAGAAGGCGGTGAAGGCGGCGGGCGGCAATATCGTCGCGCGCGAGTTCACGAGCAACACGGCCGTCGACTTCAGCACACAGCTCACGAAGATCAAGGCGACCAACGCCGATCTGATCTTCTTCGGCGGACTCGACACGCAGGCTGCCGCGATCGCGAAGAAGATGAAGCAGCTCGGCATGACGGCGCAATTGCTCGGCGGCGGCGGCGTCGAAGATCCCGAGTTCGTGAAGCTCGCGGGCGAAGCGGCCGAAGGCGCGATGGCCTGGGAATATGGCCGCCCGCTCGCTCAACTGCCCGGCGGCAAGGACTTCTCGGCGAAGTTCAAGAAGCGCTTCGGCGACGACATCCTGTCGTATGCGCCATTCGGCTATGACGCGGCTTGGGCCGTGATCAAGGCGATGCAGACGGCGAAATCGTCGGACCCGAAGGTGTACCGCCCGGCTCTCAAGAGCATCAACTTTGAAGGTGTGACGGGCACGATCTCGTTCGATGGCACGGGTGCGCTCAAGAGCGCGGCATCGACGCTGTATCAGGTGAAGAACGGAGTTTGGGTGCCTGTCGTGACGAAGAGCGGCGTGTAACGGTCGTCGCGGTCCTTTGATTGGTGTACGTACCGCCACGGTACGGTGGCGGATTTACCAGGTGCCTGGATCTATGGCCATAAAAATCATCGCCGTATAAATTGGTGTACGTACGTTTTTGCACGCGCGTGATTCTCGTGACCGAGGCGCTGGTTAGAGCCCCCGAACGTTGAGAGCCCGTGGGTAGATGTCAAGCACTGGCGGTGTGAGCGGCTTTCTTCTGCCTACTCTTCTTTGCCGCGGCAAAGAAGAGTAGGTGCCGCCCCGCACAGGGGCAACGCCCGCGCCGCGAGGCGCATACGCGGATGCCAGCGGCAGGCTAAACGAACCTGAGACACCCACACCTCAGGCACCCTGGCCTGCCCTCACCACGATCTGCGACAACGCATCGCGTTCGATCCTCACCAGCGACGCCCGCGTCTGTGCGAACTCATCCGGGCCGCACACCTGATGCCCAAAACGCGCGTGCAACCGCCGCGTGATCTGCACGATCCGCAACGACGGATCGAACACATAGTGCGATTCGTAATCGAAGAGACGGTCGCGCACCGATGTGTCCTGCGGCATGTCGGTCACGCGCACCGTATCGGGCAGCGTGATCTGCGACGTCTCGTCGAAATCGCCGCCGATGCACACCCACGGCTGCGTGCGCGCCGGCTCCGCGAGCCACGCCTGCACCTGGGTCGCGATGCCGCCCGACAGGCTCGTCAGCGCGGGCAGCGCCGTCGTGCCGTCGGACCACGTGAAATGTTCGAGCGTGCCCTGCATCGTCGTCGAGAATGGGCCCGTAGTCGCCTGTAGTTCGCCCGGCTGCACGCGCGCGATGCCATGCAGTCCCGTCTGCCGCAAGCGGTCGGCGGCGATCTGCTGCCAGCGCTGACGCGTCGCACGTCGAAACACGTTGCGCTCCAGTTCGGCGGACACGCCCGCGTCCTCGACGCGATACGTGAAGCCCGCCGTGCCCGTGCGATCGACGTCGATGGCGAGCCGCACGCTGCGGTCGCGCTCCTGGGTCGCGGGCGTGCGCGCAAGCGCGCCGTCGTCGACGAGCAGCACGGGCCGGTCCATCGCGCCCGGCGGCAGATAGCCGAAGCCGATTCCGCCCGCCGTCGTATCCGCGTACATCTGCAGCGACGGAATCCACGTGATCGCGTGATTGATCGCGCTCGCGCCGTAGCCCGGCACGTCGGGCAGCGTATAGACGGGCCCGAGATTGAGCAGCACCGCCTGGCTGTCGATGCCGACGGCCGCCAGCATCGCGCCGAAGAGCGCGACGTGATCCTTGCAGTCGCCGTAGCGGTTGCGCAGGATGTCGCTCACCTTGTGCGGCATGGCCGCCGTCTCGCCGAGAAAAAGCGCGACATAGCGGATGTTCAGACGCACCCAGTCGTAAAGGATTTGCGCCTTCGTGCGCGGATCGTCGGTCTGCGCCGTCAGCGATTGCGCGAGTTGCACGACGCTCGGGTCGCGCCAGGTCGGATCGTACGCGGCTGCACGATAACGTTCGGCGAATGCGGCAAAGTCGCGCGTCGTCGAGACCATCAGGCGGTCGCCGTATGTCGGATAGCCGACGGCGCCAGACTCGACGGGCGCATAGGGTCCGTGATGGTATTCGAACGTGTAGCGCGTGCGTCCGTTCTCCGTCACGGGCGGCAGCGCGACATAGCCGCGCGCGTCGGCGTAGAGCGGCACGTCGGCGGGCAGATCGAAGATCAGCTGCTGCATGTCGACGGGCCCGCGCGTGGGCTCGACGAAATACGCGAACGTGCCCGCCTGCAACGGCACCGCGCGCGTCTTGCGAAACGCGAGATGCACGCGCGAACCCGGCTCGACGCCCGGAAAGATCACCGTGCGCAGCACGCCGTCCTCGAAGGTCGGCGCGCCCGCCGAACGCGGCTCCTGCACGTCGCGAATGCCGTCCGGCCCGACGGGATGCGCGACGCCGCTGCCGTCGATCGTCTCCGCCGCGAGCAGCTGCACCTGCTCGATGTCCTTGTTGAACCACACGTAGCGCTGCGCGATCTCGTCGACGCCGCTCGTCGTGTTCGCGCGCAGAATCGTATCGTCGTGCTCCTCGACCGAACCGTCCTTCTGCACGACGAAGAGATGCACGTCGCGTTCCGTGGTCGACGGCGGCACGTCGTCGGGCGCGACGCGCTCCTGCGCGTGCACGGCGGCCGCGCCACATGCGCAGACGATCAGCGGCAGCATGGCAGCCGCGCGCAACCGGTGCACACGCCGGCTCATGCTTTCGATGCCTCGCGGATGCGAGCCACACAATCCTCACGCGAGCCGCGCTGAACGCGCCACGCGCGCGGGCTCATGCCGAATTCAGCGCGAAACGCGTGATTGAAATTGGACACGTCGTTAAAGCCGCTATCGAGAGCGATATCGACGATCTTCGTGTCCTCACCGGCAAGCCGCAGCGCCGCGTGACGCAGCCGCGCGCGCAGCACATATTGATGCGGCGTGACGCCCGCCACGCGTTCGAAGGTGCGCAGAAAGTAGAAATCGGACAGCCCGCACATCTGCGCGAGACTCGCGAGCGTGTGCGGCGCATCGGGCGCTTCGTCGATCAGGCGCACGATCTGCGTGACGCGTGCCCACGCCGATGCGCTCGCCTCCGTGGCGCGGCGTTTCGCATCGGCTTGCGTCGAGCGCAGCGTGGCTTCGGCGAGATCGACGGCGAGTTCGTCCCAGGCTTCGAGCGCCGTTGCATCAGTCGCGCCCGCGCAGGCTTTCGCAATCAGGCCGGAAAACGCGCGCAACGGCGGCATGCAGCCGTGCCGGAACGGGATGTCCGTGCGTGAAAAGCCCGCATCGGCGGCGAGCCGCTCGAAGTACGCAGGCTGATAGTGAAACGACACGCAGCGATCGCCCGGCGCATGACGATGCCCGCACTCGAAGCATTCGCCCGCGTTGCCGAGCAGCAGCGAGCCGGGTGTCAGCAGCTCGCGCCCTCTCGTCGAGCGATAGCCGAACGCGCCCGCCACCACCATCGCGATGCAGACGCCCGCGTGCCGCTCTTCGAACGGCCGGTCGCGCGGACCGAACGTGCACAGCACATCGACGACGGTCCAGCCATCGCCCGCCGCGAGCGTGCGCATGTGTGTGTCGCCGCGCGCGCCGAGCACATCGCGTCGTTGCAGCGCGGCGTCGAGATCGACGGCAATTTTCCCCAAGATGTCACCTCGACGGGTCCGTACGATTGTTTTATCACATCGGCGGCAGGCGCACAGAGCCGCGCCCGGCCGCCTTTTTCAACCGGACTCTTCAACCGGACCCTTCAACCGAACCTGTCAAACGGAGCAACATGCAATGAACGCATTGGATCATGGGCTTGCTTCAGGCTTTCACACCGCACTCGCCGCACCCGGTCGCGCAGCGGATATCGATGCCGCCGACGATCTATATGGCTCGCTCGTCGGCAGCTGGGACATGGACGTGCTGCACTATCGCGTCGACGTGCGCGAGCGGCGCCTCACAGGCGAGATTCACTTCGGCTGGGCGCTCGAAGGGCGCGCGGTGCAGGACGTCTGGATCATGCCGCGCCGCGCGGACCGTAGTGCGCCACGCGAGCCCGGCCTCGACATGTACGGCACGACGCTGCGCGTCTGGGACCCGTCGATCGGCGCGTGGCGCGTCACGTACATCAATCCGGTGAACGGCCAGCGCGACGAACTGATCGCCAGGAAAGTCGGCCGCGATATCGTGCAGATCGGCACGCGTGCGAGCGGCACGCCGATCTGCTGGAACTTCACCGACATCACCGACGACGCGTTCCGCTGGACAGGTGTCGCGCTCGCCGATGACGGCATCACGTGGAATCTCGAAGGCGAGTTCATTGCGCGGCGCCGGCGCGGCTGACGTCGGCAAAAGAACGAGCGCAAGAGAGCGAACCGGCTAACGCTGCCGCAACTCCGCGCCCTCGTCCTTCGACAGCTTCACGAAGAAGAACAGCGAGCACAGCACCGCCGCGCCGACGACGAAAAACGCCGGCGAGAAGTCGCGCGCGGCGAGATGCGCGGCGCTGCGGCCGTGCAGATGCGCCGTCAGCGCGAGCAGCGACGCGCCGAACGCAACGCCCACGCTCACGGAAAGCTGCTGCGCCATGCCGGAGAGCGCCGTCGCGCGGCTCATCTTCGGCTTGGGCATGTCGGAGTAGCCGAGCGTGTTGAGCGTGACCATCGCCAGCGAATTGAAGAGGCCGCCCACCAGCAGCACGCAGAAGATCAGCAGATGCGGCGTGCTCGGCCGGAAAAGGCCATAGCACGCGTAGAAGCAGCCCGTCATGCAGGTCGCGCCGATCAGCACCGTGCGAAAGCCGATGCGGCGAATCGCGAGGCCCATCACACCGCGCACGGCGAGCGAGCCGACGGCCGTCGCGACGCTCAGCGACCCCGACGTGAGCGGCGAGAGACCGAAGCCCAGTTGCAGCATCAACGGCATCAGAAACGGCGACGCGCCGATGCCGATGCGCAGCGGCATGCCGCCGAGCACGGCTGTCCGGTAAGCCTTGAAGCGCAGCAGCAAGGGATCGATGATCGCGTCCGCGTGGCGGCGGCTATAGAGCCAGTACAGCAGCATCGACAGCGCGCCCGTGCCCGTGAACGCGAACGTCACCCATTGCGGCACGAGTCCGCGGCCCGCCGTGTCGAGCCCGCCGACCAGCCCGACGAGCCCCGTCGAAAGCAGAATGAAGCCGGGCAGATCGAAACGCTCGTCGATGTGCTCATGCGTATCGTCGACGAAGGCCAGCGCGCAGAGCACGCCGATCACGCCGAACGGCACATTCAGCAGGAAGATCCAGCGCCATGACGTGATCGTCACGACGAAGCCGCCGAGCAGCGGCCCGGCGAGACGCCCGACAGCGCCCGGCACGGTGAACCACACCATCGCCGCGACCATCCGCGCGGGCGGCACGCTGCGCAACAGGATCAGGCGGCCGACTGGCACCATCATCGCGCCGCCCATGCCCTGCAGCACGCGGAACACGACGAGCTGCGGCAGCGATGTGGCGAGCCCGCACAGCGCGGAAGCGAACGAAAACAGGCCGATCGCCGAGCAGAACACGCGGCGCGCGCCGAAGCGGTCGGCGAGCCAGCCGCTCGCGGGGAGGAACACAGCGAGGCTCAGCAGGTAGGAGGTGATCGCGAGATTCAGATGCAGCGCCTCGACGTCGAGCGAGCGCGCGATCGACGGCAACGCGGTCGCCATGATCGACGTATCGAGGTTTTGCAGGAACAGCGGACAGGCAACGATCAGCGGAATGATGCGGGCGCGGTCGGTCATCTTTTTCTTTTACCGCAAAACCGCCGGCGATGGCGAGTTCCATCGCGTCCCCGTCATTACGGTTTGTTGCGCGCGCTACCGGTTTGCGTCGCTTGTGGTTTGCGCTGCTTGTGGCTTGCGCCGCTTGTGGCTTGCGTCGCTTGTGGCTTGCGTCGCTTGTGGCTTGCGTCGCTTGTGGCTTGCGTCGCTTGTGGCTTGCGCCGCTTGTGGCTTGCGTCGCTTGTGGCTTGCGTCGCTTGTGGCTTGCGCATGCGGGCGGGCGCTCTTTACCTCGTCGCGCTGGCCGCGCCCTCTTCCAGCGCGCGACGCAGCGACAGCGCGATGCCGCGCGCCGCGAGCGTCACCTCATCCAGCGACGGAAACGACGGCGCGATACGCAGATGCCGGTCTTCGTCGTCGCGTCCGTACGGATAGGCGGCGCCTGCAGGCGTCAACACGAGTCCAGCGTCGGCCGCGAGCGCGACCGTGCGTTTCGCGTGGCCCTTCGGCGCGTACAGACTGATGAAGTAGCCGCCTTCCGGCCGGTTCCACGACACATCGGGCACATCGGCGAGCAGCGTGTCGAACTCAGCAACGACAGCGTCGAACTTCGGGCGCAGCAGCGCGCGATGCTTCGCCATCAGACGTTCGAGCCCTTCGCGGTCGCGCAGATAGCGCACATGCCGCAACTGGTTCAGCTTGTCCGGGCCGATCGTGCGAATGCTCGCATGCCGCTGCCACCAGCCGACATTGCGCCGCGACGACGCGAGAAACGCGACGCCGCCGCCCGCCAGCGTCACCTTCGACAGCGACGCGAACACCAGCGCGCGATCCGCATGTCCCGCCTGCTCGCAGAGTTCGATGATGTCGGGCGTCGCGTGCCGCGTGTCGGTCAGATGATGAAAACGGTAGGCATCGTCCCAGAAGAGCCTGAAATCGTTCGCGGCCGTCGGCATCGCGGCGAGACGCTCGATCGTCGCGCGCGACCAGATCGCACCCGACGGGTTGCTGTAGAGCGGCATGCACCAGATGCCCTTCACCGACGCATCGCGCTTGACGAGTGCTTCGATGGCGTCCATGTCGGGGCCGTCCTGCGTCATCGGCACGGCGATCATGCAGATGCCGAGCGCCTCGCAGATCGCGAAGTGCCGGTCGTATCCGGGCACGGGACACAGCAACGCGACCTCGCCCTGCCGGCTCCACGGCGCGTGATCGGATACACGATCGGACACGCCGTGCAGCATCGCGAACACGAGCGCATCGTGCATCAGTTCGAGGCTCGAATTGCCCGCCGCGACGACTTGCGCCGCGTCGACATCCAGCAGTTGCGCGCCGAATTCGCGCGCTTCCGGCAAGCCCAGCACATGACCGTAGTTGCGGCAATCGATTCCATCGCGCGACATGAAGCCCGCCGTCCCCGCTTCGTCGATCAGCGCGCGCGACAGGTCCAGCTGCTCGGGCGAAGGCTTGCCTCGCGACATGTCGAGCCGCATGTTCAGGCGCTTGAATTCGTCGTAGGTGGCGGGCGTCGTCATGATGTCGTGTGAAAGGTCCCGGACGAAATCAGTATGCCCGCCGCGGCTGAGTTCAGGCAAACGCGTTATATTGAACAATTCGATCAATATTTCTGATGTCCAAAACCAACGGACAGCAACGGACAGCAACGGACAACGGCGGATAAAAGCGAATGAAAGCCCTCGACCTCGACGTGCTCGCGATGTTCGTCGCCATCGCCGATACGGGCAGTTTTGTGCGCGGCGCGACGCTCGTGCATCGCTCGCAATCGGCGCTGAGCATGCAGATACGTTCGCTCGAAGCGGCGCTCGGCAAGCCGCTCTTCATACGCGGACCGCGCAGCGTGACGCTGACGCAGGACGGCCAGACGCTCCTCGCCTACGCGCGGCGCATGCTCGCGCTGCGCGACGAGGCGTGGGCGTCTGTCGTGCATCCCGATGTGAAAGGCCGCGTCGCGATCGGCGTACCGGACGATTACGCGTCGTCGCTGCTGCCCTCGGTGTTGCGCAATTTTTCGGCGACGTATCCGAAAGTCGAAATCCAGGTGGTCGGCCTGCCCAGCAATGCGCTGGCGCCGCTCTTGAAGGACAACAAGATCGATCTCGCGTGCGTGACGCGCGTCAAGGGTCTCGCGGGCGAGTTCATCCGTCTCGAACCGATGGTCTGGGCGGGCGCGTCCGCCCCGGGACGCGAAGTGTGGAAAGAACGCCCGCTTCCCATTGCCGTGTTCGGCACAGGCAGCGTCGCGCGCGCGAACGCGCTTCACGCGCTGGAGCGCGCAAAGATCGCCTATCGCACGTCGTATGAAAGCCCGAGCCTGATGGGCCTTTTCAGCATGGTCGACGCCGGACTCGCCGTCGCGCCGCTCGCGCGTTGCGCGGTGCCCGAGCGCTTTGTCACGCTCGGTCGGCCACATGGCCTGCCGAAGCTGCCGGAACTCGAAATCATTCTGGCGCGCAGCGCGCGTTCGAATCGTCCGCCTTGCGACTATCTCGCGGAACAGATCCTGAGCGAACTGCGCGCCTGAGGGCACGCGTCAGGCGCGAGACGACCGCTCTCCTCCCGATGTGCGTGCCCCCTGGTTGGCGAGCCCCACGAACGAAGCAACGTATTCCTCGCAATGGTCGAGATAAGCCTTCACGAGGCTCGACGGATGGCGATGCGACGGGTACACGAGGCTGATGTACTGCAACGGCATCACGAGATCGGGGAAAAGAGCGCGCAGCGTGCCATCGCGGATCGCGTCCGCGGCGAGAAACGGCGGCAGCTCCGTGACGACCTCGCCACGCAACGCGCGAATGCGCAAATGAAGATAGTCGTTCGTGACCAGCCTCACGCTGCCGCGCAGCGCCTGGTCGCCCAGGCGCCAACTGCTTTCGTCGTTCGGCTGGTTCGACCAGACCCCGCACGGACACGAATGCAGCGCCTCGGGAGAATCGATATCGAGGCGCTCGGCGAGCGACGGACTTGCCACCAGCACATGCCGGTAGCTGACGAGACGCCGCGCCACCATGCTGTCGTCGACGACCCGGCCAACCCGCAGCGCAACATCGATGCCCTCGTGCCGCAGATCGACATTGCGCTCGCTGGTGTACACGCACACCTTGATCGCCGGATACCGTTCCTGAAAATCGCCGAGCATTTCCCACCACGGCTCGAACGAAGGCGGCAACGACAGCCTGAGCACGCCTTCGTAGTGAGCCTGCCCCGATCTCAGCACGTCCTCGGCTTTGAGCAGCGAGTCGATGCCGAAGTCCGTCGTTTCGTAAAACTGCATGCCGGCGCGCGTCAACGTCACGCCCCGTGTGCCGCGCTCGATCAGTTGCACGCGCAAGTCGCGCTCGAGCCGCCGGATGCGCCGGCTCAACGTGGGCAACGGAACGTTAAGGCGTGCTGCCGCGGCAGAAAGTGTCCCCGTCTGCACGGCCGTAACGAACATACGAGTCGCGTTTAGATCCATAAGAAACCTTTTTCAAAAATGAAAATCCTGTTTTCAACTACATCTATTTCTTAGTTATCCTATGGGACATATTATTTTTAAGGAAAAATCATATATATCTCGACTCTCGATACGGCAAAACGCCGTTTTGCATTGCTAACCCGGTATCGCAATGGAGGCATCCGATGGACAAGCGCGAACATGCAGAACACGACGGTGAGTCGCAGGCCTTGACGCGGAGGTCTTTTTCCTTCACGCGGTTGATTGGGCGTTTGCAAAACGGCATGCGGCGGCGCGCTGAGTACATCGTTGAATCGCGCATCCGACGCCATGGCGTGCGAGCCGGTCGCGGCGCGCTTCCTGGCTACATCTGGCTGCATCCTCGACCGGTTAGCAGAGAGTTTATGTCGAGAAATTCGAAGTGGCACCCTCCGTTTGGAGGGGGATAAATCATTCCCATACACGATCAATTCGCTTTGTTTGCAACGATGAAATGCCGGCTATTCGGTAGTTACATAAGCGATATCAAACATGATGGATGCATTAATTAATCGAGAACGCGAACGAAATGACATTACGCGCAACGACACGTGAATCGTGCCGTTCGCGCGTGAGAACGCGTTTCCCTTGAACGCCCTTTCAACTTCAAGAGCCGCACTCATGACTCGCATCCTCATTGCACACGATCACACGCTGATACGCGAAGGCATTCGCCACATTCTGCTGCACTTGACGGACTTCGAAGTCGCCGGTGAAGCGGCCGATCCGGCTGGCACGATCGCATTGGTGCGCTCGGCGCAAGCGCACGTCCTGATACTCGACGCGTCGATCGCGGGCCACACCGGCGTCGATTTGATCCGCGAAATCAGGGAGATCAATCGGGGTATCCAGGTACTCGTGCTGACGACGAACGGCGACGAGCAGTACGCAATGCGCGCATTCAAGGCGGGCGCATCGGGTTATCTGACCCGCGAATGCGCAAGCGGCGAACTGATCAGCGCGCTGACGACGATCGCCAGCGGCGGTATCCACATGAGCGTCGCGATGGCCGGGCAGATCGAACGCAATCCGCCGGAGCCTCTCGAAACGCTGCCGCATCGGCGGCTGAGCAAGCGCGAATTCGACGTGTTCCGGCGCATCACGGCGGGAGAAAGAATCGGCGAGATCGCGACGCAACTGTGCGTGAGCACGAAGACCGTCAGCACTTACAAAGCCCGCATCCTCGAGAAGATGCGGATGCCGCACGGCACGGCGCTCGTCCGCTATGCGATGCGCCACAGGCTGTTCGACGACAGCGAGGAACCCTGAGCGCGCCACGCCCGATGCAACCCAACGTCGCGCGTCCGCGCCGCTCTTCTGCAATGACGCGAAAGCGGGACAACACCATCGCGCGTGCACATGGCCCGCACGCGCGTTCCCTTGAAGGAGACCATCATGCTGCTTGTCGATGCGCAGACGACCACGCCCTTCCCATTCAGCCAGGCACCGGACCTCGCGCGCAGGTTGAACGCGGGCGCGGCGCTGCATCCGGTGCCGCGCGGCTCGCAATGGGCGATGAACACGCTGTGCAATCCCGCCGATCTCAGCGCCGACGAACTCGCGCAGGTGGACTCGCTCGTTTGCGAAGTGCGCACCGTGCAGCGCGGCGCGAACCTCTATCGCGCGAACGATCCGTTTCACAGCGTCTATGTCCTGCGCAGCGGCTCGTTCAAGACCATCGTCATGCATCGCGAAGGACGCGAGCAGGTGACGGGATTCCAGATCTCAGGGGAAATACTCGGGCTGGACGGGATCGCCGGCGGCCAGCATCGTTGCGGCGCGGTCGCGCTCGAACGCAGCACCGTCTGCGTGATCCCGTTCGAGCCGCTCGAGAACCTGTGCCGCGAAATCAAGCCGATGCAGCGTCATCTGCACAGAATGATGAGCTGGGAAATCGTGCGCGAAACCAACATGATCCTGCTGCTCGGCACGATGCGCGCCGAGCAGCGCGTCGCCGCGTTTCTGCTGAACCTCGCGGAGCGCTACGGCACGCTCGGCTACTCGGCGACCGAGTTCAACATGCGCATGACGCGTAACGAGATCGGCAGCTATCTCGGCATCACACTCGAGACGGCCAGCCGGATGTTCTCGAAGTTGCAGCAGGAGCGGCTCGTGCATGCGCGCGGCAAGCAGATCCGCATTCTCGACAGCGCCGCGCTCGCGCGGCTCTGACGCATCATGCGCTACCGGCTGTTGCGCGACGCGGTCAGTCGTCTTCGCCTAGCTGTGCGAGCAGCGCGTGCAAGCGCTCTGTATGACGCAGCAGCATATGGCGGTGCTTGTCGATCTGTTCGAGACGGCCGGCGAGATCGGCATCGATCCGTTCGTCGAGATCGGCGGCAGCCATCACGTCTTCGACTTTCGCGCGCACCGACGCCAGCTCGACGGGTGGATGCGTCAGATAGCGTTCGAAGCGCCGCACTTCCTGCACGGCGAGATCGCGCACCTTGCGAAAGTGCGCCTGACGCCGATGCTGTTCGGCTTCGTGAGTGTCGTCTTCGGGACGGCGTTGCGGCTGCTGACCGAAGATCGGCTCCGGCGGACGCAGCACCGACTTCTTGCGCACCGGATGCGCTGTGCCGCGAAAGCGGGCAAGCGGCGTTTCGTTGTCGATTGCATCGCGCGCATTGTCGGGTACGTCGTGCGATTCATGCGGCGTATCCATCCAGCCGGGCGGCAGCCCCGTCACCGCTTCGACGCCGCGCACGAACTCTTCGCTGAAATCGCGCTGGCCGGCGAGCATCAGCTTCAGGTACGACGGGGAGAACGTCATCATCCGCGCGAGACGCGTCGATGCGCCGACCTCACGCGTCAGCAAGGCCAGATTCGTTCGCCAGACAGGAAGCAGGTATTCGTCGGAATATTCCATCGCTGGGTCTTCCTTCGTCAGTCTCGCTGCTAGCGCATGCAGCGCACGCCGCGCCGATGCGTGATGCTTCGCCGGACGGTCCCGCGGCGCAACGCGCGTGCCCAGGCACTGTGTTCGACAAAGATAGTCGCATCGCCATGTGGCGCGCAACCGGATTCGCCCGAACGCTGCGGCGCAAAGACAACAGTGGCGCGCACCAGACGCGCGCACCTCACTCAGGAATTGACTGCCGAAAGCAAGCGGCGTTCCGCACGAAGGAGACGCCGCCACATGGATGTCGCCGTGTGGCGGGCAAGAAGGAGGATCAGGCGGCCACGACGCGTTCGAGCGCCGTCTTGACGAGCGTTTCGAGCAGCGGCTCGACCTTCGCGGCAAGCGCTTCGTCGTAGGCGTACGGCATCTGCTCCTGCATGTACGTGATCTGCGACAGTTCGAGCTGGATGGCATGCACGTTCTGCGCGGGCTGTCCGTAGTGCCGCGTGATATAGCCGCCCTTGAAGCGGCCGTTTGCAACGGCCGTATAGCCACCGTGCCCTTTGAGGATATTCGCCAGCGTTTCGGCGAGCCCTTCGACTGCGCTCGCGCCGTTCGACGTGCCGAAGTTGAAATCGGGCAGCCGCCCGTCGAAGAAGCGCGGCACCTGCGAGCGGATCGAGTGCGCTTCCCACAGCAGTACGTTGCCGTGCTGCGCCTTCAGTGCGGCAAGCTCGCCCTGCAAGGCTTCGTGATACGGCTTCCAGTACGCGTCGCGGCGGCGCGCGACTTCGGCGTCGTCGGGCAAATGGCCGTCGCGATAGAGCGGCTCCTTGTCGAAGGTATCGACGGGCAGGAGCCCCGTCGTGTCCTGCCCCGGATAGAGGTTCGCGCCATCGGGCGGACGGTTCAGGTCGATCACGTAGCGCGCGTAAGTGGGCGCGAGAATCGATGCGCCCATGCGTTTCGCAAACGCATACAGACGGTCGAGATGCCAGTCGCAATCGTCGGTGCGCACGGCGACGGGCGTCATCGTCGCGGCGATGTCGTCGGGAATGCGCGTGCCCAGATGCGGGATCGAGATCAGCATCGGCAGGCTTCCCCGATGCAGCGAGAAGACAGGCAAGGTGTGCGTCGCAGTCATGTCGTCAGTGCTTCTCAAAGTTGATTCGGGCCAGCAAGAACGCCGGCGGTTGGCTTCATTTCAGCAGTTCTGAAAGCGCCGCGCGGTATTGCGCATACGCGCGCTCTTCGTCGCGATGCTTGCGGTCATCGACGACCTTCGCGCCCCCCGCGTACACATCGCGAATGGGCGTCTCGCCATGCTCGCAGAATACGACACCCGACAGCCACGCGTCGCTCGCATGCTCCGCGATGCTCGCATGATTCGCATCGAGCACGATGAAATCGGCGCGCGCGCCTGCACGCAACGCGCCGACGGCGCGGCCCGTCGCGAGCGCGCCGCCTTCCAGCGACGCAGCGAACAGGCGGTCCGCGACGCGTGGCATGTCCGCCGACGCGAGCACGTTGCGCTGCCGTTTTGACAGGCGCTGGCCGTATTCGAGCAGCCGCAGTTCCGCGCGCCAGTCGACGCCGATATGGCTGTCGCTGCCGACCCCGATGCGTCCGTTCTGATCGAGATAGTCGTGCGCGGGAAAGACGCCGTCGCCGAGATTCGCTTCCGTCGTCAGGCACAGGCCCGCGACAGCCCCGCTCTTCGCGAGCGCAGCGGTTTCGTCGGCATCGATATGCGTCGCGTGTACGAGACACCAGCGTGCGTCGACGTCGAAGCGATCGAGCAGCCATTGCACGGGCCGCGCGCCTTCCGTTTCGATGCACGCGTCCACTTCCGCCGTCTGCTCGGCGATATGGATGTGCACGGGCGCGCCCGGCGACATCGCGTCGAGGCCATCGAGCAGCGCGCGCAGCGTATCGTTCGACACGGCGCGCAGCGAATGCGGCGCGACGCCGTAACGCAGCGCGCCATGCTCGGGGCGCGCGCCGCGCAGCGTATCGAGCAGCGCAAGCAGGCTCTCCGGCGTGTTGATGAAGCGGCGCTGATCGTCGCGCGGCGGCTGTGCGCCGAAGCCCGCGTATTGATAGAGCACGGGCAGCATCGTGATGCCGATGCCGCTCGAGCCAGCCGCATCGACGACGCGCTGCGCCAGTTCGGCCGCGTTCGCATAGCGGCTGCCGTCCTGCATGTGGTGCACGTAGTGGAACTCGCAGACGGACGTGTAGCCCGCCTTCAGCATTTCGATGTAGAGCCATTGCGCAATCGACGCGAGTCCTTCCGGCGTGATGCGCGCGGCAAAGCGATACATCAGGTCGCGCCAGCTCCAGAAGTTGTCGGTAGCGCCTGTGTCCGATACGGCGCGGTATTCGGTGAGGCCCGCCATCGCGCGCTGAAACGCGTGCGAATGAAGATTCGGCATGCCGGGCAAGACGGGGCCGCCCGCGCGCGCGACGCCTGCGGGCGCTTGCGCGTCGGGCATGACGGAAAGGAGCGCGCCGTGCGCGTCCCATTGCAGCAGCACATCGCGGCGCCAGCCTTCGGGCAAGAACGCGTGATCGGCGAAAAGCGATTGAGTGGCTTGAGTCATATCGTATTGGGCTGTCGTTGCGTTGGCGTGCTTGTGATCGCGTGCCTGTGCGTGCGTCTGTGCGTGTGCGTGTTTCCGGGCGTGTTTTTGCGCCTGTGCGCGTGTTCCCGCGCGCGGATCAGACGCGACGCGTATATACCGTCTCACCGCCGCGCACGACGCGCTCGCACAGCGGACGCCCGATCCAGTACGCGAGCTCCGCGAGCGATTGAACCGACCATACCGCGAAGTCGGCGGCACGCCCGACCGCGAGCGCGCCATGTGTATCCGCTTTGCCGAGCGCCTGCGCTGCATGGCGCGTCACCCCTTGCAGCACTTCGGGGACGGTCATCCGGAAGAGCGTCGTCGCCATGTTCATCATCAGCAGCAGCGAGGTCGCGGGCGATGTGCCCGGATTGCTGTCGGTCGAAATCGCAACCGGTATCTCGTAGCGGCGCAGCAGGTCGAGCGGCGGCAACTGCGTTTCGCGGATGAAATAGAACGCGCCCGGCAGCAGTACGGCGACGGTGTCCGCTTCCTTCATTGCGGCGACGCCCGCTTCGTCGAGAAACTCGAGATGATCCGCCGACAACGCGCGATGACGCGCGGCAAGCGCCGTGCCGCCGCTGTTCGACAACTGCTCTGCGTGCATCTTGACGGGCAGTCCGCGCCGCGCCGCAGCGTTGAACACGCGCTCGCTCTGCGCGAGCGAAAAGCCGATGCGCTCGCAGAACACGTCGACGGCATCGACGAGTCCTTCGTCGGCGAGCACGGGCAGCATGCGCTCGCACACTTCATCGATGTAGTCGTCCGCGCGGCCCGCGAATTCCGGCGGCAGCGCGTGCGCGCCGAGAAACGTCGTGTAGACGGTCACGGGATAACGCTCGCCCAGTTGCCGCGCGACGCGCAGCATCTTGCGCTCGGTTTGCAGGTCGAGCCCGTAGCCGGATTTGATTTCGATGGCCGTCACGCCTTCGGCGAGCATCGGTTCGAGCCGCGCCGCCGATTGACTGAAGAGCGATGCCTCGTCGGCGGCACGCGTCGCGCGCACCGTCGACACGATGCCGCCGCCCTGCTTCGCGATTTCTTCGTAGCTCACGCCTGCGAGACGCTGCGCGAATTCGTCGGCGCGCTGGCCGCCGTACACGAGATGCGTGTGGCAATCGACGAGGCCCGGCGTCACCCACGCGCCGCCCAGGTCTTCGCGCGGCCAGGCCGCATACTGCGCGGGCAGTTCGCGCGCCGCGCCGAGCCACGCGATACGGCCGTTCTCGACGGCGATCGCGGCATCGTCGATCGTTTCGTTGGGGTTGCCCTGCGCGCAGAGCTTGAGATGGTTCCAGACGGTTGGCTTCATTGCGGATGTCGTCGAAGGCAGTCTGTTGAGGGCAGGACCATTGCGTTCAAGGCAGGTTCAGGCTTGCGACCTGCCCGTATAGCGAATGCTGACGACGAGCAACGCGCCCTGCCCTTCGACCACGCATCGCAATGCGCGTGCGTTGTCGATGCGCAAGGTGTCGTTGGACGTAAGCGTGGCTGCTTTCATATCGCCGCCGAGCGCGACATCGAGCGAGCCTTGCGCGCAGAACAGCAGCACGACGTCGGCATCGAGTTGCGCGCGCGCTTCGTCACGCCAGATCGCGACGTCGCCCGTTGCCGCGCCACGCCGCACCATCAGATTGAAGTCGCGCGTCGGGCCGTCGACAAGGCGCGCGTCGATGGCCGTCTCGCCTTTGAAGCGCGCGATGTCGAGCGGCTCGCGCAGCGCATGCGCCACTCGTTGCGCACCGTCCGCTTCGTCCGCACCGTCCGCTTCGTCGAGCAGCATGCCCGCGCCCGACAGCAGCACGAGCGTCCGGTCGATGCCCGCGAAGCGCGAGAACGGACCGGCCGCGCCGACATCGGCGACGCTCACGCGCCACACGAACGCATCGAGCGCCGCGCCCGCTGGATAAGCCGCGACTTCGCGCGTGACGCCGCCGCCGTTCTTCCACGGCGACGCCACGAGATCCGCGCCGCGGATCAGCGACACGCTTGCGGACGATGACGTCGCGCTCACGATCAGCGGCCCAGCATCGGCAGCTTGAGGCCGGCTTCGCGCGCCGTCTTCTGCGCGAGTTCGTAGCCGGCGTCCGCGTGACGCATCACGCCCGTCGCGGGATCGTTGAACAGCACGCGGCCAAGGCGCTCATGCGCGGCGTCCGAGCCGTCGGCGACGATCACGACGCCCGCATGCTGGGAAAAGCCCATGCCGACGCCGCCGCCATGATGCAGCGACACCCACGATGCGCCGCCCGCTGTGTTCAGCAACGCGTTGAGCAACGGCCAGTCGCTGACGGCGTCCGAGCCGTCCTTCATCGCTTCCGTTTCGCGGTTCGGGCTCGCCACCGATCCCGTATCGAGGTGATCGCGGCCGATCACGATCGGCGCCTTCAGCTCGCCCTTCTTGACCATTTCGTTGAACGCCTGACCGAGACGATAGCGATCCTTCACGCCGACCCAACAGATACGCGCCGGCAGGCCCTGGAACGCGATGCGCTCGCGCGCCATGTCGAGCCAGTTGTGCAGGTGCGGATCATCGGGGATCAGCTCCTTGACCTTCGCATCCGTCTTGTAGATGTCCTCGGGGTCTCCCGACAGCGCGACCCAGCGGAACGGCCCCTTGCCTTCGCAGAACAAAGGACGGATATACGCGGGCACGAAGCCTGGGAAATCGAACGCGTTTTGCACGCCCATTTCGAGCGCCATCTGACGGATGTTGTTGCCGTAGTCGAGCGTCGCCGCGCCGCGCTGCTGCAGCGTGAGCATCGCCTGCACCTGCTTGGCCATCGACTGCTTCGCGGGCGTCACGATGCTCTGCGGGTCCGTCTTCTGGCGCTCGCGCCAGTCTTCGATCGTCCAGCCTTGCGGCAGGTAGCCGTGAATCGGGTCATGCGCGCTCGTCTGGTCGGTCACGCAGTCGGGCGTGATGTTGCGCTTCACGAGTTCCGCGAACACATCGGCGGCATTGCCGAGCAGGCCGATCGAAACGGGCGTGCCCGCTTGCTTCGCTTCGTCGATCATCGCGAGCGCTTCGTCGAGCGTCTTCGCTTTTTTATCGACGTAGCGCGTCTTCAGGCGGAAATCGATGCGCGTCTCGTCGCATTCGACGGCGATCATCGAGAAGCCCGCCATCGTCGCCGCGAGCGGCTGCGCGCCGCCCATGCCGCCGAGGCCGCCCGTCAAGATCCACCGCCCCTTCGGATTGCCGTCGAAGTGCTGGTTCGCCACCGAGAAGAACGTCTCGTACGTGCCCTGCACGATGCCCTGGCTGCCGATATAGATCCAGCTACCCGCCGTCATTTGGCCGTACATCATCAGGCCCTTGCGGTCGAGTTCGTGGAAGTGGTCCCAGTTTGCCCAGTGCGGCACGAGGTTCGAGTTCGCGAGCAGCACGCGCGGCGCATCGGCATGCGTGCGGAACACGCCGACGGGCTTGCCCGATTGCACCAGCAGCGTTTCGTTTTCTTCGAGGTCTTTCAGCGATGCGAGGATCTGATCGAAGCAATCCCAGTTGCGCGCCGCGCGGCCGATGCCGCCGTACACGACGAGCGCATGCGGATGCTCGGCCACTTCCGGATCCAGGTTGTTCTGGATCATCCGGTACGCGGCTTCCGCGATCCAGGTCTTGCAGGTTTTCTCGCTGCCGCGCGGCGCGCGGATCGTGCGGGTCGGGTCGAGACGCGGGTCGATGTGTTTCGGGTTGTTCATGTTGCCCTCGGAAGCGCTAGTAACAGTGATGACTGAGGTGATGACTGAGCGAATGGATCGAACGGAAACGGAATCAGAAGTGGCCGGTGAACCGGTAACGGTTGCCCGGATGCCACAGGTTCGCGATGGACGCGACCACACTCTGCGACCACGTGCGACGATGCAGCACGAGGCACGGCTCGGTGTCGTCCATCGTCAGGAGCCGGCGCGTGTCGGCGTCCGGCGCGGACGCTTCGATGCGGTACTCGACGCGCTGCAGCGGCGCGACGCGCACGAGGTATTGGTTCGGCGTCGTGTTCGTGAAGTCCTGCAACGCGTACTCGGGCGCGACGGCGGGATTGACCCAGCGTTCTTCGAGCTGCACCGGCTCGTCGTTCTCGAAGTGCAGCACGCGCGAATGAAAGATCGGGCTGCCCGCGCTCACCTGCATTTCAGCGGCGAGCTCTTCGTCGGCGATCGCGGCGCCCACGTGCAGCACGTTCGCGTGATACTGATGGCCGCGCGCGACGATCTCATCGGAGATGCTGCGGATCGCCACCAGCGTCGATTCGTACTTCGGCCGCGCGACGAACGTGCCCGAGCCCTGAACGCGCGTGAGCACCTGCTCGGCCGTCAGTTCGCGCAACGCGCGGTTGACCGTCATGCGCGCGACGTTGAACTCGCGCGCAAGCTCGTTCTCCGATGGAACCTGGTGCCCTTCGCTCCATTCGCCCGCGTGGATGCGGGCGAGGATGAAGTCCTTGATTCCCTGATAGGCCGGTGCGTTCATGCTGGGCATCGCTCTCGCTCTGTCGCTGTGCAAGTGGTTTAGCGTTGCTCGGAGACGAACGAGAACGGGCTGTGCGCCGCGATCGTGCCGTCCTGCACGAGCTTCGTAATCGCCGCGATATCCGGCGCGAAGTAATGGTCGAGCTCGTAATGCGCGACGTGCGCACGCACCGTGTCCATCACCTTTTGCAGCGCGGGGCTCGTCTTGTGCGGCGCGCGCAGATCGACGCCTTGCGCGGCAGCGAGCAGTTCGATCGACAGGATGTTCGCCGTGTTGTCGGCGATATCGGCGAGCTTGCGCGCGGCGAAGGTCGCCATCGACACGTGGTCCTCCTGGTTCGCCGACGTGGGCAGCGAATCGACGGATGCGGGGTGAGCCAGCGTCTTGTTCTCGGATGCGAGCGCGGCCGCCGTCACGTGCGCGATCATGAAGCCCGAGTTCACGCCGCCATCCTTGACGAGGAACGGCGGGAGACCTGACAGCGTCGCGTCGATCAGCAGCGCGATGCGGCGCTCGGCCAGTGCGCCGATTTCCGATGCGGCGAGCGCGAGATTGTCGGCCGCGAACGCGACGGGTTCAGCGTGGAAGTTGCCACCCGACAGCACTTCGCCCGTGTCCGGGAAGATCAGCGGGTTGTCGGACACTGCGTTCGCTTCGACGAGCAGCACTTGCGCGGCCGCGCGCATCTGGTCGAGGCACGCGCCCATCACCTGCGGCTGGCAGCGCAGGCTGTACGGGTCCTGCACCTTGCCGCAATCGCGATGCGACAGATTGATCGCGGAACCGTCAAGCAGCGCGCGATACGAAGCGGCTGCATCGATCTGGCCTTGATGCCCGCGCAGCGCGTGAATGCGCGCGTCGAACGGCTTGACGGAACCCGCTGCCGCATCGACCGACAACGCGCCCGCCACGAGGCCGGTGCGGTACAGATCTTCGATCGCGAACATGTTGTAGAGCGCGAGCGCCGTCGATGCCTGCGTGCCGTTCAGCAGCGCGAGGCCTTCCTTCGCTTGCAACGTCAGCGGCTTGAGGCCAACGAGGCGCAGGCCTTCCGTCGCCGGCAAGCGCTCGCCCTTCACGAACACTTCGCCGACGCCGAGCAGCACGGCCGACATATGCGCGAGCGGCGCGAGGTCGCCCGATGCGCCGACCGAGCCCTTCACGGGGATCACGGGCAGCACGTCGGCGTTGAACAGCTTGATCAGCGCGTCCATCACTTCGCGGCGAATGCCCGAGTGGCCGCGGCCGAGGCTCGACAGCTTGAGCGCTATCAGCAGACGCACGACGGGCAGCGACATCGGCTCGCCGACGCCGACGGCATGCGAGAGCACCAGATTGCGCTGCAGCAGTTCGAGCTGATCGTGCGGAATATGCGTGCTCGCGAGGCGGCCGAAGCCCGTGTTGATGCCGTACGCCGGCTCGCCCTTGGCGGCGATGTCCGCGACGGCTTGAGCGCAGGCGTCGATGGCCGCGAAGCTCGCGGGATCGAGTTGCAACGTCACCTGTTCGTGCGCGATCTGGCGCAGTTGGGGCAGAGTCAGGGAGCCGGGCGTGAGGATCATGGTGTGAGTTCCTGTCTATACAATTTCGAGAAGTGTAGCGGCGCCAGCTTGTATATACAACTCAAATTTCGCGGATTCGGATAAGGGGTTTCCATTAGAGCAGGCAAGGCGATCTGGCATGGATTTCGCAGTTTTCGCTGCTTCGTGCCCTTTGCTAATTGGCACTTCCGGTTCAGCGCCTCGCGGAGCCGACGCCGATAACTTGTATATACACGTCGGGTCTGCGCGTTGGCAAGCGGACAAAAACTGCCGCGCGAGCCAACGCGAGCGCCACGCGGCCACATTGTTGATTTCGAATCAAGATTGATTTGAGACACGCACGCTTTTTGCAAGAGACTTGCGCCGCCATACTGACGCCGTCCCAAGTCTTTTCTCGCAAGGAGAACGTTTTGAACATCTTCGTGACAGGTGCAAGCGGCTTTATCGGCGGATCGATTGCGGCGGGGCTCGTGCGCGCGGGCCATCGCGTGACGGGCCTGATCCGCAACCCCGAACATGCGGCCGAACTCAAACGTCTCGGCATCGAGCCCGTAACCGGCACGCTCGACGACCGCGACCTGCTGATCGCACAAGCGCAAGCAGCCGACGCCGTCATCAATGCAGCGAGCAGCGACCATCGCGGCGCCGTCGTTGCGCTGATCGAAGGACTCGCGGGCTCCGGCAAGCCGCTTTTGCATACGAGCGGATCGAGCATCGTCGGCGATGCGTCGGGCGGCGAACGCGGCGACGCGAAGATCTACACGGAGGATGCGCTGCCCGAGCCGACGGCCGACAAGGCGCCGCGCGTCGCGATCGACCGGCTCGTGCTCGATGCGGCGCAGCGCGGCATCCGATCGTCGGTGCTGTGCAACACGCTGATCTACGGACATGGTGCCGTCAAAGGCAGCGCCAGCGTGCAGTTGCCGCGTCTCGTGCGTCAGGCGCAAAAGAGCGGCGTCGTGCGGCATGTCGGCAGCGGCGGAAACATCTGGTCGAACGTTTTCATCGACGACGTCGTCGAGCTGTATCGTCTCGCGCTCGACAAGAGCCCGGCGGGCACGTTCTATTTCGTCGAAAGCGGCGAAGCGTCGTTCCGCGACATGAGCGCGTCCATCGCGAAGGCACTGCATCTCGGTCCCGCGCAAGACTGGCCGCTCGATCAGGCGATCGCCGAATGGGGCTATGAAATGGCGTCGTATGGGCTCGGCTCGAATAGCCGCGTGCGCGGCACCCGCTCGCGCGATCTGCTCGGCTGGCAACCTGCGCGCACGTCGGTGATCGACTGGATCGAAAACGACATGATGAAAGACGCGTAGAAGGACGCGTAGAAACGCGCGCAGAACGTTGTCCAGCGCACACGCTGCAAGCCCGGCTGTTGCTTATCCGTAAGCTCGCATCGCTAGAATCCGTTCGATCAGGATCACGACAATTTTGATCTATCGGCACGAGCCCGGATCATTCAATGCTGCTTGCACTCAATTTCGACTGGCTGACGAATCTGCTCGCGATTCTGTTTGTGATCGCGTGCCTGTACGACTCGCGTTACGACGAATACGGCACGCTCACGCTCGCCTCGGGCTCGATGGGCCTCGTCGTGATGGCCATCGAAGTCTTTCTCAAGCCCGCGTTCGAAATGTCGCTGTAAACGCGGGCCCGATCCGGCTGTGTTGACTGCTCGTGCGTGTCACTTGTGCGCCGCCGAATGGCAGCACGCAGCCGCCTCTTTCCCTTCCGCGAGCGATTTACCCGTCACGCCGTCTTCGTAGCGATCGTGATGGCGCAGCCAGCCCATCATCTTGTTCTCGTCTTCGTCGCGGCCCTTGGGCACATAATCGAGCAGCGTATACGTGCCGATCAGCGGCTCGCCGCCGCGCGCATACGACGCGAACGTGCGGAAGATTTCGCCGTTGTCGTTCTTGTAGAACACGCTCATGCCGGGCAGTTCGTCGCACGCGTAATCCTGCGTGTCGAAGTTGTAGACGACCTTGCCTTCGGCTTCCTGCTCCGGCGTGAACGACACGTTGAAGTCGTAATTGAAATCGCTGCCGAACGACGATACCCACGGGAACTGCCATTCCATGCGCTTTTTGAACGCCTCGATTTTTTCGAGCGGCGCGCGCGAGATGGCCACATACGTCACGTCGCGATGCGCGAGATGCACGAGCGCGCCATCGATATGATCGGACAGGAACGAACAGCCGGGACAGCCCTGCTCCCAGTCGGGTCCGAGCATGAAGTGATAGACGATCAACTGGCTGCGGCCCGCGAAAAGATCCGCGAGCGTCTTCTTGCCATCGGGCGTATCGAACGTATAGGTCTTGTCGACTTTCACCCATGGCAGTGCCTGGCGTTTTTTCGCAAGCGCGTCGCGTGCGCGCGTGAACGCCTTTTCTTCGACGAGATGCGCGCGTTGCGCAGCAAGCCATTCTTCGCGTGAAACGATCTTGTGCTGTTCCATCTGCTCCTCCGGTTGCACGGCCCGTTCGCGCTGCATTCGCTCTACGTTCACTCCATGCAGGCGAGCGCGGCCTTCACAAGAAATAGTGTTCGAGTCCGTCCAGCGCTTCCGACCATCCGCCTCGATGCGCATCGCGCGCGGCTTCGTCGAAGAACTGTTCGTGCTTCAGCGTGAGCCACGTGCCATAGCCATCCGCCTTCAGCGTGAATGTGACGACGGACTCACGTTCCGGCGTCGAACGAAACGCCCACGTATAGACGAGTTTTTCGTTCATCGCGACTTCGCGAAAGACGCCGCTCACGTCGTGCTCTTCGCCATCGGGCGCGCGCATGATCATGTGAAAACGGCCGCCTGCCTTCAGCTCCATCTCGGCGTGAACGACGTTGCAGCCGCCGGGATGCAGCCACTTCACGATTTGCTGCGGGTCCGTCCACGCGCTGAAGACTTTCGCCGGGGACGCGCTGATGTGTCGATGGAGCGTAAGACTGGGGTGGTCGGGCATGACTGTTCCTCCACGTAGGCGGCCAGTTGATCGAGCGCTTCGGACCAGAACCGCTGATAGCGGCGCAGCCATTCCATCGCCTCCTCCATCGGCCCCGCCGACAGACGGCACGCGACCGTGCGGCCCGTTTTCGTTCGCGTGACGAGGCCCGCGTCCGACAACACGTCGAGGTGCTTCATCACGGCGGGCAGCGACATCGCGAACGGTTCGGCGAGTTCGGAGACGGACAGATCCACGCTATCGGACAGACGCGACAACATCGCGCGGCGCGTGGGGTCGGCCAGCGCCGCGAATGTGCGATCGAGCGTGTCGTCTTGAAACTTAACCATGAGGTTAAGTGTAGGCGGCTGACACGAGGTGTCAAGGCCGGTGTCAAGGGCGGGTTTCGTCTGCGACGGCTTTGTTTGATTTGCTTTGCGCGCCGCAGACGAACGGGAGACAGACGGAAGAATCAGATTGCCCAGCCGCCAAGATAGAACACCGCCAGCACAACAGCGATCGCGACCGTCCCCACGTTCAGCTTGCGCCACTCGCCGCTGACCACGCGGCCGATCACGAGCGTGCAAAAGCCCAGCATGATGCCCGTGACGATATTGGCCGTCAGCACGATAAACACGGCGCACACGAGGCCGGACATCGAATCGACCATATCGTCCATGTGCAGCTTGCTCACGCTGGAGAGCATCAGCAAGCCGACATACATCAGCGCGGGCGCCGTCGCATACGAAGGCACGAGCGCGGCGAGCGGCGACAAGAACATCACGACGAGGAACAGCACGCCGACCACGGCGGCCGCCAGACCCGTCTTCGCGCCTGCCGCGACACCCACCGTCGATTCGATATAAGCGGCAGCCGGTGCGCCGCCCATCAAGCCGGAGAAGATCGAGCTGAGCGAGTCGGCCGTCAGCGCGCGGCCGCCGTTGATGATGCGCCCGTTCTCGTCGAGCTGGCCCGCCTGCCCCGCGACGGCGCGTATCGTCCCCGTCGCGTCGAACACGGCCGTCATCACGAGCGCGAGCACGCTAGGCAGCACGGCAAGCGACAACGCGCCCTTGATGTCCATCGCGCCGATCAGCGAAGCATGCCCCGGCGTGCTCAGCGACGGCAAGGCGAACACGCCATGAAACACGACGGCGGGATCGATCAGCAATGCGAGCGCCGAGATTGCGACGATCACGATCAGGATCGAGCCCGGCACGCGACGGCGCACGAGACCGAAGATCGCAGCGAGGCCGCCCACCGACATCAGCACCGGCAACGACGTGATATGGCCCAGCGACACAGGCAGCCCCGGCCCCGGATTCTTCACGACGAGACCGACGTCGTTGGCCGCGATCAGCAGCAGAAAGAGCCCGATGCCGATGCCCGTGCCATGCGCAACGCCCGCGGGCAGATTGCGCAGAATCCATGAGCGCACGCCCGTCACCGAAATCGCCGTAAAAACGAGGCCCATCAGGAACACGGCGCCGAGCGCGACGTTCGGATGCAAGCCCTTGCCGAGCACGAGGCCGAACGCGGTGAATGCCGTCAGCGATATTGCGCAGCCGATCGCGATCGGCAGGCGCGCCCAGAGGCCCATCAGCAGAGAACCGAACGCCGTCGTCAGACACACGGCGACGAACACGGCACTCGTGTCGAAGCCCGCCTTGCCGAACATGCCCGGCACGACGAACACGGAATACACCATCGCGAGAAAGGTCGTGATGCCTGCGATGATCTCCTGACGTCCCGTGCTGCCGCGCGCGGTGATGTCGAAAAAGCGGTCGATGAACGTCTGCCCGCCGCGGGTGCCTTCGAACACCTCGCTGCCGGCGGCTTCCGCGATGCTCTGGGCCTGGGGTTCCATCATGATGAGTGCCTCCTTTATCAGCATGCTGAAACGGCGGCCTCTTCATCGGCTGCGCCGTCATCAGGTTCGTCTCGTTGAGTAGTCGGTATGTGTTGCGCTTTCCGGCCCTCGGCGCGGCGGTGGACGTCGTCCGTGATGCCGCCTGTCGCGCCGTTGTTCTTTTTGTGTTGAGGCGAAGGTTAGGCGAATCACCTTATAAGTCCCATCGCGATAAAAAGATGCCGGGCATGTCGCGATCCTTATATCGTTTGAATCACGGCAACGCGCGCTCGCGACCCGCGTGTTAACACCTACGCCCTTCGCGCGGCTCGATGGGCGCAGAAGCCCTGCTGTGAGCGCTTTGAAGCCGATGTTGAATGCAGCCCGCGCGCGCTCGCGCGGCCACCGCATCTACAGCGTCGTTCGCGAAGCGGCGCCATGCAATTCGCGTCCCGCAAACGCAGACCAAACAAGGGCCGCGCGGCATCACGGGTTAAACTCTCGGCAAACCACGCCTTTAATGCATTGCCGGCGAGGCTTTCGATGCCCGCATGAGTCTCTCGATCGTTTGTTTGCGACAGCACCTGCATCGGCCTGCCGCCCTGGCCACGGAGTCCCACTTGATGAATGGCGGTTTCCTACGTCCAGCCTTCCGTCTTTTGTTTCTGGCCGTTCTTGCGGCCTTGATCGCCATAACGTCGGGGTGCAGCCTGTTCGGACCCACCGAACAGCCGCCCGCGCCCATCAGCGAAGCGACGGTGACGCTGCTGAACGTCCCCGCGCCCGTCGCCGCATCCGAGCCTGAGCCCGAGCCCGTCGAAACCGTCGAGCCGAAGGAACCGAAGAAGCCGCGTCCCCCTGTCGTGCGTCCGCGCAAGCCGGAACCGCCGCCGCCCGTCGTCGCGCCCCCGCCGCCGCCTCCGCCGCCCGCTCCCGCGCCGATCATCACGACGCGCGTGATCGAGCGCAGCGCGACGCACGGCCTGCTCGACAGCGAAGTGCAGAAGAACGACGGCAAGGTGCTCGGCCGTGCCGTCGACATGACAGCGGACGCGAGCGGCACGCCGCGCCTGATGATCGTGAACCTGCAGGGCTTTCTCGGCGTCGGCGACCGCAAGGTCGGATTTCCGTGGACGGCGTTCCGCTTCACGCCGAACGCGAAAGGCGCGCCGATCACGATCACCGTGCCGCCCAACCAGCTGGCGGCGACCAGCCAGCCGAAGCCGTCGGCCGCGCTCGCGACACCGCTCGCCGCCGTGACGGCCCCGCCCGCCGTGCCGCCCGGCCAACTGGAGCTGATGGACGCGGATGTCGAGCGCCCGAACGGCGGCAAGGTCGGCCGCGTGATCGACGTGCTGATCGACGCGAATGCGCAGCCGCAGGCCGTCGTGCTCGACGTGAGCGGCATCATCAGCCCCGATCGCCGGATGATCGCCGCGAACTGGTCGGCGCTGCGCTTCGTCACGAAGGACAAGACGCTGCGCCCGTTGATGGACCTCAATGACGCGCAGATCAAGGCGTCGCCATCCTACGAGACGGACAAGCCGATCCACGCCGTTTCGCCCGCACCGCCTCCAGCCCCCGCGCCTGCCGCGGCGGCTGGCCCTTCGTCGTCCGCTGCGGCGGCATCAACCGCACGCAATTCACGATGACGAGCCGTCTCATGGTCAACGCACGCAGTCTCCGCGCCCTCGACTGGCTCAACTTCTTCGTCGCCAACGTGCAGACGGGATTCGGGCCGTTCATCGCTTCGTATCTCGCGTCGCACAAGTGGACGCAGGGTGAAATCGGACTCGCCCTTTCCATCGGCACGATCAGCGCGATGGTGAGCCAGGTGCCGGGCGGCGCCGCCGTCGACGCGCTGCGCAACAAGAAGGCCGCGGCCGCCTGGGCGATCATCGCGATCATCCTGAGCGCCGTGCTGCTCGCGGCGAGCCCGACCGTGCTGCCCGTAATGGCCGCCGAAGTTTTTCACGGCTTCGCGAGCTGCATGCTCGTGCCGGCGATGGCAGCCATCTCGTTCGCGCTCGTCGGACGGCACGATCTCGGCGACCGGCTCGGACGCAATGCGCGCTGGGCATCGATCGGCAGCGCCATCGCGGCGGGCTTGATGGGCCTGTTCGGCGAGTACTTCTCGGCGCGCGCCGTGTTCTGGCTGACGGCCACGCTCGCGGCGCCCGCTCTGATCGCGCTGTCGATGATCACGATGCCGTCGCACCACGCGCCGGCGCACGTGCCCGCGAAGAACGATTCCGACGAGCACGAAGAGAAGGAGTCGATCCTCGAACTGCTGCGCGACAGGCGCATGCTGGTGTTCGCGGCGTGCGTCGTGCTGTTCCACCTGTCGAACGCGGCAATGCTGAACCTGGCAGCAGGCGAAGTGACGGCGGGCATGGGCGACAACGTTCAACTCGTGATCGCCGCCTGCATCATCGTGCCGCAAGCGATCGTCGCGATGCTGTCGCCGTGGGTCGGACGCACGGCAGAGCGCTGGGGACGCCGCCCTATCCTGCTGCTCGGCTTCTCCGCTTTGCCGTTGCGCGCGCTGCTGTTCGCGGGCGTGAGCAGCCCATATCTGCTCGTGCCCGTGCAGATGCTCGACGGCGTGAGTGCCGCCGTGTTCGGCGTGATGCTGCCGCTGATCGCCGCCGACGTCGCGGGTGGCAAGGGCCGCTACAACCTCACGATCGGCCTGTTCGGTCTCGCGGCGGGGATCGGCGCGACGTTCTCGACGGCACTCGCGGGTTTCATTGCCGACCGCTTCGGCAGCGCAATCAGCTTCTTCGGACTCGCGGGCGCGGGTGCGCTTGCGGTGCTGCTCGTGTGGGCCGCGATGCCCGAGACGCGCGTTGCGAACGACGATCTGCAGACGAAGCCGGCGCCGTCCGACGAAGGACCGTTCAAGCGGGCGAAGTAACGTAGAAGCAACGTCGACGCGCGGCTTCAGCCGCGCTTCGATCAAAATCTCGATGCGGGTCGGCAGATTTCACGCGCGGCGGCGCTTCCTCGCAGCCGCGATGGATGGCATCGGAATCGGCACACTGCCCGTCATGCCCTCGTCGATCAGAAAGTCGCGAAACAGGCTGGCGACGCGCGGCAAGCGCTTATCCGATACATGCATCACATACCAGTCGCGCTCGATCGGGTTGTCGGGCAGCGGCAGCAGCGCGAGCAGCCCCGCCTGAAATTCCAGCGTGCACGCGTGCAGCGACAGAAACGAAATGCCGAGGCCCGCTTCCACCAGTTGCTTGATCGCTTCGTTGCTCGACAGCTCCGAGCCGATATGAATCTTGTGCCCCGCCTGACGGAACAGATTCTCGACGGTCGAGCGTGTACCCGAGCCGCGCTCGCGCACGAACAGGTTCGCCGACTCCAGATCGCCGAGCGTCAGCCGCTTCTTCTTCATCAGCGGATGTGACGGCGACGCGACGAACGCCATCGGATGCTTCGCGAATGCCGTGGCGACTGTGCGCAACTCGCGCGGCGGACTGCCCATTACGGCGAGATCGATTTCGTGCGTCGCGAGCATGCGAATGATGTCCGCGCGGTTGCCGACCTTGAACTGCACCTTCACCTGCGGACGCGCCTCCGTGAAGCGCACGAGAAACGGCGGGATCAGATATTCGGCCGTCGTGATCGCGCCGATGCGCAGCGTGCCGCCCTGCTCGCCGTGCAACGCGGCGAGATCGTCGGAGGCGCCGTTCCACAAATCGAGAATCTCCAACGCATAGCGCGCGAGGATTTCTCCCGCCGCCGTCAGTTGCACGCCGCGCCCCACGCGCTGCAAAAGCGGCGCGCCCGCTGCCTCTTCGAGCAGCCGGATTTGCAGCGATACGGCGGGCTGCGTCAGGCGCAACTCTTCCGCCGCGCCCGACACGCTGCCGAGCTTCGCCACCGTATGAAGCGCCTTCAATTGACGAAATGTCGCCACCTTTAACATAAGTCGGAACCTATATGTTTCGTACAAACATTAAATTGTGCTGCTGTTTTACCCGATTCTATACTCGACCTCAATGATGAAGTTGCCGCATGAATCGAATTGAAAACGTTCAGGAGAGTACACGTCATGGCCTCGATCGATCGACACACAGCAAGCAGCACGCACTACGCGTCGCACCGTATCGTCATCGTTGGCGGCGGCGTCGGCGGACTGGGACTCGCGACGCGGCTCGGCGAATCGCTCGGCAAGAGCGGACAAGCGCGGATCGTTCTCGTCGACCGTTCGCCGACGCACTTCTGGAAGCCGCTCCTGCACGAAGCCGCATCGGGGCAGATCGATCCCGCCACGCATCAGCTGCAATATGCGGTGCAGGCGCGGCGTCATGGCTTCGAGTTCGAACAGGGTTCGCTGCAATCGCTCGATCGCGCGCAGCGCCGCATCACGATCGGCGCGACGCGCGACGCGGACGGCCGCGAAGTGCTGCCCGAGCGCGACATCGCATTCGATACGCTCGTGCTCGCGATGGGCAGCGTGACCAACTATTTCGGCGTGCAAGGCGCGGCCGAGCATGCGCTGCCGCTGGAGTCCGTCACGCATGCGGAATCGTTTCGCCGCAAGCTGCTCGATGCGTGCACGCGGGCGAATCACGCGCGGCGCGTGAGCGGCGCGCAACACGTGCAGCCTGTGTCGATCAACATCATCGGCGCGGGCGCGACGGGCGTCGAACTCGCCGCCGCGCTGCGTGACAGCATCCGTTTGATGCACCGCTACAGCCTCTTCGCACTCGATCCCGAGCGCGACTTCTGCATCAGGCTGATCGAAGGCACCGATCGCGTATTGCCCGCGTTGTCGCAACGCATTTCGGCGCGGGCGCAGCGGATACTCGGCGGGCTCGGTGTCGACGTGCTCACGAATACACGCATCACCGAAGTGCGCGAAGCGGCCGTGCGCACGCACGACGGCAAGCAGCTCGCAAGCGATATCGCGATCTGGACGGCAGGCATAGCAGGGCCGCCCGTGTTGCGCACGCTCGACGGCATCGAGGTGAATCGCAACGCGCAGGTGCTCGTGAGTCGCACGCTGCAAACGACGACGGATGCGAACGTGTTCGCGCTCGGCGATTGCGCGGCCTGTCCGTCACATGCGGATGGCTTTCTCGCGCCGCGTGCGCAGGTCGCGCATCAGCAGGCGATGTTTCTCGCCCGCGCGCTGAAGTGCCGTGTCGGCGGTGAAACGCTGCCGGAGTTCACGTATCGCGATGCGGGCACGCTGGTCGGCTTCGGCGATGTCGGCACGATCGGCAGCCTGAGCGGGTTGCGCGAGCGGCCCGTGTTCGTCGACGGCTGGTTCGCGACCGTCGTCTACCGGCTGATCTATCGCCGGCACGTGATGACGCTCACCGGCTTCGCGCGCATGACGCTCGATACGGCGAGCCATTGGCTGCGCCGCCGCGTGCACCCTGTGATCCGGCTGCATTGAATCTCGCGCGAAACGAGGGAATGCAGGCGGTCAGTCGAGAAACTCGGCGGACCGCTTGCGCAGCGCCGCGCCAAAATCATCGAGCCAGCCGATCGACAGACGCCAGCTTTGCCAGTACAAGTCGACGTCGAGATGCTTGCCCGGCGCCATGTCGATCAACTCGCCGCTTTCGAGCTGCGCGGCAATCATCCGCTCCGGGCACATGCCCCAGCCCAGGCCCGTCGAGCATGCGCGCAGAAAGCCGGAGACGTGCGGAATCCAGTGCGTCGGCGCGTCGAGTTCGGCGCGCGTGATCTTGCGCACGAAGCGCTTTTGCAGCTGATCCTTCGGATTGAAATCGACGCACGGCGCACGGCGCAACGTATCGCGCGCGACGCCTTCGCTGAAATAGCGCTCGAAATATGCTGGCGTGCAGACGGCGAGATAGCGCATCCTGCCGAGCCGCGTCGAACGGCAACCCTGCACGGGCTCCGATTGCGTCGTCACGGCCCCCTGCACGCTGCCGTCACGAATGCGCTGTGCCGTATGGTCCTGATCGTCGATCACCAGATCGAGCAGCATGCCGCGCCCGGCGCAGAAATCCGCAACGGCATCGATGAACCACGTGCCCACGCTGTCGTCGTTCACGGCGACGCGCAACGTCGGCCACGGCTCGAGCAATGCGCCCGGCAGATCGGGCACGCGGCCCGTGAGTTCGGCTTCGAGCAGTTGCACGCGCTCCGTATGCCGGCACAGCAGCGCGCCCGACGTGGTCGCCGTGCACGGCTGCCCGCGCTTGACGAGCACGCTGCCGACGCGCTCCTCCAATAGCTTCACGCGTTGCGATACAGCCGAAGGCGTCACGTTGAGCGCCGTCGCCGCGCGATCGAACGAGCCGTGGCGCACGACGGCCGCGAGCGCATCCAGCAGTGCATAGTCGAGCATTAGCGCTCCTTAATCGACATTACCGAAATTAGCTTCTCTTATTTTAACGATCGCGGCACACTTGCGCCACGCGACTTACTCATCTCCCCAAAAACATCATGAACTGGCTGGCTTTTTCACATGGCGCCGCGTTGTGCGCGTCACTCATCGTCACTATCGGCGCGCAAAACGCATTCGTGCTGCGTCAAGGCATCATGCGCTCGCATATCGGCAAGATCGTGTTGCTGTGCACGCTGTCTGACTTTCTGCTGATCGGCGCGGGCGTCGGCGGCGCGTCGGTGCTCGTCGAGCGTTATCCGACTTTCATCCACGCGCTGCTGTACGTGGGTCTCGCCTATCTGGCGTGGTTCGGCATCAGCGCGCTGATGCGCGCGCTGCGCCCCGGACATGCCGTGCTCGACGCCGATTCGAAAGGCGACACCGCGCCTCCCGTGCAACGCGCATTGCCCATCGTGATGATGACGCTCGCGTTCACGTGGCTCAATCCGCACGTCTATCTGGATACGTTTTTGCTGATCGGCACGGCGGGCGCCCGCGAAGCGCAAGGCACGCGCGCCGCGTTCGCCATCGGCGCGATGACCGTCAGCGCCATCTGGTTCGTTGCATTGGGCTATGGCGCGCGAGCCCTCGCGCCGCTCTTCAGGCGCGCGGCCGCGTGGCGCGTGCTGGATGGCGCGATCGGCAGCATGGTGTTGCTGCTGGCCGTCACGCAGTTGCGCTAGGGCCGCTGACGTGTGCCGGATTGCGTCGACTGACGCGCCGGCTCTTCAACGTTCGAATCTCACCTTCGTGGGCCGCGCGATGTCTTCGAGGGCTGCGCTGCCCACGCCCACTGTCTGCAACGCGCCATCCGTCACGTAGGGCTCCAGGCCCAGCGCGGCGATCTTCAGCGCGATCTCGCGGCGGCGTGCTTCCTCGTGCGGCGGACAATAATCGATTGAAATGACGGGCAGCCTGTAGTGCTCGCATATCGTGCGCGCCTGGTCGAGCAGCCATTCGCGGTCGTTGTCGGGCACTTCGCCATAGCGCTGGTTCGTTTGATCCCACCGGCCGAACAGCGATTCGAACGCGACGGCCGCGACCTGATCGTGCACGTGCGGCAGGATCTCAAAGCCGCGATTCAGGATCAACTGTGCCTGCGGATAGCGCGCCTTCAATGAGCGCAGCACCGCGATCAATCCCGCCTGCTGCCGCGCCCGCTCGTTATCCGTCTTCGCGACGAGCTGATACGAGTCGAGCGTGTCGAGAAAAAAGCCGCGATAGCCACGCTCCCACAGCGGCCCGACGATCTCGCCGACAAAGAACTCGGGCCAGCCAGCCGCTGTCTGATCCACGACCGTCGACGCCCATACTTCGTTGCGGCCTGCAAACCACTCCTTCGGCATTTTCGCGTAATACGCGCGCTGCTTCGTCACCTCGCCGACGCTCACATACGCATACGGACAGTGCGCCGTGTGCGCGAGCGGATCGAATCCGCTATCGGGTTCGAGCACGACGGTATCGAACGGCTCGAACAGCTCGGCCTGCACGCTCGTGCCGTAGAAGAACGCGACCGACCCGATGCCCGTCGCCGAAACCCGCTTGCACGCGGTAATCGCGGGTCGCAGCCATCCAACCGACAACAACAGTATCGCCACCACCACGCAGGTGATAACGACCCATGAAATTCCGATCTGAGCGAGAAAATGGGCTGTCATGAGCCGACAATTGCAAATGGGCCACCAGGCTTCCTATGATGGCATGATGGGCACGGGTGTTGCTCCATGCCGTGACGGCGGCGCCTGTGTCTGCCGGCGCGGTTTCCGCGCATCGGTCGATCGCTGCATCGACCTGTCCAGCAATCCAACGATGGAGATTGCCATGCTTCGATACGCTGCCATCTTTTTCGTCATTGCCATCATCGCGGCCATCTTCGGATTTGGCGGTATCGCCGCCGGCGCTGCCGAAATCGCGAAGGTGCTGTTCTTTATTTTTATCGTGATCTTCCTCGTGACGCTGCTGATGGGCGTAATCAGACGCTGAGCGCGCATACCTTTTGTTCCGGCAAACGGCTGATCGTGGTGCTTGCAAATTGTGCTCGGCACTTTTGCAATAGTTGCCGACAGCCGTTTGCGGCTGCTTTTCGTGAGTCGCCTTGCCTGTCCTGAGCATCCGCAACGCGCCAGGAGGCGCTAACGCGGATGCCAGCAAAAGCGCCCAGGCGACACATCGCAGACGAGCAAACGCTCAAGTCCCCGCACGAGACTCCAGCGCGTTCAACGCTTCGTGAAGCTTCTGCGCGCGACTCTTCTGCGCAGGAATGCGCGCAGCCGCATTGACGTCGTCCACGCGCTTGCGCCAGTAAGAAAGCGGAATAGGCTCCGCACCGGAAATGCGCACCAGGACATGCTCGAGATGCTCGAGATCCGACTCAAGCTGATGATGGTTCATGCCTTTCCCCGATTGCACAGTCCGCCTGGCTCACCCCGTCATGCTGTCGCGGCAGTGTCGAATTGATATGTGCTGAGGCGGGCTCTCGCGCGCTCAAGCCATCGCGGCCCTCGAACAGACTATGAACGGACAATATGACAACTTGACCAACACGTCGGCAAGTCCAGCGTTGTCCGCCGTTGTGTATTCGAGGAATCCTCACAGCTTTCACGCGCTCGTCAAACTGACGCTTTTCGCGCAAGCCGCGCGCGTAGCGTTCACTGCGGCATGCGGCGCTAGCGGCGCTCTTTCGATGAACGTTCGATAAGGCCGATATCCAGTTCTTCGCAAAGGAAGGTTTGCAATGCATCCACAGCGGCGCTCTGCGCGCCCGCCACGTGCCGAGTGAAAAGGCCGAGGTCTGCTGCGGGCGGCTCGGGCAAGCCGTCGGCGGCGCCGAGCACGCGCATCGATTCGTAGCGGATATTGCCTTCGAGCAGCACCGATACGCCCAGCCCCGCTTCGACGGCCGACTGCACGGCAGGCAGGCTCGTGCTCGTGCAGACGACACGCCACGCGATGCCCGCGCGCCGCAAGATCGTCATCACCTGTTGCTGCCACAGGCATGTGCCGCCGAAGGCGACGAGCGGCAGCGGCGCATCGCGCCCGGCCACATAGCCGCGCGCGCCGACCCAATAGAGCGGCAGGGTCCACGCGACGAGCGGCGTCGCATCGACCATCGCCGGATCGCCGACGAGCACGTCGAGCGCGCCATCGGCAAGACGCTGCGACAGCGCCGCGCTCGCATCGACGACGATCTCCAGCGCGACCTGCGGATGCGCGGCCGAGAAACGCCGCAGCGCGCGCGGCAAGCGGCCCACCGCGACGTCTTCGAGCATGCCGAGACGCACGGTGCCTGCCACATCGCCCGCATCGAGCGCACGGCGGGCATCTTCACCCGCGCCGAGAATCGCGTGCGCGTAAGGCAGCAGCCGATGGCCCGCCTCCGTCAGGCGCACGCCGCGCGGCGAACGCTCAAGCAGACGCTGGCCGATGTCGTCCTCCAGACGGCGCAGCTGCATGCTGACGGCCGCCTGGGTTCGCGAGAGACGCGCAGCGGCGGCACTGACGCCGCCCGTCTCCGCGACCGTCACGAAGGCTCTCAGAAGACTGCTGTCGAAGTCACGCACTATTAGTGTCCGTGATAGTGGCATAAGAAATATCAGCTTATCTTAACGCTCGTTTCGCCGATATGATGGGATCTGCCGTTCTTCCGCCGATTTATGCCCGCTGCGCGCCCATTGAAAACAACCCATGAAAGACTCCACGCTCGCCGATCCCGCCGCATTCGACGCGTCGCCATCTTCTTGCGCGCCGACTGAGCCCGCGCCGGCCGCACCTACGACGGCCGCACCGAAACGCCACGTCGGCGTGGCGGCGCTGCTCGGCTTGCTGTCGATGTCGTGCGTGCAGTTCGGCGCCGCTCTGTCTGCGCCGACGATGGACGCATTCGGCGCATTCAGCACGACCTGGTTGCGGCTCGCGTGGGCGGCGGCTGTTCTCGCGCTCGTCGTGCGTCCGCGGCTGCGCCGCTACTCGCGCGCGCACTGGATCGCGGCGGGCGTGCTCGGCGTTGCGATGGCAGGCATGACGTTGTGCTTCTTCTCGGCGATCGAGCGCATTCCGCTCGGCCTCGCCGTCGCAATCGACTTTCTCGGCCCGCTCACCGTCGCGACGCTGGGCGTGCGGCGTCTGCGCGCGCTGTTGTGGCCGCTGCTCGCCGTCGCGGGCGTGCTGCTGCTCGCGCATGACCGCGCGGGCTGGATCGGCGAGCCGATCGGCATGCTGCTCGCGGCGGGCGCGGCGTGCGGCTGGGGCAGCTACATCGTGTTGATGAAAAAGACGGGCGCGCTCTTCGACGGGCTCGAAGGACTGTCGGTGTCGTTGATCGCGGCGGCGCTCGCCGCGACGCCGTTCGGGCTCACCGAGCACGGCCTGCACATCGCATCGACGCAACTGGCCGCGACGGCCGGGCTCGCGCTGCTCGTGCCGCTTCTGCCCTACGCGCTGGAGATGATCGCGCTGCGGCACATGCCCGCGTCGTCGTTCGGCATTCTGATGAGCATCGAACCGGCGATCGGCGCGCTCGCGGGCTTTGTCGTGCTGCATCAGCCGATGACGGCGCTGCAACTCGCGGGCACGCTGTTCGTCGTGAGCGCAAGCGTCGGCGTAATTGTCACGTCGAGATGAGGCGCTGCGCTGACGCTTCGCATCGACGGTCTACAATCGACGGATCACATTCCGACCATCGAGGACGGCATCATGACCGACGACGAACGCGCAATCCGCCAGCTGATCGACACATGGCTCGCCGCCAGCAAGGCAGGCGATACGGCAACCGTGCTGAGCCTGATGACGGACGACGTCGTCTTCATGGTCGCGGGCCAGAAGCCTTTCGGCAAGGCCGCGTTCATGGCGGCATCCGAAGGACAGAAGAACATCGACATCGACGGCAAGAGCGACATTCTCGAGCTTCAGGTGCTGGGCGACTGGGCATTCTTGCGCACGCATCTCGAAGTCACGATCACGCCGAAGGACGGCTCGCCGCCGATGCGCCGCGCCGGCAACACGCTGACGATCCTGCGCAAGGAAACCGACGGCCGCTGGCTGCTCGCGCGCGACGCCAATCTGCTCGTGCCGCAGCAGTGACCTGGACGACCGCTACGCGAGTCGCGGCAACGACGGCTCACTTCTCCCAGGGCACGCGCCGATCCGCGTCGAGTCTGCTGTAGCGTCCGAGCGCCTGCCGCACGGTATCGCGCGAAACCACGCCCTCGTCGGCCAGCGATTTCAGCGCCGCAATCGCAATCGACACACGATCCACCTCGAAGAACGCGCGCAATGCCGCGCGCGTATCGCTGCGCCCGAAGCCGTCGGTGCCGAGCGTCACGTAGCGGCGCGGCACATACGCGCGAATCAACTCGGGCACGGCGCGCACGTAATCGGTCGCCGCAATGACGGGGCCGCGCGATGCAGCGAGCGCCGATGTCACATAAGGCGTCGCCGTGTCCCCGTCAGTATCGGCATCGAACAGGCGCTCCGCGCGCTCCGATGACACGCCGTCGCGATGCAATTCGGTGAAGCTCGTCACGCTCCACACGGCCGCGTCGATCTGCCAGTCGTCCTTCAATATGCGCGCCGCCGCCTGCACCTCACCGAGTATCGCGCCCGAGCCGAGCAACTGAACCTGCGCCGTTTCGAGCGCCGCGGCATCGAGCGGATACATGCCCTTCAGCACGCCGTTGCGCAACTCGTCGATGGGCGTGGCTGGCAATGAAGGCTGCGCGTAGTTTTCGTTCGTGACGGTGAGGTAATAGAACACGTCGCGCTGACGCTCGATCATCTCGCGCATGCCTTCGTCGACGATCATCGCGATCTCGTATGCGAACGCGGGATCGTATGCACGGCAGTTCGGCACCGTCGATGCCGCCAGATGGCTCGTGCCGTCCTGGTGCTGCAGGCCTTCGCCGCCGAGCGTCGTCCGGCCCGCCGTCGCGCCGATCAGAAAGCCGCGTGCGCGCTGGTCGGCGGCGGCCCAGATCAGATCGCCGATGCGCTGGAAGCCGAACATCGAGTAGTAGATGTAGAACGGCAGCATGGGGAGATCGTGCACGCTGTACGACGTCGCCGCCGCGATCCACGACGACATCGCGCCCGCCTCCGAAATGCCCTCTTCGAGTATCTGGCCGCGCGTGTCCTCTCGGTAGTACAGCATCGAGCCCATGTCTTCCGGCTCGTACAGCTGGCCGAGCGGCGAATAGATGCCGACCTGGCGGAACAGGTTAGCCATGCCGAACGTGCGCGCCTCGTCGGCGACGACGGGCACGATGCGCGGCCCGAGCGACGTGTCCTTCAAGAGACTGCCGAGCATGCGCACGATCGCCATCGTCGTCGACATCTCCTTGCCGTTCGCGTCCAGCGCGAATTGCCCCCAGGACGGCATCGCGGGCACGGTCGGCGTCTGCGATGCCGCTCTCCGCCTTCTGGGCAGATAGCCTCCCAAGGCAGCCCGGCGCGCATGCAGGTACTGCATTTCCGGGCTGTTTTCCGCTGGCTTGTAGAACTTGAGCTGCTCGACCTCGTCATCGGAGAGCGGCAAACGGAAACGATCGCGAAACGCCTTCAATTGCTCGACGTCGAGCTTCTTCTGCTGATGCGTCGTCATGCGCCCCTGGCCGATCGAGCCCATGCCGAAGCCCTTCATCGTCTTCGCGAGAATCACGGTGGGCTGGCCGCTGTGCTTCGATGCGCGCTCATACGCTGCATGCAGCTTGCGCACATCGTGGCCACCGCGCCGCAGGCGGTCGATGTCGTCGTTGCCCAGATGCGCGGCGAGCGCGGCCAGCTCGGGGTTCTGGCCGAAGAAGCGTTCGCGGTTGTAGGCGCCGTCGTTGGCCGAGAAGGTCTGGAACTGGCCGTCGACGGTATGCGCGAACGCGCGCAGCAACGCGCCCGTGCGATCGCGCGCGAACAGCGCATCCCAGTCCGAGCCCCACAACACCTTGATCACGTTCCAGCCCGCGCCCGTGAATTGCGCTTCGAGTTCGTCGATGATGCGGCCGTTGCTGCGCACGGGACCATCGAGCCGCTGCAGGTTGCAGTTGATCACGAACACCAGGTTGTCGAGCCGTTCGCGCGCGGCGAGCGACAGCGCGCCGATCGATTCGGGCTCGTCCATCTCGCCGTCGCCGAAAAAGCCCCACACCTTGCGGCCTTCCGTCTTCAGCAGACCGCGATTCTGCAGATAGCGCATGAAGCGCGCCTGGTAGATCGCGTTGATGGGCCCGATGCCCATCGATCCCGTCGGGAACTGCCAGAAGTCCGGCATCAGCCACGGATGCGGATACGAACACAGCCCCGGCCCGGAGATCTCGCGCCGGTAGTGCTCGAGATGCGTCTCGCTCAAGAAGCCTTCGAGAAACGCGCGCGCATACACGCCTGGCGACGAATGCGGCTGGAAGTAGACGAGATCGCCGCCGCGCGCATCGTCCGGCCCACGAAAGAAATGATTGAAGCCGACTTCGAACAGATCCGCCGCCGATGCATAGCTCGCGATATGACCGCCCAGCTCGCCGTACGCGCGATTGGCGCGCACGACCATCGCCAGTGCGTTCCAGCGCAGCGCGGCGGCGAGCCGTTCTTCCGTGTCGAGATCGCCGGGATAAGGCGGCTGCTGATCGACGGGAATCGTGTTCGCGTACGGCGTGACGCTCACGCGCGCCGACGCGACGCCGTTCGACAGCGCATGCGCGGCGAGCCGGTCGAACAGATACTGCGCGCGCCCGATGCCGACATGCTGCACGACGCCATCCAGCGCGGCGAGCCATTCGGCCGTTTCCTGCGGGTCGCTGTCGACGCGTGCTTGAGTGAGGGCTTGAACGGGTTGAGCACCGCTCGATAAATCGGTCATGGCGCGACTCCGGCAGAAAAGAGGCGTGAAAGCGGAATGTCAAAACGACTCGGCAACATCGAATCAGCTTACCCATGCAATCACAAAATGTGCGTCTCTTTTGCTCGCTTTCGCGCTTTCATATAGTGTATTTATTCCTGAAATACGGCCCCATATGGAATGTTTACACTATGACATCCGAAGCCAGATCCACCACCGCGCGGCGACTCGACCGTATCGACATCGCCATTCTCCAGCAGCTCCAGCAGAACGCGCGCATCACGAACGCGGAGCTGGCGCGCGCCGTCAACCTGTCGCCGACGCCCTGCTTCAACCGCGTGCGCGCGCTCGAAAAGCTCGGCCTCTTCCGCCAGCAGGTCACGCTGCTCGACGCCGAGGCGCTCGGGCTGCGCATCAACGTGTTCATCCAGGTGAGCCTCGAAAAGCAGGTCGAAGACGCGCTGCGCCGCTTCGAACAGGAAGTCGGCGAGCGGCCCGAGGTGATGGAGTGCTATCTGATGACAGGCGACGCCGACTATCTGCTGCGCGTCGTCGTGCCTGACATGCAGGGCCTCGAACGCTTCATCGTGCAGTGGCTCACGAAGATTCCCGGCGTGTCGAACATCCGCTCGAGCTTCGCGCTCAAGCAGGTGCGCTACAAGACGGCGTTGCCGCTGCCCGTCGCGGGCCTCACGCTCGCCGCCGATGACGATGCGCCGCGCGAATGGGCGTGAGGAAGAATCCGCGTCCGTTCGAACGCCGCCTACGCGGATGAACCGGCCGGCGGCGTCACGCGCTCGCGCAGTTCACGGCGGATCACTTTGCCCGTCGCCGTCATCGGCAACGCTTCGACGAAATGAATCGCGCGCGGATACTCATGCGCGGCGAGATGCGTCTTCACGTGCTCCTGCAGCGTCCGCACGAGCAGATCGCCCGGTTCGTAGCCGGGATTCAGCACGACGAAGGCGGTGACGATTTCGGTGCGCTGCGCGTCGGGCGCGCCGACCACGGCCGCCATCCGCACGGCGGGATGGCGCAGCAGGCAATCTTCGATCGGCGCGGGCCCGATCCGATAGCCGGCGCTCGTAATCACGTCGTCATCGCGGCCGACGAAACGGATGAAGCCGTCCGCGTCCATCAGGCCCATGTCGCCCGTCAGCAGCCAGTCACCGCGAAACTTGTCGCGCGTGGCCGGCTCGTTGCGCCAGTAGCCGAGGAACATCACCGGGTCCGGCGCGCGAATCGCGATGTTGCCGGGTTCGCCGCGCGGGACGGTCTGCCCCGCGTCGTCGACGATCGCGATGCGATGCCCGGGCACCACCTTGCCGATCGAGCCGGGACGCGGCTCGAACAGCGTCGCGCACGACGACACCACGACGTTGCACTCCGTCTGCCCATAGAACTCGTTGATCGTCACGCCGAGCGCGCGCCGCCCCCAGTCGATCAGCTCCGCGCCGAGCGACTCGCCGCCGCTTGCGACAGCGCGCAGCGAGAGCTTCCATCGCTCCGGGCGCTCGACGGCGCGCATCATCTTCAACGCGGTCGGCGGCAGGAACGTGTGCGTGACGGCGTAGCGCTGCATCAGATCGAAGGCCGCTTCGCCGTCGAACTTCTCGAAGCGCCGCGCGAGCACGGCCACGCCGTGATGCCACGCGGGCAGCAGGACATCGAAGAGGCCGCCGATCCATGCCCAGTCGGCGGGCGTCCACATCAGCCGCGCATCGGCGGGGAAAAACGCCTGTGGCATCTCGACGCCGGGCAGATGGCCGAGCAGCACGCGGTGCGCGTGCAGCGCGCCCTTCGGCTTGCCCGTCGTGCCGGACGTATAGATGATCACGGCGGGATCGTCCGCGGACGTCGCCTCCGGATCGAACTCGGCCGGCGATTGGTTGAGCGTGGTCCAGAACGATTCGACCTGCGATGCGGGACCGGCATGGTCGGCGTCGACGCAAAAGATCGTGCGCAGTTCGGGCAATGTCGCGCGCACCGAGGCGATCTTCTGCACGCCGCTCGGATCCGTGACGAGCGCGACAGCGCCGCTATCCGACAGGCGGTATTGAAGCGCATCGGGCCCGAACAGCGCGAAGAGCGGCACCGCGATTGCTCCGCACTTGTAGACGGCGAGATGCGCGATGGCCGTCTCGACCGATTGCGCGAGAAAGATGCCGACACGGTCGCCCTTCTTCACGCCACTGCGCCGCAGCGCATTCGCAAAGCGATCCGACAGCGACTTCAGTTCGTCGAATGTGTAGCGCGTCGCCTGCCCTTCGCGCGTCTCGCAGATCAGCGCGAGACGGCCGCTGCCGTCAGCCCACTTGTCGCACGCGTCCACGCCGATGTTGTATTGCTGCGGAATGCGCCATTCGAATGCGGCGATGAGACCGTCGTATGTGTCAGCGGCGGGAAGCATCAGTGTCTCCTGAGTGTTGCTTATATGTGCGGCAACGCGCTCGATGTCATGCTACTCCGCAAGCGATGCGGATGGCCTGCACAACGCGTATTCCTGGATCTCGATGTCGAACATCGAATTGCGCACAGGTTGTGCCTTGCAGGTTCGGGCGCGACGCGTGTGTCTTTATTTGAGTCCATCTCATCTTTTGCGTCAAGTGATGGATCGAATAATCTCTCTTTTTCTGCGAATCTTTTCGAAGTTATCGAGCGATGATGACTAGCATGAGTCACGCATTCTTGAGCTTTGCTCAATTCATGTTTTGCGCTCTGCCAGGCGCGATCTGGCTGCCGCGCCCGGTATGGGAAGCACGATGCAATAACATGGACCCGATGCGTGGGCCGCACTGGCGCCCTGAATCAGACCAGGATTTTTTTCGATTGCTTGTTATGGGCATCGGCCGCCACAATGCGCCAACCAGGGGAGGACTATGAAGAAGTGCATTCTGCTGGCGGGGATTGGCGTGCTCGCGGCATGCACCGCGGTATCGAGCGTGGACAAGAAGCAGAATGGCTATCTGTCGGTCACGAGTCGCGGACGCACTAGCCTCGCATCGTGGAACAGCATCCGCAATGCGGGGCTCAAGCACGCGAAGGCCTATTGCCGCGACCAGGACAAGCAGATGCACACCGTCGAGATCCATACGAACGGCGTGCGCAGCGCGGGCAACCAGACTGTCGAAGTAGTGTTCGAGTGCTTCTGACGAATTGATGAACGGCGCTCAGGCCGTATTCGATTGATCGGCGACGGTATCGCCGAAATGACGCGCGACGAACGCGCGCATCGCGGCGGTCAATGGCGTGGCGCCCGTCTGTTCGATCGTGCCTGTGCCCGCGGGGACGAAACCCGTCCACGTCGCGTGCTCGCCCGCCGCAGCGGGAACGAGATGAATCCTGGCACGCTCGATGATCGGGCCGCACTGGGCCCAGTCCGTCGACGGCGCGAAAACGGCTTCGAGCGCGCCTTCCGGGTCGCCGTCGCAAGCCGGTTCTTCGATCCAGCAGAAGCCATCGTCGACGCGCGGCTTCGGCAGATTGTCCGCTCGTGCGACCCAGTAATCGAGCAACGCGCCTTCCAGATCCGAAACTCTCATCTCTGCTCCTCGTGGAGATCGTGTGTGGCGAACCAGCATCGATTGTGCATCAAGTTCGTGTTGGGATTTGTGACGGTGCGTCCGCGTCCTTACCGCCGCTGAAGGACGCTCGCAATGCAGCGGCGAGGTAAGCATTCTCGCGATCAGTCGCCTAGAATGTAAGTTCGGCCACGACATGATGGAGGGCACGCCGTGAATGAAACGTTGATGGCGTACTTGCTAGGGCCCGTCGTAATGGCAATCGTCGGCGTTGTACTGTGGATCGTCACGCATTACCACGGCAAGCCCGGCCAAGGACGGGGAGCCCGTTGGCTCGATACGCACTACGTCGATTTGATGCACCACAGACACTGATGGCCCGCGCACACGCGCCTTTTTGTGGACTGCGGGCTCTTTGGCGGGCAGAAACGAAAACGGGCCGAATGGCCCGTATTCATTGGTGTCCTGGCGGAGAGAGGGGGATTCGAACCCCCGATAGGCTATTAACCTATACACGCTTTCCAGGCGTGCGACTTAAACCACTCATCCATCTCTCCGGCGGGGACGCGCATTATAGCAAACTCTCGCGCCCTTGCCACCTCAGCCGGATGGCACGTGTCACGGGTGCCGTATGTAGTCCACCAGCGCTCGCGTGTAAGCGTCCGGCTTCGCGTCCACGAGGCTGACCAGCACTGTCACCAGAAAGCCCGCCGGCACGCCGAACACGCCCGAGCTGATCGGCTCGATGCCGAACCAGCGCGTGCCGACGAAGCCCGTCAGCTGCGTGAAGAACGGATACGTCGACACGATGTAGTAAATGCACACCCCCAACCCCGCGAGCATCCCCGCGACGGCACCCAGCCGCGTCGTGCGCTTCCAGAACACGCCGAGCACCAGCACCGGAAAGAGACTCGACGCCGCCAGCGAAAACGCCGCGCCGACCAGAAACAGGATGTTCCCCGTATTCAGCGATGCCACATACGACGCGAACAGCGCGACGCCCAGCAGCAGGATCTTCGAGATCGTCACGCGCCGCTGGCTCGACGCGTCGGGATCGACCATGTGGTAGTAGACATCATGCGACAGCGCATTGGCGATCGTCAGCAGCAAGCCATCGGCTGTCGACAGCGCCGCCGCCAGCGCGCCCGCCGCGATCAGCCCCGACATCACATACGGCAGCCCCGCTATCTCCGGCGCGGCCAGCACGACCATGTCCGGCTGCATCTGGATCTCGCTCCAGCGCACGATGCCGTCGCCGTTCACGTCGGCGATGCTGATCAGGTACGGCTCGATCCGCCGCCACTGCATCACCCACTGCGGCAGCTCGGAGAAGCGATGGCCGACGAGATTCGACAGGATCTCGTACTTGATCAGCACCGCGAGCACGGGCACCGTCAGGTAGAACAGCGCGACGAAGAAGAGCGTCCAGCCGACCGAGCGCCGCGCCGATGCCACGGAGGTCGTCGTGTTATAGCGCGTCAGAATGTGCGGCAAGCTTGCCGTCCCCAGCGACAGGCACAGCAACAGCGAAAGAAAATTGCGCAGATGCAGCCGCCGCTCGGCTTCGTTCGCGGCGGGAAAAGGCTCGTGCATCTGCACGGGCGCCCCTGCGCGCCGCATCATCTCGTCGCGCTGCTGCGCCCACACGATCTGCGCCGTCGCGGCGTCGCGAGGAAAGCGCGCAATCCGCCGTTCGAGATCGGCGATCTCGCGCAACGGTCCGTTGTGCCGCCGCAAGTCGGCGAGCTGCTCGGTCAGCCGGCCTTTCTCGTCGATATACGACTGCGGCAAGCCGTCGATCTGCGCCTGCACCAGCGCGGCGCGCATCCGGTAATCGTCGCGCACCGATTGCTCGGACGGCGCGTCGCGCACGGCGCGCTCCATCGTCTCGACGCGCTCCATCAGGCGTCCATAGCCGAATTGCGGCACCCAGCCGAGGCCATCCTTGTGCGCGATCATCGACACGGGAATCAGGAACGCCGCGATCAGGATGATGTACTGCGCGACCTGCGTCCACGTCACGGCGCGCATGCCGCCGAGGAACGAACACACCAGAATGCCCGCAAGCCCGCAGAAGATGCCGATCGCAAAGTCGACGCCGATGAAGCGCGTCGCGATCAGCCCCACGCCCTGAATCTGCGCGACCAGATAAACGAACGAGCAGAGAATCGCCGACAGCGCCGCAAGCCCGCGCACCGCGTTGCTCGAAAAGCGCGTGCCGAGAAAATCGGGAATCGTGTAGCGCGCGAGCTTGCGCACGTACGGCGCGAGCAGAAACGCAACGAGGCAGTAGCCGCCCGTCCAGCCCATCGTGTACGCGAGTCCATCGTAGCCCGTCGCGTACAGCGACCCGGCAAGCCCGATGAACGACGCCGCCGACAGCCAGTCCGCCGCCGTCGCCATGCCGTTGAACACGGACGGCACGTGCCGCCCGGCCACGTAGTACTCGACGAGATCGGAGGTGCGCGACAGCAGGCCGATCACGGCATACACGGCAATCGGCACGAACAGGAACACATAGCCGATCCACATGCCCGCCCCGTTCGCGGCCTCGATTCGCCACAACAGATAGATGAACGCAAAAAAGCCCAGCGTATAGAGCGAATACGAACGGATCAGCCGATGCGCGAGCTTCATCGGTCGGCCGTGCGCTCGGCGAAGTCGTCCTGCGCACTGGCTTCGAGCGCGCGTTGCAATGCGGCGTCGGCACGCTGCATCAGCACGATGTAGATCACGATCAGCATCAGGTACACGAGGATCGCGCCCTGCGCGCCCATGTAGAACGGCAGGCTGAAGCCCGCAAAACGCACGGGCGCGAGCCCGCTCGCGATCAGCGGCACGATGAACGACACGAAGAAGCCGACCAGCATCAACGCGACGATCAGCACGATGTTGAAGCGCCAGTAGCGCGCATGCGCGCGCGCCATCGCCTCCGTCACGGGCGGCGGCTCGGGCAAGGGATTGATGTTGTGACGCGATGTGTGGTGTGGCGCGGCCATGCGCCTATGTATCAAAAACGTGTTACATCGGCAATCGGGGTTGTCCGCGCAACGACTTGCGTCACGGTTCGAAGCACGCCGCGCGGCGCATGAAAAAACGGCGCGTCCTCATCGGATGCGCCGCTTGCGTCTTCAAGGCTTCACGGCCTTAAGGCCCTATGCGCTTTATCGATCAGCGCGATTCACCCAACTGATCGAGAATCGCAGGGTTCTCGAGCGTCGACACGTCCTGCGTGATCTCCTCGCCCTTTGCGAGCGAGCGCAACAGACGCCGCATGATCTTGCCCGAGCGCGTCTTCGGCAGGTTGTCGCCGAAACGGATGTCCTTCGGCTTCGCGATCGGACCGATTTCCTTGCCCACCCAGTTGCGCAGTTCCGCGGCGATCTTCGCGGCCTCTTCGCCTTCGGGGCGCGTGCGCTTCAACACAACGAACGCGCACACGGCTTCGCCCGTCGTCTCGTCCGGACGGCCGACCACGGCGGCTTCCGCGACCAGCGGATTCGCGACCAGCGCCGACTCGATCTCCATCGTGCCGAGGCGGTGGCCCGACACGTTCAGCACGTCGTCGATGCGGCCCATGATCGTGAAGTAGCCCGTCTCCTTGTCGCGCACCGAGCCGTCGCCGGCGAGGTACAGATTGCCGCCGAGCTCTTCGGGGAAGTAGCTCTTCCTGAAGCGCTCCGGGTCGCCCCAGATCGTGCGGATCATCGCCGGCCACGGACGCTTGACGACGAGAATGCCGCCCTGCCCGTTCGGCACGTCCTGGCCCGTTTCATCGACGATCGCGGCCATGATGCCCGGCAGCGGCAGCGTGCACGAACCCGGCACGAGCGGCGTCGCGCCCGGCAGCGGCGAGATCATGTGGCCGCCCGTTTCCGTCTGCCACCACGTATCGACGATCGGGCAGCGCGAGCCGCCGACGTTCTCGTAGTACCACACCCACGCTTCCGGATTGATCGGCTCGCCGACCGTGCCGATGATGCGCAGCGACGACAGGTCGTAGCTCTTCGGATGCACCTTCGGGTCGGCTTCGGATGCCTTGATCAGCGAGCGGATCGCCGTCGGCGCCGTGTAGAACACGGAGACCTTGTGCTTCTGGATCATGTCCCAGAAGCGGCCCGCGTTCGGATACGTCGGCACGCCTTCGAACACGACCTGCGTGCCGCCGAGCGAGAGCGGACCATACGTGATGTAGCTGTGGCCCGTCACCCAGCCGATGTCGGCCGTGCACCAGAAGACATCCGTCGGCTTCCAGTCGAAGGTCCACTTCATCGTCTGCGCGGCCCACAGCAGATAGCCGCCCGTGCTGTGCTGCACGCCCTTCGGCTTGCCCGTCGAGCCCGACGTATAGAGGATGAAGAGCGGATGCTCGGCGCCGACCCATTCCGGCGCGCATTGATCCGATTCGTTCGCCGTGATCTCGTGCATCCACAGATCGCGCTTGTCGTCCCAGCCGATCTTGCCGCCCGTGCGCTGGTAGACGATCACGCTCTTGACGGCCTCGCAGCCGCCCATCATGAGCGCTTCGTCGGCGATGTTCTTGAGCGGCAGCGCCTTGCCGCCGCGCATCTGTTCGTCGGACGTGATCAGCGCGACGGCGCCCACGTCGACGAGACGTTCGTTCAGCGACTTCGACGAGAACCCGCCGAACACGACCGAGTGCGTCGCGCCGATACGCGCGCACGCCTGCATCGCGACGACGCCCTCGATCGACATCGGCATATAGATGACGACGCGATCGCCCTTTTTGATGCCGCGTTTCTTCAGCGCATTCGCGAAGCGCGACACACGCTGCAACATGTCGTTGTACGTGACGTGGGTGACGGTGCCGTCGTCGGCTTCGAAGATGATGGCGACGCGATCGCCGTTGCCCGCTTCGACATGCCGGTCGATGCTGTTGTACGACGCGTTCAGTTCGCCGTCTTCAAACCATTTGTAGAAAGGTGCATCCGATTCGTCGAGCACCTTCGTGAAGGGCTTTTTCCAGCTGAGCGTTTCACGCGCCAGCCTGCCCCAGAAGCCTTCGTAATCGCGCTCCGCTTCGGCGGCGAGCGCCCGGTATGCGTCCATGCCGGACACTGCCGCCTGTGCCGTCACTTCGGCGGAAGGCGGAAACACGCGGCGTTCCTGAAGAACCGATTCAATCGCAGACATCGACTACCCCTTGGTGAAGATGAAACATCAATCCTGTGTCGGCGCGCTCGCGATGCGTGCCCGTCCAGCGGGCGCAAGGCGTCGCTCCGTGTCGTCATAGTGGCGCCGCGCGTGACATCGGCCGCGGCGTGTCTCCCACCCTCGTGCCCGTTCGCAACGGCGGGCACACAGCGAATCGGCAAACGGCAGGTGCGGCGTCGCAACATCGCGCGGGCCGCCTGCCCGTTCAATAGGCTTCGATCGCTTCCCACGATAAGCGTTGCAACTTACCGCGTACTTACGCGCGGACCGGCTGCGCGTCAGGCAAAACACCAGGTGCCATGACAGCCAACGCGTCGCGATGCAAGCACATTGCAAACACCGCAAACATCGAGCCTACCTGTCGCTCGCGTGTCTTGCACACGTCCTAGTGCAATTGCGTCGCTTTGCACCGTAGTTATGCGCCCTTTTACAATGCTAACTGAACTAGCCACATGGATTCCAGCTTGAACCGCTATTCACTGTTTCTCATTGCCGCGATGCTGCTCGTCGGCAGCAACGTCGGCATTGGCAAGTCGATTGTCGCGTTCGTTCCCGTTCCCCTGTTCGCCCTGCTGCGTTTCGTGATCGCGATGGCCGTGCTGTGGCCGTTGCTGCGCGTGAGCAAGCTGCGCCGCGTGAAAGCGGGCGAATGGGTCAATCTGTTCCTGCAGGCCCTCTTCGGCACATTCGGGTTTACGCTGCTGATGCTCAACGGCGTGCACCGGACCAGCGCCGTCGCGGCGGGCGTCATCACGAGCACGATACCCGCCGTCGTCGCGCTGTTCTCGTGGATCTTCCTGAAAGAGAAGCCTGATGGGCGGGCGCTGGCCTCGATTGCGCTCGCGATCGCCGGCGTGGTCGTCATCAATCTCGCGCACGCCGGCAACGCCACGAGCGCCGCGAGCACAAGCTCGTTCGCCGGCAATCTGATGGTGCTCGGCGCCGTGTGCTGCGAATCGCTGTATGTGATCCTGTCGCGCCGCCTCACGCAGACGCTCGCGCCCATCGATATCTGCGCGTACACGCACCTGTTCGGCTTGCTGCTGATGCTGCCGCTCGGCGTGTCGGCGCTGTTCAAGTTCGACTATGTGAGCGCGCCCGTCAGCATCTGGGCGCTCGTGCTGTGGTACGGGCTGTCGGCGAGCATCTTCTCGTTCTGGCTCTGGATGAAGGGCATCCGCCACGTGCCGGGCAGCCTTGCGGGCGTGTTCAGCGCGGTGCTGCCCGTCGCGGCCGCCGTCTACGGCATCGTGTTCCTCGACGAACGACCGACGCTCGCGCACGGCGTCGCGCTCGCGTGCGTGATCGCGGGCATCGCGCTCGCGAGCCTCAAGGTCAGGCGCGTGCCGCCCGTCGCGTCGTAGCATCGGCGTCACGCATGGCCTTGCGCATCGGCCTCATACATCGGCCTCATACATGGCCTCGCGCAGCGCCGCGCCGGCTCTCGTGCCCGCTTGTACCCGCTCCTGCCCGCTTCGACACGGCCGTCACACATCACGCTGTACAATAACGCGCCCAGCGCGCTGCGCCCGCCGGTTTCATCGCCGGCCGCCTGAACGTCGGTTGTTCGCTTTCCGCGTGATCCGCCGTCGTCGATGCGAGCGCGCCCGTGCCCGCTGTCATTCGCCACCATCAAGCGCCAACACACTACGCCGACGACCCATGACCGCCCTGCGCCCCGTTCCTTCTGGCAAGCATCGACGCATGCGCCCGCTGCCCTCCGTGATCTTCATGAGCCGCTGGCTGCAAGTGCCGCTCTATCTGGGCCTGATCGTCGCGCAAGGCGTGTACGTCGTGCTGTTTTTGAAGGAAGTGTGGCACCTCGTCACCGCGTCGATGACGCTCGACGAAACCAGCATCATGCTCGTCGTGCTCGGCCTGATCGACGTGGTGATGATCTCGAACCTGCTGATCATGGTGATCGTCGGCGGGTATGAAACGTTCGTGTCGAGACTCGGCGTCGAGGGCCATCCCGACGAGCCCGAATGGCTCGACCATGTGAACGCGGGCGTGCTGAAGGTGAAGCTGTCGATGGCGCTCATCAGCATCTCGTCGATCCATCTGCTGAAGACCTTCATCGATCCGGACCAGCACACGACGCATGCCGTGATGTGGCAGGTGATCATCCACATCGCGTTCCTCGTGTCCGCGCTGGCGATGGCCTTCGTCGACCGCCTCACGACGCACACGCACCCTGAGCATTTCCACGAGCCCGCAGCAGCGCGCACGTTGAAGCAGAAGATTTCCCACTCCCCTGAAAGCGCATGACCGACCACGCAGCCGCGCAGTCGCGATAACGAGCGCCACCCCACTGAGCCTAGCCATGACCGTCATCAAACAGGAAGACCTGATCCAGAGTATTGCGGACTCGCTGCAGCACATCAGCTATTACCATCCGCTCGATTACATCCAGGCACTCGGCCGCGCGTACGAGCTCGAGGAGAGCCCCGCCGCGAAGGACGCCATCGCGCAGATTCTCACGAACAGCCGCATGTGCGCCGAAGGCAAGCGCCCGATCTGCCAGGACACGGGCATCGTCACGGTGTTCGTGAAGGTCGGCATGGACGTGCGTTGGGACGGCGCGACGATGAGCGTCACCGACATGATCAACGAAGGCGTGCGCCGCGGCTACACGCACCCCGACAACGTGCTGCGCGCGTCGATCGTGAGCCCGCCCGAAGGCGGCCGCAAGAACACGAAGGACAACACGCCGGCTGTCATCCACTACGAGATCGTGCCGGGCGACAAGGTCGACGTGCAGGTCGCGGCCAAGGGCGGCGGCTCGGAGAACAAGTCGAAGTTCGCGATGCTGAACCCGTCGGACTCGATCGTCGACTGGATCCTGAAGACCGTGCCGACGATGGGCGCCGGCTGGTGCCCGCCCGGCATGCTCGGCATCGGTATCGGCGGCACGGCCGAGAAGGCGATGGTCATGGCGAAGGAATCGCTGATGGACCCGATCGACATTCAGGACATCATCGCGCGCGGCCCGAAGGACTGGATCGAAGAGCTGCGCGTCGAGCTGCACGAGAAGGTCAACGCGCTCGGTATCGGCGCGCAGGGCCTGGGCGGCCTGTCGACGGTGCTCGACGTGAAGATCATGGCTGCGCCGACGCACGCCGCATCGAAGCCGATCGCGATCATCCCGAACTGCGCGGCCACGCGCCATGCGCACTTCACGCTGGACGGCTCGGGCGTCGCGAAGCTCGAAGCGCCGTCGCTCGACGCATGGCCGAAGGTCACGTGGGCGCCCAACACGGAAACGAGCAAGCGCGTCGACCTGAACACGCTGACGCCTGAAGAAGTCGCGTCGTGGAAGCCGGGCCAGACGCTGCTGCTGTCAGGCAAGATGCTGACGGGCCGCGACGCCGCGCACAAGCGCATCGCCGACATGCTCGCGAAGGGCGAGAAGCTGCCCGTCGACTTCACGAACCGCGTGATCTACTACGTCGGCCCCGTCGACCCGGTGCGCGACGAAGTGGTCGGCCCTGCTGGCCCGACCACGGCAACGCGCATGGACAAGTTCACCGAGACGATGCTCGCGCAAACCGGCCTGATCTCGATGATCGGCAAGGCCGAGCGCGGCCCCGTCGCGATCGACGCGATCAAGAAGCACAAAGCCGCGTATCTGATGGCCGTGGGCGGCGCTGCGTATCTGGTGTCGAAGGCGATCCGCAGCGCGAAGGTGCTCGCGTTCGAAGACCTCGGCATGGAAGCCATCTATGAGTTCGACGTGCAGGACATGCCCGTGACGGTGGCCGTCGATTCGAACGGCACGTCGGTGCATCAGACGGGCCCGAAGGAATGGCAGGCGAAGATCGGCAAGATCCCCGTCGCGACGGCTTGACGTCGGTTTGTTTTTACGGAAGCCGGGGCGTTATAGTCCCGGCTTTTTATTTGCTCACGCAGAACGCAACACAATTGCGTGAGCAATTCTCATCAACCGCATTCGTCCTTGGCTTTTCGGGTTCAGCCGTTTATTGTTCTTGGGAAACCAGGCTCCAACGAGGGAAAGATCATGCAAGGCGATAAAAAGGTCATCGAATATCTGAACGCCCAGTTGAAGAACGAACTGACCGCGATCAACCAGTACTTCCTGCACGCACGCATGTACAAGCACTGGGGTCTCGACAAGCTTGGCAAACATGAATACGACGAATCGATCGGCGAGATGAAACACGCCGACATGCTGATCGAGCGCATTTTCATGTTCGACGGCCTGCCGAATCTGCAGGATCTGCACAAGCTGCTGATCGGCGAAGAGACGAAGGAAATCCTCGAATGCGATCTGAAGCTCGAGCAGATCTCGCAGGGCACGTGCAAGGAGGCGATCGCCTATTGCGAGTCGGTGCGCGATTTCGTGTCGCGTGAAATCTTCACGACGATTCTCGACGACACCGAAGAGCACATCGACTGGCTCGAAACGCAACTCGATCTGATCGACAAGGTCGGCATCCAGAATTATCAGCAGTCGGCGATGGATTCGCCCGAAGAATAAGATCGCGTGCAAGATGGTGGCATCGCCACGCCTGTGACTCCTGCTACACTTCTGCGGTTCGATCCGCGCAACGTCTTTCGAACGCGCTGCGCGGATTTTCTTATATGGCTTCCATTGAATCCATGACCGCTTCGCCCCCCGCCTCCTCTGCGCTCTCTTCGCTGCCTGCGATTCCCTCGCTCGATCCGCGCGCGCCCGTCGGCATTTTCGACTCGGGCCTGGGCGGCCTGTCGGTGTTGCGCGCGGTGCGCGCGCAACTGCCGAACGAAGCGATCATCTATGTCGCGGATTCGCTCTACGCGCCCTATGGCGAGCGCGACGACGACTTCATCGCGGATCGCACGCTGGCGATTGGAGAATGGCTCGTCGCGCAAGGGGCGAAAGCGCTCGTAGTCGCGTGCAACACGGCGACGGCGCAGTCGATCGCACTGGTGCGCGAGAAGCTGCCCATTCAGCTGATCGGCGTCGAGCCGGGCGTAAAGCCCGCGGCGCTGCAATCGCGCTCGCGCGTGGCAGGCGTGCTCGCCACGCAGGTGACGCTGCGCAGCGCACGCTTTCAGGCGCTGCTCGAACGCCACGCCGCCGACTGCCGTTTTCTGTGCCAGCCGGGCCATGGGCTCGTGCAGGCTGTCGAACGCTGCGATATCGGCTCGCCGGAACTGCGCGCGCTGCTCGAAAGCTACATCCAGCCGATGCTCGATGCCGGCGCCGATACGCTCGTGCTCGGCTGCACGCACTATCCGTTTCTCGACGCCGCGATCCGCGATATCGCCGGCGACCGGCTTACGCTGATCGACACGAGCATCGCGATTGCGCGTCAACTGGAGCGCGTGCTCGACCAGCAAGGGCTGAGTTCGCCCGGGCGCGACGCCGCACCCCAGCCCCGCTTCTGCTCGACCAGCGACGGCGCGCATCTCAGGCAGCTTGCGGCGACACTGCTACAGATCGACGCGCCCGTCGAGCGCGTGCATATTCCTTCGCGTCGTACGGCCGCCACGGATTCGCACGCCGCCTGACCTGATTCCGGTAGCAGGCGCGCGCAATATTTCCGATTTTGATGCACTGCGCCGGCTGTACAGTGCCACCGTCGGTCGCAAGAGATACGCGCTCCCAACGCCCGCCCGCTGCGGCAAAAGCCCGCACGGCACCCACTCGCCGCAAGCCGGCGGCACCCGCGCCACATAAAGGCCGCTGCAACGAACCCCTTCCACCAAGCTGGTTTTGTTACAAAAATTTGCGACGAACGCTTGCCAAAGCGCCTGAACATAATGATAATAATTCGCATTAACGTTAGCTATCGCGAGCTGTCATGATTGTCTGCGTGTGCAAGTCTGTATCCGACCGGAAGATCCGCGCCTCGATCGCCGAGGGCATCGATACCTTCGACGAACTTCAGTTCGAGCTGGGCGTCGCGATGTGCTGCGGCAAGTGCGAACAATCCGTGCGGGATGTGATGGCCGAAAGCGGCGTCTGCGCGAGCCGTTGCGGCGTCGAACACCACACGCAAGCCGTGCCGCTGACGTTCTACGAACGCAAGGCCGCCTGACTCCGCGTTCGTCAGCCTTGACGCATCTTCATGTTGCGCGCTGAAAAGCGCGCTAGCATCGCACGCGCTTTCAGTTTTCTTTCCGCCGTCAGCAAGCCAGTCCGAGACCAGCCAGCGACGCCATTCTTCGAGGAGTTCGAAATGGAATTGCTGATCGGTTTCGTGACCACCCTGTGCATTTCACTGCTGATATTCCGAAAATGACGCCGTGCTGCATCGACGGCGCGCCGCCACGCTAACATGCAGGCCACGCCTACTCTCCCAACCGGCTTCGCGCCACACGCTTCCGCCCGAATCAATCCGCGTGTCGTCACGGTGACGGGCATCGTCATCGGACTGCATGTCGTTGCGCTCGCCGTCGCGTTCACGATGCGTGAAGCGACGCCGTCCAAACCGATCGAATCGCGCACGATCACGGCCGAGCTGATCAGCCCGGCGCCCGTCGCCGCGCCCGCCGCGATCCAGTCGATCCCGACGCCACCTCCGCCGAAGCCCACGCCCGTGCAGAAGGTCAAGCCGAAGGTGCAGCCGCATCCGACGCCGAAGCCCACACCGACGCCGCTGCCCGTTGCGCAGGCGCCGTCGCAGCATGAGATCACCACGCCCGCCGAGCCTGCGCCGCCGGCTCCGCCCGCGCCTGCCGCGCCCGCCCCCGCGACGCCAACTGCGCCCGCCGCGCCTGCCGTCGGCAAGCCGACGATGACGCTGTCCGCGCCGAAGAACGTGTCGCACCTCGATTGCAGCATCGTCCAGCCCGACTATCCCGCTCTTTCGCGCCGACGCGGCGAGACGGGGACGGCAATGGTCCACTTCGTCGTCGGGCTGACGGGCAAGATCGAGAACATCGAATTGAAAAAGAGCAGCGGCTACGATCGCCTAGACCAGGCCGCGCTCGACGCGATGCACTCCAGTTCATGCAAGCCGTATCTGGAGAACGGCGAGGCCATCCGCGCCGCGTACACACAGCCTTTCGCCTTCAGTCTTAGCAATTGATCCGCCGGAACAGATTTCAAAGAAGAAAAGGAATTGCCATGCAGAACTACGGTATTGCCCACGTCTGGGCACAAGGGGATTTCGTCACGCGCGGCATCGCGCTGGCACTGCTCATCATGTCGATGCTGTCCTGGAGCGTGATCTTCATCAAGAGCTGGAACGTCATGCGTCTCAAGCGTCTGACGAAAGACGCCGAGCAGGCGTTCTGGCATTCGGACGACTTCAGCGACGGCGTGAAGAAGCTCGGCAGCGATACGTCGTCGCCGGCTGAAAACCCGTTCCTGGCGCTTGCGCTGTCAGGCCAGGAAGCCGCCGACCATCATCATCAGACGCAGCCGCACCTGCACGACCGCATGGATGTGTCGGACTGGGTCACGCGCTGCCTGAAGGACACGATGGACGACAGCATCGCGCGCATGCAGAGCGGCCTCGCGATTCTCGCGTCGATCGGCAGCACGGCGCCGTTCGTCGGCCTGTTCGGTACTGTGTGGGGCATCTATCACGCGCTCCTGACCATCGGCGCGACGGGCCAGTCGTCGATCGATCAGGTCGCGGGCCCCGTCGGCGAGGCGCTCATCATGACGGCCTTCGGTCTCTTCGTCGCGATTCCCGCCGTGCTCGGCTACAACGCGCTCACGCGCGCCAACAAGGCGATCGTCAGCAAGCTGAGCCGCTTCGCTCATGGCCTTCATGCGTTCTTCGTGACGGGCGCGCGCCTGTCGTCGACGAAACGCGGAGACGGTCTTCGGCTCGCGTCCCGCGCCAACTAAATAAGCGAGGCACAGCGATGGCAATGAGCCCTTTTGCCGGCGACGATGACGACGGCCTGATGAACGAAATCAACATGACGCCGCTCGTCGACGTCATGTTGGTTCTCCTGATCGTCTTCATGGTGACGATTCCGGTGATCCGCCACGCGGTGAAGATCGACCTGCCGCACGCGAGCAGCCAGAAGGAAGACACGAAGCCGGCGCAGGTGACGGTGTCGATCGACGCCGACGGCAACGTGCTGTGGGACGACCAGAAAATCTCCGACGACACGCTGCAGGCGAAGATCACCGCCGCTGCGCAGCAGAACCCACAGCCGGAGCTGCATCTGAGCGCGGACCGCAAGGTTGCGTACGAGAAGGTGGCCGACGTGATGTCGGCGGCCCAGGCGGGCGGCCTGACGAAGATCGGCTTCGTCACGCAGCCGAAAGCGCACTGAGCGCGCCGCCCGCGTTCGTCATTCTTCGAAGAAAAGCCCTGTTTTTCAGGGCTAAATGTAAAAGGCCTTCATCGTCGGATGAAGGCCTTTTTTCGTGCGCACTCGGCGCCTTCGGGCGGCGGGATCATTTACCATCGCTTCTGCTCTGGATCTGATCACCGCATGCAGCAGCCGTGGTTGACACGGACAGCGCGGTCAGCCCTATCAGGCTCACTATCAAAGCGGCCGTCAGTTTTCGCATAGGACACTCCTTAGCGAAGGGATTTCAATATAAGCCCGCGGGCGCGTGCGTACAAGCCTGCGGCCATTGAAAGTATCCATCGCCGTTCGCGCTTAAATGGCAAAAACGATATTTGCCGTGTGGCGTGCGCTATGTTCACGTTCGCTCGCGTGGACACGGCGCGATGCGATCCGATGTGATGTGTCAGAGAACTTCCGCCTTCAGACGCAGCGGCTTCGCTTCGCGCTCCGGACATTCCTGCTGGATATGCTTGCCCGTGTCCGGATCGAGCATCTCGACCAGATAATCGACGAAAGTCCGCACGGCCGGCACCATGCCCTGCCGCGACAGGAACACCGCGTACAGCTGCGGCGACGGCAGCGTCCAGCCCGGCATCACAGGCGACAGGCGTCCGCTGCGCAACGCGGCGCCATACATCATCTCTGGCAGCGCCGCGATGCCGACACCCGCGAGCGCCGCTTCCGTGATCATCATCAGGTCGGCCGTCACGAGGCGCGGTTCGTGCTCGTGCGCGTGACGCGTGCCGTCGGGCGCGATCAGATTGAAGACGTGGCGGCCGTCGCCCGTCGGCGTGTCGAGTGTCTCGAAACGGTTCAGATCGGCGGGCGCGAGCGGCGGCGCATTCTGGCTCAGCAGGCTCGGCGCGCCGACCAGCATCTGCTGCGTGCGCCACAACGGCCGCACGACGATATTCGCGTTCTCCGGCGGGTCGGAGCGCACCCGCAACGCAACGTCGATCGAATCTTCGAACAGATCGACGACGCGGTTCGTCACGCGCATCACGACGCGCACTTCGGGATACCGATGCATGAATTCCGGCAGGATCTGCGACAGGATGGTCTGCGAGATCGTCACGGGCACGCTGACGCGCACCGTGCCGCGCGGCGACGAGCGCAGCTGCTGCACGACGTTGACGGCCGCCTGCGCCTCGGAAAGCATCGCCTGACAGTGCTGGTAGAACAGTTGCCCCGCTTCCGTCAGCGCGAGCTTGCGTGTCGAGCGCTGCAGCAGACGCACACCGAGCGACGCCTCCAGTTCGGTCAGGCGCCGCGACAGACGTGACTTCGAAATGCCGAGCACGCGTTCGGCGGCGGAAAACCCGCCATGTTCGACGACCTGCGAAAAGTACATCAGGTCGTTCAGGTTATGCGAATCGATCTTCATGTCACCGTTTCACTAGCAGAACAATCCATTGCGATAGGTGGCCTGTTTCGGCCAAAAACGGTCCATATAATAGTCGCATGTTTCAGAAATAACGCTATTCCCCATTTTTCGAGGTGACTTTGATGAGCGCGACCCGCACGATCGAACGCACGTACCCTTCCGTTCGCACGGTTGAAGGCGGTGGCTTTGTCGTCCACCGCCCGTTTCCGACACGCATGTTGATGGACTTCGATCCGTTTCTGCTGCTCGACGAAATGGGCCCCGTCGACTACGCGCCCGGCGAGGCGAAAGGCGCCCCCGATCACCCGCACCGCGGCTTCGAAACGGTGACGTACGTGCTCGAAGGCCAGTTCGGCCACAAGGACTCGGCGGGCCACTCGGGCACGCTGCGCGCGGGCGATGTCCAATGGATGACGGCCGGTTCCGGCGTCGTCCACAGCGAAATGCCGGACCCGTCGTTCATCGCGACGGGAGGCCGCGTGCACGGTCTGCAACTGTGGGTGAATCTGCCGAAGCGCGACAAGATGATCGCGCCGCGTTATCAGGAGATGCCGTCGGCAGATATTCCCGTCGCGACATCCGACGACGGCAAGGTGCGCGTGAAAGTGATTGCCGGCGAGGCGCTCGGCGCAACGGCCGCAATCGAGACGCGCACGCCGATCCTGTATCAGCATTTCACGCTGCAGCCGGGCGCGCGCATCGCGCACCCGGTACCGCGCGACTATCGCGTGTTCGCTTATGGGCTCTCGGGCAAAGGCTTCTATAGCGACGAGCAGCTCGAAATCGGACCGCAGCAGATGATCGTGTTCGACAACGATGGCGACACGGTGACGATGGCCGCTGGCGACGAGCCGCTCGACGTGCTGCTGTTCGGCGGCGTGCCGCTCAACGAGCCTGTCGTGCGCTATGGCCCGTTCGTGATGAATACGGAGGACGAAATCCGTCAGGCCGTCATCGACTATCAGGCGGGCCGCATGGGACAGATCACGCATTGAAGCGCCCTACTAGCCCTGAGGTTTCGGTTTTTCGCGCGGCGCGCTCAATCCGCGAATCGCAGCAAATTCGTTCACAATAGCAACCTGAGAAAAGCAACCTGAGCCGCGCGCCGCGTGATACGCGGCGCGCGGCTCACCTTTCCCCGTACAAGGAGCGCGCATGGCAGACACGAAGGTCACGGCACACATCGGCTCGACGAATTATCAGGTGATGTTCGACGACGGCGCGCATACGTGGATCGCCGACGAACCCGAGTCGCTCGGCGGCGCCGATCGCGGCCCCACGCCGAACTCGTTGCTGCTGTCGAGCCTCGGCGCGTGCACGTCGATTACGCTGAAGATGTATGCGCAGCGCAAAGGCTGGCCGCTCGAAGAAGTGCGCGTGACGCTGTCGATCCAGAAAGAAGGCGACGGCACGGCCATCGACCGCCAGATCGTGCTGACGGGCGATCTGTCCGACGAGCAGCAGGAACGGCTTCTGCAGATTGCCAATTCGTGCCCCGTGCACAAGATCCTCAGCAATCCGATTTCGATCCGTACGGGCCTGGCTGTTGCTTGACGCTATAAACCTTGGGCTTTAGAAGGAAGCTGCCGTCTTGAACTTCGAACATCTGATCCAGATTAACGATCCGCTGAATCCGCTCGTCGAAGCGCTGACGCGCGAGCAACTGTGGGAAGGGCTCGTGCTGCGCGCCGAGCAGCCGCAGCTGTTCGTCATCGGCCTCGACAGCTGCTCGATCCTGTCACGCACCGACAGCACGATGGAGCGCGAACTGCACTACGGCCAGGCGACCGTACGCGATCGCGTGACGCTCACGCCGAAGGACAGCGTGCGTTATGACATCCTCGCGACGGCGGAATACGTCGGCGGTTCGCTGACGATGACAATCGAGCAGCCTGACGAGTTGCAGCTCTTTTTGCGCTTCGAGTACAAAACGAGCCTGCCCTCCGCCGACGACAACGGCGATCCCGATGCGCGTCAGACGGAAGAGATCGTGAAATCGGCGTATCGCGAGTCGGACATCGACACGGTCCGCCTGATCCGCCAGTACGTCAGCGCGCGCAATACGCCTGACCAGCTGCATTAAATCCTGCGCGCCGCCGGACGCTCCGTGCGGCGCAATCCCCTGCCTATCGAAACGTCTTGCCGATTGATTTCGCAGCCTTGTGAATAGGAATGGTTATCATTTAGAATAAATCCAACAAATCGACGAACCAATGGCAAGCATGACGAACACGACGCGCTCTTCCACGCTCAGCCTGCGCCGCCCCGCAGCCGCGGCACTGACGAACGGCCGCCCGGCGAAGTCCGTCACGACGGCGCCCGCCGAACGCCGCACCGGCAACGACAATGGCGACAGCAGCAGTAACGCCGCACAGGCCGCCGAGCCAACTGAGCGCGTATTGACGAGCGACGCGCTGCTTCAGGGCCGCAGCCACGTGAGCATCGTGCATAACGGCGAGACGTATCAGCTGCGCGCGACGCGTCTGGGTAAGCTGATTCTGACCAAGTAACGATTGCAGTAGAACCGGGTATTGTGGGGACCACCTCTCCGAGAGGTGTTGGGCACTAGCCAGCCACGACGGCTTGCACGCGAGATCTAGACCCCTTCGTGCAGACATCAAGCCAGCCGTCTCAGCCAGCCAGGCCGCTTTTTTGCGTTCTCACCGCGAATCGCACCGCAAAGCGCGCGCAACGAATCGCGCGACGTTCAAACGATATGAAGCCGTGTGGGTGAACACATCCGCGCGGCTTTTGTCTTTGAAGGCGTGTCCGAAGAATCGCAAGCCTGAGCCGACGACAAGATAAACGTGTCAGCCGATCTCCAGCGCGGCGATACCCGCGCGCGCTATCGCCGCATCCTGCTCGGATTTCACGCCCGATACGCCGATCGAGCCGACCGTCTCTCCGTCCACGATGATGGGCACGCCGCCTTCGACCATCGCCGTGATCGGCGCGCTCAGAAACGCTGTGCGGCCCTGCTTGATCACGTCTTCGTAGACCTTGGTTTCGCGGCGCCCGAGTACGGCCGTGCGCCCTTTCGCGGTCGCCATTTCGACCGTACCCGGCGCGGCGCCGTCCATCCGGTGCAGATGGAGCAGATGACCGCCATCGTCGAGGATGGCGATCGTCACGATCCAGTGATTGGCTACCGCATGCGCCTCGGCGGCGGCCGCCATTTTCTTGACGTCTTCGTCGGTCAGTACGGGTTTGGTTCTCACAGGCTGCCTCGCTGGAAAACGCGGTGGAAAACGCGGCGCGCCTTCAGTGCGTCCAGCCCCAGAACATCAGCCACCACGCACTATCGACGACCGCCAATGCCGCCATGAACCATACCATCGCGAGCCCGCGCTGCAAAATGTGCGCTGTGTAGCGGCACGTCACGAGCCACGCGAGCCACGCGCTCCACGCGTTCGCGATCACGAGAATCGCGATGCGCACACCCGAAGCCCAGTCGATCGGCACATGCTCGGCCTTCAGCAGCGACAGCGTCGTCGCGGATAGCCCGAGGAACACGCCCGTGCCCGCAATCGGAATCAGCGCCTGCGCGAGATGATGCAGGCGCGTCATGTCGAAGCGGCCCAGCGTACGCGCCGCGCCCGCCAACAGCGCGAGCAACGCAGTGCCGTAGAAAGCGCCCGTCGCGAGGATGTAGCCGATGATCATCCCGCCGTCGAGCCACGAGAAAACGTCGTTCTGCTCCGGATAGTGTGTGAACACGAACCACGGCGCATTCGTGTCGAGCGGCCACATGATGTCGTGATCGATGAGCCATGTCGCGAGCGTCTGCTTGACGTCGATGAACCACGGCGAGCCCGTCCAGTGGAACGCACCGATCGCGATGCCGAGCAGGCCGTAGAGGATCAACGCCGTGTCCCAGGCGCTCGCCTGCTTGTCGCCGAGATCGACCACTTCCGACGACGGCTTGCGCCATGTCAGCGCGATCGCGTCGCGATGCCCGCTGCAACGGCCGCACATATGACACGACGATGCGCCCTTCATGTTGCGCAACGGCACGAGCGGCGCGCAGTTGATGGGAATCACGCGATGACCATGCTCACCCTGCTTGTACGAGCGGCGCCATGCGTCTTCATCGACCTTGTAATGAAACGGCGCGAGGCGCGCCAGAAGCGAAAAGACCCCGTTCACGGGGCACAGGTATTTGCACCAGACCCGCTTCTCACGGCCATAGAGCAATCCGATGACCATCGCGCCCAACGTCGAACCGCCGAGCACCAGCAAGACCGCTTTCGGATACTGGTAGACGCTGACCATCTGGCCGTAGATCGTCGTCAGGCCGAATGCGACGAATGGCCAGCCGCCCCAGCGCATCCAGTGCGGAATCGCCCGGCCTCGTCCGTATTTGCTCGCGAACTCCGAAAGCGCGCCTTCGGGGCACAGCACGCCGCACCAGACGCGTCCGAGCATCACCATCGACAGCAGCACGAACGGCCACCAGATGCCCCAGAAAACGAACTGCGCGGCGAGCGTCAGGTTGTTCCACAGGTGCGCGGTGTCGCCCGGCAGTTCGGTGAACGCGGGCACGAGAATCAGAAATGCGTAGACGCCAACGACCACCCACTGAATGCCGCGGATGACAGCGCCGTGGCGCTGCATCCAGTTGCCGACTTCCGCAAGCCGGCTGCGGCGATTCGCAACGACACTGCTCATGCCGCGCGCCCCGCGGGTTGCCGCGCCGGGCCACGCTTCGCGCGGCGCAGCAGCAGCCAGACGACGGCCCAGTACAGCGCGTAGGTGATCAGGTTCATCAACGCCGGATGAGCGCGATAGCCGGTGAGCGTCGCGACGAGCGAGCCGAACGTGCTGGAGTCGTCGAGAATCATCGACGCGTTCCACAGCCGGTCGACGACGGTCGGCAGGATTTCCTTGTCGATCAGCTTGTCTACGCCCGTCTGAAACAGACCCGCGCCGAGGAACAGCAGCATGATTTCGGTAATGCGGAAAAAGAGCCGCCACGAAAAGATCTTGCCGCCCAGCTGCAGCACGTAGAACGTGATGAACGCAAGGCCGAGGCCGACGATCACGGCAATCACCTGGCTCGCGTCTACATGGCCCGACTGGCCGAAGCCGAGGCCGTAGAGGAAGATCACCGTCTCGCTGCCCTCACGCGCGATCGCAAGCGCGACGAGCACTGCGATGCCCCACCAGTTCGCGTCCTGCGTGCTCTTCTTGAGCGACTGTTCCATGTCCCGTTTGAGCGTGCGTCCGTGCGATTTCATCCACAGCACCATCTGCACGATCAGCACGCAAGCGATCAGCACCATCGCGGTCTGGAAGTAGTCTTGCGCATCGCCCGACAGCACCTCGGTGAACCCGACCAGCGCCGCGCCCAGGCCGATCGCGGCCAGCACGCCGGCAACCACGCCCGCCCACAGGTACGGCAGACCATGGCGCGCCTGCTCGTCGCCATTCTTCAGCCACGCGTACAGAATCCCGACGACGAGCAGCGCCTCGACGCTCTCCCGCCAAACGATGAACACTACCTGACCCATCGAAACCTCCAACTGCTTGTAGACGCCGCGCGTCCGTGTTACAGCTCGTGCTGCCGCGACGACGTCACTTGGCGACGATCACGCCCTGCGCCTGTTGATGGAAATCGTCGAAGAACTTGTACGTGCCGGGATCGAGCGGAGCGATCACGACGACCGATTCGGCGCCCGGCGCCAGAACCTTCTCTTTGCGCAATTCGACGCTCTCGAATTCCGCCGCGCCTTTACCCGTGTTCTTCACTTCGATTCTGATGCGCTTGCCGGCGGGCACTTCGATACGCGCCGGATTCAGCTTGCCGTCCGTCATTTCCAGCTTGAACGTCACGGCTTCGTCCGCGTGCGCCAGCCCGACGAACGATGCCACCAAGGCCAGAACGGCGATCTTCTTGTTGACTCTCATGCACCCTTCCTGGAAATGCGGCGCGCTCTAACGCGCCGCTCACTTCATTGGGGATCGCGATGCGATCGACGGAGATCAGTAACCGCCCTTCTTGCCGATTCCCGCAAACGCGAAATCGTATTCGATCGTGAACGGCTTGAACCACGGACCGACGCCCGTTTCCTTGTCGACGTGACGGCCGAACGCCATATGTCCCGTCTGCATCGGCGGTTCGACGATCAGCTTCAGGTGATACTTGCCCGGGCCGGCGAGCTTGACGTTGTCGCCGTAGTGCGGACCGTCGTCGGCGACCATCGGCATCAGATCGCCCTTCTGGTCGTAGCTCGAACCCGGCTTGGTCAGCTCGTAGCGCACTTGCAGATAAGGCATCCAGTCGCCTTCCGCGAAACCAGTCGGATTTTTCTTGACTGCATGGATGTCGGCCTCGAGGTGGACATCGGAATCCGATGCCTTACGCATCATGCCTTCCGGATCCATTGTGATCGGCTGCAGATACACGGCGCCGATTTCCATGCCGCCCTGGATCTGCTGCTTGCCGATCGGATATTCAGCTGCCGACGCCGACATCGCGGCGACGGCAGCGAGGACAGCAACCCCGCCGCTCAGAATTGACGAAACGCGCATTGAAACTCCTTTGTTTTTTTAGACTGAAGCAAGGAAAAGCTGAAAACGGAAAAGCGCATCGAAGAGGTTTCGCATGCGCATTTCTTCACGTCTTTCGCCAATTATTCGATGCCGCCGACGCAAGTGCGAAAGCAGTAACGAACGGTAATGCGAACTATTCTCAATACATGATTCAGTTTATCACTGTTCATAGGGAAGAACAAATGCGAATGTGTGGAAAGCCTTGCTGCAACAGGGTCTTACGGGAAGCTTAAGCACACGTTTTTCAGAAGGATGCCGTTGCCGCAATCCGGCACACGAGTGTGGTGCGCGGCGGCAAAGCGCCGCACCAAAGTCATCTGTGCGTCTTGATGGCCGCTCCCGCAAGCTAATCCGTGCCCGTCAGATGATCGCCGACGTTTGCGCCGAACACCCGCTCGCGTAACAGGGCAATCTCATCGCGCACCCGAGCCGCCTTTTCGAATTCGAGATTCTTCGCGTGCTCCATCATCTGCTTCTCAAGCCGCTTGAGCTCCTTCGCGACCTGCTTCTCGGACATGTCTTCGAACTTCGCACGGACTTGCTGCTCCTTCAGTTCGGCGCGCGCCTCGTCGACGTTGTAGACGCCGTCGATGATGTCCTTGATCCGCTTCACGACGCCGCGCGGCACGATGCCCATCTTCTCGTTGAACACGATCTGCTTCGCGCGCCGCCGCTCGGTTTCGTCGATCGCGCGCTTCATCGAATCCGTGATCCTGTCCGCGTAGAGAATGGCCTTGCCGTTCACGTTGCGCGCGGCGCGGCCGATCGTCTGGATCAACGAGCGCTCGGCGCGCAGGAAGCCTTCCTTGTCCGCATCGAGAATCGCGACCAGCGAAACTTCCGGAATATCCAGTCCTTCGCGCAGCAGATTGATCCCGACCAGCACGTCGAACGTGCCCAGCCGCAAGTCGCGGATGATTTCGACGCGCTCGACCGTATCGATGTCGCTGTGCAGATAGCGCACCTTCACGCCGTGATCGGCGAGAAACTCCGTCAGCTGCTCGGCCATGCGCTTGGTCAGCACGGTGACGAGCACGCGGTCGCCGGCGGCCACGCGCTCGTTGATCTCGGCCAGCACGTCGTCGACCTGCGTGCGCGCCGGCCGCACGTTGATTTCCGGATCGACGAGACCCGTCGGACGCACGACCTGCTCGGCCACCTGCCCCGACGTCTTTTTCTCGTAGTCGGCGGGCGTCGCCGACACGTACACAACCTGGCGCATCTTGCGCTCGAACTCGTTGAACTTGAGCGGCCGGTTGTCCAGCGCGGACGGCAGCCGGAAGCCGTAGTCGACAAGATTTTCCTTGCGCGCGCGGTCGCCGTTGTACATGCCGTTCAACTGGCCGATCAGCACGTGCGATTCGTCGAGGAACATGATCGCGTCGGTCGGCAAATAGTCGACGAGCGTCGGCGGCGGCTCGCCGGGCGCGGCGCCCGAGAAATGCCGCGAGTAGTTCTCGATGCCTTTGCAGAAGCCCAGTTCCTGCAACATTTCCAGATCGAAGCGCGTGCGCTGCTCGAGCCGTTGCGCTTCGACGAGCTTACCGTCGTTGTAGAAGAACTCGAGCCGGTCGCGCAGTTCGGACTTGATCGTCTCAACAGCACGCATCACAGTCTCACGTGGCGTCACATAGTGCGACGACGGATAAACGGTGAAGCGCAGAATCTTCTGACGCACGCGGCCCGTGAGCGGATCGAACAATTGAAGCGTATCGATTTCGTCGTCGAACAATTCGACGCGCACCGCCATTTCCGCATGTTCGGCAGGAAAAATATCGATCGTGTCGCCGCGCACGCGGAACGAACCGCGCTGGAAATCGGCCTCGTTGCGGTTGTACTGCATCGCGATGAGACGCGCGATGATGTCCCGCTGTCCGATCTTGTCGCCGGTGCGCAAGGTCAGAATCATCTGGTGATATTCCGACGGATTACCAATACCGTAGATCGCCGACACCGTCGCGACGATCACGACATCGCGCCGCTCCATCAGGCTCTTCGTCGCCGACAGACGCATCTGCTCGATGTGCTCGTTGACCGACGAATCCTTTTCGATGAAGAGGTCGCGCTGCGGCACATACGCTTCCGGCTGGTAGTAGTCGTAGTACGAGACGAAGTACTCGACGGCATTGCGCGGAAAAAACTCGCGAAACTCCGCGTACAGCTGCGCGGCGAGCGTCTTGTTGGGCGCGAAGACGATGGCCGGCCGGCCCAGACGCGCGATCGTGTTCGCCATTGTGTACGTCTTGCCGGAGCCCGTCACGCCGAGCAGCGTCTGGAATGACAGACCGTCCTCGACGCCTTCGACGAGCGTGTCGATCGCCGTCGGCTGGTCGCCAGCGGGCGGATACGGCTGATAGAGCCTGAACGGCGAGTCCTCGAACGTCACGAATTTGGATTCGTCGAGAGCGTCGTTGACTTCACTCAGATGATGTTCGGACATGGAAGCGGCACCTCGGCCCCGGAGCAAACGACTATTCTAGCGTTTTGCGAACGGTCGGGCCGACGCCTCGCCTCGCGTCTGAAACCGTGCCTGACCACCCACGCCGTTGCGCTGGAAATCGCGTGTTTGCAGAGAAAAACATCGCCAGATCGCTGTTTTCATTGCAAATTAATCCGCCCGCCAGCGCGGCCGACGCGAAAAACGTCGGCGAGATTCGTTACAATGGCACGTTCGCGCCCGCGCGGCTGTCGTCGAACGCATGATCGGGACCTGAGCATGGTTCCCGACGCAAGTTCCGAACCTCGCCGCCTCGAGCCGCATGCGGTTCCTAGCAGCATCCGAAGTCGTCCCTCTTTCCACTACTGCCGAATCATCATGTCTCTGTTCTCCGCCGTCGAACTTGCTCCCCGTGACCCGATTCTGGGCCTGAACGAAGCCTTCAATGCCGACACGCGCACCACTAAAGTCAATCTGGGTGTCGGCGTGTACACCAACGAAGAAGGCAAGATTCCTCTGCTGCGCGCTGTCCGCGAAGCAGAAAAGGCACGCGTTGAAGCTGCGCTGCCGCGCGGCTATCTGCCGATCGAAGGTATCGCCGTCTATGACGCAGCGGTGCAGAAGCTGCTGCTCGGCAACGATTCGCCGCTGATCGCTGCTGGCCGTGTCGTGACGGCGCAGGCGCTCGGCGGCACGGGCGCGCTGAAGATCGGCGCGGACTTCCTGAAGCGCCTCAATCCGGCGGCGAAGGTCGCGATCAGCGATCCGAGCTGGGAAAACCACCGCGCGCTGTTCGAAAGCGCCGGCTTCGAAGTCGCGTCGTACCCGTACTACGAAGCGAAAACGCATGGCGTGAACTTCGAAGGCATGCTGTCGGCGCTCAACAGCTACGCGCCGGGCACGATCGTCGTGCTGCACGCGTGCTGCCACAACCCGACGGGCGTCGATCTCTCCGTCGACCAGTGGCGCCAGGTGGTCGAAGTCGTGAAGGCACGCGAACTGGTGCCGTTCCTCGACATCGCCTATCAGGGCTTCGGCGACGGCATCGACGCCGACGCGGCTGCCGTGCGTCTCTTCGCGCAATCGGAGCTGAACGTGTTCGTGTCGTCGTCGTTCTCGAAGTCGTTCTCGCTGTACGGCGAACGCGTCGGCGCACTGTCGATCATCACGGGCAGCAAGGAAGAGGCAACGCGCGTGCTGTCGCAAGTCAAGCGCGTGATCCGCACGAACTATTCCAACCCGCCGACGCATGGCGGCGCCATCGTCGCAGCGGTGCTCGCTTCGCCGGAACTGCGCGCAACGTGGGAAACGGAACTGGGCGAAATGCGCGACCGTATCCGCGCGATGCGCAATGGCCTCGTCGAGCTTCTGAAGGCCGCGGGCGTCGACCGGGACTTCAGCTTCGTCAACGCGCAACGCGGCATGTTCTCGTACTCGGGTCTGACGGCGCCGCAAGTCGACCGTCTGCGCGAAGAGTTCGGCATCTACGCCGTCAGCACGGGCCGTATCTGCGTAGCCGCGCTGAACACGCGCAATCTGGACGTCGTGGCCAACGCGGTTGCTGCCGTCCTGAAGTAAGTCGTGGTGAGAGACAGCGTGCGGCGCCGTCTCTTCTCACATGGCAGCCAATGCTGCGAGTGAAAAGGCGCTCCTCGTGAGCGCCTTTTTCATGTCATGCCCGATCGCCCTCATTCCGGCTCGCGATCGCATGTCGATGCAACGGCAACCGCGCGTTCAATGCCACACGTCATCACCAGGCGTCGAACACTGCGCTTAACGCGAATCGCGATGAATGTCGTGCGTGACGAAGCTCGCGTCGTTGTCCGGCATGTCGAGCCAGCCCGGTTGCGCAAGCGAGTTGCGGATATCGTCCAGACCGCTTGCCCAATGCTGATGCATCGTCGACAAGCCGAACTGGTAGTCCTTGTAGTGCCCTTCGTATTCCTTGTCCCGGTAGATCAGGTGAATGATGTTGTAGCGCTTCGAGCAGGCGAGCTGCTCCGCGAGCTTGCACCACGGATCGTCGCGATGCTCAGGCGACACGCGGTCGAGCACTTCGCGCAGTACATGCCGAAAGCGCTGCGAATGCTGCATCGTATCCGTGACGAAGCGCGTCCGGCTCGAATACTGGATGTCCTTGACACGCCCCTGCACGTCGGTGATGTTGTCGGGCACGGGGCCGATCGCGCTCCACAGATCGACCTGAAAGGCGAGCGTATCGCGGCGCGGGCTTGCCTGCGCCACCTCGGCGAGCGGCGTATTCGACATCAGCCCGCCGTCCCAGTAGTACTCGCCGTCGATCTCCACGGCCCCGAATCCCGGCGGCAACGCGCCTGATGCCATGAAATGCTCGGGCTTCAACGTCGTATGCGTGTTGTCGAAGTACGCGAAGTTGCCCGTATGCACGTTCACCGCGCCGACCGACACGCGCATCTCTTTCGAGTTGATCCGGTCGAAGTCGCATAGCCGCTCGAGCGTCGCCTTGAGCGGCGTCGTGTCGTAGTAGCTCGCGTTTTGAGGCGGAGCCGACACGGCAGGCAACGGCGGCGGAAAGCGCGGCGTGAAGAAACCCTTCTGCCCGTCGACGAGCGCGCCGACCGCCTGCATCGCCGTGAACATCTTGCGTACGGCGTCGTTCGAGTTGAAGAGCGCGTGCTCGATGGACGGCGGCACGGGCGGACCGTAGGCCGGCTGGCAGATCGTCTCCCAGAACTCGTGCAGCTTTTCCACCCGATGCCTGGGTGCGTTGCCCGCGATAATCGACGTGTTCAACGCGCCGATCGAAATGCCAGCGAGCCAGTTCGGCAAAATGCCGGCCTCGTCGAGCCCTTGGTAGACCCCCGCCTGATACGCGCCGAGCGCGCCGCCGCCCTGCAGCACCAGCGCGACCGTTTCGTACTGCGGCAGCTCGACATGATGACTGGCGCGAACGCTAGACGACGCGCCCACCCGTTCGCCCTCCTCCGCACCGGCGCCGCCGGCGCGCTCCCGCTTCACGCTGCGTTGTGATTCGCGTTGCGCCATCATCACGCTCCGTTCTTATTGCATGTACCAGCCGTGGCTCACGATGAACGATTGGCCTGTGAGCGCAGCCGTCGGGAATGCCGACAGGAACAGCACCGTCTGCGCGACATCTTCAACGGTCGTGAATACGCCGTCCACCGTGCTGCCCAGCATCACGCGCTTGACCACTTCTTCCTCGCTGATGCCTAGCTCCTTGGCCTGCTCGGGAATCTGCTTGTCGACGAGCGGCGTGCGCACGAAGCCCGGACATACGACATGCGAACGCACATTGTGTTTCGCGCCTTCCTTCGCGAGCACGCGAGCGAGACCGAGCAGCGCATGCTTGGCGGCCACATACGCCGACTTCAACGGCGACGCTTCGTGCGAGTGCACCGAGCCCATGTAGATCACGATGCCGCCGCGATCGTCCTTGTACATGTGCTTGAGCGCGGCCTTCGTCGTGAGGAACGCGCCGTCGACGTGGATCGCCTGCATCTTCTTCCAGTCGGAGAACGAATAGTTCTCGATCGGGTTGACGATCTGAATGCCGGCGTTCGAGATCAGGATATCCACCGAGCCCAGTTCGGCCGCGACCTTGTCGATGCCCTGATTGACGGCGTCTTCGCTGGTCACGTCCATCGCGACGCCGAGCGCCTTGCCGCCGGCTTTCGTGATTTCTTCGGCGACGGCATTCGCGCCGTCCTGGTTCAGGTCCGCAATCGCGACGGCCGCGCCCGCCGCCGACAGCGTCAACGCGATCTGCTTGCCGATGCCGCTCGCCGCGCCCGTGACGACGGCGACCTTGCCTTTCAGACTTTCATTCGATGACGACATCCAGAACCTCCATGCGGTTGATTGAGCAATGAGAACATGGCGCGCAGATAGCGTAAAGCTGGCTGAACGGCATATGCCGTTCGGTCGATTGCTGCACTGCGGCCGACTTCGCTATTGTGCATGAACCGAAGCGAATGAAACACCAAAGGCACGTCTTGCGGAATCGGATTAATGTGTCAGGTTCCGGCGACGATACTTACAAGGAGATCTGGATGAACTACCCACGTCTCGGCCGTTCCGGCCTGCAGGTCAGCGAGCTGTCGATCGGCTCATGGGTGACTTACGGCAATCAGGTGGACCGGCGCGCCGCGCGGGAATCGCTGGCGGCTGCGCGCGACGCGGGCGTCAATTTCTTCGACAACGCCGAAGTCTATGCAGGCGGCCGATCCGAAGAGATCATGGGCGAGGCGCTGAAGGAACTGAACTGGCCGCGCGTGAGCTATATCGTCTCCACGAAGTTTTTCTGGGGGCTCAACGAAGCGCCCAATCAGTATCACACGCTCAATCGCAAGTACCTGCTCAATGCGATCGACGGCTCGTTGAAGCGTCTGCAACTCGATTATGTCGATCTCGTGTTCTGTCATCGTCCTGACCCGAACACCCCCATCGAAGAGACGGTATGGGCGATGAGCGACATGATCGCGCGCGGCAAGGCGCTGTACTGGGGCACGTCCGAATGGAGCGCCGACGAGATCCGCGCGGCCTGTGAAATCGCCGAGCGGCATCATCTGCACAAGCCCGTGATGGAGCAGCCGCAATACAACCTGTTCCACCGCAAGCGCGTCGAAGACGAATATCGACGGCTCTACGAGGACATCGGCCTCGGTCTCACGACATGGAGTCCGCTTGCTTCGGGACTGCTCACGGGCAAGTACCGCAACGGCGTGCCATCCGGCAGCCGCGCGGAACTGCAAGGCTACGACTGGCTGCGCAAGGAAGTCACTGACGCGGGCAGGAACAACATCGTCGGCCAGCTCGGCGAAGTCGCGGACGAACTCGGCTGCACCGTGGGGCAGCTTGCGCTTGCATGGGTCCTGACGAATCCGAACGTCAGCACGGTCATCACGGGTGCATCGCGTGTCGAGCAGATCGCGGAGAACATGAAGGCGCAGGATGTCGCCGAGCAGATCACGCCGGAGATCAAGTTCAACATTGAAGCGATTGTCGGCGACGCTTACGACTAGGGGCTTTGAAGAGCCGCGGTTCGGGCGAGGGTCGGGCGTGGATCGGGCACCCGTCGATCCGATCATGCGTTCGGCCAGAACGGCGAACCGTCGGCGTTGACCTTGCTGCTCGCACGCTTACCTCATTTACGTACCTCGTTCACGTACAATACGCGGCCGCATAACCCGCCTCCTCTAGCGCTTCTCATCGCCATGCTCAGTTACCGCCACGCTTTTCACGCAGGCAATCACGCCGACGTCCTGAAACACGCAGTCGTCGTGCAACTGCTGCGCTATCTCGGACAAAAGGACAAGGCGTACTGGTATATCGACACGCACGCTGGCGCAGGTGTGTATTCGCTGAAAGAGGGGTACGCGACCAAGACCGCGGAGTTCGAAACGGGTATCGCAAAGCTGTGGAATCGCAAGGACTTGCCGCCCGTGATTGCGGAGTATGTCGATGAGGTATCCGCGCTGAATGCCGACGGCGAGTTGCGTTTCTACCCCGGCTCGCCCTATCTCGCGTGGCGGCTGATGCGCGAGCAGGATCGCATGCGCCTGTTCGAATTGCATAGCACCGAAATCGACGTGCTGCGCCATAACTTCCGCGATGCTGGCCGACGCGCGATGCTGTTCGATGGCGATGGCTTCGATGGCATCAAGACGCTGCTGCCGCCCGCGCCACGCCGCGCGCTCGTGCTCGTCGATCCGTCCTATGAAGACAAACGCGATTACGCGCGCACGCTGACGTGTGTCGAAGAATGTCTGAAGCGCTTTGCAACGGGAACGTATGCGATCTGGTATCCGCAAGTCGCGCGTCCGGAGTCGCAGCGTTTCCCCGAACTGTTGAAACGGCTGCAGGACAAGAACTGGTTGCATGTGTCGCTGACGGTCAGCAGCCCGCCGAGCGATGGCTTTGGACTCTTCGGCAGCGGCATGTTCATTCTGAATCCGCCCTACACGCTGCCGAAGATGATGAAGGAAACGCTGCCGTGGCTCGTCGAGACGCTCCGTCAAGACAAGGCCGCGCAGTTCAAGATCGAACATCGCGGCGACTGAGCCACATTGGGCCGAACGCGGACTCGGCCATAAGCGACACAACAAGCGCGTGCATTAGAGAAGAACAAGCCTGCACGCAAGACGCGGCTCCCTCGCAACGCTGGAACTACTTGGCTTGCTCGTCCGCCTTGCGCGCGAAGTCGTTCGTATAAGTCGTCTTCAGGTCGATCTTCGACGCGTCGAGCCGCGTATCGAACGACGAAAGCGCACGCAAGGCCGTCGGAGGCCCGTCCGCGGGCATCAGGCCATCCGGCGAGTAGGCTTCTCGGACGTTGTGAAAGGCATCGATATATAGCGCCTTGTCGTTGAGCAGATAAGCGGGGGGCACCATCTTCACGATATCGGCGTCGCTGGCTGTCTGAAGCCATCGGTCCGCGCGCACGATCGCGTTGGCCAACGCCTGAGTTGTCTTCGGATATTTCTGGATGAAGCTATCCGGTGCGTAGAGCGTCGCCGCGGGCATCGTCCCGCCGAATACTTCCTGCGTGCCCTTTACGGTACGCGTATCGACCAGCACCTTGATGTCGCCCGAACGCTGCAGCTTGGTCATCATCGGATCGACATTCGATAGCGCGTCGACCTGTCCGTTGCTCACGGCGGAAATCACCGTCGCGCCGCTGCCGACACCGATCACCGAGATATCGCTGCGTTGCACCCCTGCCTTGCGCAGCGCGACCGTCAGCACGAGGTCAGTCGACGAACCGGGTGCGCTCACGCCGACCTTCGCGCCTTTGAAATCGGCCAGAGTCTTCAACGTGCCGGCCTTCTCTTTCGTCACCGCCACGGCGATCTGCGGCGCGCGGCCCATCAGTACGAACGCGCGATAGTGCTGGCCTTTCGCCTGCATGAAGATCGTGTGCTCGTAGGCACCCGCGCCGACATCCGCACTGCCGCCGACCACGGCTTCCAGCGCCTTCGATCCGCCCGCAAAATCCTCGAGCGTCACATCGAGGCCTTCGTCCTTGAAAAAGCCCAGTTGCTGCGCGGTCAGCACGGGAAGGTAGTAGAGGCCCGGCAAGCCTCCGACGGCCATCGTGAGCTTCGGCTTCTCGGGCGTCTCTTTCGCGATGGCGGGATACGTCGCGAGCGCAAGCAGCGTTGCACATGCGCCCATGGCACGCCGGAACCAGAGGTTAGACATTCGTCGTCTCCTGTCTTTTTCGAGTCGTTCGTCTCGCTGCGTTGGAGCGCTAAACGCGTGTGCCGCGAGCGATGATTGCGCAACGATTGTCGTCGGATGATCCGGCGCGCGCCATGCGCCGAAACCCGAATGATGAGCGATCGTCCCGTGCGCGAATATCGGCGCAGGGCAAACCAGCCGCTCTATTGGGAGCGAGGCGTCGGCCGCGGATGCGGCGCCGGCACACCGCCCGGCACCTGGATGTACGGCGCGACGACATAGGGTGGTGTCGAGCCGTTGTTGTACGGCAATTCTTCGGGTGTCGCGATTGGCTGGGCTTCGACGATGCGTCTCGTCGAAAGCGGTCCCGTTTGCAGTATGGTGCCGCTCTGGCCGTCGCTGATGCCGCTTTGGGTATCCAGAATCAGCGGCTGACGGCCCGCCGAAGAAGCGGCAAACACCGACGATGCCGCCCCCAGCAGCACGACGGTCGCTGCGAATCGCAGCAGAAGCATCGAATGGTCTGAAAACATGAGCGCCCCGGTTGATTGTAGGAATGCCGGTTATCGCAAAAACATCCTACATTACCGCGACGACCGCGTTCCGGCTAGTCGTCGAAGCCGTCGCGCGCGATCCGCCGGCGCCAGATACGACAAAGCCCCGCATGGCGGGGCTTCCGTATCGCTTCGTGCTCGCGGCGAACAGCGTGCCACGTAGGCTGGGGCGATCGACTTACAGCGAGTAGCCGTTGGTTTCGAGCGAGCGAATACGCTGCTCGAGCTGAACGATATCCGACGACGCTGCGAGGTAAGCCTCACGGCGGCTACGTTCAGCAGTTTCAAACCAGTTGCTCAGCTTTTCGACCAGAAACGCAATCATGATGAACTCCAAGGATCAGTTAAGAATCCCCGGTGGGTTGGACATCAGGGATTTCCCGTAGAAGGGTTAACCCGAATTATAGCGTTCCAGTGCAACCTTGCCAGTGAATTGCCCGAATGGTGTGCATTCCGTTTTGGAATGGTGCATCTCAATTCCGTAGGCAAACCTTTGATTTTCAGCCAATTTTTCTAGATTTGTCGCAAAATCGCCCGGAACAGGTGTCACAACCGCACCCATTCAGTGCAATCGCGTGCGATTGAGCACAACATCGCGTCGCTGTTTTTCAGTGACTGTGACAATCGGGCGCGGCATCTATCGGATCGACAGCCGCGAGGCCTTCGATGATCGGGCAATCCGGCCGGTCATCGCCATAACAATGCTCCGCGAGATGCGCCAGGGTGTCGCGCATCTCGGTCAGTTCGGCAATGCGGTGGTTGAGTTCGGCGACGTGCTCCAGCGCGATCGATTTCACTTCCGCGCTCGTGCGAGTCCGGTCGTGCCACAACGCGAGCAGCCTGCGAATGTCCTCGACGGGAAAGCCCAGCCGCCGCGCCTGGCGGATAAAGCGCAGCGAATGCACTTCCTGCGCGCCATAAACCCGATATCCCGCCGACGTACGTTCCTTTGCCGCGAGCAATCCGACGCTCTCGTAGTAGCGGATCATTTTCGCCGTCACGCCCGACGCGCGGGCCGCTTGACCGATATTCATCGCCCGTTCCCCACTCTGCTTTCACGATATGTTGCACGATTCTTGACCTTCCCACGATGGGAAGGTCAATCATGTATTTGCCGGTCGACAGGCATAATTCAATGGTTGCAGGACTGACAAGCTAAAGGAAAAGCATGAGCATCGAATTCAAGGTAGAAGGCATGAGCTGCCAGCATTGCGTCGCGGCCGTTACGCGCGCCATCCAGGAGCACGACGCGCACGCGCAGGTTCAAGTCGATCTGCCTGCGGGCAAGGTCGCCGTCCAGTCGGGCGCATCCGTCGACACGCTGAAGGCCGCCATCGACGAAGCCGGCTACACGGTCGTCGCCGTCGACGGCCATTGAGCCGGGGAATGCGGATGTTCAAGGTTGCCGTCATCGGCGGATCGGGTCTGCTGGGGCGGGCCGTCGTCGGCGAACTCACCCGGCAGCGCGACTGGCAACTCGTGCAGACGGCATTCAGCCACCCGGGCCCGCAAAGCGTGAGGCTCGACGTCCGCGATGCCGATGCCGTCACGCGGTTCGTCGAGCGCGAGCAACCCGACGCCATCGTGATCGCGGCGGCCGAGCGCCGGCCGGATGTCTGCGAGCACGATCCGGCGCTTGCGCGCGCGTTGAATGTCGACGCCGTGCGGGCGATTGCGTCGGCGGCACAGCGGCGCGGCGCGTGGGTGCTGTCCATCTCCACCGACTACGTGTTCGACGGCAGGCACCCGCCGTATCGCGACGACGCGACGCCATCGCCGATCAACGCATATGGCCGCAGCAAGCTGGATGGCGAGCAAGCGCTCGCCGAGTCGACCGATCTGGGCTGCGTGCTGCGCTTGCCGCTGCTGTTCGGGCCGATCGTCGGCTGGCAGGAATCGGCGGTAACGAGCCTCGTGCCCGCGCTTGCCGCGTCGGCAAGCGCGGCGCCCGACGCAAAGGCCGCCGTGATGGACGCGTGGGCGATCCGCTATCCGACCTATACGCCGGATGTGGCCGTCGTCGTGCGGCAATTGCTGGAGCGGCACGCGCACGGCGAGGCGGTGTGCGGCACGGCGCAGTGGTCCGGCGACGAACCGATGACGAAGTACGACATCGCGCAACGCCTCGCAGATGCGCTGCAAATCGACGCGCAACTCACGCCGCAGCACACGCCAGCCGACTCGACGCCACGCCCGCACAACTGCCATCTGGACTCGTCGCGGCTCGAAGCGCTAGGCATCGGCCGGCGCACGCCATTCGATACGGCGATCTGCCAGGTGCTAGCTCAGTTTCCGTGGCGCGGTTAGCGCGATCAGTGGAAGTCGCGGCTCGTCGATTGCAGCCCGCCCAGCAGATGCGACATGTCGACGAGCCGTTGCGCCACGAGGTGCCGCACTTCGCCCTCGCATTGCCACGTGCCGTAGACGGCGAGCAGCGATGCGCCCAGCGCTTCCCGCCTCTGCTTCTCCAGCAGGCTCGGCCACACGATCACATTGACGTTGCCCGTCTCGTCCTCGAGCGTCACGAACAGCACGCCCTTCGCCGTGCCGGGCCGCTGCCGCACGGTGACGATCCCGCATCCGCGCGCGAGGCGTCCATTGCGATAGCTGCTCAACGTCGACGCGGGCATGAGGCGCTGCTCCAGCAATACGGGCCGCAGCAGTTCCAGCGGATGACGGCCGAGCGTCAGCCCCACTGACCGGTAATCCGCGACGATGTCCTGCGCCTCCGACGGCGCGCCCAGTTCGGGCGTGTCGTCCTGAACGGCGGCGGCAGACAGCATGTCCTTGTCGGGCACGGCCGCGACCGAATGCCACAACGCCTCGCGCCGGTTGCCTGCCAGCGACGACAACGCATTCGCATCGGCGAGCACATGCAGGTCGTGCCGGTTGAGTTGCGCCCGGCGCGCGAGATCATGGACGCTCCTGAACGGGCGCACAGCGCGCGCATTTTCGATGCGCTCCGCCGCGCCGTCCTTCATGCCGCGCAACAGCGACAGCCCGAGGCGCACAGCGGGACGCGTGCTGCCTGGCACTGTTTCGAGCGCAGAATCCCATCCGCTGACGGTCACATCGGCGGGCAAGACGATCACGCCATGCCGCCGCGCGTCCTGCACGAGTTGCGACGGCGAATAGAAGCCCATCGGCTGGCTGTTGAGCATCGCGGCGAGAAACGCCTCGGGCTCGTGGCATTTCAGCCAGCTGCTCGCATAGACCAGCAGCGCGAAGCTCGCCGCGTGGCTCTCCGGAAAGCCGTATTCGCCGAAGCCCTTGATCTGCTCGAAGATGCTCTCGGCGAAACTCTGCGGGTAGCCACGTTCCTGCATGCCGTTGACGATGCGGTCGTAGTATTTGATGAGGTCGCCCTTGCGCTTCCACGCGGCCATCGCGCGACGCAGCTGATCGGCTTCGCCCGGCGTGAACCCCGCCGCGATAATCGCGACCTGCATCACCTGCTCCTGGAAGATCGGCACGCCGAGCGTGCGTTCGAGCGCGACCTTCAGCTTGTCGTTCGGATAACTGACGGGTTCGAGCTTTTGCCGTCGCCGCAAATAAGGATGCACCGCTCCGCCCTGAATCGGTCCCGGCCGCACGATCGCGACTTCGATCACGAGATCGTAGAACTCTCGCGGACGCAGGCGCGGCAGCATGCTCATCTGCGCGCGCGATTCGATCTGGAACACGCCGATCGTATCGGCGCGCGAGATCATGTCGTAGGTCTCTTCGTTTTCGGGTGGAATGTCCTGCATCTCGAAGCGTTCGCCGCGCCGCTCCGATACGAGATCCAGCGTGCGCCGGATCGCCGACAGCATGCCGAGCGCGAGCACATCGACCTTCAGCAAGCCAAGCGATTCGAGATCGTCCTTGTCCCACTCGATCACGGAGCGATCGACCATCGCCGCGTTCTCGACGGGCACGAGCCGCGTGAGCTTGCCGCGGCTGATCACGAAGCCGCCCGAATGCTGCGACAGATGACGCGGAAAATTGAGCAGTTGCGACGCGAGCCGCGCCCACGCCTGAATCAGCGGCTTCTCCGGGTCCAGCCCCGACTCCTCGAAGCGCTTGAGCAGATCGTGACTCGTATCGAACCAGTGATGCGACTTCGCGACGGTATCGACGATCTGCGGATCGATGCCGAGCGCCTTGCCCGTCTCGCGCAACGCGCCGCGCGGCCGGTACGTCGACACGGCCGCCGCGATCGCCGCACGGTCGCGTCCGTACTTGCGATAGATGTACTGGATGACTTCTTCGCGCCGCTGGTGTTCGAAGTCCACGTCGATGTCGGGCGGCTCGCCCCGTTCCTTCGAGATGAAACGCTCGAACAGCATGTTGCCGCGCGCCGGGTCCACCTCCGTCACGCCCAGGCAGTAACAGACAGCCGAGTTGGCCGCCGACCCGCGCCCCTGACACAGAATGTGCTGGCTGCGTGCATAACGCACGATGTCGTAGACGGTCAGAAAGTATGGCTCGTATTTGAGGTCCGCAATCAGCGCGAGTTCGTGTTCGATCTGATCCTTTACGTTCTGCGGAATGCCCGAAGGAAAACGCCGCTGCGCGCCGAAATACGTCTCCTGACGCAGGTATTGCGTCGGCGTGTAGCCTTCGGGCACGAGTTCATCGGGATATTCGTATTTGAGTTCGTCGAGCGAAAACGTGCAGCGCGACAGCACGCTGATCGTCTCGCGCAACGTGTAATCGGGATACAGATTCGCGATGCGCAGACGCGAACGCAAATGTTGTTCTGCATTCGGCGCGAGCTCGTAGCCGCACTCGTGCACCGGCCTGCCGACGCGAATCGCCGTCATCGTGTCCTGCAGCGGCTTGCGCGAGCGCACATGCATCACGACGTGACCCAATGCGACGACGGGCACGTTCTGCTTGCCCGCGACATATTCGAGCGCGCCGCGATGAATGTCGTCCATCGCGCGCTGATGCAGCACGAGCCCGACCCATGCGCGGCCGGGAAACGTCTCGTCGAGCCATTCGATCTGCGCTTCGAGCGCCGCTTCGTCCGCGGGAAAGTCGGGAACGAGGATCGCGAGGCAATCGGGCATGCCGCGCAGATGCACATTTTCGCGATCGGGCCGCGACAGATCGTGCGGCGTGAGGCGATATTCGCCCTTCGGCGCGCGCGTGCGCGCGAGCGTGATCAGCTCCGACAGATTGCCGTAGCCCTCGCGATTCTGCGCGAGCAGAATCAGGCCGAACGCGGGCGAGCCATCAGCATTGCGCAGCCGGAAATACGATCCGATGACGAGCGGCAAGCCCACTTTCTTCGCCGCGACATGCGCGCGCACAACGCCCGCCAGCGAGCATTCGTCGGTGATGGCGAGCCCCGAATAACCAAGCTGAAACGCGCGCTCGGCGAGTTCTTCCGCATGCGACGCGCCATGCAGGAACGTGAAATTCGAAAAACAGAACAGCTCGGCGTAGGCCGGCAACGCATTGAATGTCGTGTCCATCGCGCGTCATCCGAACAGGCCGTGCAGGAACCAGCGCGGCTCCTCTTCGGCATCGCGGCTGCTGATGCGCTCGCGATAAACCCAATAGCAGCTGCGGTCTTCGCCTTGCATGACGAAGTAATCGCGTGTGACGAATGCGCCGTCGAACCAGCCTGCTTCGATCCGCTCGCCCGGCGACACCATCTTCAGCGGCGAACCGTAAAACGGCCGGTGCTGACGCATCGGCAGACGCACGGGCGTCTCCAGCATCCATGTCGGGCGCGGCAGGCTCTTCGGCAACTGCATCTTTTTTTCCGCGTGATTCACGGGCACCCAGCGGTTCGCGATCTCCGGCCGGTAGTCGGCCGTCGGCGCGGGACGCAACACGTTTTCGTCGCCGAGGCGCGCAATCAGCAGTTCGATCAGCCGCGCGTGATCCGCCGGCGAGCCGCCCGGCTCGGGAAAGAGCTGATCGGTGGCGGGCGCAGCCGCATCGACCTTCGATGCATCGAGCCGCACCGCGATAGCCGGTGCGTTCAACGTGAGACGATGCAGCCGCTCCTTCACGAGGCGCAGCAGATGGTCTTCGCGCCAGGCGGCTTCGCCCAATGCGATGTCGATCGACGTCGGCGCGATGGCTTCGCGACCGCGCTCGTGCTCGAACGACAGCGTGATCGCCGTCACCGCCAGTTGCTTCGCGCACAGCCAGCCGCACAGCTGCACGATCAGACGATGCGCGGCGAACACGGCGCCATCCGCATGCTCCAGACGATCGGGCAATTCGAGTCGCGCGCTGAACGTGGGCGGCAACTCGATCCAGTCGAACAGTTCCGGCGCGGTGCCGAACGCGCGGTCGAGCGAGTCCAGCAGATGCTCGCCGCAGCGCCGCTGCAAGCCGGCGCGCGGCAGACGGCGCACATCGGCAATCGATTCGCAGCCCAAACCGCCGAACCAGTCGGCAAACGGACGGATTTCCGGCACGGCGAGCATCGGCAGCGGCGCGAGCACGCGCTCCAGCGACGCGAGTTGCAGCACGCGCCCGTTGCCGTGTTTCGCCAGAAGCCATGCGCCCTGCCCCGTCGGCGCGGCGCTGATGCGCGCCGTCAAGCCAAGCGCGTCGAGAACCACCTTCGCCTGACGGCATAGCGACAACAACCCGCCGAAAAGCCGCAAGCTCGCGCCGACTTCGACGAGCACCGTCGCTTCGTCGAGCAACGCTACATCGGGCGAAAACTTCATCAGCGCCACGCCGACTTCGCGCTGCGCCGCGTTTTCACGCACGATGTCGCGCTCGTACAGGGCCGTTTCCGGCGACAGCGTCAGCACGCCACCGCGCTTCATGCCCAGTCGCACGCCTGCCGCGCGGGCTGCACTGTCGGCAATCGCGACCTTGTCCTTCTCCAGCACCGCGCTACCGTGCACCGGCTCAGGCGACCACCTCGGTCGAAAGACTTCGAGCGGCAACTTCGGCAGATGGACGGCGAGAAAGACGCGCATGGCGAGAAAACAGAACAGGAGTGGGTTGAAGAGAAATCGACAGAGGCTCCGCACGTGTTGGGCCTCGTCGTTTCACGATGTCGACCATCAGACCGTCGGCCGAGGGGCGTAACGCCAGCCGCAATAGCGCCGGCGATGAGGCCTGAGCCGAGGCGAGCGGCCGGACCATGATGAAGAGCGTCTCCGACGACTGCGCAGCCAGATGGAGACGCCGCAGCGACGACGCCTGCGCATGCTGCGCCCACAGGATCAGCGCGCCACAACTGCCGGCATGCAGGATCTGTTCGGCGGACCAGAAGGCGTCGGCGCTTTTGGGGGCTTTGATCTGCAGCAGCCTGTCGAGCGAGAGCCCGATGTAATTGAGGCCTAGCCCATCCGGTATATGAGGCGGCTGAACGAGAGCAATGGGCCGATCGCCAAGTGAACTCAATGCCGGCCGCAACAGCCGCATCTCGCCGACGCCCGGCACCTGGACCAGCAAATCGACAAGCGCGCCAATGGGCCAGCCACCGCCGGGCAACTCCATCGATAACGCGGGATAGCCGGTGTCGAGCGTGCGCCGCCCGCCGCGCGCGAGCTGTGAGGCTCGCCATAGCGACGGATGAATCTCTTCGGCACGGGTAGCGGCGGCTGACATCGATGTAGGAAAGCACTGTATATTTGTACAGTATCCTACATGGAAAAGTGCGGGGTGAATCGCGCCCTTTTTCGAGGCTATTTTTCCTATGAATTAAATACCATGTCTGATTGGTGAGTGTTTCCGTGCTTTAAAACTCTTTTAAGCTTTAAAGCGCTGCCGATAAAGGTTATCGCACACCAAGTCGGGATATCTGGATTCAGATGGATGAAACTTATGACGGTCGAGGGCGACAATCATTTTGGCCGGTGTAGCGGCGAAGGTTTTGGCCGGTGGGGAGAAGTCGGAGGCGGCGTAGCCGCCGGAGAGTTTTCCCCACCGACGGCGCCGAGTCGGCCGGGCTCTACGATGGCTGATCGAATAAGAAAGCGATCAGCTACATGTCTGGAACCCGCATTACCGACCAACAGGTTCGCCTCCACATGCCCAAACGCAAACACCACTCGCAGGAGATCGCCGCCGCCAAGGCCGGCATCAGTGTGCGCAGCGCCCGGCGCATAGAACGGGACACCGTACTGCCATCACAGAAACCGCGTCGTTACTGGCGTTCCCGTCCCGATCCCTTCGCCGACGTCTGGGATACTGAAGTCGTTCCGGATGCTCGCGAACGCGCCGCAACTTCAGGCGGTCACGATCCTGCGCAAGCTGCAGGACGATCATCCCGGGGAGTATCCCGACAGCACACGCCGCACACTCAAGCGCCGCGTGCGGCACTGGCGGGCGACGTCCGGCACACCGAAGGAAGTCTTCTTCCCGCAGTTGCATGAGCCCGGCGCACGCGGCCTGTCCGACTTTACCGACATGGCCGAACTGCGAGTGACGATCGCTGGCGTGCCATTCGAACACCGGTTGTCCCACTTCGTGCTCGCGTTCTCGCGCTGGGAATACGCCAATGTCGTTGAAGGTGGCGAGAGCTTCGAAGCGCTGTCCATGGGATTGCAAAACGCACTATGGCAGGCCGGGGGATGTCCGCGCGAGCATCGCACCGACAGTCTGTCGGCGGCGTTCAGAAACCTCGCGGATGAAGACGACTTCACGGTGCGCTATGCGGCGCTGCTCGAGCACTATGGCATGACCGGGACACGCAACAATCGCGGCCTGGGTCACGAGTATGGTGCGGTAAAAAATATGTGCTGCTCGATAAAGAACTAGGCCAAGGCAGTACCTTTGTGGAAAGCGAACAGCACATATTATTCGCTACAAGGTGCGGAGGAAGGTCATCAGGTCGGGCTGATCCCGCCATTGCTTTTGGCCTTCGGCACCGCCTTCCACTTCGCATGTCGCCAGTGCCTGTGCCTTTGTTTCCAGATTGATCTCGGCGTAGATGTTGGTCGTCTCCAACGAAACGTGCCCAAGCCAGCCGCGTATCGTATTGATGTCGACACCGGCCTGGAGT
>NZ_WHNP01000179.1 GCF_009362735.1 Paraburkholderia franconis | reverse complement strand
AGGGCTTTTTCTACCTTTGTTTCTTCCTATTTGGGGCGGTGAGCCGATCAGGCGTCGGCGTGTTCTTGAGTCGCAGGAGTAGACGGTCTATAGCTTTCTGGTCGCCTTCCACTGCTGCACGTTCATCATCGGTCAGCGGTATCTCCTGCAGCATCCGTATCATTCCAGTCTTCGATTGGAGCAGGTCGGCGCGGGAGGATTCCTTCGGAATGTAAAAGTCACAACGTGCGCAAGCCATGCGGTGCGGACACTGATCGAAGAATTCGTACGAGCACAAACCGTGGCCAAGATCGTAGTATCGCCACGGCTGTTCAGTTTGACCATCGTCGATCGCCTGCCGATCGATGAGCACCTCCATCATTCTCAGGTTTCGCTGGAAGTACTGTGCCTCTGAATAAGCCCGGGCGAGCCGGGTTGGCGTGAATGCGACGTAGTGTTGCGTGGTCACGGGCGAACGATGACCGAGCCATGCCTGTAGTTCAAACAACGTCATAGGTTCGCGGGCGTTGAACAACTGACTCGCGATGGTGGAGCGGGCCCTGTGACTGCTGATCTGACCGCGCGCATCCGCCTGTGGAATGCCCGCTTTGCGGCAAAGCATGGGAATCAGCCGTTTGTTCAGGTACGCCCGTGGAATTGCTCGGGCACGGTACGAGAACAGGAAATCGACCTTCTCTCCGGTCTTGATGTCKAGCGCCGACGGTTGTACAGGACGAAGTTGCTCCCACACAGTGATCGCTTCTCCGACAATAGTGTCAATTGGCTTGGCAAACGCGGTTCCCGTCTTGTGAACTGGAACGTCAAGCATCCAGCATGACGTAGCCTGCTGTCCTATCGACGGTTCCTTGTGCACGCAGCCGACCCGCAGCCGGACGATCTCGTCGCTACGTAGTCCTGCAAAGAGCCACACGATGCTCAACGCCTGTAGCATCTCGAGTGGATAGTAGCCTCCGTTGCGAAACATGGCGCCTGTCGCATTGCTATGTCCCTTTGGAGCACTGCCGTGACCAGGAAGATCGGCGATCGTCAGATTCAGGCCAGCCCACAGGAGTTTCGCCCAGAGGTCATCGGCAATGATGCGTGGCGCTGGTCCGATCAGGGCCTTGATCGAGCGAGGCGTTGCAAATGCCCGAAACGGATCGAAACGACGTGGGATCCATTCCCACTCCTGGATATCTGCGAAGAAGCATCGCATCGCGCCGAGGAAGGCTTCCTTCGATCGCGCTGTTGCAGGTTTGCCGAGCTTCGTCCCGAGGCCGGCGGTCCTCCAGACATAATCGCCGACGTGCATGCGGTCAACTGCGCCTACATATTCCGCCGCCAGTTCGCGGGTCCACTGATCTGGATGTGTGATCTCCGGATGACAGTCTTGCAACCAGCGGGCCGCCTTCAGGACCATGTCCCGAAGATGGCGGCGGGTCGAGACCGTCAACGTGCTGGTCGCCTCCCATCGCTCAACTGCGAGCACCCAATCTCCGGACAGACCGGCGGTTCTCGCTCGATGAACGCGTTCGCTGTCAACCCGGTTCCGGATCGTGGGCTCCGCGGCGATGATTCCAAGTGCTGCAAGCACGCGTAAGAGCTGGAAGTACAAGGAACTGCGATAGTTCGAATCCTGCCAGCGCATACGGACCGATTCGATGAACTCGGTCGTCAGTGATTCGAGTTCGGGGCGCTGGTTAATAAGCAGGAGTTCCGCGACCAAACTCATCAACGGTTTGCATGGACTTCGATAACCCCAGGCAGCGGAAACCTCGGTCACCCGTAGAAGTGTCGCAGCGATACGTTTCCTGCCGAAGATCTTCTCCGCAAGTGCAACCCGTTTCACCTCCCCAAGGCTGGGGATGTCGTGGAAACAGTGCAGCAGGTATGCGACAGCCATTAGCGCCTGTCGCTCGCCACCAGCGCACGGCCTTGGAACGTGGGCGGCATAGAAAGCCTCCTGGGTGGTCCCGATGACCTTATGCCAGGTCGTCGCGTCCCATGCCCATAGCGAGGTCTCTCGCGCCGCACAGTGTCGAAGGAGCATCAGCTTTACGCGATCGTCGTATATGTGCTTGCCGTCAATCACGGCCAGCGCGTCATCGATTGGTGCGATCAGACGTTCAAGGCCTGATAGTCTGCCGAGGACCGCCTTTACCGTCCGTTCACTGGCCATTGCGCGAGGAAGCTCACGCGTCAGCATCTTCCGCTCCGCAGCCGTCAGCTCGTTTCTGCGATCATAGTCCGTGATCTGTATCGGCCATGTCCATAGGCAGGCAGCCTCAGGCTTGGGGATGCGCACCGCCCGGGATGAGCACATCATCGTTACTCCGCGTCGGCGACACACGCGAGGGCGTCAACACGCCACGCGTGAATCTGGCGCATGGTCTTCGCGAACCTGTCGGCCAGATCGTGACCGGACAGGTGTACGTATTGCCTGGTCGTCTCCAGATTCTGATGACCGGCAAACCGGGCAATCTCATGAAGTTGCCAACCCGAGCGGGCGAGATCGGTCAGACAAAGATGGCGCAGCGTATGGGTCGAGAACGCAGGAACGTCGGCGCGAAGCGCTATAGATCGGACTACCTTGGACCACGTCCATAGCGTGATGGGCGCTCCGTGGTTGCGCGGCGACTCGGACAGAAACAACGCGTGTCGATCCCCGGCAACGCCATGCCTGTGTCGAAGATAGTCGCGCAGCAATTCGCCGGAAGTATCGGAATACGGAACGACACGCTCGCGGTGGCCCTTGGTCGTCTCCGCCCTGATACGCAGCAACCGGTGGGCGGGATCGAGATCGCTGCCCCGAAGCTGGCATAGCTCCTCCCGACGAAGCGCCGCATCATAGGCAAACGCCAGCATGCATCTGTTACGCGTCGGCTCGTCGCGGACGACAGCCAGCAGGGCCGTCCACTGCGCCTCCGTGGGAATCCACGGCAGCTTGCGAAACTTCTGGATGAGGCCTCGTTCGCCGCGCGCGCCGAAGTGGCCGGATGCCGTATAGCGGCCGCGGCTTACCGGGTTGGTCCTGATGAGTCCCTCGTCAACCAGAAACTCGAACAGCAACCGGACTGCGGTCAGACGCTGCTGCAGCGTTGCGTTTGACAGGAAACCACCTGAGTCGATGCGAACCACGTTCGCATTCGCTCGTCGTGGCTGGGTTCGCAGCTCGCCGACATACTGCGCGATGGTTTCGCGCGACATGCTGCGCAGATCGCGGGAGTGACCCTGTGCAAAGCGAAGGAAGCCTTCTACCGCGTACATGTAGGCCGCGACTGTATTCCTTGCCAGGCCGAGCATCACGCAACTCTGTATCCAGCGCCGAGCATACGAGTTCGAGGCGATCAGTGGATACCGTTCCCACACCGGTTCGACGACAGCGTTGCCTGCAACCATGATTTGCTCCTCTCGCGAGGGATGCTGAGTCGCCACCACAACGATTCAGCTCGGGGCAAGTAAGCGGGCATCGCCTTCGGCACGGGTTATCCACCGGGCCGCTCGCCTCTCGCTACAGAAGAGCGGGCGGCGGCCCCGTGGATAACCCTGCGTGATCTGTTTCAATATGTTCTGCGCACCAGCCAACTAAAAACTGGCCTACCGTAGCACAGATTCAATTCCAAATAACTTATATCAGAAGGCT
>NZ_WHNP01000178.1 GCF_009362735.1 Paraburkholderia franconis | reverse complement strand
CTGAAATCGTCGTCGCGGCGCTTCTGAACCGTTTGAAGCCGAGCATCACATTCGTTCTGGATTTGATATGGCGATGGTCCTGCTCGATCAGGTTGTTCAGGTATTTCGAGGACCGGACCTTCGTGTCTTCAGGCAGCGAACCATCGACCATCATCTCGCGCACCGCGCGGTGCGAGGCAGCATAGCCATCGAGCGTGATGATCTCCGGCGACTGGCCCTGATGCCTGATCGCCTTGCTGAAAAAGGCTTTGGCCGCGCCCACGTCGCGCCTCGCCCTGAGCATGAAGTCCACCGTCTGGCCAGCCCGATCGATCGATCGCCCGGTATAGGTAGACCCACCTGCCACGAATCTTCAGGCAGGTCTCATCGACACGCCACGAGCGACCCGCAGGGGTAGCAAAGCGGTTCCAGCGTTTGACGAACTCGGGCGTAAACGCCTCACCCAGCGCAGGATCGTCGTGTGAGCCAGCGACAAACCCCGTTCGGCCATCATCTCGACCAGATCGCGTAGGCTGAGCTTGTACCGCAGGTACCAGCGAACACACAGAACGATGATCTCCCGATCAAAATGGCGTCCACCGAACAACTCATCCAGACTCTTCAGCTTGCTCATCGCGGGTTATCAGTTCGTTTTGCTACGACAACTCTAACCGATCGCCAACCCTATTTGCACCAGAGCCGTTCGGTGTACAACCGCATCGTACAAAAAGCTTCAAGCTGTCGGCCCGCTCGCCGTGCTGAGCGCGCGGACGATGTCCATCGCGCCTTGCGCTTCGAGCTGTCTCGCGACTTCGCGGCCGAGTTCGAGCGCGGCGCCCGTGGTCGGCGCGGGCGCCGAGGCTTGTGCGAAGAGCACACGTTGGCCGTCGGGCGTCGCAACGATGCCGCGCAGATGCAGCGCGCCGTCGTGCCATGTCGCGTAGGCCGCGAGCGGCACTTCGCAACTGCCGCCGAGCGCGCGCGACACCATGCGTTCCGCTTCGACGGCGGCGGCCGTGTGCTCGTGATGCAGCGGCGCGAGCCACGCGGCGAGGTCCGCGCGGTCCGCGCGAATCTCGATGCCGAGCGCGCCCTGGCCCGCGGCGGGCAGGCTGTCGGCGGGATCGAGCAGCGAACGGATGCGCGCGGCGAGACCGAGGCGCATCAGGCCAGCGGCGGCAAGAATGATGGCTGCGTAGTCGCCGCGATCGAGCTTGGCGAGGCGCGTATCGAGATTGCCGCGCAACGGCTTCACGACGAGTTCCGGATAGCGCGTACGGAGCATCGCTTCGCGGCGCAGGCTCGACGTGCCGACCACGCTACCGGGCGGCAGCGCGGCGAGCGTGTCGTACTGGTTCGAGACGAACGCATCGCGCGGGTCTTCGCGCTCCATGATGGTGGACAGCGCGAAGCCTTCAGGCAGTTCCATCGGCACGTCTTTCAGCGAATGAACGGCGAGATCGGCGCGGCCGTCGGCGAGCGCGTTCTCCAGCTCCTTCACGAACAGACCCTTGCCGCCGACCTTCGACAGCGTGCGATCGAGAATCTGATCGCCGCGTGTCGTCATTCCGAGGATTTTTACGTCACAAGATGGATATAATTTGTTCAGCGCACACCGCACGTGCTCGGCCTGCCACATTGCCAGGCGGCTTTCCCGCGACGCGATGACAAGCGTAGTGGGCGGCGTGAGCGCAAGCGTCTCGGAATTCATTGCTTGAGTCATTGAACGACGGGATGTGATAACAAACAATGTTAGCACGCGCTTCGGCAACCTCTCGCTGGCCGCACGGCCATGCCGAAGCAGTTCGATGGAGGAGACGGGTTCGCGCACGGCGTCGGCGAATCGCGCGATCGGTTGATCGGGCGGAGTGCGGCCAACTGCGGCCGTTGGGCCCAGCGCAATCGCGCGGACATTCGATGTCGGATCCGCTGAGACAGCACCTTCGCACGTCGGCCGAGCCACTTCCGTCCTCGGCCATGGCGGCCGGTCGCGTCGTGCTTCGCATCCGGACTGAAAGACTGCTTCGCGGAACCATGAACCAACTGACGCTTTCGGCCAGTTTCAACTCTTCAACATTGAACAATGAAGGCAGACCCTTTTCGGGACGGCCACCGACCACAGCCGAAGGCCGCCTAGCAACTGGCGCGACCGTCAGTCGGTCGCGCTCTAATAGCTCGTATTACTTTCGTTACCGTCGATCTCTTCGCACCGATCTTCTTTGCAGACACTTCTTGGCGCCGGATCGTTTTTGACGATGAACTCGCGCAGTTGCGGATAGATGATCGTGCGCCAGCGGCGGCCGGAGAAGATCCCGTAGTGGCCGCACTTTTCGGCGGTGAAATGCCGCCTGTTATTCTCGGGGATGCCGGTGCACAGATCGTGCGCGGCGCGTGTCTGGCCGCTGCCCGAAATGTCGTCGAGCTCGCCTTCGATCGTGAAGAGGGCCGTATTCTTGATGTCCTGGGGACGGACCGGCTCGCCGTCAACGACCCACGTGCCTTCGGCAAGACGGAATTCCTGGAACACGACCCTGATCGTCTGCAGATAGTACTCGGCGGCCATGTCGAGCACCGCGTTGTATTCGTCGTAGAAACGGCGGTGTGCTTCGGCATCTTCTTCGTCGCCGCGCAGAAGGCTCTGATAGAAGTCCCAGTGCGACGCCGCGTGACGTTCCGGATTCATCGCGACAAAGCCGGTGTGCTGCAGAAAGCCCGGGTACACCTTGCGGCCGAAGCCCGGATAGTTCGCCGGCACGTTATAGATCACGTTGTTCTCTCATAGCGCCGAAGTACCTCGCCGCCGCTCCATTCATCAACCTTAGGAATGGCTGTCTCATACCTGCGTATGACGGGCTTACTGTGACGGCTCTCTCTACATCGCCGCCAAGACTCGAACACTCGCTCCTGGACGCTTCGAGGTATCCAAAAGTATGAGCGAGTTATGCCCGCCGAGGAGTCCAGCGACCCGTTCGTACAATGGTTTTCTGTTGCTCATCCGTCTACCTTTATTGCAAGATATTTCTACGCGGTACATAAGAACGCTGACCAATTCGCTCGACCGCCTATCGTCCGGACGACCGCGAAGGCCCCGTTGATCGTGGATGCCACAGGAGATTACCATGCACACCTATTCGATCCGTTATCGCGATGTCTGCGGCCGATGGTCGGTTGCCTACGCACAGGCCGCTTCACAGTCCGACGCCGAAGCGATTGCAACCTGCCGTTATGGCACGTTCCATTCCGTCAGCCGTGCCGGATTGGTTTCTTGAACAATGTGGGCTGGTAGCCCGAACGGCCGGATTGCACCGGCGGCAATTCCAGACCATCGCGGCGCGTACTCAGCGAATGGCTGCTGACGAGACCTCGGGCTCTCGGCGTCGCATGAGGCTACCTCAACCGTCCCAATACTGCACAAAAAGGGATTCCTCGCCTCTTACTCAGCCCTAGCGAAGCATGCTCTATCAATTGCACGAATTCCAGCGGGCACTCCTCAGCCCGCTTACCGCCTGGGCTCAGGCTGCTTCGAAATCGTTTGCGAATCCGGCCAGTCCGTTCGCCTATGTGCCAGGCGCCACCCGCCTGTCCGCGGGCTACGAGCTGCTGTACCGCCTCGGCAAGGATTACGAAAAGCCCGAGTTCAACCTGCATCAGATCGTCAAGGACGGCCGCAACATTCCCATCGTCGAACAGACGATCGTCGAAAAGCCGTTCTGCCGTCTGCTGCGCTTCAAGCGCTATTCCGACGACAGCGACGCCGTCACGCAAC
>NZ_WHNP01000177.1 GCF_009362735.1 Paraburkholderia franconis | reverse complement strand
CGACTGCAATTGCCCATCGATATCGTCCTACGTGATCGTCCCGTATAGCACGGGGTCGCGCTTGCTGAACATGTTGTGATTGATGCCATGAAGCATCAGGACCTTCTTCACATGCGTCTCCGTAGCAAGTTCAATCCAGCGGCACGGTGAGCCTGTCGATCACGGCGCGCGTCCGGGGACGCACGCCGCGCCACCATGCGAACGCTTCCGCTGCCTGCTCGACCAGCATGCCCACACCATCTGCGATGCCGCGCACACCAGCATTGCGTGCGAGCCGCAGGAATGGCGTGAGGCGCTTGCCGTAGGCGAGTTCATAGGCCGTGCCTTCGGGACTGAAGACAGTCGGCGGCACGGGCGGGAGGTCGCCGGTAAGACTTGCGGAGGTCGCGTTGACCACCAGCTCGAAGTGTCCCATCGTCTCGAGATCGCCATAGGCGCAGGCGCGCACTGAGCCACGCGCGCCCGCGTCCGCGATCAGCGCGTTGGCTTTGGCGATGTCCCGGTTCGCGATGACGAATTCCGCGGGACGTGCCGCGAGAAACGGCAGCAGCGCGCCACGGGCCGCGCCGCCCGCGCCGAGCATCAGCACGCGTTGGCCTTCGAGCGGCACGCCCAGGTTCACCTCGATATCGCGTACGAGTCCGATCCCGTCGAAGTTCTCGGCGACGATACGACCGTCCTCGAACTTCAGTGCGTTGGCCGCTCTCGCCAGCGATGCCCGTTCGCTGCGCTCATCGGCTATCGCGAAGGCTTCGAGCTTGAAGGGCGCGGTGACATTCATCCCTTTGCCGCCCGACACGCCGAACGCGCGCACGACTTCGGCAAACGCCCCTACCGGTTCGAGCGGGCCGACGAGTGCCGTATAGGTCATGTCCTGTTTCATCGCTTCGGCGAAAAGGCCATGAATCAGCGGAGATTTCGTGTGTCCGATCGGGTTGCCGATCACTGCATACTGGTCAGTCATGTAGGTCTCGCTTTGACTCACTTGGAACTCGTCTGGAATAGAGAACGCCTTCTGTTTGCATCGCGTCGATCTCCGCGGCAGAGAAGCCGAGCGATTGCGCGACGTCTGCATTGTGCTGACCGAGATCGGGCGCGACTTCGCGGATCGTCGTGTCGCATCCGGAGAAGCGGAACGGCAAATTGGGCAGGCGCAGCGTTCCATAGCGCGGATGCTGCTGCTCGACCACCATCCCGCGTGCCTGTATCTGCGGATCGGCCAGCACTTCGTCGATGCGTTGTACTTTTGCGCAGGGCACGTCGATGTCATCCAGCAGGTTCAGAATCTGCGTGACGGGGCGCGCCGCAACCCACGGCTCCACGATGGACAGAATTTCCGTGCGATGCATGTTGCGGCCCACGCTGTCGTGGAATCGCGTGTCCGAACCAAATCCTGCCGGTCCGCCATGTGATTCGATCAGAGCGGCGAAGCGCTTCCAGGCTTCATCGACCTGAGCGGCTATCACCAGGTCGCCGTCGGCTGCGCGGAAAACGCCATAGAGCGTCGACGTGGGCATGTCGTGTCCCGTCTGCTCCGGCAGAACGCCGCGCAGCGTGTAGCACTGCACCGCATATTCATGCATCGAGACAAGCGTCGCTCTTCGCTTCCGCGATCAGGCCGAAGCCCGCACGATGCGCGTCCGGCCCCGTGTGGCCGTAAGCGGAGATCGAACAGTAGACAAGTCCCGGATTACGACGCGATAACTCGGCATAGCCAAGCCCCAGCTTTTCCAATGCGCCCGGCCGGTAGTTCTCGACAAACACATCCGCCGAATCGCATAGACGCCGCATGAACTCCTTGCCGCGCGGGTCTTTCATGTCGACGCTGACGCCGCGCTTGCCCATGTTGAGTTGCAGGTAGTAGCCGCTTTGTTGATCATCGAGCACGGTGGCGTCTGGCGTCYGGCGTCGTTAAGGGTTATTCGATGCCTGCCATCGGCCACAGGAATGTGAGGGCGCCTCCGCGCGTGTTGGCAGGCGTCGAATAAGCCTTAACGTTATGCGTCACACATACAAGCGGGGCACTGCTGCGTTGCCACGCTGGACCTGTTCAAAACCCCCATGTAAGTCTTTGATTCTATTTGGAGGTGGGCGCTCATTTTTGCACTCGGGAACGGGCTCGGTGGTGCACGTATCATATTGATATTTTTGAGTTTTTTGGAATTTTCAGGTCTGTGTCACTTCGACAAGGTGTTTAACGCCTGATACCGGCCGACCGGGTCAAAATCCGATCGCCGCGGACACGGTTCAGCGGTCAAAACAAGGCGCTTCGACCCATGCCCGACCATCGCCTTGGCTCGCGTGCGGCTGTTCCGTATCCGAAACCAGCCATTGTTGTGGCGCTCGCACGGGCGGCTCTTTCGGGTCCGACAACGGCCCGTCGTCTCCGGCGATCAGTTGTCGCCGCAATACAGGGGGCATCCGGCTTGGGACACGCCGGATAGAGGATAGTGGCCACCTAAGTAAGAAGAGGATTCCTGAATCTAATGACGAACCCCTAAGGCGAGATGCATTGCTTGTTCCCGTGCTATGCCTCGCTTGTCGATCACCGGGCTTTTTGTTCATCAGGCCGCGATATAGAGGCCTTGCTTTGTAGGCCTATCGCGATCCACACGCGACGCCGGCATCAAGGTCAGCGCACCAGAAGGCTTATCGCCAGGTCCTGCAAGCGCCGCCGGGAAGTTTCTCTTATCTCCTTTCCGTCGCAGGCAGTTCTCGTCAGTGAGCGATGCCATCGGCGATCACCTGCACTTCGTAGCCGTCGCGCACCAGGCTCAGTGCCGGGAACACCGTGCAGACGTCGTTGATGACGCCGGCGATGATGAGCTTGCGGCGCCCGGTTGCCTTGACGGCCGCGGCGAAGTTTTCGTCGTCCATTGCGTTAACGATACCGACGCGCTTGATGCGGACGGCGAACTGGTCCGGCAGGATAGAGGCTCCAGTTCGCTCAGCAGCGGCCCGTGTGCGTACTCCTCCATGCTGGAGGTCAGCACCACCGGCATCTTCAGAATGCTGGCGGTCCTGGCCAGCATCAGCGCATTGCGTTTCATCTCCTCGAAAGGAATGGAATGTACCCAGCCCATGGTGCCGACCTGGTGGTCAACAGAAGGGCAGCGTTATCGCCGGTGAAGCGATCGAAAGCCATGATGAGATTCCTTTGTGGTCAGGTTGAGGGGGCGTGCAGCGGCGGGCCGGCAAAAAGCATGACCTTGGCGCTGCGAGGCAGGGCCTGGAGCGTGATCGCCTGGGGCGTGTCCAGTGCCGGAAAGACAGGGAGCTTGAGCTCGTTGTGCCCGAAGTCCTCGCTATCCACCCTCGCCGTGCCATAGATGGTTCTGCTGCAAATAGGTAAGCCGGTTGAGAAGTCTTCATATAGGAAGGATACCTTATTGAACGCGGAGGACCGTATTCCATACGACGGGCGCAACGGCATCCTTAAGGCCGAGCTTCGCGAGATCGAACTGGCCCTTACGAATGCGATGCGTCAACTCGATGCCTGAAATCGTCGTCGCGGCGTTTCTGAACCGTTTGAAGCCGAGCATCACATTCGTTCTGGATTTGATATGGCGATGGTCCTGCTCGATCAGGTTGTTCAGGTATTTCGAGGACCGGACCTTCGTGTCTTCAGGCAGCGAACCATCGACCATCATCTCGCGCACCGCGCGGTGCGAGGCAGCATAGCCATCGAGCGTGATGATCTCCGGCGACTGGCCCTGATGCCTGATCGCCTTGCTGAAAAAGGCTTTGGCCGCGCCCACTTCGCGCCTCGCCCTGAGCATGAAGTCCAC
>NZ_WHNP01000176.1 GCF_009362735.1 Paraburkholderia franconis | reverse complement strand
CCGACGCCGCGAGCATGCCCGTGGTCAGCCAGCGGTTGACCTTCTTGCCGTCGGGCGTGCTCTCGACGAAGTTCGCGTCGCGGTCTTCCTTCATCAGCTTCGCGATGCGGTCGAGCGCGTCGTTCCACGAGATGCGTTGCCAGTGATCCGAACCGGCAGCACGATACTCGGGATATTTCAGGCGGCTCTCGCTATGGATGAAGTCGATCAGGCTCGCGCCCTTCGGGCACAGCGTGCCGCGATTGACGGGGTGATCGGGGTCGCCTTCAATATGGATGATGCTCGTGGTCGCGTTCTTCGCGCCGTCGCCGAGGCCATACATCAGGCTGCCGCGGCCGACTGAGCAGTAAGGACACTGTTGCGCGTTTCGGTAGTACGAGCCAGTTTGTACTGACGGACTTCGGCGAGCGCGGGTTCAGGCGAGAAGCCCAGCAGGGCCAGGCTCGATCCCGTTAGCGTGCTCGCCGTCACCTTCAGGAACTGACGGCGGGACATTTGCAGCATGATCGCCTCTCGTTCTATTTGTGGGGAGGTGAGAAAATGTATAAGTCGGGTATTGCTTGGCGGTTCTCGATCCGAGGGCTAGCGATTTTTGCATCAAGATGTCCACCAATGCGCGTTGGACTTTGAATAAACCCAAGGCACCTATCAGTGCCTTGGGTCTCTGCGAGTGTTTCCCAGAAAATTATCGAGGGCGAAGGCTCCGCCTCCGGCGAGAAACAGGTACAGCAGGATGAAGCACAACAGGATCGTATCGTTGCCGCCGTTCTGAACCGGAAACAGGCCGCGCGGTTGGAACACCATAAAATAGGCGAACGCCATTTCGCCAGACAGGATGAACGCTGTCCAACGAGTGAATAGGCCAATAATAAGAAGCATGCCGCCAACGACATCCAATACGCCGGCGAAGCCCAGGAGCGACAGGATTTGGACGCTATCGAACTTCGCAACATGCGGCCAGTGGAAGATCTTGGCTGTGCCCTCCTGAATGTAAACCAGACCAGAAATAATGCGTAACATGCCGCGTGCTCGCGGCGACCACGTGCTCCAAAAATTCGCTTCTGTAACGATGCTCGACATGACAGTTTTCCGTACGATGTGTGAAGTTACCTACGTCAGCGTCCTTCTTTGAAACAACCACAGGAAGCGGTGGCCGTGGTAAAGCGATTTCGTCTTTTTCATCGCTTCACGCTGCCGTCGCCCCCTTAAGCAACCTGACAGTACCGGCATGGCGGTTCAGTCACAACCCCGCATTGAACATTGGCCTGTCTAACAGGTACTTACGTTCTCTCGGGCTTCCATCGGTTAGCCCCTCGTGGCTTTAGCGTCGCTCATCGCGTATCGGAAGAGGACTCGCTAACGACATACCACGCAGCGGCTGCCATGCCGCGAGAGCGCGATGTACGCGAAATACGCAACGTGAGCAAAGCGCCCGCCTTGAGCAGGCATTCGATCAGCGATTGCGAGAAAACCCAGACCGACTCGTCCAGTTCGATGGGCAGGCCTGGCACGATTGCGACGAGGCTCAATCCGCACAGGAAGGAAAAGAGCCACTGCGCACGCCCGACACCACGCACAGCCGCAAGGCCGATTGCGGTACAGAAGATCTTTGCGATCGCGAGCGCTGCAATGCCCATGTGGCCCAACGAAGGATCGAGCTCGGCAGGCGTCTCGATCAAAGACCAACCGCACACGCCGAGAACGAAAAGAGTCGGAGTGAGTGCCAAACGCGTGCGGCTACGATGTGTGCGCGCTAGCGTGACGACGCTAGCGTCGTCGATGACGCTCCCGAGTGAACGATCTGCCCCGGCCTTCACGATCGAACGCCTCCTGTCGATGTCGTGCCCGCACGATCCATACGAGATGGAATGATCGAATTGTCGTATGTCGAAAGCAGGATCGGTAGTTAATGTTTGTTAATAAGCCTTAACAAAATGATGCCTGAGGGCTGTGTAACTTAACGCGTGTCGTAGCGATACTGGGAGTCTCGGAAACAATGAACGCTTTACGGCCGGCGGAACCTTGAGAGAGGCAGCGAGCTACCAACTGGTCAATGCTTACGCGCTGCTGTAACGCTTTGTCAACGGTCTAACGCCACTCGAAAGTCAACACGATGTCGGCCGCGAATCACCGGCGCGGAGAAATTCAACCGCGCTCAGAGCACCAATTGAGTGCTTGCGGGCGCGCACGGAGAGGCAGACGCCATTCGACGCTCGCAGGTCTCACGCGCCCGTGCAGCACGAGTCATCGACAGCACACGCGAGGATCATCCGGTTGTGATCGACCGTGAGATAGCCCTGTTCCGTCCGCGGTCGAAAGATCCTGTCGCCATATCGGATCTGTCTGCCCGTCAACAGGCAGAACGAATCGGTACGTGCGCGTCCCAGCCGCCAGATCTGTTCCGCGTAACGGCCCATCCTCGCGTCGCTCCAGCAAACGCTCACGGTTTCCGATGACAGCCGCTCGACGACCGAAATACGCGTCGGCCGAGGCTCCGCGTCGACTTCAGACGTGCCCTCTTCCCGCAAGCGACGTTTCTTCAAACGGAATCGTTGCTTCTTCCGGCGCGCCGTGTCCGTTGCGGAATCCGATGCGTGTGCAACGGGTACCAGAATGTCCAGCAACGCGCGTCGCCCGATGTCTTCTTCCGAGAGAGTGGTCATTACATTCCTCCGCTACGAAGCGTTTCGCTATCTGGCATTCAATCAAACGCCTATCGGCCCTTGCTCTGAATCGTCAGGTTGTTCCTGACCTCCGTGACGCCCGGAACATCCTTTGCGGCGCTAGCCGCCCTGTCGACTGCGGCACGGTTGGGCACCGTTCCCGTCAGCGTGACAACGCCCGCATCTGCGTGAACCCTGATACCGATGCTGGTCAGATGCTTCGTCTTGCCAAGCGCATGATGAACGTCCTTTTCCAGCTGGCGGTCGTCCACTTTCGTGGCTGTAGCGGTCCGCGTGCTGTCGGCAGATGCCGAAGCACTCGCGCCATCCGGCGCGCCCGCAGTCTGCGCGAAGACGCTCGCCGATAGCATCAGCACGGCGATTGCCCACGCTCCTGTCATTGCGATCTTTGCGTTCATCGATGTTCTCCGTCCGATCCACAGATAACCGGCGACACGCGGCATCACGACATGCCGCACCGCTTTGGTTATGCTCACCACCCATACTTCAGTTCGGCACCGACGTAATCCGCGTTACTGCCGCCCGCGTTGCGAATCGAATCGCCGACCTGGAAGTGCACCGCTTCGACGGAACCGATCAGGTTCGACGCCATCGTCCAGTCGGCGCGCACCTGCACATACATGCCCGTCCACCGGCTGCCGTGTCCCGCTGTGCCCGGCACCACGGCATTGGGCTGCTGATACACGGCGTCCGCTGTCGTCTCGCGCCACTGGAAGCCGAGCGCGCCGAGCAGCGCGAGCTTGCTCGTGGGCTTCAACGTGATCGACGGCTTGACGTGGATGAGGTTCGCGTAGCCCGTGTAGCCCGCGAGCGTGAAGTAGTATCCGATCGGAAAGAGCGGATTGAATGTCTCGATGCGTCCGTCGCCGGGATGCCGGTCGCCCGACGCCGCATCGACCTGCACGCCCACGCGCGGGGCCCACGGAAGATCGAGCGTATAGCCCGCGAGCGAGCCGACGGCCCACGCGCCGATCGTCTTGTTGCCGACGTGCCCCGACTGATACATCGACTCCACGTCCCAGTCGGCGCGACCAATCTTGCCCGTGTATCGAAGATCGAAGACGTCGCGATGCTCGTCGCCCGTCGCATCGAGGAAGCGTGCATTCGAGCGGTTGTACTTCGAGTAGTAACCCGAAAGATCACCCGGTCCGACGCCCTGCCGCTCGAAGCGCACGCCGCTGAACGTGAGATGCCGGTTCGACACATCGTCGAAATCCGTCACGTCGCGGTACTGCACAGGCTGCGTCAGATAGCCGATGAAGCGCCACTTGCCGTACTCGTAGTCCGCCCAGATCGCGT
>NZ_WHNP01000175.1 GCF_009362735.1 Paraburkholderia franconis | reverse complement strand
GAGTGGTTCCATACAGTGTCCTCGATGGCCAGTCCAACGAACCAGCGGAACAGCAGGTTGTACTGCATCTGCTCCATCAGCATGCGTTCGCTGCGCACCGAGTAGAACACCTGCAACAGAAGCGCACGCACCAGCTTCTCCGGTGCAATCGAGGCCCGGCCGCTGTCCGCATAGATGATGCCGAACAATCCGTTGAGCCGCTTCAACGCCTGATTGACCAGCAACCGTATGGGGCGCAACGGATGATCGGCCGGAACGAAGTCCTCAAGCTTGACCGTCGTGAAAAGAGCTTCCTGCAYCTCATCCATTCCGCGCATCGAATTCACYGCCAAAGATCATGAACAGGATATCCATAACGTTCGGCCCCAGGATCCCGTTTACGCGGGATCGAAATTCAACAGCCTGCTAGAAGACGCCGCGGCGCATATCACCGCCCCGATGGCCGTCTCCCAAGCAGAGACGGGCGCGAGCGACCTGACGGCTGCACGGCTCCCTCCTCACGCTATCGCGACGTTCTCGCCGGATCGCGAATGCTCCTGCCACTACGGGTCCACTCCCGGTTTCAATCGGTTTTATGTGACTTCTTGCGTCCTTCATGGACGATCGTTGATGGATATCGACTCGCGACACGCAGAACGTGTTGGCCAAACAAACATCAGCGTTGTTAAATTCGCTAATTTCTCAGGGCGAGCGGCCTCCATCTGGCTGCCATAACTACTGTTGCACCTGTTTTCGGCTGGCGCAACGCGGCGCCTGTCGGCGCCGCTGATTTGGCGCCACGTTGCGGGGCGTCGAATGTTCATCCGATAAGCCTCGTCTGCGCCGTATTCGATGCGGCAACAATGATGGCGGCGACAGAGATCCGTGAAGTCTTGACTGGCAATGCGCTTCCATGGCCCCGACAAAAAAATAGCCATCGTCGGGTATGAACAACGGTCAGCCCGCGTGCGTGTGAGTGACTCCCTCTGGCCCACACACAGTCATCGACTACATTGCTCCAAGACACAGGCGTGAACAAACTCTCATAACAACTAATCAGGATACCTACGTCTATCGGAACAGCACGCACCCCTCTATCTCAACTTGACAAAGCCCGGCCAGGCACAACCGTGATGCCCGCCATACCTGCGCTTTTCCCCCAGGCCCCAGCACAGGGATGCAAAAGAAAGTGTGTTCATTTGATACCTGCAAGCTCAACGGCAATCTGCACGCGCGGTTCATCGGACGGCTTGTGTGGGCTTTCGTCTACCTCGCCACGGGCTCGCGCTCATCTGTCGCTTTCACCCCGGTGCCTATTTCGATTGGGGCCGCGATAGGCACCGTGCTGACGGTTCGCTGTCTAATCAATACCACTAGCACCAATTGGAGTGACGATGACCGACATCCCGATAAGACCAAGACCTTGTGACGCCTCGCGGCCGCCGGAAACCCCGGCACACCCGGACGGTGAGACACGGGGGTCGGAAAGCCTCGCTAGGGCGCTTGCGCAGCTCGACCGGACCGTGTATGCAGCGTTCGCCCAAGCCGCGGGCCGGCGGCTCGCCTGCCACGCTGTCGCTGGCGTGGTTGGACTGGGCGCTGCATTTGGCGTGCTCACCCGGTAAGCACCATGCGCTTGCGAATCGCATTCTGACGAACTGGCAGAGCCTCCTGACCCGCGAGCCTACGAGCAACGGGCATGGCGGCGACCCGCGCTTCGACGATGCAGAGTGGGACGATTGGCCGTTCCAGGTGCTGCGCGACATGTTTGCCCAGTTCGAATCGTTCTGGCAGGAAGCCACCACTGGCGTGCGCGGGGTTTCTCCGCACCACGAACAGGTGGTGAGTTTCGCCGCGCACCAATGCACCGACATGCTGTCACCGGCGAACTGCTGGTGGCTTAATCCGGTGGTGCTGCGGGCAGCCACAGAAACTGGCGGGCGCAATTTCCTTGATGGTGCGCGCAACTGGCTGGAAGACCAGGGGGATCTGCTGGTGAAGCCCGGGCCTTCTTCAAGGCATGGACACACTCCCGGCGGCGGTGTCGGACGGGACGTCGCGATCACTCCGGGCAAGGTCGTGTACCGCAACCGGCTCATCGAACTGATCCAGTATCAGCCGCAGACCCCAACGGTCTGGCGTGAACCAGTATTGATCGTGCCTTCGTGGATATTGAAGTACTACATTCTGGATCTTTCGCCGCACAACTCGCTCGTACGCTATCTTGTCGAACACGGGCACACGGTGTTCATGATTTCCTGGCGGAACCCGCGCAACGAAGCGCGTGATGTCGGCCTGAACGACTATCTCGAATGGGGCCTGTTCGAGGCACTGGCGCAGGTGCATCGCATTACTGGCGCGACGCCGATGCATGCAGCAGGCTATTGCCTCGGCGGCACGCTACTGACGATCGGGCGCCGCCGCACATGCGCGCGAAGCCCGGTCCGGGTCTCCAGTCTTGAAAACCATGACGCTATTCGCCTCGCAGACGGACTTCGGCGAGCCGGGTGAACTTGGTCTCTTCATCGATGCGAGCCAGCTCGCCTATCTGGACGCATTGATGTGGAAGCAGGGTTATCTGGACGGCGAGCAAATGGCCGCTGCGTTTCAGCTGCTGCGCTCGCGCGATCTGATCTGGTCGCGTCTGGTGCGTGAATACCTGCTTGGCAAGCGCACACAACCCACCGAACTGATGGCGTGGAATGCCGATGGCACGCGGTTACCGTACCGGTTGCACATTGAGACGCTCAGACACCTGTACCTCGACAACGATCTGGCCGAAGGCCGTCATTGTGTGCACGGAAGACCGGTGCGGATAGCCGAGCTGCAGCTGCCGATCTTTGTCGTGGGCACCGAACGCGACCACGTATCGCCGTGGCGCTCGGTGTACAAACTCCACGCGCTGACCAGTACGGAGATAGCTTTCGTGCTCACCTCGGGAGGCCACAACGCGGGTATCGTTTCGGAACCCGGCCACGCCGGACGCCATTATCGCTTCGACATCCGGCGCGATAGCGAACCGTACGTTGACCCGGACACGTGGCTGGCAGTGATGCCGGCGCAATCCGGCTCATGGTGGCCGTGCTGGCAACGATGGCTCGCCGCGCGCTCCAGCAGACGGATCGCACCACCATCAATCGGCGCGGGTACGACGCTCGATGATGCGCCCGGCAAGTATGTGCTTGAACACTGAACGCTCCGGTCGGTCCCGCACTCACATCCCTGCCCCATGGCACAGGGATGCCGGACCTGACCTACTGTTCGGTGATCAGAGTTCGGGGGCTTCCCCTGTCGCTGCCTTTTGCGCACATGCGCGAGCCAAAGACCCGGGGTAACGAACGCGCCCGGGGCCTTTTCACCACCGCCAGAACAATTCCGTGCAATCGCGCATCGGTTGGACATCGTCGCGAGACATTGGCTCGATCGCGGTCACCATCCTGGTGAAACGGGGCGGTCGAAAAAAGCCGGTAATCGCAACGTCAGAGGACGCGCGTCGACATGAGCACCGTTTCCGTTCTGAATTGCGGCCATCCGCAAGGACCTCGCGGCGAAGCCGCAAAGCGAGCCGCGGTCCTGCAGGACAGACACTCCCGTCACAGTGCGCAGCGCATGAACGCGACTACCCGATGCCGTCGGCAGCCTTGCATCTGCTCCGGAGCACGTGATCGTTGGTCATATCCAGGGGCCGACCTTCTGGCGAGCGAAAGCCTCATTCAGGCGGGCTTTCCATTGCAGTGCCACAAGTAGTCGTTGCTCAGGCTTCGTACTTGAACGACAGGGACACTCGTGCGCAGTATTCAATGACCTTGCCGCCATCCACCTTCATGTCGAGCTTGCAGACTTCAGCGACACGCAGATCACGCAGCGCCTTGGCTGCTGTTTCCACAGCATTTTTCGCCGCCTCTTCCCAGGAAACTGGGCTCGTGCCGATAATTTCCGTGACGCGATAAACTGACTCGGTCTTCTTCTTGGCCATGATTCTCGCTCCCTCGGGTCCGGAGTCGCGAGTGCCGCACCTCGATGATTCCATCATCGGTCGGTTGCGTCCCGGGCATCTCCAGGATTGGCGTTGTCACGTCGCCGATAGAACGGACGCGTAAAATGGCGTGATGAAGAATACGAAATCTCTCTACCATGGGCTCCGCTTCCCGCCTGCGGTAATCAGCTGCGCGGTGTGCTGGTACTTCAGGTTTCAGTTGAGTCAGCGCGACATTGAAGAATTGCTATTCGAGCGCGGCGTCGTTGTCAGCTACGAGACGATCCGGCGCTGGTGCGACAAATTCGGCAAGGGCTTTGCCCATTGCGTCAAGGCTGCGCGCCGTAAGCCAGGTACCACATGGCATCTCGATGAAGTGTTTGTTTCGCTGCGCGGCGAACCTTACCTGTTGTGGCGAGCGGTCGACCAGCACGGCGCCGAACTCGATGTCCTGCTGCAGAAGCGCCGCGACAAGGCGGCAGCCAAGCGGTTTTTCAAGCGCGTGCTTGCAGCGTGCCCTGAAGTACCACGCAAGATCATCACCGACCAGCTGCGTAGCTATCCCGCCGCGAAAGCCGAGATTCCCGAACTGGCGAAGGTCAAGCACGTCTTCGTCAAAGCCAGCGCCCGGTTGAACAACCGAGCCGAAAACGGTCATCAGCCCACGCGTGAACGGGAGCGCCGCATGCGCGGCTTCCGCGATGC
>NZ_WHNP01000174.1 GCF_009362735.1 Paraburkholderia franconis | reverse complement strand
CGCCCCAACCAAAGTCCAAAGTCGTTCGCCAGGCAAGAAGAAACAACGCGAGTTCAATCAGGCCGACGTTGAGCATGCAATCGTGGACCTTGCCCAGCAAAGACAGGCACAACCGCAACCCCGCAAACCTGGCCGGAGGTCTGCAAGGGACAGGGGAACGGACGTAAGCGCCCTGCCCATTCAAACGCCATCCTTCGACACTGCGTGATCTTTAACCCATGAAAAGCAAACGCTGAACCCTTTAAACCCGGACATCTCTATCTAGCCGGGAAGCGGACATCTGAATCTGGCCTCGACACTGCATGTAGTTGATTCATAAGTGAATTCTGCCGTGTCGGTTACAGCAGCGCATTGGATCCACGGCGTGCACGCTAGTCGTGCAGTCGGCGGACGTTACCGCCGCTGCCGCGCTCAAGGAGGCGCTGCCGTCGATGAACGCCAACCCGTCCGCGAGTTAAGGTGGTGTTTGAAGTGGCGATAACGCGTTCAATTACGTGCATTTGCGCGGTGATAGTGGTTCGTTGCATACACTTTTGCCTGGTTGCACAACTTCAGGTGACTTCGCGGTCGGCTTGAAACATGAAGCGTCCACGGAAATCGCCTCTCGCATCTCATCTCTGCTGTCGACAGCTTCAAGGTCCATTCTGCCGGACAACGTACACATAAATGTGTGTAACACGGAAATACGTGCTATGATGCCAGTAGCTGCTTATGGAGTGAAAACCATGCCCGAAACCGTCAATTTCACCGGAGCGGTCGATCGTGATCTGCTCAAACGCGCCAAAATCCTGGCGGCCAAGTCCGACACCTCCGTCAATGCGCTATTCAACGCTGAGTTGCGGTATCTGGTCGAGACTTTCGAAGCGGCGGAAGTCAGCGGTAACGAAAATTTCCGCACCCTGCTCGACTTCTCGCTGGGCCGTGTTGACGACGGCCAGGCAATGGAAGCGCTCGGGATCGACAGTGACGAGGACCTGTTCTTACTCATGGCACAAGCGCATCTACCGATGCCACGACTGCCGGAAGCGAGGACCCGCAGTATGGTTGATGACCTCAATGCCTTGCGCAAATAGCAATGGCGAACGGGGACGTTACGCTGTTGCCCGATGCTGGGCCGTTGATTACCCTCGCCTATGCAAACGCGCTGGACTTGCTGCTTATCTCGGGATGGTCCGTCGCACTGGTTGACATGGTGCTGCACGAAGTCACGCGTAACAGTACGCCGACGAGTGAACAGATCGCCGATTGGGTCCGCCAACACGGAGTTCCCGTACTCGGCACCAAGGTGTACAAGCATCACACGCAGACAAGCACCGTAGCGGCGCCCGCGCGGAAATCAAATCTTGGTGAGCTGGCTGTTCAGGAAGCAATGAACGAGTTCGCCCTTACTCCAGAACGCACCGGCGTGTTTCTGTTCGAGGATCACCGCATCGCTCGCTCAAGCTTCCTGCTGCCCTCTAACTGCCGGAAGGTATCAACGCGCGCCTTTCTGATCTTCCTCGAACAGCAAAAACTTATCGAATCGGCGAGCGCTATCGAGCGCCGCGCAATTCACGCTGGGCGACATTTTTCGAAACTGCGCTTTCCGCCAGAGTAGCGACCCTGAATGACCATGCCTCAGTCGCACTCGATTGCCCGTGCGTCATTCCACGATCCCGACCATACGCCTGCTGGCAGACTGACCTGCTGTCGTGCTCGCGACGATCGTCGGCCAACCTGTCGAGGAGAATGTATTGGCAAATCCAGTTCGCGACGATTCAGCATCCCGCGTGATCGCGGTTACGTCAAAGACCGGCCGCCGCGTGCCAAAGGGAAAAACCCGAGCCGCCGCAATACCGCTGGACGTCGCGTCGATGGCGCACCAGGACGAAGAGCGTCAACGCCAGATGCGAGCGCTGATCGCGCTTGGTCGTGAGCGCGGCTACCTTACCCACGCGGACATCGACGATCACCTGCCCGACAACTTTACGCAAACTGCGGCAATGGAGACCATCGTCAGCACGTTTAGCGACATGGGGGTGGCAGTGCACGAGCAGGCGCCGGACGCGGAGACGCTCCTGCTGAACGAGGGCACCCCGGCCGTGGCATCGGACGATCAGGTGGATGAGGAAGCGCAAGCTGCACTGGCGACCGTCGATTCGGAGTTCGGCCGCACCACTGATCCGGTCCGCATGTACATGCGTGAGATGGGCGCCCGCGAACTGCTGACCCGCGCCGGCGAAATCGAGATCGCAAAACGCATCGAGGACGGCCTGCAGGACATGATTCAGGCGATCGCCGCGTGTCCGTCGGTCGTGTCCACGATTCTTGCCGATGTGGACCGCATCGTCGCCGGCGAACTGCGTATCGACGAACTGGTCGATGGCGTCCGCGACGACGTGGACGAAAGCGAAATGACGCTGGAGTCTGAAGAAGATGATGTGGAAGCACACCCCGCCGACGATGACCCGGACGGAGACGATGTTGAAACGGACGCCGAGGATCCAGAGAAAGCGAACGCAGCCCGCCTCGAACAACTCACGAATGACAGTCTTGGGGTTTTCGCGCGTGTGAGGGCACTGTTCGAGCAGTTGGCGGATGTGCCCGTTACCTGCAACGCCCGTTCCGCAGCCGTTGCGCGCGTGCGCTCGGAGATCCAGCGCGAACTGGCGCCGATCCGCTTTACGGCCAGAACCATCGACCGCCTGTGCACCAGTGTGCACGATCAGGTTACTGAGGTTCGTGCGATCGAGCGCAGCATCCTGGAGATCGCCGTCGACCGTTGTGGCATGCCACACGAGGCGTTTGTCGAGTCGTTCCCGGGCCACGAGACCGACCTTGAATGGACCAACCGCATGGCGGCGACATCGCGGCAGTTTGGCGCTGCCCTCGAGCGACATCTGCCGGCCATTCAGGCCGGGCAGCAGAAACTCACTGACATCGAGGCCAGGGTCTCGCTGCCGCTCCAGCAACTCAAGCAGATCAACCGCCAGATGAGTGCCGCGGAGTCGAAAATGCGGCAGGCCAAGCGGGAGATGATCGAAGCGAATCTTCGTCTTGTCATTTCAATTGCCAAGAAATACATGAACCGCGGCATGCCGTTCCTGGATCTGATCCAGGAAGGCAATATCGGCCTGATGAAGGCGGTGGACAAATTCGAATACCAGCGCGGCTGGAAGTTTTCGACGTACGCCACCTGGTGGGTCCGGCAGGCTGTCACGCGCGCGCTTGCCGATCAGGCGCGGACCATTCGTGTGCCGGTGCACATGATCGACACGATCAACAAGCTGAACCGGATTTCGCGCGAATTCCTTCAACAGACAGGACAGGAAGCGCATCCCGCCGTCCTCGCCGAGCGCATGGAGATGTCCGAGGAAAAAGTGCGCAGTATCCTCAGGATCGCGAGGCAACCTGTGTCGCTCGAGACCCCGGTGGGTGACGATGCTGACGCGACGCTCGGCGACATGATTGAGGATGTCTCTGCGAGTTCACCGGATGAGGCCGCGATCCACGCGAACCTGCGCGCCGCGATCGATGAGGCACTCGACGGGTTGTCGCCGCGCGAGGCCAAGGTCCTGCGGATGCGATACGGGCTTGATATGACCTCTGAGCACACGCTTGAAGAGGTCGGCAGGCAGTTCGACGTGACCCGCGAGCGGATCCGTCAGATTGAGAGCAAGGCGATGCGCAAGCTGATGCATCCCGGTCGGGCAGACAAGTTGAGGCACTTTCTCGAGCGCTGAGCAAAGCCCGGAGCGACACCCCTTTCGACGCCCTGCTCCAGATCCGCAGCGATCTGATCGCTGCCCTGACAGGGCGTGCTCGCGCCGCGGAAAAACTACAACGGTTTGATGCTGGCGGCCTGTTTCCCCTTGGGGCCCTGCTTGGGGTAATTGTACGGTACTGTCGCAATAAGGAAGCTGACCGGCGAGAGCACTGAAATATAGAGGACTACTTATGCAAAGAGCGAGTAGAATTGCTGGACGGGAGAGAGTGCCCTACCGCCATCGTTCATCTGGGCTTTGCGAATCATATACATGGTCTCGATTCCACCCAGAATGATGCGCGCGCAACGAAAATTCTTGAATCCCATCATTGGGCGGGTTCGACGCTTGATGGCCCGGTGATCCTGTTCGACAATGTTATTCAGATACTTTTTCTGACGGACCCTGATCGGCACCTCCCGCCTGGCGTTGATCGCTTGCAAGGCAGCCAGATTCGATCCGCTCTTATCGATCGTCACGGTCTCGGGTTCGCCATTCTGGTCGATTGCCTTTTCGAAATAGGCCCGGGCCGCAGCCTTGTCCCGTCGGGCTCGCAGCAGAAAATCAACGGTGTTGCCTGCCTTGTCGACAGCCCGGTAGAGATACCGCCACTCACCTCTGATTCGAATGTAGGTCTCGTCTATCCTCCGGCTCTTGCCGACCGTCCGTTTGCACCGTCGAAACGCCTTTTCCAGGACCGGCAACAGTTTGAGTGCCCAACGATGAACCGTCGAATGATCGACCGCAATCCCGCGCTCSGCCATCATCTGTTCGAGATGACGCAGGCTCAGCGGATAGGCCACGTACCACCGAACGCACAGCAACATCACGTCCAGCGGGTAATGCAACCGTTTGAGTACTTTTGCTACACCCGGACTCAGCTTCTCGGTCATCGATCAAGTCACGCATTAAGGCCCCTCAGCATAGCAGACCGCCTTATTGCGACACCCATTAGTCGGCCGAAGTCAAGGTGCAAATATCTATCCAT
>NZ_WHNP01000173.1 GCF_009362735.1 Paraburkholderia franconis | reverse complement strand
CGGAACAGTGAACGCGAAATTCCTACCAGCCCGCAAGCCCGGGTGACACCCATCGCGCGTTCGGTCATCAATATCCCGACCGCCTCGCGTTTGGCTTGCGGGCTTGCTACTTTCGCGACAGCAGGTCCTTCAGCGCGGCATTGTCGAGCATCGACTCTGCCAACAGGCGCTTGAGCCTGTTGTTCTCCTGCTCCAGTTCTTTCAGGCGCTGCGCGTCCGCGACGGTCATCCCGCCGAACTTCGCCTTCCAGTTGTAGTAGGTCGCCTCCGAGATACCGTGCTTGCGGCACAGTTCTGCAGGCTTCAGGCCAGCCTCGGCCTCCTTCAGGATGCCAATAATCTGCTCTTCGCTGAATCGCTTCTTCATTGTCGTTCCTTTTGGGAACGAACTCTACATTGTTATCGGACTAAGCGCGGGGAGCAGTTCACTGCCATTGCACCGCCGTCGGTTTGAGCGTCGGCAACGGGGTCGGCTACGGTCCTCTACGTCGGGCGGTAATCGACCAAACTCGAACGTTCGAAGCGGCGATGCGACGGGTCGAACCCCGATCAGGACCGGTCGCTCAAACCGTTGACGATTCGAGATTGAGGATGTTCGACGTCAGGTTGATTCCGCTCGTAGCACTCGCTTCCAGATCGAGACCTTCGTGGAACCAGCCACTGGCGGACGATGCGATTCAACGGCTCTGCATAGATCCGTGCGATGGACGCGCTCAGCCAAGCAGAAAGCAGCAGATAGCCGACCAGAAGCGCCAGTTTCTCGTCTCCCGCCACACCGGAAGGCGAGAAAATCGTTCGCAGTAAGCCCAGTACGATAAGGTGAAATAGATAGAGTTCATAGCTAAGCCTGCCGAACCCTTCGAGCACTGTGGACGCGCTCGCGCGTCGGATCGTTGGTCCGGCCGGGTGATCGTGCGCGGCCAGCAGCAACACCGCCGTGCCGAAGGCCATGACCGTAACGCCGAACACGTTGCTTTCCCGGATCGGACAGGAAAGGTAAACGAACGTAATGCCCGCCGCCGTCAGCCACGCCGACACGCTCTGCGCGCGACCGCGCCACACGAAGCGCCTCGCGAGCAGCGCCACGCAGCAGCCGGTAGCGATCGCGTCGAAGCAGGCGAAATACGCGTAGAGATAACCGCCTTCGTCGCCTTGATGGAAGAACCGGTAAATCGGTCCAACGACAATGCATGCGAGCCAGAAAGCAACGAGCCACGCCTCGCGGCGAAACGCGAGGCAAAGCAGCGGAAACGAGAGATAAAACACCTCCTCGACGGAAAGCGACCACAACACGCCGAGCGCATAGTTGGTCCATCCGTGCGCGCCGATAAGCACATTCATCCAGAACGTTAGCGACGCCAGGTTCACGAGCCAGAACGATACCGGCGCGCCATCCGGCGAGTGATTCTGAAAGATCGCGATGCCGGCCATTGCCAGCGCATTCACGACGGCCAGCAAGAGCAGCAGGCACGGAACGATGCGCGCGATACGCAAACCGTAAAACGCCCGGACATCGACATGACCGGGTTCGGACCAGCGACGAATCACGTTCGCCGTGATCAGATAGCCCGAGATCACAAAGAACATCGTGACGCCATAGTTGCCGTTTCGCGCAACGGCGCGGACTGTCTCCCATCCAAATACGCGCGACAGGAAGGTGTCGTCGAGCCGATAGGCGATATTGAAGTGGTGCAACAGCACGAGCAGGATCGAGATTCCCCGGAGGAGATCGATCCTCCGGTTTCGCATGCCGCTGCAAGTCATGCCGCGCTCGTGGCCCACTGTACGAACGCCGTGCCCGCTTCGCGCAAAACGGCCTCGCGCGCGTTCATGCCGACGCCCGGCGCATCGTAGTAAACGGCGACGAGCAACGGCGCGTGCCCTGGCGGGCGCACGAGCGCGTAGTCGTTGGTCTCGCTCTCGACGCTGGTTCCGGGCCGGTCGGCCGCCTGCCAACCGGCAGGCAACACGGCGCGAATCCGGTTGAGTCCCGGCTTACAGTCGGTCATGCCGCGCTCCAGTTGCACGCGCGAACTGGCGCTCAAGACATCGCCGAGCAAAAGGCGCTGCGCCGTGGTGGCGATGGCCTTCGGCGTTGTGGTGTCGAGCACGCCGCGATAGCGGTTCGAGTCGGGCTCGTAGCGGTCCGAGCGCGTGACCGTATCGCCGAGGCCGCGAACGAACCGGGTCAGCGCCGCGGGGCCGCCGGCGCTGCGCATCAGCAGGATCGCGGCCGTGTTGTCGCTCTCCACCAGAATCGCCCGGCAGAGCTCGTCGATCGACATCGTGCCGCGCGCGACGTTGGCCTTGGTCACAGGCGATGTGAAAATGAGGTCCTTTTCCGTGTAGTGCACGAGGCGGTCGAGCCGCTCTGCGCCGCTATCGACGCGTGCCAGTATCTGCGCCGCGAGCATTCCCTTGAACGTGCTGCACATCAGGAAGCGTTCGTCGGCGCGATGGCTCAGCGTGCGTCCCGAGCCGGTATCGATGGCAAACACGCCGAGGCGGCCGCCATTCCGACGCTCGATATCGGCGAGCGGCGATTCGGCTGCATGCAGCGCGGGAACCACGCCCATGCCAGCGAGCAGCGGTAATCCAATCAACAGCTTTCGACGCGTGATCAAGTGAGTCACGGTTAAGTCCGGTTAGCCAGGGTGAGGAAAAGCGGTGAGCGCGGCGAACGTCACGCCAGCTTGTGGGCAAGCAGGAGGCGGCGGATGTTGATCGCGTCGCGCGCGGGGAACGCAGCCGGCCCGGCGTCCAGAAACACCATCGTCACGCTGTCCCGAACCGAGCGCAGCCGCATGATCAGGCAACGACCGGCCGCATCGGTGAAGCCGGTTTTCGACAAGGCGATGTCCCAGCCTTTTTGCCCGACGAGCGGATTCGTGTTCTGGTATTCGACGAGCTTGCCGTCGATCGGGACGACGCTGCGGGAGTCGGTTGTGGCGCGCGCGATGGCCGGATAGCGGGCCGCCGCATTCACCATGACCGAGACGTCGCTTGCCGTCGACGTATTGAGCGGCGAAAGGCCTGTCGGCTCGTCGATCGTCGTGTGCTTCAACCCGAGCGCGGCGATCTTGGCGCGCATCGCGGCCTGGAACGCCGGGAAGCCGCCAGGATAGTCATGCGCCAGCGCATACGCGGCGCTGTTGTTCGACGACATCAGCGCGAGTTGCAGCACCGCGTAAAGCGGCAGGCTCGCGCCGACTGGCAATCCTGTACGGCTGGGGCGTAACGCTTCGGCGTCGCTGGCGTCGATGCGAATGGTCCGGTTCATGTCGGGCTGGGCATCGAGCACAACCATTGCCGTCATCAATTTCGTCAACGATGCGATCGGCACGATATCGTCCGGCCGCCTCTGGAACAGGACCTGGCCGGAGTTGTCGTCGATCACCACGACATGGTTCGATTCGAGCAGCCCGACGGGCACGACGCCTGCCGTATCCCGCAATGCGGGCGAGGGCCACAGGGTCTGCGTCGTTGCGCACAACGCGACGAGGCCGAACGCGATAGCCGGGACGCGCGCCGCCCAGTTCGTCGCAGACGGGGCGGGTTGGCAGAGGCGCTTGATGCGGTCCAGCAAGTGGCCGCCCTGCGCCGATTGCGCGACCGGCGTGTATTCGGCGTTAGTCGATTGAAGAATGTCGAGCTGCTCAAGCGCGAGCGCCAAACGTCGCGGGTTTTGAATGAGCGCGGCAGCGATTTGATCGGCGAGGCATTCCCGCTCGATACGAATTTGCCGCGACAGCCACCACACCGCCGGATGATAGAAAAGCAGCGCCTCGATCACGCTTTGCAGCAGGTTGACCAGATAGTCGGCGCGCTTGATGTGCGCGACTTCGTGCGCAAGCACCGCTTCGAACAGATCAGGCGGCATGCGCGCCAGCAACGCTGCCGGAACCAGCACCAGCGGCCGCCACCAGCCGATCGTCAGCGGACCTGATAGTTGGGCAGCCACTCGCAGCGTGACGGAGCGCGACACGCCGCAACGCGCGGCCAGCGCCGAGACGCAGTTCTGCCAGTGGGTATCCGGCCAGTCGGGAAACGCCCGGCCGAGCCGGCGCACCCACAGCAAGCCGGCCGCCAGACGGCACGACATGGCGGCCACACCGACCAGCCACGCCGCAACCAGCCAGGGCAGAACGGCCTGGATCGCCAGCGACGCGCGCGAATTTATCGTCAGTGCGACATGAGAACCGGTCATGGGAAGCCAGCCGGAAGTCCGCGACACCGTTTCGATTCCTCGATACACGTCGAGCACCGGTACACCGAGGCACAAAAGCAGCGAAACGCACAGCAGCGCATAGCGGCTCCGCGGGCTCGCGCCACGCAATAGCCGCAATGAGAGCGCGGTTGCCATGCCAATCAAGGCGCCCTGCCACACGAAGTGCACGAGCGCCCATCCCAATGCCTGGACGAACGTCCAGGACGAAGGACTCATCGCTCGTCTCCGTGCAGAAACTTGCGAATTTCCTCGCGGCGATGTCCCGAAGACAGTTGAAGGTTGGGACGGCGGGTGCGGCATAGGTTAGGCAACCTTCCGATCGTGGTCAATCGATTTTGAGGTCGATCGTTTCAAGGCGGCAGCGAGAATCCAGAGCTCGTTCACGCCGAGGATTTTCCGGAAGTGCTTCTCAGCTTCCAGGAAGCCTGCGGCCGTCCAGCGCAAGGCCATATCGGCGTCACGATAGCGCTTCACGCGCCCCGCGACACGGCGCACCGCGCCGTTCGGATTCTCGATGATGTTGGTCGTCGACAGGCCACGCATGAGCGCC
>NZ_WHNP01000172.1 GCF_009362735.1 Paraburkholderia franconis | reverse complement strand
CCATCGGCCGTTGCGCTCGACGTCACTGTCTTCGGAACGAACACGGTTATTCCAGCCTCGTGACATGCGAGTATCTCCTCGCTCTTGTAGTAGCCGCGATCCGCAACCGCGGTGAGCTTGTCGATGCCCATTTCGGCACGGGCGAGCTTCGCCATCGACGTCAACTGATCACGATCAATGCCATTATTGGTAACGATGTGCGCGACGATCAGATGGTGCTTCGTGTCAACCGCCGTCTGGACGTTGTAGCCCACGACTCCGGTTCCTCGGGTCTTCATCGAACGTGCATCCGGATCCGTAAGCGATATCTGTCCGTCCGGTGCTTCCTTCAACTTGACCTCGATCTCCTTGAGGCTTCGCATCTGTTCCTTCAGGGCTGCAATCTTGTCTTGCAACCGCTCTGTTCTGGCTTTCGCAATAGCAGGCTCCTGACGATCCGCCGTGTCCATCGCCTCGAGATAGCGGGCGATACTTGACTCGATGTCGCGCATGCGTCGTTCGAGCTTGGCGCTCGTGAAGTTGCGGTCGCGATGGTTCACTGCCTTGAACTTGCTCCCGTCGATTGCCACGAACGCTTCGGCGAAGAGGTCCAGACGCTGGCATAGCGCGACGAACTGGCGACAGACGCTGCGGATCGCTTTGCCGTTGTCTTTACGGAATCGCGCAATGGTCTTGAAGTCCGGCGTCAGGCGACTCGTGAGCCACATCAGTTCGACGTTGTGCTGAGCCTCGCGTTCAAGGCGACGACTGGATTGAATACGGTTCAGGTAACCATAGATGTAGATTTTGAGCATCACTGCCGGATGATACGAAGGCCGACCCGTTAGCGCCGGCTCAACGCCTTCAAACCCGAGCTTCTGAAGATCCAGTTCATCCACAAAAACATCCACCACGCGCACCGGATTGGTGTTTGTCACGTAGTCATCAAGCGCTTCGGGAAGGAGGAAGCTTTGAGTACGATCTTCGCCTTGGACGAACCGCTTCATCTCGCTTCTCCCCCGTTCTACGATGAATAGTTTTAGCATTACGAAATGGTGTTTTGAAACAGTCTGGGCCAGTTGCTGCCACTCGCTTTCTTTCTTCGACCGTCCGATCCCACTTCGACACCGGACCGTCGGATATATCTGCCGCTATATCGCTAGGCCGGTAACCGCGCTGACCGTGATCCAGCTTTCGAGTTGCGATGAGACATCGAATCGGGCATCGAGAGCCAGTGCGACGTCGATTGCCTCGTTCAGAGTTCGACCGTGTTGCAACGCGATGAATGCCGCGTGTGCTGCGTCGCTCTGATCGATGACAAAGGGTCGCCATTGCGGACGTACAACGAGTCCGGATGCAGGCGTATCGATGAGCAGCGGAATGACTCCCCCCGGGCTGGTGCGCGCGCCAGATGTCCGGGTTCTGTCGCGATAAGGGAGGCAGGACGAGCGAGCTCCTATATGATTAGGATCGCTTACGTAACCAGCGAATAGAATTGCTCAGCAGCACTTTTGGCGATGCCGTCGTCATGCATCTGCCCCTTGCGGATCATGTGCATCACTTCGATGCCTGCCATGATGCTGCGAGCGCAGCGAAAATCCTTGAAGCCCATCATCGGCCTGATGATGCGTTTGATGGCGCGGTGATCCTGTTCGACGATGTTGTTCAGGTACTTGATCTGCCGGACCTTGATCGGCGTGTGCCGGTCCGCGTTGAGCGCTTCCAGCGCGGCCAGATTGGCGCCGCTCGCTTGCGAAACGCCTTTTCAAACAGCGGCACCAGCTTGATCACCCAGCGGTGCACGCTCGAATGGTCCACTTCGACACCGCGCTCGGCCATCATCTCCTCGAGGTTGCGCAGGCTCAGCGAGTAAGCCACATACCAGCGCACACACAGCAGGATCACGGCCAGCGGATGGTGCAGTCGCTTCAGTACCTTACCGATGCCCGGTGGCAACGTCGTGCGCGGCGTCTTCTTCGTCTTGGCCATCTTGTTCGTCACCGATGTCTGGACGCGAATTTTATCTCAGCGCCTTAACGCGACAGAACCGTTTCAGCCACTCCGTGATCTTTTCGACTCCTGTTGCCTATCGCCTGGTTTGATAGGGGATCGACGCATTCTTGCTGCCGGGGATTGTTTCGTGGCTTTAATTTGTCACTTTGCCAATCGCCTTACGTACGTAGGCTCGGGTTTCGGTTACTCGGCGACCGACCGCTTGCGCCAATAACGCGCGAAGGCGCGCAAAATGACAGCACACCAAGCAATCTTCTGTTTTGACAGGCTGGCGTTTGGTGAGACGCCCACACACACAACGGCGCCACCGGCAGCGAGGAGCAAACTGCCGGCAGCCGAGACTGTTGCTGTCGAGAGAGCAATTGCAATTTGTCTCTAAGGGTTTATACTGAAGTTGTCTCCTCCATGTCTCCTCCTGATATGGATTCGGCCCCCCGCTTGGTGGGCCTTCTTTTTGGCGTTGTTTTCGGCGTCGATAGGGCTAGCTGCCCGAGCTTATGCGGCGAGTCGAAATGCCCCGGCTTGCCCGTATCGCAGTGAACGCTTTCGTCACGCGCACAATGCTTCTTTGAGCGGCTGCATATTGGTTCTCCCATCGGGAACAGAGTCCGTTCGTCGCTCAAGCGACGTCCGCCGTTTTTCTTCAGTTTTCGCGATGAAGTCCGACAGTTCGCGCTCCATCGCTGAGTCTTTGGCGCCCGGCCTCCACGCTGCGGCGCCATGCCGACTGCGCGTGGCGCGGGCCAACGCGAGAGCCGACATCGCGGCCTTCGCGCATTCGTATTCGACCTGCCCACAAACGTCGATCGGATCCGCGAACTCCCGGAATGCCTCGACATACTCACGCGCACCGTGCACGGTAGCTGGATACTCGCGCAGCTCAGAGATGGCCTTGCGGCTAAGGATGTCCCATTGGACGTTCTCCGGATAGGTGAACGCGGGAACGGACACGCCCTTGCTGGCTTCACGAGTAATAAGTCCGGTCGGCTCCGCTGCTGCCCACAGAGCCTTGTGCATCATCGTCCGGCAGGTCCGGGCGTAGCTTTCCAGCGATAACGCGAGTTCCAATGCAGAACTGCGCCGCCGACGCTTGCCCTCCCGCGTTTCTTTTGCCGAGATCCATGTCAGCGTCACGATAGAGCCGACCGCGCCCGACATCAGCGCCAAAGTCACCGGAGAGTTCCAACTGATCCGCTGGAGAAATTCAAGCCATTCCTGCCGCATACGAGGCGCATTTCCAAAAAGAGGTGCACGGATTATAAGCAATCGCAAAGAAATCGAGCAGACGCGGTGTCGGGACACGAAGGATTAGCGCGCTCGCGGTTTTGTACGGAAGAAGCTTGATCTGATTCGTTATGTTGACTATCGGAGTCCATACTATGTGCAGATTCACAAATATGAGCCGATATATTAGGCTTTATTCTTCGATTTTGGTAACGCCTTACAGAAGACGATATGACTCGATTAATTGTAAGCCTGCTCGCGAACTCTAATAACTCATGCGATTCGTGCAACTTAGCCGGCGTTTATTCCCACGCTCATCGTTGACCGCCAATCGCGAAGTCGCGATAAGCGCACATTTTCAAACCTGGCGTTTGGGACTCGCGTGACGCGGAAAGATGTCACCCGAAGATTATTTTCTTTCTGTGCATCCATTACCGGGTCTTTCAAGTTCTTCCCGACACTGACATTTTTTGGTGCAATGTGGCATAGTGCGGCGATTATCAACACAAATACATGGGGGAATGATGGCCACACTCGAAAAGCTACAAGCAAAAATCGCAAAGCTGCAGGTCCAAGCCGAAGCAATTGCTAAAAGCCAGTCGTCGACAGTCATTGCGAAAATACGTGACCTTATGGGTGTGCACGGTCTGACCGTTGCTGACATTGATGCATATATCGGTGGAAGGCGTGGGCACAAGCCGACAGGTGCTAAGGTCGCGGGAACATTGGCGGCAGCGAAATATCTCGATCCTAAGACTGGGGCGACGTGGACCGGCCACGGTCGGGCGCCATCCTGGATTGCCAACGCGAAGGACCGTAGCAAGTTTCTGGTTGATGGCGGATCGGAACGCACGACGACCGGTGTCAAGAAGGTAGCCAAGCCCGGAAACTATGTCCGTGGACCGCAGGCACCGAAGTATCGCAATCCGGCAACCGGGGCAACATGGAGCGGTCGGGGTCCGGCTCCGGCTTGGCTGGCAAGCGCCAAGGACCGGACGGCATTTCTGATTGACGGTGCGGATCAGGGCGGGGCCGAGCCGAAGGCGACCGCAGCAAGGAAGGCTCTTGCAAAGAAGGTCGCTGGCAAGAAGGTCGCCTCGAAGAAGGTCGCGACGAAGAACGTGGCCGCAAAGAAGAATGCCGCGCCGGCGAAGAAATCACCCGCGAAGAAATCCGCAGTCAAGAGAGCAGTAACGAAGAAGACTGCTGCGAAGAAAGTGACGGCGGCTGTGGAAGTGCCGCAAGCTTCGATGCCGGCAAACGGCGCAGCGGGTGAGTCGACCGCTGCCTGATTGCTCTGCGGTTACCGAGTTTGTGCTAAACAAATTGCGAACAGGAGATATACAGACACTGCGCGTTCCCGCATCTGCTGGAGGTCCGCTCAGATAAGGCGGATGTCGACGGTGTAGTGGTCTAATTTCCTCGGACAGGTCGATAGGAGGACAATCCTGAATCGAGGAGGAAAAGAGCAAGATGACAAGAAGGCGCCGACAATTTGACGCCAGCTTCAAGCTGGAAGTAGTACGGATGGTGCGAGACCAAGGGCTATCGGTCAGCGAAGTGTGCCGGTCGATGGACCTTGTTGAGACAGCCGTGCGCCGCTGGGTGGCGCAGTACGATGCGGAGCGTGCTGGCGGCGCCGGCGAGGGCAAGCCGCTGACGGCTGAGCAGCAGCGAATCCGGCAGCTTGAGGCGGAAAA
>NZ_WHNP01000171.1 GCF_009362735.1 Paraburkholderia franconis | reverse complement strand
CGCGGCCCAGATTCGTATGCAGCACCGTGCCCGTCAGATTGAACACGGAACGCAGATGAGGCTGCGCGCGCGCGGCGAGCACATGCTGTGCATCGTCGACGAGCTTCGCTTCGAAGTTGAATGACGCGTCGAACTGAACGCCCGCAAGCAGTTCGCGCCGGAGCGTATCGGTTGTAGCGCGGATCGCATCGACGACCTGCGTGTGGCCATATTCGTCGATCAACCGCTGCGCCATCGGCGTCGACAGCACGCGCTCGACGGCGGGCACGCGCGCGAGCAGCGCGCGCAGGTCATCGCCCAACCTGTTACCCGACACTTCGCTCACGCTCGCACTCCCCGTGCATGTAGATGAGCTTCACTCGTCCGACGGCACCTCGGGCCACAGCAGCGGATTCGGACTGCTGCGCCGGTAGCCCGCTTCGTTCATCAGCAGATCGAGCGTGAGGCTCGCGAGATCGTCGGCAAGCGGCTCGAAGTCGTAGTCCTTCTCCTGATAGCCGATCTTGCGGTACGTGTGGCACTCGTCGCACGATTCGGCCTTCAGCGCTTCGCTGCCGCCGTCGATGCCGTGATACGCGACGCCCTTCGTCGAATCGCAATTCGAGCACTTGACGCGCACCACGTGCCACTCTGTCGAGCACAGCCCGCATTGCACATAGCGCAAGCCTTGAAACTGCCCGCCGACGCGCACGATGCTCGCTACCGGCTGCGCGCCGCATACGGGACATATGCCCGGCGTGTCGAGATACGGCACGTCGCGCTCGTCGATGCGGCTCGCGATATCCGTCCACACCACTTGCAGCGCCGCCATCACGAACGGCGCGGACGCCGGATCGACTTCGTTGAAGCGCAGCGCGAGGACCGCGTCGGCGAGCGCGTCGAGTTCCTGCTCGCTCTTCATGCGCAGGCCGTCGACCACTCGCGCGAGCGCGGGCGTCACGAGACCGGCCGCCTCGACGCGATCGAGCAGACGTTGCAGCACATCGCGCCATACCGGATCGCGCTCTGTCGTCGACGACGGCGCAATCGGCATCGAGTGTTGCTGCGCGAGGGCGATGGATTCGGCGGAAGGCATCGTCGCGCTCACTTGCGCGAGCGCCTGCTGCTGCGCGTCGGCGAGCGACGCCATCAGACGGATATACCCGCCGATCGGGCTCGCGCCCGCCAGCTCGCGAAGACGCGCGGCGCGCGTCGAGAACAGTGTCGCGCGCTCGGGCCGGCGGATGCGCGGAAGGGCCGAATGATCGATTGATTCTATCTGGCCGGGCTCCAGGATGCGTTGCACCAATTCAGGTTCCTGCCGTTAGGGTCTGGATGGCGTCAACAGTAGCAGATATGCGGACGCAGCGCGCGCTTGCCGGCACGCGCGCCGCCTGTCACTTGATGCTTTCGCGGAACCACTTCGGATGATGCTTGCGCGCCCAGCCGAGCGTCACCGTGCCCCGCACCATCGCGCTCACGGAGCCCTTGACCCACAGCGCCGCATAGATGTGAACGATGATCCCGCAGATCAGCACGAAGGCTGTGATCGCATGAATTACAGCCGCGACGCGCACGATCTCAACGGAAAAGTAGAACGAGAAATACGCCCGCCAGATCACGATGCCGCTCAGCAGCAACAGCACGAGGCACAGCACCATCACGAAGAACAGCAGCTTCTGCCCGGCGTTGTAGCGCCCGACTTCGGGCAACTGATCCTCGCGCGCGGCGAGCACGTCCTTGTACTGACGCAGCCATTGCCGGTCGTCGTCGTTCAGATAGTTGTGATGCCAGAAGCGCAGCGCAAGTATCAGGAACGACACGAACATCACAATGCCGATGAACGGATGCAGGATGCGCGCCCATTGCCCACCGCCGAACAGCGCGGTGAGCCAGAACATCGACGGGTGGAAGAACGCGAGACCCGACAGCGCGAGCAGGACGAACGTGATAGCCGTGATCCAGTGATTCGTGCGCTCGTTCGCCGTGTAGCGCACGATCAGATCCGGATTGTCATTCGGATGATGTTTCATTTGACGGGCTCCTCGGGCTATGTTCGCCACGCTCGCGGATGTCGCGCGCGGCGTTGCGGGCGGCTTCTTCGTCTTCGTCCGACACCTCGTTCGGCCCGACGCGCGTGTAGTGGAAGAAGCCCATCAGCGCAGTGAGCGCCATCACGGCGACGGCGAGCGGCTTCGCGATGCCCTTCCAGAGACGCACCATCGGGCTGATTTTCGGGTTTTCAGGCAACCCTTGATACAGCGAAGGCTTGTCCGCGTGATGTAGTACATACATGACATGCGTACCACCCACTCCGGCTGGGTCATACAGGCCAGCGTTCTCAAAACCACGCTCCTTGAGGTCTTCGATACGCTCAGATGCCTGTGCCTTCATATCCTCCCTCGTGCCAAACATGATGGCACCCGTCGGGCATGTCTTCACGCATGCCGGCTCCTGACCGACAGCAACACGGTCCGAACACAGTGTGCACTTGTAAGCCCGGTTATCTTTCTTTGAAATGCGGGGAACGTTAAACGGACATCCGGTCACACAGTAACCGCAGCCGATACAGTTTTCCTCGTGGAAATCGACGATGCCGTTCGTGTACTGCACAATCGCACCCGGCGACGGACACGCCTTCAGACAGCCCGGATTTTCGCAGTGCATGCAGCCGTCCTTGCGGATCAGCCATTCGAGGTCGCCTTTCGGATTCTCGTATTCGGTGAAGCGCATCACCGTCCCACGAATGCTCCGTGAGACCCTCACCAATCTCGACGAACTGCTCCGGCTGGATAATCGCATTCAACGTGGCATGTTTCGTCCAGAAGTGGAAATGTTCCGTGAGTCGATACGTCGTCGCCACATGAGGGAACTGGTCGGACCGACCGAAATTGGCCCGGTCTCCAGGGAACACGCGTGCCACAGGGTTGCTGGTCGCAACTGGATGATCCGGGTGCAGCGGGTTATAGCCCAAGGGCGTCTCAAGCGGCTCATAGTGCTCGGGGAACGGCCCCTCATTCATTGCTCCGCAGGCAAAGAAACGCGCGACGCCCTCGGGGTTCATGATGAACGGGCCCATGCCAAGACCCGGTGCTTCGTCTGCCTTGTAATCCGGGACATCCGCGCCGGCCCAATGGTCTCCCGCCCACGCGACAAGCTTGCGGGTCGGATCGAACGGCTTGCCGTCCACGTCGCACGATGCACGGTTGTAGAGCACGCGCCGGTTCGCGGGCCAAGCCCACGCCCAACCCAGCGTCTGCCCGACACCCGTCGGGTCGCTATTGTCCCGCCGCGCCATCTGGTTCCCTGCTTCGGTCCAGGCGCCGCAGTAGATCCAGCAGCCGCTCGATGTACTTCCGTCGTCCCGTAACTGGGCAAAGCTGGACAACTGCTGGCCCGCCTTCAGAATCGTCTTGCCTGGGTTCGCTGGATCCACCAGGTCCTTAAGTGCCTTTCCGTTGTACTCGCGTGCGATCTCGTCCGGCCGTGGGCTTTCAGGGTCGTCATAAGGCCAGCTCAGGTTGACAACCGGGTCCGGGTAAGTTCCGCCGACCTGGCGATACATCTGCCGCATGCGTGTAAAGATTCCACTCATGATCTCGAGATCGCTCCGGGCCTCCCCAGGAGGTTCGGCACCCTTCCAGTGCCACTGGAGCACGCGAGCGGAGCTTACGATTGCACCATTTTCCTCGGCGAAGCAGTTGGTCGGCAGCCGGCAGACCTCCGTCTGAATCTGCGAGGTATTGACGTCGTTGAACTCCCCGTAGTTCTTCCAGAACTCCGACGTTTCCGTCGCGAGCGGATCCATGACAATCAGCCACTTCAGCTTCGCCAGTCCTGCGACGACCTTGGCCTTGTTTGGCGCCGACGCAATGACGTTGAAACCTTGACAGATATAACCGTTCATCTTGCCTTCGTACATCAGCTCGACGGCTTGCAGCAAATCATATGGCTTGTCGAGCTTCGGCAGATAGTCATAGCCCCAGTTGTTCTCCTTTGTGGCGGCGTCGCCCCACCACGACTTCATCATGCTGACGAAGAACGCACGGTAGTTTTGCCAGTAACTTAACTGGTTCGAGCGCAATGGCTTGAGTGCGTGATGCTCGATGTACCGCTCGTAGTCCTGGTCTGCATCGGTCGGCAAGGTCAGATAACCCGGCAAGCTTTCGCTCAAGAGGCCGAGATCGGTCAGCCCCTGGATGTTCGAGTGGCCGCGTAGCGCATTGACGCCGCCACCTGCGACGCCGATATTCCCCAGCAGGAGCTGCACCATGGCGCCCATACGGACCATCTGCGCGCCGACGGAGTGCTGTGTCCATCCGAGCGCGTAGAGGATCGTCGCCGCGCGATTCGTCGTGCTGGTGCTCGCAAGCACTTCACAAACGTGCACAAACTTCTCGGCCGGTGTACCGCAAATCTTTGCGACCATCTCCGGCGTATACCGGGAATAGTGGGCTTTAAGAAGTTGATACACGCACCTGGGATGTGCAAGCGTCGGATCAGTCGTCACGTAGCCGTCTGGGCCGCGTTCGTAATCCCAGCTGGTCTTGTCATAACGACGCTTCTCAGCGTCATATCCAGAATAGAGTCCATCCTTAAAACTAAAATCGTCCCGGACGATAAAGCTGAAGTCCGTGTAATTACGCACGTATTCGTGCTGGAYCTTGTCGTTCGTCAGCAGATAGTTGATCACGCCGCCAAGGAACGCGATGTCSGTGCCCGTGCGGATCGGCGCATAGAAGTCCGCGACGGACGCCGTGCGCGTAAAGCGCGGATCGACGACCATCAGCTTCGCCTTGTTGTGCGCCTTCGCCTCCGTCACCCATTTGAAACCGCATGGGTGCGCCTCGGCCGCATTGCCGCCCATCACGAGAATCACGTCCGCGTTCTTGATGTCGACCCAATGGTTCGTCATCGCTCCACGGCCAAACGTCGGGGCAAGACCTGCCACCGTCGGGCCGTGTCAGACACGCGCCTGGTTATCGAACGCGAGCATCCCCATGCTGCGCACAG
>NZ_WHNP01000170.1 GCF_009362735.1 Paraburkholderia franconis | reverse complement strand
GCCCACAAGCATCCGAAGGTCAAAGCGTGGTTGGCAGCACGTCCCCGGTGGCATATGCATTTCATCCCGACTTACAGTTCGTGGCTTAACCAGGTCGAACGCTTCTTCGCTCTGATCACCGGCAAGGCCATACGCCGTGGCTCGTTTGGTTCGGTCAAGCAACTGGTTAAACGTATCGATCAATTTGTCTCCCACTACAACCAAAACTGCGAGCCATTCATGTGGACCGCTACCGCTGACTCCATCCTCGCCAAGCTACAAAGACTATGTACGCGAATTAGCGGAACGGGACACTAGCGATATGAACTTTATCCACGACGTGCAGGTCGCTTCGCTGAGCGAGAACAAGCAGCTTGGGCCGGAGTACTCGCATGGCTTGTCCGTGATGTAAAGCGGCTCGCGCGAGACCCATCAGCAACCACTGCTGGGAGTTTTGGAACGAAAGCTTTCCTTCCGTCGACGCCAACGTCGCGACTTCTCTTTGGTCGAAGCGATCAAGCAATAGGACCAGGTCGTCGTTGAGCCCCAGTTCTACAAGCGTGTTCAGCCCCCTCGCGACCGTCCAGCGGACATAGGCATCGTCCTCGCCGAGGAGATGCCAAATGACATCAGACAGGAACTCCACCTCGTTCCCCGCGATTGTTTGTTCAGGGCGGAATGGTCCCTCTCCGATCTCGTCGGCGATGCGAGCGGCCGGCCCGGAAAGTAGCAACTCCAACGCGTTGAGAGCAGCTTGGCCCGACGTTACGTCACATAGCACGGTGGCCAGTTGCAGCCATTCATCACCGTCGAGCTCCACCTCATCCGCAGCAACCTTGCGAAGGACGAGTTGCAACACGAATTGCTTGTCACCGCAGAAATCCGACAGTTGGCGGATGTCTCGGGCCACGCCGGAGAACTGACTTTCAAAGAGTTCGGCGCCCTTGCACTCAAACAGTCGTTCAACTAGCGCTTTCGCATTGGAGACAAGATGCGTGGATGAATTACGCCAGGCGGCGAAACACTCGGCGAGTATGTCTAGCGACTGAGTGAGGCTCAGTTCTACCGCGTCACAGACCGCCAACAAAAAGGTCAAACGCTTGGGGTACGGACACTCGGCACGCAATCCCTCGATGAAGCGCCGCCGAGCCGTGTAGGGAAGTTTGTCGTCCGCAGCGATCGTCTTCAGCGTCTCGTCGATCGAACTTGCGGAAGAAGGATCGCAGGTACTGACAAACGTCGCAATGACGCTTTCAATTTCCTCGTCGCTTGGCTTCTGAGTCTGAACGGTCACGAAATCTGGCGACGAGTTGTTGTGACTATTAGACTCATCTTGCTTGCGCTTAGCCTCTGCCCTGAGTCGTTCGATCTCCTCTCGCTCTTCGGTGGTGATTGCGTTTGGGTACTGATTCGCCGCCTCCAGTAAGCCCTCCCAAAGCGACGGCCAGGCACCGAACGGGTGCTCCGCGCGCAGTTTTGAGACGATCGCTAGAAAGATCCGTCTCTGGTCCGCAGGACCGGACAGTTCCAGTAGATCGGCAACTCCATCGCCGGAACGCCAGTCCCACCAGCCGTGATCTTCACAAATAGCGAGGAGGAAGGCAGCACGGCGTGGATCAAGATTTCTGTTCTTGGCGAGAAAGCATGCAAGCTGCGGCAATCCGTAGGACAGCTCTGCCACGTCGTGGTCGTACCAACGCACCAGCTTGGCTATCGCTGGAAAACCAATGGACCTGGCTGCAGCACGTGCGAACAACGTCCATCCGAACTTGCTTGGTTCGTTTCGCACAATGGTCTGGCAAAGGTTCATTAACCGTTGAGCCAGTGCGGGTTTCAGATGACCGCCTTGCTGGACGCTCGCGAAATGAAGCAGTGAGTAGATCTGCTCGTAGCTTTCTCCACCCAACTGGTCCAACTGGGCAAGACCCTGCCGGTAGTATTCACAGGCCTCATCGACGCTCATGGGCACGAGCGACGCAGCGAGATCCACGAAGAGATCGCCGCGTTGTCCAATGTTGTCATCTTGGCGGATTTGTTGTGCGACGTGCTGCGCGAATTCACCTGCAAGGTCATGGAGGGCGGACCGTTGAGCAAGCTGTCCCAGCACGCCGATCTTCTGCTGGACAGAAAACCGTTCGGATGAAATCAGGCCGATCAGTGTGTTCGCCTGGTCGGCCGATATATTCGGCGCATGGTTCAGCAAGATGCGGACGCAGCCGAACCCAACAGTGCGAACTAGCAAATCGGCTGCGTTTTCAGATCTCCAGTGCGTGTCCTCGCGTACGCGACCTTGACGCTATCGGAGATGCAGAGAAACGCGATGCGCTCGGGTATGCTCGATCAACCTGCCGGCAGATGTTCACGAAGAAGCGCATGCGGCTGGAGTGGGGAGCGCGTCACAAGGTTTCGATATTGCGAAGACTGCCTGCTGGAGTGGAGAGCGAAGGGAATCCCCGCCCATTGGATGGTGGATCATCAGCTTCCGGGCGTGTATGTCTGTTACGCGCATTCCCGCATGCTGATAATGACGAACCCGGGTGTTCCTGACAATCTCACGGACCCGACGGTGATGGCATTGAAGGGGCGTACCGATGAAGATGTTCTGACTCCGGTGTCATTTTCAGAGAGGAGCGCGATTGAGGATGTAGCTAAACGTAGCGCGCGGTACAGGATGGCGAACGATGGTCTCCCATCGGCGTCGAGCTATCGCGAACTGCTTCGGGACGCGGGGTTTGTGTGGCCTGACGGAAGGACAGACAGTCGTGCCTTTATTGCATCTGCCTTAGGACATTTTGGCCGCGAGTATTGCTGGCTGGCCGGTCTCGATTGGCAAAAAATGACCGTCTGGCTGCGAAACATCGCAGATCAAGGAAGAGGCAGGGATGCTTCGCATCCGTTTATGTTTATCGCGGCCGAGTCGTTACTGAACCGCCGCTGCGCGTCGCCCGGATCATTTGTGCCTGCGGCGCAGAACACGGTGATAGTGCCGGGAGCTGAATCGCCCGATAGTCACGGTGATGCTGCCGACAAGAACATCAGCGAACTGTCATGCGTCGGCATCCTTCATCGGAAAAATGACACCTGGAAAACATGCTCGAGAGAAGGGGCCGGATGGGAGGCTTGCATGTTCCTGCGGAGCATCGTACCGGGCGTCCGACGTGTCCTCGTCTGAAAAGGCGCAGTTGACCGTGGAGGCGTATGGAGCGCGGTATCAAAGCCTCATTTCCATGTGGCCCGCCGATGATGTCGGCGCTCGAATTCCGTCACTGGGACCCCGTACTGCAAATGCCAGGTTCCTGCGTTGGGCGCAGTACGCCGGATTTTCCAAAAGCAGGGATTTGTCAAAAGAGGCGATTCAACGTATGCGCGAGCGCTGGCGCTCGCTGGTCAAGAATGCTAGGCCGGAAAAAAGAATCACTTCGGCCTATCGTATCGATTCAAACCTGTATAGGACGTTGTGCCGATACGACCGTGATTGGTTTGTGGCGTTTAACCTGGCAAATCGGACCCGCCCCGGGCGTCCATCGCTCACCGGGCAAGGGAGCAAAATCCACGAGCCATGCGACGAGGAAAGGGACGCAACTCGTTGTTGATGAGCATCTCTGCGACGGGCAGATATCTCTGCCGTGTAAGACTGAGTTTTCGAACAGATTCTGGCGGGTGCTCGTGAAGAGATTGCTGATTTTTTTCAGGCTGACCAGGTTCGGATTGAGCGACGGGCGAGATGGGTGGGTTCAGTACTGTTGTGAGCGCCTTTAGATTGCGTCGTGATCTCCGCTAACGACTCGGGATTTAGCAAAAGCTGGTTCTTGGTAGTTGCGGGTATCCCTCACTCTATTACAGAGACAAGGAGCGATTCGATGGCCATCGCGCTGCTTCCGCTAAAGGAAGGTGAGACTCTCGGAAGTAATTTTGGACGCTATGCAGAGTTAATGGGATTGAAATCCACCTGGAGACTTCGGCGATCGCTCTTCGGCTGTGACTCCGAGCCAGGGTCGCGGCTTCCGATTGCCATTGATCATCTTGCAGAGCAGGCGCGCGATTACTGGAACCTGAGGGCAGAGGATATAATTAAAGAGCATACGGAATTCCGATACGCAACAATGATGCTTCGCAATCGGTAAAAGAAAAAAACACTTCAGGTGATGCTGGCGCCTCATGCCGGTGGGAAATTCCCGTCCCCTCTGAGAATCTTTGGATTGAAAGGCGAGCGCACCGCGACATTGCGATATTGTGAAGGGTGTCTGGCGGAATGGATTGGGAAGCATCAGACGCCCTATTGGAGGATCGATCATCAGTTAGCTGGCGTGTATTGCTGCGTGAAGCACGCGTGTATATTGAAATCGGTGAAAAGGGTGCGATCTGAACGTTATTTTGATCAAACTGTTTTGCGTTTAGTTGGCACTTCTGATGAGGTGATTCTACAACGGGTAACTCCTTCAGAACAGCGGGCTATCGAGGATATTGCTAGGAGAAGCGGCCTGCAAAGAGCGGAGGATAGGATTTGCAGGTCAACGAAGATGTATCGCGATCTGTTGAGAGAGGCAGGCTTTGTACAAAAAAATTCTCGTATTAAGCATGATGCGACGATTTCCGCTTGGTTCGATTATTTCGGGCAAGAATATTGTCATGTGACAAACATGACTGCCGGAAGAGTTTCGAAATGGCTTGATCGTCTGTCGGAACACTCTGTGCGCGCTGCGTGCCCGCACCCGTTCATGTTTATCGCGGGGGAGTCGTTTCTTGAACACTGACCTTGCCCCTGTTTCACGAATCCCATAGCCGAGGGATTTATGCGGCCGCACCTTGCTGAGCGGCGAACCAGTTCTTCTCGAACGTCATGGGGCTGACGTAATTGAGCGTCGAGTGTAGCCGATGCGCGTTATAAAAGTTGAGCCAATCAACCACTTCGTCCATTGCCGCACGTTTGGTCGAGAAGTGTCGACCGTGCAGGCGTGCAACTTTCAGCGAACCCCACAGACTTTCGGTCGGCGCGTTATCCCAGCAATCACCACGTCGACTCATGGATGAGCGCATGCCGTATGCTTT
>NZ_WHNP01000017.1 GCF_009362735.1 Paraburkholderia franconis | reverse complement strand
TCTGGCCCGTCTGGTTCGAATCGTCGTCGATGGCCTGCTTGCCGAGGATCACCAGCGAAGGCTGCTCCTTGTCGACCAGCGCCTTCAGCAGCTTGGCGACAGCCAGCGGCTGCAGGTCTTCATTCGATTCGATCAGGATCGCGCGATCCGCGCCGATCGCCAGCGCCGTGCGCAGCGTTTCCTGGCACTGCGTGACGCCTGCCGACACCGCGATCACTTCCGTCGCGACACCCGCTTCCTTCAGGCGCACGGCCTCTTCGACGGCAATTTCGTCGAACGGATTCATCGACATCTTCACATTGGCAATGTCGACGCCCGTGTTGTCCGACTTCACGCGGACCTTCACGTTGTAGTCAACCACTCTCTTGACTGGCACCAGGATTTTCATGCACACGCTCCAAAGTTACGAATACGTCAACCCGACGGACATTATAGCGATAGCCTCCGCTGGAGCCGCCCGGGATTGCTTGATATCGAGGATATCGCTCCCCGATGGCGATGACGGCAATGTCGAACGGTCGTGCTATTCTAGACCGAAAAAAGCCCAGAGACCAAGTCCGGGTTCTTACCGATACGCCCGCATGGCGGGGCCAGATGAGACGCACGACGCGGCACCATCACCCTATGCTCCTACACGCCTCCAATACGCAGCGACGCGGCCGCTCCCGCGCCACTGCGCCGCACCGATCACCAGGACGCGATCACCGCGCCGCCAAACTTGCTATCGATGAACTGCTTCACTTCCGGCGAGTGATACGCCGCGATCAGCTTCGCCACCCACGGCTTGTTGCGGTCCGACTCGCGAATCGCAACGATGTTCACGTACGGCCCTTTCGGGTCCTCGATCGCAATTGCGTCCTGCTTCGGCTTCAGACCCGCTTCCATCGCGAAGTTCGTATTGATCGCGGCCGCGTCGACATCGCCGAGCGAGCGCGGAATCTGCGCCGCGTCGAGTTCGACGATCTTCAGCTTCTTCGGGTTCTCGGCGATGTCGAGCGGCGTCGCCTTCAGGCCCGCATCCGCGCGCAGCTTGATCAAGCCCTGCTTTTGCAGCAGAAGCAGCGCGCGTCCACCGTTGGTCGGATCGTTCGGCACGGCGATCTTCGCGCCCGCCGGCAGTTCGGCAAGCGATTTCACCTTCTTCGAATAGATGCCCATCGGGAAGGTCACGGTATCAACGATCTTGATCAGCTTGTAGCCTCGGTCCTTTACCTGCGCCTGCAGATACGGCTCGTGCTGGTAGCTGTTCGCGTCGAGATCGCCGCCGGCGAGCGCCGCGTTCGGCTGCACGTAGTCCGAGAACTCGATCACCTTGATGTTCAGGCCGTTCTTCGTGGCGACCGTCTTCACGACGTCCATCAGTTGCGCGTGCGGACCGCCCGTCACGCCGACCTTGATCGATTCGTCGGCGAATGCGAGCGACGATGCGCCGAACAGCGACACGGCGCCCAATGTAGCCGCGAGCTTGAGAATGAAACGACGTTGCATGTGAGCAGACCTTTATTTTGTAAGCGTGTTTATTTGTGGCTCAAACGACGCACGAGCCAATCCCCGAACGACTGCACCAGTTGCACGAAGACGATCAGGATCACGACGACCGTCACCATCACTTCCGGCAGAAAACGCTGGTACCCATAGCGGATGCCGAGATCGCCCAACCCGCCGCCGCCGATCGCGCCCGCCATCGCCGAATAGCCGACCAGCGACACGAACGTGATCGTCAGTCCCGCGACGATGCCCGGCAGCGACTCCGGCAGCAGCACCTTGAACACGATCTGCGATGTCGTCGCGCCCATCGCCTGCGCCGCTTCGATCAGGCCGCGATCGACTTCGCGCAGCGCCGTCTCGACGAGCCGCGCGATGAACGGCGCAGCGGCGATAGTCAGCGGCACGACGGCTGCCGCCGTGCCGATCGACGAGCCGACGACGAGGCGCGTGAAAGGAATCACAGCAACGAGAAGAATGATGAACGGCGTCGAGCGCACGGCATTGACGACCACGCCCATCACGCGATTGACGCCGAGGTTCTGCAGCACGCCCTGACGGTCGGTCAGATAGAGCAGCACGCCGAGCGGCAGGCCGACGGCCGCGCCGATCAGCCCGGAAATGCCGACCATGATCAGCGTCTCCCAGAACGACTGCACGAACATATCGAACATTTCACTCAACATACGACAACTCCTCCACCACCACGCCCTGTTCGCGCAGAAACGCCAGCGCCTGCGCCACCTTCGACGGCTCGCCGCCCGCGAGCACCGCGAGCGAGCCGAACGCCTGCCCCTGGATCTCGTCGATCTGGCCGTGCAGGATGTTGAAGTCCAGTTCGTAGCGGCGAATCGTCTCCGAAAGAATCGGCTGATCGACGCCCGAACCCGTAAACGCGAGCCGCAGCAGATGGCCGCTGCCCGTCTTCAGACGCTCGGCGACGCGCACCTTAAGCGCGGGCGGCAGTTCCTGCGCGATCACGTCGCCGATCAGCGCGCGCGTGACTTCGTGATGCGGTTGCAGGAACACGTCGATGACCTTGCCCTCTTCGACCACGCGTCCGTTATCCAGCACGGCGACGCGGTCGCACACCTGCTTGATCACTTCCATCTGGTGCGTGATCAGCACGACGGTCAGCTTCAGCTCGCGGTTGATGCGCTTGAGCAGATCGAGAATCGCGCGCGTCGTTTCGGGATCGAGAGCGGATGTCGCTTCGTCGGAGAGCAGCACTTTCGGCTTGCTCGCGAGCGCGCGCGCAATGCCCACGCGCTGCTTCTGCCCGCCGCTGATCTGCGACGGATAGCGGTCCTTCTGCGCCGACAGCCCGACGAGTTCGAGCAGCGGCAGCACGTGTGCCTCGATCTCCGCGCGCTTCATGCCGGCCAGTTCGAGCGGCAGCGCGACATTGCCGAACACCGTGCGCGACGACAGCAGATTGAAGTGCTGGAAGATCATGCCGATCTCTCGGCGGGCTTCGCGCAGTTGCGCAGCGGGCATCGTCGTGAGGTCGCGGCCGTCGACGACGACATTGCCTTCCGTCGGGCGCGTCAGCAGATTGATCGTACGGACCAGCGTGCTCTTGCCCGCGCCACTGCGTCCGATGATGCCGAAGACCTCACCGTGGGGAATCGACAGATTGACGTTGTGCAGCGCTTCGACCCAGCCCCGTGGCCCCGGAAAACGCTGCGAAAGATTGCGTAGTTCGATCATGAAAAACGAAACGGCGGACTTTGCCAGCAAGCGTCGCACGCTCCAGGCACCGGCCGCCGTGACTTTTATTGGGATTTGAGCCGGCGATTTTACCGCAGACATGTCATATCCTTTAATAATCAATTCAGAGACTTTCATAACTGACCGGAATTAGAGGGCTACCCGGTTCGATTGGCCGCAACGGGCACGATGCGCGCCGCTATGATCGGGCGCACCACTACAACAATCGGAAAATGCCCATGGAGACGACCCAGGCCGCTGCGACTCCCGCGATGCCCCATCCCGAACGGTCTCGCGCCGTCGCGTCCGACGGCGTCGAACTGCCCGTCTACCGATGGCGCGCGGCGGGGATACGATGCGCGACGATCGCCCTTCTCCACGGGCTCGCGGAGCACGCCGGACGTTATGCGGCGCTTGCCCAGGCGCTCAACGCGAACGGCATCGAACTGGTCGCGGTCGATCTGCGCGGGCACGGCCATGCGCCCGGCCCGCGCACATGGATCGGGCGCTTCGACGAATATCTGCTGGATGCCGACGCGCTCGTCACGGTGGCCGCGTGCAACGACGGGCCGCTGTTCCTGATGGGCCACAGCATGGGCGGCGCGATCGCCGCCTTGCACGCGATCGAAAAGCACGCCAGCCACGCACGGCCGCTGAGTGGTCTGATCCTGTCGAGCCCCGCGCTCGCTCCCGGCCACGACGTGCCACGCTGGATGCTCGCGTTGAGCCAGAAGATCAGCCGCGTATGGCCGCGCTTCCCGGCGATGAAGATTGAAGCGGCGTTGTTATCGCGCGATCGCGGTGTGGTTGAAGCGAACCGGAACGATCCGCTCGTGCATCATGGCGCGATCCCCGCGCGCACGGGCGCCGAACTGTTGCTCGCGATGCAGCGCATCGAGCACGGCCGCGCGGGCCTGCGCATGCCGCTGCTGATCTGGCATGGCACGGCGGACAAGCTCACCGAGCCCGACGGCAGCCGCGACTTCGGCGCGCACGCCGGCTCGCCGGACAAAACGCTGACGCTTTACGAAGGCAGCTATCACGAGACGATGAACGACCTCGATCGCGAGCGTGTGATCGATGCGCTCGTCAACTGGATATTGAAGCGTTCGGAGTGAAGCGGACGGGCGCGCGGCCTAGCGACCGGACGTGTGCTTCCAGTCGGGCGGCCGCTTGTCGATGAACGCCTGCACGCCTTCGAGCGCCGAGTCGTCCATCATGTTGCAGGCCATCGTCTGCCCAGCCAGTTGATACGCCGCCTCGATGCCCATTTCGAGCTGCCGGTAGAACAGGCTCTTGCCTGCTTCGACGGCTTCGCGCGGTTTCGCGCAAATGCTCTTCGCGAGCGCGGCCACCTCGATATCGAGGATGTCGAGCGGCACCACGCGATTCACGAGACCTTGCTGCTTCGCCGCCATTGCATCGATGAAATCGCCCGTCAGCAGCATTTCGAGCGCGGCCTTGCGCGATACGTTGCGCGACAGCGGCACCGATGGCGTCGAGCAGAAGAGTCCGAGATTGACGCCCGACACGGCGAAGCGCGCGATGTCGGCGGCCACGGCGAGATCGCACATCGCCACCAGCTGACAGCCCGCCGCCGTCGCGATACCGTGCACGCGCGCGATCACCGGCTGCGGCATGCGCTGGATCGCGAGCATCACTTTCGAGCAGCGCGCGAAGAGCGCCTGGTAATAGTCGAGCGACGGCGCGGCGCGCATTTCCTTCAGATCGTGCCCGGCGCAGAACGCGCGGCCCGCGCCCGCGATCACCACGACGCGCGCATCGCTCTTCGCGATGTCGGCGAGTTGCGTGTGCAGTTCGTCGAGCAGCGCTTCCGACAGCGCATTGAACGCGTCCGGCCGGTTCAGCGTGAGACGCACGACGCCGCGCACGTCGTAGGCATCGCGCGTAACGTCGATCAGCGGGCCCGTTGCATCGCTATTCATGATGAGCTTTCCTCCCGTGCGCCGCGCTTGCGTTCAGATGCCCGCGAGCGTGCGCACATGCGCGACGACGCTGCGTCCGAGCGCCGACAGGTTGTAGCCGCCTTCCAGACAGCTGACGATGCGCCCTTGCGCGTACTTATCCGCGACATGGCGAATCTGCTCGGTGATCCACACGTAGTCGTCCTCGACGAGCCCCATGTTGCCGAGATCGTCCTCGCGATGCGCGTCGAAGCCCGCCGACACGAACAGCATCTGCGGCTTGAACGCATTGAGACGCGGCAGCCAGATCATGTCGATCGCCTCGCGCACGACCATCCCCTTCGAGCGCGCCGCGATCGGCACGTTGCACATGTTCGGCGCCTGGTTGTCGGCGCCCGTGAACGGATAGAACGGATGCTGGAAGATGCTGCACATCAGCACGCGCGAATCGTTCGAAAACGCGGCCTCCGTGCCATTGCCGTGGTGCACGTCGAAATCGATGATCGCGACGCGCTCGAGGCCATGCACTTCGAGCGCGTGCCGTGCGGCGATCGCGACGTTGTTGAAGAAGCAGAAGCCCATCGCGCGCGCCGGCTCCGCGTGATGACCGGGCGGACGCACGCTGCAAAACGCGTTGTCGTAACGGCCTTCGATGACGGCGTCGGTGGCCGCGACAGCTGCGCCCGCCGCGCGCAACGCGGCCGTCCACGTATGCGGATTCATCGACGTGTCGGGGTCGATCTCCGCATAGCCGGTGCCCGGCGAGCGCTCGCGAATGTAGTCGACATGCGCTTTCGTATGCACGCGCAGCAGCGCGGATTCGTCGGCAAGCGGTGCGGACTCGCGTTCGATCAGCTCGCCGATGCGGCTCGCGATCAGTTGGTCTTCGATTGCCTGCAGGCGCGCGGGGCATTCGGGATGCCATTGCCCCATCTCATGCTGCAGACAGTCTGCGTGTGTATAGAAGCCGGTTGCCATGAGTCGATTTCGGGCGGCGCACCGCGCGAGGCGTGCGAGGGGCGCTGCGTGTCTCCGTCCATGAGCGCAATGGGTTGCGCGAATACTACGAAGTTACCACACGATGCGCCAGGACCGCGCTGGCGCAACGCTTCTACACAGATTGGCGAACCTCGTCGGGTATACTCCCCCGTAACTTTTTTTGCCCGCACACACCCCACTTCACTATGACCGTCAAGCTTGCTCTGTCCGCTCAACATCGGCTACGCGCAACGACTGTAGCCGCCGCACTGACCGTCGCGTGGTGCGTGTTCGCGGGAGCCGGCCCGGCCTCGGCGCAGACCGTCAAAACCAGGCCGCGCGCGCTGCTCGCGCAAAGCCAGCCGGAACAGCCGACGCAAGGACAGACGTTCGAAGAAGAGATCGTTCCGCAGCGCTATGCGAACAACGGCAATGTCGATGCATTCATCAACGACATGGTCGCGCGCTACGACTTCGATCCCACCGCATTGCATGCGCTCTTCGCGCGCGTGAACTATTCGGCGACGGCCGTGAAGCTCGTGACGCCATCGCCGACGCCGTCGATCAAGAACTGGCGTGTTTATCAGGCGCGCTTTCTCGACCCGGTGCGCATCAACGCGGGCGTGAAATTCTGGCGCGCGAATCAGGCGACGCTGCAGCGCGCGTATGAGCAGTACGGCGTGCCGCCGGAAGTGATCGTCGGCATCATCGGCGTCGAGACGATCTATGGGCGCTACATGGGCAACTTCCGCGTGCTCGACGCGCTCACCACGCTCACGTTCGATTACCCGGGCACGCCCAATCGCGCGGAACGCCAGGCGACGTTCCGCAAGAATCTCGAAGACTATCTGGTGTGGACGCGCGACGCGCAGATCGATCCGACGACGGTGCTCGGCTCATACACGGGCGCGATCGGCATTCCGCAATTCCTGCCGAGCAGCATCGTCCAGTACGCGGTCGACTACGAAGGCAACAAGAAGATCGATCTGCGCACGAGCCAGGCCGATGCGATCGGCAGCGTCGCGAACTATCTAAGGCAGAATGGCTGGGAAACGGGCAGGCCCGTCGTGTGGAACATCGCGACGGATACAGGCAGCCTCGGGATCGCGCAGGCAGCCGCGACGGGCGCGCCGGAACCGCGCTGGTCGCTACAGCAACTGCTGAAGGCGGGCATGCTGATGAACCAGCCGGGCCTCGACATGCGCACGGAAGCGGGTACGCCCGTCACCGTGGTCGATCTGCCGTCGCCGGGCCGCGCGACGGAATACGTGCTGGGTCTGAAGAACTTCTATGTGCTCACGCGCTACAACCGCAGCTTCTTCTATGCGCTCGCCGTCTATGAACTCGGCGAACGCGTGAAGGCGCAACTGGATGCGACCTCAGCGGGCAATGCATCGGTGCCTTCCGCTTCGCAGTAATCGACTGTCGATGTGACTCATGAAAAACGCCGGCGCTTGCCGGCGTTTTTGCTTTCTGCTCCGACTTGCCGCAGCCGGCAAGCGACGATTACGCGGGGAACACGCCCGTCGACAGATAGCGGTCGCCGCGATCGCACACGATGAAAACGATCGTCGCGTTCTCGACCTGGCGCGCGATACGTAGCGCCACTTCGCACGCGCCCGCCGACGAGATGCCGCAGAACACGCCTTCGACGGCCGCCATCCGGCGCGCCATCGCTTCCGATGCCGACTGGCTCACGTTCTCGACGCGATCGACGCGACTGCGGTCGAAAATCTTCGGCAGATAAGCCTCGGGCCATTTGCGGATGCCCGGAATGCGCGAGCCCTCTTCCGGCTGCGCGCCGATGATCTCGATCGACGGGTTCTGTTCCTTCAGATACTGCGACACGCCCATGATCGTGCCCGTCGTGCCCATCGCCGACACGAAATGGGTGATGCGTCCTTCCGTGTCGCGCCAGATTTCGGGGCCCGTCGCTTCGTAGTGCGCGAGCGGATTGTCGGGGTTGCCGAACTGGTCGAGGATGATGCCCTTGCCCTCGCGCTGCATCTGCTCGGCGAGATCGCGCGCGTATTCCATGCCGCCCTTCACTGGCGTCAGCAGGATTTCGGCGCCGTATGCCGCCATGCTCTGACGCCGCTCCAGCGACAGGTCTTCCGGCATGATCAGGATCATCTGGTAGCCGCGGATCGCCGCCGCCATTGCGAGCGCGATGCCCGTGTTGCCGCTCGTCGCTTCGATCAGCGTGTCGCCCGGCTTGATGCGCCCGCGCAGTTCCGCTTTCTTGATCATCGAAAGCGCGGGGCGGTCTTTCACCGATCCCGCCGGGTTGTTGCCTTCGAGCTTGCCCAGCACAACGTTGTTGCGGCTGCGGATGTCGTCGTCCACCAAACGGACGAGCTGGATGAGAGGCGTGTTGCCGATCGTGTCTTCAATCGTTTTGTAAGCCATGTCGTTGTGTGCTGTGACGATGCGCGGAGTCTGGAATCCGTCGATTCTAAACCAGCATCCGAATGGCCGCCCGCAGCCCCTAACGGCCGCATGGATGCCGCAGGTTCCTGTCCCGCCGTATGTGGCCGCGATCAGGCCGCGACGTGGCTACATACAGGCGCACGCATTTGCCGAGGCATTCGCCGCTCTTTCGACGGCGAACGTAGCGCGCCAGTCCCCGCGACGGTCGGTCGCGCAAACGCAAAAAGCCGCGGCAGGCTGGATCTGCCGCGGAAGCCAGTCATTTGCATGACGGCTGAAGGGAGCGGTTGCCACAACTCCGGCCAGAAGGAAGATGGCACAGGGGGCGCCCGTCGCGCGCGAGTGTTGCCGCGTGTCAGGCGCTCAGTTCATGCGGCTATTTCTTGACCACCACGGCGGCGTCATTCTTCGTAGCGGGCGCGGCCTTCGCGTGAGCCGCCGGAGCCTGTGCGCCAGCAGCAGCGACAGTCGCCGCACCAGCGCCCGATGTGCCGACAGCGAGGCCCTCGGCCTGCAGACGCTCGACGGTATGGCCGCCGAAACCCTTGACGCGCTTGCTGAGATCCGCCGCATCCTTGAACGGGCCATGGGCCGCGCGTTCGTCGAGGATGGCTTTCGCCTTCGCGGGGCCGATGCCCTTGATGCCGCGCAGCCCGGCTTCGTTAGCGGAGTTGACGTCGACCGTAGCGAACGCCTGGCCGAAAGCGGCAAGCATGGCCGCCGTGACGATGACTTTTTTGAACATTTGGAATCTCCCTGAAACACCGGCCGGTGACGATCACCGATCGGGAGACTCCAGTGTAGAGAGGCGTACGAACGATTTACACCTGGCCGAATAGCCAACGCACGTAGCGATCGACGCCTTCCTGCACCGTCAGGAACGGCGCGTCGTAGCCCGCCTCGCGCAGCTTCGTCTGATCGGCCTGCGTGAAGCACTGGTACTTGCCGCGCAGCGCATCGGGGAACGGGATGTACTCGATCAGCCCGCGCTGCACCAGCTCGGCGAGCGACAGTGCCGGCTCGCCGTCGAGCACGCGCAGCGTGTTGACGACCGTCGACGCGATATCGTTGAACGGCTGCGCGCGGCCGCTGCCCAGATTGAAGATGCCCGACTTCTCCGGGTGATCGAAGAAATGCAGATTGACCTTCGCCACGTCTTCGACGGAAACGAAATCGCGCGTCTGCTCGCCCGCTGCGTAGCCGTTGTACTCGCCGAACAGCTTCACTTTGCCTTCGGCGCGGAACTGGTTGAAGTTGTGGAACGCGACGGACGCCATGCGCCCCTTGTGCGCCTCGCGCGGCCCGTACACGTTGAAGTAGCGGAAGCCGACGATCTGGCTCTTCGCAGTGGGCAGCACGCGGCGGATCACCTGGTCGAACAGGAATTTCGAATAGCCGTACACGTTGAGGGGCGCTTCGAACTCGCGCTCCTCGACGAAGCGCGACGAGCCGCCATACGTCGCCGCCGACGACGCATACAGAAATTGCACGCCCTGCGCGAGACACGCATCGAGCACCGCGCGGCTATAGCGGAAGTTGTTGTCCATCATGTAGCGGCCGTCGGTTTCCATCGTGTCCGAGCAGGCGCCTTCGTGGAAAATCGCGCGCACCTTGCCGAAGTCGCCGCGCGCAAAACGCTCGACGAATTCCGTCTTGTCGATGTAATCGACGATTTCGCAGTCGACGAGATTCTTGAACTTGTCGGCGCGCGTCAGGTTGTCGACGGCGATGATGCTGTCTTCGCCGCGTTCGTTGAGCGCCTTGACGATATTGCTGCCGACAAATCCAGCCGCGCCGGTGACGATGAGGGTCATGGTCGTCCTGATGAGATGAGAGTCAACGGATGCGGAGATCAACCGCGCGCCGCGCCGCGTGAGCCGGCGCGCGGCGACGTCAATGAAAGAGTTCGTCGTAGTCGACGGTGGCCGTGCCGAGCTTGGCGACCACGATGCCCGCCGCGCGATTCGCGAGCGTGACGGCTTCGTCGAGCGGCAGGCCTGCGCCGATCATCACCGCGAGCGTCGCGATCACGGTATCGCCCGCGCCCGACACATCATACACTTCGCGGGCTACAGCCGATGCGTGCAGAATGCCTTCGTCGGAGAAGAGCGTCATGCCTTCTTCGGAGCGCGTGAGCAGCAGCGCGTTCAGGTCGAGTTCGGCGCGCAGCTTCGTCACGCGCGCGAGCAGATCGGCTTCCGACTTCCACTGCCCGACCACCTCGCGCAGCTCCGCGCGGTTCGGTGTGATCAGCGTCGCACCACGATAGCGCTCCCAGTCGTCGCCCTTCGGATCGACCAGCACCGGCTTGCCGGCCGCGCGCGCCTTCTCGATCATCTTCGTGACGTGCGTGAGGCCACCCTTCGCGTAGTCCGACATCAGGATCACGTCGTGCGTCGGCAGCAGCGCGTCGTAGCGCGCAAGGCCCGCAAGCAGCGCTTCGTGCGCCGGCGCCCTTTCGAAGTCGACGCGCAGAAGCTGCTGCTGACGCGACAGCACGCGCAGCTTGATCGTCGTCGGCAGCTCGGGGTCGCGCTCCAGATGCGGTGCGACGCCGCTATCGCCGAGCAGTTGCACGACGCGCTCGCCCGGCTCGTCATGGCCGACGACGCACAGCAGGCCAGCCTGCGCGCCGAGCGCCGCAGCGTTGCGCGCGACGTTCGCGGCACCGCCCAGACGGTCTTCCTGCTTCTGCACGAGCACCACGGGAACGGGCGCTTCCGGCGAAATGCGATTGACGTCGCCGAACCAGTAACGGTCCAGCATCACATCGCCGACAACCAGCACGCGCGCCGCCGCGAGGCGCTCACGCGCGACGATGCCCACCTCGGGTGCGAGCGCCGCGCCTTCAGGTACGGTCGGAGTCGGATGTAGATTCAGCGGGTCGTGCATAGGGACGTCCAATCGAGTGATAGTCGATGCCGAGTTCGGCCATCGCGTCAGGTTCATACAGATTGCGGCCGTCGAAGATCAACGGCGTCTTCAGTTCGGCCTTCATATGCACGAAGTCCGGGCTCTTGAATTCCTTCCATTCCGTGACGATGACGAGGGCATCGGCGCCCGCCAGCGTCTCGTCCTGCGTGCTCGTGAAGTGCAGGCGCGCCTGCTGGTCGGGCACGCCGGCGAGATCGAGCGCAAACACGCGCTTTGCTTCCGCCGTCGCGACCGGGTCGTACGCGCGCACCGTCGCGCCGCGCGCGAGCAGCTGCGCGATCACGCGGCGGCTCGGCGCCTCGCGCATGTCGTCGGTATTCGGCTTGAACGATAGGCCCCATACCGCGAACGTGCGGCCGCTCAGATCGTCGCCGAGCGCGTCCGTGATCTTGCGCACGAGCACTTCCTTCTGCTCGTGGTTCACCTCTTCGACGGCTTCCAGAATGCGCAGATTGTGCCCCATCTCGTTCCCGGTGCGGATCAGCGCCTGCACGTCCTTCGGGAAGCATGAGCCGCCGTAGCCGACGCCCGCATACAGGAAGTGATAGCCGATGCGCGGGTCCGAGCCGATGCCGCGGCGCACGGCCTCAATGTCCGCGCCGACCGTGTCGGCCAGATTCGCCATCTCGTTCATGAACGAGATGCGCGTGGCGAGCATCGCGTTGGCCGCGTACTTCGTGAATTCGGCGGAGCGCACGTCCATGTAAAGCGTGCGGTCGTGATTGCGGTTGAACGGCGCGTAGAGGCGGCGCATCTTCTCGCGTGCCTTGTCGCCGTCGGCATCGTTGTCGATGCCGACCACGATGCGGTCAGGCCGCATGAAGTCGTCGACGGCCGCGCCCTCTTTCAGGAATTCCGGGTTCGATACGATCGAGAAGCGGTGCTGCGGGCTGCCCGCGAGGCCGCGCTTGTGCAACTCTTCCTCGATCACGGCACGCACGCGCTGCGCAGTGCCGACAGGCACCGTCGACTTGTCGACGATCACCTTGAAGCTGTTCATCGTGCGACCGATAGTGCGCGCCGCTTCGAGCACGTATTGCAGATCGGCGGAACCGTCCTCGTCAGGCGGCGTGCCCACCGCGATGAACTGGACCTCGCCGTGCGCGACGCTCGCCTCGACATCGGTCGAAAAGGTGATGCGTCCCGCCGCGCGCGAACGCGCGATGATCTCTTGCAGACCCGGCTCGTGAATCGGCATGCCGCCGTTATTCAGGATTTCGATCTTGCGTGGGTCCACGTCCAGACAGAAAACGTCGTTGCCGACCTCGGCAAGACATGCGCCCGTGACAAGACCTACGTAACCCGTGCCGATAATGGTGATTTTCATACGCTTTCCGGTAGGTGATGCCGGTTCAAAGTTCGAAACTTCAGTGCTGCGCGATGGCTCCGCTATCCGCGCTCACGCGCTCGCGGCGCGTGTCAGCTCGACGCCGTGATCGGCTCGACGCGGCGCGGCGCATAGGTTTCCCAACCGCTGCAGCCCGGACACTGCCAATAGAACAGCCGCGCCCGGAAGCCGCAATTCTGGCACGTGTACCGTGGCAGATTCTTGGTCCGCTGACGGATCAGCGTGCGCATCAGTTCCAGTTCGCTGCGGCGCGGCTCTTCGGCCACCGCCTGTTGCGCTTCGAGCAGGCGCGTCATGCCCGCCAGATTCGGCGACTTCTGCATCTGCGTGCGCGCGAGCGCATGCGCGGCCTCGGGGCCCCGCAACGCCGATACGTATTGGTACGCGACGTCGAGCAGATCGTTCGACGGATAGCCGTCGACCCACGTCGTCAGCAGATCGGCGCCCTCTTCCTGCCGTCCGAGCGCTTCGTAGGCCTTCATCACCTTTTCGGCGACGAGCGGCAGATACGCGGAATTCTGCTCCTCGACGCGCCGCCACTGGACGATCGCCTTGTCGTGATGACCGGCGGCGGCGTCAACGTCGCCGAACAGGATCGTCGCGCGCACGTTCTGCGGATGCGCCTTCAACGCGAGATCCAGTTGACGCCGCGCTTCGTCGGGCTTCTTCTGCTGCAGCGCTTCCTGCGCGAGCTCGCAGCGGAAATGGCCGATTTCCTTGTCGAGCGACTCGGCGCCCATCGATTCGAGCCGGCGCGCCGTGTCGATCGACTTGTTCCAGTCCTTCTCGATCTGATAGATGGTCAACAGCGCACGTTGCGCGCCTAGCGCATAGTCGCCCGACTGCAGCGCCTTGAACGTCTCTTCCGCGCGATCCAGCAAACCGGCCTTCAGGAAGTCCTGGCCCAGTTCGTACAACGCATGATCGCGCTCGGTGACGGGCAAATCGGCCCGGTTCAACAGGTTCTGATGCACGCGGATCGCGCGGTCGGTTTCGCCGCGGCGGCGGAACAGATTGCCCAGCGCGAAGTGCAATTCGATCGTTTCCGGGTCGAGCTTGACGACTTCGATGAACGCGTCGATCGCCTGGTCCGGCTGTTCGTTCAACAGAAAGTTGAGTCCGCGAAAATAGGAACGCGGCAAATTGGCGCTTTCGGAAAGCAACGCCTTGAGGTCATAACGCGCGGCCACCCAACCGAACGCGAACGCGACGGGTATGACGAGCAGCCACCAGAGGTCTAGATCCATGCGAATGTGCGGGAGTGCGAAAGAGGCCGCGCGGTGCACGCGGCGTGTAAGGGCTAGATGAGCGGCGGCATCGGCGGTTCTTCGACGGCAACGGGCGTTTCGCGCGCCACGCGCAGTTCACGCTTGAGGCGGCCGTTTTCCATCCGCAAGCGGAACATCGCCGGCAATGACGACACCAGCCCGGCCAGCAGGCCCACCACGAAGAACGCCAGTCCGATCAGGATCAAAGGCGCCTGCCACGAATATCCGGCGAGGAAATTCAGCGTAGCGCTCTGCGTATTGGACAGTGCAAGCACCAGCAGCAGCACGAACACCAGCACGCGAATCAGCCAGACGATAAATTTCATGTAGTGATCTCTTGACGGCAGTTGCGGGAGGACGCCGGCCAGATGACGCGTCGCGCCACGGTAGATGCCCGCGCCGAAGTGACCCGTATTGTAAATGAACGCCATGACGACTGGCACAGGCGTGCGGATCGTGATGCCTCGCTGTCGTTTAGGGAATGGATACGACGCACGTTCCAGACCCGGTGCCCGTCAGAATCGACGGGCGAAAAAAAAGCGCCCAAAGGCGCTTTTTCTGGTCAATGCCGACGGGTGTGGCCACCGGCGAACTTCAACCCGAACTGCATACTTGCATGGAGCCGGCTCAAAGATCGTCGTCCGGCGCTTCGTCTTTCAGAGGCTCGCCCGCGCGACGATCGACGCGCTCACGCAACTCTTTGCCAGGCTTGAAGTGCGGCACGTGCTTCTCGGGCACCAACACTTTTTCGCCCGACTTCGGGTTGCGCCCGACGCGGGATGGACGACGGTTGAGGCCGAAGCTGCCGAAGCCGCGAATTTCGATGCGATGGCCGTTGGCCAGAGCGTCCGACATCGCATCGAGCATCGTCTTCACCGCGAAATCCGCATCCTTGAGAACAAGCTGCGGAAATCGCGTAGCCAGCTGGGCGACCAATTCCGATTTGGTCATACTGCAGCAGACCCCTTAAGGCTTACTGGTTCTGGCCGTCGAGCTTGGCCTTCAGCAGCGCGCCGAGGTTCGTCGTGCCGCTTGCTGCCGAGCTGCTGTCAGCCTGCAGGCCCCGCATCGCTTCCTGCTGCTCAGCCGAGTCCTTCGCCTTGATCGACAGGTTGATGCCGCGCGACTTGCGGTCGATGTTGATGATCATCGCATTGACCTTGTCGCCTTCCTTCAGCACGTTGCGAGCGTCTTCCACGCGGTCTTGCGCGATTTCCGAAGCACGCAGGTAGCCTTCGACGTCAGCCGTCAGCTGAACCACAGCACCCTTCGCGTCAATTGACTTGACCGTGCCGTCGACGATCGAACCCTTGTCGTTCATTGCAACGAAGTTGCTGAACGGGTCGCCTTCGAGCTGCTTGATGCCCAGCGAAATACGTTCCTTCTCGACGTCGATGCCGAGAACGATGGCTTCCACTTCGTCGCCCTTCTTGTACTTGCGAACAGCTTCTTCGCCCGTTTCGCTCCACGACAGGTCCGACAGGTGAACCAGACCGTCGATGCCGCCAGGCAGACCGATGAACACGCCGAAGTCGGTGATCGACTTGATGGCGCCCTGGATCTTGTCGCCCTTCTTGAAGTTGCGGCTGAAGTCATCCCACGGATTCGGCTTGCACTGCTTCATGCCGAGGCTGATACGGCGGCGGTCTTCGTCGATTTCGAGAACCATGACTTCGACTTCGTCGCCCAGCTGGACAACCTTCGACGGCGCAACGTTCTTGTTGGTCCAGTCCATTTCCGACACGTGGACGAGGCCTTCGATGCCCGATTCGACTTCAACGAACGCACCGTAGTCGGTGATGTTCGTGACCTTGCCGAATAGACGCGTGCCCGACGGGTAGCGGCGCGAGATGCCTTCCCACGGATCGTCGCCCAATTGCTTGATGCCGAGCGAAACGCGGTTCTTTTCCTGGTCGAACTTGAGGATCTTCGCGGTGACTTCCTGGCCAACCGACAGCACTTCGCTCGGGTGACGAACGCGGCGCCATGCGATGTCCGTGATGTGCAGCAGGCCGTCGATACCACCGAGGTCCACGAACGCGCCGTAATCGGTGATGTTCTTGACCACGCCTTCGACGATCGCGCCTTCCTTCAGCGTCTCGAGCAGCTTTGCGCGCTCTTCGCCTTGCGTCGCCTCGATGACGGCGCGGCGCGACAGCACGACGTTGTTGCGCTTGCGGTCCAGCTTGATGACGCGGAATTCCAGCGTCTTGCCTTCGTACGGCGTCGTATCCTTGACAGGGCGCGTGTCGACCAGCGAGCCCGGCAGGAACGCGCGGATGCCGTTGACCATGACGGTCATACCGCCCTTGACCTTGCCCGTGATCGTGCCCGTCACGAGCTCGTTGTTGTCGAGGGCCTTTTCCAGCGACAGCCACGAAGCCAGACGCTTCGCCTTGTCGCGCGACAGGATCGTGTCGCCATAGCCGTTTTCCAGCGCGTCGATCGCGACGGAAACGAAGTCGCCCGCCTGCACTTCTACCTCGCCCGCGTCATTCAGGAACTCTTCGAGCGGGATGTAGGCTTCGGACTTGAGACCAGCGTTCACAACCACGAAGTTGTGGTCGACGCGCACGACTTCGGCGGAGATGACTTCGCCAGCGCGCATGTCCTGCTTGGTCAGCGACTCTTCGAACAGAGCCGCAAAAGATTCGGTATTCGGGGTAGAGGTTTGCAGGTCGGACATAAAAATCTGAATTTGCATGGTTTTCGCAGCGTCAGGTGAACCACCATGGTTCAGCACTACGGCAGAGGAGCGAAAGCCATACGGGGTTAAGGGTTAAACAATCGCTTCGCGCTTCGTTCACACTCAGCGGTGAAGCACCTACACGACAACAAAAACAACTTCGATGCGAGCTTCCGCTTTCAGTTCTGCGGAGCCAGCGCCCGGTACCATTGCACCACCTGTTCGACCGCCTGGTCGATCGACAGTGCCGAGGTATCGAGCAGCTGTGCATCTGCTGCGGGCTTGAGCGGCGCGGCTTCGCGCTTGCTATCGCGCTCGTCGCGTTCACGCAAATCCCGAAGCAAGTCATCCATATTAGCAGAAAAACCTTTTTGGATCAATTGCTTATGCCGACGGGCCGCGCGCGCCTCGACGCTCGCCGTCAAAAACACCTTCAGCAGGGCGTCAGGAAAGATCACAGTGCCCATGTCGCGACCGTCGGCGACCAGGCCGGGCTGCTTGCGAAAAGCCCGTTGACGGGCCACCAGCGCGGTCCTGACGGGTGCGTGGACGGCAATCGCAGACGCCCGGTTGCCGATTTCCTCGGCGCGGATTTCCGTCGACACGTCGACGCCGTCCAGCTGCGCGATGCCCTCGCGAAACGTGATATGGAGATCGCCGACCAGTTTTGCAAGCGCCTCGGCGTCGGTGGCGGCGATGTTGTAGCGCACGCTGGCGAGCGCCGCGAGCCGGTATAGCGCCCCGCTGTCCAGCAAGTGGAAGCCGAGTTCGGCGGCTACCAGCGCGGCTACCGTGCCTTTGCCGGATGCGGTCGGGCCGTCGATCGTGATGACGGGCGTCTGGTGAAAGGGACGTGTCGGTTTCATCTAGAAAGTCGCCCGTCGAAACGGGCGGCGATGTTGTCAATGCGAGGGTCAGGGTTGAGCGAGCGCAAGGAAGCGCTCGAAATAATCGGGGAACGTCTTGCCGACGCACTTCGGGTCGTTGATCCGTACGGGCACGCCGCCCAGGCTGACCAGCGAGAAGCACATCGCCATCCGGTGATCGTCGTAGGTGTCGATCGCGGCGTTCGGCGTCAGTTTTTCGGGCGGCGTGATGACGAGAAAATCCTCGCCTTCCTGCACCTTCGCGCCGACCTTGCGCAATTCGGTCGCCATCGCGGCGATCCGGTCGGTTTCCTTCACGCGCCAACTCGCGATATTGCGCAGCGTCGACGTGCCGTCGGCGAACAGCGCGGCGACGGCGATCGTCATGGCCGCGTCGGGGATCAGATTGAAGTCCATGTCGATCGGGTCGAGCTTGCCGTGGTCGTTGCCGACGCCGCGCACCTCGATCCAGTCGTCGCCCATCGTGACATTCGCGCCCATCTTCGTCAGCGCCGTCGCGAAACCGACGTCGCCCTGGATGCTCGCGCGGCCCACGCCTTCGACGCGCAGCGGCCCGCCGCCCAGCGCGCCCGCCGCGAGGAAGTACGACGCCGACGACGCATCGCCCTCCACCATGATCTTGCCCGGCGATTGATAGCGCATGCCATTCGGAATCGTGAAGCGCTCCCAGCCGAGCCGCTCGACCTTGATGCCGAAGCGCGCCATCAGGGCAATCGTGATCTCGATATAGGGCTTCGAAATCAGTTCGCCTGCCACTTCGACGACCGTCTCGCCGCTTGCCGTCTTGACGAGCGGCAGCGCCATCAGCAGCGCCGTCAGGAACTGGCTCGACACGTCGCCGCGAACGCGGATCGGAGCGTCGACGGAGATTTGCCCCGGACGGATGCGCAGCGGCGGAAAGCCTTCGTTCTCTTCGTAATCGATCTTCGCGCCGATCTGACGCAGCCCGTCGACCAGATCGCGGATCGGCCGCTCGTGCATGCGCGGCACGCCGTGAATGCGGTAATCGCCGCCGTTCACCGCGAGCGCCGCCGTCAGCGGTCGCACGGCCGTGCCCGCGTTGCCGAGGAACAGATCGGCGCGCGCCGCCGGTAGCGCGCCGCGCGTGCCCGTAACGACGCAGGTGTCGCCGTCGCGTTTGAGCTTCACGCCGAGCTTTTCGAGCGCGTCGAGCATCACGCGCGTGTCGTCGGAATCGAGCAGATTCGTAATCGTCGTCTCGCCCTCGGCCAACGCCGCGAGCAGCAGCACGCGGTTCGAGATGCTCTTCGAGCCGGGCAGACGGACCGTGCCGGACGCACGGGAAAATGGTCCGAGATCGAGATGTTCCATGTGAATTCCAGTGTCCAGTTATTTCGACGCGTCGTCGGTTGCGGAGCGCGCGGGCGACGGCTGCTGCGACGCTTGTTGCGACGATGCCGCGCGCTCCCGCCACTCGCTGCGTGCCGAGCGCGAGCGCGCGAACACGGCTTCGAGCGTCGCGCCGTCGCCGGCTTCGATCGCCGCGCGCAGACTTGCCAGCACGGCCGTGTAGGCGTCGAGTTCGTCGAGCAGCGCCGCGCGGTTCGCGACGCACACGTCGCGCCACATTTCCGGGCTCGACGCGGCAATCCGGGTGAAGTCGCGGAATCCGCCCGCCGCGAACGAGAACTTCAGCGCGGCGTCGGGTGAATTGAGAATCTGCTCGACGAGCGCGAACGACAACACATGCGGCAAATGGCTGACCGACGCGAACACGCGATCGTGCTGCGCAGGCGACATCGCGTGCACGCTCGCCCCCGTCGCGCGCCACATGGCGGCAACGCGTTCGACCGACGCCTGCGCATTCTCCGGCAACGCGCACAGCACGACGTTGCGGTTCACGTACAGGTCCGGCAGCGCGGCATCGACGCCGCTCGATTCGCGGCCCGCAATCGGATGTCCGGGCACGAACTGGCCGATGCGCTCGCCCAGCGCCGCGCGCGCCGCAGCAACGACGTCGGACTTCGTGCTGCCGGCATCGGTGATGATCGTCAAAGGATCGAGAAACGGCGCGATGCGTTCGAGCAAAGGCTGCGTCTGCGCAACGGGCGCAGCGAGCAGAACCAGATCGGCGCCCTTTAGCGCGTCGCGCAGCGCGGCGTCATCGGCGAGCGCTGCGCTCGCGTCGATCACGCCCAGCTCCAGCGCGCGTTGCGTCGACGCCGCCGAGCGCCCCACGCCGATCACGCGGCGCGCGCCGCCCACGTCGGCGTGTTCGCGCAGCGCACGAGCGAGCGACCCGCCGATCAGCCCGACGCCGAAAATCACCAGTTTGTCGAAAGAGAACGCTGCCACGTCAGTCACAGAAAAAACGCGCCTCGCACTCGATGAGGCGCGTGGATTGCATTGATCGCTCAGGCCGTCGCCAGCGTCTTTTCGAGCGCGGCGATGAACGCCTCGTTTTCCTCTGGCAAGCCGATCGTCACGCGCAGCCACTGCGGCAAGCCGTAGCTGCCCACGGGCCGCACGATCACGCCCTGCTTCAGCAGCTCGAGATTCACGCAATTGCCCGCGCTGTCGTCGTCGCCGACGCGCACCAGCACGAAGTTGCCGTCCGACGGCACGTATTCGAGACCCAGCTTGTCGAACGCTTCCGTCAGCCGGCGATAGCCCTGCGCATTCAGTTCCGCGCTCTTCCGCAGGAAAGGCTTGTCGTTCAGCGCGGCGATCGCGGCTGCTTGCGCGAGCGTATTCACGTTGAACGGCTGACGCAGACGGTTCATCAGATCGGTCAGTTCCGGCTGCGCAATCGCGAAGCCGACGCGCAAGCCGGCAAGACCAAACGCCTTCGAGAACGTGCGCGACACCATCAGATTCGGATAGCGGCGCACCCACGCGATCGAGTCGTAGCGCTTGTCCGCGCTCAGGTATTCCGTGTACGCCTCGTCGAGCACCACGGCGACCTCGCGCGGCACCTTCGACAGGAACGCTTCGATCGTCGGACCGTCGATGAACGTGCCCGTCGGATTGTTCGGATTCGCGACGAAAACGAGCCGCGTGTCGTCGGCGATCGCAGCGAGCATCGCGTCGAGATCGTGGCCGTACTTCACGGCGGGAACGACGATCGCGCGTGCGCCCAAGCCTTGCGTCGCGAGCGCGTACACGGCGAACGAATACTGCGAGTAGACGATTGACTGGTCCTTCTCGACGAACGCGTGCGCGGCCAGTTCGAGAATGTCGTTGCTGCCGTTGCCGAGCGTGATCCAGTCGGCGGGCACGTCGTAGTGCGCGGAGAGCGCCGCCTTCAGTTCGAACGCATTCGCATCCGGATAACGGCCGAGTTCGCTCGCGGCCTGCGCCATCGCCGTCTTCGCGGATTCCGGCATGCCGAGCGGATTCTCGTTCGACGCCAGCTTCACGATGCGCGCTTCGTCCAGCCCGAATTCCCGCGCGACTTCCGAGATCGGCTTGCCAGCCACATAAGGCGCGATCGCGCGAACGTAGGAAGGACCGAAAGACGTTGTCATAGGGCTCTCCGGATAGCTCTGTCCAGGTGTGTTGGTTGGATCGGAATCGAATGCCGCGTATCAGCGGGCGCGCGGATACGAGCCGAGAATCTTCAGGAAGGCCGCTTTCTGGCCGAGCTCGGCAAGCGCGGCCGCAACGGGCGCATCGTCGCGATGGCCTTCGACGTCGATGTAGAAGTAGTACTCCCACGTGCCGACGCGCGCCGGACGCGATTCGAAGCGCGTCATCGACACGCCGTGCCGCGCGAGCGGCTCCAGCAGCTTGAACACGGCGCCGGGTTCGTTCGCCACCGACACGATCAGCGACGTCTTGTCGTAGCCGCTTGCGCCCGTCGGCTCCTTGCCGATCATCACGAAGCGGGTGCGGTTGTGCGGGTCGTCCTGGATCAGCGCGTAAGTGACTTGCAGACCATACTGGGTCGCCGCGCGGTCGCCGGCGATGGCCGCGATGCTCGGGTCTTCCGCCGCCATCCGCGCGGCTTCGGCGTTGCTCGACACGGCCTGGCGCTCGACATGCGGCGCGTGCGTGGACAGCCAGCGCTGGCACTGCGCCAGCGCCTGCGCGTGCGCGCATACGCGGGTCACGCCCGTCAGCGCGCCGTCGAGCGTCAGCAGATTGTGGTGGACCGGCAAGGCAAGTTCGCCGCCGATCAGCAACTGCGTTTGCAGCAGCAGATCGAGCGTGCGCGACACCGCGCCTTCCGTCGAGTTTTCGATGGGCACGACGCCGAATTCCGCGCCGCCCGCTTCGACCGAGCGGAACACTTCGTCGATCGACGAACACGGCAGCCCTTCGATCGACTGGCCGAAGTATTCGTGCATCGCCTGTTCGCTGTAGGTGCCCGCCGGCCCGAGATATGCGGCCGTGAGGTTCTTTTCCAGCGCGCGGCTCGCGGCCATGATCTCGCGCCAGATCGCGTCGATGTGCTCGCCGGCAAGCGGGCCCTGACTCATATCCTGCAGACGCGCGATCACCTGCTGCTCGCGCTCCGGACGAAACACGGGCGCGTTGAAGTGCTTCTTCACCTCGCCGACTTCGAGCGCGACGGCCGCGCGTTGATTCAGCAGCGCGATGAGCTGCGCGTCGATCGCGTCGATCCGGTCGCGCAGCGGTTTGAGTTGGGAATTGAGTTCGTCGTCCATGCTTCTAAAGGGCCCCTTCGGGTCCTGTATGGGCCAGTTCGGAAAGGATGCGCGCGCCGTATCCCGAAGGATCACGCGCTGCGCTGTTCGAATTCCCTCATGTACTCGACAAGCGCTTTGACGCCTTCGAGTGGCACCGCGTTGTAAATCGACGCCCGCATGCCGCCGACGGACTTGTGGCCCTTCAGCTGCACCAGCCCGCGCGCTTTCGCGCCGGCCAGGAAATCTTCATTGCGCGACTCGTCTGCGAGGAAAAACGGTACGTTCATCCGCGACCGCGCGTTGCGCTCGACCTTGTTCAGATAGAAGCGGCTCGAATCGATGGTGTCGTACAGCAGCTTCGCCTTCTCGACGTTGCGTGCCTCGATCGCCTTCAGACCGCCCTGCTTCTTCAACCACTTGAACACGAGCCCGGCGATGTAGATCGCATACGTGGGCGGTGTGTTGTACATCGAATTGTTCAGCGCGACCGTCTTCCACTCGAACGCCGACGGACAGATGGTCATCGAACGGTCCAGCAGGTCTTCGCGCACGATCACGACGGTCACGCCCGCCATGCCGATGTTCTTCTGCGCGCCGCCGAACAGCACGCCGTATTTGGCGATGTCCATCGGGCGCGACAGGATGTGCGACGACGCGTCCGCAACGAGCGGAATGTCGCCGAGATCGGGAATCTCGAACGTCTCGACGCCATGAATCGTCTCGTTCGTGCACAGGTGCACGTAGGCGGGATCGTCGGACAGCTTCCACTCGGCACGCGGCGGGACGCGCGTGAAGCCTTCGGGCGTTTCGCCGCTGGCGGCCAGATTCGCCGTGCCGTATTTCTGCGCTTCCTTGAAAGATTTCTGCGACCACGAACCCGTCACGACGAAGTCGGCACGCGCCTTGCGGCCCATCAGGTTCATCGGCACGATTGCGTTTTCGCCGAGCCCGCCGCCTTGCAGGAAGAGGATCTGGTGGCTGGACGGCACCTGAAGCAAATCGCGCAGATCGGTCAGCGCCTCTTCGTGGATCGTCATGAACTCTTTGCCGCGATGGCTCATTTCCATCACGCTCATGCCGCTGCCGCGCCAATCGAGCATTTCGTCGGCTGCCTGGCGCAGCACGTCTTCGGGCATGGCCGCCGGACCGGCGGAGAAATTGAACACGCGCATCGTGAGAACCCCGGAAGGCAGGCGCGCGGCGTAGGAAAGAACCGGAAACCGCGCCTGAAAGAAAATGGCCGTCTGCGCTCAAGCGCAAACGGCCATTATCGCATTGACGCTAAAAACCCGCCAAACCGCGGCGATTCAAGGGGATTCAACGAATTCCTTCGGCCGCCGCCTGTGTGATGCGCTTCGAACGTCGTTCAGCCTCGTTCGACCTGCTTACTTCGCCGGCTTGACGGAAGCGACTTCCTTGTCGGCCTGGTCGCGCGTCGCCTTGATCGATTGCGGCATGTACTTCTGCATCAGGCCGTTCACGACGTCGCGGCCAACCTGGTCTTGAACCTGGATGAACTTGCGGCCCGTCGGGCTCTTGTAGAACGTCGTCAGGTCCTTGATTTCCTGCACGCTGTAGTACTTCGCGTAGGCGTCGTACTGAGCTTGCATCGCGTCCTGCTTGAATGCGTCCGTTGCGAAGACCTGGCCTGCCGAGTCAACCAGCTTCGGCACGGCGTTCTTCTGCAGCGACGGAACGGAAGCCTGCTTTTGCTTGTCCGTCATCGTCTTGTTTTCCGACAGCGCGTCCGACAGGATCGCCGGAACCAGTTGCTTGGCCTGCATCTGCGCGCTGTTGCCGATCGCGCCGACCAGCTTCTGCGCGTCGATCGCATCCAGCAGATCCTTGATGGCGGCTTGCTTCGCGGGGTCGACCGGGGCAGCGGCAGCCGGGGCAGCCGGAGCCGGCTGCTGGTTTTGCAGCGCTTGCGCCATCGCCAGGGTCGGCACGAAAGCGGCCAGAACCATCAACTGCTTGAATCGTTTTTGCATCACTACTCCCTAAGAGAAATTAACCTAACTGGTTTGCCGCGCAGGCGGCGCATCGACCCGATGCGCCTATGTGGCCTGCGCGGTCACACGCATGACTTGAGAAGCTTCGGTGCGGATCAGGACGCTTCGCCGTTGGTGTCGCCTGCTTCGTCGGCGGAAGTGTCGGCGTCGCCGTCCACGTCAGCTTCCGCTTCGGCAATCTGTTGCAGACCGGAAAGCTTGGTGCCTTCATCAAGGCTGATGAGTGTAACACCTTGCGTTGCACGGCCCATTTCTCGAATTTCCGACACGCGCGTACGAATCAGCACGCCCGTGTTGGTAATCAGCATGATCTGCGATTCCGGATCGGCCAGCGTCGCGGCGACCACCTTGCCGTTGCGCTCGGACGTCTGGATCGCGATCATGCCCTTCGTGCCGCGGCCGTGGCGCGTGTACTCCGTGATCGGCGTGCGTTTGCCGTAGCCGTTTTCCGTTGCCGTCAGCACCGACTGCTGTTCGTCACCGGCGACGAGCAACGCGATCACCTGCTGGCCGTCTTCGAGTTGCATGCCGCGCACACCGCGCGCCTCGCGCCCCATCGGACGAACGTCATTTTCGTCGAACCGGACTGCCTTGCCCGAATCCGAGAACAGCATCACGTCGTGCTCGCCGTCGGTGATCGCCGCGCCGATCAGGTAATCACCGTCGTCCAGACCGACCGCGATGATGCCCTTCTTCAGCGGACGGCTGAACTGTTCGAGCGGCGTCTTCTTGACGGTGCCGAGCGCCGTCGCCATGAAAACGAACTTGTCCGCCGAAAATTCCTTGACGGGCAGAACCACCGTGATCTTCTCGCCTTCCTGTAGCGGGAACATGTTGACGATCGGACGGCCGCGCGAGTTGCGCGAACCTTGCGGCACTTCATAGACCTTCAGCCAGTAGACGCGGCCGCGATTCGAGAAGCACAGGATGTGATCGTGCGTGTTCGCGATGAAGAGCGTGTCGATCCAGTCGTCGTCCTTCATCTGCGTCGCCTGTTTGCCGCGACCTCCGCGCTTCTGGGCGCGATATTCGGACAACGGCTGCGATTTCACGTAACCGGCATGCGACATCGTCACGACCATGTCCTGCGGCGTGATCAGGTCTTCGGTGTTCAGCTCCGTCGCGTTCATTTCGATCTTCGAGCGGCGCTCATCGCCGAATTCGCTCTTGATCGACGTGAGTTCGTCGAAGATGATCGCAGTTATGCGCTCGGGGCGCGCCAGGATGTCCAGCAGGTCGGCGATCTGCGCCATCACGTCGCGGTACTCGCTGATGATCTTGTCCTGCTCCAGGCCCGTCAGACGTTGCAGGCGCATCTGGAGAATTTCCTGAGCCTGCGTATCCGACAGACGGTAGAGGCCGTCGGTCTGCATGCCGTACGCGGGGTTCAGCCCTTCCGGGCGGTACGCCGCGCGACCGCCGGACGACGCCGCGTCTGCTTCCGCACGCTGCAGCATGTCGCGCACGGTCGTCGAATCCCACGAGCGGTCCATCAGCTCCTGCTTCGCGATCGGCGGCGTGGGCGCGGCCTTGATGATCGCGATGAACTCGTCGATGTTGGCAAGCGCGACAGCAAGACCTTCGAGCACGTGGCCGCGTTCGCGCGCCTTGCGCAGCTCGTACACGGTGCGCCGCGTCAGCACTTCGCGACGATGCGACAGGAAATGCGTGAGCATTTCCTTCAGGTTCAGCAGCTTCGGCTGGCCGTCGACCAGCGCGACCATGTTCATGCCGAACGTGTCCTGGAGCTGCGTCGCCTTATAAAGATTGTTGAGAATGACCTCAGGTACTTCGCCGCGCTTCAGCTCGATCACGACACGCATGCCGCTCTTGTCGGATTCGTCGCGAATGTCAGAAATGCCTTCGAGCTTTTTCTCATTCACCAGCTCGGCGATCCGCTCGAGCAGCGAGCGCTTGTTCACCTGATACGGCAGCTCGTCGACGATGATCGCCATGCGCTGACCGCGGTCGATCTCTTCGAAGTGCGTCGCGGCGCGCATCACCACGCGCCCGCGGCCCGTGCGATAGCCGTCGCGCACGCCGGCGACGCCGTAGATGATGCCCGCCGTCGGGAAATCCGGCGCGGGCACGATCTCGATCAGCTCGTCGATCGTCGATTCCGGATTCTTCAGAAGGTGATGGCAGGCATCGACGATTTCGCTCAGATTGTGCGGCGGAATGTTCGTCGCCATGCCCACTGCAATGCCCGACGAGCCGTTGATCAGCAGATTGGGAATGCGCGAAGGCAGAATGGACGGTTCGTTCTCGCTGCCGTCGTAGTTCGGCTGGAAGTCGACTGTTTCCTTATCGATGTCGGCGAGCAGCTCGTGGCCGATCTTCGCCATGCGGATTTCGGTGTAACGCATCGCCGCGGCGTTGTCGCCGTCGACTGACCCGAAATTGCCTTGTCCATCGACGAGCATATAGCGCAGCGAAAAATCCTGCGCCATGCGCACGATCGTGTCGTATACAGCCGAGTCGCCGTGCGGATGGTATTTACCGATCACGTCGCCGACGATACGCGCCGATTTCTTGTATGCCCGATTCCAGTCGTTGTTCAGCTCGTGCATCGCGTAGAGCACGCGCCGGTGAACCGGCTTCAGACCATCGCGGACATCGGGAAGCGCGCGCCCTACGATCACGCTCATCGCGTACTCGATATACGAGCGGCGCATTTCCTCCTCTAGGGAGATTGGCAGAGTCTCTTTGGCGAATTGATCCATTGTCCGTATCGTTTACGCGCGAAGACGATGAGGGACACGCGTTTTTCGCCTCACCGCTTGGGCCTACCCCTATGCGTCTGCGAGCGCAGCGCATCACGCGATTCTAACATGCGGCGCAACCGCTCCCGACGACGTGCGTATACCTATTAGTAGGACACGCGAAAACAGCACCTGGAAGCGCCTCGCGTGCGCCATGGCCGGGCCCGGAAAATGCTCCCCGCCAAGCCGCGCCGAGCCGCCTCCGGCGGGCTCCTGGCGAACATGGCACCTTTTGTTGCGCATGCACCACATTCGACCGTGCGTATCTGTAGGGGGAGGATTTTTTTATCGTCGGAAGGGAACGATATGGCAAAATGCGAACGCACAAAGTTAGACACTGCTCGAAGTCTACACACAGCGTCTTTTGTTCCGCACCGATGTTATACTTCGAGCAATGTATGACTGGTCTTCGTCAACAGGCTCGCAGTAAACCTGCGGTAATCTCAATTTCGAGAGGAGAAATATGAATAAACTTTCAAAGCTCGCGTTCATTGCAGCTACCGCAGTTATGGCTGCATCCGCTTCGGCACAGTCGGTGCCGGCGTCGCGACAAGCCACGAACGACAACTGGGTGAACGGCACCGGCGAATACGTGTGGATGAACGGCACGAACGAGCTTTGCTGGCGCGATGCGTTCTGGACGCCGGCAACGGCTAACGCAAAGTGCGATGGCGCACTGGTCGCACAAGCACCGACCCCGCCGGCTCCGCCGCCGGCAGCTCCGGCTATCACCAGCCAGAAGATCACGTATCAGGCTGATGCCCTGTTCGACTTCGACAAGGCAATCCTGAAGCCGGCTGGCAAGGAAAAGCTGGATGACCTGGCATCGAAGATTCAAGGCCTGAACCTGGAAGTCGTCGTGGCCACGGGCTACACCGACCGCATCGGTTCGGACAAGTACAACGACCGTCTGTCGCTGCGTCGTGCACAAGCTGTCAAGGCATACCTGGTCAGCAAGGGTATCGAAGCCAACCGCATCTACACGGAAGGCAAGGGCAAGCGCAACCCGGTCACGACGGGCTGCAACCAGAAGAACCGCAAGCAGCTCATCGCCTGCCTCGCACCGGATCGTCGCGTGGAAGTCGAAGTTGTCGGTACTTCGAAGCAGTAAACTACAAAATTACCGCAGTGTCGAAGCCCCGCTCCAGCGGGGCTTTTTTTATGCCTTGTTTATGTCATTTGGCGCGGGCGCCAACGGGCGCCTGGACAGGCGCCCGACCACACGGAGAGAGATGCAACGGCAGCGGGAAGCCGCGCCGCGTCAGCCGCTTTTGCCGCCCTGTTCGCGGCCCTATATACTCAGGGTTTCTCCGATCCACCGTGCTTTTCAGCCTTCGAGGCCGCATCCGTTATGACCAACGCCGATCCCCACGAACTGCAGAAATTCAGCGATCTAGCGCATCGCTGGTGGGACCCGAACGCCGAATTCAAACCTCTGCACGAACTGAATCCGGTGCGGCTCAACTGGATCGACTCGCATGCGCATCTCGCGGGCAAGCGTGTGCTCGATATTGGCTGCGGCGGTGGCATCCTGTCCGAATCGATGGCCACTTTGGGCGCCGATGTGAAGGGAATCGACCTTTCTCACGAAGCTTTGGGCGTCGCAGACCTTCACAGCCTTGAAAGTGGTGTAACCGTAAATTACGAGGAAATCGCCGCCGAGGCGCTTGCGGCCCGCGAACAGGCCTCGTTCGACGTCGTGACATGCATGGAAATGCTTGAGCACGTGCCCGATCCATCGAAGGTCGTCGAGGCGTGCAAGACGCTGGTCAAACCCGGCGGCTGGGTGTTCTTTTCGACGCTCAACCGTAACGTCAAGTCGTATCTTCTGGCCGTGATCGGCGCGGAGTACCTCGCGCGCATGCTGCCAAAGGGCACGCATGACTACGCCCGCTTCATCCGTCCGTCGGAGCTCGCGGGCTTCGCGCGCGTGGCGGACCTGCGAACGGCCGACATCAAGGGCATCACGTACAACCCGCTCACCCGTCACTTCGGCCTATCGAGCGATACCGACGTCAACTACATGCTCGCCTGCCGCCGCGACGCCTGAGCCACCTGCCTTTTTCGCGCCTTGCGCCTACATCAATGAGCGATCCCACGCCCCTGCCACAACGAGAAGACGAAGACGCGTCGATCGGTCTCTGCCAAGGCATCCTGTTCGATCTCGACGGCACGCTCGCGGACACCGCGCCCGACCTCGCTGCCGCCGTCAACAAGATGCGCCACGAGCGCGGCCTCGAGATGGTGCCGCTCGAGCACTTGCGTCCGCTCGCGTCCGCCGGCGCACGCGGGCTCCTGGGCGGCGCGTTCGGCATCGGGCCCGAGCATCACGACTACTCGTCGATGCGCGAGGAGTTTCTGGCGAACTACGAAGCCGACCTGTGCATCGAGACCACTCTCTTTCCCGGCATCGGCGACATACTCGACGAACTCGATGCGCGCGGCGTGCGCTGGGGCATCGTGACGAACAAGGTCGCGCGGCTGACCGAGCCGCTCGTCGCGCAACTGGGGCTGGATACGCGCGCGGGATGCGTCGTAAGCGGCGACACCACGCCGCACTCGAAGCCGCATCCCGCGCCGCTGCTGCACGCCGCGAAGGAACTGGATGTGCCGGCCGAGCGGGTCGTGTATGTCGGCGACGACCTGCGCGACGTGCAGGCGGGCTTTGCCGCCGGCATGGTGACGGTGGCCGCCGCGTACGGCTACTGTGGCAACGACATTCCGCCAACTCAATGGCACGCGAGGCACGTGGTGAATTCGCCTGCCGAATTGCTGGAACTGCTGCGCTACATCGGCTGACCCGCCGATGAGCGGCGGCGCCGAGCCGGCATCACGCGAACGTTGGCCGTGACTCGCGGAAGCCGGTATTGTAAAATGGCATCTGAGCCACATATGTGGCTTATTCCTTCTGTGGGGGCGACCTGGTTTCGACAGGGGTTGCGAAGCGGCTAGGGCATGTCGAGGACCCGTCACCTCGTTAATCAATGGGAAAAACGTAACTGCAAACGACGATACGTTCGCACTGGCAGCCTAAGGCCGCCGTCCTCTGCCTGGCTCACTGACGGGTCAGAGTCGCAAGACCGGTAGCAATACCGCCAGAGGTCATATACGTCAGTTAAGCCTTGGTGGCGTCACGACGCCAAGGTCGAAAATTTAGTGAATCGCCGTAGCGAAGCGTGTTCGTCCGCGTCGCTGCGGTTAAATCAAAAGACAGAACTAAACATGTAGAACTAGTCGTGGAGGACTTCTGGACGCGGGTTCGATTCCCGCCGCCTCCACCACATATTTCCCGGCAGCGTCTACGCTGCCCCGAGACCCGCGACAGCCTTGGCTACGCGGGTTTTTTGTTGCGCCTCGCCCAGGCGCGGCACATGTCTTGGAGCATGGCCAAACGCCGCCCTCTTTTCAACCTTTTCTGATAGCCAGCTTCACGCGGCATAGCGTGAAATCTCGGGAGCCGATCGGTTCTGACGGTCCGCGACATTCGCACAGTAGAACTAACCTTCTCAAACGATAGAAACAGACATGAGAGACATAGACGACCACTCAATGGCCCGCCTCGGCGACACCACCAGTCACGGCGGAAAGATCGTCGAGGCAGCGTTGGATCTGACGGACGAAGGCGTCCGCGTCGCACTCGACGGCCATCTGGTCGCGTGCCCACGGTGCGGCGGCAAGTATCCCATCATCGCCAGCGGCAGACGCCGGCACGACGGTCTGCGTGTGGCCTACCTCGGCGACATCACCACGTGCGGCGCGACGCTTATCCGAACCTGACCAGTTGCCGATCTGACGCGCGGGACTCTGCATTGTCTCCGCCGCTGACAACCGCGAGACAAACAATAATCGTTGCTGTCCCACAACGCATGGAATATTGTGGCTCGCAAACCGTTTAACCCATGCGCACGCAATTACAGCGTACGCATGCCGACCTATTGCATAAACTCCATATACAACGTCAGAACAGGAGCCGCATCATGCGCAAGACTCTCCTTCTCATCGCCGCGCTTGCCGTTCAGCAGACTGTCTTCGCTGCGCCGCCGAAAACCATGGACGGACGTTTCGTCGATGAACAAGGCAGAACGCTCTACACCTTCGACAAGGACACGACCCCCGGAAAAAGCGCCTGCACGGGCGGGTGCACGACGTACTGGCCTGCCGCCGTCGCCGACTCGGCCGACAAGCCCTCGGGCGACTGGACCGTGATCGACGGCGGAGATGGCAAGAAGCAATGGGCGTACAAAGGAAAGCCGCTCTACCGCTTTGCCAAGGACGAAAAGCCCGGCGACATGAAGGGCGAGGGCTTCAAGGACATGTGGCACACAGCGAAGCCGTAATCACACAGCCTTTCCGTCGGCACGCAACGCGCGGCACAACGGTCGCAGCCGAAATCCTGAACGGTTATTGATCCTCGGGGCACTTGAGGTTGCAGCCGTTCGGATCGCCGTTGTCGCCGCGCTTGCGCATTTTTGTAGGCTTGTCGCTTTGGAACTTCTTCGACGGAGCCGACGCGCCGAACGGCATCTGCGGATGCTCGTTCAGACGGAACTCGTCGTTCAGGATGCCGCCCGGCACGCCGGGCGAATTCTGCGCGAACGCAACAGACATCGTGGCAAACAACGTGCCGGCAGTGAGCGCGGCTGCACAAGCGAGAACAAGATATTTCATGTCGATTCGGCGCGGCACGAACGCCGCGGAAATGAGGCTGAGTAACGAAAGCGTAGAGATTAGCGCAAAGCGCGCAGCGACGCAGCCTCCACGGCTTTACGCGTCATTACCGTCGCTTACCCGTGCGCCGAAAGCCGTCTGCCTCGCGCGCCGCCCTACCCCGCGAGACCTTCGTCCAGTTCGAGCAGCCTGCCGCAATCGACGGGATCGTAGCCTTCCAGATGCGCGACGCTCTGCCGGAACGTGTCGCCGCCCAGCACGGTCATGACCGTCGTCAGCGGCTCGCGTTCGAGCCGCGCACGATCGCACGCAAAGTAATAGTCCTCGTCGACGATGGGAATGAAATCGAGCCCGAAGTGATGCGCGGCCGGCTCGACGCCGAACCCGACGTCCGCCATCCCGCTCGCCACGAACGCCGCGATCGCCGAATGCGTCAGCTCCGTCGATGCGTAGCCGTTGATCCGGTCCGGATCGACACCCACGCGCCGCAACGCCAGATCGATCAGCATGCGCGTGCCCGAACCGTGCTGCCGGTTGACGAAGCGAATGTCGTCACGCGCGAGGTCGGTCAATCCTTCGATGCGTTTCGGATTGCCCTTCGCAAGAAAGAGCCCCTGCTTGCGCCGCGTCAGATGCACGAGCACATGACGTTGCGGATCGAGCCACTGCCGATACTTGTCCGCGCACACAGCACGAAACTCGCCGCGCGGCAGGTGAAAGCCCGCCAGATCGCACTCGCCGCGCGCGAGCGCCGTGATCGCTTCGGCACTGTCGCGATACTTGATGTCGAGCGGCACGTCGTCGGCGACGAGCGCCGTCACGAGCGCGGCCACCGCGTAACCATGCGATGCATGGATGCGCACATCATTGGCCGGCGGTGCGAGCCAGCGGTTCAGATCGCTTGCGACCTCGCTCGCCAGAGCCTGCATGTTGCCGTCCAGGCGCTCGCCGCAAAGTCGTTGCGCGCGCAACACGGCCTGCCCCAACTCCGATAGCGCAGAGCCGCGCCCGCGTTCCTTTTCGATCAGCGCGCCGCCCAGTTGCGTCTCGATTGCGCGCAGCAAACCCCACGCATGACGGTAGGACAAACCCTTAAGCGCAGCGGCCTGCGCAATGCTCCCCGTCTGGTCGACGAGCGCAAGCAACGGCACAGCGTCAGTCAGGCTGGACGTTCCGCCGTTGCTGTCCCGCACAATCAGCTGCGCCTGGCATTCGATTCGAATCATATATGCAGTTGGAGTTCCTATTGCGAAAGCCGGTACACCCGCCTATCGTTCGCATTGATATATCAAACAAGCAAAGCATAGATGCACGACTTATGAATAACAAGTGCATATATAGCCTTTGGAGGAGCCCCACTGTGGATCGTTCGACCGCCATAGCACCAGATGACCTCGTGCGACGTCATGCACAACCCGGCATGTCGCTGGTTGCTGTACTACATGCCATTCAGGATGACGTCGGCTTCGTGCCGCCCGCGACCGTCGCGCCGCTCGCGCGGACGATGAACCTCTCGCGTGCGGAAGTCCACGGCGTGATTACCTATTACCACCACTTCCGCCAGTCGCCGGCGGCGCCCGTCACGGTGCAACTGTGTCGCGCGGAAGCGTGCCGCAGCATGGGCACGGAAGCGCTCGCGCAGCACATCGAAGCGCGCACGGGCTGCCGCTTCGACGCGCACAAGCACGACGCACACGATCACGCATGCGATGGCGCCGTCGGCCTCGAATCGGTCTACTGCCTCGGTCAGTGCGCGCTGTCTCCGGCGATGATGATCAACGGCGAGCTGCACGCGAAAGTGACGCCGCAGAAGTTCGACGCGCTGCTCGCAGCCGCAATGAAACGCGTGGAGGAAACGGTATGACGCGCATCTACGTTCCCCGCGACTCGTCGGCATTGGCGCTCGGCGCGGACGCCGTCGCCCGGGCTATCGCCGATGAAGCGCAAGCACGCGGCATCGAAATCGAACTCGTGCGCAACGGCACGCGCGGCTTGCTGTATCTCGAGCCGCTCATCGAAGTGGCGACGCCGGAAGGCCGCGTCGGCTACGCCAATGTCGAAGCGGACGATGTGAAGTCGCTGTTCGACGCGGGCTTTGTCGATGGCAAGGCGCACGCGAAGCATGTCGGCCTCGTCGAAGAGATTCCTTATCTGAAGAAGCAGCAGCGCCTGACGTTCGCGCGCATCGGCATTACCGATCCGCTTTCGACGGATGACTACATCGCGAACGGCGGCATCGTCGGCCTGTACAACGCGCTCGCGATGAACGGCGACGCGGCCGTCGAAGCGCTCGTCGAATCGGGCCTGCGCGGCCGCGGCGGCGCGGCGTTCCCGGCGGGCATCAAGTGGCGCACGGTGCGCGCTGCGAAGGCTGACCAGAAGTACATCGTCTGCAACGCGGACGAAGGCGACTCGGGCACCTTCTCCGATCGCCTCGTGATGGAAAGCGATCCGTTCGTGCTGATCGAAGGGATGATCATCGCGGGCATCGTGACGGGCGCGACGGTCGGCCATATCTATGTGCGCAGCGAGTATCCGCATTCGATCGCGACGCTCGAAGAAGCCATCGTCAAGGCGCGCGCAGCCGGCTGGCTCGGCGACAGCGTGCTCGGCTCGGCGCATCGCTTCGAGCTGTTCGTCGCGAAGGGTGCGGGCGCCTATGTGTGCGGCGAGGAAACGGCGCTGCTCGAATCGCTCGAAGGCAAGCGCGGCATCGTACGCGCGAAGCCGCCGCTGCCCGCAATCGAAGGCCTGTTCGGCAAGCCGACCGTGATCAACAACGTGATCACGCTCGCGACCGTCCCCATCATCTTCGCGAAGGGCGCGGCGCACTACAAGGACTTCGGCATGGGCCGCTCGCGCGGCACGCTGCCGTTCCAGATCGCGGGCAACGTGAAGCGCGGCGGTCTCGTCGAGCTCGCGTTCGGCTGCACGCTGCGCGAGCTGATGTTCGACTACGGCGGCGGCACGGCAAGCGGCCGTCCGGCGCGCGCCGTGCAGGTCGGCGGCCCGCTCGGCACGTATCTGCCCGAAAGCCAGTGGGACATCCCGCTCGACTACGAGGAATACGCGAAGGTCGGCGCCGTCGTCGGTCACGGCGGTCTCGTGATTCACGACGACACGTCGAATCTCGCCGAGCTTGCGCAATATGCGATGCACTTCTGCGCGCTCGAATCGTGCGGCAAGTGCACGCCGTGCCGGATCGGCTCGACACGCGGTGTCGAAGTGATCCAGCGCATCCGCAACGGCGATACGTCGACGAAACAGGTGCAGTTGCTGCGCGATCTGTGCGACACGATGGTGTCCGGTTCGCTGTGCGCGATGGGCGGCATGACGCCGTTTCCGGTCGTCTCCGCCCTCGACCATTTCCCCGAAGACTTCGGTCTCGGAACCGCGACGCCGAAACAGGCGGCGTAACAGGGAGCCCAACAATGTCTGATCCGATCACCTTCAAGTCCGGCGGCTGCGGCTCCGGCAACTGTGCCTGCAAGGCAGGCGCGCTGCGCAACGAGCGCGGCCCGTTCGACGATACCGACTACGGCACGCCGCTGCGCCACTCCGACGTCGACGTGACGCTCGAAATCGACGGCGAGTCGATCACGGTGCCCGCGGGCACGTCGGTGATGCGCGCCGCCGCCGAAGCGGGCGTCAACATCCCGAAGCTGTGCGCGACCGATTCGCTCGAACCGTTCGGCTCGTGCCGCCTGTGTCTCGTCGAAATCGAAGGACGGCGCGGCTATCCCGCATCGTGCACGACGCCTGTCGAAGCGGGCATGAAGGTGCGCACGCAGACGGATCGCCTGCAGGACCTGCGCCGCAACGTGATGGAGCTGTACATCTCCGATCACCCGCTCGACTGCCTCACCTGCCCCGCCAACGGCAACTGCGAGCTGCAGGACATGGCGGGCGTGACGGGCCTGCGCGAAGTGCGCTACGGCTTCGACGGCGCGAATCACCTGAAGGATGAGAAGGACGAGTCGAATCCGTACTTCACCTACGATCCGTCGAAGTGCATCGTCTGCAACCGCTGCGTGCGCGCATGCGAAGAGACGCAAGGCACGTTCGCGCTGACCATCAGCGGACGCGGCTTCGAATCGCGCGTCGCCGCGAGCGAGAGCCAGCCGTTCATGGAGTCGGAGTGCGTGTCGTGCGGCGCGTGCGTCGCGGCATGCCCGACGGCGACGCTGCAAGAGAAGAGCATCGTGATGATGGGCCAGGCCGAGCACTCCGTCGTGACGACGTGCGCCTACTGCGGCGTCGGCTGCTCGTTCAAGGCCGAGATGAAGGGCAACCAGGTCGTGCGGATGGTGCCGCACAAGAACGGCCAGGCAAACGAAGGCCATGCGTGCGTGAAGGGACGCTTTGCATGGGGCTACGCGACGCACAAGGACCGCATCAAGAAGCCGATGATCCGCGCGAAGATTACCGATCCGTGGCGCGAAGTCAGCTGGGAAGAAGCACTGAGCTACGCGGCGTCGGAGTTCCGTCGCATCCAGCAGAAGTACGGCCGCGATTCGATCGGCGGCATCACGTCGTCGCGCTGCACGAACGAAGAAACGTATCTGGTGCAGAAGCTCGTGCGCGCCGCGTTCGGCAACAACAACGTCGACACCTGCGCGCGCGTGTGCCACTCGCCGACGGGCTACGGCCTGAAGACGACGCTCGGTGAATCGGCGGGCACGCAGACGTTCGCGTCCGTCGATAAATCCGACGTCATCATCGTGATCGGCGCGAATCCGACGGACGGCCACCCGGTGTTCGGCTCGCGTCTGAAGCGCCGCGTGCGTCAGGGCGCGAAGCTGATCGTCATCGACCCGCGCCGCATCGATATCGTCGATACCGCGCACGTGAAGGCCACGCACCATCTGCAACTGCGTCCGGGCACGAACGTCGCGATCGTCACGTCGCTTGCGCACGTAATTGTCACAGAAGGCCTGCTGAACGAGGCGTTCATCGCCGAGCGCTGCGAGACGCGCGCGTTCCAGCAATGGCGTGACTTCGTCGCGCTGCCGGAAAACTCGCCGGAGATGATGGAAAGCGTAACGGGCGTGCCGGCGCAGGACGTGCGCGAAGCCGCGCGCCTCTATGCGACGGGCGGCAACGCGGCAATCTACTACGGCCTCGGCGTGACGGAACACGCGCAAGGCTCGACGACCGTGATGGGCATCGCGAACCTCGCGATGGCAACGGGCAACATCGGCCGCGAAGGCGTCGGCGTGAATCCGCTGCGCGGCCAGAACAACGTGCAGGGCTCGTGCGACATGGGCTCGTTCCCGCACGAACTGCCGGGCTATCGCCACATCAGCGATACGGTGACGCGCACCCTGTTCGAAGGCGAATGGGGCGTGACGCTGCAGCCGGAACCGGGCCTGCGCATTCCGAACATGTTCGACGCCGCGATTCACGGCACCTTCATGGGCCTGTATTGCCAGGGCGAAGACATCGTCCAATCCGATCCGAACACGCAGCATGTGGGCGCGGCGCTGTCGTCGATGGAATGCATCGTCGTGCAGGACATCTTCCTGAACGAGACCGCGAAGTACGCGCATGTGCTGCTGCCGGGCTCGACGTTCCTCGAAAAGGACGGCACGTTCACGAACGCCGAACGCCGCATCTCGCGCGTGCGCAAGGTGATGCCGCCGCTCGCCGGCTACTCGGACTGGGAAGTGACGATCCTGCTCTCGCGCGCGCTCGGCTATGAGATGGACTACACGCATCCTTCGCAGATCATGGATGAGATCGCGCGCCTCACGCCGACTTTCCACGGCGTGTCGTTCGAGAAGATCGACAAGCTGGGCAGCATCCAGTGGCCGTGCAACGAACACGCGCCGGAAGGCACGCCGACGATGCACATCGATGAGTTCGTGCGCGGCAAGGGCAAGTTCGTGATCACGCGATACGTCGCATCGCCGGAAAAGGTCACGCAGAAGTTCCCGCTGATCCTGACGACGGGCCGCATCCTGTCGCAGTACAACGTCGGCGCACAGACGCGCCGCACGGAGAACTCGCGCTGGCACGAAGAGGACCGCCTGGAGATTCATCCGCAAGACGCAGAGGATCGCGGAATCAAGGACGCCGACTGGGTCGGCATCGAATCGCGCGCGGGCTACACGGTGCTGCGCGCGAAGGTGTCGGACCGGATGCAGCCGGGCGTGGTCTATACGACGTTCCACTTCCCCGAATCAGGCGCGAACGTGATCACGACGGAAAGCTCCGACTGGGCGACCAACTGCCCCGAGTACAAGGTGACGGCCGTGCAGGTGCTGCCCGTCGAGCAGCCGTCGCAATGGCAGAAGGACTACTCGCGCTTCAACAACGAACAGCTCGAGCATCTGCGCAACCGCGAGCTGGCGGCTATCACGTCAGGCAAGTGAGGCAACACAATGGACGTACACAACCTGGTCGACATGGCAAACCGGATCGGCGATTTCTTCGAGTCGATGCCGGATCGCGACGAAGCGATCGACAACATCGCGGATCATATCCACCGCTTCTGGGAACCGCGGATGCGTCGCGCGCTACTGGCCACGCTTCATTCGAAGCCCGAAGGCTTGGAGCTGGAGTTGCATGAGATGGTCCGCGAGGCGCTCGTCCGGCATCGCGAAGATCTGACGCCGAAGGAGGCAGCGGCGGCGTAGCACGCTTTCATTCACGCAGAAGCAACAGCACCTGGCGTTCGCATCGTGTCCGATGCGAACGCCTTTTTTGTTGGCGTCACTGCGCCGGCGACGGCGGCTCGGGCAGCGCGCTTTTCGCGAACCACGCTTCGCAATGGCGCAGCAGTCCGTTCAGGTCGGAGCCCGGGCGGCCGCGCGCGCAGACATAGCCATCGGGCCGCACCAGATAGAACGAAGGCCGTGTGCGTCCGAACGATTCGCTGAGCGACGGGCCGCCGCCCTCGCCGTTCGCATCCGACACGCGCCAGATACGCACCGCCCCTGGCAGCAGGTCTTCGACGGCCGCGACGAAACGGTCCAGATCGGCGGCACGCACAGGCTTGCGAGACAGCGGGAGCAGCTTGCCGTTGTTCGATGCCGCGTCTTCGGGCGGATCGACGAGCAGAAAGAGTGAAAAGAACGCGGGGTCGTGCAGATCGAAGATGCAGCCGACGCCGGGTGCGCGTCCCAGCGGTCCATCGACGACATGCACGAGCGCATCGGGCGCGCGCTCGCCTGCGCGCGGACCGCCGTCGAGCACGCGTTCGAGCGTCAGCGGACTGCGCCGGTATTGAACCGACAGCTCGCTGACGGTGAGCCGCGCGGCATCGCGCAATGGTCCGAGCGCGGCCAGCACGGGCATCACGCGATCGCGCAGCAGCTTCATCGGACCATGATCCGCTTCCGCCATATGCGTGACGAAGGTCGTCTGACGCAGCACGTCGCGCTCGATGGGATGACGTTCGAGGTGATAGGTGTCGAGCAGACGGTCGGGCGCGTCGCCCTTCAGCACGCGCGCGAGCTTCCAGCCCAGGTTGAACGCTTCCTGGATGCCCGTGTTCATCCCTTGCGCGCCCGCTGGGCTGTGCACGTGCGCTGAATCGCCGGCGAGAAACACGCGCTGCGCGCGCAACTGCTCGACCATGCGGCTATTCAGGTGAAAGTAGCTCGACCACGACAGTGCCGTCAGCGCGATGGGATGGTGAATGCGGCTCTTCGCGATCTGCCGGCACTCGTCGAGCGTCGGCGCGGGGATCGACGAGAGCAGAGCCGGGTTGCCGCTCGCCGATGCGTTCAATGGCATCGCGGGATGATCGGCGATCAACCGGTGCCGGCCCTTGCCCATCGGGAACAGCCCCGCAAGCCCCGCACCCGACGCGAAGATGTGGAACTCGTCGTCGGACCAGCCGGTATCGACCTCGGCGTCGGCGAGCAGAAAGGTCTGTTCGAACGTCTTGCCCGCGAAGCTCATGCCGAGCCGATGGCGGATCGCGCTGTGCGCGCCGTCGGCGGCGATCATGTACGACGGATGCAGCGTCTCGATGTGGCCGTCCGCGCGCTGCAACGTCGCGTTGATGCCCGCCGAGCCCTGCGCGAACATCGTCAGTTCGACGCCGCGTTCGACGTGCACGCCGAACGTCGCGAGGTGTTCTGTCAGCAGGCGCTCCGTGATCGACTGATCGAGGAACAGCAGATACGGATAGCGTGTTTGCAACGGATCGAAATCGAGCCGCGCAAGGCGTTGCCCGTTCGAATAGAGATTTGCGGCACGCGCGCGATGACCGAGATCGAGAAACGGTTCGACGAGGCGATGCTGTTCCAGCAGTTCGAGTGTGCGCGCCTGAATGCCGATCGCGCGCGAATGGGGATCGGGTTGCGGCGCCTTGTCGATGAGCCGCACGGGCACGCACGCGCGTGCAAGGCTCATGGCCGCCGCGAGTCCCGTCGGCCCCGCGCCGACGATCAGCACGGGCGGCACGTCGAAGGAAGCACCCGTCATGCAGACCTCCGCTGTCGGACATGCTTAGGGTCTTATGCAAACAGACCCTAGTGTACGCCGCGCATTCCGATCGCTGAGGCATTGCCGACGACGCGCCGCATCAAACAGACACGCGGCGCAAGGGCTCAATGCGTACCGTGCGCCTGATCCAGCGAACAGCGGTGATGCGTCATACCGATGTCGACCTGCAACGTCGCGTGATGCATATCGAACTCGTCGCGCAACGTGCAGACGATGCCGTCGATCACGTTGTCGCCCGGATGCCCGTCCGGTATCACGAGGTGCGCGGACAGCGCGTTGCCCGTCGTCGAGATCGCCCACACGTGCAGGTCGTGCACGTCGATCACGCCCGGCTGCGCGGCGAGGTAGTCGCGGATCTTCTGCACGTCGACGCCGGGCGGCACCGCATCGAGCGCGAGGCTCACGGAATCGCGCAGCAGTCCCCACGTGCCGTAGACGATCACCGCGACCACGACGATGCTCATCACCGGGTCGAGCCAGGTCCAGCCGGTGAAGAGAATCGCGAGACCGCTGATCGCGACGGCGGCGGACACCGCGGCGTCGGCCGCCATGTGCAGAAACGCGCCGCGGATGTTCAGGTCGTCTTCCTGGCCGCGCATGAAGAGCCACGCCGAGAAGCCGTTCACGACCATGCCGACGGCGGCGACGATGAACACGTCGAGACCCGCGACGGGCGCGGGATGAATCAGACGCTCGACCGCTTCCGCGACGATCACGCCGCACGCGAACAGCAGCAAGCCCGCGTTGAGCAGGCTCGCGAGAATCGACGAGCCGCCGAGGCCGAACGTGAAGCGCGCCGATGGCCGCCGCGTCGCGAGCCACGTCGCGCCCCACGCGAGCAAAAGGCCCAGTACGTCCGAGAGATTGTGGCCGGCATCGGCGAGCAGCGCCGTCGAGTTGGCGAGCACGCCATAGACCGCTTGCACGACGACGATGAACACGTTCAGCGCGACGGCGAGCGCGAACGCGCGGCCATGTCCCGCGACGGGCGCGTGATGATGGTGATGATGGCCATGGCCGTGATGATGCGCATGCGATGCGTTGCCGTGATCCGCGTGCGCATGGTCGTGGTCGTGATCGTGCGCCGCGTGGTCATCGCCCGCGTGATCGCATGCGCCCGTGTGCGCATGCGAGCCGGGCGCTGGCTGATGCTCCACTGCCGCAGTGTCGGTGTTTGTGTTTGTGTTGGTGTTGTATTTCATGCGTGGTCCTGCGCGAGATCGACGGCCGGTTCGCCGACGGAATCGTTGAGAGGTTCGGCGACGTGTTCGAGCATGTCCGCCAGCATGCCGCTGATGTGACGGTCGGCTGCCACGTAGAACACCTGCTTGCCCTGCCGCTCCGCGCGCACGATGCGCGCCGCGCGCAGCAGCCGCAGATGATGGCTCACGAGCGAAGGCGACAGCTTCAATGACTCAGCGATCGCGCCCACCGCGCGGCGCTCGTCGACACACGCGAGCACGATGCGCAGACGCGTCGGGTCGCCCAGCAGGCGGAACAGGTCGGCGATCTGGACGACGCGGTCGTCGGCATTGAAAGACACAACGGCTGACATGATTCGGACATACATATGAACACGTGCTCATATGTTATTGAGCAACACCTGTCGCGTCAAGTCGAAGGTGCGCGCGCCGAGTGTGGGAGAATGCGCGTTTTCCCGCATCCCCCACCGCCTCCGTCATGCAACCCCTTTTCGATCGCGCGTACAGCGCGCATCGTGACGGCCGGCTCGACGACGCAGAGCGCGGCTATCGCGCGACGCTCGAACTCGATCCTGCTCACGTCGACGCGCTGCACCTGCTCGGCGTGCTGCGCCACCAGCAAGGCCAGCACGAAGAAGCGGCCGACCTCGTGCGCCGCGCCGCCGACCTGCGCCCGCAGGACGCCGCGCTGCAGCTGAACCTCGGCAATGCGCTGAAGGCGCTCGGCCAGCTCGACAAGGCAATCGAACGGTTTCGCAACGCGCTGACCCTCGCGCCCGCGTTCGCGATCGCGCACTACAACCTCGGCAATGCGTATGCGCTCGCCGGCCGCCACGAAGATGCCGTCGACGCCTTCCAGAAGTCCTTGCGGCTGCAGCCGACGGACGCGTCGTCGCACGTCAATCTCGGCAATGCGTTGCATGCGCTCGGACGGCATCGCGAAGCCGTCGACTCGTTACAGCGCGCGCTCGAACTGCGGCCGGGCCACGCGGGCGCGCACAACAACCTCGGCATGGCGCTCAATGCGCTCGGCTCGGCCGACAAGGCGATCGTGCATTTCCGCGCGGCGCTCGAAGCGGAGCCGCGCTTCGTCGCCGCGCAGTTCAATCTCGGCAATACGCTCGACGCGACGGGTCGGCATCAAGAAGCCGTCGCGGCGCTCGAAGCCGCGCTCGCGCTCCAGCCGAATCTGCCGCCCGCGCTCTTTGGGCTGGGCAACGCGCTCGCCGCGCTCGGCCGTCACGAAGAGGCGTGGCCGCGTTTCGAACGCGCGGTCGGCCTCGACCCCACATTCACGCTCGCGTGGCTGAGCCTGGGCGCCGCGCATCATGCGCTCGGCGCGCACGAGGCCGCGATTCGCGCGTTCGATCAGGCGTTGCGTCTGCGGCCCGATCTGGCCATCGCGCATATGAACCGCGGCGTGACGCTGCTCACGCTCGGCAATTTCAAGCGTGGCCTGCCCGAATACGAATGGCGTCTGGAGAATACGGCGCAGTCGCCGAACGCGACTGCGCTGCCGCGCTGGAACGGCGAGCCGATCGCCGGGCGCACGCTGTTCGTGCACGCGGAACAGGGCTTCGGCGATACGCTGCAATTCGTGCGCTTCGCCGAGCTTGCCGCGCAGCGTGCCGCGCATGTCGTGCTCGAAGTGCAGCCGCAGCTCGTCTCGCTGCTGGCGCCCACCGCGCGGCAATGGCGCATCACGTTGATCGCGCAAGGCACGAAGCGTCCGCACGCCGACTTGCAGTGTCCGTTGCTGAGCCTGCCGTTCGCGCTCGGCACCGATTTCGATGCGATTCCGGCGCGCGCGCCTTATCTGAATGCGCCCGCCGCGTCGCGCCGCGCGTGGCGCGGTTCGCTCGGCGGACACGCGAAGCGCAAGATCGGGCTCGCGTGGGCGGGACGCGCGCAGCGCCAGGAAAACCGCGCTCTGCCGCTCGAGGCGCTCGAACCGCTGTTCGCGCTCGACGGCATCGACTGGATCGTGCTGCAGCCCGCACTCAGCGACGACGAGCGCGCGACGCTCGACACGCACCCGCGCGCCAAGAACATCCATCGCTTCGATGCGCGCATCCACGACTTCGCTGACACGGCGGCGATCATCGAACGGCTCGACGGCGTCGTGTCGGTCGATACGTCGATTGCGCATCTGGCGGGCGCGCTGAACCGGCCGCTTTGGCTGATGCTGCCGTTCGCCGCCGATTGGCGCTGGTTTGTCGGCGAGCCGCGCAGCCCGTGGTATCCGTCGGCGCGTCTCGTGCGGCAGCCACGGCCGGGCGCGTGGGCGGATGTCGTCGAAGAGGTAGTGGCCGCGTTGCGGAGTTGACCGCGCGGCCTTGCGTCGCCGGCGATCCAATGAAAAACCCCCGCTAGCAAGCGGGGGTTTTGTTTTCCGGCGACGCAGCCGGATGGGCGAAAAGCGCTTACGCGGCCCGGTACTGGTTGCGCGCTTCCGGCGTGCGGTACAGCACGAGCGTCGCGATCAGGCCGCAGACGGCCGCCACGCTCATCCACAGGCCGGGTGCCGCCTTGTTGCCCGTCGTGTGGATCAGATACGTCGCAATCGCGGGCGTGAAGCCGCCGATCGTCGTCGCGAGACTGTATGCCAGCGAAAAGCCCGCCGTGCGCACGTCCGACGGCATCACTTCCGTCAGCGCAACCACCATGCCGCCGTTGTAGCAGCCATACAGGAACGACAGCCACAGTTCGACCATCAGCAGGCGCACGAACGACGGATCGGCGACGAGCCATTGCACGGCCGGATACGACGTGAGAATCGTCAGGATCGTGAACGTCAGCAGCACTGGGCGACGGCCGATGCGGTCCGAAATCGCGCCCGACACGGGCAGCCATATCAGGTTCGACACGCCGATGCAGACGGTCACGATCAGCGTATCGATCGCGGAGAGCTTCAGCACTTCCTTGCCGAAGGTCGGCGTGTAGGCAGTGATCATGTAGAACGACACCGTCGTCATGATGACCATGCCCATGCCGCCGAGCACGATGCCCCAGTTCTGAGCCATCGAACGGAAGATTTCGCCGGCCGTCGGGCGATGTTTCTTCGCGAGAAACTCTTCCGTTTCCTTCAGCGAGCGGCGGATCAGGAACAGGAACGGCACGATCAGACAGCCGATCAGGAACGGCACGCGCCAGCCCCACGCGGTCATCTGGTCGGCGGGCAGCAGGCGGTTCAGGAACACGCCGATCAGCGCGGCGAATACGACGGCCACCTGCTGGCTGCCCGACTGCCACGAACAGTAGAAGCCCTTGTTGCCCTTCGTCGCGATCTCGGACAGATACACCGACACGCCGCCCAGTTCGACGCCCGCCGAGAAGCCCTGCAACAGGCGCCCGAGCAGCACGAGCGCGGGCGCCAGCACGCCGATCGTCGCGTAGCCCGGAATCGCGGCCACCGTCAGCGTGCCGAGCGCCATCAGCGACAGCGTGAGGATCAGGCCCTTGCGCCGGCCGTGATGATCGATGTACGCACCGAGCACGATCGCGCCCAGCGGACGCATCAGGAAGCCCGCGCCGAACACCGACAGCGACAGCATCAGCGAGGCGAACTCGTTGCCGCTCGGAAAATACGTCTTCGCGATCGCGCCGGCGTAATAGCCGTAGACCATGAAGTCGTACATTTCCAGGAAGTTGCCGCTGACGACGCGGAATACGGTACGGGCCTTGGATTCGCCCGTCGATGCGTGGGCATGGGATGCTGTTGCCATGTCAATTTCGGTATCGGCCCGCAACCTGCGCAACGCAGGCGACGCGGGGCAGTGGAAACGATCCGCACGGAAACGAGTGCCTGCAGATGCACGGATCGGGCAACAGCCGAGCCAAATACAATTGGCTCGGGCACGGCGTTCACCTGGGCGCGGTATTCTGATTCTGCGAACCCCGCCGATGCATCAGGGTAAACCTGCAGTCTCGCTTACGACACGCGGTTGCCTCGATAATAACGTTTCTGAGAACGCCGCGCATTTAATACAATTTACTTACATTGACGCGCTTTCGGGAAAATTCTTCCGATGCGGTTGCCGCCGCTTCCGCGACGCCAGATGACGCCGGAACGCATGCGCCGTATCGTGAGTCCTTGGCGACTTCGTCCTGCTGATTTCGTCCAGCTTCGATCCACCCAACCTGTCTGCTTCCGTCTGTCCGGTACCGCCGCAATGCCCGATCCTGTTTCGCCACCCGCTCTTTCGAACCTCGCGCTGCGCCCTGCCACCGACGCCGACGCCGATCTCATCGCCGCCATCCATAGCGCGAGCTGGCAGGCAACGTACCGCGGGCTGCTGCCCGATGCGTTTCTCGATGGCGAAGTCGTGCAAGAGCGCGCGTCCTACTGGCGCGCGCGGCTCTCGGCGCCCGGTGCCGACCGGCGCATCGTGCTGATCGCCGAGCGCGCCGGAGAGCCGATCGGCTTCATGTGCGTCGAGCGCCAACCGGATTCGCCGTGGGGCGTGCTGCTCGACAACCTGCATGCGCTGCCCGCGCACCAGGGCATCGGCGCGGGCAAGCTGCTGATGCGCGCCGCTCAGGACTGGGCGCGCGAACACGGGGAAGCGCAGCTCTATCTCTATGTGCTCGAAGGCAATGCGCCCGCGATTGCGTTCTACGAGCGGCAGGGCTGGCAGCTTTCGGGCGCGGAGCCCGACCATATGGGAGGCGTCGATATCACCGCATTGAGATACGTGTATCGCCTGGATCGCACGTCTGGCTATCACTGATACCTGATTAGTTTTGGGAATTATCTGATCGATCGATCTGCATCCGCCTGCCACCATGCCCCGTCGAAAACCCCGACGGCCAGCGTAGGCAGGATGCCGGTTCACGCCTGATGTTGTCTGCCGCTTCGAGGCTCCAAGAATGCCAACAAAAACGAGGGAACGAGGCGAAGACCGTGTCGACACCACAATTCACTCTCATTGCCGGCGCCATGGCGATGCCGCGCCTCCGCCCTCTCGAGCTGGTCTCGCGCTCCATCGGCCGTGAATGGTCGCTGTTGCCGCCGAACATCAGCTTCCGAAAGGAACTGAAAGTCCTGTATACGGCGATGATGCGCACGTTCTGCCTGAACGCCGCCGCGATTCGCGCGATGTGCCGCTGGGACCCGCAGACCCTGCGCCGCCAACCGGCCGTCTCGAACGCGCCGGCTGTCGCGCCCAGCAGCAGCGCCATTTCGCTCGACTTGCGTCATCCGGCGCGGTCGTTCAAGCGCAAGGACCGTCAATGGAACACGATCGCTGGCGGCGCATGCGCGATCAGCGGCGCGGCCGTGATCGCGTGGCTCGTCGCGAGCCAGCAGCGGCAGCCGCTGGCGCCGACACTGGCAGCCGCGCCTGACGTGACGCTCAACGCCCGTGCAACGCATGTCGACGATGAACCCGCGACCTCGGAACATCTGCGCTCAGGAAAAGTCGCGCGAACGACTGAAGCGCCCCTCGCCTGGAATCACGCACGCGGCGATCTGAACGCACGAGCCTCGGATAAAACGGCGCCGCAGGCCGCGGACAAGCCGAGCGCACCTACCGCGAGCGCCGGGCACTTCGACCTGGGCAGCCGTGGCATGTCTGAACGCGCATTCTCGGTTGCCAGACGCACTGTCGATACGAATGCAAGTGCGTCGCCCAAGTCCGCCATCGATCGATTCACACCAACCGCGAGCCGAACGCATTCGGCGAAGCGAGAGCGCGACGCCGTCACGAGCGCAGGCACGCACCGCGCCCGGCATTCGACGATCCGTTCGCTGGATACCGAGCCGCGCTACGGCTGGCGGTCACAGCTAGACGCACGCCATCACCCGACACACGGCACGCTGCATCGCACGCGTCCACAACCGTCGATGGCGGGCGCCTACTCGCCGTTCGCGCCGTCGCCGCGAGTCAACAGCGACTATGCTTCTGTCACCATGTCGGCGGGCATGCACGGCATTGCGCCCGCAGCCATCGCGCGTGGACACGTCGATACGGACAGCACCGAGTGGATGAACCATATGTCGCAACGACGCGTCACCGAGATACCCGATCACTTCTCGAAGTAGGACCGGTCAGCAAGCGCGCCCGTCGGACAAGACAAAGCGCTCACGCAAAAAAGAACACCCCAAAAGCTGAACGCCAGCTTTTGGGGTGTTTTTTATTGCAAGGCGCGACCCGCAGCGCGGCTTCACGTTGAAGGCCGCCCGTGCAATCCCTCAGCGTCCGCCAGGCAATCCCGCCTCCGCCTGACGCTGCAATTGCAGAACCTGCTGCTGCAACTGGCGCAACTGCGACTGCGCCTTTTCCTTCTCTTCGCGCAAGGCAAGCATTTCGTCCTGCGTTTGCCGCTGGTAATCCGCGACCTTCGCTTCCTGGGCGCGCGCCACCTGGATGTCCGCCTGCAAACGCTGCGCGCGTGCCTGCGACTCGCTGATCACGCGCTCGATCGAGGCGTTCTGCGCCTGCAATTGCGTCCTGCGGATTTCGACTTCGGCGAGCTGCGCCGTCTGCCGCGCAAAGCCCGCATAGATGGCTTCGGCGCGCGTCTGATCGGATGTCCGGATGACGCGCCAGAAGCGCTTGTTCTGGAACAGCGCCACGTAGTACGTCATGTCCTGCGCGTAGAAGAACATCGATGCGCCGTAGCCGCCGTTGTACGTCGTGCGCATTTCCGTGAGCGTACCGTCGTGGATCAGTTGCATCAGATCGGCGACATCGCCCTGCATGCTGCCGCTCGCGCCTGAATTCCCGTCGGAATTCGCTTCGTTGGCCGGCTCGGCGACGGAGTCCGGATCGCTTTGCGCGCCAGACGACGCATCGGCCTGGGCGATTTTGGCACCGCTCGCGCGACCGACGTCCGGGTTCGACGCCGCCTTGCTCGCCGCCCACGCGACGCCGCCATGCACGAGTGCGAAGGTAATCGCAAGCAATCCTATGCGGCGCAGATCCAAGGGGTACTTCATACGTCGATACTCCATGCGTATCCAGAAACAGCCTCGGATTATCGCGCGGATTGTGCCCTTTCTGACGCGCTGCTACAGGACTTTAAATCGAGATAAATGGACAACTAAGCAATCCGATGCGCAAATGCAAAACATCGTAAAACACGCGCCCTATTCCTGAATCGAGCCTCGGAAACCGAGACGATCGCCGCCACCAAACGCCGACGCAAAAAAAGAAACGCGGGCGCCACATCACGTGTGCGCCCGCGTATCGACGGAAAGACGCGAAATCAGAAGCGCGTTTCGCGTGCGACTCGCAAGAACGTATCGAGCAGCGGCGTGCAATCGAGCAGTTCCGGGCCGCCCGCGCGGTGAAACTCCGGGTGCCACTGCACGCCCATCACGAACGGCGCGCGCCGGTAGCGCACGGCTTCGATGATGCCGTCCGACGCCGACACCGCTTCGATATTCAGATCGCGTCCCAACTGATTGACCGCCTGGTGGTGGATCGAGTTGACGATCGCCTCGCGCCGTCCGGGGAACATATTGACCAGCGTCGAGCCCTCGGGGAAGTGAACCGAGTGACGGTGCTGGTCGTAATGTTCGTTGACGTGGATGCCTGCCGTCGGCACGTCGCTGGCGATGTCCTGATACAGCGTGCCGCCGAACGCGACATTGATCAGCTGGCAGCCTCGGCACACGCCCAGCACCGGCTTGCCCGACTCGATGAATTCGTGCAGCAGTTCCAGTTCGTACATGTCGCGCACACGGTCGCCGGGCCATTCGGGCCGCGTCGCGGCTTCGGCATAGGTTTGCGGTGACACATCGGCGCCGCCTTGCAACAGCAGGCCGTCCAGATGCTTCGCGTAGTCGCGCAGACGGATGTTGCTCGGGTGCAGCATGCCCTGATGGCCGACCGTCGGAATCATGAATACGAGCACGTCGCGCGACATCACCCAGTGCGCAATCGATTCTTCCAGGTACTGCAGCGTCTTGCCGCGCAGCCCCTTCGCGCCAGGCTCCGGATGGAAGATGCGCGCCGACACGCCGATGCGCAGCGTGCGCTGCGTGATCCTGCGCCCCGCGCGATCGAACAGCTGGCGCGCGCGCGCCGCCATGACCCGTCCGAAGACGGACCACGCCGAATCGCTGCGCTTCAGATACGCGGGCTGTCCCGGCGGAATGGCGGTGGCAGGCGGCGGATTGGCCGCGCTGAAATCCGGTGCCGAGCCGAAACCGGGCGGCGGCGAACCACTAGGTTTCGCCGACGAGCCGAGCGTGCCGTCCGGCTCGCCACCGACGGGCGCAGCCGCAGCCGTGCCTGATGCGTCCGCCGTTCCCGCGGGGCTTCCCGCTTGCGCCGCTGCCCGCTCCGCGCTCGACACGACCGACTGCACGCGCGCCGCCGCTTCCTGCTGCGCGGTGGCCTGTGCGGCACTCGCTCGCGCGCGCTCGACCTCGCTGCGCTGCGGCGCGGGGGCGTCCTTGGGCGTCACGTTGGAGGCACTTTCGGGAGAATCGGTGGAGGCCGCTTCTTTGGCGGGAGTGGGAGTCGGAGCCGGTGCGGATTTCGGCGCGCCCGACTGGCTCGTCGAAGGAGTGGGGGTGCCGGGTGCGCCGGTGTTATCGGAATTGTTTTCGCTCATGACTGTGGTCCAAACGCGTCCTGGCGCGCGAACGAATAGACATATCTTATTATCCGCCTCGCGCCGTGCGGGGGCAAACCAGCACACATTTCGTCACATCGCGTCACAACATGCAACGTTGTGCGAACGGATACCACGTCCCCGATTGCATCCGCGCAACGCCATCATGCGCCACTTCGATGACGCTTTGCCATCAAGGGTCCGGCTGTTCGTCGAAGGTTTCGCGCAGCGCGATCTGCATCGTCGCGTGAATCCGCACGCACCAGCGCCAGAGCACCGCCAGCAGCAGCGCGGCGACCAGCAGCACGGCGACGAGCAGCCCCGTCGGCGGCAGGATCGCGCTCGATAGCGCCGAGACGAGCAGGAACACGCCCAGCATCGAAACGACGGGCACGAGATCCGAAATGGCGTAGCGGATCGCGCTCGTGAACCGCCCTGCCTTCGCCGGCTGCACGCTGATTTCGGCGAGCAGCAGCGCGAGCGACTTGGTTTTCCGGTAGACGGCGACGAGAAACGGCATCGAGACGACGAGCGCCGCGCTCCACACCACGACGCGCTGCATCGGCTCGGACGGCAGCCATCCTGTGATAAAGCGGCTTCCATAAGGCGCGCCGTACGATGCGCCCAGAAAAACGGCCGCGACGATCGCCAGATTGACCGCGATCTGCAGGATGATCCGGCGCGTGAGGCCGAACACCGTCGGCCCGCCCGAGGCCGGCCGCAGGCTGCCGAGCCACTGCCCGTACATGCCGAACACGTTGGCGACGGTGGGTGGCATCGCGTGGCCCAGGCGCCGCGTGAGGGGATCGGCGGCGCGGATCAGATAGGGCGTGAAGAGCGTCGTCAGCGCGGAAACGGCGACGGCGATCGGATAGAGAAACGCGCTCGTCACCTTCAGCGTGAGCCCGAGCGACGCGATGATGAACGAGAATTCGCCGATCTGCGACACCGTCATGCCGACGCGCATCGCCGTGCGCCCGTCCTTGCCCGCCAGAAAAGTGCCGAGGCCGCACGACACGATCTTGCCGGCGATCACCGCGATTGTGATCACCGCGATCGGCCATGCGTAGTCGACCAGCACGGCCGGATTCAGCATCAGCCCGATCGTCACGAAGAAGATTGCGGAGAATGTGTCGCGCAGCGGCGCGATCAGATGTTCGATCCGATGCAGGTGGCGCGACTCGGCCATGATCGCGCCGATCAGAAACGCGCCGAGCGCGATGCTGTAGTCCAGCTTGACGACCAGCAGGCAGAACGCGAAGCAGAAGCCCAGCACCGAGACGAGCAGCATCTCGTCGCTCTGCGATTTCGCGACGTAGTTGAGCGCGCGCGGCACGACGAGAATCCCGACCACCAGCGACACCGTCATGAACAGCAGCAGCTTGCCGAGCGTGACGAGCGCGATGCCCGCCGATAGCTCGCCCGTCTGCGCGATGCCCGACAGCAGCACGAGCATCGCGATGCCGAGAATGTCCTCGACGATCAGAATGCCGAACACCAGTTGCGCAAAACTCTCACGCTTCAGGCCGAGGTCGGCGAGCGCCTTGACGATGATCGTCGTCGATGAAATCGCGAGAATCGCGCCGAGGAACAGCGAATCCATTGGGCTCCAGCCGAACGCGCTGCCGATCTCGTAGCCGATCCACAGCATCAGCACGATTTCCGACAGCGCGGCCACGATGGCCGTCGCGCCGACCTCGACCAGCTTGCGAAGGCTAAATTCGAGCCCTAGCGAGAACATCAGGAACACGACGCCGAGCTCGCCGAGCGTCTGGATCGTCTGTTCGTCGTGGATCAGCTGGAACGGCGGCGTGTACGGCCCGATGATCACGCCCGCCGCGATATAGCCGAGCACCACCGGCTGCTTCAGGCGATGGAACAGCACGGTGACGACGCCCGCGAGCGCCATCACGACTGCCAGATCCTGAATGAAGCCGATTCCGTGGTGCATGGCGCCCTTCCTTACAAAAAGTAATGCAGAGATCGCGATGGTACCGCACGAACGGTGAAAAACAATTGTGGCGAAGCGCGATGGAATGCATCGCGCACGATTGGCGCGTGCCCCGCCCGAAGCGTCACAATACGAGTCCCAGCCATCGTCAACAGCACCTGCCGCGCTCACGCCATGACCACAGCCACGCCTACCGATTTCACGCCCTTCCCGCCGCTCGCCCAGCTTGGCGCCGATCTCGCCGCCGGCCGCACGACGAGCCGCGCGCTCGTCGAAGCCGCGCTCGAGCGCATCGCCGATCCCGCCGGTCAGGGCGCGACCGTCTTCATGCACGTCGACGCCGGCAACGCCCGCGCGACAGCCGATGCGCACGACCGCCTGCGCGCCGCCGGCACCGTGCTGTCGGCGCTGGCGGGCATTCCCGTGTCGGTGAAAGACCTGTTCGACATCGAAGGCCAGGTGACGCGCGCCGGCTCGACGGCACTGGCGGGCGCCGCACCCGCCGCGTCGGATGCGCCCGCCGTCGCGCGGCTCAAGCGCGCGGGCGCCGTCATCGTCGGCCGCACGAATATGAGCGAGTTCGCGTTCTCCGGCCTCGGGTTGAATCCGCACTACGGCAATCCGCTGTCGCCATACCGGCGCGGCGTGAAAGGCGACGAGCGGGTGTCGGGCGGATCGTCGTCGGGCGCGGCCGCATCAGTGGCGGATGGCATGGCGGCCGTCGCGCTCGGCAGCGACACAGGCGGCTCGCTGCGCATCCCCGCCGCGCTGTGCGGCCTGACGGGCTTCAAGCCGACAGCCGACCGCGTGCCGAAGCAAGGCGGCGTGCCGCTCTCGCCGACGCTCGACGCGTTTGGTCCGATCGGCGTGACGGTCGCGTGCTGCGCGCTCGTCGACCGGATTCTCGCGGGACTGGAACCCGTCGTCCCGGCCGCGCGTCCACTCGAAGGCGTGCGGCTCGGCGTGCTGAATCACTACGTGACGGACGGCATCGAGCCCGAAGTCGCGCAGGCCTACGACGCCGCGCTGAAGCACCTGGAAGCGGCGGGCGCCATCGTCAGCGACGTGCGCTTTGCGCCGCTCGACCGTCTCGCCGAGATCAACCGCTTCGGCTTTTCGCCGATCGAAGCGTATGCGTGGCACAGGCCGCTGCTCGAAGCGCATCGCGGCGACTACGATCCGCGCGTGCTCGCGCGCATCCTGAAGGGCGAGCCGGCGACGGCCGCCGACTATCTCGACCTGCTCGCCGAACGCGCCGCCGTCCTCGCCGAGGCGCGCACGATGTGGCAGCGCTTCGATGCCATCGTCGCGCCGACGGCGCCCATCGTGCCGCCGCGCGTCGCCGATCTCGTCGATGACGACGACGCCTTTTTCCGCGCCAACGGTCTGGTGCTGCGCAATCCGAGCGCGTTCAATTTCCTCGATGCGTGCGCGTTGTCGCTGCCTTGCCATCCGCGCGGCGACGCGCCCGTCGGGCTGATGCTGGCCGCCGCGCCGCACGCGGACGATGCGTTGCTGGGAATAGGACGTGCCGTCGAAGCAGTATTGAACACGATCCGCTGACGGCTGCTCATCGCGGAGTCTCCTGCCCGCCGGCAAGCGCCACGGCCTTCGGCTAGAATCGCGCGACGCCTTTTCGGAATCTCAACCGCTATAAGGATTATGGTCAACGATAACGTCATGCTGCGCCGCGAGCGCAATCTCCTCGTTCTGCTCGGGCTCGTCTGCGTCGCGCTCGTCGGCGGGGCGCTTTATCTTCAGTTCGTCGAGCATGAAGACCCTTGTCCGCTGTGCATCATCCAGCGGTATTTCTATCTGCTGATCGCCGTGTTCGCTTTTATCGGCGCGAGCATGCGCGGATGGCGCGGCGTGCGCGCGCTCGAAGTGCTGGCGCTGATCTCCGCGCTCGCCGGCGTGGCGACGGCCGTGCGGCATGTGTATGTGCAGTCGCACCCGAACTTCAGCTGCGGGTTTGATGCGCTGCAGCCGATCGTCGATGGACTGCCTCCCGCGCATTGGCTGCCGAGTTTGTTCAAGGTCGCCGGGCTGTGCGAGACGCCCTATCCGCCGATACTTGGTCTCTCGCTGCCGCAGTGGTCGCTGGTTGGATTCGTCGTCGCGTTTCTGGCTCTCGCGGCGAGCCTGTGGCGAAACCGGCAGGCACGCTGATTCTGCTGGACTGCGCCGGGATGGTCGCGTGAGGGTCTTTCCGGCGCGACGCTTCCTTTTCTGGTCCGTCGCGCCGGGCCGTTCGCGCTGCCGTTGCTTCCGGCGGCGCGACGACTCGGCCTCCCCTTCGGCGTAAACACCTGGCTAGCCGCCGCTCGCCGCGAGCGCATCGCCTGATCCGCTGTCCGCCGGGTGCTAAACGCGCAAAGCCCTGCGCCATAAGGATTCGCGCCCTTTTTCAACACGCTCGCGCCCCGCTTGCGTCCTCGCACTCGCGTCCTCATGACCGCTCCCGAATAACCCCCATTCGCGCCGGGAAATATTTTTGGGACAAAGTGGTGTTATGTTCGGTCATGGATGGCGATCTACGTGCGCGAGGCCGGCTACGGCGCGACCCCATGCGTAACGCGCGCCTGGTCCGCAATGTCTTCAGGATTCGCCGTGACAACGCAAACCATCCGTTTCTATCACCAGGGGACCGTCCACGAAGTCGCCGACGCCCCCGCTTCGCGCACCGTGCTCCAGCATCTGCGCGACGACCTGCATTGCACGGGAACCAAGGAAGGCTGCGCGGAAGGCGATTGCGGCGCGTGCACCGTCGTCGTCGGTGAAACCGATGCGAACGGCGCTCTGTCGCTCAAGGCCGTCAACGCGTGCATCCAGTTTCTTCCCACGCTCGACGGCAAGGCGCTCTTCACCGTCGAAGATCTGCGAGCCGCGAACGGCGCGCTGCATCCGGTACAACAAGCGCTGGTCGACTGCCACGGCTCGCAGTGCGGGTTCTGCACGCCCGGCTTCGTGATGTCGATGTGGGCGCTGTACGAGAACCAGCCCGTGGGTGCGGGCCTGCCCACCCGCGACGAGATCAACACCGCGCTCTCCGGCAATCTGTGCCGCTGCACCGGCTACCGGCCGATCGTCGAAGCGGCGCAGAAGATGTTCGACGAGCAGCAGTACCCGCGCGTCATGCTCGACCGCGCCGCTGTCGTCGACGCGCTTCGTTCGATCCGGCGCGAAGAGACGTTCGAATACACCGCGTCCGACGCGCGCGGCGCTTCATTCGGCTCGCCGACCTTCTACGCCCCCGTCACGCTCGACGCCTTCGCCATGCTGCGCGCGCGGCATCCGCATGCACGGCTGCTCGCGGGCAGCACCGACGTCGGCCTGTGGGTCACGAAGCAGTTCCGCGACCTGGGCGACATCCTCTACATCGGCAACGTCGCCGAACTGAAGACGATCGAGAGCGATGCACAGACGCTGACGATCGGCGCGGCCGCATCGCTCGAAGACGCCTATGCGGCGCTGACGGCCGACTACCCCGAACTCGCCGAACTGTGGACGCGCTTCGCGTCGCTGCCGATCCGCAATGCGGGCACGCTCGGCGGCAATGTCGCGAACGGTTCGCCGATCGGCGACTCGATGCCGGCGCTGATCGCGCTCAACGCGCTCGTCGTGCTGCAGCGCGAGCACAACACGCGCACGCTGCCGCTCGATGCGCTCTACGTCGGCTACCAGAAGACGGCGCTCGAACCAGGTGAATTCGTCGCCGCGATCCGCGTGCCGCGTCCCGCGTCGGATCTGCGCTTTCGGACCTACAAGGTGTCGAAGCGCTACGACCAGGACATCTCGGCCGTGTGCGCCGCGTTCGCGCTGCGCATCGTCGACGGCATCATCGCCGATGCGCGCATCGCATTCGGCGGGATGGCCGCGACGCCGAAGCGCGCGCCGCATGCCGAAGCCGCGCTCAACGGCGCGCCGTGGGACGAAGCAACGACACAACGCGCGATGGACGCGCTGGCCGCCGACTATCAGCCGCTCACCGACATGCGCGCGTCGGCCGCATACCGGCTGAAGGTCGCGCGCAATCTGCTGTGGCGCTTCCATCTGGAAACGCGCGATGCCGCCCCGCTCGCGCTCTGCGACGTCAACGCATTCGCATTCGATGCAGGCGCGGGTTACGCCGCGCCCGCGCAGGAGCCGACGTCATGAACAAGCAGACGGATGCCTTCACTCATCAGGCCGCGCCAGCCGAAGATCAGGCGGCGCAAGCCGCAATCGGCGTGCCGCTGCCGCATGAATCGGCGACGCTGCACGTGAGCGGCGAAGCGACCTACACCGACGACATCCCCGAGCTCCAGCAGACGCTGCACGCGGCGCTCGGCCTGTCGCGGCACGCGCATGCGCGCATCGTGTCGCTCGATCTCGAAGCCGTGCGCGCGGCGCCCGGCGTCGTCGCCGTGCTGACGGCCGACGACATCCCCGGCGAGAACAACTGCGGCCCCGTGCTGCACGACGATCCGATTCTCGCGGACGGCGAAGTGCTGTATCTCGGGCAGCCCGCCTTCATCGTCGTCGCGCAAAGCCATGAACTCGCGCGGCGCGCGGCGGCGCTCGCGAAGAGCGACGACGTCGTGCGCTATGAGCCGCTCGAAGCCGTGCTCACCGCGACGGAAGCGAAGGCGAAGAAGCAGTACGTGCTGCCACCGTTGCATCTGAAGCGCGGCGCGCCCGCCGACAAAATCGCCAGTGCACCGCATAGGATCGTGGGCACGTTCGAAGTCGGCGGCCAGGAGCAGTTCTATCTGGAAGGCCAGGTCGCGTATGCCGTGCCGAAGGAAATGGACGGCATGCTCGTCTATAGCTCGACGCAGCATCCGAGCGAGATGCAGCAGGTCGTCGCGCACATGCTCGGCTGGCCGACGCACAACGTCGTGTGCGAATGCCGTCGGATGGGCGGCGGCTTCGGCGGCAAGGAATCGCAGTCGGCGCTCTTTGCGTGCGCGGCATCGCTCGCCGCGCATCGGCTGCGCCGCCCGATCAAGCTGCGCGCCGATCGCGACGACGACTTCATGATCACCGGCAAGCGTCACGACGCCGTCTACGAGTATGAAGCCGGCTTCGACGACGACGGCCGCATTCTCGGCGCGCACGTCGAGATCGCGCTGCGCGCGGGCTTTTCGGCGGATCTTTCCGGTGCCGTCGCGACGCGCGCCGTCTGCCACTTCGACAACGCGTATTACCTGCCCGACGTCGAGATCGTCGCGCTGCCCTGCAAGACGAACACGCAGTCGAACACCGCGTTTCGCGGCTTCGGCGGGCCGCAGGGCGCGCTCGTGATGGAAGTGATGATGGACGGCATCGCGCGCGAACTGAAGCGCGATCCGCTGGAAGTGCGCCGTGCGAATTTCTACGGCATCGGCGAGCGCAACGTCACGCCGTATGGCCAGACCGTCGAGGACAACATCATCGCGCCGCTGACGGATGAACTCATCGAATCGAGCGATTACCACGCGAGACGCGACGCGATCGCCGCGTTCAACGCGACGAGTCCTGTTCTCAAGCGCGGCATCGCCTATACGCCCGTGAAGTTCGGCATCTCGTTCAACGTGCCGTTTCTGAATCAGGCGGGCGCGCTCGTGCATGTCTACAAGGACGGCTCGGTGCTCGTGAATCACGGCGGCACCGAAATGGGCCAGGGCCTCAACACGAAGGTCGCGCAAGTCGTCGCGAACGAATTCGGCCTGCCGATTGCGCGCGTGCGCGTGACGGCTGCCGATACGTCGAAAGTGGCGAACACGTCGGCCACCGCTGCATCGACGGGCAGCGACCTGAACGGCAAGGCCGCCGAGGCAGCCGCGCGCACGATCCGCAAAAGGCTTGCCGCGCTGGCCGCGAAAGAACTCGGCGGCAGCGCGGAAGACGCGACGTTCGCGAACGGCGCCGTGCAGGCGAACGGCGCATCGATTCCATTCGAGCAGCTGGTCGGCGCCGCGTATCTCGCGCGCGTCCAGTTGTGGTCCGACGGCTTCTATGCGACGCCCAAAGTGCATTGGGACGCGAAGACGCTGACGGGCCATCCGTTCTACTACTTCGCGTACGGCGCGGCCGTCTCCGAAGTCGTGATCGACACGCTGACGGGCGAGTGGAAGCTCGTGCGCGTCGACGCGTTGCACGACGCCGGCCAGTCGATCAACCCGGGCATCGATCTCGGCCAGGTCGAAGGCGCTTTCATTCAGGGCATGGGCTGGCTCACGACGGAAGAGCTCTGGTGGAATCGCGATGGCCGCTTGATGACGCACGCGCCGTCGACGTACAAGATTCCCGCCGTCAGCGATACGCCCGCCGCCTTCAACGTGAAGCTGTACCGCAACGTGAACGCCGAGCCGACCGTGTTCCGCTCGAAGGCCGTCGGCGAGCCGCCGCTGCTGCTGCCATTCTCGGTGTTTCTCGCGATCCGCGATGCCGTCGCCGCGACAGCGCCCGATGCCGCGCATGCGCCCGCGTTGCGCGCGCCCGCGACGCCCGAGGCGATTCTCGATGCGATCGATGCGCTGAAGCCCGCTGCAACGGTCGCCACGACGGCCAGTCCAAAGTCACCGGAGACCGCGCCCGCCGGCGCGGGCACGACGGCATAGCGAACACGCCGGAAAAAAGCGCCGCGCGGCACGACCGCGAGGCGCACGAAATCAACTGGCTGCGCGGCCATCCCGCGCGCCTTGCATGGAGAACTGCCGGATGCACGCCTGGCTCACCGATCTGCAACAACTGCTCGCGCACGGCGACGCCGTCGTGCTCGTGACGGTCGCCCGCGCCGAAGGCTCGGCGCCGCGCGACGCCGGCACGAAGATGATCGTCACGCGCGATTCGGCGCGTCACACGATCGGCGGCGGGCACCTCGAATGGAAAGCGATCGAAGGCGCGCGCCAGGTGCTGCGCGACGGCATGCGCACGCCGAACATGCGGCGGCTCGAGCGTTTCGCGCTCGGCCCGAGCCTCGGCCAGTGCTGCGGCGGCGCGGTCGTGCTCGCGTTCGAGCGGCTCGATATCGGCGACCTGGGCTGGGTCACGTCACTGGCGAAGCGCGTCGCGGCGGGCCAATCGGTGGTGCGTAGCGTATCATTCGGGCCCGCTGCCGATGCCGTGATGCTGTCCGATCCGGAACCGGGCGTCGAAAGCGCCGATTGCCTGCTGTGGGACGGCGCGGGTTTCGACGACAGCAGCGCGCTGCTCACCGAAACCATCGCGCCGCGCGATTTCCCCGTCGTGCTGTTCGGCGCGGGGCACGTGGGCGCGGCGCTCGTGCGCGTGCTCGCGACGCTACCCTGCCATGTGCGCTGGGTCGACGAGCGCGACGCGCAATTCCCGCCGCCCGAAACGCTCGGCGCACCGAACGTGGTCATCGACGCGAACGACGCGCCCGACGAAGCCGTCGACAAGGCCGCGCCCAACACGTACTTCATCGTGATGACGCACAACCATGCACGCGACCTCGATCTCGCCGAGCGCATCCTGCGGCGCGGCGACTTCGCGTTCTTCGGCATGATCGGCTCGCACACGAAGCGCAAGCAGTTCGAGCACCGGCTCGCCGCGCGCGGCTTCGATCCTGCGCTCGTCGCGCGGATGAAGTGCCCGCTCGGCGTGGACGGCATCGTCGACAAGTCGCCGGAAATCATCGCGATTTCAGCGGCGGCGCAACTGCTGCAAGCCGTCGAGGCCAATGCGGCGCGCGCGGCACAAACGACAGCCTGAATACGACGAGCGCAAGCGAGCACGGCAACGAACGCGGCAAGCATTGAAGACATTTGCGAATCGCGACGCCTCACCAGCCATCGGGCGTTGCAGCTTTTCATCGATAACTCGAATCATCGACCGACCATGACGACAACCACACTTTCTCCGCTGGCGCAAAAGACGAAGGACGCGCCGAAGGCCGAGCTGCACATTCATATCGAAGGCTCGCTCGAACCGGAGCTGATCTTCAGGCTCGCCGAACGCAACGGCGTGAAGCTCGCATACGACTCGATCGAAGCGCTGCGCGCCGCGTATGCGTTCACCGATCTGCAATCGTTCCTCGACATCTACTATGCGGGCGCCAGCGTGCTGCTGAAGGAAGAGGACTTCTACGACATGACGATGGCCTACGTCGAGCGCGCGCTCGCGGACAACGTCGTGCACACGGAAATCTTCTTCGATCCGCAGACGCACACCGAGCGCGGCGTGCCGATTGCGACCGTCGTCGCGGGCATCGAGCGCGCGCTCGCCGAAGCCGAACAGCGCGGCCTTACGAGCAAGCTGATCCTGTGCTTCCTGCGCCATCTGTCCGAGGACGATGCGCTCGCGACGTTCGACGCCGCGCTGCCCTTGTTCGATCAGTACGAGCACAGGCTGATCGGCGTCGGTCTCGATTCGTCGGAGCACGGACATCCGCCGTCGAAGTTCGAGCGCGTGTTCGCGAAGGCGCGCGCCAAAGGGCTGAAGCTCGTCGCGCACGCAGGCGAAGAAGGCCCGCCGTCGTACATCTACGAAGCGCTCGATCTGCTCAAGGTGGACCGCGTCGATCACGGCGTGCGCAGCATCGAAGACCCGGCGCTCGTCGCGCGCCTTGCCGACACGCGCGTCGCATTGACCGTATGCCCGCTGTCGAACCTGAAGCTGTGCGTGTTCGACGACCTGACCAAACACACGCTGAAGGCACTGCTCGATGAGGGCGTCGCCGTCACCGTGAATTCCGACGACCCCGCCTACTTCGGCGGCTACGTCAACGAGAACTATCTCGCGACGATCGAAGCCCTCAAGCTCGGCGACGACGAGGTGTACACGATCATCCGCAACGGCTTCGAGGCGTCGTTCGTGACGCCCGCGGAGCGCGACGCGATGATCGCCAGACTCGATGCGCACTGGCGCGCATCAGCATGATTCATACAGTTCGGAGACGGTTTCACTCATGACTCAAACGGCTTATCGCGCGCAACTGCTGACGTTCAACGGCGATCCTGCGCAATCGTCCAACGCAGCCATCTTCAACGAAGACGGGCTTCTAATCGTCGAAGACGGACATGTCGTCGCGGCGGGCGCGTATGCGTCCGTTGCGTTACAGCTTGCGTCCGGAACGCAAGTGGTCGAGATGCGCGACAAGCTGATCGTCCCCGGTTTCATCGATACGCACATCCACTTTCCGCAGACGGACATGATCGCGTCGCCGGCGCCGGGGCTGTTGCCGTGGCTCGACACGTACACGTTCCCGACCGAGCGCGGTTTCAGCGATCCCGCCGTTGCGCAGGACACGGCGCGTTTTTTCATCGACGAACTGCTCGCTTGCGGCACGACGACGGCGCTCGTCTACTGCACCGTGCACAAGCAGTCAGCCGACGCGCTCTTCACGGCAGCGCAAGCGCGCAATGTGCGGATGATCGGCGGCAAGGTGCTGATGGATCGCAACTGTCCCGAGTTTCTGCGCGACACTGCGCAATCGGGCTACGACGACAGCGCCGAACTGATCGCGCGCTGGCACAACCACGGGCGCCAGATGTATGCGCTCACGCCGCGTTTCGCGCCGACATCGACGGAAGCGCAACTCGAAGCGACGGGCGCGCTCGCGAAGCTGCATCCCGATGTGTTCATCCAGAGCCACGTCGCGGAGAACCACGACGAAGTGAAGTGGGTCGCGAGCCTCTTCCCCGGCCATCGCAGCTACCTCGATGTGTACGATCACTACGGCCTGCTGCGCCCGCGCGCCGTCTATGGACACTGCATCCATCTCGATGCCGAAGACCGCCGCCGCATGGCCGAGACGCGCACGGTCGCATCGCACTGCCCGACGTCGAACCTGTTCCTCGGCAGCGGCCTGTTCGATTTCGACAAGGCGGCCGAATCGCGGATGCCCATCGCGCTTGCGACGGACGTCGGCGGCGGCACATCGTTCTCGATGCTGCAGACGATGAACGAGGCGCACAAGGTCGCGCGCCTGGGCGGCCATCATCTGACGGCGACGCGCATGTTCTGGCTCGCGACGGCGGGCGCAGCGGAAGCGCTCGACCTCGGCGACAGGATTGGCACGCTCAGGCCGAAGTCGGAAGCGGACTTCATCGTGCTCGATCCGAAGGCAACGCCGCTTCTCGCGCGGCGCACGGCGCGCACGGAAACGCTCGAAGAACTGCTGTTCGCGTTGGCGCTGCTCGGCGATGACCGCGCCGTGTACGAGACCTATGCGGCGGGCCAGCGCGTGCATCGGCGCGACGACGCCCGCCAGCATGCAGCGGGAAACGCGCGCATTGCGGCATAACGAGTTTCAGCGAGCCGTATCGCTGAAGTGAAAACAGCGCTTCGTGATTCACGAAGCGCCGTGGAATCGCCCATACTTCGGATACTTTATTATTTGACAGAGTTTTGCAACTGCGAAACGAGGCTATGCTAGAAGCGATGTTTCATCCACATTTAGGCGATGAAACATGGCAGATATGTTTGTCAAGATTGACGGCATCAGCGGTGAATCACAGGATGCCGCGCATCGCGGCGAGATAGAGGCGTCAAGCTGGCGATGGAAGATTTCGCAGCAGTCAAGCATGATGTCCGGCTCGGGAGGCGGAGCGGGCAAAGCATCAATAGCCGATTTCGAATTTGTACATCAGATTGACCGGGCAAGTCCGAACCTGATGCGCTACCGCCTGACCGGCAGGCACATTCCCCGAGTCGTACTGTCTATGCGCAAGGCTGGCGGCGTACCTCTCGATTTTCTGAAGATAACAATGGGCGATGTGGTTATCACGTCCGTGGAACCGATCATTTTGGGTGAAAGTTTCTACGAGCATGTTGGCCTGTCCTTTTCCCGCGTCAAACAGGAATACGTTCAGCAAAGTGCCATCGGCGCAAGCGCAGGCACTGTCACCGCCACCTTTGACATCAAAGAGAACCTCGAACGGTGAAGCGTCCGAACTATTTCGCGCTTGCGATTGGCCTTTGTGCCTCCGTTGCAGCAGCGTTTTCCATTTACTCAACTATTGACTTTCGCCTGTCATCGATCGTGACAACTGGCGAGGTTATCCGCCTGAACTCCGGGGGACATCACCCGCAGATCGCCTTCGATGCGAAGGACGGGCGGCACTATGAGCGGCTAACTGGAACGATACGGTCCTTCACGGCTGGTCAATCTGTGCTGATTCGATATCGCCCGGACGATCCAGACGGTTCAGCCATGATCGATAGTGTTCTCGATCTATGGACTCCCTCAGTTTTCCTGTTGATTCTGGCAGTCGGTTTTCTCGATGCAGGGTTGAGAGGGGAGGCACTCAGAAAGGGCCTTCGATGATAGTTCTGCGAAAGAGCAAATGGCAATTTAATACTAGCGCGGGTGCCGGGATTGGCTTCGGTGCCTTTAATTCCGAAGACGGCATGTTCGCCCTCGATGCTCCATCAGGCCAAACACACCAATATCTTTACAGCGGGTTTGGAATTGGCAGGTCCGGTGGACTATCGACGCTGCTTCGCATTCCAAGGCTTGCCCTTCCGAAAGTGATCGTCAAGGGCGATGAACTGAGCGGGTCAGGCTCCACCACTGACTTTACGAGCATGGGTTGGCTGTACCTGACGGACTCGTTCAAGGGCGCCGACCTTGCGAATCCGAAAAGCCTCGAAGGTGGAACGATCTATCTGGAAGGTGCGGCAGGGTATCTGTTAGGTGGCACTGGTTCATTCATGCTTCTCGGCATAAACCGTGATCTCCTTCTCATGGGAATCGTAAAGCCGGAGATGATCGGCACCGCGATTCGCAGCGCACCGGCAGCATTGGTGATGGGAGGAGTGAACGAAGGTCTGCAAGATACACGCGGGTTTGCCTTTATGTTCGGGCAAGTTATCTACAAGAGCTTATACACTCAGGACTAGCACGCGAAATTGGCTATGACCAGGTCTTATCCTCAATCTGTGGGCGCTTCGTGATTCACGAAGCGCCCTTCGTCATTTACGGCTGCTGCCTGCACAGTTCATGCAGCGCGTTCAATCTGCGAACCGGGTCCGCGACATAAGGATTCGTTTCGTCCCATGCATAGCCTGCGAGCACCGCGCTGATCATGCGCCGGATCGAAGGCGTCTGGTCACGATAGAACATGATGTCCTGCAACTCGCCCGTGTACCAGCGCTCGACGAATGCGCGGAACGTATCGATGCCCTTTCTCAGCGGGATGTCGTACGCCTGCTGCCAGTCGACCGTCTCGCCGTTCAATTGACGCTCCAGCGTCTTCACGGCCAGATGCGCGGAACGCAGCGCGATCGTCACACCCGATGAAAAGACCGGGTCCAGGAACTCGCCCGCATTGCCGAGCAGCGCAAAGCCCGGTCCATGCAACCGCTCGACATTCGCCGAATAGCCGCCGATATGTCGCACGGGCATCAGGAACGGCGCATTGCCGATCAAGCGGTTCAACGTCGGCTCGCTCTGGATCAGCGTGCGCAGCTTCGCCTCGCGCTCCGCTTCGGGCACATCGAGAAATGCGGCCTCTGCGACGCAGCCCACCGACGATCGGCCGTTCGCCAACGGAATCATCCAGTACCACACATCGCGATGCTCGGGATGCACGGCGACCGTGATCTTGTTGCGATCGTGCGCGTTGACGGGGATGCCGTCGCGCACATGCGTGAAGATCGCGGCGCGCGTCGGCATGCGCGTCGGCGCTTCGAGATTCAACAGACGCGGCAGCACGCGCCCAAATCCGCTCGCATCGAGCACGAAGCGCGCTTGCACTTCGTAGCGGTTGCCCGCTTCGTCGGTCACGTCGAGCATGGGCGCGTCGCCCGTCTTCATCGCGAGCACCGTGTGGCCGAAACGCACGTCGGCGCCCTGCTGGGCCGCGCAGCGGATCAGCAGATCGTCGAACACGGCACGCTCGACCTGATATGTCGTGCCCCAGCCGGCCGAATGCTTGTCGCGGAAGTCGTACGCCGACATCTGTTCGCGATACACGAACTGCGCGCCGTTCTTGTACTGGAAGCCCGCTTCGACGACCGCCTGCAGCATGCCCGCTTCTTCGAGGTACGCCATGCTCTGCGGCAACAGGCTCTCGCCAATCGAGAAGCGCGGAAAGTGCTGGCGTTCGAGCACGAGCACCGAGCGGCCCGCCTTGCGCAGCAGCGCCGCGGCGACAGCGCCCGACGGCCCTGCTCCGATGATGGCCACATCCACGGCGGCGTTCAGCGACGATTCCGTCATCATTGATCTTCCTTCAAATAACCTGTCATTACGTATTGCACACGCGACATCCGCAAGACCCGCCTGCGATTACAATGTCGCGCAACCATCAAGAAATCAAACCAGGACCAACGATTCACGGGGAACAACGTGCAGTCCAACGAAACATCCAGCGTGCCCTTCGTGCCGGAGACGGCCTTCGGCGTCTGGTTCCTCCGCACCCATACCTGGGAACATCATGTGCTGCGCGTCGCGATCAACGATCTGAAGCGCCTGATCGATACGCCCCTGCCCGCTTCGCCCGTGATCGTCGATGCCGGTTGCGGCCAGGGTATTTCATTCCGGCTGCTCGCGCAAACGTTCAAGCCGGCGCGTATCGTCGGCGTGGACTTTCATCGGCCGTCGCTCGGGCTTGCCGCGCAATCCGCGCGCAACTGCGGCAATCACGCCGATACCCGTTCGACGCACATCGACCTGCTGCATGGCGACTGCGCGAATCTGCCGTTACCCGATGAAAGCGCCGATATCGTCTTCTGCCATCAGACGTTTCACCATCTCGTCGAACAGGAGCGCGCGCTCGCCGAGTTCCGCCGCGTGCTGAAGCCGGGCGGCGTGCTGCTGTTCGCCGAATCGACCGACGCGTACATCAAGTCGTGGGTGATCCGCCTGCTCTTCCGTCACCCGATGCACGTGCAAAAGAGCGCGGACGGCTATCTCGACATGATCCGTCGAGGCGGCTTCACGTTCGGCACGCGCAACGTGTCGCTGCCGTATCTGTGGTGGAGCCGCGCGAAAGATTTCGGGCTGCTCGAACGTCTGCGCATCTATACGCCGAAGCCCGGCAAGCGGCGCGAAACGCTCGTCAACGTCGCGGCCGTCAAGACGGCTTGATCATATCGAGGGGCGCCGGGCATCGGCGATGCCCGGCGGCGTCCCCGAGCATCAGCAATCGTCACGCCTGCTCCACAGGTGAACGCCGTTGCGCTTTCGCGCAGTGCGTTCAGTTCGTTTCGAGCGTCACGACATCGCCGCGCACGGCAAGCGTCGATCCATTCAGGCTCGCGCCGCAAGTAAACTCTGTCGCGGATGCCGTGATCGTGCTTTGAAAGCGCGTCTTCACGTTGATGACGGCATTCGCGTGCTGCTCGCGCGCATAGTCGCGCAGTTGTTGAAGCGCCTTCGTCAGCGCGAGATTGCAGGTCACCTCCTTGCTGCTTTCCGGCTGGCGGTTCATACGCACCGCGAACTCCTTGTTGCCGAACGTCTGCTTGACGGGCGCATGTGCCTCGTCGCCGAAATAGAGCGCGACGTCTTGCGCGTTCCGTGTCTGCAACGCGGCCGGCATCGGCAGCGATCTGATCTTCGTCGTGCAGCCCGCCTGCGTTAGCAGAACGGCCGCCACCAGCCCCAGTGTCATTTTCGTTTTCATTGTTCGGCTTCCTTTTTTTCGTTGTTTATCGCGCGTGCTACTGCACTCGTTTGCCTGTGATTCGTCCCGAGATTCGTCCCGGGCTTGATCCCGACAGGCGGCGGTCAGATCCTTGCGAACATCAGGCTCGCGCAACTGCCGCCGAAGCCGAACGACACCGACATCGCCCTGTCGATGCGCGCATCGCGCGTCGCCTGCACAAGCGGCAGCGCCTGCGCCAACGGCTCGATGTGCCCGATGCCCGGCGTGCCCGCGATGAAACCGTCGCGCATCATCAGCAGCGTGTAGATCGCTTCGTGCGCGCCGCAAGCGCCGAGCGGATGCCCCGTGAGTCCCTTCGTCGACGAAAACGGCGGCACGTCTGAGCCGAATACCGTTTGCAGCGCGCGCAGTTCTTCAAGATCGCCGAGCGGCGTCGACGGCGCGTGCGTGTTCACGTAGTCGGGGCGCGTGCCCGCTTCGTCGAGCGCGGCCTTGATCGCGCGCGCGATGCCCGGCGCGTGCGGCGTCACCATGCCCGCGCCATCCGTGCCGTGGCCGAAGCCCGTCAGCTCCGCGTAAATGCGCGCGCCGCGCGCGAGCGCATGATCGAGTGCTTCGAGCACCAGCACGCCGCCGCCCGCGGCGATCACGAAGCCGTCGCGCGCCGTGTCGTACGGCCGCGATGCGCGCGCAGGCGTGTCGTTGAAACGGCGCGACAGCGCGTGCATCGCGTCGAACATCAGCGTCATGTTGTCGTGCAGGCATTCGCTGCCGCCTGCGAGCACGATCTGCTGACGACCCGTCTGGATCAGCTGCATCGCCTGGCCGATAGCGAGCGCCGATGTCGTGCACGCCGACGACGGCGAATACGCGACGCCTTCGATGCCGAACACCTGCGCGACATTCGCCGACGCCGTGCTGCTCATCACCTGCGGCACCGTGTACGGCGGCGTTCTGTCGATACCGCGCGCATTCGCCACGGCCACCGCTTCGTCATACGCGGACATCGCGCCGACGCCCGAGCCGATCACGGCACCAACATCGGACGAGCGTAGCGCAGCGGGATCGAGACGGGCATCGTCGATCGCCTTGCGCGCCGCGTGACAGGCAAAGCGCGCGGTATCGCCCATGAAGCGTTCGAGCTTGCGGTCGAACGGCGGCTCGCCCGCCACCGACGCGACGCCCGCGACCTGCGTGCCGAAGCCGCGCGCGCGCCACGCATCGATATGCGTGACGCCGCTGCGCCCTTCGCGCAGCGCGGCGCTCACTTCATCGAGCGTATTGCCGAGACAGGACACGATGCCCATGCCCGTCACGACGACACGCTTCAAGCGTCGCTGATTGCTCATCGAACGCGCCTGAAAATCAGCGATGTATTGATGCCGCCAAACGCGAAGTTGTTGCTCATCACGTACCCGGCGTCGATGCTGCGACCCTCGCGCTCGATGTAATCGAGCGGCGCGCAGGCGGGATCGACATCGGTGAGATTCAACGTCGGCGCATACCAGTTGCGCTTCATCATCTCGATCGTCCACCACGCTTCGAGCGCGCCGCACGCGCCGAGCGTATGGCCGACGTAGCTCTTCAGCGATGAAATCGGCATGCGCTCGCCGAAGGTCTGCGCCGTCGCCTCGCTCTCCGCGATGTCGCCGCGATCCGTCGACGTGCCATGCGCGTTCACATACGCAATGGCCTGCGCGTCGAGCTTCGCGTCTTCGAGCGCGAGCTGCATCGCGCGCGCCATCGTGTTGGCCGTCGGCTGCGTCATGTGCGCGCCATCCGAATTGCAGCCGAAGCCGACGATCTCCGCGTGAATCGTCGCGCCGCGCGCCTTCGCGTGCTCGTACTCTTCGAGCACGAGTGTCGCCGCGCCCTCGCCGACCACGAGACCGTCGCGCTTCGCATCGAACGGACGCGGCGTCAGATGCGGCTCGTCATTGCGCGTGCTGGTCGCATAGAGCGTGTCGAATACGGCGACGGCGGGCCCCGACAATTCTTCCGCGCCGCCCGCGAGCATCAGCGCCTGCTTGCCCGTCGCGATCGCTTCGTACGCGTAGCCGATTGCCTGGCTGCCCGACGCGCACGCCGACGACGTCGGCACGATGCGGCCTTTCAGGTCCCAGAAGAGGCTCACGTTGACGGCCGTCGTGTGCGGCATCATTTGCACGTAGCTGTTCGACGTGACGTTGGTCATCGCGCCCGTTTCGAGCATCGCGCCGAACGCGCGTATCGGTTCGACGGAACCCGACGACGAGCCATAGGCGACGCCCATGCGGCCGTCCTTGATCGATGCATCGTCCGCGAGGCCCGCGTCGGCGAGCGCCAGTTCGCTCGCGCGCACCGCGTACATCGACACCGTGCCCATCGAGCGCGTCTTCTTGCGCGGCCATTGCGCGGGCTGCTCGAACGCAGGCAGCGGACATGCGAGACGCGTGTGCAGCGACTCGAAATAGTCCCACTCCGGCATGCGCCGCACCGCATTGCGGCCCGCCTTCAACGCCGCTTCGATCTCGTCCCAGCGGCTGCCGAGCGCCGTGACGCCGCCCATGCCCGTAACGACGACTCGCTTCATCAGATCATCCCGCCATTGACGCCGATCACCTGGCGCGTCACATACGAGGCCGCGTCCGACATCAGGAAGCTGACCACCGACGCGACTTCAGCCGGTTGACCGACACGGTTCATCGGCACGTTCTTCAACGCGTGTTCGAGCGGCACGTCGTCGAGCATGCCCGTTTCGATCAGCCCGGGCGCCACGCAGTTGACCGTGATGCCGCGCGACGCGAGTTCGACGGCGAGCGCCTTCGTCGCGCCGATCAGCCCCGCTTTCGCCGCGCTGTAGTTGACCTGTCCGCGATTGCCGATCACGCCTGACACCGACGCGATCGTCACGATGCGCCCGCCCTTTTTCGCGCGGACCATCGGCATCGTGAGCGGATGGATCACGTTGTAGAACGCGTCGAGTCCCGTTTCGATCACGATGTCCCAGTCTTCGTCGGTGAGCGCGGGAAAGGCGGCGTCGCGCGTCACGCCCGCGCTGCACACGATGCCGTAGTACGGTCCGTGCGCGGCCACATCCGCTTCAAGCACTTCACGGCACGCGGCGCGCTCGCGCACGTCGAACTGCAGCACGCGCGCCGAACCGCCTTGCGCCGCGATGCCCGCCGTGACGGCTTGCGCTTCGGTGCGGCCCGTGCGGCAATGCACGGAGACGGCGAAGCCGTCGGCGGCCAGTTGATACGCAATCGCGCGGCCGATGCCGCGGCTCGCGCCCGTTACGAGTACTCGCCGGCTCATGTACTGAGACTCCCTTCGATGAACGTCTGAAAATCGCCCGGTTGAAAGACCTTGATGACGGCCTCCGCACAACGCGCGCCGTCATGGTCGATCGTGCATCCGTACGCGCTGTGCCCCTCTTCGCTTCGCAGCACCTCATGCGCGCCGATCGTCAGTTGCGCATCGCGAGCGAACGCGCTCACGTGTGCCTTGTAGCTGCGCGTACCGAGCAGCACGCCCGGACGCGCGCGGCCGCCCGCGCGCATTGCGAGCAGCGCAACGTGCGCGGCCACCGCTTGCGCCATCAGCTCGATGCCGATCCACGCGGGCATCGCGCCGCTTTGGTCCGCGTACCATGCGTCGCCACGCACGGCCGCATGGGCCGTCAGCGCAACGTCGCTGCATGCGCTCACGCCGTCCATCAGCAGCATCGTGCCGCGATGCGGCAGGATCGTATCGATCGGCGGAAAAATTTCGTTGGTCTCGGGTGTGGCCGTCATGTCGTTATGTTTTTGCTGCGTGGCATTCGATGCGGGTCAACGCGCCAGTATCAGGCTGACGTTGCTGCCGCCGAACGCGAACGAATTGCTCATCACGTACCGCGTGCCGCCACTGCGCGAAACATGCCGCTCGTCCTGCACGAGATCGAGCACGGGCAGCGCCGGGTCCGCTTCGCCGTCCCATTGATGACGCGGCATTGCCACGCCGTCGCGCGCGAGCGTGAGCCACGCGAAGCCCAGTTCCGTCGCGCCCGCCGCGCCGAGCTGGTGCCCGGTGAACGGCTTCGTGCCGCTCGCGGGCACGCCGTTCGCGAACACGCGCGCCATCAGATGCGCTTCCATATCGTCGTTCTTGCGCGTGGCCGTTGCGTGCAGATTCACATACGCAATCGCCGACGCATCGATGCCCGCGTCCTTCAGCGCGTCGCGCAACGCGAGCTCGCCGCCGACGCCGCGCGGGTCCGGCGCTGACACATGATGCGCGTCGCTCGATTCGCCCGCGCCCGCGAGGCGCACTTCGCCTTCGTCGCGCGTCATCAGAAACACGGCCGCGCCTTCGCCGACGTTGATGCCGTTGCGATTGCGGCTCATCGGATTGGTGCGCGTGATGCTCGTCGATTCGAGTGACGCGAAGCCCTGCACCGTCAGTTCGCACAGCGTATCGACGCCGCCGACGATCATCGCGTCGCACAGGCCCAGTTGCAACAAACGGCGAGCCGACACGAACGCTTTTGCGCTCGACGTGCACGCCGTCGAAATCGTGAACGCGGGGCCCTGCACGTCGAGCGCGGCGGCCGCGAACGGCGCGGCCGTGCCGATCTCCATCTGCCGGTAGTTGAAGTTATCGGGCAGTTGGCCCGCTTGCGCCTGATGAACGAACGCGACTTCCGCTGCATCGATGCCCGATGTGCTCGTGCCGAGCACGACGCCGATGCGATGCGAGCCGTAGCGCTCTCGTGCGGCTTCGATCGACGGGCGAATCTGTGCGATCGCCGCGAGCAGCATGCGGTTGTTGCGGCAGTCGAAGCGCTTCAACGGTTCGGGCGGCGCGATGTCGAGCGGCGTCGACACGCGGCCGACGAATGCATCGCCGATCCCGGTGTGCATCAGCCCCATGCCCGGCGATTGCGCGGCCGCGAGCGCGGGCACGATCGAATCGACGTCGCCGCCGAGCGCATTGACCATGCCGAGCGCGTGCAGATAAACAGATGGCAGCGTCATGCGGCTCTCCTCGTTGCGGTTCTTTCGTGATGCGGCATCCCGATCGGCGCAAGCAGCACCGACACGAGGATGCCGAGCGCCAGCGTGGCCCCGAAACTCTTCAATGCGGGCATCTCGCTCATGCCGAGCATGCCGAACGACAGCAGCGTCGTCGCCGCCGACAGCAGCACGCCCGTCCACACGGCGCCGAGATCGGCGTCGTCGCGCAGGCAGCCTTCGCGCAGAAACACCGCATAGTTTGCGCCGACGCCGAGCACCAGCATCAGCGCGAGACAGTTGAACAGATTGAGCGGCACGCGCGCGTAGCCGAACGCGGCCAGCGTCACGCCGATCGCGAGCAACACGGGCAGCGTGGTCGCGATGCCGCCGCGCGGCGTGTAGCGCGCCATCAGCAGCACCAGCACGAGCAGCAGCGCGAGCGCGAGCCAGATGCCGCTGTCGACGCGATACGCGCCGAAGAGCTTCGACACGCTCGCGGCCTTGTCGACGAATACGACGCCTTCGACGGAATGCGCGGTGTTCGTCAACGTTCGAACGTTGTCAGGCGTCACACGCTGCGGAATCACGATGGCCGCATAGCCGCGTTGACCGCGAGCGTCCACCGCGCCCAGCCACAGATGACGATACGGTTGCGACCATTGCGCGGAGAGCCACTGTTCGACCGTCAGCGGCGCGGCGTTCGACTTCGCGTAAGAAGCGAGCCACGCGTCGGCGACTTCATCGCGAAAGCCCGCTTGCAGCAGCATCGAACGCAGCGCGGCGGGATCGGCGAACACGTGCTGCGCGAGCACGGCGCGTGCGTCGGCCTGGCGTTGCGCCGACGGCACGAACTGCGTGACCGACTGCCAGCCGTCCACCGATTGCGCGTCGCTCAATGCATCGAGCTTCGCGCCGAGCGCTTCCGCGCGCTGCAACACGGCTTCCTGCGAAGGACCACGCACGACGAAGAACTGCGCCGTGTTGTCGACGCCGATCGCATTGCGCACCTGATCTTCCTGCGCCACCAGCGACACATCGCGCTGGATCAGCAGATGGATGTCGTCGTCGCTCGTCAGTCGCAGCCAGCCTGGAATCGCGGCGAGCACGAGCACGCCCGCGACGATCCACGCGCGCCGCCCGCCGATCACCGCATGCCAGCGCGCGAGCAGCGCGGCGGCACGCACGAAGAGACGCCGTTGCGCGCGCTTCGGCCCTTTGACGAGCAGCACGGGCAGCAGCCACAGCACGGACGCGAACGCCGTGCAGATGCCGGCGATCGCGAAGCACGCAATCTGCTTGAGCGCCGGGAACGGCACCCACGCGAGGATCGCGTAGCCGAGCAGACTCGTCGCGAGCGCAACGCTCAACGCGGGCCGCACCGAACGCGCGCCTTGCCGCGCATTCCAGCCTTGCTGCGCGCCGAGATAGACGACGAAGTACTGAATCGAATAATCGACGGCCTCGCCGATCAGGCTCGCACCGAACACGAGCGTCAGCAGATGCAGCTTGCCGAACACGAGCATCGTCGCAGCGAGCGCGCACACGATGCCGAGCGCCGTCGACACGAAGCCGAGCAGCAGCAGACGCGGCGAGCGGAACACCCACAGCATCAGCAACGCAATGCCGCACGCGGACGCGACGCCGATCAGATGCACTTCGCGCTCCGACGCGCTGCGCGCCGCTTCCGCGTAGAACACCGCGCCTGTGCGCGCGACACTCGCATCGCGATAGCTCGCCTTCAACGATGCCTCGGTCCGCGCGACGGCCGACAGCACCGCTCTTTGAGTCTGCGTTTCGTATGCGGAGCCCGGCAGCGTCGTGACGACGAGCACGCTCGTCCTGTCGCCGCGATGCGCGACGAGCATGTTGTCTTCGAGATCGAGATTCGATGTCGCGAGCGGCAAGCCTGAAAGCCAGTGTTCGAGCCAGCCGAACGGATCGTCGGCGAGCTGCGTCGCGAGCGGGCCGCGCACCGGGTTGTAGATGCGCTGCATCAGCGCATCGTGCAGCGGCATCGCGTTGCTTGCGAGCGCATCACGATCGTCGCGCGTCAGCAGGCCGAAGCGATAGGGCATGTACAGCGCACCGATCTTTGACATGTCGAACGGCGGCAACTCCGCCGTCACCGAGCCGAACGCGCCGCTCTTTTGCAGCGCTGCGCCGAACTGCTTCGCGGCCGCTTTCGCGTGATCGGCGTCCTGGCTCGTGACGAGAAACACGGTGCGGTCGCCGAGCGCGTTGGCGAGCGTATCGACGGCTTTTTCGGCGACAGGGTCGGCTTCCGTTGCGGGCAGCAGCGCGAGCAGGTTCGTCTCCAGCGGCGACGGCCCCATGAAGCGATGGACACAGTAAAGCGAAGCGGCGAGCGCGAGCACGAGCCATGCGGCCCGGATGCCCCACAGTTGCGTCTTCGTCCACTGTCGCGCCAGCAGCATCATTGCGCTCCGAGCAGCGTCCGTTCGCCGGGCGCCAGTTCGCTGACGGCTTCGCTCTTCGCGAACTCGATCTGCGTGACGTCGCCGTTCGCGAGCGCGATGCGCAGCGTCTGCAGGAATTCACCACCCGTCATCTGCAAGCCCTTGATCGATTGCGCGAGCTGCGGCTGGTTCGGCTTCAGTTCGAGCTTCCATTGCGACGCCGTGCCTTGCGCATCGACGTCGAACTGCGAGTACAGCGCGGACAGATCGCCGCCGAGCATCGCGCGCATCATCTTCGACACCTGCGCGACGCCACGCACGCCTTGCGCGCTCTTCGTGTTGATGCGCTTGCCGTTCGCATCGACTTCGCTCACGCCCGCGTCGCCGATCACATAGGTCGCCTTGTACGGCGTGTCGATGCGCCAGATCACGCCGCGCTCGCGAAAGAACACGAGCGAGCCCGTACTGACGAGCGGCTGCTTCATCGCGGCGAGCGTCTGCGTCTGCGTGAACTGCGCGCGCACGCCCTTCGTTTGCGCGAGACGCGCGGCGACCTGCGAGACGAGCGCTGCGTTGGCGTTTTGCGCTTGAGGCTGCGTCTGAGCTGCAGCATGCGCGGTCGTCAGCGTGCTCAAGCTCGCGGCAAGCAATGCAGCCGTCAGCGCGGCGCGAAACGTCAACGTGCCCATGCGCGCTCCAGCTTCTCGAACACGACGGACGGCGAGACGAACTGCAATTCCTGCGTGGCGGCATCGACGGCCACCTGGATCGTGTAGCCCTTCGTCAGCCGCGCGCCCGTCGCGCAATCGACGATTTCATAGCCTATTTTCAGGCGATTTTCGAATTCGAGAAGTTCCGTACGCACGTCGAGGCGCTGGCCGTACGTCGCGGGCCGCACGTACTTCAGATGCGCCTCGACGATCGGCCACAGATAACCCGACGCCTGCATCTCGCGGTAGTCATAGTCGAACGCGCGCAACAGCGCGGCGCGGCCGATCTCGAAGTACTTCAGATAATGGCCATGCCAGCAGACGTTCATCGCATCGACATCATGAAACGGCACTTCGACGAGTGCGCTTGCAGTCAGTGTCTTGCCTTGAAGACGCTCGTTCATCACGCGCCTCCCGCGACTTCGACCAGCGCGCAATCGGCGATGCGCGCCATTAGTGCGCGCAGATCGCTTTCGAGCGCACGGTCTTCGTCGACGAACGGCGACAGCGCTGCGACCTGTGCAGCGAACGCGCGCAGCGGCGCGGGCACGGGCGTCGCGCCGTCGATGCGCATGCGCAATTCGAGTGCCTGCACCGTCGCGAGCGTGTGGGCGGCGGCGACCTGCTCCGTCAGTTCGAGCACGCGCAGGCAGTCGCGCGCGGCGATCGTGCCCATGCTGACCTTGTCCTGGTTGTGCGCTTCCGTCGAACGCGAGAACACGCTCGCGGGCATCGTGTGCTTGAGCGCTTCCGCCGTCCACGCCGACGACGAGATCTGCACCGCCTTGAAGCCGTGATTGATCGGCGCGCGCGCCGACGTGGCGCCCGACAGGTTGCGCGGCAAGCCGTTGTTGAACTTGTCGTCGACGAGCAGCGCCAGTTGCCGGTCCATCAGATCGGCGAGATTCGCGACGGCTGTTTTCAGTGCGTCCATTGCGAACGCGATATGGCCGCCGTAGAAGTTGCCGCCATGCAGCACCCGCTCGCCATCGGGATCGATCAGCGGATTGTCGTTGGCGCTATTGAGTTCGTTCTCGACGTCGCGCCGAACCCACGACAGCGCATCGACGGCGACGCCGATCACATGCGGCGCGCAGCGGATCGAATAGCGGTCCTGCAAGCGATGGCCCGGCGTATCGTCGCGGCCCGCGAGATCCGCGCGTATCCATGCGGCCGCATCGGCTTGGCCCGCGTGCGGCTTCGCTTCGAAGATCAGCGCGTCGAAGTGCGCGGCGCGGCCGTCGAGCGCGACCGTCGCGAGAGCCGTCAGGCGCGCGGCAAGACGCGCAAGATGCCCGGCGCGCGCGAATGCGAGGCACGCGAGCCCCGTCATCACGGCCGTGCCGTTCATCAGCGCGAGACCTTCTTTCGGCGCGAGCGTCAGCGGCACGTGACCGAGTTGCGCCCATATGCCCGCGGCATCGCGCAGCGTGCCGTCGAACATCACGTCGCGTTCGCCGACGAGCGCCGCCGCCACATACGAAAGCGGCGTGAGATCGCCGCTCGCGCCCACTGACCCTTCGGCCGGAATGCGCGGCAGCACGCGATGATTGATCAGATCGGCGAGCCGTTCGAGCAGCACGGGACGCACGCCGGAAAACCCATAAGCCAGCGAGTTCAGACGCGCGGCGATCACGGCGAGCGTCTGCGCGTCGTCGAGATACGCGCCCATGCCGCAACCGTGATAGCGCGTCAGTTGCAGCGGCAGCGCTTCGACGAGTTCCATCGGCACATCGACGATGCACGCATCGCCATAGCCCGTGTTCACGCCATAGACGGTCTCGCCCGCCGCGAGATGACGACGCAGAAAATCCGCGCCGCGCTCGATGCGCGAACGCCACGCGGGGTCTCCGCTCAACGCGACGCTCGCGCGCCCCTTCGCAATCGCGATGACCTCTTCGATCGACAGCCTGCGTCCGCCGATCACCACCGCGCGCGGCGTTGCTGCATGCGTGGCGTGAGCGTGTGCATCGTCGATCAGATCATGTTCTGACATTCGCGTCTCCGTGCGGGATGCCACCCGTTATCGCCTTTCGGGGACGCGCCCAGAAATCGAAGAAGTTGAACCATTGATAAGGCGCCTTGCGGCAATAGTGTTCGAGGCGCGATGCATAGCGCTGCGCCCATGCCGCGATGTGCTGTGCGCGTTCGCGGCGCGGCAGGTCGATGCGCTCGGCGAACGGCTCGAAATACATGCGATAGCGCTCGCGGTTTCGTTCATCGCGCTCTTTCAGGCAGAAGAACAGATACACCGGGCAGCCGAGCGCATGCGCGAGCACGTACGGCCCTTGCGCGAACGGCGCCGTCGCGCCGAGAAACTGCGCGTCGGTCGTGCGGCCCGATTCGCGCGCCGGCACGCGGTCGCCGACGATCACGAGCAGTTCGCCCGCATCGATGCGCTCCTGCATCATCATCGACGTCTCGGGCCCGAAGTCGCTCACCTGCACGAGACGCTTGGCGAACTCGCTGTTCGCAGTCGACAGCACGCTGTTGAAGCGCTTCGCGTGCTCGGTGTAGACGATGGCCGTGACCTTCGCATGCCCGCCGCTCGACGCGAGCGCGCGCGTCATTTCGAGGTTGCCCAGATGCGCGCCGATCACGAGCGCGCCGCGCCCGCTCGCGACGAGCGCTTCGAACGCGGACGCATCGTCGAAGATGACATCGTTCGAGCCGATGCGCCCCGACCACGCCGCGAGCTTGTCGAGTCCCGATTGCGCGAACGCGAGCATCTGCCGGTAGGCGGAACCCCAGCCGGGGCGCGGCGTGCGCTCGCCTTGCGTCGAATGGGCGAGATGCACGAAGTAGCTGCGCGATGCGTCGCGTGCGGCGCGGCCCGTCAGCAGAAAATACGCGACGATGGGATGCAGCCACAACGCGGTAAAGCGCATACCGAACAGCTTGCAGCTAAGCGCGAGCAATGTCATGCCGACGCGGCTGCCGCGTTCGGCGATGCGCCACCACTTCGCGTCGTCGCCGCTCACGACAGCGGCGGATTTGCGCGGCATGAACTTGTGCGCGAGCAACAGCGGCAAACGCAGCAGCATCCCGCACACGAGCCGCGTATGGCTCGCGCTGATGCGCACGTTGTCCCACAGCACGTCGAAATGCGAGACGCCGTCCGTCGCATACGTGACGCGGGTCGGAATCGCACGGAACGCGAGACGCCGCCAGTAGAGGCGCACGAGAATCTCGATGTCGAAGTCCATGCGCGTCGGCAGATCGACGCTGTCGATCAACGCGCACGCGGCATCGAGCGGATAGAGGCGAAAGCCGCACATGGAATCGCGGATTGCGAACGACAGCGTCTCGATCCACACCCACACGTGCGTCAGGTAGCGGCCATAGAGACGCGCCTTCGGTACGCTTTCGTCATAGACAGGGCGTCCGAGAATCACGGCACCCGGCTCGGCGCGCGCGGCAGCGATGAACAGCGGCACGTCGTTCGCGTCGTGCTGGCCGTCGGCGTCGATCTGCAATGCGTGCGTGTAGCCGGCGCGCTTCGCCGCGCGCAGTCCCGCCATGACGGCCGCGCCTTTGCCGCCGTTGACAGGCAGGCGCAGCAGCGTCATCTGATGGCGGTACTGGCACGCCAGCTTCGCGAGCACGGCTTGAGTCGCCTCGTCACTGCCATCGTCGACGACGAAAATGGGCAGGCCATGCACGATAAGACGCTCGACCGTGCCGACGATCGCATCCTTATGGTTGTAGATCGGAATGACGATGCACGCGGCGAAGACGACCTCGCTCATGCCCGCTCCCGATACACGATGACACCCGACGAGCAGTCGCGTCCGTCGAGCCGAAACGCAAACTGCACGCGCCGCCGCGCCGCATCGTGCGACAGCTTCAGATCGAGCATCGCGCCCGGCATCACGGGGGCCGTGAACTTCAGGCGATCGACGGATTCGATGTCGCGCACGCCCGTCACATGCTCGGCGGCAAGGCGGATCGCCCAGTCGAGCTGCACGACGCCGGGCAGAATCGGCAGGCCGGGAAAGTGGCCTTCGAAATGCACGAGCGTCGGCGGCACGCGCAGCGCGTAGTGCAGGTCGCCGCCGCTGCGCGCCTCCGACAATAGTTCGAAGCCTTCGGCGCGCGCGTCGAACGCGGCGGCCACAGCCGCGACGGGCAGCTTGCCGCGCGCATCGAACGGCAACGCGATGCGAAAGCGCCAGTGACGCGGCAGCACGACCACGTCGAAATACGCGGCGAGATGGCGGCGCAATGTCTTCGCGAGCGCGACGCGCCCTTCGCTGCGCAGCGCGTCGCTGCCCGAATCGCTGAGCGCGACGACGGCACCGACCCGTTCACGCGACGCGCCCGCAAGCGGCACCACGCAAGCCTGCGCGACATACGGATGCAGCGCGAGACGCGCTTCGACTTCGGGCAGCGACACGCGCTTGCCGTCGAGCTTGATCACGCGGTCGAGCCGCCCTTGCAGACGGAAGCGGCCGTCGTCGTCGAACGCGATGGCGTCGTCGGTGCGATGCCAGTCGGCGTGGCCGAGATGCGGCGAGCGCACGACGAGCGCGCCGTCTTCGCCACGCCGCACTTCGACGCCGTTGACGGGCTGCCACGCCGCCGTCTCGTTCTGCCGGCGCCACGCGATGCCGCCCGTTTCCGTGCTGCCGTAAATCTCGATCGGCGCGCTGCCGAATGCCGCTGTGTATTCGGCGGCGGCTTCAGCGGAGAGCGGCCCGCCCGACGAAAAAAATGCGCGCGGCACAGGCGTCAGCGCCGCGAAGCCCGGCAACGCGGGCCAGCGCGACAGTTGCGCCGGCGACGATACGACCACGGCCGGGCCGCATTGCTCGATGCGCGATTGCACATGCTGCGGCTCGTTACAGATCGCGCGATCGAATGCCCGCCCCGCCGCGAGCGGCCACATCACGCGAAACAGCAAACCGTAGATGTGATGATGCGGCACGCTCGCGAGCATCGTCGCATCGCCGACGAGGGCACCCCACTCGCGTTCGAGCGTGTGCACTTCGGCGTTGAATTGCGCGAGCGTCTTGTGGATCGGCTTCGGCGTGCCGCTGCTGCCCGACGTGTAAAGCGTGAGCGGCGCGTTCGGATCGATCGCCAACGATGCAACCGGCGCGGCTGCTTGCGTGTCGGCATTCGCGCGGATGTCGGCGTCCGTCAGCACGGCATCGTAGGCGTCGGCCAGATCGGCGAGATAGCCGGGCGTTGCGTTCGCGGGAATCACGGGCTCTTTGCCGCATGCGAAGAGCGCGAACAACGCGCACGCAAAGTCGAACGGATCGTCGATGCACAGCGCGTAGCGTTGCGCATGCGCTCCGCTCAATTGCGCGGCGATCGCGCCAACGCGCACGCGGAACGACGCGAAGTCGATCGTGGGGTTGGCCTCGCCGTCGCGACGCGTGTTGCGGCAGACGGGCACGCGAGCGTCGCGGCCGCACGACAGCAGATCGTGCAGCGCGATCATGCCGCCCCCGAACGCCGTGCGCGCGGCTGGATCATCAGATAGCGCCATGCGATTTCGCCCGCCAGCAGCACGCCGATCAGTCCATACGCAATCGCGCCGTTATACAGCGACCACGCTTCACGCGACCAGTACAGCGCGGTGTAGAGAGAGAACGCGCCGTTGAGCACGAAGAACACACACCAGATCTGCGTCACGCGGCGCGTGTAGCGGATCGCGGGCTCGCCGAGATCCGGCGTGCCGATGCGCGCGAATTTTTCGATCATCGTCGGGCCGCGCACGAGCGTCGCGCCGAACGCGATCAGCAGACCGAGATTCACCAGTGATGGATAGATGCGCAGCAGCAGTTCGCTGTTGGTCCACACGATGGCAGCCGATGCGATGCTCAGCATGAACGCGACGCTCCAGTCGACGCGCGTGAGCCTGCGCAGCGACGCGCCGAACGCGCCCGTGCCCGCGCAGCGCTGCAACCACAGCAGCGCGAACAGCAGACAGCCGACATAGCGCGGCGTGTCCCAGAACCACGCGCACAAAATGACGGCGGGATACGCGAGCTTCGCGACGATCGAGAGCGCGAGCCCTGCCCAGCCGCGCTGATTCACTGCGGACGCATGTGCGTCGTCATGCGGCCGTTGTGCGGAAGCTTTCATGTGCGCCTCGTCCGAAGCGTCGCACGCGTGCGAACGTTGCGCGTGCATCAGCCCTGCGCCGCGAGCAGCGACTCGACGGCGACGATCACGTCGCCGACCGTACGCACCGACTTGAACTCCTCCGGCTTGATCCGGCGGCCCGTCATCTCCTGCAACTTGATCGCGAGATCGACGGCATCGATGCTGTCCAGATCGAGCTCTTCGAACAGATGCGCGTCGGGCGTCACGCGTTCGGGCTCGATCGCAAAGTTCTCTTTGAAGATCGCGCGGATGCGCTCAAGAATCTCGGTGTCGGTCACGGTCATTCCCCTTTCTTTGTGGTTTCGCCCGACTCATGCGCCAGTTCGCGCTGGCTCGCCACCAGCGCTGCAAGCGTATTGATCGAGCGGAAGTGCTCTCGCGTGCGTTCGTCGTTCGCCGCGATCGTCAGTTGATAGTGTTTGCGCAGCACGATGCCGATCTCGAGCGCGTCGATCGAATCGAGGCCGACGCCGTCGGTATCGAAGAGCGGCGCATCGTCGTCGATGTCGGCGGGCGTCAGGTCTTCCAGATCGAGCGCTTCGATCAGAAGCTGTTTGATTTCAAGCTTTAAAGAATCCATAGTCGAACAGGTGCCGGGTGATGTGTGCTTCGATTGCGCTCGTCACCGCGCGCGCGGCGAGCGCGGGCGGTTCGTCGTGCGCCGCCAGCCCGTCCGCGCCCACGGGTTCGAGCACGTTGACGCGCATGCGGAACGCGCGCTCGGGCACGTTGTACCAGCGCATGCCCTTCGTGAATGCCGGCGGATCGCAGTCCATCAGAACGGGCAGGATCGGCGCGCCGGACTTGAGCGCCATGTGCGCGAAACCGCGCGAAAAAGCATGCATCCGGTTGCGCGCCGGGCTGCGCGTGCCTTCCGGGAAGATGATCATCGTGTAGCCGCGCGCCAGTTGACACGCGCCTGCGTCGACGAGCTCGACGGGATCGGCATTGCTCACGTACTCGGCCGCGCGCACGACGCCCCAGAAAAACGGATTGCCCCAGTGCGCGCTCTTCACGACGCAGCACGCATGCGGCGTCAGCGACAGCAGCACCATCACGTCGAGCCACGTCGGATGATTGGCGACGACGATCGCAGGCCCCTCGCCGTCGCGACGCAGCGCTTCGACGCCGTGCGCATCGAGCTCCATCACGCCCGCCCGCCGCAGCACGGCGACGAGCGCGCGGAAGAACGCATGGATGATCGCGGTGACGGCACGCTGCCTCGACGCGCGATGCGGCCACATCCACGCGACCGGAAACAGGATCAGCGAAAAGCCGAGTCCGCAGACGCCGAACGCCGTGAATGCAAGCGCCGTCGCGACGAGGCGCCAGTGATAGTCAAGCCACGCCTTCATGCCAACTCCATGCCCAGGCGGCGTGCTCGCCGCGCCACTGCGCGGCCGTGCGCGTGTCGAGGCAGTGATGCACGGCCTGGCTCTGCGTCGCAAAGACGGTGCCCGAGGCGCACGCATCGTGTGGCGTGTCCGTCGCAACGGCAGCCGTACGTGCGCAGGTCAGCCGCCCGGTTGCTGCGGAATCGTCGAGCAGGATCGCGAGCGCGCCGCCGTGCACTTCCTCTTCGATCGTGCCGTACGCGGGATCGGCGGGCTCGTCGGCGTAGACGAGCAGCACGGACGTCGACTTGTCGCTCGCGTATTGGGCATGCGCTTCGAGCAGCGCATAGCCGAGCGTCTCCGCGCCCGCGGACAGCGCGCTTGCCGCCGTGCGGTCGCCGCGCGAGATGCCGAACACGCCCGTCATCGCGTTGAGCACGGAAAGACTGAAGGAAGTTGGCGAGACGGGCTCGCCCGCGCTGATGCTGCGCAGGATATCGGTCGTGCGGCGCAGTTCGCCGTGGCGCGAGGCGAAAACGATCCGCACATTGGGGTGGTCGGCGGCGCAATCGTGCGCGACCTTCAGCGCGACCCGCGACAGCGTACTCAGACGACGCCGCACCATCGGCTCGATGAAGCCAATGTCGGGGGAGACGGCTGCGACGGCAGGCCACGAAGACCAGCGAGCAACCGGAATTGTCCAGTGCAGATCGGGCATATCGGTGTTCGCGCGTGAAGGCTGCTGGCGCCGTGGGCGCGCCTGCCGTCGACAGCACGTGAGGGGCGCGACACCGAGGCGATTCCAGAATTGTTTTAAGGAATCACCGAAATAACGGCACGCAGCGATGATTATTTAGGGCGGAATGCCAAAACCGGGCTTTCGTCTGGTCATTACCTCCGCCGCCCGAAATGATACAGAGCATTCTGGCCGAAATCAGCCAGAAAAGACGTATCCATCTGTATCCGTCTCTTGCACGCGACGAAAGCGTTTTCCTGCATTTCCTGTCAGGCAGCAGCCTGTTCCAAGGGGTTTTCGCCGCGCCCGGCCAAACGCAGGGACGGAACAGTACCACGCGTTTTGTTACTTCCCCATTCCAGTGGGGCGCATACGACGATTCCGTTAAAAATCGACATTCCCGCTCCGCGCCGCAACGACTTGCTGTAGGCGAGCGACGAGGCGCCACACGTTGCGCAAGGCACGGCTCTGCCGTATAGGCCCTCGTGCTATACTCCGTCGCTCATTGGGGAGTAGCCGCCCCGTTTCATGCCCGCGCAACGGTTCGGTCAGACCGAACAGCGAGCGCAGCGCGCATGAATCGCGGGGGCGTCTGTCAACAGACTTGGCCATATCGGCCATGGCAGACGCAGCCTCTGGCCTGGCGAGACCGATGATCCACCGCCGCCGCTCCAGGGCCCGGCGCGTTGTGGATCGTCGCTCGCACACATCTCGGCCCGGGGAATCTATCAAAACGTGGAACAAGCTTTTCTGATCTCGACCGGCGCCGTCGCGCTCGCTGAAATCGGCGACAAGACGCAACTGCTCTCGCTGGTCCTCGCCGCGCGCTATCGCAAACCGCTCCCTATCATTCTCGGCGTGCTTGCCGCGACGCTCATCAATCACGCGGGCGCCGGCGCGCTCGGCGCGTGGCTCGGCTCGCTCGTCACGCCGACCGTGATGCGCTGGGCGCTGGCCGCCTCGTTCATCGGCATGGGCCTGTGGATTCTCGTGCCCGACAAGCTGGAGGACGAGGAAGCGAACACCAGCCGCACGCACTTCGGCGTTTTCGGCGCGACCGTAGTCACATTCTTTCTCGCCGAAATGGGTGACAAGACGCAGATCGCGACCGTCGCGCTCGCGGCGCGCTTCCATGAATTCTTCGGCGTCGTCGCGGGCACGACGCTCGGCATGATGATCGCGAACGTGCCGGCGATCCTGCTCGGCGACCGCTTCGCCCACAAGCTGCCGACGAAGCTCGTGCACGGCATCGCGGCGATCATGTTCGTCGTGCTGGGCGCAATGGCGCTGATGGGTATCGGCGTTTGACGATGCGGGTCGCATTGAGTGCGCGGCGTCTGTGAACAAAAAAGCCGCATCGCTGACACGATGCGGCTTTTCTTCGCGCGCAAACGCATGACGGGCTTCGTCACCTACTCGACCGTCTTCGCGCCGGACGCCGGGACGGGCGCCGCCGCGCCGCCCGCCGCGACCTCATTCGACGCGCCGTCTTTCCCGTTCAGCGGAATCTTCACCGTCCGCACCGCGCCGTTGCTCAACGGGAAATCGGACATCGCGCTGCGCGCGAGAAAAGGCATCGCGGCGAACAATGACGACTGCTCGTCCGTGTTGCGCGCCGTCACGTTATAGACCTCCTTGCCCGACGCGCGCTCCGTGATGCGAATGCCCAGCAGGTGCGTGTATACGGGATAGCTCTGGTTCACGTACGTCGGCGGAAACGGACCCCACGGACCCCACGGATCGAACGGCCGCCCCCAGTAGTACGGCCCCGGCCACGGGTTGTAATAGTAGACGGGCTGCGCGACCGTCACGGTATCGGAGCGCATGCCCCAGGCGAGCGCCACCAGATAGCGCGCGTCGCGCGCATCGGCTTGCCGGAACGCATGCAACGCGAGTTCGTTCGCGACGACCTGTTCGTACGTGGCCTGTTCGAGATTGTTCTTCTGCTCCGGCGCGCGCGTGAATGCGTAAGTGCGCGTCGCGTCGCTGCCGTTCCAGTCGGAAAAGGCCGTCACCTGCGTCGTGACGTAGGTCGTGCAGCCCGCCAGCAGCGTAGCGAGCGCCGCCAGCACGAGTGCCGCATGGCGGGTCAATCGGTCGAGCTTCATGGTCTACCTCGTTGGTATCGTCGCCCGCGTCTGCCGCGCGAGCGGCCCGATAATACGCTGACTCATACGGCCGGTAAAAAGTTCTGTCCGCACGATCGGCCGAGGCTTTGTACAATGGTCCGACCCGCCCGGCCTGCGCACGACGCTCGCCGGCTTCGAGCTTTCTTCCGTCACGACACCATGGCCGATACCGAAACGCCTCAAGTGATCCGCCGCGCCGAATACGCGCCGCCCGCCTTTCTCATCGATACCGTTGCACTCGAATTCGATCTCGTGCCCGAACGCACCGTCGTCAGGAATACGATGCGCATCCGCCGCAATCCCGATGCCGTGCGCGCCACGCATCTCGAGCTGATCGGCGAGCAACTGGAGTTCGTCGAGGCGTTGCTCGACGGCAAGCCTTATGCAGGCGTGCATGCGCACGAACATGGCCTGACCGTCGACAACGTGCCCGATTCGTTCGAGCTGACGGTGACGGGCATCTGCAATCCCGCTGCGAACACGACGCTCTCGGGCCTCTACGTATCGAGCGGCAACTTCTTCACGCAGTGCGAAGCGGAAGGCTTCCGGCGCATCACCTGGTTCCTCGACCGCCCGGACGTGATGGCCACCTACACGGTGACGATGCGCGCCGACAAGGCCACGTACCCAGTGCTGCTGTCCAACGGCAATCTGCTCGAACAGGGCGATCTGCCAGACGGCCGCCACTTCGCGCGCTGGGAGGACCCGTTCAGGAAGCCGAGCTATCTGTTCGCGCTCGTCGCGGGCAAGCTCGTCGCGCTCGAAGAACGCGTGAAGACGAGTTCCGGCAAGGAAAAGCTGCTGCAGGTGTGGGTCGAGGCGCACGATCTCGACAAGACCCGTCACGCGATGGATTCGCTGATCCACTCGATCCGCTGGGACGAAGAGCGCTTCGGGCTCGAACTCGATCTGGACCGCTTCATGATCGTCGCCGTGAGCGACTTCAACATGGGCGCGATGGAAAACAAGGGCCTCAATATCTTCAACACGAAGTACGTGCTGGCGAATCCCGAAACCGCGACCGATACGGACTTTTCGAATATCGAAGCCGTCGTCGGTCACGAATACTTCCATAACTGGACGGGCAATCGCGTCACGTGCCGCGACTGGTTTCAGTTGAGTCTGAAAGAAGGGCTGACCGTATTCCGCGACCAGGAGTTTTCCGCGGATATGGCAAGCGGCGGCAGCTCCGGCCAGGATCAGGCAGCGCGCGCGACCAAGCGCATCGAGGACGTGCGCGTGCTGCGTCAGATGCAGTTCGCCGAAGATGCCGGCCCAATGGCTCATCCCGTCCGGCCGGAAAGCTACGTCGAGATCAACAACTTCTACACGATGACCGTCTATGAGAAAGGATCGGAAGTCGTGCGGATGTATCAGACGCTATTCGGACGCGAAGGCTTCCGGCGCGGCATGGATCTGTACTTCAAGCGCCACGATGGCCATGCGGTGACGTGCGACGACTTCCGTCACGCGATGGCCGACGCGAATGGCCGCGACCTCGCGCAGTTCGAGCGCTGGTACAGCCAGGCGGGTACGCCGCGCATCACGGTCGCAACGAACTACGACGCCGCGCAAAAGCGCTACACCGTGAAGCTCAGGCAAGGCTTCGGCGACGCGTCGCCGGCCGCGCGTGAAACGCAGAAAGGCCCGCTGCTGATTCCGTTCGCGATCGGCCTGATCGGCGCGGACGGCACGGACTTGCCGCTGCGCCTCGAAGGCGAAGCATCGGCTTCGCCGCGAACGACGCGCGTGCTCGAATTCACCGAGACCGAGCAGACCTTCACGTTCGTCGATGTCGCCGAAAAGCCGCTGCCGTCGCTGCTGCGCAATTTCTCGGCGCCCGTCGTCGTCGAATACGACTACACAGCCGATGAACTCGCGTTCCTGCTTGCGCATGACAGCGATCCGTTCAATCGCTGGGAGGCCGGCCAGCGCCTCGCGACGCGCGAGCTGCTGACGCTCGCCGAGCGCGCGGCAACGGGCAAGACACCGGAACTCGACGATACCGTCGTCGCCGCGTTCGCCCGCGTGCTGAACGACGAGACCTTGTCGCCGGCGTTCCGCGAACTCGCGCTGATGCTGCCGTCGGAGGCGTATCTCGCCGAGCAGATGGACGAGTCGAACCCGGCCGCCGTGCATAGCGCGCGGCAGTACGTGCGCAAGCGTCTCGCGTCGGCGCTCAAGGGCGACTGGCTCGCCATCTACGAACGGCATCGGACGCCGGGAGCGTATGAGCCCACGCCGAAAGCGGGCGGCCATCGCGCGCTGAAAAATCTGGCGCTCGCCTATCTCGCCGAACTCGACGATCCCGCCGATGCCGTGCGTCTCGCGAAGGCGCAGTACGACGCGGCGGACAACATGACGGATCGCGCGTCGGCGCTAGCGGCTTTGCTGACGGCCGCTGCATCGAACGGCGGCACGGCCGCCGCCGACGCACTCGACGACTTCTATCGCCGCTTCGAGAACGAGCCGCTCGTCATCGACAAATGGTTCGCGCTGCAAGCGATGCAGCGCGGCACGAAACAGCGCCCCGTGATCGACATCGTGCGCAAGCTGATGATGCACCCCGCATTCAACCTGAAGAACCCGAACCGCGCGCGCTCGCTGATCTTCAGCTTCTGCTCGGCGAACCCGGCGCAATTCCACGCGGAAGACGGCTCGGGCTACACGTTCTGGTCCGAACAGGTCATCGCGCTCGATGCGCTCAATCCGCAGGTCGCGGCCCGTCTCGCGCGTGCGCTGGAGCTGTGGCGGCGCTTCACGCCCGCGCTGCGCGAGCAGATGCGCGCGGCGCTGGAGAAGGTCGCGGCTCAGGCGAAGTCGCGCGACGTGCGCGAGATCGTCGAGAAAGCTTTGGCCTAGCTTTGGCCTGATTCTTTAGCCTGTCTTCAGGTATTCGCGGCAGTCAAAAGCCGGCACACGTGCCGGCTTTTTTTCGTCCGCTCACCTTGAATCGCCGATCTCGAACTGCATTGGCCCATTCGGCCAGGTGGTTTTGTATCCGGCACGGCGCACGCCTCGCTCAAATCGACCTTTCTTCGATTTTTCATTAACTTGCTTCAACATCAAGATGGCAATGAGCCGCCCGCGACGCGCATTCCGGCACGCCATCCTCGCGATAGCCGCGCTGTCGATCTGCCGCACATCCAACGGATCGAAAGCAGGCGGCTATGCGCCCTCAGATCCGGACAGTTCATAAAGTCACGGAACCCGCACATCGAAAGGTTAAAATCCAGGTATTCCCAAGCCTCTCCGGAGTACAGCAATGTCTTTGCAACGTCGTACCACTCTCACCAAGTATCTGATCGAGCAGCAGCGCGAAAACAACAACCTGCCCGCTGATCTGCGTCTGTTGATCGAAGTCGTCGCGCGCGCGTGCAAGGCCATCAGCTACCACGTCAGCAAGGGCGCGCTCGGCGAAGCGCTGGGCACAGCCGGCAGCGAGAACGTCCAGGGCGAAGTGCAGAAGAAGCTCGACATCCTGTCGAACGAAATCCTGCTCGACGCTAACGAATGGGGCGGCAACCTCGCCGGCATGGCGTCGGAAGAGATGGAACAGTTCTTCCCGATCCCCGCGAACTATCCGAGGGGCGAGTATCTGCTCGTGTTCGATCCGCTCGACGGCTCGTCGAACATCGACGTGAACGTGTCGATCGGCACGATCTTCTCGGTGCTGCGCTGCCCGGACAGCCAGCAGCCGACGGAGCAATCGTTCCTGCAGAAAGGCACGGAGCAGGTCGCGGCGGGTTATGCCGTGTATGGTCCGCAGAGCGTGCTCGTGCTGACGACGGGCAACGGCGTCAACTGCTTCACGCTCGATCGCGAACTGGGCTCGTGGGTGCTCACGCAAAGCGACATGCGCATCCCTGTCGAGACGCGCGAGTACGCGATCAACGCGTCGAACCAGCGCCACTGGTATGAGCCCGTCCAGCAGTACATCGGCGAATTGAACGCAGGCAAGGACGGCCCGCGCCAGGCCGACTTCAACATGCGCTGGATCGCATCGATGGTCGCCGACGTGCATCGCATCCTGAGCCGCGGCGGCATCTTCATGTATCCGGCCGACAAGCGCGATCCGTCGAAGCCCGGCAAGCTGCGCCTGATGTACGAAGCAAACCCGATGGCGTTCATCGTCGAGCAGGCGGGCGGCGCCGCGACCAATGGCGAAAAGCGCATTCTCGACATCCAGCCGAAGAGCCTCCATGAGCGCGTTGCGGTGTTCCTCGGCTCGAAGAACGAGGTGGATCGCGTGACGCGCTACCATCTGGAAAAGAAAAATTAAAGAAAGCACTTGCCAACTGGATAAACGGCACCCTATAATCTTGCTTCTTCGTTGCTGACGTCCAAAACGGAAGTAACAACGGCGCCGGAATAGCTCAGACGGTAGAGCAGCGCATTCGTAATGCGAAGGTCGGGGGTTCGATTCCTCTTTCCGGCACCAGCAGATTCAATCAAAAAGCCCAGTCCTCGCGACTGGGCTTTTTGCTTTTCTGCCGGATCGAATCAACAGCTCGAATCACCAGCTCCACCTCACGCCTACGTTCCCGCCCACGACACTCCGATGTGATCCGTTCACATTCATCGTGTACGCGACCCTCGCGAATGCGCTCGCGCGCCTGCTTGCCTTCGCAACCACGCCGATATCGAATTGCAGCGCAGTCGCCGCATCGCTGACGGAAAGCGCCGTCGGACCCAGCGTCGCGTAATCGGTGCCGCCGAAGTTGCGCCACAGGTTCACAGTCGCGAAGGGCTGGAACGCATTGCCTCCCTGCTCGACCTGTCCTTGCACGCGCGCACCGATCCGCCCGACAACGCTGTTCGCGGCATGAAACGACACACTCGATACGCCGTCGTTGAGATCGTCGATGCCAACGTGCTGCACGATCAACTGGATCTGCGGCTCGACGCTCAGGCTCGCGGTCAACGGAACCGGAAAGCCGCCTTCGATCGAAGCCCCGATTTCATAGCCGTTCGTCGATGCCGAAATGCCCTCGTTCGACGACGGCGATACCGACAATGAGCTGCCGACGATCACGGCATCCGTGTACCAGCCGCCCGGCCCGATATGCGTCCAGTACGCGCCCGCTCCCGTCGAGTTGATCGACAGATGCCCGGCCGCGAAATCGGGGAAGCCCAGCGCGAAACCATTGACGTCGCCCGTCGCGCGCACGAAAGAAAAGAACACGCCGTAGTGATTGCGATGGCCGTTGGGCGTGCCGTCCGCGTACAGGTCATGACCGGCCTGCACGCCGCCGATCGTGCCGCTGAACGCGGGCTCGACTGTGCCGCCGCTCGTCACTTCCGCATGCTCGCCCCATGCGCGCACCCACGCCGCGGACAGCCTGCCCGTCTCGTTCAACAGCATCTGCGCGCCTTGCCGTTCATGAAAAGTGCCCATCTGTTCGACGCCGAGCGCTCGCGCGACGACGGGAACGGCGGCATAGACAGGCGCTTCCATCCGATAGAGCGGAATCGGCGGCGAGCCGGGCGGCGGTGACGGCGGCAAGGGCGGCGTGCCGACGGCGGGCATTGGCGCCGGCTGCGGAGAAGGAGTCGGCGTAGGCGTAGGCGTAGGTGCTGGTGCTGATGTCGGCGCAGGCGCGGCAACACTCGACCGCAGATACCAGTTGTCCGCGGTACCCGCATCCACACCGCCCTTGAACAGATAGTAGACGTACGCGCCCGCCATCAGCGGCGACGCCAACGTGAATGCGCTTGCCGCCGTCGTTCCGCCGTTGATCGCCTGAACGAGGAGAATGCCATTCGCGTTCGTCGCGCCGCCGCCTCCGCCGACATTCGTCACGCCGATCGTCGTGCTTCCTGTCGCTGTGCCTTGGGAGATGACGAGCCTGTCTGCCGGCGAACCGTCGCTGCCTAGCAGGCTTTGCAACAGCAGCCGTCCCTTCATACCGACATAGTTACCGTTGATCACAAGCGTATCGCTTGTGCTCGATCCGCCGTTGGTCAGGTCGATCGTACCGGCATTGTTGACGGTGACGAGTTGTCCCGCTACCGCCGGAGAAATGGGCGGATCACCGAGCCCGCCAGCGAACAGCGTACTCGTCGAATCAATGTTCAGCGTGCCCGTGGCCGTGCCGCTGTCGCCGAGCGTGAGACCGCTCTTGTCGAGCGTCAGTTGACTCGCGTTCGTGAGATTCACAGTCTCCCAGTCGACGAATCTCGGCGACCCACCGAGCCGTGCGTTCGACAGCGTCAACGCGTCATTGCCCGGTCCGCCATCGAGCGAAGTGAGTGTCGCCAGGTTGCTGTCGGTGACTCCCTGCAGCGTAGCTGTATCGTTGCCCGCGCTGAGCGTCACGGCACCCGCGATCGTGCCGCCCGACCAGACGAACGTATCCGCGCCGCCGCCCGTCGTGATTCCCTGGCCGACCGCGCCACCACTGATCGTCGCGGCATTGTCGCCATCGCCGAGATCGACGGCGCCCGTCGTCGAGCCTGCCGTCATCGTGAATACGTCGTTGCCCGCATCGGTACCGACGGCCCGCAAGCCGCTGAGACTGCCGGCGTTGACGACGGTTATCGCGCCAGTGCCGTGCGACAGGATCGCGGCGCTCCCAGTGCTCGCAATGGACCCCGTGTTCGTGACAGTCGCCGCGCCGCCGAGCGTGATGCCGTCGCTTAGCGCCTCGATCGTGCCCGCGTTGATGAACGTGCCGCCGCCATTCGCGATGATGCCGTTCGCCTGTCGGCTGATCACGCTGGCGCCTGCCTCGTTGTTGAACGTCACGCTGCCGACGATGAACGCGCCGAGGCCGCCCCCGCCGCTCGCCGCGATCGAACCTCTGTTGGTGATGGCACCGGGCGCTGACTCCAGCGAAACAATACCGTGCGCGTTCTCGCCCGATACCGTGATCGTGCCGCCGTTCGTGATCGTGTTGTTGCCCGGCGAACCCACTGCGCCGCCGTTCGCGAAGATGCCGTGCGCGTTGGGGCCGCTCGTCGTGATCGCGCCGTTGTTGGTCAGCGTGTCGTCGTGCGTGAGCGCGGCCATGCCGTGCGAGCCGTCGCCTGTCGTCGATATCTGCCCGTTGTTGGTCAGCGTTCCGCCGCCCGGGCTCAGAAAGTCGTGCATGCCGACGGCGTTGTTGCCGCCCGTATGGATGACACCCGTCGTGTCGTTCAGCATCGTCACGGCGGCTGCGCTGTTGAACATGCCTTCCGATAGCGGGCTAATCGTCGAGATCATGCCGCGATTGACGAGCACGTTGCGCCCTGCACCCGCGCCTTGCGCGGAGATGCCATCGAAGTCGTTGGCCAGCACGTTCAGCGTGCCGAGATTCGTCACCGTGCTCGCGTCGCGCACGAGGACGGCATTGCCCGCGCTGACGTCGAGTTCGGCGCCAGCCTGCACGTTCACCGTTACGTTGACACTGCCGGGCAAAGTCACGACCGGCGTCGTCGAAGGGTTCGGAGACGCGGAGCTACACGTCGCGGTTTCGCCCGATGCTGGCGCCGTGTTGTCGCATGCGGCAAACGCGGCGTCATAGCGCAGCGCGCAGACGAAGCTGAGCGCTGAGGGAACCGCGCGCCACAACAGATGAAGCGGCAAACGCGTGCGGCACATGGATGATTGACGAGTTAGAAATTATCCTGCGCTCCAGCAGATGTTCAGGACAGCGCAAGGCCATCGGATCTCTGCTTCGCGGTGCGCGCATTTCAAATCAGCATAGACAATTATTCGCGCAACACAAGCCGCGTTCAGTTCTGTTGCGTCCAGGCAATAAGTAAGTGCTTCGAATCGTTCACGCCAAAACCGAACGTGCAATCACCGTTCGCTGTATCTCCGACGAACCCTCGTAGATGCGCAGAATGCGCGCATCGCGCACGAGCCGCTCCAATGGCATCTCACGTGTGAAGCCATAGCCGCCATGCAGTTGCAACGCGGCATCGGTGACGAATGCGGCCATCTCCGACGCGTAGAGCTTCGCCATCGACGCATGCTGCGTGAACGGCTCGCCGGCCATACGCTTTGCCGCCGCCTGCAACGTCAGCAGCCATGCGGCTTCGAGACGCGTCGTCATATCGGCGATCGACCATTGCAGGCCTTGCTTGTGCGACAGAGGCTCGCCGCCGACGTGCCGCGTCTTCAGCCATTCGACGGCATGCGCCAGCGCCGCCTCTGCGATGCCGATGCTCGTTGCGGCGACATCGAGCCGGCTGTTGTCGAGCACCTTCATCGCCGTGCGAAAGCCGCTGCCCTCCGCGCCCAGGCGATTCGCGGCGGGCACACGGCAATCGAGCGCCACCTCATGTGCCGGCGCGCCGCGTATGCCCATCAGTTTTTCAGCGGGCGCAACGTGGACGCCCGGCGTTTCGCGGTCGACCACGAATGCGCTGATGCCGCGCGTGCCCGCATCGGCATCCGTCTTCGCATACACGACGATAAAGCCCGCGGCGTCCGCGTTCGAGATGAAGTGCTTGACGCCCGTGATCCGATAGCCGTCGCCCTCGCGTATCGCGCGCGTGGACATGTCGGCGGGATTGGAACCGGCACGCGGCTCCGTCAACGCGAATGCGCCGAGCTTGCGGCCACAAGCCGCGTCGGGCAGATAGCGCTCGCGCACGGCATCGTCGCCGCCGATCAGGATCGAGTCCGTCGCGAGATAGTGCGCGCCGATCATCGACGACGTCGATGCGCATGCCTTCGCGATCTCCACGAGCGACAGCACGATCGCAACAGCGGACGCATCCACGCCGCCCCAACGCTCGGGCAGATTCATGCCCATGACACCGAGTTCGGCAAGTTGAGCGACATTGCGCGTGGTCGAAAGCTCATCGCGATCGACTTGCGCCGCATGCGGTGCAAGTTCGCTTTGCGCGAAACGCGAGATCGCTTCGGCGATCTCCAGATCGCTGTCCTCGATACCCAGCCGCTTATGCATGGTTACGCTCCTCGTTCTTGATATGCGCTGTCCTGGTTCGATGCACCTGCGCCAAACGCGCCGCGCTCGCGCAACGAAGCGATGTCTTCCGCGTCGTAGCCGAGTTGCTGCAACAGCGCTTCGGCATGCTCGCCAAGCGCCGGCGCAGGCGACACGCGCTTGACTTCGTACGCGGAAAACTTCACCGGCTGCGAAGGCAGGCGCGCCGTGTGTTTGCCTTCGCGCTGCACCTGCGTCAGCAGCGCGCGATGGGCCGCGTGATCGCTTTCCAACGCTTCCTGGAGATTGCGGATCGGCGCGACGGGAATGCCCGCGTCACCGAGCGTGCGATTGACCTGGTCGACAGTGCGCGACGCCGACCACGCCTCGATCGTCGCGCGCAGATCGGCTTCGTGATGGCAACGCGACGCATCGCTGGCGAAGCGCGGATCGCTCGCGAGATGCGGCGCGTCGATGGCATGCGCGAACGCGCCGAACAAGCGGTTGTTCAGCACCGCGACGACATAGAAGCCGTCCGCCGCGCGATAGACACCGAACGGCGCCGACGACGGATGACGGTTGCCGACGCGGCGCGGCGCGATTCCCGTTGCGGCATAACGCGCGACGAGGGTGACGCTCAGGCCGAGCGTCGCATCGAACATCGACACGTCGACATGCGTGCCCTTGCCGTTCCGCTCGCGCGCGAGCAGTGCCGCGAGCACGCCCCACGACGCAAAGAGACCGCTGACGACGTCCGATACCGATTCGCCGATCATCGTCGGCGGTCCATCGGGCGAGCCGGTTGCGTCCATGAGCCCGCACATCGCTTGCAGGATGATGTCGTATGCGGGGCGATGCGACTCGGGTCCCGTTTGACCGAAGCCCGACACGCTTGCATACACGAGCGACGAATTGATATCGCTCAACGCGGCATAACCGATGCCAAGCTTGTCCGCGACGCCCGGCCTGAAGTTCTCGACGACGACATCGGCGTCAGCGCACAACGCGCGCGCAAGCTCGCGCCCCGCATCGGTCTTCAGATCGAGCACGATGCTTCGCTTGTTGCGGTTCATCGCGGCGAACAGACCGCTCTCGCCGTCCTCGGTGAAGGGGCCGATTGCGCGATAGTCGTCGCCTGCGGGCGGCTCGATCTTGATCACATCGGCGCCCAGATCGCCGAGCAGCGCAGTGCAATAAGGGCCCGCGAGCACGCGCGAGAAATCGATCACGCGCAGCCCTTCGAGCGGCAGATTCGAACGGAACATCGACGGCTCCTTTCACCAGGGGTTCGATGCGCCGATTCTCGGCTCGCACAGCCTATCAAGTAAAATATCGAATTGAACTAGCACCTATAGGATTTTCCGATGCGTGTCTCGTTGCGGCTCCTGCGCTATTTCACGGCGACAGCGGAAACAGGCAGCACGACAGCCGCGGCAAAGCAGTTGAACGTATCGCAGCCATCCATTTCCGTCGCGATACGTGAACTCGAATCGCTGTTTGACGACACGCTCTTCACGCGCGAAACGGGCGCAAAGATGACGCTGACGCGCTTCGGCGTGCGCAAGCTCGCGGAAGCGCGTCAACTGCTGAACGCCGCCGCATCGTTCGAAGCCGACGACAGCGGCGACGCGGCATCGGGGGAAGTGCAGATCGGTGTCTTCAGCACGATTGCGCCCGTCTATCTACCCGCGTTGCTGCGCATTGCGCGTACGCGCTTCCCGGACCTGTCGATACGCTTCGTCGAAGGCGACCTCGTGCAGCTCGAAGAAGGATTGCGCAGCAGCCACATCGAGCTTGCGCTGATGTACGACGTCGGCCTGCCCGCCGATATCGAACGCGAGTGTCTCGCGGAACTGAAGCCCTACGCGCTCGTGCCCGCCGCATCGAAGCTCGCGAAGAAGGCGGGCAAGCTATCGCTGCACGAGCTCGCGAAAGAGCCGCTGATCCTCATCGATCTGCCGCACAGCCGCGAATTTCTGATGGCGCCGTTCTGGCAATGCGGGCTCGCGCCCGAAGTGCGCTATCGGGCGACGTCGCTCGAGCTCGTGCGCAGCATGGTCGCGCATGGCCTCGGCGTGTCGCTGCTGATCACGCAAAGCGAAATGACTTCTTCATCGACGGGCGCGATCGAGCGGCCCATTCGCGAAGAAACCATACGCCAGCCGCTCGTGATTGCGCGACCCGCGCGCGCCTCGCGCACGAATGCGTCGGAGCTCGTTGCGCAGTGCATGCGCGACGCGGTGAACGAGGCGATGTCCGCACGCGCGGGACATACGCCCCGCCGCTCGCGCGCGTGAAGCACGCAGCGCGAAAAAATGGCCCGCTGCGCGCTACCGATGCCAGGCGTCGAGCACGGCAGGCTGCAACAATCCGCTCGTCGCCTGCCGTGTTCCGTGCGCGTCGATCAGCAGCGTGCGCGGCATCTCGCCGTGCCAGTCGGGATCGAGCGCGCGGCGCAGCTTGTCGGGGGTCGCCTCGGCGTTCGCATAGAGCGCGGTGTGCGGCGGCAACGGCAGCGACGCAAGCACTTGCGATAACGCAGCGGCGTTGTCGTCGATGGGGTCCATCGCGATCATCGTCAGGCGCACATTGCGATGCTGCTTCTGCCATTCGACGATCCGCGCGGCGTTCTCGCGGCAGTAGCTGCAATCGAGCGACCAGATCTCGACGATTTGCGGCTTGCCTTGCGATGCGGCGAAGAGCGCATTCAGTTCCGCTGCCCGCAGCGGCTCGAGACCGGCGGCGTGCGCGCCGACAGCGATCAAGGCACTGGCGAGCGCCATCCACATTCGTTTCATTGATTGCCCTCCCCGGCCGGCACGAGCATGTAGCCGTCGTTCTGCGTGCGCCACGACAGATAGACGCGCCCTGCGTCTTCCAGCAGCTGCGGATTGTCGCTGCCGCCCGCCGTCTTCGCGAGCATGCGCGGCGCGTTCCAGTGCGCGCCTTCATCGTCGGAACGGCGCAGCATCAGACGCATCGTGTCGCCGTCGAAGTCTTTCCAGGCGAGCCACAGCGTCTTGCCTTGCGAAATCAGCGCCGCGTGTGACGCCTGCTCGTCGGGCTTGCCTGTGTCGCCGAACGCCCACGGCTCGCCGATCGGCTTGCCGCGCGCGTCGAGGCGCGAGTAGTAGACATCCGCGCGTCCGTTGACGACGCTGAACCACGCCATGTGACGAACGCCGTCTGGCGTGATCGCGAGCGCCGGGCCGTGCTCGGGGCACGCTTCCATATGCCAGCCGGAGAACGTCGCGCGAACCGGCACGACGGCTTCGCGCGAATCGGCGGGCAGCACGGCGAGCGCGTGATCGCGGATCTGGCCGTCGAACACGTTGCGCCACATCGCCTGCACGCGGCCTTCGTTGTCGAGCGCCAGCGCGATCCGGCAGCACTCGCACGTGTGATCGGCGACCTTGCGCTCGGTCTGGAAAGACTGCCCACCGTCCGTCGATACCGCGTAGTAGACGGCCGCGCCGTCATACGTCTTGCCCGCTTTCTTCGCCGCCGTCAGATCGCGCTTGTCGATCCACGCAACGTAGATGCGCCCCTGTCCGTCGACGATCATCGAATCGAAGCGATGCGTGATCGGCTGTCGGTCGCCGTGGACGGTGACGGGCACGCTCCACGTCGCGCCGCCGTCCGTCGAGCGCGAGAAGCGCACCATGCCGGTGTACGGCGCGTCGAGCGGCATCGACCACGTGACGTAAATCGTCTTCGCGTCCGGGCTCGCGGCGATCTTCGGACGGTTCTCGGCGCTCGTGTAGATCGGCTCGGGCGTCGCGTTCACCGCGACGGACGGCGACAGCGCGGGACCCGCTTTGTCGACGTGGCTCGAATGCGCGACGACGACATGCTGCCCTTCGACCCACGCCACCCACAGTCGATGCTGCGCATCGAACGCCGCGCCCGTCGCGAGCGGCGCTTTGGCTGCGTTCGCGGCTTTCGCGCCGGCGCCCGATCCCATGCCGCTCATGCCGCTCATGCCGCCCATGTCCGCCATGTCCGCCATGCCCGCGATGTCCATCGGCATCGCATGCCCCGCGTGCATATCGTTCGAAGCGTCATGCGCCATCGACGGCTGCATCGTCAGCATCAGCGAGAAGCCGGCGGCCAGCGCCGACGCCCATTTTCTTAAAGCGACCATTTGAGTTCTCCATAGAACGTGCGGCCCGGATACGGGTGAAAGACGTAATAGCGGCGGTCCGTCAGGTTGTCGATGCCGACCGACGCGAGCCAATGCTTGCCCATCTGGTAACGCGCCTTCAGATCGACGACCAGAAACGAGCTGGTGCCGCCGTAGACATCGGGATTGATGTCGCTGTTATCGAGCGTGTTGTACTGGCGGCCGGAATAACGTATTCCGACGCTGCCCTGCCATTGCGGGTTGAAGTGGTAGTTGGCGAGCAGATTCGCGCGCATCACCGGAATGCGCGGGAAGCGCTTGCCGACATACGACGGATTCGCCGAGTCGGACAGAATGCGCGCGTTGGTCGCCGAAACGTTCGCATCGAGATCGAGCCCGTGCAGCAGCACGTTCTGCCCCGAGAACGCCAGTTCGACGCCGCGCGCGCGCACGCGATCGACGTTCGAGATGTTCGTGACCGTCGATGCGCCGTTGACAGTCGTCTGGCTGTAGATCGAGTCGCGCAGGTCGCTCTGGAACACGCTCGCCCGCACGACACCCACGCCGACGTCGCGTTCCGCCGTGAAGTCCCAGTCGATCGCCTTCTCAGGGCGCAGGCCCGGATTGTTGTTGACGATCGCGTTGTTCGAAATCGTCCCCTGGAACAGCTCGCCGACGGTCGGAAAGCGCGTGCCCGTCGCGAATGACAGGCGGAACAGCCAGTCTTGCGTGGCCTGCCATTGCACTGACGCTTTCGGCGACAGCGCGTTCGCGCTGCGGTCCGCATAGCCGAACGTCGACGTGCCGTTGCCGAGCGTGCCGTCGTATGCGTCCCAGCGCTCGTAGCGCAGGCCGAGCGTCGCGAGCCAGCCCGGCGCGAAACGCCATGCGTCCTGTCCATAGAGTGCCTGGGTGCGCGTGTCGCCGCGATACGTGCTGGCGAGCGTCGACGCAGAACCGTTCAGCCAGTCGGATGTGTTGTAAGTCTTGTTGCGCAGGAAGTAGTTGTCGAAGTGATAGCCGACGGTCAGCGCGTGGCCCGCGTACGACGGCGATTCCGCTTTCAGATCGAGCGTGCGCCAGCCCGTGCCGTCGCCGAAGAAGATCGTGCCGGGGCCGCCGCCATAGGCAGTGGGCGGCGCTGGCGTCGACGAGCGCAGCACATCGCGCGACACGTCGTACGCCGATACGATGCCCGACAGCTTCCAGCCCGAATCGAGCCGCGCGTTCAGGCCGAACGCGTAGAGCCAGTTCTCCTGATCGCCGTTGACAGGCGAAAACGCCGTCGGCGCGATCGTGTAGTTCTTCCCGCCGATCGTCACATTGCCCGCATAGACGGGATTGCCGGCGGCATCCGTCAGGAAGGTCTGCGCGCGGTCCTTGTAGTGGTTCTCCCAGTGGCCGAGCGTGAGCGTCGCGTCGACGTGGTCGGTCAGCGCGTAGCCCATGCGTACGGATTCGCCGATCTGCTCGGTGCGCTCCATCATCTGCGGCCCGACGATCACGCGGGGCTGGCCGTTCGGGCCGATATCCGTCGCCGCGCCCGTCACCGTGACGGGCGCACCGAGCTTCGCGTTGTACGCGCTGCCCGGGCTCGCGTACTGGAGCGGCTGGCTGTTGTTCTCGAGACGGTCGAGCGTCAGCGAATACCAGAAGCGGCCGATGCGATCAGCGATATGCGCCGACTCGTGATTGCCGCCAAAGCTTTTCGTGAAGCCATACGGGTCGTCGTAACGCTGCGTGAAAAGCTGCGTGTCCAACGACGCTTCGAGCTTCTCGGGCTTGAGCGTCGTGATCTGCACCGTCGAGCCGATCGAGTTGCCCGGATAGAGCGCCGAGAACGGCCCATATAGCACCTCAACCTGGGCGATGTCGTCGGGCGCGATCAGCGACCAGCGCGGCGGGTAGGCATAGCTCGAACCGAGCAGGTTCGACAGCAGCAGCCCGTCGGCATAGACGAGGCCGCGCGCGCTCTGCAACTCGTTGAAGTCGCGGCCCGCGAACACCGAGTTGCGGTCGCCCGTGAAGCGCTTGCGCACCATCAGGTTCGGCGCGTACTTGAGCGCGTCTTCCGTATTGACGATGTTGCGCGCGTCGATCTGCTCGCGCGTGACGCTTTCGACGACGCCAGGCGTATCCGGCGCGAACGCAGGCACGGCTCGCGCGGCCGTGACCCTGACGGCTTGCAGCGTGTCGGCGGGTTCCGTCAACGAATCCGCGGAATCGCTCGTTACAGAAGAATGGGAGACCGAAGTATCCGCGGTGGCACGATCGGTCGTACTTTGATCGGCCCATGCAGGTTGAATGGCGAGCACTGCCGCGCACGCCACCGAAAGCGGAGTGCGTGCGGACAGCGCAGCGTAAGCGATGCGCATGAAGAGTCCTGAAAACGTGATCGAAGACGCCCTGCCGATGCGCATGCCCAAGCCGCTCGCCGCATCGCTGAAGCGGCAAGCGAGAAACCTGGAGCAAAAGGCACGCACGGCGGCTCGCCGCCTGCTACGTCGTGGTGACGTCAGACGCAGGCGAACGAACGGGCTAAAAGGGCTTCAGATCGACGTGACGGGAGGGGCGCGGGGCTGCGCGACGCGTACGCTGCGGCGCACAAAAACAACTTCGGGCTCGACTGCACGCGCGTAAGCAAACGCACGGACGGGAGGCGGAACGAACGGGACACTGGCGCCGAGTGCGAAGTTCGCAGCGAAGCCCGGACAGTAGACACAGTGCGGAACGGCGAGGTGCGACTTCGGCGTGCTGTCGTGCGAATCGCCGAGGTCGATGACGACGTTCTTCGCGCCGGCCGCATGACAGAGTTCGAGAGAGAGCGGGCCTTGCGAGCCGGGAGCACGCGCATAGCCGATGACGGGCGACAGTACGTTGAGTACCAGCGCCAGCCATACGAGACTGATCCAGCGTGTCGCGCGTGCCATCGCTACCTGAAAAAGTGAGCGCGCAGTATAGCAGCGGCCGCGAGACAGTGTTTAGACGTACTGCAAGAAGTCAATCGTTAAATTCTAAACAAGGCGCTTCAATGCCTGGGACGCTGTGCCGTTAAAGCAACAGGGGGTGCGCCAAAACGTCGGCTGTGTGCGGCAGCGCTGGTCCGACGTACATGCCAGGGAAGATAATGATTTCGTAAAGGAGAGAACATCATGGACACCAAACCGCCGAAGATTCCGACCCCCGACAAGGTCTCGAGCCCGGATCCGGAACCGGCAGGCGTCGAATTTCTGAGCGCGGAACTGCCCGAGCATGTTCGCGCGTTCTTCGACGAACAACGCAAGTCGTGCGACCCGAAGTAACGGTTGACGTGTGCATTGCAGCATCGGGGCTCGCGCATCGGATGGATGCGCGCAATGTCGATGCACGTCCGTGCGCTTCGCATATCGAGGCGCGGAATCTGTGCGCGCCTGTGCTTATGCCTGCGTTCGTACCTCACTCGCCGCTGGTTTCGTTCTCCATCTGAGCGACGGCTAATCGCGCGTCAACGTGACGCAAGCGCGCTCGTCCGTATTCGCTGACTTGTCCCCGCGTTTTTCCCGGCTACGGCGCGGCCGTCGATGCACATGCGGGACGCGTGCCGCGCGCTTCGTCTATTCTTCTGTGTTTTCCTTCGTGCGCAGCTTCGGGCTGTCTCAAGCTCAATGATCCGTTCGCTTCACCTGGGCGCGCTTGGCGCGATCATCCTTTCTTTCGCCCTGATCTTCGCGCCGCCCCCCGCGCGCGCCGATGGCGACGACACCGCGCTCACCAATCTGATCGCGCTCGTCTCGCAGCGTCTGTCGCTGGCCGAGCCTGTCGCGCGCTACAAGTGGGCCCATCATCAGCCGATCACCGATACGCCGCGCGAGCGGGCGCTGCTCGCCGACGTCGAGAAGCGCGCGACGAAGGCGGGCGTCGATCCCGCGTTCGCGCGCGCGTTCTTCCAGGATCAGATCGACGCGAGCAAGGACGTACAGAACGCGCTGTTCGATTCGTGGCGCGCCACCCGGCCGCCCGAAGGCGCAGCGCCCGATCTCGCAACCAGCCTGAGGCCGCAACTGGACAAGCTGACGCAATCTCTGATCGCTGCGCTCGCGCGCGCGCAGACGCTACGCGCGCAGGACGATTGCCCGACACGCGTCGCACGCGGCATCGACAACTGGAAATCGCTCACCCGCTACGACAACACGCGCAATGCCGCGCTCACGCGAGCGCTCGGGCATGTGTGCGAAGCGGGGGGCGTCGGGGCGACGGGCTAGGCCGCGTCGATGGCTGCAGTCGCTGGCGCGGCCACAGCGGCTTTGTTTGCCTCGCCGGGCGCGCGGGACAGCGCCAGCACGCGCAATCCGCGCGCGAGGTGCGTCTGGAGGATGCGCCATGTCGACAGCTCGAACGCGCCGCGCGTGTCGGCAGCAAGCAGCGCCGAGGCTTCGGCCAACGACGGAGCGTGTCCGAGATAGCGCCACCCGTCGACGACATGAAAGACGCGCGCGCCTTCCGACGCATCGCGCTCCTCGAACGCAATCGCACCTTCGTAAGGCCAGGGCGCATCGATGGGATCGGCGCGGCTCACGCGCGGCAAACGATTGAGCGGCGGGCGCAGCGTCGCGATCCACTGCGCTTCCGCGAGCAGCGCGCCGATCTCGCCGCCCGTCGCGCGCCACTCGACGCGCCGCACCTGCTGCGCAAGCCTGATCTCTTTCGACGAACGTCGCTCGCCCGTCAGATGCGAGCGCAGGCGCTGCCGCACGCGCACGCTTCGACCGACGTACAGCGGCGCGTCGTTCTCGCCATAAAACGCGTACACGCCGCAGCCGGGTGGCGCGGTATCGAGCAGATCCTCTGTGATATCGCCCGCCAGCTGGTAACGACGCATCGTCTTGTCGATCTGCGCGCGCAGCACGTCGACGGGGACCAGGCCGTGCAGACGCTGCCAGAACTGCCAGAGCAGATCGGCGTCGGCAAGCGCGCGGTGTCGGTCCGACGGCACGAGCGCATGCCGCTCGACAAGCGCATCGAGTCCGTGGCGCTTTTCCGCCGGGAACAGCGCGCGCGACAGGCGCACGGTGCACAGCACGTCCGGATTGAATGCGTAGCCCGCGCGCTGGAACTCATTGCGCAGGAATCCGCGATCGAAACTGGCGTTGTGCGCGATGAAAAGCTTGCCTTCGAGCCGCGCGAACAGATCGGCAGCAATCGATTCGAACGTGGGCGCGCCGCGCACCATGTCGTCGGTGATGCCCGTCAACTGCTGGATGAAGGGGGGAATCGGCTGGCCGGGATCGACGAGGGTGGTCCAGCTGGACGCACCGTGCGGCTCCAATTCGACGATGCCGATTTCCGTGATCCGGTGAGTGCCTACGGAGCCGCCCGTAGTTTCGAGGTCGACAAAGGCGATCGGCAGATCGAGGGCCGGATCAGGCAGAAACGGTACGGACATGAGAAAAACTTGTGCAATGCGGGACTTGGTACAAGTATGCCCTATCGACGGCATTGCTTGCGCGCGCGATTTTCACGTCATGGGAATTTGCGCTCGACCCTTTTACCGCTCGTCGGATTATGTTTATTTCGACTTGCCTGTCATAAATAAATCATCAATCAGGGATTACGCCTAGTTTGTGGCATTAATCCGGATCATCCGCGCGCAGTAGAAAACGTTTTCGAACCCTGTCGGCCAAAGCGGAATGGATTCTGTGGCGCCGCATTAAGTTCATCACGCGACAAATGAAAAACCCTCGAAAAGCGAGGGTGTTTATCCGGGAGCGAACGTTCGATGAAGATCAGAGTGGCTGGATGTTGGCAGCCTGCTTGCCCTTCGGGCCGGTCTTGATGTCGAACGACACGCGCTGGTTCTCCTTCAGCGACTTGAAGCCTTCCGCACGGATCTCCGAGAAGTGCGCGAAGAGATCCTCGCCGCCCGTGTCGGACGTGATAAAGCCATAGCCTTTAGCATCGTTAAACCATTTGACGATACCGGTTTCCATATTCCACTTTCCTCGATATTTGACTAAACAGGCAATTCCATTTAATGCCGATTACGATTCACGAATTTCAAAAAACGGAAATATATGCGTAAGCACAGATTAACGTCCCGCTATCGAAAATCCGGCATGGCATTTATACGGGGAACCGGCTGGAGGCGTCAAGCGGTTTCAAATCGGCGTTTGGATGTACGTCAAAGCGGCCATAAAGGCGCGCGTACGCACGAAATTTCTTAAAGTATGCGGAATAAAATCGGTCTGTATTGCCGGTTCCCATCTGCTATAACAATGACAGGCGGGCAAGTTTTTCCGCTATGTAACAAATCGTGTCTTTCGTAAGTGTTTCCACGGGTTGTTAAGGTAACACCTGAATCGCAAGATTCTAGCCAGCAGTTCGCAATTGGAGAAATGCCATGTTGTTCGATACCCTCCTCCGCATCGCCACCCAACTGTTCCGCTCCCCGAAAGACGCGCCGCGCGCTGATGCGTCGGCGCAGCGCACGTCGGCGCTGGAGTTCGATCCGATGTGGCACGGCGATCACTGGCAGAACCTGCTGTCATCCCCAATGGACGCACGTCACTATGTGATCGAAGATTGGAGCCTGACGCCGGGACTTGAATTTGCTCCCGTCGTTCCGGATGGAAAGCATCAATAAATCGATGCGGTAAGCGCAGGTAAAAAAAGCGCGACTTGGAGAAAGTCGCGCCGACAAAGGTTTGGAGATCTTTTTCGTCAACGAAAAAGTCTGCTTCGAAAAGCAGAACTTTCAGTATAGCGTTGGATACGAATTTGAATAGATGCGCATCGCGCAAACTACTATTTCAACGTTGACAACAATCTGAATTGCGCCATTTTCGCGTTGTTTTCGCACATCATTTCGTGTCGCAATTGAACAACGCGTAAAGGTTGACACCCTCTCCTGGCACGACTCAATCAGCCGGAAAGCCTTTCTGAATAAGGCTTTCACGCTTTCGCTCGATAATTTCCTATCCCGTAATACTTTATTGCGAAATTCGGAACGGCCATCTGGCGAGCCACCTCTCTACACTTTGCCTACCCGGAAACGAACGCACGTCGGTCACCGTGCGTTGTTCACGCGATTTGCCTCTCGCAGCGCTCGCGTGAAGTTTCCTTCAAGCCTGGGTACTAAAACCCATCCTGTTCTCGGAGTTACAAAGATGAAAAAGACTCTCATGGTCGCTGCCCTGACGGGCGTATTTGCAACGGCTGCGCATGCGCAAAGCAGCGTCACGCTGTACGGCTTGATCGACGCCGGCATCACATATACGAACAACCAGGCAACGGGCCCGAACCAGGGTCACAGCAACGTCCAGATGACGAGCGGCTCGGTGAACGGCAGCCGTTTCGGCCTGCGCGGCGCTGAGGACCTCGGCGGCGGCCTGAAGGCAATCTTCACGTTGGAAAACGGCTTTGGCATCAATGACGGCACGATGAAGCAAAGCAGCCGTCTATTCGGCCGCCAGGCGTTCGTCGGTCTCGCAAGCGATCAGTTCGGCGCTGTGACCCTCGGCCGTCAATACGACAGCATGGTCGACTACGTCGGTCCGCTGTCGCTGACGGGCACGCAATACGGCGGCACGCAGTTCGCCCACCCGTTCGACAACGACAACCTGAACAACTCGTTCCGCGTCAACAACTCGGTCAAGTACCAGAGCGCGAACTACGCGGGCTTCAAGTTTGGCGCGTTGTACGGCTTCTCGAACCAGGCTGACGGCTTCGCGAACAACCGCGTGTACAGCGCTGGCGCGTCGTACAGCTTCGCAGGCTTCAACCTCGCTGCTGCTTACCTGCAACTGAACAGCAACGGCGCAACGGGCGCGGCTGCTGCGTTCAACGGCAGCGGCGCAGTCACGGGCGACAACACGTTCTTCGCTGGCCGCCAGCAGACGTGGGGCGCAGGCGCGAACTACACGTTCGGCCCGGCAACCGTCGGCCTCGTGTACTCGCAGACGAACCTGTCGCAGTGGGCAGGCATCGGCCAGGGCGCGTCGGGCAATCAGGGTCTGCAGAACCGCTTCGGCGGCAACAGCGGTCACTTCCAGAACTTCGAAGCGAACGCACGCTACGCTCTGACGCCGGCTATCAGCATCGCCGGTTCGTACACGTACACCCGCTCGAGCATCGCTGGCGAGCGCCCGCACTGGAACCAGTTCAACCTGCAAACGGCCTACGCGCTGTCGAAGCGTACCGACGTCTACCTGCAGGGCGAATACCAGCAAGTCAGCGAAAACTCGCTCGTCAACGCGAACATCAACGGTCTGAACGCGTCGGGCAACGAGAAGCAAGTCGCTGTGACGGCTGGCCTGCGTCACCGCTTCTAAGCATCAGCAGTACTCGCAGCATGAAAAAGGCGCCGCTTGCGGCGCCTTTTTTTCGTCCTCGTTTCTCGCGCGGGTCCTCGTTTTCCGGTCCTCGCTGCTCTTCATCGGCGACGTTACAGCCCTCACGCGCCTCTCAAGCCGCCTACGCGTCCCCCTCTTCCTCGCGGGTCGGATAGATCACGTCCAGCACGTCGATCGTCTGCGGTCCTGCCGGTGTATGCAACGTCACCTGATCGCCGATCTTCGCCTTCAGCAACGCGCGCGCGATCGGCGAGATCCAGCTGACATGCCCCTCGTCCAGATTCACCTCGTCGATGCCGACGATCTTCACCGTGTGCGTCTCGCCGTCCTCCGTCGCATATTCGACGGTCGCGCCGAAAAACACCTGATCGGTGTTTTCCTGCCGGCTGCTTTGCACGACCTCGGCCAGATCGATGCGCTTGGTCAGAAAGCGGATACGACGGTCGATTTCGCGCAGCCGCCGCTTACCGTAGATATAGTCGCCATTCTCGGAGCGGTCGCCATTCGATGCCGCCCACGACACCAGCTTGACCACCTCCGGCCGCTCGTCGTCGATCAGATGCAGCAGTTCATCGCGCAAGCGCCTGTAGCCGGCCGGCGTGATGTAGTTCTTCGCGCCCGCGGGCACGTCGGGTTGAGAGGTTTCGAGGTCGTCGTCGTTCTCGTCAGTCGATTCTTTAACAAAGGCTTTGTTCATGATGATTCAGCGTTCAAACGGACATCCCTATACCAAGCGTACATGATACGGCTGCCGTCACAAATTTCAGGGTTAGCCCTTCCCTTTTTCCGAGACATTGCTATAATCTCATCTCTGCGTGCGGCTGTAGCTCAGTTGGATAGAGTACTTGGCTACGAACCAAGGGGTCGTGGGTTCGAATCCTGCCAGCCGCGCCACCTCTTTCGAGGGCCTTCCTCCAGGAAGGCCCTTTCGTTTCAACGGGTTGTACGCGATGCAGTACGCGCCACCCAGCAGTTCAAGTTTAGCGTGCGGCTGTAGCTCAGTTGGATAGAGTACTTGGCTACGAACCAAGGGGTCGTGGGTTCGAATCCTGCCAGCCGCGCCACCCATGAAGGGCCTTCCATCCGGAAGGCCCTTTGTCTTTCTGCGGCCGTTTTTGCCTTCTGCTATCTCCGGTCTTCCGATCGTGCTGCGCCTGATGACTCGCGTCAACGCGGCGTCGACTTGATATCGCCGATTTCGCCATCCGGCTTCAGTAGTTCGTTCTCGATGCCCAACGGCGAAGCCTGCTCGCCGATCGGCGTCGCGCGCATCCCAAAGAGCGCCTGAGGCTGGCGCAGCACGTCATCGACGGTATCGCCGAAGCGGCTGATCACGAAGGCCCTCAGCAGCGCATTACGCAGCGATTCGCCATGCGCCGACACCGCCCCGTGCCCGCCCTCGAAGTCGGCGACGCAGTGCGCCGCGCCCTCGCGCGTGCGTTCGCGCACTTCGAGCCGCTGCGCGCGTTCGAGCACGACGGCCGCCGCTTCCCATGACGTCGACGGCGTGAAGCGCCCATCCCACGGACGGCCACGGTCGTTGCCGCGTATCGAGACGACGCGGCCGCTATCGGTGAAGTGGATTTCGCGCACGAAGTCGTGCAGGCTGCGCGCGACCCAGTAGTCGAGCGCGAGGCCGGAGAGATCAGCTACGTTCATCGCGTTGTTCCCGTGAAAACAGGCAAAGGCTTGCGCGCAGTGGTGCAAACGGCGCGCCCGCCGCTCAACTTCGATTTCAGTAATCGGCGCGCTCGCGTTCGATCCGCATGCCGCCGTCGTGATGACGATGTCCTTCCTCGCTCGGACGCTCGCGCGCAATGCGCATCACGTCGGGATTGGTCCGCACGCGGCGCATCACGTTCGCGAGATGCACGCGGTCGCTGACCTGAATGACGAAGCGCAGCACCGTCGATTCTTGCGACTGGTCTTCGTCCATCGCAATGTGGACGATATTTGCGTCGGCGGACGTGATATCCGCGGCGACGCGCGCGAACACACCCTTGGTGTTCTTGACCAGCACCTTGACGGCGACGTCGAACAGACGCCCCGGCTGCGGCGCCCACGCGACGTCGATCCAGCGGCCCGGGTCGCGCCTGTGGATGCGTTGCGCGACGCGGCAATCCGTCGTGTGAATCGCCATGCCGAGGCCGATGCCGATATAGCCCATGATGTCGTCGCCGGGAATCGGCCGGCAGCATGCGGAGAGTTGCACCGACATTCCTTCCGTGCCCGTAATAACGACGGGCGGGGCACTCGGCGTCGCGCCCTGCTCGGCACGCGCGTTCTCGTCGTCGGCTTCGTGGCCTTCGCGGCCGCTCATCAGCACTTCGATGCGCTTGGCCATCACTGCCGCGACACGCCGGCCGAGGCCGATATCCGCGAAAATTTCCTGACGGTTCTTGTTGCCCGTCCACAGCACGAGCTTGTCCCACACTTCCGGCGTGACATCGGTGAGCGACAGCCCGTAGCCCTTGAGCGACTGATCGACGAGGCGCTCGCCCAGCTGCACCGACTCGTTCAGGCGCATCGTCTTCAGATAGTGGCGGATCGCGGTACGCGCCTTGCCCGTGCGCACGAAGCCCAGCCACGCTGGATTCGGCTTCGAATACGGCGCGGTGATCACTTCGACGATATCGCCGCTCTTTAGCTCGGTGCGCAGCGGCAGCAATTCGTTGTTGATCTTCACCGCGACGCACTGGTTGCCCAGATCGCTGTGGATCGAATACGCGAAGTCGAGCGCCGTCGCGCCGCGCGGCAGCGCCATGATCTTCGACTTCGGCGTGAACACGTAGACAGCATCCGGGAACAGATCGATCTTCACGTGTTCGAGGAATTCACTCGAATCGCCGACTTCGCTCTGAATGTCGAGCAGCGACTTGAGCCACTGATGCGCGCGCTTCTGCACGTCGTTCAGATCCGCGCCGCCGTTCTTGTACAGCCAGTGCGCGGCGACGCCCGCCTCCGCGATCTCGTGCATCTTGCGCGTGCGCACCTGGAACTCGATGGGCGCGCCGAACGGCCCCACCAGTGTCGTATGCAGCGACTGATAGCCGTTGACCTTCGGAATCGCGATGTAGTCCTTGAACTTGCCCGGCACCGGCTTGTAGAGCGCGTGCAACGCACCGAGGCATGTATAGCATTCGAGCGCGTTCTCGACGACCACACGGAAGCCGTACACATCGAGCACCTGCGAGAACGACAGCTGCTTGTCGCGCATCTTCTTGTAGATGCTGAAAATGGTTTTCTCGCGGCCCGTCACTTCGGCGTCGAGCTTCGCATCCGAAATTGCCCGCTGCACGGATTCGAGAATCTTGCCGACCACTTCCCGGCGATTGCCACGCGCGGCCTTCACGGCCTTTTCGAGCGTCGCGTAACGATGCGGATTGAAGTTCGCGAAGCTCAGGTCCTGCAGCTCGCGATACGTGTTGTTGAGGCCGAGCCGGTGCGCGATCGGCGCGTAGATGTCGAGCGTTTCGCGTGCGACGCGGCGGCGCTTTTCCGGCGGCACGGCGCCAAGCGTGCGCATGTTGTGAAGCCGGTCCGCGAGCTTCACGAGAATCACGCGCACGTCGCGCGCCATCGCGAGCAGCATCTTGCGGAAGTTCTCCGCCTGCGCTTCCTCGCGATTGCGGAACTCCATCTTGTCCAGCTTCGACAACCCGTCGACCAGTTCCGCGACCTTCGCGCCGAAGCGCTCCGCGAGTTCGGTCTTGGTCACGCCCTGGTCTTCCATCACGTCGTGCAGGAGCGCGGCCATGATCGACTGCGCGTCGAGCTTCCAGGCCGCGCAGATCTCCGCGACAGCCACCGGATGCGTGATGTAGGGTTCGCCGCTTTGACGGTATTGCCCGAGGTGGGCTTCGTCGCTGAAGTGGAAAGCCGCTTTGACTTCCTTGATCTCTTCCGGGCTCAGATAGCCGGAAAGCGCGGACGTCAGCTTGGCGATCGAGACGACGTCATGCCGGCGCGGCTGCTCCGGCGTAGCGGTCGGTCCGAACAGATGGCGAAACGATTGTTCGAGGACCGCGTCGATGTACTTGCGTGCAGACGATGGCGATTCGCTATCGTGTTCGTGGGCAGCGTGTTCCACTTCCGTTGCGGATGGCGAGGGGTTAGTGCTCATGGTCGCCTCCGTTTCGCGATTGTGCCCGTCTGCACGCGTTGGGTTGAGTTACATGACGATCGAAACTTGAAGCGCGCCTTAGACCGGCACCTTCTTCAGCATTTCGACGCCAACCTGGCCAGCCGCAATCTCACGCAGCGCGAGGACTGTGGGCTTGTCGCGGCTTTCGATTTTCGGCGTGTGGCCTTGAGCGAGCTGACGTGCGCGATAGGTCGCGGCAAGCGCCAGTTCAAAACGATTCGGGATCTGTTTCAGACAGTCTTCGACGGTAATGCGGGCCATGTTGAAAATTCCTTCTCTGTATGTCGGTTATTCTACCTTATGTCCTCGACAGCTCGCCCGTATCAGGCGTGCGGCAAGTGAATGCCGAGCTGCATGAAGAGCTCCGTGTGGCGCGCGTATTGCGATGTGAAGCGCGAACGTGTCGCCGAGACGAGGCACTGCAGTTCGGCGAGCGCGTGATCGAACTTTTCGTTGATCACGACGTACTCCGCTTCCGCTGCATGCGCCATCTCGCTGCCCGCTGCGAGAAGGCGCCGCGTGATCACGTTCGGCTCGTCCTGGCCACGCTTCTTCAGGCGCTCTTCGAGCGCTTCGAGCGATGGCGGCAGGATGAAAATCTCGACGGCATTGCGGAACTGTTTCTTCACCTGCTGCGCGCCCTGCCAGTCGATTTCGAGCAGCACGTCATGGCCGCTCTTCATCTGCTCTTCGATCCACACGCGAGAAGTCGCGTAGTAGTTGCCGTGCACTTCCGCGCTTTCGAGAAACTCGCCCGCGTCGTGACGCGCGAGGAAATCTTCGACAGTCGTGAAGTGATAGTGCTCGCCGTCCTGCTCCTTCGGACGAGGCGGACGCGTCGTGTATGAAATCGACAGGCGGATCGCCGCGTCGCGCGCGAGCAGCGCGTTGACGAGCGTCGACTTGCCGGCGCCCGACGGCGCGACGACCATGAACAGGTTGCCGGGATAAACGCCTGCGTACGGATTGCGTTTGGTATCGGTCATGCTGGTGAGACTCCCGTATTACTCCAGGTTTTGTACTTGTTCGCGCATCTGCTCGATGAGCAGCTTGAGCGTCATCGACGAATCGGCGAGTTCCTTCGCGGCCGCCTTCGAGCCGAGCGTGTTTGCTTCGCGGTTCAGCTCCTGCATCATGAAGTCGAGACGCTTGCCGACCTTGCCGCCCTTCTGGATGACGTGGCGCGTTTCGTTCAGATGCGCGGTGAGGCGCGACAGCTCTTCCGCGATGTCGATGCGAATGCCGTACATCGTCACCTCCTGACGGATGCGCTCCGCGATCTCTTCGCGCGACACGATCGTTGCCGCCGTATCCGGCGCGGCGATGCCGAGCGCTTCCTGCAGACGCTCGACGATCTTCTGCTGATGCTTCGCGATCAGATCCGGCACGAGCGGCGTGATCTTCGTGACGATGGCTTCCATCTCGCTGACGTTGTTGAGCAGCATCGTCGCGAGCTGCGCGCCTTCGCGGCCGCGCACGTCGATCAGATCGCCGATCGCCTGCTTGCCGCATTCGAGCACGGCATCGCGCAGCACTTCCGGCGACACGCCGCTTTCGGCGAGCACGCCAGGCCAGCGCAGGATTTCGCCCGTGCGCAGACGTCCCGCATCAGGAAACGCATCGAGCACGGCGCGTTCCAGCATCGCGAGCTGAGTGAGCGCATCGCGGTTGAGCGCGCCCGCGTTCGCCGCCTGCTCGCTGCGCTGCAGGTTGATGCGGATGTCGACCTTGCCGCGCGAGAGCTTGTTCATCAGCATTTCGCGCAGCGTCGGCTCGCAGACGCGCACGTCTTCCGGCATCCGGAAGTTGAGGTCCAGGAAGCGCGAGTTCACCGTGCGCAACTCCACGGACACGCTGACGCCGCCGTTGCCCGATGCCGCTGCGAGTTCGCGCGTGGCGCTCGCATAGCCAGTCATACTGTAGATCATGATAGGTCTCGCGATTGCGGTCGCGCGAATGTGCGATCACATCGCACGACCAGGGATTCGAGTCGCCCGGCGTGTACGAGACGCGAGGCGGGGAACGCGCATTATCCCATTTTTGCCGGGCCGGCCGGGCGCGGGGACGCGCCGGACGGCGGCTGCGGATGAAGCCGGCCATGACGCCTCTTGCATGCGCTGCGACGCGAGCCGAAATTGCGCAGCGCGACGACGCACGCATCGACATCGTCCGGCGCTCGTGCTCGCCGTGCATGCGCCGATGCATCGCGCAGCGCGGCTACTAGCAAGGCAGCCGGGAAACAGTTGCGCACGGGCGTCGCCGGACCGATCGGCGGTAAAATTGCAGTTTCCTTCCGCCCTTTCTCCCCTTTGATTCCGACGATGAACGACATCACGAAACGTCCCAGCGGCCGCGCCGCCGATCAGCTGCGCGACGTGCGCATCACGCGCCACTATACGAAGCACGCGGAAGGCTCCGTGCTCGTCGAGTTCGGCGACACCAAGGTGATCTGCACGGCGAGCATCGCCGAGACCGTCCCCGCGTTCCTGCGCGACCGCGGCCAAGGATGGCTCACGGCCGAGTACGGCATGCTGCCGCGCGCGACGCACACGCGCAGCGACCGCGAAGCCGCGCGCGGCAAGCAGACGGGACGCACGCAGGAAATCCAGCGTCTGATCGGCCGCGCGCTGCGCTCCGTGTTCGATCTCGAACGGCTGGGCACGCGCACGCTGAACATCGATTGCGATGTGATCCAGGCCGACGGCGGCACGCGCACGGCGAGCATCACGGGCGCCTTCGTCGCCGCGCACGATGCCGTCGCGAAGCTGCTCGCGACGGGCCGCATCGAAACGTCGCCGATCACCGACTATGTCGCTGCCGTGTCCGTCGGTGTGTTCGACGGCACGCCCGTGCTCGATCTCGACTACGACGAGGACTCGCAGTGCGACACCGACATGAACGTCGTGATGACGGGCGACGGCGGCTTCGTCGAGATTCAGGGCACCGCGGAAGGCGTGCCGTTCTCGCGCGGCGAAATGAATGCGCTGCTCGATCTCGCGCAAAACGGCATCACGGCGCTGATCGCGAAACAGAAGGCGGCTCTGGGGATAAAGGATGAATGACCGTCGCGAAAGCGCGGCGCTTTCGATGCAGCCGGCGCTGCGCAAGATCGTCCTTGCGTCGAACAACGCAGGCAAGCTGCGCGAGTTCGCGGCGCTCTTCGGCAAGGCGGGAATCGAGCTGATTCCGCAAGGTGCGCTGAACGTACCCGAGGCCGAAGAGCCGCATCCGACCTTCGTCGAAAACGCGCTTGCGAAGGCGCGCCATGCGTCGAAGCTGACGGGCCTGCCCGCGATCGCCGACGACTCGGGCTTGTGCGTACGCGCGCTGCGCGGCGCGCCGGGCGTATATTCGGCGCGTTACGCGCAGCTCGCGGGCGGGGAGAAGAGCGACGCGGCCAACAACACACGCCTCGTCGAGCAGCTGAAGAGTGTGGACGACCGTCGCGCGTACTACTTCTGCGTGCTCGCGCTCGTGCGCCACGCGGACGACCCCGAGCCGCTGATCGCCGAAGGCCGCTGGCACGGTGAGATTCTCGACGCGCCGCGCGGCGCGAACGGCTTCGGCTACGACCCGTACTTCTACCTGCCTGCGCTGAACGCGACGGCAGCCGAACTCGACCCTGCCGTGAAGAACGCGAGCAGCCATCGCGCGATCGCGTTGCAGCAACTGTTCGCGCGGTTGAAGGAGGAAGCGTGAGCCAAGCATCGACGACGGGAGCCGGCGTGATCAAGGCGTTCACGTCGCCCGGCAGCATCCGTCTGACGTCGCTGCCGCCGCTCGCGCTCTACGTGCATTTCCCGTGGTGCGTGCGCAAGTGCCCGTACTGCGATTTCAACTCGCACGAGTCGAAGGGCGGCGCGTTCCCCGAGGACGATTACCTCGACGCGCTGCGCAGCGATCTCGAACAGGCGCTGCCGCTCGTGTGGGGCCGGCAGGTGCATACGGTATTCATCGGCGGAGGGACGCCGAGTCTCATGTCGGCGAAGGGACTCGATCGGCTGCTGTCGGATGCGCGCGCACTGCTGCCGCTCGATGCAGACGCCGAGATCACGCTCGAAGCGAACCCCGGCACGTTCGAAGCCGACAAGTTCGCGCAGTTTCGCGCGAGCGGCGTGAACCGGCTGTCGGTCGGCATACAGAGCTTCAACGAAACGCATCTGAAGGCGCTCGGCCGCATTCACGATGCCGCGCAGGCGCGCCACGCCGTCGAGGTCGCGGCGAAGACGTTCGACAATTTCAATCTCGATCTGATGTTCGCGTTGCCGAAGCAGACGCTGGCCGAATGCCAGGCGGACATCGAGACGGCGCTGTCGTTCGCGCCGCCGCATCTGTCACTGTATCACCTGACGCTCGAGCCGAACACGCTGTTCGCGAAGTTCCCGCCGCCGCTCCCCGACGACGACGCGTCCGCCGACATGCAGGACTGGATTCACGAGCGCACGCGCGAAGCGGGCTATGAGCGCTACGAAGTGTCGGCGTATGCGAAGCCGCATCGGCAGAGCAGGCACAACCTGAACTACTGGCGCTTCGGCGACTATCTCGGCATCGGCGCTGGCGCGCATACGAAGCTGTCGTTTCCGAACCGTATCCTGCGGCAGATGCGCTTCAAGCATCCCACGACGTTCATCGAAGAAGCGCGTTCGGGCAACGCCGTGCAGGAAGAGCATGAAGTCGGCGCGCGTGATCTGCCATTCGAATTCATGTTGAACGCGCTGCGGCTGGTGGAGGGCTTTCCCGTGCATCGGTTCATCGAGCGCACGGGTCTGCCGATGACGTCGATCGAGCCGGCGTTGCAGGAAGCAGAGCGTCGCGGCCTGATCGCGCGCGACCATGAGAAGATCGCGCCGACACCGCTCGGACAAGCGTTCCTCAACGATCTACAGGCGCTGTTTCTGAAAGAGCCTTGATCGGCTACATCGTTTGTTGCCCGTGAGCGAAGCGTTTCAGGTTACAATTTCGGGCTCGGAGGGTTGGCAGAGCGGTTGAATGCACCGGTCTTGAAAACCGGCAAGGCTTTACGGCCTTCGTGGGTTCGAATCCCACACCCTCCGCCACCTCGCCCCAAGCAACGCTTCCAGCACACCCCGCCTCCTCACCTCCCTTCCTGGTTGTTGCGACCTTTGCTGCGGACACGCGAACCCTCCCCGTCCAAAGCCAAGTCCTACGCGCCTCACACGATCACACAACGCACGTCGCTCAGTCAGCGAATGACGACAGGCACCGCGATCCACACCCACCGACGCCCCATTGCGCGCCACCACTCACATCGGTAGCAACGCTCATTGAATCGCAATATGCATCGCCTACGATGAAGAGACATCTCGCGTGCGAGTTATTGCGATGCCCACCCTCTCGCTTCACAGCCGCATCCATCCAGCAATTAGGCGAGCGGCGGCACTCGCTTTTGCGCTGTTCGGTACAGCAGCGTGCAACTTCACGATCACTCCGCCTCAGCGACCGGCGGCCGTCGTGCCGCCCGCCGCGATCAACAGCGCAACGCTCGATCAGTACCGCTCGGCCGTCGCGCAACGCATCGTCGAGCGCAACCCGTCGTATGTGCTGCGAGGCAATCCGCAGGCGATGCTGCGCTCGCTCGTCGTCGTGTCGTTCGTCGTCGATAGCAATGGACAGATCGTGGCATCGTCGGTGTATCGCACGAACGGCGACGATGAAGCGGAGGGCACCGCGCTCGCCACGTTGCGACGCTCGGCGCCGTTGCCGCTGCCGCCCGCGAAACTGCTGAATGCGAAAGGTCAGGTCGAGCTGTTCGAAGACTGGCTCTTCAACGACAACGGCAAATTCCAGTTGCGCACGTTCGCATCGCCGCAGGCGCAGACCATCGACTAACAGAAAGGCGCGCCGCAGCCGAACGCGCTCCGGACGCGCGCCTTGCTGCGCGCCGCCCGCCGTCGCTATAATTTTTTAAACGCCCGCCGGATTCGCCGGCGATCGCTGCGTGCCACGAGCCCATCCGCTCGACGCGCGCAGCCCGACCGTCACGTTGCCGCGCCACCCGCGCGCGCGTGCGTCCCGTTTGCATCGCGCATCGCTTCGTCGCCACGTGTTCTTCGCGACGCTCGAAGCCGTCTGCATGATGCGAGCTGCCGTATCGTTGCAGTTGCAACGTCTCGCGTCGCGAGTCAGCCGCCTGAATCGAGCTTGCATCGCGCTTGCACCGTCTGCATCGCCGTTTGAGCCACGCTTTGCATCGCGGTCAGTGCCGCTCTTGCATCGCTGTTTGCACCGATGTTTGCACCGCTGTTGGCACGATTACGCGCGCACCCGCTACGCTCAAACCAGACACACAAAGACGCACCGCCCGCCCCTCGCGGCAGCGTCACGACATTTGGAGACCCTGCATGTCCACCTCGCCCCTCTCCCGCGCGCAGTCCGGCGCGGGCCGCCAGAACAGCGCTTCGCGCGTGATCTTCGCGAGCTTCATCGGCACCGCGATCGAGTTCTACGACTTCTATGTGTACGCGACGGCCGCAGCGCTCGTCATCGGCCCCGTGTTCTTCCCGCACGGCTCGGCGACGGCTCAGGCGCTGTCGGCGTTCGTCACGTTCGGCATCGCGTTCATCGCGCGGCCGATCGGCTCGTTTCTGTTCGGGCACTTCGGAGATCGCATCGGCCGCAAATCGACGCTCGTCGCCTCGCTGCTCGTGATGGGCCTGTCGACGACGCTGATCGGCTTCGTGCCCGGCTACGATTCGATCGGCAGCCTCGCGCCCGTCCTGCTGTGCGTCCTGCGCTTCGGCCAGGGTATCGGCCTCGGCGGCGAATGGGGCGGCGCGGCGCTGCTCGCCACCGAGAACGCGCCCGCGGGCAAGCGTGGCTGGTTCGGCATGTTCCCGCAGCTCGGGCCGTCGATCGGTTTTCTCGCGTCGAACGGCCTGTTCTTCGGTCTTGCGCTGTCGCTGTCGGACGAGCAGTTTCGCAGCTGGGGCTGGCGCGTACCGTTCATCGTCAGCGCGGTGCTGGTCGCGCTCGGCCTGTACGTGCGCCTGAAGATCGCCGAAACGCCCGCATTCCAGGCCGCGATCGAACGTCACGAACGCGTGCGCGTCCCGGTCGCGACGCTGCTCGGCCGTCATCTTGGGCCGGTGCTGCTCGGCGCGTTCGCGATGATCGTCTGCTACACGCTGTTCTATATCTCGACGGTGTTCTCGCTGTCGTACGGCGTGTCGGCGCTGCACATCTCGCGTCAGAGCTTCCTCGGCATGCTGTGCGTCGCCGTCGTGTTCATGGCGCTCGCGACGCCGCTCTCCGCATGGGCAAGCGACCGCTTCGGCCGCAAGCCGGTGCTGATCGTCGGCTGCATCGCCGCGATCCTGTCGGGCTTCGCGATGGCGCCATTGCTCGGCAGCGGCTCGATGCCGCTCGTGCAGCTGTTCCTCGTCATCGAGCTGTTCCTGATGGGCGTAACGTTCGCGCCGATGGGCGCGCTGCTGCCTGAACTGTTCCCCACCAACGTCCGTTATACGGGCGCAGGCGTCGCCTACAACCTCGGCGGGATTCTGGGCGCGTCGGTTGCGCCGTACATCGCGCAGATGCTCGCCGCGAAGGGCGGCCTGTCGTGGGTCGGCCTGTATGTGTCGGCTGCCGCCGTGCTGAGTCTGCTCGGCGTGCTGTGCATGCGCGAGACGCGCGATGCAAGGTTGATGTAACCCTTCGCGCCGCCGTCTATTCCGACGACGCAAATGGCCCCGGCGCAAGCGACTTGCGCCGGGGCCGTTCTGTTTGAAGCTTCAAACGATCTCGAAGGCGAAAGCCGCCGCTCGATACGGAAACCCCGCGCGGAAAACCCGACTCCGGGCCAATGCGGACGGGGAAACCCCCGTTCTCGCCGACCTTTTTGGCATGCCTATACTCGAATCGACAACAAGGCGGTTTGAGAGGGCATCGATGGACTTACATCTTCACAACGCGGACGTCGTCGTGATCATCGCACTGGCGCTGCTGGGCTCGCTGCTGCTCGCGTTGCGCTTCAAGCCGGCGACGTGGAAAGGCATTGTCGTCGAAGCGGTTGCGGCGAACGCGGCGGCCATCGCCGCCGTCATCGCCTTCGAAATGCTGATGGCCTGAGCGGCAGCCATCAGCGTCCGTTACCCGATCAACGGTAGTAATAGTCGTGATGATGGTGATAGCCGCCGCCCTCCGGCACCACGATACAGCCACTAAGCGATGCAGCCAGCAGCGCGCCCGTCACCAGAGCCAACATCAAGCGTTTCACGTTTTTCTCCCTTTGAGTCAATGTCGTTATTCGAGCAAACCCCGAATGACCTCGATTGAACACGAACCCGTCAGCGACGAGCGTTGCAATTTGTAAGCGTCCACTGGGGTTGTGTTACACGGGAGAAAGCGCTTCTCGACGCGCCGTGCCGTCGTCCGGCCGGCAATCCGTGCGTCGCGACCTGACCCAATCTGCATGAAGACCGCCCGGAAAGGCTCGGCAGGCACGCCAACGCGCAATCGATGCGGCGGCCGCGCCACTGGCCCAGGCGAATTGTTCCGAAGGCGGCGCAGACACCGAATCAAAAGCGACAGTTTTAACAGCCGTGTAATGAGGGAAAACGGTGGCGAGCGCGATGAACGCGAAATAAGCGGACGGCGGCAGCAGACGAACGGCCGCGAAACCGGCATAAAACCGGCCCCTAAGGCCGCCGGAAAAATCACTAAAACGGTTGAACTTGTCCGTACCCGCGTTGTCTTTACGGATGTTGTACCGGTTTGTTCTGCAGGTTTCCTCTCGGTCCGCGCTTCCGGCGCGGGCTTTTCAGAGGCGTTTCGCGACGGCGTCCGAAATTGGGCGAACTGCGCGTGCGCCTCTTTTCTTTTTTGGCGGACCAGCCTGATCGATGCGAACAGGCCTCAGGCCGCAGCTACCGACTTTCCGTGTCCATCCAACGCCAGCGGGTCCGTGTGCACGTGATCGATGGCTGCAAGCGCCTCGGCGATGGGCGGCACCGAGTTGCCATCCCCTATCGATACCGACTGGAACGGCACGTTGTTGCCGAAGATTTCGCGCGATGTCGCGATGAAGATCATCACGGTGCGCTTCTGGAGCGCGTGCGCGAGATGGACGAAGCCGGTGTCGACACCGATCACGAACTCCGACGCCGCGATCACCTGCGCGATTTCGGTGACGCTCAACCGCGGCAGCAGTTCCGCGCCTTCCACCTGATTGACGATGGCGAGGCCTTCATCCCGCTCGGCAGTCGATCCCCACGGCACGGCGACGTAATAGCCGCGCCGCACGAGATCGCGCGCGATCGCGATCCAGTGGTCGGCCGGCCACTTCTTGTCGTCCTTCGATGCAGCGTGGAACAGCATCGCGAGCGGCCGGCCGCCCGTGTCGACGAGCGGCTTTGCGGGCACGGGAATATGCAAGTTGTGGTCGGCGGGGCCTTCGAGCGGGTAGCCGAGCGCCGTGCTCACCGTCTCGCGCATGGCGTTCCAGGCGTTCCTGTCCCGCGGCGGCGCGAAGCGGCCGGTGTAGGCGAACGCGGCGCCGCGCTCGCCCAGGTCTTTCGACCGGTAGCCGAGCCGCCGCCGCGAACGCGACAGGAACGAGATGATCGCGCTCTTGTAGACGCCGTGGATATCGAGGGCGAAGTCGTAGCGGTACGCGCGCAATTCGCTGATGGACTGCGCGATGGCCTTGAAGTCTCCCCAGCGGCGCGCCTTCTTGAAACGGCGCAGCGGTGCGCAGAGGACGCGGTCGATGCCGGGGTTCCAGCGGGCGATTTCCGCAAAGGACTCGTCGACGGCCCAGTCCACCTCGACGCCCGGAAACGCGCGCTTGAGGTCCGATACGATGGGTTGCGCCTGTATCACGTCGCCCATGGAGGTGACTTTGACGATGAGAATTCGCTTCATTGATTGCCCATTGAGCCTGCGCGGTCGCAATCGACAATTTTAGCCCAGATCAAAAGATTTGCCGGAAAAGTGCGCAGAGGGAAATATTGCTAGAGCCGCTCTGCCGTTACCCGGAGTTACGGGCCTTGACAGACGACAGGCGTTCGCCGCCCGGCATCCGCGACGCATCGTGCCAGCTCGCCGCCATCGCGGTCTTTTTGCATCCGTATCGAGCCCCCTCTCGCTTCCATATCGCGCCCTTTCGCGGCGCCGGCGCTACTCGCGCCGTTATAATCTGCGCTTTGCCCTTCGCCCGACTCCCATGTCACGGACACCCATGCTGTCCTCGAGCATCGGCCGGCGCGTACGGCGTCTCTGGCGCCAGTACGGCATCTTCTGGCTGGGCGCGATCGCCGTCGGCCTGACGGCCGTCTTTTATGCGCGGCTGATCGATCTGGGCTACAACGCTTTTCTCGGTTTGCAGAAGCAGCATTGGTGGCTGCCGCTGGCGTTGACGCCCGCGCTCGGGGCCGCGTCCGTGTGGCTCACGCGACGCTTCTTTCGTGGCGCGGAAGGCAGCGGCATCCCGCAGGTCATCGCGACGCTGCACACGAACCCGGGCACATCCGGCGCGCGGCTGCTGACGTTCCCCATTCTGCTCGGCAAGATCGCTGTTTCGTTTCTGGCGATTCTCGGCGGCTTCACGATCGGACGCGAAGGGCCGACCGTGCAGGTCGGCGCGGCGCTGATGTTCAACCTGCGCCGGCTGTACCCGCGCTCGAACGCGCAGATCGAACGGCAACTCGTGCTGGCGGGCGCGGCGGCGGGTCTGTCGGCGGCGTTCAACACGCCGCTCGCCGGAATCGTCTTCGCCATCGAGGAGCTCACGCGCAGCTTCGAGGCGCGCGCGAGCGGCGTGCTGATCACGGCGATCATCATCGCGGGTATCGTCGCGCTCGGCCTGAACGGCAACTACACGTACTTCGGCACGATCGATATCGGCGCGCACTTCCCCGATCTGTTCGCGGTGGCCGTCGTCATCACGGGCATCGTCACGGGCATTGCAGGCGGCGTGTTCGGCTGGCTGCTGCTCAACACCGCGCGCTGGATTCCCGCACCGCTGCGGCACTTGCACGCCGAGCGGCCGGTCGCGTTCGCCGCGCTGTGCGGCGTCGTGATTGCGCTGGTCGGGCTGATCTCGGGCGGCACGACGTTCGGCAGCGGCTATGCGGAAGCACGCGGGCTGCTATACGGCAGCGAGCATCTGTCGGTGTTCTATCCGCTGCTGAAGCTGGTGTCGGTGGTCGGCTCGTATCTGCCGGGCATTCCGGGCGGCATCTTTGCGCCGTCGCTGTCGATCGGCGCGGGCTTCGGCAACGTGCTGCACATGCTGTTCAGCGACATGCAGTTGCCGATGCTGATTGCGCTTGCAATGGTCGGCTATCTCGCGGCTGTGACGCAGTCGCCGATCACGTCGTTCGTGATCGTGATGGAGATGATCAATGGGCATGCACTCGTGATTTCGCTGATGGCGACTGCGCTGATTTCGAGCCGCGTCGCGAGGCTGTTTGCACCGCCTTTGTACGAAGCGCTTTCGCTGCGCTATATGGCGCCGCTGCCGGCGCCCACCGCTTCGCCTGAACTGCCCGAGGAGCGTTCCGAATCCGAAGCGCGCGGTGAGCGCGATAGTTAGCAACCGACAGCAACCGCGCGCAACGGCAACAGGCTAGCGAAAAAATCGGGCGCGGTCCCACGCGGGACACGCGCCCGACCTCCCACAACGTCAATACACGACGACGCCCACCGGGTGATAGTAGACAGGACGTGCCGGTACGACGACGCAACCGGCCAACGTGACCGCCAGCACGGCGATCGCGAGCAAGGTCCTTTTTCTCATGTGATGACTCCCTTGATGGTTGCGTAAGCGCGCTCTCGGGCGCGTTCAGGCAACGGACATCGACGTACCGCACGCGATGAAATCAACGTGCGGCATCGGCATCCGCTGGACGTTCGTTTAGCCGTTCAGGCCCAATGGCCTTCGACCCAGCGCCAGTTCGGACCATGTGCGACCCAGTGGCCAGGCATCCAGTGATACCCGACACGCTGGACCTGCCAGCGACCCGGCACCCACGCGTAACGGCCGTGCTCCCAACGCCAGTGACCCTTGTCCCATGCGTAGCCCGCGCGCGGTGCGGGCACGGCTTCGAAGCGCTCGACGGGCGGCGCGCCCGGCGCAACGACAACCACTTCGGCAGTCGATGCGGACGCGACGGCGGACAAGCCGGACATCACGAGCACAGCGGATGCGGCAAGCAGACGAATCGATCGGTTCATGTTTTCACCTCATGTGTCAGCGCCGGATGATGGCGTTGTCCGTTCAATGCGCGAGGTGACGAAGGGGCTGACAGAAGCCGTGTTACGGCATGCCCTCAAGTGCAACGGTTTATTTCCGGGAAGCCCGGGAAGACACGCAGAAAGAAGCGCAGAAGAAAGCGCGCGATGAAAATGCCTGATGGAAATGCACGACTACGACGCACGCCGGCGACGCACGACGACGGCACGAAACGCAAACACGAAAATGCGCGCCACCGTACGACGATGGCGCGCATCACGCGATAGACGAAGCTGAAGCGACAGTCCGATCAGGCCTGCGGAATCTCGATCTTGACCTCGAGCACTTCGAGATCGTCGTGGCGTTCGAGATTGACGCGGATATCGTCGTCCGAGATCTTCACGTACTTCGAAATCACGGCGACGAGTTCACGTTGCAACGCGGGCAGATAATCGGCGGGCGCACGGCCACCGACGCGCTCATGCGCGATGATCAGCTGCAGGCGTTCCTTCGCTACCGACGCGGATTTCTTCTTCTCGCCCAGCAAAAACGAAAGAATCGACATCAGGTGCGCCCCCCTTTACTTGGTGCCGAAGAGGCGCTGCAGCAGGCCCGGCTTCTGGTAATCGACAAAGCGAAGCGACTTCTGCTCGCCGAGGAAACGCGACACGATGTCCTTATAGGCTTCCGCGACATCCGTGCCATCCATGTGCACGGCAGGCAGGCCCTGGTTCGACGCGTGCAACACGGCTTCCGATTCCGGAATCACGCCGATCAATTCGATGCGCAGGATTTCCTGAATGTCGCTGAGCGACAGCATCTCGCCTTCGCTGACGCGCTTCGGGTTGTAGCGCGTGATCAGCAGATGCTCCTTGATCGGCTCCTTGCCGTCGATCGCGCGCTTCGTCTTCGACGACAGGATGCCAAGGATACGGTCCGAGTCGCGCACCGACGACACTTCCGGGTTCGTCACGATCAGCGCTTCGTCGGCGAAGTGCATCGCGAGCAGCGCGCCCGATTCGATACCCGCCGGCGAATCGCAGACGATATATTCGAAGTCCATCTTGATCAGGTCGTTGATGACCTTCTCGACGCCTTCCATCGTCAGCGCATCCTTATCGCGCGTCTGCGACGCGGGCAGGATGTACAGGTTCTCGCACTTCTTGTCCTTGATCAGCGCCTGGTTCAGATTCGCTTCGCCCTGGATCACGTTGATCAGGTCGTACACCACTCGACGCTCGCAGCCCATGATGAGATCGAGATTGCGCAGGCCGACGTCGAAATCGATCACCGCCGTTTTCGAGCCGCGCAGTGCGAGACCCGAGGCGAAACTCGCGCTGGTCGTCGTCTTGCCTACGCCACCCTTGCCCGAAGTCACCACAATGATTTTTGCCATTACCCTTTACCTTGTGTTCGTCAATTCGTCTATTGAGTCCGGCGGTAGTTCCATCGCGCGACACACGCACCGCATGCGCGGCCCACGCATCAGGTGAGCCGCAGCGGTTCGATCATCAGTTTTTCGTCTTCGAGCCAGATCTGCACCGGCTTGCCGTACACGTCGGCGGGCAGCGGGGTTTCGGTCGTCCGGTAAATGCCCGCGATCGAGATCAGTTCCGGTTCGAGACACGTGCAGAAAATGCGTGCGTCGTGATTGCCGTGCACGCCCGCGAGCGCGCGGCCGCGCAACGGCGCATAAATATGGATATTGCCTTCCGCGATCACTTCGGCGCCATTGCTCACCATGCCGAGCACGACGAGATCGCCCTTCGCGTAGATGCGCTGGCCCGAGCGCAGCGGCTTGTCGACCACCATCGTCTGCGACGAGATACGCACGGGTTCGGCAGCGGCTGACGGCGCCTGCTCCGGCTCGCGCGGCGGGCCTTCGGCCACGGGCGCCGCGCTTTTTTCCGCCGCGCTCTTTTCCGCCACGCTCTTGCCCGCTTCATTGCCTGCTTCGTCGCCGATGCCTTTGCTCGCGCGCGGATCGCGCGCGTCGAGTAGCGGCAGCCCCGCTTCGTTCGCCCACGCCTGCCGCGCGCTGTCGGCGACGACACCGATCGGCCGCATGCGCACGCTGTCGAGCAGCTTCGCGATGTCGGCGAGCGGCACGCGTTCATTCTCGGCGAGACGGCGCACGTCGATCGCAACGGTATCGTTGGCGAAGAATTCGGGCGTCGCCTCGAAGCGCCGGGTCAGTTCGGCACGCATCTCATCGAGTTTGGTCGTCTTGACGACAAACAGCAGCGTGTCGACCGCGCCACTGCGCAGTTCAAAAAATGGCGATTTCCTGGGCGACATAGCGTTCGGCAAAAAATTTTGCGTATTTTACAGGCGTCCAGGCGACCGGTGAGCTTTTTTGCCAATAAGTCTTCACGCGACAGCCAAATGCCGCGTGCGCGCCAGATCGGCGCGGGACAGATCGGCAAAAAGCGTGAAGAACGAGCGGCGAAGATGGGTGATGAAGCCGGCCGGAGCGCGCTGGACAGGCGCCCGCGAAGCCGTCGTGCACGAAGCGGCTAGCCTGGCGCGTCGATATCGCCGGCCGATGTCGTGTGTTGCGGCACATGCCGCACGAGCAATGTCTGAAACTGGTCCGGCGCGCGCGGAATGCGTTCGCGCTCGCCCGTCGGGCCGAAGCCGAGCCGCTCGTAGAAGCGCATCGCGTTGCGGTTCTCGTCGGCGATCCACGCGTAGATCTCCGTCGCGCCGCCTGCCGCGAGCCAGTCGCTCGCCGTGTTGACGAGCAGCTCGCCACCGCGCAGATGCCGCACGGCGGGCGCCACCCAAAGCTCGCTCACGAACGCGCGGTGCGGCGCAGCGCCTTCGAAGCAGGCACCGATCAGGCCGGCGGGATGGCCTTCCGTGTAGAGGATGAACGACGTCGACGTAGTGGAAGCAGCATGCCGCGCGGCCGTCTGTTCGAACGTGGACGCATCGGCCAACATCGCTTCTTCCAGTGTCTCGTCGAATGCGTAAGGCGCTTCGCGCAGCGATGCGGTACGAAGCTCTCGGAAGACAGCACCCTGATCGGCTGCGATGCGGCGAACGGTCAGTGAAGGACTCATGCGGTCGAAATCCCTTGAAATCCCTTATGTCATCCGGGTGAAACTAGGGCGTAGCTTCAACCGAACGGGCGCGCGAGTCAAATCTTTAATTCGGCGCAGTGCGGGCGGGCGCGCATGGGTTGACATGCCGACAACAAAGCCGGCGTGCCGGTGCGCCCGTTTTTGTGCATCGCGTCGAGCGCGATGCACGCCGGCCGTCCGCTCAGGGCTTTCCTCGCGCAACGACGCAAAATGCGGGACGCGAACCACGAGATGCGAGCCGGGCGGCACAGCGCCATGCGCGTCAGGGCGTCTCGTAGCGCCCCGTGCCGTCGGGCCACGGCGTGAGCAGTTCGTAGCCGTCGTCGGTGACGGCGACCATATGCTCCCATTGCGCGGACAGCGAGCGGTCTTTGGTGACGACTGTCCAGCCGTCGCGCATCACCGTCGTGCCGGCGCGGCCCGCGTTCACCATCGGCTCGATCGTGAACACCATGCCCGGCTTCAGGCGCACGCCCTGCCCCGGCTGGCCGTAGTGCAGCACCTGCGGGTCCTCGTGATACACCTTGCCGATGCCGTGTCCGCAGTAGTCGCGCACGATCGAGAAGCCCTCGCGCTGCGCGACCTTCTGGATCGCATGGCCGACGTCGCCGAGCGTCGCGCCCGGCTTCACCTGGCGGATGCCCGCGAGCATCGCTTCATAAGTCGTGTCGATTAGCTGCTTCGCGACCGCGCTCGGCTCGCCGACCGTGTACATGCGGCTCGTGTCGCCGAAGTAGCCGTCCTTGATGACGGCCACGTCGATGTTGATGATGTCGCCGTCCTTGAGAAGCTCGCTGCGATCGGGAATGCCGTGGCACACGACGGAGTTGACCGACGTGCAGACCGTCTTCGGAAAGCCCATATAGCCGACGTTCGCGGCAATCGCCTTCTGCGTGTTGACGATGTAGTCGTGGCAGATGGCGTCGAGTTCACCCGTCGAGATGCCGGGTTTCACGTGTTCGCCGATCATCGCGAGCACGTCGGCGGCGAGCCGCCCGGAAATGCGCAAACGCGCGAGGTCTTCGGAAGTCTTGTAGGTGATGGCCATGTCGGAAAAACGTTGGCGGCACGCAGCGCGCGGCGCGCGCAGGCTGTGCGATCAGGCGATCGTGCTGGCGCGCCGTCTTGCGTTGCCGGCGCTGGACGCGGCCCGCATTGCGGCCCTGCGTCCGGTTGTCGATCAGTCCATTGTACAGAGTCTGCCCGCGAGGCCGGCCCGCACTATGCGCCAGGCCATACGCCAAACCACGCGCCAAACCATACGCCAGGCCATGCACCAGGCCATGCACCGGTCACGCGAACGCTCACCCCGGCGGCGAACGCCGGATCGCCTCCGCGATATCGCGGCTCACCGACGCGAGCGCCCGGCTGTGCGCCGCCACGAGCGCCGCCTCGTCCGTGCCCTGCACCTGCTCGTGTACCGTAGAGCGGCCCGTCAGCAGCGCCGTGTGGCCGGCCAGGCGCACGGTCCACAGCGCATCGATCGCGACGGCCTCGCCCGGCATCGAATCGAACTGCACGATATCGACGCGCACGCGGCACGCCTCCGTGCCCGCCACCGTCTGCGACGACACCGACACACGCTGTGAGCCGAGCAGCCGCGACAGATCGGCGGCGATCACATCGGCGACGCCGCTTTTGAGCGGCTCGCCCCAGCGCGCGAATTCGTTGAGCTTCACCTCGTTGCCCGACACGCGCGTCACGAGCTGCGGCCGGTCGACGAGTTCCGGCACTGTCACGGGACCGACCACCACCGACATGGACAGCGGCGCGCCCGTGCTTTCGAGCGTCGCGTCGGAGCTCAACGTATAGAAGTTCGAACGCGGCGAACCGCACGCGCCCAGCACCGCCGCTGCCGCGACGCAGAGGCACGCGCCGCGCGAGAGCATCGATCGCTTCACTTTGCGTCCCCCGGTTTGCCGCGCAGCAGCGCTTCGGGATGCTGCTGCAGATAATCGGACAGCGCGCGGAACGATGCCGCCGTGCGCGCGAGCTCGCGGATCGCATCGCTCGTGTCCTGCTGCAGCGCCGAGTCGGGCTGGAGCGCGCTGTTCGCCGTATTGAGCGTGGTCTGCGCGGCCGACAGCGCGCTCTTCGCCTGCGGCACGACCTGCGTGTTGAGGCTTTGCAGCAGCGCGCTGGCATTGGCGAACGTCTGCTGCGTGTTCTTGCCGATCTGCTCGAGCGGCAGCTTGTCGATGCGCGCGACGATCCGGTTGACCGAGTCCTGCAGCGATTGCAGGCCGCTCGGCTCGGTCGGCAGTTCGGGCGGCGTGCGGCTCCAGTCGATCTTTGCCTGCGACGCGTGCTGGAAGAAATCGAACGAGATGTACAGCTGGCCCGTCAGCAGGCTTCCCGTCCTGAGTTGTGCGCGGAAGCCCCGCGACACGAGGAAGTCCGCCACGGCCTTCGGATCTTTCATGACGCGTCCCTCGGACGGCTCCGGGTAACGCGACGTGAAACGCTCCGGATAGAACTTGATCTCGACAGGAATGCTGATCTCCTTCGTCACGGGGTCGAAGCGCGTGTAGATGGCCGATACTTCGCCGATCACGATGCCCCTGAAGTCGACGGGCGCGCCCACCGTCAGGCCGCGCACCGACTGCTTGAAGTTGAGCACGTACGTATCGACGATGCGGTCCTGCACCTTCAATGCTTCCGTGCGCGTCGGGAACAGCGTGAACGACGTGCGCACCTGCGCTTCGGGCTCCGTGAGCGACGACGAAGGCGTTTCGAATGCGAGCCCGCCGATCAGGATCGACACCAGCGATTGCGTGTTGATCTTCACGCCTTCCGTGCCCAGCGCGACGTCGATGCCGCCCGCCTCCCAGAAGCGCGAATCGCTCTTCACGTAGCGGTCGTAGGGCGCGTTGACGAAGATATGCAACGTCACGCCGCCGCCGTTCTTGTCGAGTTCGAACGACGTGACCTGGCCGACGCGCAGGCGCCGGAAATAGACGGGCGAACCGACGTCGAGCGAAGCAAGATTCTCCGCGTGCAACACGAACTCGCGGCCCGGCACGTCGCTCGCGAACACGGGTGGCGTTTCGAGCCCGACGTAGTCGCGCCGCTCCTGCTTCGCATGGCCGATGTCCATGCCGATGAACGCCCCCGACAGCAGCGTGCTGATGCCCGACACGTTGCCGCCCGCGATGCGCGGGCGCTCGACCCAGAAGCGCGTATCGTCGACCAGCATGTCGGTTGCGTCGCGCGTCAGTTCGGCCGTGGCGATCACGTTCTTGTAGTCCCGCGAAAGCGCGACCTTCTTCACGACGCCGATATCGACGTCCTTGAACTTGATCTTCGTCTTGCCCGCTTCGAGCCCTTCACCCGTCTTGAACTGGATCGTGATGGTCGGACCTTGCGACAGCACGGCCTGCACGGCAAGCCAGATGCCGATCAGCACCGCGACGACGGGCACGAGCCAGATCCACTGGATGCGCCATCGCTTGCGCGGCACCGCGACAGCGTCGGGCAGATCGGGCGGCCTGCTCATTGTGTTTCCCTCGTATCCCAGATGAGCCGCGGATCGAACGACATCGCGGCGAACATGGTCAGCACCACGACTGCGCCGAACGCGATCGCAGCGGGACCGGCTCGCACCGTGGCGAGCGCGTCGAATTGCACGAGCGCCGTGAGCACGGCGATCACGTAGATGTCGAGCATCGACCAGCGCCCGACCAGCTCGACGATGCGATAGATGCGCGCGCGCTGATCGGGCTGCCACGTCGAGCGGAAGTTGGCCAACAGGGCAAGAAAGCTGATCGCGAGAATCTTCAGCATCGGCACGGCGATGCTCGCTATGAAAACCAGCACGGCAAGCGGCCACGAACCCGACGTCCACAGATAGACGACGCCGCTCATGATCGTGTCCTTCTGCGCGCCGAACAGCGAGCTCGTATCCATCACGGGCAGCACGTTCGCGGGGATGTACAGGATCACCGCCGCGATCAGATACGCCCACGTTCGCGCGAGACTATCGGGCTTGCGCAAATGCAGACGCGCGCCGCAGCGCGGGCAATGCCCCGGATGCGCGTGCAGACGCACGGGCGCATGCACGTTCGCGTAGTCGCGCGCGTCGCGGGCTTCCGTGGGCGCGGCGCGCGTGAGCAGGCCGCAGTCGTGGCATACGCACAGGCCGCAGGCCGCTGCCGTCGCGGCGGGAAACGGCGTGTCGCTGTCGAACGCGGGACCGGCGTCCGGCATCCCTTCGAGACGCGTCCACAGATCGCGCGCGTCGAACGCGGACGCTGCGGCCGCGAGCATCAGCATCAGCGCGCCGAACGACCACAACGCCGGGCCCGTCACCACCGACGCGATATGCGCGAGCTTCACGAGCGCGACGAGCAGGCCGAGGATCAGCACCTCCGTCATGCCCCACTCCTGCGCGATGCGCAGCGTGCGAAACACGGCGTCCGCGCGATACGGCGTGCGACCGAACCGCAGCGGCAACATGAGCCACACGAGACCCAGCGCCTGGCAGGCGGGCATCAGGATCGTCGTGATGAAGATCAGCGCCGACAGCGGCCACATGCCGTCCTGGTACAGAACGCGTACGGCGCCGAACATCGTCGTTTCGACGAGATCGCCGTTCACCGCAAGCCCGACGATCGGGAAGGAGTTCGAGATGATCCATAACACGCAAGCCGCGAGCGCATACGCGAGCGTGCGATCGAGACTGTTCGCATGACGCCGATAGAGCGTCGCGTGGCATCGGCAGCAACGCATCACGCCTTCGGGCGGCACGTCGCTTTCGCGCTGGAGCAGATCGCATTCGTGGCACGCGATCACGGGCATCGTCCGCGCCGCATGCCCGAGATAGCCGGAAGACATTGCGTCGCTCATTTGACGTCCTGCGGCGATGCATCGGCGGAACGGGCGGCGTCGCTCGCATGCGCCGGCTGTGCCGCCGCCGCTTGTGTCGCTTGTGTCACTTGTGTCGCTTGTATCGCTTGTATCACTTGTGTCACTTGCCCCGCTTGTGCCGCTTGTGCCGCCTGCTTCGTGAGCCCTTCCGCATCGACGACCCAGCCGCCGCCCATCGCCTTGTACAGATTCACATACGACACCAGCACGCCCGCCTGCGTCTGCGTCTGGCTCAGCTGCGCATTGAAGAGACTGCGCTCGGCATCGAGCACTTCGATATAGCTCGTATAGCCGCCCTCGTAGCGCAGCCGCGCAAGGTGCGCGTAACTGGCGAGCGCATCGACCTGACGCCCCTGCACGTCGAACTGCTCGCGCAGCTTCTGCGACGAGATCAGCGCGTCGTCGACTTCCTGGAACGCGACCTGGATCGCCTTGCGGTACGAATACAGCGCCTGCTGCTGCACCGCTTCGGCCTGCTTCACCTGGCCCGTGATCGCGCCGCCCGTGAAGATCGGCTGCGTGACGGAGCCTGCGAACGACCACACGCGCGTCGGCCCCGTAAAGAGCTTCGAGAACTGGCCGCTTTGCGTGCCGAACAGGCCCGTCAGCGAAATCTGCGGGAAGTACAGCGCCTTGGCCGCGCCGATCTGCGCGTTCGCCGCGATCAGGTCCTGCTCGGCCTGGCGCAGATCGGGCCGCCGTTCGAGCAGATCCGACGGCAGCCCCGCGGGCACTGCGGGCGCCACGAGTTCGGCGAGCATGCGCCCGCGCAGGATGTCGCCCGGATTGCGCCCGAGCAGCACCGACAGCGCGTCTTCCTGCTGCGCGATCTGCGCCTCGATCTGCGGAATTCGCGAGCGCGAGTCTTCGTATTCGGACTGGCTCTGCGCGAGTTCCATCTGCGAAACCTCGCCGCCCTTGAAGCGCAACTCGAACACGTGCACGGAATCGGCGCGGCTTTCGGTGGTCGCCTTCGCGATCTCCAGCTGCCGGTCGAGGCTGCGCAGGTTGATATACGACGACGCCACCGATGACACCAGCGTCAGGATCGTGCCGCGTTTCGCTTCCTCGCTCGAAAGCAGGCTCGCGCGCGCGGACTCCGTGAGGCGCCGGTTATGGCCGAACAGATCGATCTCCCACGACGCCGACAGCGCCGCCGTGTACGTGTTGAACACCGGGTTGTTCACGTTCGCGAGCAGCGGCGAGCCCGTCGGCAGACGCTGGCGCTCGGCGTCGAAGCTCGCGCCGATCTGCGGCAGCAGCGCCGCGCGCGTCGTGACGAACTGGCCGAGGAACTGGTCGACGCGCGCGGCGGCGACCTTCACGTCGTTGTTGTTCGCGAGCGCCGCCGTGATCAGGTCGTTCAGCACGGGATCGTCGAACTGCTTCCACCATTCGGTGTTCGCCACATCCGACGCGTAGTTGTCGGGGAAGCGATACGTCGCGGGCACGTCGAGTTGCGGACGCGAGTAGTTCGGTCCGAGCAGGCAGCCGCTCAGCGCGAAGGTGCACACCACGCACGCGAGCGCGCTGGCGACGGGCACAGGCGAAGCGCGGCGCAAGCGGCGCACGCGGAGCACAGGCAGAGGAACGCGGCGCATGTCAGTCGCCCTCGCGTGGAGCGGACGGCGTGATCGTCGGTCCGCCCGTGCCCGCCGGTCCCGGCACCGAAGGCGGTACCGTCTTCGAAGAAGTCGCTGCTTCAGGCGAAGCAGGCGGCGTCTGCCCCTTCTTCTTGCCGCTCTTCTCCGACATCGATTCGAGCGCCCAGAAGAACATCGGGATGAAGAACACGGCAATCGCCGTCGCGCCCAGCATCCCGCCGATTACGCCCGTACCGATCGAGTGGCGGCTGTTGGCCGAAGCGCCCGTCGCGATCGCGAGCGGCACGCAGCCGAGGATGAACGCGAGCGACGTCATCACGATCGGGCGCAGCCGCTCCTCGGCTGCCGTCATCGTCGCGTCGAACACGGACTTGCCCGCCTCGCGGTTGATCACCGCGAACTCGAAGATCAGGATCGCGTTCTTCGCCGCGAGCGCCACCAGCATCGTGAGGCCGATCTGGAAGTACACGTCGTTGTTGAGCCCGCGCAGCATGATCGCGAGCAGCGCGCCGAAGAGCGCGAACGGCACCGCCATCAACACGCCGAACGGCAGGCTCCACTTCTCGTACTGCGCCGCGAGGATCAGGAACACCATGATCAGCCCGAACACGAACACGAGCCCCGACGTGCCGCCCGACTGCTTCGCTTCGAACGCCTCGCCGCTCCACGCGATGCCGTAGTCCGACGGCATCGACGCAGCGAGTTCTTCGAGCGCGCTGATCACCTGGCCCGATGCATAGCCGGGCGCCGCGTTCGCGGTGATCTTCACGGCCGGGAAGTTGTTGAAGCGCGTGATGAGGTCCGGGCCCGTCACGTAGTGCGAAGTCACCACCGACTTGAGCGGCACCATGCTCCCCGTCTTGCTGCGCACGAAAATCTGCGTGAGGTCTTCGGGCTTCAGCCGGTACGACGGCTCGGCCTGCAGGATCACCTGCCACAGGCGGCTCGAACGGTTGAACTGCGACACGTACAGCGAGCCGAACATCGTCTGCATCGCGCTGTAGACGTCCTCGACGGGCACGCCCAGTGTTTCGGCCTTGTCGCGGTCGACGTCCACGAGCAGTTGCTGCGAGTCCGCGTTGAAGGTCGACGTGACGCCCGTCAGCTCGGGGCGCTGCTTGGCCCTCGCGACGAAATCGTTGACGACGGCGGCGAACTGCGCGATGGTCGCGTCGCCCTTGCTCTGGATCCACATCTCCGTGCCGCCCGTGGTGCCCAGACCGGGAATCGACGGCGGATTCAGAGGCACGACGATGCCCTCGCGGACCTGCGACAGTGCCTTGTACGCGTCGACGAGCACGGCGCGCGCATTCTGCGTGCGGATGTTGTCCGACTTGTAGCGCTCGTCGAAACTCTTGAAGCCCACGAAGAAGGTCGACGAGTTGTTCTTGTTCTGGCTGTCGAGAATGCTGAAGCCGTCGACGGTCGTGATGCTGCCGACGGCCGGCTGCTTCATGAAATACTCGGACACGCGGTCCGACACCTGCCCCGTGCGGTCCAGCGACGCCGCATCGGGCATGATCACGGCGCCCAGCAGATAGCCCTGATCCTCGGGCGGCAGGAACGCGGTCGGGATCGAGCGCATCATCATGACGGATAGCACGATCATGCCGGCAAAGATCAGCAGCGCGATCACGAAGCGCTTGATGATGACGCGCACCGCACGCGTGTAGCCCGCCGTCATCCGCGCGAACTGGTTGTCGAACCAGCGGAAAAAGCCCTTCTTCTCGTGATGTCCGGGCTTGAGCAGCAGCGATGCGAGCGCGGGCGACAGCGTGAGCGCGACGACGCCCGAGATCACCACCGAGATCGCGATCGTGATCGCGAACTGCTTGTACATCTGCCCGGTGATGCCGCCGAGAAACGCCACGGGCACGAACACCGCGCACAGCACGAGCACGATCGCGATCACGGGGCCCGCCACTTCGTCCATCGCCTGCTTCGAAGCCGTCTTCGGATCGAGCTTGTGCACCGTCATGTTGCGCTCGACGTTCTCGATCACGACGATCGCATCGTCCACCACGATACCGATTGCGAGCACCATGCCGAACAGCGTGAGCATGTTGATCGAGAAGCCGAGCGCCTCCATCCCCATGAACGTGCCGACGATCGACACGGGCACGGCGAGCACCGGAATCAGCGTCGCGCGCAGGCTCTGCAGGAACACGAACACGACGATCACCACCAGCACGACGGCCTCGAAGAACGTGTGCACCACGTCGGTGATCGACGCCCGCGTGAACTCGGTGGTGTCCATCGCGATCTCGTAGTCGATGCCCTCGGGGAACGACTTCTTCATCTCGGCGAGCGTCGCGCGCACCTGCTTCGAGACGTCCAGCGCGTTGGCGCCCGGCTGCTGGTAGACGGCGAGCACGGTGGCGGGCTTGCCCTGGAAGCGGCTGCGGATCGAGTAGTCCTTCTGGCCGAGCTCGGCGCGCCCGATGTCCTTCAGGCGCACGATCGCCGCGCCCCCGCTCTGCGCGCGAATGATGATGTTCTCGAACTCGGACGGCTCCGTGAGCCGCCCCGATGTGGTGACGGCGAACGATTGCTCGACGGCGGCACCCGTCGGCGACTGGCCGAGGCGCCCGACTGCGAACTGCTGGTTCTGGTTGGCGACGGCGCGCTGCACGTCGGCGGCCGTGATGCCTAGCTGCGCCATGCGGTCGGGGCGCAGCCAGATGCGCATCGCGTAGTCGGGCGTGCCGAAGATGCTCGACTGGTTCGCGCCGGGTATGCGCTTGAGCGCATCGAGCACGTAGACGTTCGCGTAGTTCGCGATGTACGTCGCGTCGTAGCGCTCGGTGGGCGAGTAGATCGCGATCACCATCATGAACGCCTGCGACTTCTTCTGCACCTGCACGCCCTGCGCCGTCACCGACTGCGGCAGTTGCGGCAGCGCGAGGTTCACGCGGTTCTGCACGTCGACTTGCGCGAGCTCGGGGTTCGTGCCGATCTGGAAGTACGCGTTGATCGTCAGGTTGCCCGTCGACGAGCTCGACGAGCTCATGTAGATCATGTTGTCCGCGCCGTTGACCTGCTGCTCGATCGGCGCGGCGACGTTGTTGGCGACCACGTCGGCGCTCGCGCCCGGATAGGTCGCGGAGATCGTGATCTGCGGCGGGGTGATGTCCGGATACTGCGCGGTCGGCAGCGCGAGCATCGTCAGCGCGCCGCCCAGCGTGATGACGATCGAGATGACCGAGGCGAAGATCGGACGGTCGATGCAGAAGTGAGAGATGTTCATCGGATCGGTTGCGCCGGACGGCGTCGGGTCGTCATCGGATCAGGGACTTGTACTGGTGCTCGTTCCGCTGCTGCCGGGATGCGCCTGCGTTTGTCGTCGTGTTTGTGCTTGCGCCAGCGTCGATGCCGGCGCCGACGCCGCGGCAGCAGGCGCGGATGCGGGCGCTGGAGCGCCAGGCGCAGTGGGCGCGCTCACCACCTTGATCGTCGAATCCGACGACACACGGATCGCGCCGTCGACCACCACGCGCTCGCCCGCCTTCAGCCCTTCATTGACGAACCAGTCGTCGCCGTGCCAGTCGCCTACGTCGATCACGCGCTGATGCGGCTTCCCGTTCTGGTCGAGCACCCACACGAAGTGGCTCTTCGCGCCCTGCAGCACCGCGCGCTGCGGCACCAGAATCGCGTTGGGCCGCACGGCGCCCGACACCTTCGCGCGCACGAACTGGCCGGGCTTGAGCGTGCCGTCGGGATTTCCGAACACGGCGCGCACGAGGAAGGTGCCCGTCTCCTGGCTGAACGCGGGGTTCGTGAAGTCGATGCGCCCCTGCTGCGGATAGATCGAGCCGTCGGCGAGTATCACCGTCACGTCGAACTGGTTGCCGGGCGGAAAGCGCAGCAGGCCTTTCGTGACCTGCTCGCGATAGCGCAACAACTCGTTCTCCGAGATGCTGAAGTTCACCCACATCGGATCGAGCTGATAGACGTAGGTGAGCAGCCCCGACTGCGTCGGCGTCACATAGCTGCCGTCCTGCACGCGCGCGAAGCTCGAGAGGCCCTTGAGCGGCGAACGGATCGTCGTGTAGCTCAGGTTCAGCTCGGCCGTCTGCACTTCGCCCTGCGCGGCGATGACAGCGGCTTCGGCCTGCTTCTCGTTGCCCGTCGCATCGTCGAGATCCTTCTTGCTCAACGCGTTCTGCGCGGCAAGCGGGACCACGCGCGCGAGGTTCTGCTTGGTCACGAGCAGGCGCGCCTGCTGCTGCGCGAGCGCGCCCTTGGCCGTTTGCAGCGCGGCCTCGAACGGCTTGCGGTCCATCACGAACAGCACCTGGCCGGGCTGCACGAGCGCGCCTTCCGTGTACATGCGCTTCTCGAGAAAGCCCTCGACGCGCGCGCGGATCTCGACCTCGCGCGAGCTTTGCGTCTGCGCGGTGAATTCGAATGCGACGGGGGTTTCCTTTTGCGCGACCGTGACCACCGTCACCTCGACGGGCGGCCGGGCTGCCTCCGCGGGGGCCTTTTTGCATGCGTTCAGAGAAAGGACGCACACGAGCGCCGACGCCAGCGCGACACGCGGCATCAGGCGGCCCGCGCGCCGCACGGCGGCAGAATCCGCCCGGAACAACGCAATTTGCGATCGACAGTTCATCGTGGCCCCCTTCGATCGCCGCGTCATTGCACCGTATATCCGCGTCCGTTCATGCATGCTGCAAGCGCGCGGTTCCATGTGGCCATCTGCTGCGATGTCTGCTGTTGAGCTGCCTGCTGCTGCTCCTGCGCGGCGGCCGCCTGACGGCGCTGCCGCGAGCCGCCCACCACCGTGCCCGCGATGGCGCCCGCTGCCGCGCCCTTGCCGGCGTCGCCCGCGATCGCGCCGATCGCCGCGCCTGTCGCCGCGCCGCCTGCCGCGCCGCGCAAGCGCTGTCCCGACTGCTGGGGCGGCGGCGGTTGATTCGCCGAGTTCTGCGCGAGCACGGCGGGATTGACGCCCGTGTTCTGCGTCGCCCAGCTCTCGCATTGCGACATGTCGTTAGCCTGCTTCTGCTGGCTCTGGCCCTTGGCCGGATAGAAGATCGGCTGCTGCGCCGATGCAACGTCTGCCAGCAGCAACGCGGCAAGCATCCAGGTGACAGGAAGCGCCTGTTTCATGATCAATCTCCCCATGTCGATACGATTGGGCCCGTCGCACGCGTTGCGCGCGCATCGCGCGGCGGACGAATCCAGATGCGCCAGTCGGCCTGGCGACTCCAATGCAATGAAGTGTGGAATCCGGCCATGGCAAAGACAATTGGACCTTGGTCCAATACCCTTTTTTGGCCGCGCGGCACTCGCACGCAAGCGCCTGCACGCAGGCGTTCGACGCCGTTTATTCGCGCGAGAAGAAGTGTCATAGCGGCGCAGCGATGCCGAGCACGGCACACACTGTCCTGATGAAAAGCACGTCGTTGAATGGCTTGCGCAGATAGGCCTTCGCACCCGCCGCGAGCGCGGCTTCGCGCACGCCCGCGTCGTCGTGGGCCGTGATGAAAATGACGGGCACGGTGCTGCCCGCCAGCCGACCCTGGACCTCGATCCCGTTGGAGCCGGGCATTTGCACATCGAGTATCACGCAGTCGGGGCGATACGCGGGCGTGGCCGACAGCACGTCGAGAAACGCATCGCCACTCGCGTACGTGTCGGCCGCAATCCCGACGGAGCGCAACAGACGCTTGATCGCCCTGCCCACCGACGCATCGTCGTCGACGACGACGACGAAGGGTTTGTCTGTGCCCATTCTGAATAGTCCATTGACCGGCCACGCGCACGCAGCGATGCGTGAAGGCTTCAGCAATAGACTATGAGACTGAGGGCGCCTGCGGTATTGGACCTTGGTCCCGTATCCGCTCGCGGGTTGCCTCGCGCGCAACGTGAGGTGCGCCCGTATGCGGTGCCTGCGAACTGAAGGGATTGCGTGCGACAGTCGCGACGGCAATCTTGTCGGCGATGCGCACGAGCTCGGCGAGCGAATTGACTTCCATCTTCTGCATCACGCGCGCGCGATGCGCCTTGACGGTTTTCTCGACGGTACCGAGTTCGCAGGCGACCTGCTTGTTCAGACGGCCGAGCACGATGAGATTCATCACTTCGCGCTCGCGCACCGTCAGACGCCCGACGCGGCTGCGCAGCACTTCGAGCTCGTGCATCGCGTTCGACACTTGCACGGAATGCGCGAGCGCCTGTTCGATCGCGCGCAACAGGTCGTCGTCGTGCACGGGCTTGGTGAGGAAATCGGTCGCGCCCGCCTTGATTGCGCCGACCGTCATCGCGATGTCGCCGTGTCCCGTCAGAAAGATGATGGGCAAACGCTCGTCGAGTTCGCGCTGCAATTCGAGCCCGCTCAGATCGGGCAACTGCACGTCGAGCACCACGCAGGCGGGCGCATGCGCGGCGCACGCGTGGTCGAGAAACTCGCGTGCCGAACCATATGCCTCGACGCCGTAGCCGGCGGATTTGACGAGACGCGTCAGCGCGCGGCACACCGACGGGTCGTCGTCGACGACATAGACGAGCGCGGGTGCTTCCGTCGCGACTTCGCTCGTCGTGCCGTTCATGCAGTTTATTTCGCTCATGACGCCCCCTGCGCAGCGCCCGCGTTGCATGCGTCTCGCGATGCAGGCAACGCGATATAGAACGTCATGCCCTGATCCGGATTGGTCTCGGCCCACAAGCGGCCGCCGTGCATCTGCACGATCGAGCGGCTGATCGACAGACCGAGCCCCAGACCCTGCGGCTTCGACGTGACGAACGGCTTGAAGATGCATTCGAGCTTGTCGGGCGTCAGTCCATGTCCACGGTCACGCACGGCAATGCGCACCATGCCTTCGCGATCGAGTTGCGCAAAGAGTGCAACTACGCGGCTGGGCGCGTCGCACTCGCTGACGGCATCGAACGCGTTGAGCAGCAGATTGAGCAGCACCTGCTGGAGTTGCACCTTGTCGCCGCGCACGGGCGGCAGTCCGTCGTCGATCACATGCGATACATGGATGCCGCGCGCGACGGCATCGCTATGCACGAGCAACGCCACGTCGCGCAGCAATCCGCCCGCATCGAGACTCGCGAGTTGCTGCTGCTCTTCCTTCTTCACGAATGCGCGCATCCGGCGTATCACTTCGCTCGCGCGGCCACTGTCGTCGACGATGTCCTTCAGGATGTCGCGCACTTCAGCGAGGTCGATCGGCACCTTGTCCATGAAACGCTGCGCGGCCTGGCCGTTGCTGAGGATGGCTGTCAGCGGCTGGTTCAGTTCGTGCGCGAGCGACGCGGCAAGCTCGCCCATCATCGATACGCGCGTCAGATGCGCAAGCTCCCGGCGATTGCGTTCGAGCTCGAAGCGCTCGGTCATGTCGGTGATGAACGCGACGGTCGCGACGCGTCCTTCGTAGCGGATCGTGCTCGTCGCAATCTCGACGGGAAACTCGCTGCCGTCGCGGCGACGCGCGCGCAGATTGCGCGTGCCAGTCACGGCCAGCCGGCTCACGTTCGGCGACGCGCCCGTGGCGGCGCAGCTCTCCTGCGACAGCGCCGGCGCGACGAGGCCGACACACGCGCCGCTCAGCACGCCGCGCCGATAATCGAAAAGCCGCTCGGCCTGCGCGTTGGCAAGCACGATCACGCCATGCTCGTCGAAGACGACGGACGCGACGGGCAAACATTCGAACACGTCGGCAAGCTCGGTCATGGTGCCGGGCTGCCGACGCGCGACGGCAAAGAGACCGGCCGCGCCGCGCGTCGTCCGCAAATGCGCAACAGCGTCCGTCACGCGATGAAGCATCGGCACGAGAGACGGCCCATTGCGCGTATACGCGAACGTCCGCTCGCGAGCGGAAGCGACGCGGCGCGGATGAAGCGACCACCAGATGACGATTGCAGCCACCGCGACCGTGACAGCAGAAATGGCGATGTGCATGGCTTACCGTTCCTCAAGACGTTTGCACCTGAAAAGCCGCGGCAAGTGCGGACGTCTTCGTTGTTGTGCGCAATGCAACGGGTGCGACGGCGCGGGAATCGGGCGCGCAAAGGCTCACCTTCACGAATAGAGCGACTATGTATTACTAATGCATTCCCTCGTTCAATGAATGCAATGACATGAAGCAAAAAAGAATCGGACTACAGCGATCGCTTCATACGAATCTTCATATGGACTGTAAATATCCAGCGGAGCTATCTCGTCGGAAATTGCAAATTTAAATTTTTACTCGTTCGCTTGGCCCTGCGCGGAAAAAAGTGCAACTTCATCGTATGCACAAAGAGCACCTTAGTAAAGCGCAGATCAGCGAATCAACGAGAAAATAGGCCTTGCTTTATTTGCCGCCCGACGAAGCCATTTATCGAAGCGCTGAATCCGGATATTCCAGAAACGGAAACGATTTAAATCGGCGTATGATGCGCGGCCCGAAACGATTAATCGTTTTATTTCGTATTCCGGACCGCTGGGCGGATAGAGGATAGTTAATGCAGTCGTTCGACGTTATGCGAAATCGAACAACTCGGCGGAGGCACGCCTCAGGCGGGTTTTCATCGCCCAGGTGCTCGTCTGCTGACTCGTCGTCTGGCTTTAGCTTCTCCGGCAACGGCTGATTCAGGCCGGGCTCGACAGGCGTCGGCAGCGCATCGCCCACTGGCTTGTTGAGTTCGTTCGGCGGTGTTTCGGCCGGGTCTTTCGGTGGTGTGCTTTCCGCGTCATTGGGGTTGGTCATCGTGGACTCCAATTGTGGTTCGCAGACGCTTTCAACGATGCAATGACCATACCCATTTTTTGTGCGGATGCAGCGGCGTATCGCATGGACCATCCGGCGTTAGCAGGCCTCGCGATGTGCGGACGAACATATGTCGGAACCGCTTCATCGAAACGATGAAAAGGAAAGCATAACGACGGGCCAGTTGCGCGCCTGTATTTGTAGTTGTGAAGCCCGATAGCGCTCTGATGATTGCATCACACCGCATATACGCAGATCGATGCAAAATCGGCGCACAAACGAAAACAGGCCCCGAAGGGCCTGTATCGCTTTGCGTCCTGGCGGAAAGGGTGGGATTCGAACCCACGATACGGTATAACCGTATACCGGATTTCGAGTCCGGCGCATTCGACCTCTCTGCCACCTTTCCTGATTCTTTGACTTCCCACCAAGGTGGTCTTGTCTGCTTTACACCAACTTCACACTAAGCGGGTCGCTGCTTGCGTGAGACGAAGATTATAGAACACCTGTTTTCGAATTCCAAGCCCTTTTTCGCAGAAAGTTGAAAAGGACTTCGCGGACCGAGCGCGCCCAGGTCGCTCAGCGCGCCGCCGTTACTTCCAGACGCTCAATGCCGCCCAAATACGGACGCAGCGCCGCTGGCACAGTCACCGAGCCATCGGCGTTCTGGAAGTTCTCCAGCACGGCGACGAGCGTGCGGCCCACCGCCAGCCCCGAGCCGTTGAGCGTATGCACGAGTTCAGGCTTGCCCTGCGGGTTGCGATAGCGCGCCTGCATCCGTCGCGCCTGGAACGACTCGGTATTCGAGCAGCTCGAAATTTCACGATACGTGTTCTGCGCAGGCAGCCACACTTCGAGGTCGTACGTCTTCGAAGCCGAGAAGCCCATGTCGCCCGTGCACAACGTGATCACGCGATACGGCAGTTCGAGCTTCTGCAGAATCGTCTCCGCGTGCGTGACCATCTGCTCGAGCGCGTCATACGACGTTTCCGGCGCGACGATCTGCACCATCTCGACCTTGTCGAACTGATGCTGGCGGATCATGCCGCGCGTGTCGCGGCCATACGAGCCCGCTTCCGAGCGGAAGCACGGCGAATGCGCCGTCAGCTTGATGGGCAACTCGCTCGCATCGACGATGCTCTCGCGCACCGTATTCGTCAGCGAGATCTCGGACGTCGAAATCAGATACTGCGTAACCGTGTTTTCGCCGCCGCCCTTCTCGACGCGGAACATGTCGTCGGCGAATTTCGGCAGTTGGCCCGTGCCGAGCAGGATTTCGGGATTGACGATGTACGGCGTATAGATTTCCGTGTAGCCGTGCTGCTGCGTATGTGTGTCGATCATGAACTGCGCGAGCGCGCGATGCAGGCGCGCAATCTGTCCGCGCAGCATCGTGAAACGCGCGCCGGAGAGCTTCGCGCCCATCTCGAAGTCCAGACCGAGCGGCGTGCCGACGTCGACATGATCCTTCACCTCGAAGTCGAACTGGCGCGGCGCGCCCCAGCGGCGCACTTCGACATTTTGCGTTTCGTCGTTGCCGACGGGAACGCTCTCGTGCGGCAGATTCGGCACGCCGAGCAGCAGATCGGACAAACGCTTCTGGATCACTTCCAGCTGGACCGCCGACGCCTTCATCTCGTCGCCGATACCGCCCACTTCGGCCATCACCGCCGACGTGTCTTCGCCGCGCCCTTTCATCGCGCCGATCTGCTTCGACAGAGTGTTGCGCTTCGCCTGGAGTTCTTCGGTACGGGTCTGGATCGCGCGGCGTTCGGCTTCGAGCGCGGAGAAAGCCGCGACGTCGAGGTTAAAGCCGCGATCGGCGAGGCGTTTCGCGACGCCGTCGATATCTTTGCGCAGCAGCTGGATGTCAAGCATGGGATGGGGCAACAGTTCGTTGTGTGAATGGGCGATTTTAGCGCACCGGCGTGGGTCGCCGGCGGCATTGTCGGCTCTGGCGCAAAGCGCGCTTGATCAACTCTTCTTCCTGTTCTCGCTGCGCCATTGCGCATCGAGTTCGGCAAGGCGCGCGAGCTTCTCGCCGATCTTGCCTTCGAGACCGCGCGGCGTCGGCTGATACCAGTGCGGCTCGCGCATGCCGTCGGGCAGATAGGTCTCGCCTGCCGCGTACGCGTCCGGTTCGTCGTGCGCGTAGCGGTACTCGTGGCCGTAGCCGAGTTCCTTCATCAGCTTCGTCGGCGCGTTGCGCAAGTGGATCGGCACCGCGCGCGACTGGTCCTTGCCGACGAAACTACGCGCCGCGTTGTACGCGTTGTAGCCCGCATTCGACTTCGGCGCGACAGCCAGATAGATCACGGCCTGCGCAAGCGCGAGTTCGCCTTCGGGCGTGCCGAGGCGCTCGTAGGTCTCAGCGGCGTCGAGCGCGATACGCGCGGCGCGCGGATCGGCGAGACCGATGTCCTCCCACGCCATGCGCACGATGCGCCGCGACAGATAGCGTGGGTCCGCGCCGCCGTCGAGCATGCGGCAGAACCAGTACAGCGCGCCGTCGGGATTGCTGCCGCGCACCGACTTGTGAAGCGCGCTGATCTGGTCGTAGAACGCGTCGCCGCCCTTGTCGAAGCGGCGCAGGTTTTCGGAAAGCGCGCTCGCGAGCAGTTCGCCGTCGATCTCCGTCTTGTTCTGCCGCGACGCCGCGCGCGCGACGATTTCCATGTTGTTCAGCAGCTTGCGGCCGTCGCCGTCGGCGGAACCGATCAGCGCGTCGCGCGCCTCGTCGGTGAACGTGAAGCCGCCCAGTTCCTTTTGCGCGCGGTCCAGCAGTTCGCGCTGCTCGTCGGTATCGAGGCTCTTGAGCACGTAGACGGCCGCCCGCGACAGCAACGCGCTGTTCACCTCGAACGACGGGTTCTCCGTCGTCGCGCCGACGAACACGAACAGCCCCGACTCTACATGCGGCAAGAACGCGTCTTGCTGGCTCTTGTTGAAGCGATGTACTTCGTCGACGAACACGAGCGTCTGGTGGCCGTTCGCGCGATGAATCTGCGCGGTCTCGACGGCTTCGCGGATGTCTTTCACGCCCGAGAGCACCGCCGACAGCGCGATGAACTCGGCGTCGAACGCGTCGGCCATCAGGCGCGCGAGCGTCGTCTTGCCGACGCCCGGCGGGCCCCAGAGGATCATCGAGTGCGCTTCGCCAGACTCGAACGCGACGCGCAGCGGCTTGTTCGGGCCAAGCAGATGCTTTTGTCCGATGACTTCGTCGATGCTGCGCGGCCGCAGGCGCTCGGCGAGGGGAACGTTGGCGCGGGTTTCTTCAAACATGGCGTTTTGGGGATAATCTCGGCTTTTCGGGTGTAAACCGTCACGATGCACCACATGCATTCGATGGGACACGCGACGATCTGCCCCTGAAGGCATGCAACGGCGTCAAACCGTCAGCGGGCGAACGGCGTCGCATGCAGAGTTGTGCATTATGACAGCCGCGGCGCGGCAAAGCCGGCGGCAAACGTCATAGGCGCTTTCTGAGAGGCAGGCCGCAATGCGCGTACCGGGACGGAACACGGCCGCAACGACGGCCGACATGACAACGACAGACAGGAAAGAGATTCGATGGCTCAAGATTCCATGACCGGCGAAGCCGGTTCGACTTACGCGCCGCTCAAGCCGGTGCCGGATTCGCGCCGCGCATTCAGGACGGGCGACGCATTCGCGCTGTGGTTTTCACTCGGCATCGGCTTGCTGGTCGCGCAGGCCGGCGCGCTGCTCGTGCCGGGCCTGTCGCTGCCGCACGCGCTGCTGGCCATCGCGATCGGCAGCGTGATCGGCGTCGTGCTGCTCGCGCTCGCGGGCGTCATCGGCACGGACACGGGGCTCGCGGCGATGTCGTCGCTGCGTCCGACGCTCGGCGTGCGCGGCGCGTCGATTCCCGCCGTGCTGAACATGATCCAGCTGGTCGGCTGGGGCGCGTTCGAAGTGATCGTGATGCGCGATTCCGCCGATGCCCTCTCGAAGCAGGCCTTCGGCTTTTCCGCGCCGCTCGTCTGGACGCTGATCTTCGGCGTGCTCGCGACGTTGCTCGCGATCTCCGGCCCGCTGTCTTTCGTGCGGCGCTTTCTGCGCACGTGGGGCATCTGGCTGCTGCTCGCGGGCGCCGCGTGGCTGACCTACGCCGTGCTGGCGCAGCACGATCTGGGTGCGCTGATGCATCGTCCGGGCAATGGCGAAATGTCGTTTGGCGGCGCCGTCGATCTGGTCGTCGCGATGCCGCTGTCGTGGCTGCCGCTGATCGCCGACTACACGCGCTTCGGCCGGAAGGCGGGCGAGACCTTCCGCGGCACGCTCTTCGGCTATGGCATTGCGAATATCTGGTTCTACGCGCTCGGCGCGGTGTACGGGCTCACCGCGGGCGGCGGCGACGCGCTTCTGACGACGGCGCTCGCGCAAGCAGGCGGCGGCCTCGCGCTGCTGCTGGTGCTGATCGACGAAATCGACAACGCGTTTGCCGATGTCCACTCGGCGGCCGTGTCGACAGGCACTTTCTGGACGCGCGCGAGCGTTCCGCTGTTGTCCGCCGCGTTCGGCGCGCTGTGCACGCTGATCGCGCTGCTCGTGCCAATGGCGAAGTATCAGAACTTCCTGCTGCTGATCGGCTCGGTGTTCGCGCCGCTGTTCGGCGTGGTGCTGGCCGATCACTTCATCGTGCGCCGGCGCCGCATCGACGCAGGCTCGCTCGCCGATACGCAAGGCCGCTATGGCTTCTCGGGCGGCTGGCACGTGAGCGCGTTCGTCGCGTGGGCGATCGGCATTGCCGCGTATCAGGCGATCAATCAGTGGCTGCCGAATCTCGGCGCGACGCTGCCCGCGCTGGCAATCGGCGGGCTGTGCTATCTGGCGTTCGTGTCGGCGCGCAAGCAGGCTTACGCGTAGGCCATATCCATCCGATCAAGCCGGCGCGCGTTGGCGCACCGTCCACGCTTCGAGCGCGAGCTTCACGCGCTCGATCACCTCGCCCCACTCGCCGGGCTGCCGCTGATGAAAGAGACGCGTGCGCGGATACCACGGCGTGTCGTCGCGATCATGCAGCCATCGCCAGCAGCCGTCGTAGCGCGACAGAATCCACACGGGCCTGTTCAACGCGCCCGCGAGATGCGCGATCGATGTATCGACGGTAATCACCAGATCGAGTTGCTCGATGATCGCGGCCGTGTCGGCGAAATCGTGCACGTCAAGCATCGGATCGAACGGACGCAGCTCCACTGGCAACGTATCGATTTGCGGCTGCGTCGACGCGCCCTTTTGCAGGCTGACGAACGTGATGCCGGGCACGCACAGCAATGGCAGATAGGCGCGCGCGTCGAGCGAGCGCAGGCGGTCGACCGCGCTATTCGCGGGTTGATCCGGGCGCGGATCGCCAGCCCAGACAAGCCCCACCTTGAAGTTGCCAGCGGGCAGCCTGCCTTTCCATCTGGCCGCGCGCGACGGCGGCACCCGCAGATAAGGCGTCGCGCCCGGAATCGAAGCGAGCGTCGTGCCCAGACGATACGGCAGGCTCATCGTCAGGCACACATAGTCGTGCTTCGGAATGCCGTGGTCGCCGTCGAGCGGAATGCATTCGTCCACGCCATCGATGGTTTCGAACAGACTCTGCAACACGGGCGAACACGCGATGCTCAGCTTCGCGAGACCTTGCGCCTTGAGCATCGGCAAATAGCGGCAGAACTGGAGGCTGTCGCCGTGCCCCTGCTCGGGCCACACGAGCAGCGACCTGCCCGCGAGCGGCTCGCCGCGCCACATCGGAAAATCGACAGGCGGCGGTGCGATCTTGCGCTGCGGCCACGCGGGATCGTAGCGCGCTTCGAACAGCGCCCATCCTTCTTCCAGACGTCCAACGGTGAGCAGCAGATGCGCGAGGTTGATTGCCACCTCGAAATAGTCCGGACGCAGTGCGAGCGCCTGCCGGTACGAGGCTTCCGCTTCGGCGAAACGCCGTTGCATCTTGAGCACCACGCCCAGATTGAAATGCGCCTTGACCTCGTGCGGATCGGCGGCAAGTGCGTTCCTGTACGCCGCCTCGGCTTCGGGCAAGCGCATCTGGTCCTGATACAGCACGCCTAGGTTGACGTAAGTATCGCCGTCGCGAGGCTGAAGCTCGAGGGCGCGCAGATAGGAAGATTCCGCTTCGCCCGGACGTCCGAGTTGCGCGAAGAGCCGCCCGAGATTCACGTGCGCGCCCGCATGGCCCGGCGTGATCGACAGTGCCTGCCGATAGCACGCCTCGGCTTGCGCCAGGCAGCCCCGCTCCTTGAGCACGACGCCGAGGTTGTTGTACGCGTCGCAGTAATCGGGCCTCGTGTCGATCGCGCGCCGCCAGTACGTCCCCGCATCATGCAGATGTCCGATCGACAGATGGCACGCGGCGGCCAGATTGAAGACCTGCGCATCGACCGACTGTGCATGCAGCAGCGGCTCGATCAGCGCCAACGCTTCGTCGAAGCGGTCTTTGCCATACAAAAACACGGCGGCTGAATAACGATCGATGGCGGGGTCGAGATTCTGCAAATCGCCATACATGGCTTGATCCTGGGGAGATGGTTTCGGAAGGAGTGCGAGAGCATTCGAAGCGGGTCGACGCGCTTTACGATTTATCCAAAAATTGCAGGCGGATACGCGCCAAACCCGGTGTAGCGTAGCGACGCGGAGGATGCGTCTCTAGCTCACTATTCTGAAAATGCTGTCGCATTGCCCTGCGATGGCAACAGAAACGACAACGCCCATAACGGACGTCATGGGCGTTGTATCGACGATCTTCGAAATCGTCCCGTTGACGACGACGCGTTTCAGCCGCCGCTGTCCTGTACTACGGCTTATCGCGTCGCCGGCCGATACTCGACACCCGGCAGCACACACAGCATTTCGAACGCGAGATTGGCGCCGAGCAGGGCCGTCGTGCCGAACGGATCGTATGGCGGCGCGACTTCCACCAGATCGCAGCCGACGATATTCAACCCGTGCGCGCCGCGAATAATCTCGAGCGCTTGCGGCACAGTCAGCCCGGCGATTTCGGGCGTGCCCGTGCCCGGCGCGAAAGCGGGATCGATGCCATCGATATCGAACGTGATGTACACCGGGCCGTCGCCCATCTTCTCGCGCACGCGCGACATCAGCGGCGTCAGCGACTGGTTCCAGCACGCTTCCGCCTGCACGACCTCAAAGCCCTGATCGCGGCACCAGTCGAAGTCTTCGGCTGCGTAGCCCGTGCCGCGCAGACCGATCTGCACGACGCGCTCGCAATCCAGCAAGCCCTCTTCGACCGCGCGGCGAAACGGTGTGCCGTGCGCGATCTTTTCGCCCATCATCGTGTCATTGACGTCCGCGTGTGCATCGACGTGAATCAGACCGACCTTGCCGTAGTTGCGATGAACCGAGCGCAGGATCGGCAGCGCGATCGTGTGATCGCCGCCCAGCGTGATCGGCTTCGTCCCGTGTTGCAGGATTTCGTCGTAAGCGCGCTCAATGCGGTCGATCGAATCCAGGAGGTTATACGGATTGATCGCAACGTCACCGATGTCCGCGACGCGCAGCGAGTCGAACGGCGCGGCGCGCGTCGCCATGTTGTACGGGCGCAGCAGCACCGACTCGGCACGGATCTGGCGAGGGCCGAAGCGCGCGCCCGTGCGGTTCGACGTGCCCAGATCGAACGGCACGCCGACGAAACAGGCATCGAGCCCTTGCGGCGACCCGACGTTCGGCAGCCGCATCATCGTGGCGATGCCGCCCGCGCGCGGCATCGCGTTGCCCGACAACGGCTGCGGCCGCTCGGTAAGGTCCGGGGAAACGAAATTCGAGGAAGTATTCATCGTAGTTCGCCAATGGCAAGCACAGGTCTCAATAAAGCGAGAAATCCAGAGACAGCGCAAAGCGCGCGACGCTGGGGCATTTCTCATTTTTGTGCGGTTCCGGCGAACATAAAATGCCGACGTAATAAACTTCACATCGATTCGCATCGATGTATGCTGCCGCATGTTCTCTCAACTGACCGATCTCGACTTGCGTCTGACCCGCGTGTTCCTCGCCATCGTGGACGCGGGCGGCGTTTCGCCTGCTCAGGCTACATTGAACGTAGGCCAGTCGACCATCAGCACCCAGTTGTCGACACTGGAAACGCGGCTCGGCTACCGGCTGTGCGAACGCGGCCGCAGCGGTTTTAGCCTGACCGCGCGAGGCGAGCAGTTCGTCGACGCGGCGCGCACACTGCTTTCCGCCGTCGATGCGTTCGGCGTGCAAGCGCGCAACGTTGGCCGGAAGCTGGTCGGCACGCTCGGAATCGGAATGATCGGTCATACGCCTGTGTCGGAAAGCGCCAGGATCAGCGATGCGATTGCGCGTTTCCGCGCGCGCGACGAATCCGTGCGATTTTCGATTCTCGTGCGCTCGCCCGGCGAACTCGAAGAACTGCTGTTGAGCGGACGGATTCAAATCGGCATCGGATATTTCTGGCATCGCGTGCCCTCGCTTGAGTACACGGAGATCTTTTCCGAGGAACAGCTCGCGTATTGCGCGAAGGGGCATCCGCTGTTCGCTCAAGCGGGCAACGCGACGCCGGCGCAAGCCGCGCGGCACGAATGGGCGTGGCGCAGCTATCCGCTGCCCGAAGCCGAAGCATCGACGACGCCGCGCAACGTCACCGCCGTCGCCGACAACATGGAAGCCGTCGCGATGCTCGTGCTGTCCGGCCATCACCTCGGCTATCTGCCGGGGCATTTCGCCGCGCCGTATGTGAAGGAGGGTTTGCTCGCCGCGCTGAATCCGCAGCAGATGCGCTACCGCGTCGCGTTTCACATGGTCACGCGCGCGCGGCAGCATCGGACGGACATCGTCGACGCGTTTATCGACGATATGAAGGCCGCGCATCCGGCGCCCGGCCTTCAAGAGTGAACGCAGCGTTTAGCCGTTGATCACGTCGGCGCCCTTCGGCACCGTGAACTTGAACGCGTCTGCGGGGAGCGACGGGTTCTTCTGGATGTTCGAAAATTTCAGCAGCGTCACGTTGCCGAAGACGTCGTGCAGTTCCATCGCTTCGAGATTACCGTCACGAAAGCCGATGCCGACGCGCTGAAACTGCGTGTCCTTCGACTTCGGAATCAGTTCGAGCCAGTCGATCCCCGCCTTCACGCCCGCGTCCTTCAGCGTGAAGTTCTTCTCGAGATCGTTGCTGCCGAACAGGATCGCCGCCGGGCTCGCGCCGAGCGCGCCGCCGAGCTTGCGCACCGTCACCTGGTTCAGATCCTTGTCGTAGACGTAGAGCTTGTCGCCGTCGGCTTGCAGCAGTTGCGCGTATGGTTTTTCATACGCCCAGATGAACTTGCCCGGCCGCGCGAACGTGAACGTGCCGCTCGACACCTTGTTCTGTGTCGTGCCCTGCGTCGACAAGACGCCGCTCGCCTGTTGCTGCGCGTTGCTGGGTGCGCGCACTTCGGTTTGCACGAATTCGCCACGGGCCGAGCGCACTTGCGACACGAACTGCTTCAATTGTTCAGTGCCGCTTGCGAATGCATGCGAAGCGACTAGCATCGATGCGCCGAAAGCCAGCGTGCGCATCACACTGCCAAGGCGGGTCTTAGACCCAACGATTTGCAGCATGTTGTTTTCTCCCTTGTATCCCTTGCATCCCTTGTATCGTGCAAGCTGGTCGCTTGTACCGGAACCGGTGCGCACGGAATGTGAAACCAAAACAGCGGCCACGCTTCAACGCGTGCCGCTATCCGTCATCAGTCGCATGAAAATGAAGCGCCGAGTGTCAATCCGTCTCGCGCGCGGGCACCAGAATTTCGCGGTTGCCGTTCGACGACATCGCCGACACCAGCCCCGACTGCTCCATCTGTTCGAGCAGACGCGCGGCGCGGTTGTACCCGATGCGCAGATGCCGCTGCACGAGCGAAATCGACGCGCGGCGGTTCTTGATGACGATTTCGACCGCCTGATCGTACAGAGGGTCGGACTCGCCGCCGCCCGCTCCGGTTCCCGCGGCATCCGCGGAACCCTCGTCGCCTTCGCCCGACACGCCGCCTTCCAGCAGCCCCTCGATGTAGTTCGGCTCGCCCTGCTCCTTGAGCTTATCGACGACGCGATGCACTTCATCGTCGGACACGAACGCGCCGTGCACGCGAACCGGCAGACCCGTGCCCGGCGGCAGATACAGCATGTCGCCCATGCCGAGCAGCGATTCCGCGCCCTGCTGGTCGAGAATCGTACGTGAGTCGATCTTCGACGACACCTGGAACGCCATCCGTGTCGGCACGTTGGCCTTGATGAGGCCGGTGATCACGTCGACGGACGGACGCTGTGTCGCGAGAATCAGATGGATACCTGCCGCGCGCGCCTTCTGTGCGATACGCGCGATCAGTTCTTCAACCTTCTTGCCGACCACCATCATCAGGTCAGCCAGTTCGTCGATCACGACGACGATATTCGGCAGACGCGACAGCGGTTCAGGATCGTCGGGTGTCAGGCTGAACGGATTCGGAATCTTCTCTTCGCGTTTCGCCGCTTCGTCGATCTTGTTGTTGAAGCCCGCGAGATTGCGCACGCCGAGCTTGCTCATCAGCTTGTAGCGGCGCTCCATTTCGGCGACGGTCCAGTTCAGCGCGTTGCCGGCCTGGCGCATGTCAGTGACGACGGGACACAGCAGATGCGGAATGCCTTCGTAGACACTCATTTCGAGCATCTTCGGATCGATCAGGATCATTCGCACCTGCTCCGCGCTTGCCTTGTAGAGCAGCGAGAGAATCATCGCGTTGATGCCGACCGACTTGCCCGAACCCGTCGTACCGGCGACCAGCAGGTGCGGCATCTTCGCGAGATCCGCACAGACCGGCTTGCCGCCGATATCCTTGCCGAGGCCCATCGTCAGCGGCGAGCCGGCGTCGGCATAGACGGTCGAGCCGAGAATCTCCGACAGCCGCACCGTCTGACGACGCTGGTTCGGCAGTTCGAGCGCCATGTAGTTTTTGCCAGGAATCGTCTCGACCACGCGGATCGACGTGAGCGACAGCGAGCGCGCCAGGTCCTTCGCGAGATTCACGATCTGGCTGCCCTTCACACCGACAGCCGGTTCGATTTCGTACCGCGTGACAACCGGACCAGGATAAGCCGCAACCACGCTCACATCGACGCCGAAGTCTTTCAGCTTCTTCTCGATGAGGCGCGAGGTGAATTCGAGCGTATCAGCGGAAATGGTTTCGTGCGTCGCGGGCGCGGGATCGAGCAGCGAGATGGCGGGCAACGTCGAATCGCCAGGCAGGCTCTCGAAGAGCGGCACCTGACGTTCCCTCTCGACGCGCTCCGACTTCTCCGGCTTCGTCACGGGCGGCACGATCACGACGGGCTCATGCTCGTCGATCTTCACGCGGCTCTGCTCGACCTTGCCTTCGCGCTTCACGGCGGCCGCCTCGCCGAGCTTGCGATCGCGGCCCGCTTCGCGGCGCAGCTTCGCGAGCGTCACGCCGGAGATGATCGAATCGCCGACCTTTTCGCACACCGACAGCCACGAAAAACGGAAGTACAGCGACAAACCGATGGCGAGCGCGATCAAAAGCGCCAAAGTGCCGCCCGTGAAACCGAGCGCATGCGACACGCCCTTCGCGACCGCCTCGCCGATCACGCCGCCCGGCGCGCGTGGCAACTGCAATTTCAGCGACCACATGCGCAGCGCCTCGATGCCATCGCACGCGAGCAGCACGAGCGCGAACGCGAACACATCCGCGAGCCAGCTGTTGTCGCGCGGCGCGTCTTCGTCCGGTTCCTCGTGACGCGTGATGCGCTTGTAGTTCGCCGAGATGCGGCGCGCGAGCAGCACGATCCACCACCAGGCGGAGAGGCCGAAGAGCAGAAGGAGGATGTCGGAGGTCCAGGCGCCGACGCGGCCAGCCCAGTTCGAGATGTGATCGACCTGCGCCGCGTGTGTCCAGCTCGGATCACGGCGGCTGTAACTGATCAGCGCCATCACGAGGAAAACGCCGAGCGCCAGCTGGAGAATCCAGCGGATTTCGGTGAAAAGGCGCGACATGCGGTGAGGCAATGCCTGCGCGTTCGCGGAATAGGGAGCTTTTGCCATTGAGCCTGTTGCGTGTGCGGCCTGCAGCGGTTTCAGGTGCCGGTTCAGTTGCCCTTCGATTCACCGTCGGGGCCGATCCAGGTGCCGACGGAGTCACTCACATCCTGCCGGCAAGCCGCCTGTCGTTCATCGGCGACTATTGTAAACGCACTGTTGCGCGCAAGGCTGTAAATGACGGTAACGTCGGCCGAACGGCCAGGAATGTCGTAATTCCCATACGCTTTCCGGCGAAATCGACGTGTTTTCGGCCGACTTTCGCGCCGATGCCGTTGGCATCGGCTATCGCCTTGATCGCAAAGCTTCATGAAGCAGCCGGTTGGCCTGCCCTTTATAATACGGGGCTGATACCCATCTAACGTGTCAAGCAAGTTTCCCGGCTCGACGCCAGTACCGCCGGTCATTGCAGCCGATGTTCCGCCGCTGACCGACGCTTTTAACGGATTTCGATCATGCCAGCTTCCCCGACCAAACACGCGAAGGTTCTGATTCTCGGTTCCGGCCCTGCCGGTTACACGGCGGCCGTCTATGCGGCGCGCGCCAATCTGTCGCCGGTGCTCGTCACGGGCCTCGCGCAAGGTGGCCAGCTGATGACCACGACGGACGTCGAAAACTGGCCCGCCGACGCCAAGGGCGTGCAAGGTCCGGAGCTGATGACGCGCTTTCTCGAGCACGCCGAGCGCTTCAACACCGAAATCGTGTTCGACCACATCCACACGGCCAAGCTGGACGAGAAGCCGATTCGCCTGGTCGGCGATTCGGGCGAGTACACGTGTGATTCGCTGATCATCGCGACGGGCGCGTCGGCGCAATATCTCGGCCTGCCGTCGGAAGAGCTGTATATGGGCCGAGGCGTGTCGGCGTGCGCGACCTGCGACGGCTTCTTCTACAAGAACCAGCACGTCGCCGTGGTCGGCGGCGGCAATACGGCCGTCGAAGAAGCGCTGTATCTCGCGGGCATCGCGAAGAAGGTGACGGTGATCCACCGCCGCGACAAGTTCCGCGCCGAGCCGATCCTGATCGACCGTCTGCTGGAGAAAGAAAAGGAAGGCGTCGTCGAGATCAAGTGGGAGCACGTGCTCGACGAAGTGAAGGGCGATGATGGCGGCGTCAACGGCCTGCGCGTCAAGAACGTGAAGACGGGCGCGACCACCGATATCGAGCTGCAGGGCCTTTTCGTCGCGATTGGCCACAAGCCGAACACGGATATCTTCGAAGGCCAGCTGGAGATGAAGAACGGCTACATCATCACGAACGGCGGCCTGAGCGGCAACGCGACGGGCACGAGCGTACCGGGTGTGTTCGCGGCCGGCGATGTGCAAGATCACGTGTACCGCCAGGCGATCACGAGCGCGGGCACGGGCTGTATGGCTGCTCTGGATGCGCAGCGTTATCTGGAAAGCATCCACGAGTCGATCGGCGAGCGCGCGATGAGCGCCGAGGCTGAGCGTTCGATTTGATGCTTTTTTTCGTGGTCTCGTTCGGTAAGTGGTTTGTGTAGAACGGGGAACGGGGAACGCGGAACGCGGATCGGTAGAATAGTGGCATGCAGCAAGCTTGCCGCGCTTGTTGAGATTTATTCGATGTTGTAAGGGCCGCGGCGTGATGCCGGCGGCCCTTTTTGTTTTTCTGCTTCGATCGCCATGCCTAAGAATCTGCCCCACCCGAGCGAACCGAAACGGCCGCGTACTGCGGCTTCCAATCCTGCCAATGCTTCGGCGTCTTCTGACGCTAGCGCTGCGGCATCTTCATCTTCGTCGAAGAAGCCGTTGGTCGAAGCCGGTGCTGGCTTGGCCGGGTTGGGTGGTTTGCGCGATGCGTTGAAGGGTGCCGCTCAACGCGCTCAGCGTGAGAAGGCTGCGGCGGCGCAAGCGTCGCGTGAGGCGGCCGCGGATGCCGACCTGTTTCGGCGTGAGATCGGCGAAGTCGCGCCGCTCAGCGCAAAACCTCGCGCGTCGGTGACGCGCACGCCGCCCGCTCCCGTTCCGATGCAGACGAAACTCGACGAAGAAGCCGTGCTGCACGAAGCAATCTCCGATGAGTTCGATCCCGAAGTGCTGCTCGATACCGACGAGTCGCTTTCCTACTGTCGGCCGGGTGTGAGCCAGGAAATCGTTAAGAAGCTCCGACGCGGTGCCTGGATCGTGCAGGCACAGCTTGATCTGCATGGGATGCGTCGTGAAGAAGCGCGTGAGGCTTTGTCTGAGTTCATCCGTGAGGCGAGTAAAAAAGGCTTACGGTGTCTGCGTGTGATTCATGGGAAAGGGCTGGGGTCGGTTGGGAAAGAACCTGTGCTCAAAGGCAAGGTTCGCGCTTGGCTCGTGCAGAAGGCAGAAGTGATCGCGTTTTCGCAGGCTCGTCCGCATGACGGTGGTGCGGGTGCAGTGCTTGTGCTGTTGCAGCCTGGGTCGGTGGGATCTGGTGCCGGCTCCGGCTCGGGGGTCTCTTCGCCGTCATCGTCCGGTAAAGTCTGAGAAGGCTTTTCAACGATGCATCCTCGACTCACTCTCGCGCTTGCCATCATGGAAGCGCTCGCTATTCTCGCCTACGCAATCTCGGGGTTTATCGAAGCTCGTACGAAACGGCTCGATGCTGTTGGGACTTTTCTTGTGGCGATGGCTACGGCGTTTGGTGGTGGGACGGTTAGGGACGTGTTGCTCGATCGGAGGCCGTTCTATTGGGTCGAGCATCAGTGGTATGCGATTCTGATTTTCGTTTTGAGCTTCTTCGCGCCGTTTGTGCTTAAGGCTTATACGCGAGTTTTTAATGAGCGCGTGTTGCTGGTGGCTGATGCGGTTGGGCTTGGGCTGTTTAGCATCTCGGGGACTTCGCTCGCGCTCGATGCTCAGATGCCCTGGTTCGTGGCTTCGATGATGGGTGTTGCTACGGGCGTGTTCGGCGGAATCATCCGGGATGTGATTTGCAATGAGGTTCCGCTGATTCTGCGGGATTCAAGGCCTTATGCGACTTGTGCGCTTGCTGGATGTTGGGTTTATCTGCTGCTGGATTACATCAACTTTGATACGGTCTATAGCGTGTTGATTGCTACGGGGTTTATTCTTGTGGCGCGGTTGGTTACGTTTAAGTTGGATGTCAGACTACCGCATTGAACACAGAAACTGTCGACGTTAAGCACTCGGCAAGTGACGCTCCGGACTGCTCCACTTGAACGATTGCAAGACTCCTTCAAAGATACCCCTGAGAGTCAACATGGACTCCGGCGCCACATCTACCTCTCCGTAGTGGCCGTCGGCCATCGTCGCCCCGTACTTTGATCCGTTTAACGCACTCAAGATCAGAGCGCCGCCGTTCGGCGCATGGATCATGTTGTTCGTGATCGGCTTATAAGATTCAATTTCTGCGGATTGCGCCTCGCACCTACTCCCTTGCCCGATCTTCTAAATGTTGCGCGGTATTACGAACACCCCTCAAATGCGGGAACTCAGCCGCCATCTTTACGTGGAGACTTGCAACTTGCTCCGGAACGTTGTCCTCTTTCGCCAAAACACCCAAGATTTTGTCAAATGCGTCGAGAGCGTAAAGGAAAGCGCGCGCATAAATAAACGGCAGTCCATGTTCGAATTCTCTCGGGACAGCTCCATTTGACCATTTCTCGCGTTTGAAGCGCACCTCAGACTCAAACGCGATTTCGTCCCAACGCTGATGTATCGACGCCCCATCAAACTCGTTTTCAACTGTGCAATGAATTTCCGACCGCCGCTTAGCATCCTGTTTTCCAATTTTCAAAGTGTGCATAGACAGGAGGCCTTGCAGTCGCAGCAGCGAAAAGATTCAAATGACCTTGCCCCTGTTTCACGAATCCCATAGCCGAGGGATTTATGCGGCCGCACCTTGCTGAGCGGCGAACCAGTTCTTCTCGAACGTCATGGGGCTGACGTAATTGAGCGTCGAGTGTAGCCGATGCGCGTTATAAAAGTTGAGCCAATCAACCACTTCGTCCATTGCCGCACGTTTGGTCGAGAAGTGTCGACCGTGCAGGCGTGCAACTTTCAGCGAACCCCACAGACTTTCGGTCGGCGCGTTATCCCAGCAATCACCACGTCGACTCATGGATGAGCGCATGCCGTATGCTTT
>NZ_WHNP01000169.1 GCF_009362735.1 Paraburkholderia franconis | reverse complement strand
CAACCGCACGCGCAAACCATCCACTTCGCAAGCGAGAAAGTCTGCTTTGACCACGCCGAAGCCGTCCGTGACCGTGAAATCGGCACGGAAAGGCAAGGTCGCGACGCCGACCGCGAAGTCCGGCCCCGCCGCCATGAAAAAGCCCAGGGGCAACACCGATCCCGGCACGTCGAAGACGAACCGTTCGGTCGCGTCTCAAAAGCCCGTTGCACGTCCGCGTACTACGTCGAAATCCGCGAAACGCCGCGGGTGATCTTTTGTCCCGCGTTTCACCGCTTGAGCCGGCGACCTGTTTCGCTCTTACATCGTGTCGAGATTAAGATGAGATGTGGCGGATTTTTGAATCCTGCCGACTCTCTGATTGAGTGGGACTACGGTGTCGCGATTTCGCCGGCGACGGCCAGGCGCTACTTCAAGGCGCGGATCATGAGTGCGCAGAAACTCAATTTAGCGAATATCCATAGGTATCCTATATTTTAGGTTCACTTATGCATCGACCGACAATCAAAGGTCTCCAATTTCGAGGATAGGGCCGGGAAGCAACTGTATGCAAGAGTTGCAGGTCGCGAACTCTTGCATAATGCGGCCGGGAGAGGGTTTTCGGACCATCGGGCTGTTCTGCTTCGCGACCTCTGCATTGAAACATTGGCTGCAACAAAGCAGCCTCTAGCCGCTCGCGATGCAGATGTAAGGAATGGCTTCGTAAGTCGCGACAGGTATTGCGCACCGATCACATCGATCCTTTTTCATGCTGGTTTTCTTTGCCCGTGATGCGGCTTCTTCTGTGCGGACATGGGGACGAAGGCAATGCAGTTCACGAGATTCGCAGCGACCATCATCACGTACTTGTCACTGTCTTCCGACACGATTCGTTTCAGCCAGTTTGCCGTCTCCGACCACACGCAGGCGATCAGGTTCTTCTCGGGATGGCTCCCGATGTATTGCTGCATCAGGCGGTCCCGGAGCGGTGGACTCAGGTCTTCGCCCAGCTTGACGGTGGTCACGTAAATCCGCTGCTGCAGCTCCTGCTCATCTTCCGAAATCAAAGGCCATGTCAAGCCCGATTCTTTCATGGCTTGAAAGCACAGAAGGAGAAGTTCGAAGGCAAACTCCATTTTCTCCAGCGACACGCCCAACTCCTTCAGCACGAGAACCGAGCCGAGCATATGAGGCTGGGCAAGATGTATTTCATCGACCAGGTCCTCCTTCTGCCTCAGATTCATCGCCTGCACCGCTCTCATGGATCGGGTCACAGCGTCCAGCGAAATACGGTTCATTGTATTTCCCCTGTAATCGACGGGGTTGGATTACACGGATCCCCTGTCCGTAGTGGCGTGTTGGGGCCGTTCGAAGGATCTATCGCAGGTTCTCACCAGTCGCGGGCAGGTGTGCCTGTTCGTTCACCCGCCGGTTTGCCGATCGGCCCGTGCGCGTATGTCGGCGGCCGTGGCGATCGGCAACGCGATGAAGTCACGTTCGGGCATCTCGCTGTACGTCCGTCGGAACGGCAGATAGAGTCGGACGCGCCATTGCGAGCCATCCTTGCGACCCGCGTAAGGATGCAGAATCTCACCGTCCAGGGCACGCCGGTCGAAGCGCAGCACGCCCTTGTGCGGGTAAGGCGCGTCGGCTTCTTCAAACCGAGCGCGCATCATGTGATTGACGACATCGTTCGGAAATCCCGGGTGTCCCGACGTGTCCGCCGCCTGGATCGCGTCCTCATCCGTCAGATGGCACCGTGCCAGCTCGTGTTCATCGAACACGACTTCCTTCGCAACGTACGGCGGCCCGTCATACCAGTTTGGATCGTCGTTATCGAGCAGGATGGCGATAACGGTGCGCGTGCCGACGTCAGTGCAACGCCAGCGGAACCCGGCGGAGCCGAGAAATTCAAGACCAATGTGAAAGTCGGAATGCTTCATGGCAACGCGGCGTCGGATGGTTTAAACTGCCCAAGCCAACGGACGCAACACGTTCACAGTTTGCGTCAGGCCCTGAGCGGCGAGCGTATCCAGGTAGTCATCGACAGATTTTGGTGGATTCTTCATCGATTTGCGGTGTCGAGAGGCAGCCTGTAGCACTTTGGCGGCGTTGAGGTCGAACAGGTCGAAGATGAAGTCGTCCGGATGCTGGGCCGAGACATTGTACTTTTGCAATTCGGAGGCAGGAAAATCCTTGCGGTTGAACGTAATAATAAGTTCGGCGCCCGCGTGCATAGCCGCGGCCACAACATGCCGATCATTCGGGTCTGGCAATTCGATCGCAGGAATGAGGTGCTCGAAGTTTTCGACCAACGCTTCGCGTACGTTCGCATCCATGAGCTGACGCGTGCGCGCGATAGCCTCCGGTTTCAGGTCTTTTCGGTGTTCGAGCACGTTCCGTGTCCACTCATCGTGGATCATGTTGCTCCATCGAGCGCGGTACATGTCAGTCAGCGCAAGATGCATCAGCAGGTCGCGCAACGGAGCCGGATACAGAACACAGGCGTCGTAAACTACAGTGAAGTTTGACGCCATCGTTCAATAGCCCATGCCCAGTTCCTGTGCCTGCGCAGTGAGCTCGTCCAGCGCGGCGAGACGCGCCTCGTCAATGCGCTTCTTGTAGTCGATAACGTCCTGGTAGCGGACACGCCGGTGCGTATTGACCCGTCGAAAAGGAATGTCCCCCTTCTCAAGCAACTGCACAAAGTAAGGTCGCGATACGTTAAGCAGGTCAGCTGCTTCCTGCGTGGTCACTTCAGCGTGGATTGGAATGATTGATACGGCGTTGCCCTGTCCAATTTCCGCGAGTACATTGACCAACAGCTTCAAGACCGTCGTCGGAAGACTGACACTGTGCATCTCTCCCTTTTCATCCCTGAAGTCGAACTGCTGCGATTCCGCACTACTGGTCAGCGCAACAGCCAGATCACGGCTCGACTCGCGGGCGATCTCGATCTCGGCCGCCGAAGGCAACGATGCGGGGGTTACGGATCTGTTCATGGGGGCTCCTTGCGTCTTGGCTATATGCGCCATTCTAATTCGAAATAACCGAAACGACAACCTAAATCGAAATATCCGAAACGCTCCGATGCCGCCCGACCGAACCGCAAACTGGCTCACGCTGCTATGACTTGAAACAAATTGTTTTCGCGAATTCGAATAGTGAACACACTTCGTAATCCCACAATCGCCGCCGGAAAAACGCTTTGCCATGTTGTACTTCACCGAGCGGTGGGTTGCCGGAGCCGCGCGTGAATCGTCGGCCGCGTGCGACAAGCAGTATTCGTGCGTGCAGGTGAGAACAAAATTTTGTCAGATGGCACCGAGCAGGCAAAAAATCGGACAAAATTAACCTCCTTTGAAAGGAATCGTGCAAAATTGACCTGGCGTGAATCCTCATACGACCTATGCTTTTTACTTGGTGAATCGCAAGCAGGGCATTTATGGGCACACGGGAGACATTCGACGCGTCATCGGGCGGTCTGACTGAGGCGTTCGACGCGCTGTGTGCGGTTCTCAACACGCAAGGACGCGATTCGCTGGAATTTACGCGCGCATGTGCGCGCTATGAGGTCACTCATCTTTTCTGGCGCTCGCATCAGCTCCAGCTCAGGGCCGACGCGGAAGCGAGCCGCTTTACGTCGCCTGGCGCCGGCCGCCGGCTGCTCGTGGTTCACGAGCGCGAGCCGGTTGCGCAGTCCATGCTGCTCATTGCAAAGCTTCAAGGTTTCGACACAGCGTCCAGCAACTGCGAAGACCTTGCGGACAGTTTGTCTGCCTTACGTCCGCAACTGGTCTTTCTCGATGGCGAGTGGCATGGTGCGTTGAAAACCGCGGCCATCGACCTGTGCAGGCGGCAGGCCAGGCGCTGCCGCATTGTGCTGCTGGCAGCAGCGCGCGATCCGGTACGCAGCTGGCCGGGCGTTGATGCGGTCATTACCCGGCCCGCGTCGGTCAAGACAATACTGTCGCGCTTTTGCGAGCTCGTCCCGATTTCCGGGCTTGGCTGATCAAGGCGGATGTCACGTCAATCGGTTTGGTCCCGTTTGGTAATGCCAACGCCGGTGGTTGAGCGATCAGTAGCCGCCCAGCAGACGGTCAAGCGCTGCAGTGATCTTGTCCCGATGCTCCCGCAATGAGCCGATCGAGGGACCAAGCTCGTTTAACGGAACCGATGCAATGAACGCCGGGTGCATCAGGCATTTGACGCCAGCGATCTCGAAGGGCGGCGTGAAATCTGCTGGCAGTTTGCCGGGAGGGAAAGAGTCCGCACGAATCAGCGGGACAACAACCCGAATTGTCAGGCCATCGAGAAAGTCGCTCTGCACGTCGACCAGGTCGGCGTATTCGCCTTGCTTTTGCCGGGGTTGGCATAAACTTCAAATCGCGCCATCAAAACATCCGGTATTCAGCCAGTGGAAGGCCATTCTTTTCTACCCAGTCGTTGGTGTTTTTAATGAACTCGGCGTTCTCCTGCGCCCAGCGACGACCTTCCTCAGCCTTGATTGCGTCGCGCAAAGCCTGCTCGCAGGCACGTGAGAAGTTGATGCCCAGTTCCTTCGCCCGCTCATAAACGTCGACAGGCAGCGTGACATTGGTCGCCTTACGCGATACGGCGGCAGTTGCATGTGTCATGCGAGCCTCCATGTGGATGAATATGCGCACATCTGTCCACATTTTACACATGATCAATGCCTTCCGCTGCGTCGGTTCTGTACGAAGTGACAGCGACTTGACATAATCTAAATTAACAACTTTTCTGCATGTAGCGGCCAGATGGTAATGTCCGCTTTTAGCCGCATAGAAATGTCCGCTTTTGATGCCGTCGTATGCTAGCCACCCGCCGTTTTCGGGCGCTCTAGATATCGATGGCTGTGACAGAACGGATAACAATGACGATGCGGGAACTGGACAGATTCAAGGTCATTCAGGACGTGACGGAGGGGCGGCTCAAGCCATGGCGTGCCGCCGAACGTCTGGGTCTGACGACGAGGCAAGTACGGCGGTTGGTGGCCCGATACCGCGAGTCTGGCGCTCCTGGACTGATCTCTCGCAANTCTGCATGTAGCGGCCAGATGGTAATGTCCGCTTTTAGCCGCATAGAAATGTCCGCTTTTGATGCCGTCGTATGCTAGCCACCCGCCGTTTTCGGGCGCTCTAGATATCGATGGCTGTGACAGAACGGATAACAATGACGATGCGGGAACTGGACAGATTCAAGGTCATTCAGGACGTGACGGAGGGGCGGCTCAAGCCATGGCGTGCCGCCGAACGTCTGGGTCTGACGACGAGGCAAGTACGGCGGTTGGTGGCCCGATACCGCGAGTCTGGCGCTCCTGGACTGATCTCTCGCAAGCGCGGTATGCCCGGGAATCGGAGACTGGACGGCGAACTGGCCCAACGTGCTCTGGCCATTGTCCGTGAGCGATACGCCGATTTCGGCCCGACCCTGGCGTGCGAGAAGCTGCGCGAATGTCACGGCATCCGGCTCGCGAAGGAAACCGTACGCAACCTGATGACGGAGGCCGGGCTGTGGCTACCGCGCCGGCAGCGCCCGCCGAAGGTCTACCAGCCGCGGGCCCGGCGCGCGTGTCTGGGCGAGCTGGTGCAGATCGACGGCAGCGATCACCGGTGGTTCGAGGAACGGGCGCCGGCCTGCACGCTGCTGGTGTATGTCGACGATGCGACGAGCCGGTTGATGGCGTTGCATTTCACGACGACCGAATCAACTTTTAGTTATTTCGAAGCGACGCGCGCATACATCGAGCGCCATGGCAAACCCGGCGCGCTCTATAGCGACAAGTACAGCGTGTTTCGCAAAACGGGCGCGAACAAGGATGGCAATAGCGTGACCCACTTTGGGCGTGCAATGTACGAACTGAACATCGACACCTTCTGTGCGAACAGCAGCCCGGCCAAGGGACGCGTGGAGCGCGCGCATCTGACGCTGCAGGACCGTCTCGTGAAGGAATTGCGGTTGCGTGGCATTAGCACGGTCTGCGAAGCGAATGCGTACGCCCCTGTCTTCATGGCGACCTATAACGCCCGTTTCGCAAAGCCGCCGAAGAGCAATTTCGACGCGCACCGGCCGCTGCGCGCTGATGAGAGCCTTGAGCTGGTGATGACGTGGCGCGAGTCACGCAAGGTGACCAGGTCGCTGACCGTGCAGTACGACCGGGTGATGTATCTGCTGGAGGACACGCCGGAGCACCGCAAGCTGATCGATCGATATATCGAGGTCTGGGAGTACCCCGATGGGCGTATCGAACTCCGGGCGGAAGGCCGTGTTCTGACGTGCAGGCAGTACGACCGGCTGGCCGAGATCGATCAGGGCGCGATCGTTGAACACAAGCGACTGGGCCACGTGCTTCAGGTCTCACAGGCGATTCAGGCACAACGCGATAACAGCCGCATCGGTAAGGCGCCTTCCCGGACCCATCTGGGCGCCCCAACCAAAGTCCAAAGTCGTTCGCCAGGCAAGAAGAAACAACGCGAGTTCAATCAGGCCGACGTTGAGCATGCAATCGTGGACCTTGCCCAGCAAAGACAGGCACAACCGCAACCCCGCAAACCTGGCCGGAGGTCTGCAAGGGACAGGGGAACGGACGTAAGCGCCCTGCCCATTCAAACGCCATCCTTCGACACTGCGTGATCTTTAACCCATGAAAAGCAAACGCTGAACCCTTTAAACCCGGACATCTCTATCTAGCCGGGAAGCGGACATCTGAATCTGGCCTCGACA
>NZ_WHNP01000168.1 GCF_009362735.1 Paraburkholderia franconis | reverse complement strand
CGCTGGTTTGAGCGCCGCAGCCAATCGGGAAGAAGCGTAAAGGGTGTGTTGGGGTTGTGTTGTTTGTACCGGCACAACACCGATCTCTCGACCGTCTGCGTGTCCTGCCCCCTTCGGGGGCGCGGTCCGGGTCATGCCGAAGCATTAACCATGACCGTAAAACACACCGGTTATAGGATCAAGCCTTACGGGCAATTAGTATCAGTTAGCTTAACGCATTACTGCGCTTCCACACCTGACCTATCAACGTCCTGGTCTTGAACGACCCTTCAAGGGGCTCGAAGCCCCGGGGATATCTCATCTCAAGGCGAGTTTCCCGCTTAGATGCTTTCAGCGGTTATCTCTTCCGAACATAGCTACCCGGCGATGCCACTGGCGTGACAACCGGTACACCAGAGGTTCGTCCACTCCGGTCCTCTCGTACTAGGAGCAGCCCCCTTCAAATATCCAGCGCCCACGGCAGATAGGGACCAAACTGTCTCACGACGTTTTAAACCCAGCTCACGTACCTCTTTAAATGGCGAACAGCCATACCCTTGGGACCGGCTACAGCCCCAGGATGAGATGAGCCGACATCGAGGTGCCAAACACCGCCGTCGATATGAACTCTTGGGCGGTATCAGCCTGTTATCCCCAGAGTACCTTTTATCCGTTGAGCGATGGCCCTTCCATACAGAACCACCGGATCACTATGACCTGCTTTCGCACCTGCTCGACTTGTCAGTCTCGCAGTCAAGCACGCTTATGCCATTGCACTATCAGCACGATTTCCGACCGTACCTAGCGTACCTTCGTACTCCTCCGTTACACTTTGGGAGGAGACCGCCCCAGTCAAACTGCCCACCATGCACTGTCCCCGATCCGGATCACGGACCTGGGTTAGAACCTCAAACAAACCAGGGTGGTATTTCAAGGACGGCTCCACGCAAACTGGCGTTCACGCTTCACAGCCTCCCACCTATCCTACACAAGCCGGTTCAAAGTCCAATGCAAAGCTGCAGTAAAGGTTCATGGGGTCTTTCCGTCTAGCCGCGGGGAGATTGCATCATCACAAACACTTCAACTTCGCTGAGTCTCGGGAGGAGACAGTGTGGCCATCGTTACGCCATTCGTGCAGGTCGGAACTTACCCGACAAGGAATTTCGCTACCTTAGGACCGTTATAGTTACGGCCGCCGTTTACCGGGACTTCAATCAAGAGCTTGCACCCCATCATTTAATCTTCCGGCACCGGGCAGGCGTCACACCCTATACGTCCACTTTCGTGTTTGCAGAGTGCTGTGTTTTTATTAAACAGTCGCAGCCACCAGTTTATTGCAACCCTTTCACCCTCTGCGCGCAGGCGCATCAAGCTACCAGGGCGTACCTTATCCCGAAGTTACGGTACCAGTTTGCCGAGTTCCTTCTCCCGAGTTCTCTCAAGCGCCTTAGAATACTCATCTCGCCCACCTGTGTCGGTTTGCGGTACGGTCAATGTGAAACTGAAGCTTAGAGGCTTTTCCTGGAACCCCTTCCAGTTGCTTCGCTTCCGAAGAAGCTCGCGCCACGCCCTTGAATTGCGTGCCCGGATTTGCCAGAGCACCTTCTCCAACGCAGCGACCGGGACTTCCAACACCCGGACAACCTTCCGCGATCCGTCCCCCCATCGCATTTCACACTGGTGCAGGAATATTGACCTGCTTCCCATCAGCTACGCATTTCTGCCTCGCCTTAGGGGCCGACTCACCCTACGCCGATGAACGTTGCGTAGGAAACCTTGGGCTTACGGCGAGGGGGCCTTTCACCCCCTTTATCGCTACTCATGTCAGCATTCGCACTTCCGATACCTCCAGCACACCTTGCAGTGCACCTTCGCAGGCTTACGGAACGCTCTCCTACCATGCGTGYWASCACGCATCCGCAGCTTCGGTATATGGCTTAGCCCCGTTACATCTTCCGCGCAGGACGACTCGATCAGTGAGCTATTACGCTTTCTTTAAAGGGTGGCTGCTTCTAAGCCAACCTCCTGACTGTTTTAGCCTTCCCACTTCGTTTCCCACTTAGCCATATTTGGGGACCTTAGCTGGCGGTCTGGGTTGTTTCCCTCTTGACACCGGACGTTAGCACCCGATGTCTGTCTCCCGTGATTGCACTCTTCGGTATTCGGAGTTTGCTATGGCGAGGTAATCCGCAATGGACCCCTCAACCATGACAGTGCTCTACCCCCGAAGGTGAYACACGAGGCACTACCTAAATAGTTTTCGGAGAGAACCAGCTATTTCCAGGTTTGTTTAGCCTTTCACCCCTATCCACAGCTCATCCCCTGACTTTTCAACGTCAGTGGGTTCGGACCTCCAGTACGTGTTACCGCACCTTCATCCTGGCCATGGATAGATCACCTGGTTTCGGGTCTACACCCAGCGACTATATCGCCCTGTTCGGACTCGCTTTCGCTACGCCTGCCCTAATCGGTTAAGCTCGCCACTGAATGTAAGTCGCTGACCCATTATACAAAAGGTACGCCGTCACCCCTTGCGAGGCTCCGACTGTTTGTATGCATGCGGTTTCAGGATCTGTTTCACTCCCCTCCCGGGGTTCTTTTCGCCTTTCCCTCACGGTACTGGTTCACTATCGGTCGATCACGAGTATTTAGCCTTGGAGGATGGTCCCCCCATCTTCAGACAGGATTTCACGTGTCCCGCCCTACTTGTCGTACACCCAGTTCTTCCACACTGTTTTCGCCTACGGGGCTATCACCCGCTATGGCCGCACTTTCCAGAGCGCTCGGCTAACAGTACAGATAAAGAGTACAGGCTGCTCCCATTTCGCTCGCCACTACTCTGGGAATCTCGGTTGATTTCTTTTCCTGCGGTTACTTAGATGTTTCAGTTCACCGCGTTCGCTTCACATGACCTATGGATTCAGTCATGGATGACCCATACGGGCCGGGTTTCCCCATTCGGACATCGGCGGATCAAAGCTCGTTTGCCAGCTCCCCGCCGCTTTTCGCAGGCTACCGCGTCCTTCATCGCCTGTGATCGCCAAGGCATCCACCACATGCACTTGTTCGCTTGACCCTATAACGGGTATGTCTCATCGACATGCGCCGCTACAGGCTGAGTTTTCGCGTTGTGCCGTATTCCAGGTTCGTCTTTCGATGAACTCAAAAATACTTCGATACAATCACAACCCTGACTTACCTACTCACGCCCATCTCTAAGCGCTTTCGATAAATCTCTTTACTACTTCTTCCTGATTGTTAAAGAACGACAGCCGGCATTCATCCCTGCAATACCGCACTGACTGGCGCAATTGCCAATGCGAAGCCTTCTGCATCACGCAGAACACTGTGCACTGGAAACTGGTGGAGGATGACGGGATCGAACCGACGACCCCCTGCTTGCAAAGCAGGTGCTCTCCCAGCTGAGCTAATCCCCCGCAACACCACAACCCCGGGGCAKTCGCTCTCTCACCGCAGACAACGTGGTGGGTCTGGTTGGATTCGAACCAACGACCCCCGCCTTATCAAGACGGTGCTCTAACCGACTGAGCTACAGACCCCTGAGCCTGTCTTCCAACTCAACAGCCGACAGATGTGAGCGCTCAACTCTGAACGCTTAAGCTCTGGAAAGGAGGTGATCCAGCCGCACCTTCCGATACGGCTACCTTGTTACGACTTCACCCCAGTCATGAATCCTACCGTGGTGACCGTCCTCCTTGCGGTTAGACTAGCCACTTCTGGTAAAACCCACTCCCATGGTGTGACGGGCGGTGTGTACAAGACCCGGGAACGTATTCACCGCGGCATGCTGATCCGCGATTACTAGCGATTCCAGCTTCACGCAGTCGAGTTGCAGACTGCGATCCGGACTACGATCGGTTTTCCGGGATTGGCTCCACCTCGCGGCTTCGCGACCCTCTGTTCCGACCATTGTATGACGTGTGAAGCCCTACCCATAAGGGCCATGAGGACTTGACGTCATCCCCACCTTCCTCCGGTTTGTCACCGGCAGTCTCCCTGGAGTGCTCTTGCGTAGCAACCAGGGACAAGGGTTGCGCTCGTTGCGGGACTTAACCCAACATCTCACGACACGAGCTGACGACAGCCATGCAGCACCTGTGTTACGGCTCCCTTTCGGGCACAGCCACCTCTCRGCGGCCTTCCGTACATGTCAAGGGTAGGTAAGGTTTTTCGCGTTGCATCGAATTAATCCACATCATCCACCGCTTGTGCGGGTCCCCGTCAATTCCTTTGAGTTTTAATCTTGCGACCGTACTCCCCAGGCGGTCAACTTCACGCGTTAGCTACGTTACCAAGCCAATGAAGGCCCGACAACCAGTTGACATCGTTTAGGGCGTGGACTACCAGGGTATCTAATCCTGTTTGCTCCCCACGCTTTCGTGCATGAGCGTCAGTATTGGCCCAGGGGGCTGCCTTCGCCATCGGTGTTCCTCCACATCTCTACGCATTTCACTGCTACACGTGGAATTCCACCCCCCTCTGCCATACTCCAGCGCTGCAGTCACCAATGCAGTTCCCAGGTTAAGCCCGGGGATTTCACATCGGTCTTACAGCACCGCCTGCGCACGCTTTACGCCCAGTAATTCCGATTAACGCTCGCACCCTACGTATTACCGCGGCTGCTGGCACGTAGTTAGCCGGTGCTTATTCTTCCGGTACCGTCATCCCCCCMMSGTATTARSSSGGAGGTTTTCTTTCCGGACAAAAGTGCTTTACAACCCGAAGGCCTTCTTCACACACGCGGCATTGCTGGATCAGGGTTGCCCCCATTGTCCAAAATTCCCCACTGCTGCCTCCCGTAGGAGTCTGGGCCGTGTCTCAGTCCCAGTGTGGCTGGTCGTCCTCTCAGACCAGCTACAGATCGTCGCCTTGGTAGGCCTTTACCCCACCAACTAGCTAATCTGCCATCGGCCGCCCCTTGAGCGCGAGGCCTTTCGGTCCCCCGCTTTCCTCCACAGAGCGTATGCGGTATTAATCCGGCTTTCGCCGGGCTATCCCCCACTCCAGGACACGTTCCGATGTCTTACTCACCCGTTCGCCACTCGCCGCCAGGCCGAAGCCCGCGCTGCCGTCCGACTTGCATGTGTAAGGCATGCCGCCAGCGTTCAATCTGAGCCAGGATCAAACTCTTCAGTTCAAACCTGTTACTGTTTTCGGG
>NZ_WHNP01000167.1 GCF_009362735.1 Paraburkholderia franconis | reverse complement strand
GACGATGACCACGGGGCTGTGCGCCCAGTAGGCGGCGGCAATCGCGGTGACGGCATTGCTGATGCCGGGGCCGTTCTGGCCGATGACCACGCCATGGCGGCCCGAGACGCGCGCATAGCCGTCGGCCATGTGACCGGCGCCCTGTTCGTGGACGACGGGAATCAGGCGGATGCCGGCGGGCGCGAAGATGTCCATCGCGTCCATGAAGGCGGAGCCCATGATGCCGAACATCTCGGTGACGCCGTTGGCGGCCAGCGTTTCGACAAAGGCTTCGGACGGGGTCATCGCCTGCGGACCGAGGCTGACGGCGGTGGCATGCGGGGCGGAAGTGGCCGGATCTTGCTCGCTCATGGTGTCTCCAGTTAATTAAACGGAACGAAATGTTCCAAATAAGATGAATGAGACGAATGTAGGGCGAAATTAGACCGCGGTCAACCCACAAAAACAATTAACGGAACGATTTGTATCTAAAAAATAATGACGTTATCATGTGATATGCGTTCGTGATCGCGTTCGAACAGGAGGATGGAAGTGACCGATATCGTGACCAGCAAGCCGGATCGCATGGTGGACGCGCACAGCGTGTTCGGCATCGATGTCGATCTGAAAGTGCCCGCCTTCAGCAAGCGAGACGATTACGTTCCGGATATCGACGAGGTCTATCGCTTCAACACCGAGGTGACGTTGGCGATTCTCGCCGGCTTCATGTGCAACCGGCGTGTGATGGTTCAAGGGCTGCACGGCACAGGCAAGTCGTCTCACATCGAACAGGTGGCCGCGCGCCTGAATTGGCCGTGCGTTCGCGTCAATCTGGACGGCCACATCAGCCGGCTCGATCTCGTCGGCAAAGATGCGATCGTCGTGCGCGACGATCATCAGGTGACTGAGTTTCAGGAAGGGATCGTGCCTTGGGCGTTGCAGCGCCCCGTCGCGCTGATCTTCGACGAATACGATGCGGGTCGCCCCGACGTGATGTTCGTCATCCAGCGCATCCTCGAAACCGACGGCAAGTTCACGCTGCTCGACCAGAACCGCGTGATTCATCCGCATCCGTGTTTCCGGCTGTTCGCGACGACCAACACCGTCGGACTCGGCAATCTCAACGGGCTCTATCACGGCACGCAGACGCTGAATCACGCGCAGATCGACCGCTGGAACGTCGTCGCGACGCTGAACTATCTGTCGCGCGACGACGAGCGGGCGATCGTGCTCGCGCGTGCGCCCGAGCTCGACGACGCAGCAGGCCGCGCGCTCGTCGAATCGATGGTCAGCGTGGCCGAACTGACGCGCAAAGGCTTTGCGGCAGGCGATCTGTCGACGCTGATGTCGCCGCGCACCGTGATCAACTGGGCAGAGAACATCAGGATCTTTCGCGATCCGGGCCTCGCGTTTTGCCTGACGTTCCTGAACAAGTGCGACGAAGCCGAGCGGCCGGTCGTCGCCGAATACTTCCAGCGCGCGTTCGGCAAGGAACTGGTTTCGTTCGAAAGCGGCAACGCGCTCAACCTGGCAACGACATGAAGTCGTCCGATCGCGAAGCGGCCCGGCGCGCTGCGCGCGGCGACGCGCTGCGTGCAGCGACCGTGCGCGCGCTAACGGGCGATGCCGCCTTGCATTACAGCAACGGTCGACTGTGCCGGAACATGAAGCCGCTGCCCATTCATGCGCCGCATTTGCGCACCGCGCCTGCGGAGGATACGTTCGCATCGCTGCGCGGTGCAGCGGATGGCGCGGCATTGCGGTTACGGCATTCCGATGCCGAACTGCATCGTCGGCTGCTGCCGGAGGGTTCCGTTCAACGGCTGCTATTCGAGCTGCTCGAACAGTTGCGCTGCGAATCGTTGTTGCCCGAAGGCATGCCGGGGCTTGCGCAGAATCTTCGGAGCCGCTTCGAAGCGTGGTCGCGCGACATGCATCGCTCGAGGATCGTCGACGGACATCTCGGATTGCTGCTCTATACCGTTGCGCAGATGTGCTGGTCGCGTCTGTCGGGTTGGCCCGTGCTGGAGGAAACGGAAGGTCTGATCGAAGCGACGCGGGCTTCCGTTGCGCCCGTGATCGGCGCGCCGCTTGTCGGCATGCGGCGCACGCGCAGCGATCAATGCGCATTCGCGGAACACGCGCTCGAACTGGCGCGGCAGATCAGCGAGATGATCGACGCCGAACGCGCCGCGCTGCCCGACGAAGCCGAAGATCAGCAAGACGACGAGGCGGCGCGCAATGCGATCTCGCTCTTTCTCGACTTCGAAGACGGTGACGAGGAAGGCATCACGCTTGCGCACACGGGCGAGAGCCGCGTGCTGCGAGCGTCGGAGCAAGGCTATCGCGTCTTCACGACCCGCTACGATCGCGAGTCCTGTGCGGGAACGCTCGTGCGCAAGGCGCTGCTTTCAGAGTATCGCGAACGCCTCGACCAACGTATCGGCGCACAGGCACTCAATGTGCCGCGTCTCGCGCGCGCGTTGAAGGCCGCGCTCGCCGTGCCGCAGCGCGACGGCTGGTCGTTTGGCGAAGAGCATGGACGTATCGACGGAAGGCGGCTCGCGCAACTCGTCAGCTCGCCCGCCGAGCGGCGTCTGTTTCGCCTCGAACACCACACGTTGATCGCCGAATCGATGGTGAGCTTTCTGATCGACTGCTCGGGCTCGATGCGAGCGCAGATCGAACCCGTCACGATGCTGATCGATGTGCTGACGCGGGCGCTCGACTCGGCGGGCATCGCCAGCGAAGTGCTGGGCTTCACGACAGGCGCATGGAACGGCGGCCGCGCGCGGCTCGACTGGCTGGCGCAGGGGCGGCCGCGTCATCCGGGGCGGCTGAACGAAGTGAGCCATCTCGTGTTCAAGAACGCGGAAACGAGCTGGCGACGCGCACGTGCTGATATCGCCGCTCTGCTCAAGGGCGATCTCTTTCGCGAGGGCGTGGACGGCGAAGCTATCGAGTGGGCGTGCAACAGATTGCGCGCGCATCCTGTGAACCGGCGCATCCTGATCGTCGTATCGGACGGCAGCCCGATGGACGCCGCGACCCATCAGGCCAACGACGTTTACTACCTCGACAATCATCTGAAGCAGGTGATAGGCGAGCAGCGGGCGGCGGGCGATGTCGAAGTGCTGGGGCTCGGTATCGGGCTCGATCTCAGTCCGTACTATCGGCATTCGCTCGCCGTGGACCTTTCGGCGCCGCCTGACATGACCTTGCTTGCCGAGATCGTGGGCTTTATCGGTGCGGGCGGACGGCGCGGCAGATAGCGTCAGATAGGCGCTACGCGACAAGCCGCCAGACGGAGGTCAACACGAGCTGTCCGCCGATGATCACCAGCACGCCGAACGCAACGCGTCGCGTCATCACGCCTGACAGCGGCGGCGGTCGATGACGCGCCGCCAGTGTCGCGAGGCTGACGACGGGCAGCGCGATCGCTGCCTGTATCCAGATGGCCGAGTTCAACTGGCCCGTCGATGCACTGAATGTCGTGCGGATCGCGGCAGTCTCGCCGAACAGAACGATTAGCGCGCAGCGGATCTGCGTGACGGACAGGGGCTGTCGATAGAACTGATAGATGAGTGGCGGCCCCGATATGCCGAACATGCCGCTCAGCAGCCCGCCGAACACACCGCTCATGAAAAAGCCGCGATTACCCGACCGCTGTTCGAGTGGCGCGGGCCGCAACGCAGAGCCGATGCCGCCATACAGCACGACGATGCCCAGCAGCAGATGCAGCACTGCCGATGCAGCGGCGCTCAGGTAATCGAGTAGCGCGACGCCCGCAATCACGGAAGGCACGATGCCGAGCGTGGCAGCGCCCACCGCGCGCCAATCGACGTGATGCAGCTTGCCGGGCAGGGCGATCGAACAGTTCGCGAGCGTCACGACGCTGACGAGCGCAGCCACGCTTGCAACGGGCGCGAGGTTCGTTCCGCTTGCGACACCGATCACGATCATGCCGAGCCCAAAGCCCGTCACGGTCTGGAAATAGCTTGCGGCGCCCATCAGCGCCAGAAGAGGAATCAGCTTGTCGAGGGTCATGATGGGGGCATGTCCCCCCTGACACCTGCTTTCGAATCATGATGATGCGTGTTCATCTGCGGGCAGGACTCCGAGCGCTGCATGTGCCTGTACGCAGGTTACTGCAATCACGTAGTAAATATCATCCTCGCTGCATCCGCGCGAAAGATCGTTGGCGGGTTTTTGCAGGCCTTGCAGCAAGGGCCCGATCGCCTTCGCGCCGCCGATGCGCTCCGCGAGCTTGTAGCCGATATTGCCCGCTTCGAGACCCGGAAAGATCAGCGTGTTTGCGTGACCTTCGACCTGCGAATGATGAACCTTGCGCATCGCGATCTCGGCGACGATCGCGGCGTCGAGCTGCACGTCGCCGTCGATGGCCAGATGCGGGCGTGCTTCCTTGACGAGACGCGTCGCCTCGACGACCTTGTCGACGGCGGCATGGTGCGCGCTGCCGCTGGTGGAGAACGACAGCATCGCCACTCTGGGCTCTTCCATCAACAGGGCACGGGTGCTGTCAGCGGCGGCCATCGCGATTTCGGAGAGCTGCACGGCGTCGGGTTCGACGACGAGCGCGCAGTCCGAAAAGATCAGTCCGCCCTTCATCGTATGGAAGGGCTCGCACAGCATCATCAGGAAGAAACTCGACACGAGCTTGAACGACGGGCGAACGCCGATGATCTGAATCGCGTTGCGCACGACGTCGGCCGTGGTGTTGACTGCGCCCGCGACCGATCCGTCAGCGTGCCCGAGGCGCACCATCAGATTCGCGAAGCAAAGCGGATTGAGCACTTCCCGCTGCGCCTCGTCGCGTGTCATGCCTTTCTTGCTGCGCAGCGCGAACAGTTCTTCGGCGAATTGCCGGGAAAGAGGCGAGGTCGCGGGCGTGACAAGCTCGATGCCGGTGAGATCGATGCCTTCTTTCTCTGCGGCTTGCCGGGTTGGCCCAGTGTCGCCGACCAGCACGATACGGGCGATACCTTCCTGCGTCGCGCGCTGTGCGGCGCGCAGCACGCGCGCGTCCTCGGACTCGCACAGCACGATACGCATGGGCGATTGACGCGCGCTCTCGATGATGCGGTAGATGGGCTTCATGGCTGCGATGGGCTGTGATGGTACAAGCGGCGTTCCCGGCACAGCCTGAAGTTGCCGGGGAACGCCGCGCTGCGGGAGCGCTCGTTCAGACGTAGTCCTTGTACTTGTCGAGCAGGCGCACGGGTCTGGACAGCGCGTCGCGGCGGAACGGATCACCGAGTTCGCGCGTGCACATGATCTCGACGATCGTGGTCTTGCCGTGATTCATCTGCAGGTCGATCGCCTTCTTCAGTGCCGGGCCGACGTCCTCGAGCCGGTCGACGACGATGCCCTCGGCGCCCATCGCCTTCGCGATGCCCGCGAAGCTCGGATTGTCGAGCTCGCCGGCGACGAAGCGGCGGTTGTAGAAGTCCACCTGGTTCTTCTTTTCCGCGCCCCACTGCCGGTTGTGGAACACCACAGCCGTCACGGGGATGTTGTGCCGCACGCAGGTGAGCGTCT
>NZ_WHNP01000166.1 GCF_009362735.1 Paraburkholderia franconis | reverse complement strand
TGATCTGCGCTCAGGCTGCGTCCGGTACCCGACGGACGACCGCGAGGCCCGACATCCACGGCACGCCAGCCGCCCGCCTCGTACGCCTTGCAGGCCGCAATCACCGTCGTGGGCGACATCTCGCAACGCAGCGCCACCTCTTTCAACGCTACGCCTTCGATGCGCATCTTCACCGCGCGGCGACGGCGTTCATTCAGTGCCGCCATCGGCAAGGTTCGGGAGTCGATTTTTTCCATAACACTTCCGACCATGTGTTGCGCTCAAAGTTTCAATATTTTATTGCCGGATCAATAAAAGGACGGTTCATCAATTAGCGACGAGGCCATAAGACATCACTATGCCGGGTTACCCGGCCGTCCTGGCCAATGACACGGGCCGGGTGCCAGATCGCTGCGCCAACCCAGGCACACTGCCAGGCAGAGCGGCGATACGACCGTAGCCCGCTCCCTTTCCTACCCACTACGGCTTCAGCGCTTCAATACAGGGGCAGCTATCGCGGACCCGCGGTAGCGGAAGATTCAAGGGAGGGCGGGAGCCTTGCGCTGTGCGCCGAACCGGATATAGCGTGTGAGGAGTCCCTGGCGCCTGGCCTCGCTTTCGCTTTGACGTATGCTTCCCCTGTTCCTTCCGCCCTTGTCCTGATGAAGCGACTCTCGTTCTCGACACAGCTCGTCGCCCTGTGGGCACTCGTGGCAGCGCTATGCGCGATGCTCGTCGCCATCGTATGGTTCATGGCGATCTCGGCCGGGAGCCAGCAGATCGCGGGCGCCAGGCAGCAGGCGACTGCCGCCTGTGAAGCGGTTGCGACGCGCTACAACCTCTCGCGACCCATGTCGGGCGCGGCAGGCAACACGGACCTCATGCATGCCGTGCTCGACATCGTGCTCGCACAGGCACCGGGCGTCGAGGGCGGGTTCTGGACCGCGGACCCGACCGGGGACGCGGTGCCTGCGTGGACGGCGCCAGGCCCGGCCAGCGCGGCAGCAGGCAGCGCCCCGGTGAACGGTTTTCTGGCCTACGCCTTTCCGACCTACCAGGGCAGCGGCATCAAACGCGACATCCCGGAAGCCGAAACGCCGCTGATTCTGCGCACCCTGCGAACGACGGCTGCCACGCATGCGGCCGCAGCCGATGTGATCCGCAACGGACCGGATGCGGTCATCGCGGCGGCCTGCCCGGTGAAGGATGAGCCTGCCCTGTTCGCATGGATGCTCACGCGTGCCCGTCCGCCCCTGGGACGGTATGGAGAAGGGTTGGTCACGGGAATGGCCGCCGTGCTGGCCGTCATTCTCGCGGTCGCGGTCGCACTTGCGCTGGCCCTGCGCCGCTGGCGGCGCAATCTCACGCGACTCGAAATGGCGCTGTCGTCCGACGGCGACGTCGAGCGCTCTGCCCATCTCACGCGTCTTGGCGAGCCGGAACTCGACCGGATTGTCGATGCACTCAATCAGTACGCCGGGCGGGCCGAGCTGCTCCGGCAACAGACCACGGTGCTCAGCGACCGGCTCGCCCGTGCCGAGCGCTTCAGCGTGCTGGGCAAGCTGGCGGCACAGGTCGCCCACGAGATCCGCAATCCGGCGGGCGCCATGCGATTGAAGGCGGAGAACGCGCTGGCGGGCGACAGTGAGCGGCAACACGGCGCGCTTCGCTTTATCCTTGAGCAGATTGGACGGATCGAGACGCAGGTCGCCAGTCTTCTTGCGCTGACGCAGCCCGTAACCGTCAGGTCGCGTCAGGTGAATATCGCGGAGTGGTTGGCGGATGTTGTCGAGTCGCACCGCGAACTGGCGCGCCGGCGCGGCATCCGGCTGACGCTGGTGTCGAAGTTCGACGACCTGGCCGACGCGCCGGTGCCGCAGCAGCCGGCATTCGACGCGGACCAGCTTCGGCGCGCGCTCGACAACCTGCTGCTGAACGCACTGCGCCACGTCGGCGAGGGCGGCACGGTCACCGTGACGGTCGAGCGTGACTGGTCAGGCGAGTGCCCACATCTGCGAATTTCCGTTTCCGACAGCGGACCGGGGGTACCGGCGGACCAGCGCGAACGCATCTTCGAACCATTCGTCACCGGCCGCGCCGACGGTTCCGGCCTCGGCCTTGCGGTCGTCCGTGAAGTGGCGAGCGCGCATGGCGGCAACGCATATCTTGACGACCGGTCCACTGGCGCATGTTTCGTGATCGAGATTCCATGGCAACCATCCTCGTAGTCGATGACGACGACGCATTCCGTGAGGGTCTCGCGGAAACCCTGTCCGACCTTGGACATCGCGTGGTGCAGGCCCCGTCCGGAGAAGCTGCCCTTCAAGTGCTGCATGGCGGCCTGGCGGCCGACTGCATCTTTCTCGACTTCCGGCTCCCGGGCCTCGATGGTCTGGGTGTGCTGGAGAGGCTGCGCGGCGACGCCGCGCTGAAGCCCGTACCCGTCGTGATGCTGACTGCGCATGCCACCAGCGACAACACGATTGGCGCGATGCGGCTAGGCGCCTTCGAGCATCTCACGAAACCGGTCGGGCGCAATGACATTGCCGTGCTGCTCGAACGCATCTTCTCGGCCAGCCAGCGGCCCGCGACCGGACCTGATGAAGCGCCGTTCGCCGGAGAACCCATCTCGGACAGGCCGCTGCTGCTCGGCGTGAGCGAAGCGATGCGCGCGGTCCAGAAGCAACTGGGCCGGGCCGCCACGAGCGACGCGACGGTCCTCATTACGGGCGAAACCGGAACCGGCAAGGAAGTCGCCGCGAGGGTCCTGCACGAGGCGTCCCGCCGTCGCGATGGTCAGTTCGTTGCCGTGAACTGCGCGGCCATCCCTCACGACCTGCTGGAAAGCGAACTGTTCGGCCATGGCAAAGGCGCCTTCACGGGTGCGGCGACGGAACGCACCGGCCGCATCGTCGAGGCGGATGGTGGAACGCTGTTTCTCGATGAAATCGGCGACATGCCGCCTGCGATGCAGGCCAAGCTCCTGCGAGTGCTGCAGGAGAAAAACGTCACGCCGCTCGGCACCAGCCGGACCCTGCCCGTCGATGTCCGCGTGGTTGCCGCCACGCATCGCGACCTGGACGCGATGGTCAGCGCCGGCGAGTTCCGCCAGGACCTGCTTTACCGCCTGAACGTCATTCCATTGCACCTGCCCCCGCTGCGCGAACGCATCGCCGACATCCTGCCGCTTGCCGAACACTTCCTTGCAGCCGCAACGAAGCCGGCGCATCGCGTGATGCATCTGTCCGCGCAGGCACAACGACGCCTCGTCGGCCACCCGTGGCCGGGCAACGTCCGGGAACTGAAGAACGCCATCGAGCGCGTCTGTTCGCTCGCGCCCGGTCCTGCGATTACCGGCGATGACCTTGCGTTCCTCAGAGGCACGTCGGTCCCTGCAGAACACGTGCTGCCCGCTGACCTCGCCGACCTGCCGCTCGCCGAAGCCATTGAGCGCGTCGAACGCGCGATGATTGTCCGCGCGCTTGCGCTGGCAAGCGGTAATCGCGCCGACGCCGCGCGACGCCTCGGCATCAGCCGGCAGTCGCTCTACACGAAGATGGCGGGTCTCGGGCTGAACTAGACCTGTCAACGAACCCGACACCTGGTGTCCAGCAACCGGACGCCCTCGGCTTCGTCTCCTCCTTGATGCCCTTGTCCTGTCGTGCATGTTCGCATGGCATAGGCCGTGCAGTTCACCCGCTGTCCTCTGACAGGAGTGAACCATGTTCCCGAGTTTCCCATTCAACACCGAGCATGCAGGACCTGCGACGCGCGCAGTCCGACGGGCAGTTCGCGTGGTACTCGTCGCACTGACGCCGTGGACCAGCGCGTGCGTCGCACAGACGCCGCCCGGGCCTGCCGCGCCCGACGTGCCTCCTTCGATGGCTGGCCCATGGGAGCCGCCCGCCCGTGGACCGGTGCGCACGCAACCTTCGCCTCCACGCGCATGGGAGCCAACCCCGGGCCAGCCGACCCCGCTCACGCAAGGCATCGTGAGCCGCTTTGTCATCAACCCGGAAGGCGACGTGGACGGCTTCATCCTGAGCGACGGCTCGCTCGTGCATTTCCCGCCGCATCCCGGCGCGCAACTGGTGGCTGCCGTGCAGCCAGGCGATCGCGTCCAGGTCGCCGGTTTCAGGGATGGCAGCGGTGACGTGAAGGCGCAGCAGATCGTCAACCCGCGCACTGGCCAGCAACTCGTCGACCAGCCTCCGCCGCCCGATGTACCGCGTCCGCCGCCCGCCCTCCGCGGCGCTGGCCTCGTGCGCCTCAGCGTCCAGGGCGAGGTCATGCGCGTGACGACTGCACCCCGTGGGGAACCGGACGGGGTGCTGCTGCGCAACGGCACTGTCATCAGGCTGACGCCTGTCGTCGCGCAGCAGTTCGTGAGCCTCTTGCGTCCGGGCGCGAACGTCGCTGCGACCGGTTATGGCACACGCAACCGGTACGGCGAAGCCCTGCAGGCCACCGCTTTCGGCACGCCTGGCAACCTCACCCGGCTGTACAGCAACTTTTCCAACTGAAGGAGAAACACCATGCACTGGATTGACCCGGCATGCCTGCCCGAAACGAAGGGCACACTCACGCAGTTCCTGCTCAACCCGCACGGCGAACCGGACGGCTTCATTCTGGACGGCCAGCGGCAGGTCCATTTTCCGCCGCACCTGGGGACACACATCGTGCAACGCGTTGGGCCCGGCGACACCGTCACCGTGCGGGGCGTCAGGCCACGCACGGCGAACATCATCGCGGCAGTGTCGATAGCCGTCGGTGACGGCGAAACTCTCGTCGACGAGGGACCGCATCGCGATGACGACAGACACAAAAGGCCCGACGTGGAAATGTACGCGGCGGAGGTGACGGGCACCGTCATTCTGTCGTTGCACGGACCAAAGGGAGAACTGCGTGGCGCGCTGCTGGATGACGGCACGTCACTGCGGATGCCTCCTCATGCCGCCGAAGAACTGCGGGCTTATCTGACGCCTGGCGCACGCGTGCAGGCGTGGGGCGGCATGGTGGAGAACACGCATGGCCATACCCTCGACGTGAGCGAGATCGCGGAACAGGCCGATCCTCATTCTGATGCTGACGCGGATGCCGGTACGGGCGCATGAACCCGCGGAGATGACGATGAGCCCTTCCGCACGCGCCAGCAGTCATCCCGAAAGCGACCGCTCCCCGTCGGCACAAAGCCTTCGGGGGCTCGACGCACTCAGTTTCCTGATGGCGGACGTGCGCGACGGCATCGGGCCATTCCTCGCCATCTTCCTGAAGGGCACGCAGCACTGGTCGTCGGGCGATATCGGTCTCATCATGGGCGCGAGCGGCGTGGCCGCCGCGCTCAGCCAGATTCCTGCGGGGATGCTGGTGGACGCCACGCGTGCAAAGCGGGCCATCATTGCGGTATCGGCTGGCATGGTCGCGGCGGGCTGCCTGCTGATCGCCCGCTGTCCAACGCTACCGGTCATTCTGCTGACGCAGACGGCGCTGGCGCTCGTCTCGGCCATCATTGGCCCGACCCTTGCCGCGCTGAGCCTCGGTGTGGTGGGGCACAGAATCCTGGCCTCCCGTATCAGCCGCAACGAGGGCTTCAATCATGCCGGCAACGT
>NZ_WHNP01000165.1 GCF_009362735.1 Paraburkholderia franconis | reverse complement strand
GATTGAACAGCAGATCCAGGAATCACGGCGCCACGGAGCGATGCAAAGCGAACTGTTTCTGGTCATCAACCGGCTCGAGGAATTTGCAGCCGCTGTCACTGAAAAGCTTGATGCGATTGATCTTGAAACGAAACGCAAGATCGTTCTGGGCCTGGTCAAGCGCGTCGAAATCCACAAGGACGAAATCGTCGTTGTGTTCCGTGTCGATCCGCAGCCCCCGGTTCGCGGCAGCGAAAATTCGAACGACTCAGACGAAGGAGCGAAAAGTATGCAACATTGTAGGCGGCGTAATCAGCCCAGTGCTATCAAATCTGTTCCTGCACTATACGTTCGATGTCTGGATGGGCCGGATGTTTCCCGATCTTCCCTGGTGCCGGTATGCAGACGACGGACTGGTTCACTGCCGGACTGAACAAGAGGCGCAAGCTGTCAAGGCTGCGCTTCAGGCAAGGTTGGCAGAGTGCCATCTGGAAATGCATCCGGACAAGACCAAAATCGTCTACTGCAAGGATGGCAGTCGCAAAGGGCGGTATCCAAACACGCAGTTTGACTTTCTCGGGTACACCTTTCGGCGGCGAATCGTGAAGAATCGCAGACGCAACAGCATATTTGTGAACTTCACGCCCGCCGTCAGTGCGGCGGCCCTCAAGTCCATGCGGCAAACGACTCGCGAGGCTCGCTACCAAACCCGGACGTATCTCAGCGTGACTGACATCTCCCGCTTGCACAATCCAGTCCTGCGAGGCTGGTTGAGCTACTACGGGAAATTCAGTCCGTCAGCGATATATCCGGCGCTCAGGCACTTCAACAAGACGTTGGTTGCCTGGGCAATGCGCAAGTATAGGCGCCTGAAAGGACACAGAACACGGGCGTCTATCTTCGTGGAAGGCATTGCGAAGCGGCAACCGCAACTGTTCGTACATTGGCAACGGGGAATGACAGGCTCGTTCGCTTGATGGGAGCGGTGTGAGTCGAGAGGCTCACGCACCGTTCTGCGAGAGGCTGGAGGTGAAATTCCTCTGGTCTACTCACCTCGTGCCGCTGTTCGAAAAGGCGTTTCGCCGACACAAACGTCCGGTCGGTACCAGTTGGCGCATGGATGAGACGTACGTCAAGGTGGGCGGCCGGTGGAAATACCTGTACCGCGCGGTGGACAAGGCCGGCAACACCGTCGACTTCCTGCTGCGCGCCCGTCGTGACAAGACCGCAGCCCGACGTTACTTCGAGAAGGCGATCGGGCGCAACGGCGAGCCCGAGACCGTCACCATCGATAAGAGCGGCGCGAATCGGGCTGCACTCGAGGCCCTGAACGCTGAACGGGAAACGCCCATCCAGATCCGGCAGGTCAGGTACCTGAACAACCGGGTCGAGCAGGACCATCGCGCAATCAAACGCGTCATCAGGCCGATGATGGGCTTCAAGGATTTTCGCTGCGCGCGCATCATCCTGTCCGGCATCGAGGTCATGCATATGATTCGCAAGGGGCAGATGAAAGATGACGGCATTGCCCGAACTGTCGCCGACCAGTTCTATTCTCTGGTGATGTAAGCAGTACTACTCATAGTAGCCGCCGCTCGTCCTGCCATCCTTATCGCGACAAAATCCAATTTGCACCGGAGCCAGACCAGGGCACTCGCGCTCGCATAAGGCAGCGTTTACGGGATTCTCAGGGGAATAAGCATCGGCTTGTCCCCGGCGGCCGCCCACGGGTCGCCGCAAGTGCCTTGGTGGCAAGGGCCCAAACCCGCCAAAAGAAAACGCCCACGTTTTTCACGCAGGCGTTTCCGTGGCCCCGCTACCGCGCCCCATTGAACGGTCTTCCCGTCCGTTACTCCGTCGGGACCGGCTTCCGCGCGGCTCCCATCAAGTATAGGACGCGCACCGGATCGGACATATTTGCGAAGCCTTATTGGCAGCCAACCCATCCATCATCGTGCGGCATCAGCGGCATGCCTCGATGTGGCCGACGCGATATCGCGATGGAGAGACGGGACCGACGGGGTTCAGCCCGAAAGCCGCATTGGCCCCTTGAAGTCTCGACTCGGCTCTGGCGTCCTGTGGACCGCGTCTTCAGTCAGTCTGCTATGCCGACTGACCGATTCATCGATATCGGAACCCGAAGAACCGCGTCGCCAATTAACCACCGTGCGCCTCTTATGGCGCTTGACGCCATAACTTCTGTGTGGCATCCTGCGCCATATGAAGAAGAAAGCCACGCTCCTGTTCGAGGACCGAACCATCTACCCGGATGGAGCCATTCTCGAAATGCGCATCTGGCGATTACCGGAGAGCGACGGCGAACGACCGCACGGTCTCAAGTACAGCCTGTTTTATGGTCGGGCTGGTCAGCGAATCATCGGCTACGACAACGAGCGAGGCAAAGGCGATCACCGGCACTACCGGGATCGGGAAGAGCCGTACAAATTTTCGACGCCTGAGCAGATGGTGGCTGATTTTCTGGATGATGTAAAACGTGAGCGAGGTGAATCATGAGCAAAATGAACGTGCATGTTGGTGGCGCGCGGGATATGGGTCGTCGATTCGCGGCGGCGTTCAACCGTGCGCAGGCAGGCGAGAATTTCGAAGAGCGGCACGTGACGTTTCTGTCGCTCGAGGAGATGCTGGCTGCACTGTCGCCGAAGCGCCTTGAGATGCTTCGTCATCTTCATCGCGAAGGCGCAGAGAACGTGAAGGCGTTGGCAACTGCGCTGGATCGGGACTACAAGCGTGTCTACGAGGACGTGGTGATGCTCGAGAACGCTGGCCTTATTGTGCGCGAAGAAGGCCGTCTGACCGCGCCGTGGGACGCAGTGACCGCCGAGGTTTCCTTGTGACCGAATCGCACACGGCCGTTGGTGCGCCTGATGCTGATCGTTGGCTCCGAGGCGATGGTATCGTTTAATCCGGCTAGCGACATGTATGCCTCATGCCTCGTCGCTCGGATCCACCAGTTCAATCCGGAACTGCCACCCTTCGAACGCCATCAACATCGCCCCAAAATCGGTCCAGTCGACGCGCCTGCCATCGATGACCACACGCGGCAGGCGGCCGCTCTCGCCGCTGTCCTGTCCGCTGTCCCACTCGATTCGCCCACGGACCGTCGTTCCGGCTACCTCGAGATTGCCGGCATGCTCGACCAGATGCCTGACCGTCAGAGCACGCTTGACCTTCTGCACCAGATTTCCCAGAAGCTCGAACGGATCCGACTGTGGTTCACCGAGAAGCTGAAAACGGAAACCCACGCAGTCTTCTTCGCCGGGAGCCAGTTCGAACGCCTCCAGTGAAAGCTGGTCGCCGAACAGCAGGCTGCGGAAATAAAACTCGTGTACAACACCATCCGCATCGGCCAGCCGCACGGGCGTAAACTCCGGATGTTCGAAGGCGTGAAGCTCTGCAAGATGCGCCATCTCGGTATTGAAACAGCGGCTGCAGAGCGACCGGAAGGCACCATCGCCTGAAGCGACGCTGACAACGTCGTGCGGCGACATGACTGTTCCGCACCGGACACAGGTGTTGCCTGGCATCAACGTTCCTCCAGCGCCTTTCGCCTTGAACATATCCATTGTCGCATCTTTGATAGCGCGATGTTCACGCGACGTGCCCTCTCCTACCCGGTTGGCAGTCAAGCAACCAGGTCGATTACGAGCCGGCTTTTGAGCCTGCTCGTGCACAAGGCGTTTTAGCATATGCGAAGGAATACTAATGTCGAGGCCAGATTGAAATGTCCGCTTCCCGGCTAGATAGAGATGTCCGGGTTCAAGGGTTCAGGGTTTGCTTCTCATGGGTTAAAGATCACGCAGTGTCGAAGGATGGCGTTTGAATGGGCAGGGCGCTTACGTCCGTTCCCCTGTCCCTTGCAGACCGCCGGCCAGGTTTGCGGGGTTGCGGTTGTGCCGGTCTTTGCTGTGCAAGGTCCACGATTGCATGCTCAACGTCGGCCTGATTGAATTCACGTTGTTTCTTCTTGCCGGTCGAACGCGTTTGAACTTTGGTTGATGCGCCCAGATGAGTCCGGGAAGGTGCCTTACCGATGCGGCTGTTATCGCGTTGTGCCTGAATCGCCTGCGAGACCTGAAGCACATGGCCCAGTCGCTTGTGTTCAACGATCGCGCCCTGATCGATCTCGGCCAGCCGGTCGTACTGCCTGCACGTCAGAACGCGGCCGTCCGCCCGGAGTTCGATGCGCCCATCGGGGTACTCCCAGATCTCGATATATCGATCGATCAGCTTGCGGTGCTCCGGCGTGTCCTCCAGCAGATACATCACCCGGTCGTACTGCACGGTCAGCGACTTTGTCACCTTGCGCGACTCGCGCCACGTCATCACCAGCTCAAGGCTCTCATCCGCACGCAGCGGCCGGTGCGCGTCGAAATCGCTCTTCGGTGGCTTTGCGAAACGGGCGTTATAGGTCGCCATGAAGGCAGGGGCGTACGCATTGGCATCGGCGATCGTGCTGATGCCACGCAGTCGCAATTCCTTCACGAGACGGTCCTGCAGCGTCAGATGTGCGCGCTCCACGCGCCCCTTGGCCGGACTGCTGTTCGCGCAAAACGTGTCGATGTTCAGCTCGTACATTGCGCGCCCAAAGTGGGTCACGCTATTGCCATCCTTGTTCGCGCCCGTTTTGCGAAACACGCTGTACTTGTCGCTATAGAGCGCGCCGGGTTTGCCATGGCGCTCGATGTACGCGCGCGTCGCCTCGAAATAACTGAACGTCGACTCGGTCTGCGTGAAATGCAATGCCATCAACCGGCTCGTCGCATCGTCGACGTACACCAGCAGCGTGCAGGCCGGCGCCCGTTCCTCGAACCATCGGTGATCGCTGCCGTCGATCTGCACCAGCTCGCCCAGACACGCGCGCCGGGCCCGCGGCTGATAGACCTTCGGCGGGCGCTGTCGGCGCGGTATCCACAGCCCGGCTTCCATCATCAGCTTGCGCACGGTTTCCTTCGCGAGCCGGACGCCGTGACATTCGCGCAGCTTCTCGCACGCCAGCGTCGGGCCGAAGTCGGCGTAGCGCTCACGGACGATGACCAAAGCCCGTTGAGCCAGTTCGCTGTCCAGTCTCCGGTTGCCGGGCATCCCGCGCTTGCGAGAGACGAGTCCTGGAGCGCCAGACTCGCGGTATCGGGTCACCAGCCGTCGAATTTGCCGCGTCGTCAGACCCAGACGTTCAGCGGCACGCCATGGCTTGAGCCGTCCCTCCATCACGTCCTGAATGACCTTGAATCTGTCCAGTTCCCGCATCGTCATTGTTATCCGTTCTGTCACAGCCATCGATGTCTAGAGCGCCCGAAAACGGCGGGTGGCTAGCATACGACGGCATCAAAAGCGGACATTTCTATGCGGCTAGAAGCGGACATTACCATCTAGCCGCTACAACTAATGTCGAGGCCAGATTCAGATGTCCGCTTCCCGGCTAGATAGAGATGTCCGGGTTTAAAGGGTTCAGCGTTTGCTTTTCATGGGTTAAAGATCACGCAGTGTCGAAGGATGGCGTTTGAATGGGCAGGGCGCTTACGTCCGTTCCCCTGTCCCTTGCAGACCTCCGGCCAGGTTTGCGGGGTTGCGGTTGTGCCTGTCTTTGCTGGGCAAGGTCCACGATTGCATGCTCAACGTCGGCCTGATTGAACTCGCGTTGTTTCTTCTTGCCTGGCGAACGACTTTGGACTTTGGTTGGGGCG
>NZ_WHNP01000164.1 GCF_009362735.1 Paraburkholderia franconis | reverse complement strand
TGTGAACGTGATCCCCCATCAGGTGCCCTTCGACAATTTTCGATTCCTTGTGGGACGCCAGCTCATGAAATATCTCTCCGAGCTGCCGACGCAACGCGCCGAATATCTGCTTCTTGCGCCGCTTCGGGATGAACACCACGTGATACTTGCAGTCCCATCTCGTGTGGCTCAGGCTCTGATACTCTTTCATCGTGAATCTCCTTCTCTTGGCAGAGACAGGAAATTCGCGCCGACCGTCGTAAAGGTCAAACCTTGGTGAGTCCACCGGCAGAGCCGGTGGCTTACCTCACTGAGTTACGAGGAATTCAAGCAACAGGGCTGGGTGTACGAGACTCCGGTGACGCAAGAGGCAGCGCTACGCACGACTGTCGCGCCTGTCGAGAGCTGGAAGCCTGCAAACGGTGGGCGCTAATGGAGCCGGATTCGAGTAGTGAGGGGTTGAGCATGGCCACGTGCCGAGGCCTCATCCTTCATGAATGGCTGCTATCGCGCAGTGCCTCGTTCACTCAGGCACCGTCATTCCCTGAATTGTCCGTTGTCGAATCACCGGGATTCGGCTTGCGACCGTCAGTTTCCGATTTTATTACCGGCCCACGACATCCGATGACGCTTGACGGTCTCGCTGTGCCGCTCATCATCTTCAGAATATAGGTAGAGACTCGTGGTGGTCGAGGAGGGGTGGCCGAGATTGTCGCGGACAGGTGCGCGGGGCGAGCATCGCGCGAACCGGAAATTCGATTCGTTATCCTACTCAATGAGTAATCAATATACGAATCGTAATAACGATTGGAAAATAATAGCTGTTGGAACACCCCGGCAATGCCGGTAGAACTTGTGCCGGATTACAAAGCGTAGAGGCAGCCTGACGATCTGCGCTCGACGCAGTCAGGCCGCTGACTGCTTCATCGATGGGATCATGCGTCTGCCGTGCCCAGAACGCTGGCGGAAGACCAATCGCTGCTCGCAGTGCCGACCAGCATCATCGTCCGATCCTCATATCGCTCCTCGCTTCCCAGCTGAGCAATGCACGAGTCAGTGGCTGGCCGAGGCGCGCGTCGGCGACCTCAACGATTGGCTCACTGCCGGCGTGGACTTCAGGAAACCGATCGACACATTTGATCTGTAGCAGCGTCCACCATGCGCCGGGCGGATGGTGGCCAAGCCACATTACCATCGCCGCGGCTTTGGTTCGGAGACCCCATCGCCGCCAGTCGGCACCCGTCGGTGAAAAATGGCCGTGACTGTCAGTGTATTGGCTCGAGCCCAGATCGTAGCGTTTGAGGTAGGGCGGTCTGAGGCGTTCGTCGAGCGTAACCTGTGCGCCATGAGCGATGCGCGCCTGTTCACGCCGCTCGTCCTGACTGAAATCGTTTATCGCGTGGCTGACGACGGATAACTCGTGCAACAGCGCCGCGCCGCCCATTGCCAGGCATGTCGGGGCAATGAAGAGCGAGAGGATCAAAGGAGTCGCCGTCCGACGATCGGTGCGCGTGCCATGTCAGACCGCCTGGCCTCGCCGTGATGCGAAGAACGTGTGCGGCTCCGACGCTGAACCTCAGCAGACCTTTTTCGTTTCCACCAACTAGACTTTAGTTGCTCAGTGCAGGAACGAGCGCGTGAAGGAGGACGGAATTTGTCCGTGGAGGTCGTCCATCATGAAGTCATTTGTCTTTGCCGCCGTCACCGTGTCGGTGCTGGCGGCGCCTGCCATATCCCTCGCTCAGCAATCCGGTTCGACGGTCACGCGCGAGCAGGTGAAAGCAGAACTGAAGGAACTCGAAGAGGCCGGCTACAACCCCATCCGGCGCGATCCCAACTATCCCGACGACATTCGCGCTGCACAGGCGCGCGTCGCCGCTCGCCATGGCACGACACCGGGGCAGACCGGCTATGGCCCTGCGGCGGGCGGGTCGTCGCAATCTGGTGTTCCCAGCAATTGATCGTGTGGAGGAGGGCAACTGCTGCAATCGCTTCGTCGGCTCGGGTGACTTCGTCGATCGACCAGCCGGGTTTTAGCCGATCCTGTCGTGGGTCGTTGGCTTGGTTTGACGTGCCGCTGTACGTGGCGTAGGCCAAATGTCCGTAGTTGGTGGCGGCGAGTGGAATCTGGATGGATCGATGGTTGGAGTCGCGCCGCTCCCAATTGATGCACGCCGGCGGACGGCCCGCAAGGCCACACGATTCCCACAGAGGGGAGATAGGAGTGAGGCAATCTCCGATGCACAGGTGCGAGTCCTCAGACGATTCACCGCAGTCAGTTTATTGTTTTATAATAGGGCGTATTGGAAATCAATAATTGAGGTGATGTCGATGACGGCAACAGCGACGACTCGGACCCTGACTGCGCAGGTCCCCGTGGCTTTGGCCGAGGAGGTTGACGCCCTGGCAGAGCAGATCGAACGCCCGAAGCAATGGATCATTAAGAAAGCCTTGATCGCGTACCTGGCGCGTGAAAAGGAAAAACGACGTTTGATCCGGGAGGGCCTGGACGACGTTGACGCGGGCCGCGTGGTTTCGATGAACGAAGCCGAAGCGTGGGCGGATAGCCTCGGGACGCAAAACGAACGGGCGGTGCCGGGCGCATGAGCGTGCCTGTTGAACTGACGAGTAAGGCCATGTCCGACTTGGCCCAGATCGCTGAGCATGTCAAGCTTTACAACGATGTCGCAGTGGCGCGAACGGTAGTTAAGGCACTCCTGGCCGAAGCGAAGAAGCTGGGCGAGGACCATTACCACCGGCTCGGGGAGGAACTGGACGGCTACGACGGCCCGCCGCCCCGCGAGGTTCACAAGTGGGTGTGTTTGGGAGGGCGATACGAAATCCATCTCGAAATCAAACCCGCATACGCCGAGCGCCCCGCCACAATCTTCGTGCTCCGGGTTTGGGACACGAGGCAGGACCGCTGAACAATGGGCGTGACAAAGCAGGGCATCAGCCCGCTTGCGCGGTGTGTGACCGGGATAGGTTGCGGTGCACCCGCTTTATGCGGAGCCACACTTCGGACATATCGACGCGGGTGAACGTCCCGGTACCTCCGGCGCAGCATCTGGGCCGCAAAAGAAAACGCCCGCGTTATTCACACAGGCGTTTCCGTGGCCCCGCTACCGCGCCCCAATGAACGATTTCTCGTCCGTTTCTGCTTCAGGGGCCGGCTTCCGCGCGGCTCCCTTCAAGTATAGGACGTGCAGCGGGATATCCAAGTCGGCGAAGATGGCGTTCAGAAGATGGGACAGAACGTAGGTCCTGTTCGCACGCGAACGACGAGGACCGCCCCCGAAGGGATGGTGCGCCATTAACAATATTTGAGTAGGATTCCTATGTAATATCTTTGGCTTGTCATCGTCGGTCCATTCGACATACCTGCCGTCGAAGAATACACACGTGTTCGCGAATTGCCGAAGGATACGTCAAAGTGCGCCGCGCGCCTGCTTGGTATCTTCCGGGTGGGAGCGGTCAATGGCACTTGACTGCCGCGCGCGAAGTCATGTCTGCGTATCCGGCACGCACGGCGGACACTGACGGCGCATCGGGGAAAGAGGGTGGAAGCCGGTGACTGGCATCGGCATGTTATAAGTGCTGGAACAATGGGGGAGGCGCTTTCGCAAACGATAACAAGGGTTAGCGATATGCGCGCGAAAAAATTCATCGCCTTCCGACCGGTAGCCGATTTGCACGTCACCGGATCGGGTAAAATGTTGGCGTCCCGGCGCCTGCCGAAATGGTTGCGTGCAAGCGCTGCATCGAGTTGCATGTCGGCGACAGTGACATACACAGGCGATCAGCATCGCGTCTACCGTGTACCACCGTGGGAATATCATGAATCTCGATCCCGAATTCGACGATCCGCTGACGGATGAAGAGTTTGGTGTGCTCGAACGCTTTCTTTCGAGCAATGCCGTTTGCGACGATGCGATGGACGCCGTCATGTTGCACGGCTTTCTGACCGCCGTCATCTCTGGACCGAGCATGGTCATGCCGGGCACGATACTTCCATGGATCTGGGATGCGCGGCACGCAACACGTGAGCCGAGATTTTTATCAGCCGGTCGGGCACGCAAGATGACCGGACTGATCATCCAATACTGGAACGACATCAACAACACCCTGAATCACTGTCCCGATCTGTTCGAACCTCCGCTGCACACGAACGAGTGGAAGGGTGAAGAGATTGTCGTGCTCGACGAGTGGTGCGAGGGCTATTGCAAGGGCATCGACATCGATCGGGAGGCCTGGGAGCCGCTGATCGAACGGCACCCCGAGTGGTTCACTGCCATCCTGCTGTTTGGAACAGCCTCCGGATACCATGAACTGGGGCAGCGAGATTACACCGTCGAGCAACGTCGGTCATTCGCAAACCTGCTCACGGCCGCAGCGCTCAATATCCATCGATACTGGGGTGAGGAGCGCCGAAAACTGATGGAACAGGGCGAGCGGCCGAACATGATCCCAGCGGTTTCAAGGCCGAAAGACAGGACGGGCAAGCATGCCGGACGCAGCGATCTGGATGCGCAAGACGGGACCAAGTCCGAAGACCTGTTCCTTGTCGATTCGCTCGGCCGGACGACGGAAGACGCGTTTCACCCGCTTGCATTGTCCCCGCTGTCTACGCGCGTCACTCGCGAAGGCACGTCTGTCGATGTGCACGTCTATAGGGCCGGAAACGACAGCCGCGATCGCTGGATCCTGGAAATCATCGACTCGCACGGAACATCAACAGTCTGGGGCGACCCGTTTCCGACCGACGGAGCCGCGCTGGCAGAAGCGTTGAACACCATCAGCTCGCATGGCATTGCATCGGTAACGGCAGAGCACGTGACGAAGCACTGACCGCTCTTGAACCGTCTTGCGCCCTGAGTAGAGGTCCGGTCGCCGCAGCAGCCTGCGGGTCAAACCTTGTGCGGCACGGACACAAGCATCACCCGACAATGCCGTACAACATGCCGGCGGAAGCCAGCACCATGATCAGGACTAGCAGTTTTTCCCGGGGCGCAAGATATTACGTGATCTGCACGCCAGGCTATTTGCCGCCTCGAAGCTGGTACTTCCCGACCATCCATGTCTTTGACCGATAGCGATTGTCTCGCGCCCAAAATCACACCGGCAGGTCACCTCCTTGCAGCGCCGGAAGTCGATGCGCCTCCCTTGCCAGATGACGTTGCGCTAGGCGCTTCCTTCAGGCGCGGCACGGGTCATGGCCTGCTCTATCTGGGGAGCGCAACCATAGGGCGTGCACTGCCGCCTGCGTGGGCATGGTGGCGCGACTTTGGCGCCCGCTATGTCACGTCTTTATGCACCACGTCAGAAGGCGAGGAGGTCACGGTTTCTCAACCGGACACAGGGGACTTCGAAAGACTGATCGAAGATGCGCCGCCCATGACGGGTGCCGAATATCTCACGCCGGATGTCCTGGCGGCACTGTGGGGCGAAATCGACACCGCTTTACGTGATGAGCTGGCGAGCACGGGGGAGTCGCTTCAGGCATTTCTCAAGTCGCGTCATCCTGCCTGGAATCTTGTGGGCCGTGTTCACTTCAACCTTGCCGAAAACCGCAAGGATCCTGAAGCCCCTTTCGCCTTCCTGGCAACCTACGCAGCGCGCATATCGGCCCATGGCAAGACACAACATCAACCACTTTCGCGGGCGCTCGAGGAATTTTCCGGTGCGCGGAACAAGGCGAAGCTGCTCTCTCTCCTGAT